>NZ_JBHXMZ010000002.1:3271-167377 GCF_042719915.1 Nocardia sp. NPDC058499 | reverse complement strand
AGGAAAGGGGGTAGGCGAGGGGTTCGTGGGCGATGCGGAAGAAAAACGAAAAAAAAACCAGAATCGCCCACCCCAACATCCCGCCCCCCCCCCCCCCCCACTGCTGTTCGTGGCTCAATCGCCCAGCCACTGCGTCGCATCGAGCCGGAAAGCATTCGGTGCGGCGACGGTGCGTAGACCGTCTTCCATCGCACGTAGATGCTGCTCGCCCAGGGCTTCTGCCCACTGCTCGCGCAGCCGGTCGAAGATCGCGGCCGAGAGGGTGAGCATGTCGTATCCGAGCGTGGTGAGGCGAACGAGCCGACGGCGCGCGTCGGTGGGATCGGCGGCGCGTTCCGCATAGCCGAGGGCGATGAGGCGGTCGACGGTTTTGCCCGCGGCCTGTTTGGAGATGCCGAGCCGGCGGCCGATATCGCTGGCGGTTGCTCCGTCGGGTCCGATCGCCTGCATAGCGAAACCGTGGGCGGGTCGCGCGTGCGGGTGGCCTCGGCGCGCGAGTTCGTCGTGTAGTTCGTCGATGAGGGTGCGGAATCCGGCCAGGAGGAGCAGCGGGAGTTCGTAGCCTGCCCGGGCGCGGTCCATGTCTTTCCCGGTCATCGCACGACCTTGGCAGGATGGACAACCTGGTTTACCATCATTTCGTCAACCATGTTGTCCATACTAGGAGTCGCGATGTTCGACCCGCATACACTCGAAACCGCCCCGGAGGGGTCACGCGCAACGATGGCCGCCATAACCGCCGGTGGCGGAGCGGTGCCCGACGCGGTCGCCCGGCTGGCCGCCTCACCGGAGCTGCTCACCGGATTCCTGGATATGACCGCGCGTTTCGACCGGTGCACGCTGGATCCGATCGCGCGGGAAGTGGTCATCATGACGGTGGCGGTACACAACGACTGCCATATCTGCATTGCCATGCATACCGGGAAACTGCGCACACTCGGTGCCCCGGCCGAACTGGCCGCGGCCCTGCGTGCGCAGCGGGCACTCGACGACCAACGCCTCGAAGCGGTCCGGGTGTTCACCCGCGAGGTCATCGCGACCGCCGGAGCCGTGGATACTCGGGCGCTCGACGCCTTCTCGGCGCACGGCTTCACCGAACGCAACGCGCTCGAAGTCGTCCTGGGTATCGGGACCTATACGATCTCGACGCTCGCCAACCGGCTGGTCAGGGCTGCGTAGGGGTGGCACGTTCGCGGGCGGCCGGAGTTCGGTTCGTCCAGCAGACACCGATCGCCCTTCGTGCACGAAAAATCTGGTAGCACCCGATAGCGTCGGGCGCTATGAAGGGTCCATGACGCGCTGGCCAGGTTTGCGGGTACTCCTGACGCTGCGGACGAACTTGCGGAAATCGACGCCGCGTTCGGAGAGGACGAGCTGGATGACTGAATGTCTGGATCCGTTGCCGACGGTGGTCTCCGCTGTGAAAGGCCGGGAGCGGAGTGATTCCCCGATGTACTGTCGGTCGGGGACCGGCCGGCCGAACGAACGGCGGGGCGGCGGATGGTGATCAAGGGGGCACAGTGGCTGAAACCACGCCGGTATTGCCGGTAACCGAACATCGGTTGGACGGTGTTCGGTGCGCGGTGTACGACAGCGGGCCCGCCGACAGCACGGAGGCTGTGGTGTTCGTGCACGGCAATCCGGGGCCGATGGACGATTGGGCGGAGCTGATCCCCGCGGTGGCGGGATTCGCGCGGGTGATCGCTATGGATATGCCCGGTTTCGGGCGATCGGAGCGGCCGCGTGCCTTCGATCACAGCATTGCGGGGCATGCGCGATACCTCGGCCTGCTGCTCGACCATCTGGGGGTCGAACGCGCGCATCTCGTCCTGCACGATTTCGGTGGGCCGTGGGGTTTGCGGTGGGCACTGGACCATCGCGACCGGCTGGCCGGGCTGGTCCTGATCAACACCGGTGTACTCGACGGCTACCGCTGGCATCGGTACGCGAAGGTCTGGCAGACACCGGTACTGGGCGAGCTTTTCCAGCTGGTGAGCAATAAGCGTGCCATGCATATCGCCCTCAACCGCGACAATCCCGTACCGCTGCCGGACTCCTATATCGACCGGGTCGACCGATACGCGGACTGGGCGCACAAGCGAGCAGTCCTCGAGCTGTATCGCAATTCCCGCGACCCGGTCAGCGCGTTCCCGGAAATGAACACCGATATCGCGGGAAGCGGTCTGCCGGTCTGTGTGCTCTGGGGCGACGGTGACCCCTACATCCCGGTTCGGTTCGCTGGGCTGCAGCGTAACTTCTTTCCCGAAGCCGAAGTCCATATCCTCGAAGGTCTCGGACATTGGCCTTTCATCGATGATCCGCAGGCAGTTCGGACCCCGCTGACAGCGTTCCTCCGCGCCCACGTGGGCGCCTGAATCCGCGATTGTGCCCCGGTCGCTGATGCCGGAGAAATCGGGGCTGTGGGTATTCCGGGCCACTGCGCGTATCGGCTCGGTGGACAATGGTTCGGTTCTTCCCCTTTCGCCGGGGCAGCTGGGCGGGTGGTTCGCCCGGCAGTTGGCGGCCGATGTGCCCTTCGTGGTGGCGCAGTACGTCGAGTTGCGCGGTGCTGCTCAGGACAGTGCCGGAAGCACTTCCCGTTCCAGGAGTTCGATACCGCTGGTGTCGTAGGCCGCTTCCGGGAAGTTGAAGATGGCGTAGCCCAGGCCGCGATCGCGGACGGCGGACAGCTTCTCCACGATCTGCTCCGGGGTGCCGACGGCGGCACCGCCGGTGGTCAGGTTGTCGATGTAGGCACGGGCCTTCTCCTCGCCCAGGACCGGGGCCAGCCGCGCCGCGTTCTCGGAGATGCGCTGCGCGACCTCGGCTTCGGTGGCGCCGATGACGACATTGAAGTTGGCGCTGCGCACGATGGCATCGAAATCGGTGCCGACATCGGCGCAGTGGTCGCGCAGGATCTCCGATTTGCGGGTGAATTCCTCAGGGTTACCGGCGAAGTTCGTATAGTTCGCGTATTTCGCGGCGATACGCAGTGTTTTCTTCTCACCGCCACCGGCGATCCACAGCGGGATCCCGCCCTCCTGCACCGGCAACGGCCGCACGATCGCGCCATCTACCCGGTAGTACTTGCCGTCCAGGGTGGCGGTGCCCGAACTCCACGCCTGCCGGAAGATCTGCACGCCCTCGTCCAGCCGGCCCAGCCGCTCCCCGGCGGTGGGGAAGCCGTACCCGTAGGCGCGCCACTCGTGTTCGTACCAGCCGCCGCCGATCCCCATCTCGGTGCGGCCGCCGGAGATCAGATCCACGGTCGCCGCGACCTTCGCCAGGTAGGCCGGGTTGCGGTAACTCATCGCCGTACACATCTGCCCGAGCCGCACCCGCGAGGTGGACGCGGCGAACGCCGACATCAGGCTCCACGCCTCATGAGTGGCTTCCTCGGTGGGTTCGGGCACGGTGTGGAAGTGGTCGTACACCCACAACGATTCCCACACCGGATTCGCATCGGCCCGCGCCGCGAGACCCCGCATCACCTCCCACTGCGCGGCGGGTTCGATACCCACCAGATCCAGCCGCCAGCCCTGGGGGATGAAGATTCCGAAGCGCACAGCACTCTCCTCCGTTGTCCGGGCCCGCGGGCCGCGCGAGATATATCTCGGCCTCCACTCTGTCGGCCGAATGGCGTCCGGGCAATGATTCCGCGCCGGCCGCGCGGAATCGGGTATTGCGTGCGGATTCTGTGGCCTTGACTGCGACGTAGCGTCACACCCCACGCTTGACGGTATGAGGATCAGTGAAATCGCCGCGGCCGCCGGAACCACCCCCCGCGCCGTCCGCCACTATCACCGGCTGGGCCTGCTCCCGGAACCCGTCCGCCCCGACAACGGCTACCGCGATTACGGCATGGCCGAACTGACCCGGCTCATGCGGATCCGCTGGCTTGCCGACAACGGCCTGCCGCTCGGTGCGGTGGCCGCCGTATTCGCCAACGAGCACGGCGCCTCCGATACCGAAGACCTGCGGGCCGACCTCGCCGCGCTGCACGACGAGATCACCCAGCGCATCACCCAGCTCGAGCGCAAACAGGAAGGTGTGGCCCGGATGCTGGCCGCGGTCGACGCCGGCCGCCGCCTCACCGCGCTCCCGGACGAGGTCGCCGATGCCTTCGACCGGGCCGCGAGCAGGCCGACGAACCGGAGCGCGCCGCACTCGACCAGGAACGCGACATGCTGGAGGTCTACGCCCTCTCCGGCGACACACCCACCGAAATGTTCACCTGGTTCACCCATGCCCTCGCCGACCCGGCCGCCCGCACCGGTTACCGCCGGCTGCTGCGCGGCTGGGAAAGATTGCACGGCCGCCCGGTGACGCAGTCCGCCGAACTGATCGAAGAGATGGCGCAGGAAATCGCCGGCCAGTTGCGGCGGCTCGATTTCGACAGCGTGGTCGCGGCGACCGCGGATATCCCGCACAGCGCACCCGCGCTGTCGGAGGACACCCTCGTCCCCGACCCCGCACAACGCCAGGCGGTCCGCCGCGCAATGGAACTGCTGACAGACACCAGTGGGGGACAGTCGTGACCGGGCTCGGGAGACGCCTCCGCAACCAGGCCCGGCTGTATCGCGGCCTGTGGCTGTGGCTACGCCGCACCACCGACCGCGACAGCCGCGACCAGCAGCCGCTCACCGCCGCCCGCGGCGTCCTCGCGCTGCCGATGGCCTTCCTCGCGGCGACCCTGATCGAAGTGGTCGTATTGCACCTGGTGATCCCCTGGGCGTGGCTCGGCATCACGCTGGCTGTGGTTTCGGTGTGGTCTCTGGTATTTCTGTTCGCAGTGGTCGTCGCCGATATCGTTTATCCACACTATGTGACCGGCCGAGAAGTGGTGCTGCGCCGATCCGGCCGCGTGATCGCGCGAGTACCACTCGACCGGATCGCGGCGGTCGCCGAATGCCGCCGCTTCAACCACACCGCGACCGCGTTCGATGACGGCAGGCTGTTCCTCGCGGGCCCCGACGGCACCACCACCGACCTGACCCTGCGCGACCCGGTCGCCGTGCATATCGACTCGCTACTACCCAGCGGTCGCATCACGGCCCGGACGACCCGGATCTGCCTCTCCCTCGACGACCCAGCCTCGCTGCGCACCGCGCTGAACGCACCGAACACCGCGACGGTCGCGTCGAACGCACCGACACGCGCCACCGTACCGAGCAGCGGGCCGACCGTGCCGAGCACCACCCGGGGCGCGGATGCTCAACCGAGCAGGTAGAAACGCCAGAATCCGAAATCCTCGATCGGCAGGACATCGAACCTCGTGAAACCCGCCTCGAGTGCGTAGTCCCGTAAGGTCGCGGCCCGCATCACGGTGCCGGTCCCGGCGCTCGGCGGGCTCGACATCCCGTCGGGCAGGCAGACGAACAAGCTGAACCCGTACATCAGCCGTTCCAGATCGTCCCCGCCGGGCGCGAACTCCGGCGCGACCGCCTCGTCCATCACCACCATGATCCCGCCGGGCCGCAGCGCCCGGCGCACGGCCGCCAATACCTCGACCGGCCGGGGCATATCGTGCACGCATTCGAACGCGAACGCGATATCGAACTCGCCCGCAAGTAGCTCCGCCGCATCCCCCATCGTGAACTCCACCCGATCCGCAACCCCCGCCGCGGCCGCATTTGCCACCGCACTCCGCACCGACGGACCATCGATATCCACCCCCCGCACCCGCGCCGCCGGATAGGCCCGGGCCAGCGCAATCGCCGACCAGCCCGCCCCACAACCGATATCGAGAACCCGCGCGCCGGGCGCCCCCAGCACCTCCATCACCTCGGCGTTGTCGTTCAACGCCGCCGCGAGCCGTTTCTCGTACCACGGCCGATTCCCGTCTGCCTGCCCTTCCCGCGCATCGTCGCCGAGCTCGTCCCAGCTCACCCCGCCACCGGTGCGGTAGGCATCGAGCAGTTTCGGCAGCGCCGGCCCCACCGCACCGAACAAACGCGCGATCGGGGCCAGATACTCGAGGCTGTGCTCGTCGGTGAGCACTTCCGCCGTCGCCGCTGGCACGGCGAACTCCCGCTCCGCGGCGCTCCCGTCCCGGTGCACACTCAGCAAACCGGTCACCGCCTGCTGTTCCAGCCATTCCCTGGCATACCGCGGATGGGTGCCGGTTCGCGCGGCCAGTTCGGCGGCGGTCGCCGGTCCGTCCGCGACGAGGCTCCGGTACCAGCCCAGGCGGTCCCCGACGAAGATCGCCAGTAGGTCGACGGCGCCCAGCACGGACTGGAATACGCGTTCGGCCGTCGCCGTCGCGGAACCCCTCTCGGTGTCCATGTGGGCCACTATCCTCCGCGGCCGGTGCATTGTCAGCAACCATTCGCCGGTGGTGCCTACTCGGCGGCGCGGTATGTGCCGGGCTCTTTCGCGCCATCGCCGACAGCGAAGTTACGACCGGACCTCGGTCAGCCGTCAGTCGATGCCTTCGACGATGCGAAAGTCGCGCTCGACGCCGTCGGAGAGGGCGGCCAGTGCCTCCTGGTAGGCCGGACTCTCGTGCGCCGCGACGGCCTGTTCGAAGCTGTCGAACTCGATCAGGATGGTGCGCTGGGCGATTCCGGCGTCATACGCCACGACCCGGCCGTCACGGGCGAGGATCCGGCCGCCCCCGGCCTTGACGGCGGGGCCGGCCAGTTTGTTGTAAGCAGCCAGTTTCTCGGGGTCTGAAATGGTGCGGTAGGCGCTGACCCAGTAGCCCTTGGGCATGGAACCTCCAGTGTTGGGGATGGGTGCATCTGAGTTACAGGTTGATCGTCGGTGGGTCATCGGACCTCAGGGAGGAAGTCGGCGAAGCGAGGCGCGCCGGGCTCGTACGGCACACGCGTAGCGCGCGCGGCGAAGCTGACGGCGTGGTACCACCCGCACAGCAGAAGAAGATCGAGCAGCTGGAGCTCGTCGAAGACCGATACGAGCCGTGCCCACAGCGCGTCATCGATATCGGAACGCTCGTGCAGCGCGTCGACGGCGAGGATGAGCAGCTGTTCCCGCTCGGACGTCCAGCAACTGTCGGCGGGGCCGCCGTGTACCAGGGATATCGCCTGCTCGCGGGTGAACCCGACCCGTTCGGCGAACATCATCATGTGTACGCCCCACTCGTACTCGCAGCCGCACAGCACGCATGTCCGGTCGATGGCGATCTCGCGCTCCCGCATGGTCAGAGTCAGCTGCCGGCCCAGCTCGTAGCGCCCCCATTCGTGCATGGCGGAGGCCATCGGGAGGTTCCGGGCGAACATCCGGAACAGCCCGATGGGCGGCGCGTCCCCGGGCATCATGCGTGCGAGCAGCGCACCGGCTCGGTCGGCGTACGGCGGTTCCAGCAGGGCTATTCGCGACATCGGAGCTCCCAGGTGAGATTGTTTCGGAATTCGAAACACGGTTTGGATGCTAGTGTTTCTGAAAACGAAACGCAAGGAGGCTTATGCCGACGCCACGCCCAGGAATACCGGTTCGTGGATCGACTACCGGCCGTCCGATCATGGCCGCGCTGGACCTCTTCGGCCGTCGGTGGGCACTTCGAATTCTCTGGGAAATGCGTGCGGGTCCGGTCGGTGCGCGTGCGCTGCTGACACGGTGTGCAGGTTTGTCATCCAGCGTCCTCTATCAGCGGCTTCGCGAACTCACGTCGAGCGGGATCGTTGCTCCCTCAGCCGATGGCTACGAGCTCACTCAGCTTGGGGCAGCACTCATTCAGGCCCTCCGCCCGCTCGACGAATGGGCGATCACCTGGGCACAGGCGCAAGAGCGGGACGAGCAGAATCCTGTGGAGGTATGAGATCGCGGACGCCGACAGTACGCCCGGAGAAGGTTCGGGGCCTTGTCGGCGGTCACCCCGCAGACACGCCCGGGAGTGTGAAACGCCGTGTGACGAACGTTGCGATGCCGGTTTCCCGGCCCGGGGATGTATCCTGCACAAGGATGCGTTCGCATTCATAGACTATTGATCCGGATGAGCGGCGTGCTCCGGCGCGCGGCGGTGACCGAGAAGGAGGTGGTGTTGCAATGCGCAGCGAACCTCCCAGTCGAAGGCCGCGCGGCGCCGTCCTCCCGCGTTTCCGCTAGCGATCTCTGCCGGCGGAGCGGCCCGGTTCGGCGCCTCGCGGTGTGACTTCTTTCGAATCACTCGCAAATCAACGCTGTGCCGAGGACTTCTCATGTCGCAGATCGAACTCATCGAAGCGCCGACGACGCTGTCGGAATCCCTCCAGAACGTGGTCGAAAGCCATCGCGTCGACGCCGCGCTGCACTGGCTGGACAATCATCCGCCGCATGTCATCGCCGACGAGCTCGCGCGTATGGACGCGGTCGAGGCCGGTGTGGCATTCCGCCTGCTCGACAAGGATCTGGCGCTGGCGGTGTTCGAGGAACTCGAACCCGTCGACCAGCAGCAGATCCTGCAGGGGCTGCGCGATCAGACCTTCCGTGAACTCGTCGAGGGGATGGCCCCCGACGACCGCGCCCGCATGCTCCGCGAAGCCCCCGCCAAGGTGGCGAAGAAGGTGCTGGCCGGGCTGAGCCCCCGCGACCGGCGGATGACCGCCGCGCTGCTGGGCTATCCGGAGGGGTCGGTCGGGCGGTACATGTCGCCCGAGGTCGTGGCGATTCCGGGCACCCTTTCCGTCGCCGATGCGCTGCGGATCGTGCGGGTCAAAGGCGAGAACGCCGAAACCGTCTACACCCTGCCGGTGGTCGATGCCGGCCGCCGCCTGCAGGGCATCGTCGAACTGCGGGAACTGGTGCTCACCGGCCCCGACACGATGGTCGCGGATCTGGTGGTCACCGAGCCCGCGTTCGTCCGTGCCACCGATTCGGCGGAGAAGGCCGCGCGCCTGATGCGCGAAACCAACGACATCAACCTGCCGGTTGTCGACAGTGAGGACCGGCTGGTGGGGTTGCTCACCATCGACGACGCCGTGGAGGTCATCGAAGCGGCCGACAGTGAGGACGTCGCCAAACAGGCCGGTTCGGCGCCGTGGGAGGGCCACTACATGGCGGCGGGCGTTTTCCAGCTCGCCCGTTATCGCGCGTTGTGGCTGATGCTGCTGCTGGTCGCCGCGACCCTCACCGTCAGCGTGACCGGTTTCTTCGAGACCACCCTCGAACAGGCGGCCCAGCTGGCGCTGTTCATTCCGCTGCTGATCGGTGCCGGCGGTAACGCGGGCGCCCAGGCCGCCACCGCTTGTGTGCGGGCGGTCGCGGTGGGGGAGGTCCGCGGCGGCGACCTGTTCAAAGTGATCTGGCGTGAATGCCGGGTCGGTCTGGTGCTGGGCGGGATGCTGTCGGTCGTCGGCCTGGTGATCGGGGGCCTGTTCGTGGGCCCGAAGGTTGCGGTGGTCGTCGGGATCACCCTGATCCTGATCTGCGCCTGGGCCGCCACCATCGGCGGCACCATGCCGCTGCTGGCCAAGCGGTTGCGTATCGACCCGGCGGTGGTCTCGGCGCCGATGGTCACCACCCTGGTGGACGCCACCGGACTGATCATCTACTTCACCACGGCGAAGTTGGTCCTGGGAATCTGAGACGACGCCTGGCTATGCATTACGTAGGGTCTGACCCTGCGTAATGCATAGTGGCCGACGATCCGGGCACCGGGTGCGAGCAGCGCGTAATTGCCGCAGTGCCTGTGGTGATTGCAGCCTCGAGCACCTGAGACCCGTCGCTTATCCGCGCTGTGAGGCGGTCGCCCAGGCCTTTCGGACGACTTTCAGTGCCGTGTCGGCGGTGATGGTGAGGCGGGTTTGTCCGGCAAGTTGCGAATTCCAGTCGTCCGCATGTGGTGGCCGATCGAAAAGATGTGGCCCCGGAAGCCGGTTGGTGGGTCCGAGCCGTCGATAGAGTTCTCCGGCAGCGCTATCGATGCCGCCGATAGTGCTCAATGCCCAGAGATCCCAGAGGTCGCGCGATGCTCGCCTGTCGTGCCATGTTGCGGTTTTCGCGGCCGCGAATGCCGGCAATGTGGGCACTAGCAGCCGCGCCGGTGGAGAGTCGCTGTACCGCTGTTCGAGCTCTCGGGTTTCCGCCGGCCACACAGTTCTGCCGCGTGATGAAAGCAGTTGAATCTTGACCGACAATCCTGCCGCTGAGCGAAGAAGGGAGGCCGAGGTGTTTGTGACCTCGGCCAGTGCGGGGGCCCATTCGAGTCTGCCGTGACTGCGTGCGACGGCACGCGGCAGTGCCGTATCGAGTTCCTGCGCGAGCGCGGTGCGATTACCGATCGCGACCAGGTCGATATCCTCGCTGAGCCGACCATCACTGAGGTGGGTGCGGGAGAGCGCCGTGCCGCCTATGAAGTGAAGGCGATCGGCAAAGTGGCTACTGATCGCTCCGAGGAGGTGCGAGATGAGGTGGTCCCGGTCGACCTGCTCGGTGGACACGCCGAACCGGGTGGCGACAGCGTCGCGTTCGTCGAGGTCCACTACTGTGCGTCCATCCAGGCTTCGGCGCGGCGCAGGGCCGCGATACGTCGTTGTTCTGCGGCGAGTTCCGTGAGCCGTCGAGGATCGCAGCGACGGTAGAGGACGGCTATCGCGCTGCGTACTTCCCGCTCGGCGTTGCCGAGCTGTGGGCGGTGCGCCAGATCGAGCACTGTCTGTTCGGGAGTTGTGGTCAGTGCCGGACCGAGCGATGTCTCGATTCGTTCGGCGTCGAGCGAATCGGTGTTGCGGCGAACGAATCTGACAATTGCCGGACGGTCGATCAGGGGGATGGGGCGGTGCTGCTCGGGAACCGCAACAATTGCGGTCGCCAACGCGCGGGGTATCGCACCCAAAACCCGGGCCGCGCTGATCCCCATCAGTACGGCCTGATCTGCACCGTAGACCGAGGCCGCGATACCGGCCGCGGTGGCTTCGAGGCCGGGAATCCATGAACGACCGACCTGATCCGGCGGTACGACTGTGTAGAAACCGCGGGCCACCCGGTGTAGTACGCCGTTGTCCACCAGTCGTGCGAGCTCCGGCCGGGGGTGTGCGTAGGTCGCCGCCGCATCCTGTGGGCGGAGGGTGCGCAGGGGGCGGCGCCACAGTGCGCTCGGAACCGATGTGGTGTGCGTCCTGGCCATATCCACCTGCCTTCTTTCCCTCAGTATGCACTATGTAGGCTAAAACCCTACGTTTTGCATACAGTGTCGCTGCGACTCGAGGTGTTGGATTCGTTGCAACCCCGTATTCACCGCAAAATATGCGGTGAATACGGGGTACTATCACCGCATGGCCCCCGAATACCGCAGGTACATCTGGCAGCATGCCGATTGGCCTGCGCTCGGGTACGACGCTGGGCGACTGGTAGGGCCGCTTGCCGAGGTCGCTCACCAGCAGGGGCGCCTGCTGGGACGCCTCGCCGAGACCGCCGAAGGCGTCAAAGACGAGGCGAGCCTGTCCGTGCTCACCCAGGATGTCGTGAAAACCAGTGAGATCGAGGGCGAACTGCTGGACGTGGCCTCCGTCCGGTCCTCGCTCGCCAGGCACCTCGGCGTGGATATCGGGGCGCTCGCTCCCGCCGACCGGCATGTGAACGGTGTCGTCGAAATGATCCTCGACGCCACCGCGCACCACGATCATCCGGTCACTGCGGATCGGCTGTTCGGCTGGCACGCCGCGCTCTTCCCGACCGGATACTCCGGCAGAACCCGGCTCACCATCGGCGGCTGGCGCACCGACGCCGCCGGTCCTATGCAGGTGGTATCCGGTGGTTACGGTCGGGAGCGCGTGCATTTCGAAGCTCCTCCCGCCGCCCGGCTGGACGCCGAAATGCGGAAATTCCTGGAATGGGTGAACACCGACGCGGCCGAATCTGCGCTGGTCAAAGCAGGCTTGGCGCATCTGTGGTTCGTCACTGTGCACCCGTTCGATGACGGAAACGGACGTATAGCCCGCGCCCTCGGCGATCTGTGGCTGGCCCGCGCCGACCACAGTTCCCGGCGCTTCTACAGTCTTTCAGCGCAGATCCAGAGCGACCGCGCGGCGTATTACCGAATCCTGGAGCGCACCCAGAAAGGCACTCTCGATGTCACGGACTGGCTCATCTGGTTCCTCGAGACGCTGCACCGGGCCATCCGGCATTCCGACGAGACGGTCGACAAGGTTCTCCAGAAACCCCGTTTCTGGCGTCTGCGGCAACCGGCCCGGATGAACGATCGCCAGATCGCGATGTTGAACCGGCTGCTGGAGGGTTTCGATGGAAAACTCACCACCCGGAAATGGGCGATCATCACCAAATGCTCACCGGACACCGCGCTGCGAGATATCAACGAGCTGGTAGACCTCGGCGTTCTGGAACGCTCGAACTCGGGCGGCCGCAGCACGTCCTATGACCTGGCCGCGTTCTGAAGTGGACGAGCTTACCGCCGTCGACATATTCGAGGCGTGGGCCGTCCTCCGCACGATCCGCTGAGCAGGCGATCGGGTGGTCAGCGTTCCCACAGCTTCCACATCGACAGCTCGTCGTCGTAACCGCAAACCCGGTCGACCGCATGGGCCATATCGCGGCCGGCGGTCAGTTCGTAGAACAGTAGGAGTACTGCCAGGAATGCGGAATGACCGTCCGGCGAGTCGGTGGGAGCGAAATACCTGCGCGCCCCGGCGTCCAGAAATGCCTGCGCCAGCGTCTCTTCGCCGGTGTCGCAGCCGGTGCAGATGACTGTGCTGCCCGGTATTCGCAGGTACTTACGAACATGTTCGGGGCGGAGTTCGTCGAGGAACGGTTGTGCGTCGGCCACGGGTCCGTCGAGTTCCTGGAGCAGGATTCGGCCGTCCGAGCCGTGACAGCTCAGGACCACGTACGGGGCGACAGGTCGTGCGCTACCCAGAGCAGCTGTCAGATGTCGGCTCTGACCGATCGGGAAATAGTTGACTCGGATACCGAACTGCTCCAGCGAGACCCGCACGAGCTCAGCGGACCGGTCGTCGATATCGAGTAGATCGACCTCGGTCCATCCGAGCTTGCCGTCGATCACTTCCTGAATACGCGATACGGTCACCGCTCCAACGTATCCGAGGTCGCGCATGCCGGCCCCTGTTGGGCAGGGGCGGTGCAGGCGGCCGCTGCGGCGCGGTTTGCGCCTCACGTTACGTCAGGGTTTACCGTCGGCTCGGTGACCATCACTGTTCTCGACTCCTACTCGGCGATGAAGCAGATCCTGCGGGCACCTGTGGCCGAACGCGAAGACCTGCTGCGCACGATGCTCGAACCGACGACCGGGATGTACCGGTACTTTCCGGGCGAGGTCGATCTGATGGCGTTCCACCATCAGTCGGCCGGGTTCCCGCTCGACCGCGACGAGCAGCGTTGCCTCGATGCTCTCGAAACGCTCGCGGCGGCCGATGCCTGGAAGCGTATGCAGCGGGCGGTCGACGATGCGGCGGCGGTACTGCTCGCCGCGACACCCGGATTCCAGGCCCCGGACATCACCGTGCTCCTGGTGCTCGGCGACCCGGGCGACACCAATTTCATGGTTCCGAGTCTCGGCGTCACCGGTTTCGGCGGTATCTCCGGTTACATCACGATCACCCTGTGGCCCTACCTGGAGAACCTGGAGCGCCTGGAATGTACTGCGGTGCACGAACTCCACCACAATCTGCGCTACAGCCCCGGCGGTGTGGTGTGGGATCCGATGACGGTCACTGTCGGCGAGCATGTGGTGGGCGAGGGTTTGGCCGACGCTTTCGCTCGCGAACTCTACGGTGACGACCTCGGCTACGCCCGCCTCGGCGTGCCCACCCTGCACGACGACGAGGCGTTCGCGAAAGTTGTTTCCGGGCTGGACGTCACCGGTATGCAGAACTTCTCGGCCTGGGTGCACGGCGACACCATTGCCGAGCACCTGGGCGTGACCCCGGTCGGCGTGCCGACGGGCGCGGGGTACTCCGCCGGCAACCGGTTGGTCGACGCCTACCTCGCGGAAACCGGTAAGACCGCAGCTCAGGCCCTGCACGCCGGCAGCGCGGAAATCATCGCTACCGCGCTCGCGGCGAACGGGTAGGTGCGGTCGCCGTGGTCCGGCGGTCGTGACCGGTTCCCCGGCGGAGCACTCGTGGTCCGATCCGGGACGACAGCAGCCCCTGGTCTCCAGGTATCGGGTGTTCGAAGGTGGTTTCCGATCAGGGTTTGAAGCGGTGGAACGCCGCCAATCGTTGGCGATGGTATTCGTGATCGTCATCGTCGTGTTCGATTCCACGCGCTACAGCGATGTCGAAGTAGGCGGCCTCTCTGCGTAGCCGATGCCGCATGAGCTGGCTGACCGCGAGGTCGTCGAGTTCACCTGCCGTGCCGCCCGCGGCGTGATATGCGGCGACGAAGGCGCGAACGCCGGTAAGGTCACCGCGGATCTCATCGGTGAATTCCAAGGCAGCCGAGGCGAGTTCGAGTTCTGGAGGGCCGATCAGGGCTTCGTCCCAGTCGAGGACGGTGGTGATATGCCCGTTGTGGCACAGGAGATTACCCGCGTAGTAGTCGCCGTGCAGGGGCTGGTGGCGGGCGCTGCGGGTGAATTCGGCGAGCCAGCGGTCGAGATCGGGGTCGGGCAGGTGCGCCGACGGTGTGCCGTCGAGCCCGATTTCGAGAAACGATCGCGCCGGCCGGGGTGGTGGCCGGTAGGCGGCGAGGGCGCGATGTAGCCGGGCAAGGAGGCCTGCGGCCTCGGCGAACTGGGTGGCGTCCGCGCTGTCGGCCCACTGTCCGTGGGCCAGCGGCCATACCGTGATCGGATGGCCGGCCACCACGGTGACCGTGGAACCATCGGCGCGGGGTAGCGGTGTGACGGCCTCGGGGACCGAACGTGCCGCGGCCGCGGCGACGCCGTTGCACCATTCGATCTCGGCGGGATCGCGGGCGGGCGAGCCGATACGGACGACGACCTCGCCGAGACGGTAGGCCGCGGATTCCTCGCCACCGTGCAGTCGTTCGCCGGTTCCGCGGTGGCCCCACTCGGCGGCGACGGCGTCCAGAATGTCCTCGGTCAGCGGGATATCGATGTACACCACGAAGCCACCAGTACCGATACCGATGGCCGGGGTGCAACCGATTTGTCACACCGCGGTGTGCGTTACGAACCTCGAGGTGCCTTCTTCTTTCCGGGAGCCCCCTGCCCGACACTGTGCAGGGGGCGGAAAACGCCCCGGACACCACGTGGAAGGTTGATACGAGTGACTGTCACACCGACAACACTGCCCGGCGGCACCTGGACATCGGGGGGCCTAACCGTCACGAAGTTCGGGTACGGGGCGATGCAACTGGCGGGCCCCGGCGCGATGGGTCCACCGGCAGACCGCGATGGTGCGCTGGCGGTCCTGCGCGAAGCGGTCGATCTCGGGATCACCCATATCGACACCAGCGCCGCATACGGGCCCTTCGTCACCAACCAGCTGATTCGCGAAGCCCTGCACCCATACCCGGACGGCCTGCATATTGTGACGAAAGTCGGCGCGAACCGGGACGCGCAGGGCGGATGGCCGCCGGCACGGAAACCGGACCAGCTGCGCCGCCAGGTCGAGGAAAACCTGGAAACCCTCGGACTCGACGTCCTGGACCTGGTGAATCTCCGCCTCGGCGACGCCGCGGGGCCTGTGGCGGGTTCGATCGCCGAAGCGTTCGAGACGCTGGCCGATCTCCAGCAGCAGGGGGTGATTCGTCACCTGGGCGTGAGCAACGCGACGGCCGAGCAGGTGGCCGAGGCGCAGCAGATCGCTCCGATCGTCTGTGTGCAGAACATGTACAACCTCGCGTACCGCCACGACGACCAGCTGATCGATCGCCTCGCAGGCGAGAACATCGCGTACGTGCCGTTCTTCCCGCTCGGCGGGTTCAGCCCCCTGCAATCCTCGGCGCTTTCCGCGGTCGCAACCCGCCTGAATACGACGCCGATGGCGGTCGCTCTGGCCTGGCTACTGCATCGCTCGCCGAACATCCTTCTCATCCCTGGTAC
This sequence comes from Nocardia sp. NPDC058499, assembly GCF_042719915.1. Taxonomy (NCBI): domain Bacteria; kingdom Bacillati; phylum Actinomycetota; class Actinomycetes; order Mycobacteriales; family Nocardiaceae; genus Nocardia; species Nocardia sp. NPDC058499. Next base: position 151,449 of record NZ_JBHXMZ010000002.1, on the reverse strand, counting down.
TTCATCGGTCGCTCACCTCCGCGAGAACCTCGTCGGCACGGCCGTCACGCTCTCCACCGCCGACCTCGCTGCCCTGGACGGGATCGCGGAATAGGTTTCCGGGTTCGCGTCGCCAGGCCTTGTCGACGACGACAGCTTCCGAGTCGAACTGTTCGACGCGCATCGAAGCCAGGTCGCCCGCAGCCCGGCCGACTCCGGCGTCACGTTGATGATCATGCTGACGTAGTCGGCTACTCATCTCGGTGTGCAGGCATACCCGTCTTGCGACGATCGCGGCCATGGCGTCTAATCGATGAGGGTCTGGGACGAGCCGGATACGGCTCGGCGGAACAGTCCCGGCAATGACGCCTGGCTGTTCGAACGGCAAATGACCGCTGGTTGCGGTCCTGGCTATGTCATCGACAGAGTTGTCCGGATCGAGCCTGCTTCGGCTCGTGTCGAGTGTGCGGTCTCGGAATACCGCGGGTCTGTTTCGCTGCCGTCGGCGCGTATGACCCCATCAGCCGAGCCAGAGGTTCATTCCGTAACAAGGATCGAGATCGTGGTGTGGAAGTGGCCGTTGGTGGGAAGGGATGCCGAATTGGCATTCGTATCGGCGGCCATGCGGGGCCGGGACCGTTCACGGCCCGGAGTGGTGGTTGCCGGGCCGCCCGGAGTCGGTAAGACTCGGTTGGCGAGCGAGGCTTTGGCCGGCGCCGTCCGCAGCGGTGCCCGCGAACGCTGGGTGGTCGGTACCAAGTCGGGCCGGTCGGTACCGCTCGGTGCACTGTCCAGGTTTTTGGACGAAGGCGGCCCGGCGAGTGAATCCGGGGGGTCGGCGTTTCCCGCCGCACGCGCACTTGCCTCGCGAGTCGATGGTCGCCGCATCGTGGTCGGCGTCGATGACGCGCATTTGCTCGATGAGCAATCCGCGGTGGCGGTGCACCAGCTGGTGTTGACGGGGATGACCCCTGTGATCATGACAGTAGGGACCACCGACAGCGCACCGGATGCGATCACGTCGCTGTGGAAGGACGGGTACCTCGAGCGGATAGATCTGCTACCACTTTCGCTGCGGGAGGTCACGACTCTGCTGGAGACCGCGCTGGGCGGTGAAATGGAGCGTTCGAGCGCAGAACGCCTGTGGCGACTCGCCGGCGGTACCGTGTTGTTTCTGCGCCTGCTCGTTGCCGCCGAATGTGAGGCGGGCCGGTTGCGGCTCGAGTCCGGTGTGTGGAGATGGTCCGGTGACATAGGGTTACCCACCACACTGACCTGCTTGATCGAAGCGCAAATGGGTGCCCTCGACCCGCTTGTTCGCGAGGTTGTCGACATTCTTGCCATCGAGGAACCGCTCACTTTGAGTGCATTGGAAGAACTCACGGGACGTCGAGCGATCGAAGAGGCCGAGGAACGTGGGCTCGTGACGGTGCAACTCAGGGATGGACAAGGCTTGTCTGTGGGCCTCGCTCATCCTCTGTACGGCGAGGTCCGGCGCGATCGGGCGGGGACACTGCACACGCTGGCCCTGCGAGGAAGAGTCGCGCAGGCACTCGGCCGGTCGCCGTGCTCCTCCGCCGCCCGGTTGCGGGCAGCCGTCCTGACCATGCAGTCCGACCGCCCACCCGAACCGGAGCTCTTCATGGACGGCGCGCGCATAGCCCTGGGTCGAGGGGATGCGGAGCTGTGTGCGCAGCTCGCCGGTGCGGCAGCGACCGCGGGGAGAGGTGTGCCGGCGCGATGGTTGCGCGCGCACGCGTTGACGATGAACGGGGACGGCGCACAGGCAGAGCACGAGCTGGCGGCTTTGGCGGACGTGGGAGACGACGCTCAGCGTGTGCGGGTCGCGATCGACCGCGTGGCGAACATGTTCTGGAGCCTGGGCCGGGTCGGTGACGCGAAGCTGGTCCTGGCGCAGGCACGGTCGGCTATCACCGATCGTGACGCACAGCAGAGCTTGATCGCGCTCGGCGCCGTCCTCGATTTGTGCTGTGCCCTTCCACGGCCGGCCGCCCGGGCGGCGCGAGGAGTTCTCGACAGCGGCTGCGCGGACCCCGCCGCCGTCGCGCAGGCGTGTTATGCACTTGTCGGCGCACTCGGGGTCCTCGGTAGAACAGACCAGATCGGTCCCTTCGCGGACCGCGGTGCCATCGCAGCGCGCAGTCACGATACGAGTGTTTCGCCGATCACGGTGCATATGGAGCATGTCAATGCCTTGGTCAATGCCGGATATCTGCATCGCGCCCAGGCATTGGTCGCCGACGTCCGTGAGATGGTCGCCGATGCTCCGGCCCCGATCCGGACCGCGGCAGTGTTCGTGGACGGGCGCGCCGCACTGCGTTGTGGTCGCGTCGCCGAGGCGCTGCGCGCGTTGCGCGAGGCGATCTCCGGCCTGGGCGGGCACGGTACGTTCGGAATGCGGTATGCCTGTCGCGTTTCGCTCGTACAGGCCCTTGCACTCACCGGTGACGGCGACGAGGCGGCGGATGCGCTGACGGAAGCGGAGGCCGCCCGGCACCCGGGATACTCGTTCCTCGACCCCGAATTGATTCGGGTACGGGCATGGGTGGTGGCGACGCGGCAGCCGCCCATCGACACCGCGATCGCCGTCGCGCATGAGGCAGCGGACTTGGCCGCGAAGAATGCGCAGTTCACGCTGGAAGTCCTCGCGTTGCACACAGCGGTCCGATTCGGCGATATCTCCTGTGCCGAGCGGCTCTCGCGACTGGCGTCCTCGGTGGACGGCCCGCGAGCCCCCGCCGTGGCTCGTCAGGCCGCTGCGCTCGCCGACCGCGACGGGTCCGCGCTGGATGAGGTCTCCGCGGAATTCGAACGATACGGCGACCTGCTGGCCGCAGCAGATTGCGCTGCGCAGGCAGCAAGCGCACACGCGTACCGCGGGATGCGGGTTCTCGCGCTCGCATCGGCGGCACGCGCTCGCCGTATAGCCACCGAGTGCGGGGCGCACACGCCCGCTGTCCAAGCGATTATCGCGATCGACGCCAGGCTCACCGACCGGCAGCGTGAGATCGCGACCCTGATCGGACATGGCCTGACGAATCAGCAGATCGCGGACCGGCTGATCGTGTCGGTCCGCACCGTGGAAGGCCACATCTATCGGGCCGGGCAGCAACTCGGTGTCAATACGCGTGAGGCACTTGCCGCCATCGTCAGTGGACGTTGACCGACGGCCGCGGGAGATCGACTCGTGAGCGCGGATCGGCGTCGCGTACTCCACTGCCGTCGCTGAGGTAGTCCACTACGTGCGCCATCGGTGGCCGGCCGGGTCGATAATCGACTTCGACACCCGTGGCGGGTGCGGGTCGAGGGATCGGTTCATCCGCCACCTGCATGGAGTGCGGGGTCGTCAGAGTCCCCTGTTCAGCGGCTGGAGGGATCGCCCATGCCCGAAAGGTTCATTCCGCGTTACCGATGTGACTCACTGCTGCGCCCCGGCACGAGCGAACTGCGCGTGCGTCGTCGTGGGCCGCAGGAGCGCACCGAGCGGAATGTGGTAGGCGAGGGCGAGGGGGATTCGACCGCACAGGCCGCGGCCGGGCGGCAGCCGCAACTCGGTCACCGAGCTGATCGCGTCGTTGTGGCGGGGCAGTCGCGCGGCCTGGCGGGCCGTCAGATGGAACGGCATGGCTGGTCGGGGAGAGTCCGTGTCCTGGTGGGAGGGCCTGCGCAACCAGCCCGGAATCGTATCGAAGATCATTTCCCCGCCCGGAAAGGCGTGCGCACATACATCGATCAAGCCGAGCGCCTCCGCGGGCTGCAAATACCCCAGCAGTCCCTGTGCGGTGATCAGGGTCCCGTCTTCGGCATCGACGCGCCCGATCCAGCGGGTATCCAGCGCCGAGCACCCGATGACCTCGGCCCGAGCGTCTTGCGGCATGACCTGCTCACGGATCGCGATGACTCCGGGCAGATCCACCGACAGCCAGCGCAGCGAATCGGAGTTGCTACGCCAGAATCCGGTTTCGAGCCCGTCGCCCAGCGCCACGACGACACCTCGCGGATGCCGGCTTGCGAAATCGGCGACCCCGCGATCGAAGCACAGTGGCCGAAGCGCGTGCGATTGCCGTATCCGGCCGAACTCACCGAAGTCGTAGTCGATTCGCCGATACGCCTGAATCGCGACCGGATCGACGATCAGTGGTCGCGGCCGCATCGCCGCATGTGCGCGGTCTCGCAACGTCCACAGGGTAGTCGCCGAAACCTGGTCGAGTGTCACCGTCACCTTGCGTTCGGACATGAGTTCCTCGCTGGTGCAGTCAGGCCGTCGGATATGTCGCGGATTCCGGTGACACAACGCCCGGAACAGTGGGGTACGCGCCAGTACTTCGTTCGGCGTGTTTCGGAGTATTCCACATTCGATGAACGCGCAACTTCGGGGCGGTGCACGCTCCTGACCGAAGGGATAAGCGTATGAACTGCGAGGATTCGGCCGCGACCGCGGCGACCGCGTCCGCTCTGCCCCCGGGAGCATTCGAGCTGTCACCAGCACAGGCAGGTCTGTGGCATGCCCAGCAACTCCTGCCGTCGGTGCCGCTGTGCGTCGCTCAGGTTCTCGATATCGAAGCCGAGCTCGATGTGGCGCTCCTGCAACGGTGTGCCCTGGCCGCCGGGCATGAGCTGGGGTCGCCGTTCCTCACTTTCCTGTGCCGTGACGGCCGGGTTGTCCAGCGGGTGGACCACAGCGTGCAGCGCATGATTCAGGTCGACGATTACAGCGAATATCCCGACCCCACGACAGCCGCCCGGGCATGGATCGAGGCGGACCTCCGCGCGCCCATCGATCTCCTCGTCGATGAGCCGGGGTGCTCGCACTTGCTCCGAGTCGGCCGGAATCATTACTGGTGGTATTCGCGTGCACATCATGTGGGCATCGACGGCATCGGCGCGATGATCTTGTTGCGCCGCACTGCTGAACTGTATTCCGCCGCGTGCGCCGGAAGCGAAGCTGCGGCATCGGGCGCCCTCGCGCTGCCGGATATCGCCGACGGCGAGCGCGCATACCGCTGCTCCGCACGCGCCGAGCGTGACCGGGCCTACTGGCGGGAATGCCTCGCCGGCCTTCATACGGTGCCCTCGCTCAGCGACCGGGTCGCCCCGCCGTGCGCTGTCCCGCTCGCTGCACGCGCTGTACTGCCCCCCGAATCGGATGACGCATTGTCGGCTGCCGCCGGTCGCTTCGATGCGCAGACTCCGGTGCTCATCGTGGCGACGGTGCTCGCGTATCTCGCCCGGATGACGGGGACGCGCGACGTCGTCGTCTCGCTCCCGGTCGCTGCCCGAACCACCGCGGCATTACGTCGCTCGGCGGGCATGGTGGCAAATACCGTCCCCCTGCGTGCGCATATCGGTTCGGACACGACGGTCGGGAACCTGGTCCAGCAGGTGCGCCTGGCGGTGACCGGGGCGTTACGTCACCAGCACTACCGGCTCGAGGACATCCGGCGCGACCTGGGTCCGGGAGTCGCCGGCCGTGGTGCTCTCGGGCCGGTGATCGACCTGTTGCTCGTCGATGAATCGCTGCGGTTCGGTGCCGCGACCGCCGGCGTGGAGGTGCTGTCGGTAGGCCCCGTCGAAGACGTGGCATTGACCGTCTACCGATACGGCGCGCACGCTCCCCTGGGCATCGACCTCTCGGGGAATCCGGACCTCTACACCGACGCTGTCCTGACCGAACACCATGCCCGGCTACTGACCCTGTTGAATGCGGTGGCAGCGGCAGCGCCCGATACGTTGGTGTGCACCTTGCCGCTGCTCACGCCCACGGACGAGGCGAACGTGCACGATCGCGCGGTCGAGTACGACGAAATATCCTCCGCTGAGTTACTTCCCGACATCCTCGCCGAAGGTGTGGCACACGCACGCGCGGGCGCCGTCGAGGCAGGAGATGTCCGGTGCGCGTACGACGAACTCGATCGCCGATCCTCGCAATGGGCCCGTGAGCTCATCGCGGCGGGTGCGGGACCCGACACTGTGGTGGCGGTGCTCGTCGATCGGTCGCTCGTTTCGGTGCCGGCGTTCTGGGCCGTCGCCAAGACCGGTGCAACGTGGATGCCGATCGACCCCGCGACCCCGGATGAAAGGGTCGCCGGGATGCTCGCCGACGCTCGTCCGGTAGCCGGGCTCACCGTCGGCGAATACGCCGGTGGGCGATCCGGCGGGTTCCGGTGGATTGTCCTCGACGACGCGACAACGTGCGCCCGCGTCGGCGCGCGTCCGGCCTCGCCCGTTCTCGATTCGGAGCGGACCCGCCCGTTGCGTGGTACACACCCCGCCTACCTGATCTACACATCCGGGACCACGGGCTCGCCCAAAGGCGTGTCGGTCACCCATCGCGGACTTGCGAATCTGACCCGATACGCCGTGGAACAGTATCGGGTGCGGCCGGATTCCCGCGTATTGCTGGCGCACGCTCCCGGCTTCGACGCGGCATTGCTCGAACTTCTCGCCGCGTTCGGTGCCGGTGCCACCATGGTCGTCTGTCCGCCCGACGTCATCGGCGGCACCGCACTCACCCGGTTGCTTTCGAGTCGGCGGATAACCCACTACCTGTCCACCCCGGCGGTACTCGCGACATTGGATCCGGCGGCGCTGCCCGAACTGGAGACGGTCGTCACCGGCGCCGAAGCGTGCCCACGCACCATCGCGGCGGCGTGGAGCGAACGACACCGGCTGATCAACAGCTACGGCCCGACCGAGACGACCGTGATCGCCACCCAAACCGCACCCCTCAGCAGCGATGGGCCGATCACCATCGGCACCCCGGCCGCGGGTGCGGCGGTGGTCGTGCTCGACCGGCAATTGCAGCGGCAGCCGCGCGAGGCACGCGGTGAACTGTATGTATCGGGTCCAGGTATCGCCCGTGGCTATCACCACGCCCCGGCCTCGACCGCCACCCGCTTCGTCGCGAATCCCTACGGCCCCGCCGGTAGCCGGATGTATCGGACGGGTGACCTGGCGCGGCAGCGCCTCGACGGGGCTTTCGACTACCACGGCCGTGGCGACAGCCAGATCAGCCTGCGGGGTATCCGGGTCGAACCACATGAGATCGAATCCGCGTTGGCGGACGACCCGCAGGTCGCCCGCGCGGCGGTCGCGATCCGTCCCGGTTCCTCCGGTGACGTGCTGGTCGCCTATCTCGTCCCCGCCGGCACCGAACTCGCCGCCGATTCGGTGCTCTCGCGCGCACGGCGCATACTGCCGCAACCGCTCGTACCGTCCACCGCGATCGTGTTGCCGGAACTGCCGCGGACCGCCAACGGCAAACTGGATCGCGCCGCGCTGCCCGCTCCCGCGCTGACCCCGGCGCGCTACCGCGCGCCGCAGACCCCCACAGAGCAGGCGGTCGCGTCCACGGTCGCGGAGCTACTCGGCATCACGCGGGCAGGGCGCGACGACGACTTCTTCGCCCTCGGCGGCCACTCACTGGCCGCTACTCAACTCGCGTCACGGCTGTCCGAATCCACCGGCGCGGTGATCGGGGTACGTGACATTTTCGAGCATCCGACCGTCGTTGCATTGGCACGTCGTATCGATGACGGATCCGCGAGCGCCACGCGTGTGATCGATGAACTCACCCGGCAAGATCCACGGCGGGGACGCATCCCGCTCGCGCCGGCACAGCGACGATTGTGGATCGCCAACCAATTGGACCCGGACAGCCCCGCGTACAACATGCCGTTCGCGGTCCGGCTCGACGGACCGCTCGATACCGGCGCGCTGACCGATGCGCTCCGCGATGTGCTCGAACGGCACGAACCGCTACGAACGGTGTTCCCGGCCGATGCGCAGGGGCCGGCCCAACGCGTACTGCCGGTAGCCGAGATACAGCTCGAACTCGCCCCGCAACCGATCGAACCGGAGAAACTCGGCGCACGGCTCCACGCGCTGGCGTCTGCGGGTTTCGACGCTTCCGTCGAGCCGTGTTTCCGGGCTGCGCTGCTGCAGCCGGCGCCCGCCGAGCACGTGCTGGTACTCGTCCTGCATCATCTGGTGGCCGATGGCTGGTCGATGGGGCCGCTGGCCGGCGATCTCGCCGCCGCCTACTCCGCTCGCTGTGCCGGCCACCCGCCGGGATGGTCCCCGCTACCGGTCTCCTATGCCGACTACGCGCTATGGCATACGCAGGCCCTCGGCGATACGTCGAACCCCGGCTCATACGGCGCAGAGCAGATCCGCGGCTGGCAGCAGCGGCTGGCGGGCCTGGCACCGGAGCGCGTACCGCCCTCCCGTCCCGGCGCGATCCGACGCACGGATCGCGGCGACCACATCACATTCACTGTGGACCCGGTGTCGTGTCAGCGACTGTCGCGCATCGCGCACACCGTCGGTGCGACAGATTTCATGGCCTACCAGGTGTTGACCGCAGTGTGGCTGCAGCGCCTGTCCGGTGGCGGCGACACCGTCGTCGCCACACCGACCAGCGGCCGTGGTGATCGCCGGCTCGACGGGCTGGTGGGAATGTTCGTCAACACGATCCTGCTGCGCGCGCAGGCGCACCCCTTCGACAGTTTTCGCCGCATACTGTCGCGAGTCCGGGACTTCGACATCGCCGCATTCGCGCAATCCGACGTTCCGTACGAACAAGTTGTCGCGGCGATCGGCGAGTCCGATATACAGCAGGTGCAGACGATGCTGATCGTGGAAACGGCCGTCGGCGAGCAACCGCCGCTTCCCGGGCTGCGGCTCACCGAGGTTCCCCTCGAACTGTCGGTCGCGCGGTTCGACCTCGACATCACCCTGACGCAGCGGCGTGACGGTGCCGGGACTCTGATCGGCGTCGACGCGCGACTCGGCTACGCCGCAGACCTTTTCAGCCGACGCACCGCTGAGGCCTACGCACGTATGTTCTCGACGCTGGCCACGACGCTGGCCGAAGGCCCGGACGTCGAGCTCAGCCGCCTCGAACCGACCGCTCCGCCGGTCGCACCACCCGATCCACCGCCGCCCGCCCGGACACTGCCCGAACTGCTCACCGCCGGCGCCCATCGAAACCCTGACGGGCTCGCGATCCGGGACGGCGACCACACCTTGTGTTACAGCGCCCTGGAATCGCAAGCAGCCCGGTTGGCGCGCGAGCTGATCGAAATCGGCGTGGGACCCGAGCAGATCGCCGCCATCGCGATCCCACGCAGCCTCGAATCGGTGCTCGCCTGGTGGGCCGTCACGATGACGGGGGCCGCGACGCTGATGATCGACCCCGGCCAGCCGCGCGGGCGGATCACGACGGTCATGAACGACGCGCGGCCGGTATCCGGGGTCACGTTCGCACGCCATGCCGCGGTGCTGCCATCACCAGCCCGCGGCTGGGTAGTCCTCGACGATCCCGAGACCAGGACGCGTATCGCCAGCCGGTCCTCGGGCGTGGTGACCGACGACGAACGCACGGCGGGATTGCACATCGATCATCCCGCCTACGTGACGTTCACCTCGGGCACCACCGGACGGCCGAAGGGGGTCACAGTCACCCACCGCGGGCTCGCGGCCCTGACCGCACATCTGGCCGACCGCTATCGCGTCGGAGCCGAAGCACGGATCGCGCACGCGCACGCCCCCGTCTTCGACGCCTCGTTGCTCGAATTGCTCGCCGCATCGAGTTGCGGCGCGACCCTGGTCGTCGTTCCGCCCGGCATCGTCGGCGGCGCCGAACTGACCCGGCTACTCGCGCGCGAACGCGTAACCCACTACCTGTCCTCTCCCGTCGTACTGTCCAGTCTCGACACCGAACAGCTGACAGATCTTCGAACAGTGGTCACCGGCGGCGAGCCGGTCGATACCCGGGTGATCACCCGGTGGGCACACTCGCAACGCCGCCTGATCAACAGCTATGGACCGACAGAAGCGACCGTGGTGTCCACACAAAGTGAGCCGCTCACACCGGGCGAACCGGCGTCCATCGGAGCACCCATACCCGGCGTCAGCGCACTGCCACTGGACAGGTGGCTCACCCTACGCCCGCCCGATGTACCCGGAGAGCTGTATCTGGCCGGCCCCGGACTCGCACGCGGCTACCACCGCGCCGCCGCCACCACCGCCGCCCACTTCGTCGCCAATCCCTACGGCCCGCCGGGCAGCCGCATGTATCGAACGGGTGATCTCGTATGCCGGCGGGACAAGGGGAGACTGGACTACCACGGGCGGGTCGACAATCAGATCAACCTGCGCGGGCACCGAATCGAGCCGGGAGAGATCGAATCCCTCCTCGCTACCCACCCACAGGTGTCGCACGCGGCGGTCGCGGTGTACCACCAGGGGCTGCCCGACGCGCGACTGGTCGCATATCTGGTCCCCGAAAACGGTGCGGTCGATTCGGATGACGTGCTCGCCAGGGTCCGCGAGTTGTTACCGAGCCACCTTGTTCCCGCCAGTGCATCCGTGGTTGCCGCGCTGCCGACGAACCAGGCCGGCAAACTGGACCGCGCTGCCTTGCCCGCACCCGCACCCGCGCCCGCGTCGGCGCGCCGACCCGCTGCCGGTGATTCCGAGAAACTTGTCGTGCAGACTGCCGCAGAGCTACTCGGCGTCGAAGACATCGCCGCAAACGACAACCTCTTCGCACTGGGCTTGCATTCGCTCACTGCCACCGAACTGGCGGGGATCCTGCACGCGCGAACCACGACTCCGATCACTGTGCGGGATATCTACACCCATTCCACACCCGAATCGATTGCTGCACATCTCGATCGAGGTGTGGCCGCGGACCTGCCCGATCCGGATGCCGCACTCCGCACTGTCCTGCCGATCAGTACGGCCGGGACACTGCCGGCGTTGTGGTGTATCCACTCCGCGGTCGGTCTCGCGTGGTCGTTTGCCGGCTTGACCGCTCACCTCGACCCCGACACACCGATCTACGGACTACAACTGCCCCAACTCACCGATCCCGCCGCCGAATTCGACTCCGTCGAACAGCTCGCCGACCACTATCTGACCGAGATCCGGGCTCACCAGCCGAGCGGGCCGTACTGCCTGTTGGGCTGGTCGGTCGGCGGCGTGATCGCCCATGCGCTCGCCGTGCGGTTACGGGCCGACGGCCAATCCGTCGCGCTACTCGCGATGTTGGACAGTGCGGTGCCGGCCGACGAGGCTTTCGTGAACGACACACCGGACGCCGCTCGAATACAGCACCTGCTGAACCAAGTCGCGATACACACCGAATCGCTGGACGAGCAACATTGGGAAAACCTGCGCCGCGGCGGTGTGCGCACTATCGAGATCTGCCGGCGCTACAGTCCGGCACGCTTCCCCGGCGATCTCTTGTACTTCGGTGCCGCAAGACGGTCGGAGGCGGATCTCGGTGTGAACTCGTGGCGGCCATTCATCGACGGAACGATCACCACACTGCGCGTCGCCGCCGACCACGACGAAATGACAAGCGCCGCGGCCTGGAACGCTATCGGCCCGCAGCTACGACGGTACCTGCCGCGCCACGCACACCCTGTAGATGGCTCCGACCCCGGAGGGACACCATGACTACGCCGATTACCACACTGACCGGACAGCATTCCGGCTTCGAGTGGATCAACCTCTTCGACCCGGACCAGCTGGACCCCCGTGCGGCTCGGTTGACGCAGTGGTCTCGCGAATATCTCACTCAACCGCACGAGGAACTCGGCAGACCGGGCGCCGTATGCCCGTTCATCAGCCAAGCGATCACGAAGTGCCTGCTATGGGCGACCTTCATCGACGGCGATATAGGCACATCGATACTCGACACTGTGGTCGACGATATGTACGACCAATTCGTCCACCTCACAACAATCTCGGATTGGAAGCGCCCGCACGCGCTGATCACCGTGCTCGGGGAGCTCTCCGATCACACCGTCATCGATGAGGTCCACGCCGCCCGCAAGACGCAGTTCGTCGAGCAGGGATTCATGCTTGGGCAGTTCTACCCCGGTTGCGCGCAGCCCGGACTGTGGAATCACGATTTCCATCCGCTCGACACACCCTGGCCGATGGTCGTGGCGCGCAACATGATGACAACAGACCTGCCATTCCTGATCGCCCGGCCCGACTGGCTGCGGGCCTATTTCAAAACTTTCGCCCCCGCGCTGCCCACTGCCCTCCGGCGTCGTCTGGCCGACGATTTATGTGACCACGGGGACGCGGTAGCGGACATCACCGCCAATCACGCGCTCGTCGGCTCCGAGTACGCCCACTGACGGAGGTGATTGCGCAAATGTGGGGCGGATCAAGAATTGGCCGGAGCGGCGTCACGGGCTGCGAGACGGAGCATTTCCAGGTTCAGTTCGGGGATCGAGAATCTGCGAGATATGGCGTGGGTGACGAGGTCTGGTTCGGGTAGGGTTCCGTGTTTTCTGAGGTAGTGCGGTACGGAGCCGGGCCAGAAGTTGCACAGCGGATATCTTCATTCCCTCGGATATAGATGTACCCCTCAATTTCCGAAACGACGGAGTGTGGAAGAACCCCTCGCCCTCCATCCGTCGCGTTTCCGTGTTGTGGGTCCGTCGTTCGCCGGAATCGGTGACAACTTCTTGGATGGTTCCGTCGAGGCCGGTGATGAACAGTCCTCGGTCGCGTCCGGACCGGTCGGTGACACGGTAGGCGGTGTCGGGTTCGAGGGGCACCGGGTTGCCGCTGCGGTCCCGCCCGAAGGGCCTGCTCCGCCTCGGCGACAGCGGATCGTCCGGCGTAATGGTGCGGGAGGGACGGCCACCGGTGAGATCTTCGTAGGGCACCCGGGGGTGCGCATCCTGGGGGCGCCGGAATGCGCTTCGGTCGCGGGCGGATTCGGTGTCGAGTGTGTCCGGTTCAGGCGTGCGGGCACTCGGCGGATGACCGGTGCCGGCGGGGGTGGTCGTGCCGTCCGGATGATGGGTGTTCCAGGCGCCGTCGGGTGGGATGCGCGCAGGATGTCGATGGACTCATAATGCTTCGACCTCTTGCAGGAGGCCCCAACTGAAACCCGCTCCATACTCATTACCGAAAGAATCTCTGAAAAGATACTCCTCGTATGGTGGCCAATGATCGCCGTCTCTCAGCGGACCGAAGGCGGCCGACAGTTCGGCAATCGTGAGGTTCCAAGGTTCGAGTTCTTCGGGAGATTCGACTCGAGGTCCTACGATCCCAGAGCTGCGTTCGAAGCGAGCTTTTCCAAGAAACCCCATTCTTCCCGGAGCGATGACGAAATCGAAGCCTGGCCAAAGTTGGAGACGGTGTGAAATCTCCGCATCTGTCCCATGATTGTCCGCCGGCGCCAGTATCTGCCTCACTCTGGCGAACTGCCCGGTGTCCAGCTTCGTGATTGGACTTACGCTTTCGCGAATAGCATGGGCGCGGCTTTCTGTTAAGCCGATCTCCTTCATCTTGGCGCGTACCAAGCGTTCGCACTTCATTCCGGTGAGTAGGTAGATCTCGAAATCTATCGATTCTACTGTTCGGTCGGTCAAAAATATCTCCTCGACTATTGTGCCATGAAGTCCCATATAGGACCACGTTCAACTATGACTGATCCGTCCGGCTTGACGATGAGAACTACTTGCTGAGTGGCCAGCTCGGGCAAGATAACCGTCCCACCGCCTTTGGCTGCAGCCGTTCCGCCCACCCCTGTAAAGGCTGATTTCGAAGCTTCCACCGCTGCCTGTACGGCGTCATCGTGAGAAAGATTCATTTCACTTAGTTTACTCGCCAAGATATCTGGCTTTCCGGATCCCTTCGGTAGACCCTTGACCTCCTCGCCGATCTGCTGAGCGCGTTGTCGAATCTCTTCAGGGGTCATCTTCGTCTTCTTGGCTTCATCACCGTGTTTTTTTGTCAGGTCGATGATGCGCTCGAGTTCCTGATTTTCGGCGTTTGGCGGGTTTTTGAGGGAGACGTTCTTTCTCAGCGGCAAGTCGTTGATGACCTTGCGGAGCCTATCAACCCAGTCCTTGACCTTTGTCGCGAATTTTCCGCCACGGATGGCTGTGACTGCCACGCTGCCCATTCCGAAGGTGACAACGGATGCCGCTACAGTCAGGGCGACGTTCACGAGGATCTCTTTCCCGATGTCCTCGGCAAACTGCTCTAGTACCGAGGCGAGTTCGGCACGCACTCGGCGGTGCGCCGCCTCCTGGTCTCGGCAGGAAGTCGAGAGGTCAGCGAACACGCTGAGAAGATCTACCGCGGCCGACTTCAGCGCACGCAGATCTTCGTCGATGAAGGAGACATCAGGTGAGGTGACCTCTTGGAACAACGCCGCGGCGCGTTCCAGTTCGGCCGGCAGGTTCGTGGTGGCCTGCTCGGTCGCCAAGGTGTTCCAACAGGTAGCGGCTTTCGCTAGTTTATCGGCGTCGCCGTCAGGGATCGGGACCCCGATCCTGGTCGCGAGGTCGAGACCGTCGTCGAGCAGTCCGTCGCCGGTGCCTCCTGCCGAGGGCGGCGAGGCCGGGCAGGAAAGGAGGGAGGAGTTCGGTACGATCGGCCTTTCCGGGCCGGGCCCAATTCCGTCGTAATCGGCAATGGCATAGTTGTATCCGGCCTCGATGATGATACCGGCGTAGTTGTCGATGGCGCCGATCAAGGATTTGACGAGGAAGTACGTTTCGGTCGTCTGCTGGTCGTACGAAATCGCCCAGGTCTTGCCGTCTCCGATACTTCCGGCCATGTCTTTCGTATGTCCGGCGAGGTCACCGAATTGTTCGGTGACGGCCGCGAAGAAGGCGGCAGCGGACTCTCCGCATATTCTCGCTGCGTCGAAGTAGACACTTGGAGCAACGTTGATGAACGTCACCGGCCGAACATCCGCCGGTTCGTCTCGATAGCCGTGGTGTACCGGTCGTGCGCAGACTGTGCGGCTTGCCGCATTACATCGATCCCATCAGCGACATCTGTGGCGCCAGTCGCCCACTGCCGGAATGCATCTCTCTGGGCCGCGGCCGCATCGCCGCCCCATGTCTGATGCAGGGTCGCCATGCGCTGTTCGAGGCCGGTGAGGCTGTCGGCGAGAAACCCGACGAAGTTTCCGACACGTGCGGTGATGTTCTCCAGCTCCACAAGGTCGACCTGAAACGCTCGTTCGTCCATCACTTGCCCCTCCTGGCTTCCCTTGTCAAATGTTCAGTGATCCGTAGCTCTGGGAATTGCTTTCGTCTTGTTCGACATAGCTGCGGCTGTTGACACCGAGGAGATCGGCGATCTTTGCCAGGGCCTCGAGCACGTTCACTGCGCCTTGCTTCGTCTCCTGCCAGCCGGCCTGGTAGCTGCCGGCCGAGAGGCCCTTCCATACACCAAGCAGGCCGTCGATATCGGTGTCGAGAGAGTGCAGGGCATTCACCAGTGCGTCCGCGGTTTGCTGAACGTACTGGCCGGCGTCGACCACCTCTTCGGGAACGACCTGTAGATCCGGTGCTTGATTCTCGGATTCGGAAATGTTCTCTCCCCCAATACTTGCCGTCCGAGCCGACCATACCTCAGGTCTGGCGATGCAAGCCCGACGCGACACAGTACTGTGTACTGCGCCTAGGTGGAAGCACGTTTCAGGTCTCGGCAACTGGTTCTGATCACGAGGAGAGTCGGGGGGCGTGCAGGTACGCGTCGGTGTTGCGCCGGGTCGTGACCGTCGGTAACGTCTGCCCGAGCCGGCAGCAGGGGGCGGAGACGCCGGTCCTCCCCGGGGCCGGACCAGTGGTGGTATCGGCGGTGGAGGTCGGCATTGGTGATCGCGGGGAAGCGGCGGCTGCTGATTGCGGTGGTCAGCGGGGCGGTGCTGGCGCTTACGGCGTGTGAGTCGTCCACCACCGAGGGGGAGGCTGTCGAGTCGACTGCCTCTATGGCACCAGATGCGCCTACCAGCTATGACCCGTGCACAAATGTCCCCCAGTCCGTATTGGACTCGGAGGGCCTCCGGATGAAGAAAGACGATGACTTCAGTGCGGGGGAGGTCAAATGGGAAGGGTGTATGTGGGGGCAGCCGGATGGCTACGCCGCTAGCATCCAGACGACCAACCTGACACTGCAGATGGTGCGAGACAAGGGTTACCCCGGAACCGTCGAGTTCACCATCGATGGCCGGAAGGCGATCGCCTCGCAGCAGCAGGAAACAGACACCGATGCATCTTGCAACGTAAATGTTGAGATGGATGGTGGCAGCCTGGAATTCGGACTGACCAATCCACCATATGTCGAAAAGACTGGACACTTGGACACGTGCACATTGGCACGGACACTGGCCGAAAAGGTTGTTCCGACAATACCGGCCGGCGCGTGATCGAGTAGGTGACCGGGAGGCATGAGTTGTGAGTGACGAGCCGGCGCCTCGGCCAATGACCAACCTGATCAATGCGGCGAACGACGGGCAGGTTTCTGTCCAGATGACGCCCGAAGAATTCATCTACTTGGACCGAGATTGCGATACGTTCAAGACAACAATTCTTCAGATTCAGCGCTTGGCGGAAGAGGTTTCGATACAGGACACCTGGGGTCTGGGCGAAGCCAACGACGCGTTGGTATCCGCTCGCGCGATGGTCGGGCGCTACAAGGTGAAAGCCAAGGGCGCGCCGGACGGGAATGGTATCTGGGAGATCATGCGGCAGCACTATCTGATTGTCGAAGACATCCAGAATGTCTACCGGACTATCCGCGATCGGATAATGCAAGCCGATGATGAATGGGCGGCCGCGTACAACTCGCTGAGCGCGAGCTTGCCGGAACGTCCGCCCGTTGTGGTGGCCACCGGCCGCCCCCTGCCCGATGGATCTACCGAATGACGGAATACGAGGACCCGATCATCGGGCTCGGTGGCGAGCACCCCAAGAGCTGGAACCATGCCAGTATCAAAAGTGCATTCGACCCGCTGGTTGTCCAGGATGCGATAGCCCAATCCGATAAGTATTGGGCGATGCGAGTGTCGTGGGAGGAGGGAGTGGAGACTTTCATCCGGTCGATCAATACCTCGCTCGCCCAGGCATGGTCCGGCCCGGCCGCCGAGCAGTCCCGGCAGGCGATCCAGGACTACATCGAAAAGCATGCGCGACCGGTGACTCCTGCGCTGGAGGCACTGTCCAACGGGGTCAGTAATGCTGCCGAGTACATTTTGAACACCAAGCGGCACGTGGGGGACCCGCTGATCACCGAGGGTGAGTGGTTCACCATGGACGGCGCCAAGGGGTTTTTCAACAGTATGATCAGCCAGGATGAGGCGGATCGACGTACGGCAGAGGCTCAGCAAGCCATGACCACCCAGTACGTCGAACCCTTCGGATTGCTGGATCAGCAGGTCCCTGTGATTCCCGTCCCCGTAGGGCCCACCTCGACCACTGACATTCCTGCACCTCCACCCGGCGGCTACAACACCGATACGGGTAACCCGTCTACTACGACTTCGGGTAACCCGAACGGGACCACCCCCGGCGACACCCCGAACGGTGAAACACCGGGGACCTCGGAGGATCCGCAGGGGGAGACGCCCGGCGAGGAACAGAACGGTCAGCCCACGACCACGTCGCCCGGTGAGACCGCGACCAACCCAGCCGGCACCGAAACACCGAGCACCGCACCCACGGTCCCGGCGAGCACCACACCGGCCGGGGTAACCACCGGTCCCGGCTCGCCGGGTGGTACACCATCGGGTACACCAGGCATGCCAGGAAGCCCTGGCACGCCGGAAGCACCAGGCCCTGGCCGCACCGTTCAGGGCGGCCCCACCACCGGCCCGGGCGCCCCTGCCGGTGTCACTGCCGCCGGCGGGACCACGGCCGCCGGAACTCGCGGTATGGGCGGTATGCCGATGGGGGCGGCGGGGGCCGGGCGCGGTGGCGGGCAGGACGACGAATCGAACCGCTCTGTGCCGGACTACTTGATCAACCAAGAGAACACCGATGAGCTGCTGGGTGAGATACCGCCGACCATCGAGGGTGGTGTGATCGGCTCCAACCCCGAATAAGCTCAGCCTTTTCGGTTCGGCCCGAGTGCCGACCGACCACAGGGTGGGTCCGCTCCGGCGTGGAGACACACGGTTATCGCGCACCTGCCGGAATCGTTGTATCGCATCGAATAAAGGGAACGAGAGATGTCCGAGTGGACCTGGGAACCGGATGACTTCGCGTCGCTGTGGTACAGCGACGCCTACGATCGGTTCCCCAGCCCGCTCCGCTACATCAGCCGATTCGCGTTCAACGACGAATTCCGAGCACATCGAGTCGCGGTGCGGGAGCGGTATTCGCGCGAGGAGCGTGCGGCGATTCAAGTGGCGCTGGATACGCTGGGCACCTCGGGCATGCAGGTGGCGATATTCGGCGGGACAGTAGCGCACAAGCGCAGCACCGGTCGTGGTGACATGCGCAATTACCGGGTCATCGGGGCACGCACCGATGCCCATGCCGTGACGCTGAGTCAGGCCGGCAACGCAGACGATTTCGGTTCGATCCAGGTGCGGTTGTTTCGTCCGGAGAATTTGGCGGCCCGCCTCGTTGCCGCACTTCCCGGATGTGCGCCGGGGTCCGCGGAACCGGTGACCTTTCATCCCGATGATCTCGGCAAGCGTACGGAGCAGTTCGAAGACCCTCGCCGGACTCGTGCGCGTGAGGCCTACCGTCGGCTGCTCGGCCGAGAAGCCGACGGCGGTGGGTGCGCGATCCTTCGGATCGGCCGGTACGACGCCGCTCTGGATCCGATTCGCAAACTGGAGTGGTACGACATCACCGGTGACGGCCGCTATACCGAACATCGTGGCACCCACGTGACGGTTCGACCGGCTACCCCTGCCGAGTTCACCAAGCATTTCAGCACCTGGCTGGATCTCGCCTGGAATCGGTTGGAAGAGGAACGCGCCGACGCCTGGTGAGCTGCCCGGACGCGCTGGTTCTGCTACCCGGAACCCGCCGTGGGCGCGGGAGCGGCGGCCGTCGCCGCCGTGCCGTTCGGATACTGCGCTCACCGGGCCGAGCTCGAATCCGGGTGTGCAGTGCGCAGGCGCAGCAGTGCGTCATGGTTGCGGTCGTCGAGTGCGAGCGCAGCGGTCCACAGGGAAGCATCGAGGCCTTCGGGAATCCGCCAGTTCTCCGGTGGGGTCGCGGGTAGGCGCAAGAGGATGGGCTCCAGATTCGGAACGTGTCGGGGTACCACCGCCCACCACTGCCGGCCGGTTGCGTCGATGATGGCGGCCGCGATCAGGTCCTCGGCGGCGGGTAACCGCGCGGCCGCGGATCGAACCGGCTGGGGAATATGGCGGTTCTGCGCACCGGAATCGAGCTGATCGGCGAACACCGGAAAGACGAATCCGAACCCGAACATGCCGGCGCCGAGAATGGTTCGTAGTTGGGCTGCTTTCACGTGAAGCGGGTTGGGCTCGTCCGCCTTGCGGTCGTGATCCAATTCGACTCGTACGCAGTCGGTGTCGATCGAACGACCGTCGAACCGGAACCCATACAGCATGGGCAACAGCCCGGCAGGCATGGCGAGTAGATAGTGCGCGGTGATCTCCGCGATGGATTCGTCGTCCGGATACTTGATCGTGCTCATCCGGTGTGGCCTTCCGGCATGGCATTCGCCCAGAACTCGTGGCGGATCGCATCCCACAAGCGGCTGTGCTCGGGGAATCGTTCACGCATCTCGGCCAGGTCCGGGACGTACGGGCCGACTGTCGACAGCTCGACCGGGGCGCCGGACGACAAACGCACCCGGAGGATGCGGATATTCTCGCGATCGCAGCGCCATGCGGCCGACCAGCCGTCGACCTCGGTGTATCGCGTGCCTCGAGCTGCCGGACGTGACACGCTCGGGAGCCTTGTGATGGGCCGGTCGGCGAATGCTCCAGTGCGCGGACCGGTGTGCGCTGGGGCGGCCAACCCATTCGCGTTGATTCCGAACCAGGTCCGGTTCGCTCGGCCGGTACTGCGCATCCGCGGTAATGCTCCTTTGCGCCAACGGCTTCCGTGTCTCTCGGGCATGTGGTTATGTTGCTGCACGTCAGAGGCTTGGAATATCTCGATGAGGGGCCTTCGCAGGTTTGGTGTATCTGCCCAGCACGACTCCCAGGGCACGCCTACGATGATTCTCGACCTGAGAAACGCCGAGCGATTCCATTGAGAAACAGGGGAGGCGCTATGCCGAGTAAGGCGGATCTCAGCGGCACCACATTGCCGCGGCGGCAACTCGGGCGGGCGTTGCGCGATGCCCGCCACGCGCTCGGGTCCACGTTGGACCAGGTGGCGCGGGAGACCGAGTTCAGCCGGGCTACGCTCAGCCGGATCGAGCTAGGGCAGTACGAGAAGATCAAGGTCCGAGAGGTCGAGTATCTCTGCCGTTATTACTGCTTGCCGCAGGAGCGGACCGCATACCTGATGGCTGTGGCGGCAGAATCGAACACCAAGGTGTGGTGGCAGAACTACCGGCACTTCCTCCACGAGGGTTTCAGTTCGTATCTCGAACTCGAGTCCTATGCCACTGAATTCCGCTTCTTTCAACCCCTGCTGATCCCTGGACTTCTGCAAACGCCCGACTACGCCAGGGCCGTCTACCGCGCGTCTGCACCTGACGATCCCGATTCGGAGGTCGAGAAGTGGGTCGAGATGCGGATTCAGCGCCGGGCCAGACTCGTACAGCGGCGTTGGAAGGTTGTCCTCGAGTTCTTGCTGCACGAAAGTGTGCTGCACACGGTGGTCGGCTCGAATCGCATCATGGCTTCGCAGTGCCGGCATATGGCAGATGTGAGCACGCACGAGAACACCGTGGTCCGAGTGGTTCCATTCGGTGCGGGTCTCCCGACCGGCCACGTAGTCCCGCCGTTCATCGTGCTGGACTTTCCGGACAGTGAGCCGTCGGTAGTGCATACCGAGGGCGCCATCGGTTCGATGACTTTCGAAGACAACGATGATGTCCAACGGTTCCGGGCGCTGTACGACACACTTCGGTCGGCAACTCTGGACGACGTGAGTTCGCGGGATCGAATCAGAAAGATAGCAAGGAGATACGACCAGTGACGAACGATCTATCGAATGCGGAGTGGTTCAAGTCATCACACAGCGGGAGTGGTGGAGATTGTGTCGAAGCTGCCTGGCTCGACGGGGGACTTGTCGGTGTTCGCGATTCCAAGAACCCGACCGGGTCCGCGCTGGTGTTCAGCCCGGCAGCGTGGGCCGCCTTCACCGCCCGGATGAAGGGCCATGGGGGCCTCTGCCTTTCGCTCTGATCACCATCTGATACCTCTCCACTTTCCTGTTGTGGCGAGGAGTGTAGGGCTTGGTCTTCTGGTGTCGACTCCGGACTCCAACGATGCGCGATTATCGGGTGATCGGCGTGGCGCCGGTCACGGCGAGAGACAGGGACCAGAGCCGGGCCGCCTCGTCCGGGTCGATGGCGTATGCGCGGACGCCACCGTCATCCATGGGGGTGCCTGGAGCCGAAACATAGGCAACGTCGCAGTCCTCCAGGTAGAGGCCGCCGCGGCTGTCGAGGAGCGGGGACGTGGCGGCCCACAGACCGGTGGCGGCCCCCTGGGAGGGGGTCTTGAAACCATCGCCGATGACGTTGCCGTGCTCGTCCACCCAGCCGCGGTCGATCTGCTCCTGGAGGGGCATCTCCCGCTGGAGCCCGGTGATGATCTTTCCGGGATGGAGGGCGAATGCGCGGACGCCGTCGCTTTTCCCGAGGGTGTCGAGGTGTACGGCGAACAGAGCGTTGGCGGTTTTGGCCTGGCCGTAGGCCAGCCACTTGTCGTAGCCGGTGCGGAAGTGCGGGTCGTGCCAGCGGATGCCGGTCAGGGTGTGCCCGGCCGAGCTGTTGACGATGACGCGCGCGCCGTCTGCGGCGGCCAGGAGCGGGTAGAGCTCGCAGGCGAGGGTGAAGTGCCCGAAGTGGTTGGCGGTGAGTTGGCCTTCCCAGCCGGGTCCGACCCGCCGCTCCGGGGTGGCCATGACTCCGGCAACGCCCATCAGGAGATCGAGCCCGTCGAGCCGGTCGCTGAGGTGCGCGCAGGCTGAACGGACGCTGTGGATGTCGGCCAGGTCCATGGGGATGACCTCGCAGTTCTTCACCTCCTTCAGAGCAGCACGGGCAACATCGGGGCGGCGGGCGGGAACGATGACCCGGACTCCGGCGGCCGTCAGAGCCCGGGTGGTCTCCAGGCCGAGCCCGGAGTAGCCCCCGGTCACCACGGCCGTCTTGCCGGAGAGGTCGAGGCCGGCCACGACGTCCTCGGCGGTAGTGGATGCGGAGAAGGCCGAGCCGAGCGGCTGCTGATCAGTAATGGTCATGCCGCCGACGCTACGATCTAGAGCGAGGTCTAGATCAAATCCAGGAGTGAGCGGGATGACGACCACCGAGGCTGCCGTGCAGTCGCTGAGCATCGGCGAGGTAGCCGAGCGGACCGGACTGAGCGTGCACGCGCTGCGCTTCTATGAGCGCAAGGGCCTGCTTGTCGGGCCGGTCCAGCGCACGTCGGGCGGCCGACGACGCTACACCTCTGTCGATGTCGAGTGGTTGCTGATCTGCGTCAAGCTCCGCGAATCCGGCATGCCGCTAACCGACCTCGAGCACTTCGCCGAACTCGTGCGCCGAGGACCGGGCAACGAGGAGGAACGTTTGCGACTGCTGGACGCCCATCGGCAGCGCGTCGACGCACAGATCCAGGCGCTGGAGGAGTGCCGGTCCGTCATCTCCTGGAAGGTCGGCGTCTACGCCGAGCATCTTGCTCGTGGTGAAGCCGACGGACTTTGGGATCCGACCAGCCGGTCGAGGTAGCCGTCCACGGAGGTCCTACCGCAGGCGGGCGACCACCTGCTGCGTGAGCACGATGAGGTCCGCTAGCCGCTTGTCCGACCGTCAGCGGACCGGCCACGGCAGTCGCCGAAATGCCTGCCACTCCGCATCAGTCGCACAGTGCGTGGGTGAGCAGGCTGCGGCTATCGGTGTCGGTGGGTGTCCCGGTGAAAGAGAGGGTGACAGCCCGACCGGCCGAGGTGGCGCCGGTGATCGCGGAGAAGCCGAAGATCCCACCGTTGTGCCCGATGAATTGCGTCCCGCACGGTAGCTGGGTGTATCCGAGGCCGAGACCGTAGAACATGCCGTCACCGGTGCCCATATCCACACCGTCCAGCATCTGCCGCAATTGGGGCTGCGGCACAACCTGCCCAGCCGACAGGGCGGTGTAGAAACGGTTCAGATCGGCACCGGTGCTGACGAGTGCGCCCGCACTCCACGGCAGCGACGGTTCGATGTGGGTGACATCTGTGACTACGCCATCGAGGGCCCGGTATCCGATGGGGTGTGGTTCCCGCAGATCGGTGTCACCGGCAGCCGGCAGATAGGTATCGGACAGGTTCAGCGGCGCGGTAATGCGGTCGCGCAGCTCATCGCTGTAGCGGTGGCCCGTCACCACCTCGATCAGCCGGCCGGCGACGAGGTAGTTGGTGTTGGTGTATTCGAACCGTGCGCCGGGGGCGAACTGCGGGGGATTGCGCAACGCCTGCGTAATCACCTGATCCGGATCGAAAGTGCGGCCATCGTGCGCGGCATGGTATTCGCTCTCACCAGGGGAACCGGTCAGCTCGGGCAGGCCACTACGGTGGCCCAGGATCTGACGGACGGTGATGGCCTGCCCGTTCACGCCGGTTCCGGTGAACAGCTCGGGCAGGTAGGTGGCGATCGGGCGGTCGAGATCGACTGTGTGCTCTGCCGCCAGTTGCAACACGATTGCGGCGGTGAATGTTTTGGTGACGCTGCCGACGCGGACATGCTGCGGACGGTCGGCGGGGATCGGTGACCGGGTGCTGATATCGGCGACTCCTGAGGTCAATACGGTTTCGGAGTCCCCTTCGGTGAGTGTGGCAATGGCACCGACAGCACCTGAACCGATCGCTGAATCAAGGTCTGCTTGCACACTGTCCATGCGAGCGGCGGATACACGAGGTGCAGTGGAGTGTTCCCCGGCCGTGCTGCAGGCGGTGAGCAACACCGAGGCGGTACAGATCGAAGCGGCGACAGCCTGTATACGCATGAATCGACGGTAGGAAACCGTCACCGGCGCGCGCACCGGACTGTAGTACGACATCGGTGTGGCACCGGAGTACGAGGGGAGATCGAGTCTGCAGGAACGAAGTCGAGCGGTCGAACGCCACCCCCGGCGAGAAGCCCACCGGCCTCGTTGTCACGAAGTGGGTTTCGTCGTGAGTAAACCGTCGCTGAGCCGGTGACGGAACCAGTCGCCCACGAAATCCGTGCGTTCGGCGGAGTGGTTGTAGATGGTGTGCTCGCCGTCCTCCCATACTCGCAGCGACGAATCGGCCGACAAGTCGAGGAAGGCACGCTGCTGGTCCAGTGCGATCAACGGGTCGGCCCCGCCGTGCAGGACGAGCACGGCCGCTGACGTGCGGTCGGTTGCCGGATCGATCCAGAGCGTACGGAAAACCGCGGCGACTTCATCGTCGCTGCTCACACCGAGCAGGGCTTGCGACTGCTCGCCGGCCGTACGGAAGGGTGCGGGTTCCGGCCGCGCGGGAGCGCCGTTGACGCAGCATGCGGCGAAGCGGCTGTCGTGGAGGGCAGCGCGCGCGGCGATCAGTCCGCCGAAGCTGTTGCCCCATACCCCGGATGGGCCGGCGAAACCCGTGCGCTCTCGAACGGCATCGAGGGTCGCGCTGAACGCCTCGTCCGCGTGCTCGTCGAGATGTAGACCGTTGACAATCCGGGTTTCGCCCTGGCCGGGGGCCTCGAGCAGGACGGCGGACAGTCCGCGCCGGACGAGGGCTCGGGCTTGCCGGTGGTACGCGGGCCCCCATCCACTCTGTCCGCCCACGATGATGACCGGCGGGGCCGGACGATCCGTGCGCGGCCGGAGGAACCACGCGTTGCAGTGGCTGGATTTGTAAGGGACCTCCAGTCGTTCGATGTGCATATCGGTGTCGAGCCGGGCTGCGTCCTGGTAGGCCTGCGACATTCGGGCGTACAGCCAACGCTTGGCGGCGTTGTCGAAGTTGTAGGCCATCTGGGCGGCCACCAGTGCTGCTGCCGCCCGTCGGTAGCAGCTTACCGCCGTCTCGATATTGCCGTGCTCGACGGCGGTCGTGGCGCGGGCGAGCTGAGCTTCGGCGAGTCCGGCCGCGACTTCGTCCCAGGCTTGTGTGGCCGGTGCCCCGACGAGTTGGGTTGCGTCCCAATGATCCATGCCGTAGTCGAGCATTCGGGTCAGCGTCATGGAGCGCAGGAGCGCGGCTCGCTGCTTGACGGCGTCGTCCGCCGGTCCCGCGGACGGTGCGGTGCGTTCGGTCATGAGGCTCCGATAATCGACGATGGTAGTAAGACTCGAGTAACAAAAATCGTTGTTTCCGACCTCGAAAGGCTTGATCGCCGATGCCGACCGGCCGTAACCGCAAGCTGCTTCCTGCCGAGCTCGACGCTGCGCAGCGAGCGTTGTACGACACGATCCTCGGCGGCCCCCGGTCCGGGCAGCCGGGAGCGGCATCCCTGACCGACGAGGACGGACGTTTGGAGGGTCCGTTCAACGGATTCCTGCTGCAGCCGTCGCTGGGGCACGCATTGCAGGCAGTCGGCGCGACCCTGCGGTACGAATCGGAGTTGCCGGATCGGTGTCGCGAGATCGCGATCCTGGTGGTGGCGGCACGTCGCTCGTCGGACTTCGAGAGCCACGTCCACGAGCCGATCGCCCGATCGCTGGGTGTCACCGATGAGCAGCTGGCCGGAATCCGCGACGGTGACTACGCCGTCCTGGACCCCGCCGAGGCGGTGATCGCCCGCGCCGCGGACGAGATGGTCGTGTCCGGAGACCTGTCCGATGCGACGTTCGCGGAGCTTCAGGCCTCGATCGGGACAGCCCAGGTGTTCGAGCTGACAGCGGTGGTCGGCTACTACGCTCTGCTCGCTCTCCAGCTCCGTGTTCTCCGGGTCCCACTGCCGGAGTAAGCGCCGCACCGGTATCAGCTGCGGTCGAGAGGGTGGACAGGGTCGGCGGCGACGATCGTATTGCGCAGGCTCCCGAGTCCTTCGACGGTGGCGACCACCTCGTCGCCCTCCTTCAGCCACGGGTAGGCCTCTTCGCTGTGGGTGCGCGACAGCTCGAGGATGCAGCCGGTACCGCACGTGCCCGATCCGATCACGTCTCCCGGACGGACCTGGGTTCCGCGTGATGCGTACGAGATCATCTGCGGGAACGACCAGTGAACATCGGCCCAGTTCGCCTCGGCGTAGCGCCGGCCGTTGACCGTGAGCGTCATAGCCCTGTCGAAACCGCTGCGCGTGGCGAACGGAGCGAGCTCATTCCTGGTCACGAGGTAGGGCCCGAGACCGGTTGCCGTGTCCTTGCCCTTGACCGGGCCCATCGACAGCGTCATCTCGCGGTGCTGCACATCGCGACCGCTCCAATCGTTCAGGACGCAGTAGCCGATGATGTGATCCGCTGCCTCTTCGACGGTCAGGTTGGCACCCGCTTTGCCGACGACCGCCGCTACCTCGAGTTCGAAATCGAACTTCGCGGCCCCGGGAGTCATGGGGATCTCGCCGTCGGCGCGGAACGCGTACGGATTGGAGAAGTAGAAGACGGGGATTTCGTACCAGGTGGGGTCCATCTCGAGCCCACGCCAGGCGCGGCCGGCCCGGACGTGTTGTTCGAAGGCGTAGAAATCCCGAAAGGTGGGCGGCGTCTCCAGCGGCGACAGGATCTGCACGGCTGCGGGATCCACCTCGTCGCCGGAAGTCTCGGCCTCGCGTCCGGCCGCCAGGAGTGCTGCCTCGCCGGACTCGATCAGCGGGAGGAGATCGGTGTAGCCCTGCAGGACACGGAAGCCCTCCGGGACGACTACCGCTACCTGGACCTCACCGCCGGGGCGGGCGTATCGAACGAACTTCACTTCGCGACCTTCCTGCTCGTGACCGCATCCTCCGGACCCGATTGGTCGCGGGTCCAGCGCTCGTAGCTCTCTTCGGTGAACCCGCTGGCACCGTACTTGTCGACCGAGGCGCGGATGGCGGTCATGAGCTCATCTGCCGGGGTCTCGATATCGATGGTCTCGACGAACGGCTGGCGCGCCACCAGGCCGGTCTGCCAGTACACCTCGGCCCGATTGCCCTCCGGGTCGAAGAAATACACGCCGACCGCGTTGCCGTGGGACACGATCATGTCGAACTCGGTCCCGTACTCCTTCAGCTGGCGGTACAGCCCGACGACATCTTCGAAAGTTTCGCAACGGAACGAGATCTGCTGGATCAGCCGGCCGTCGACGGGCACGTCGCGACCCTTGGCGAGCAGGAGCTCGTGGTGCTCGTCCTCGGGACGAGCGGAGAGGAAGTAATTACCGAGGGCTGGATCATGATCGGTGACGACCAGCCCGAGCACCTCGGTGTAGAACGCGAGCTGCCTGTCCACGTCGAGACAGCGGATGCCGACGTGGCCGAGCTCTGCGACCTTCCGTCGGGGAATGTCGGTGTGCGCGTGCATGGGGCGTGTCCTTTTCGGTGATGAGCAGTCCATGGCCTCGGCCTGTGATAATTCTGCTCAGCAAACAATGTTCCTGTCAACAGAACAAATACGAGAACGCGAAGAGCCGACTGCGGCAGCGATGGGAATGATTCGACGAGGGGCCGGCAGCTCGTCACGGTGGCTCCCGCGAGTACGCCGAAGGTGCTCTCCGGCCATGTCCGGGAGCAGCTGCGTGGTCGGCGAGGCCCTGCTACGGCTCGCCGAGCAGCGGGAGATCACGGCCGGATCATGACGCAGAGCCGGGGAGGGGCCCTGGCCGGCACCATGGTCTTCCGCATACACGGTTCTGCACAACAGAATACTTTGCCCCGGGTGCGTGGTAGGGTTCGACCGCCACCAGGGGTGGTCTTCATACTTCTCATCATCAGTGGAGGGCACCGATGTCGGCGCTGGCAAGCTATCCGATCGAGTCGGTCGAGAATGCCGCCCGTGTCCTCCTGATGCTCCGCAGCCAACGCGTTCTTCGCGTGGCCGAGGTCGCAACGGAGCTGGGTATCGCCCGGTCCAGCGCCCACCGCATGCTGACGACCCTCCAGGCCCAAGGGCTGCTGCGCCAGGAACCCACGACGCGAGGCTATGCCGCAGGCCCCCAACTCGTGCAGCTCGGCGTCGCCGTCATCGGAGCGAACGACCTGCGGGCAGATGTGCGGCCCACACTCGAGCGGCTCTGTCACGACATCGGCGAGACGGCGCACCTGATCGTGCTCGACGGCGCGACGATCGTATTCCTCGACGGTGTCGAAGGGCGGTTCGCCATCCGCGCTGTGGAACGGACCGGAGACCGGGCGCCCGCGCACGCGTCGGCGGCGGGCAAGGTGCTGCTGGCGTCGTTGACCCGCGAACAGCTGCGAGAGCGATACCCGGGCAGCCGCCTCCAGGGTGGCACGGCCGAGGCGGTGACCAGCCGGCGCCGGCTGGAAGAAGAACTCGAGATCGTCCGCAGGCAGGGTTACGCCATGAACCTCGGCGAGAGCGAGCTGGGTCTGCATGCCATCGCGGTTCCTCTTCGCAATGCGGCCGGCAATGCCCGTGCCGCCATCAGCATCTCCGGTCCCTCGTTCCGGCTGACCGAGGATGAGCTCGCCGGTCACGCTGATGCGCTGCTGGAGGCAACCGGCCAGCTCAGCGCGGCGCTGAGCTAGTCGCCGGCCGAACTTTCCCCGGGGCGACGCCGGGTCAGCGACAGTGCCGGTCGTAGCGCGGCGAGCAGTGCCGATACGTCGGCGGGCTCGGACACCGACCCGAGGACGTAGAAGTCCGGGCGAACCAGTACTGCGACCACGCCGGCCTCCGCCATCCACCGGCTTAACGTCTCGCCCTCCTCCTGAAGCCCGTCGGGTGTACCCACCACGACCGAGCGAAGGCCGATCGAGCTTTCGAGATCGGCCGCCGCGGCACCCGCGGCTGCGTCGAGTTCGGCAAGACTGAAGAGAGTGAACCCGTTGCCCAGGGCGTCGTCGGAGCGCTGGGTCCTGCCGTCCTTGGTGCGCAACAGGGGCTGGATACCGAGGTGCCCGGCCAGCGGATCACCTTCCCGAAAACCTGCCGCGGCGGGCGGCTGGAACGGCGGTGGCAGTTCGGTCGCGGAGCGCAGGGTCTCGCGGCGTTGCGCCGCGCGAACCGGATCGGTCTCGCAGACGACGGTCCCGATCCGGATCGACTCCTCGATATACGCCAAGACCTGCGGCCTTCGCGAGGCGGTGTACAAATCCAGGAGCTGCGGGTCCGCGGCCCCGCGCAGGACGAGGTCGAAAATCCAGCCGAGCGTTGCGGCGTCGCGGATGCCGGAGCTCATGCCCTGCCCCAGGAACGGTGGCATGACGTGCGCGGCGTCGCCCGCCAGCAGGACCGGACCGGCGCGGAACGTATCGGCCACGATGGATCTGAACTGGTAGACCGTCTGCCGGATGAGCTCGCCCTCGTCGGGCCCGATCCAAGGCTTCAGCAGCTTCCACACAGTGTCCGGAGTCGCCATCTCCGCGGGATCGTCACCGTCGACGAGCATGAACTCCCAGCGAAAGTATCGCTGGGCCACCCGACCCATATGATTCGGCCGCGCGGGGTTCAAGACCTGTCCGGTGTGCGGGATGTCCAGCGCGGGTGCGCCGGGCCTCGGGCGGATATCGGCGACCAACCAGTCCCCGCGGAAGCCGAGATCCTCGGTACCGATGCCACAGAGGTCCCGCACCACGCTGTTCGCGCCGTCCGCGCCGACGACGTAGCGGGCGGTGAGGACGGAGCCGCCCTCCAGGGTCACGGCGACGTGGTCGGTGCCTCGGCGGAGGTCGACGACGGCATGCCCGAAGCGGAGGTCGACCGTGGGAATTTCACGGACCGCCGCGTCGAGGACTTCCTCGAGTTCGGGCTGGTAGAAGTGATACGACGCCTCCCATCCGGACGGGGCGTCCCATTCCCGGGGGAGACGGGCGAGTACCTCTCCGTCGGGATCGAGGAACTCGTACAGTCGCGCGGGATCGGCGATACGATCGACCGCTTCGGCGGTACCCATCGCCTGGAATATGCGCATGATCTCGTGGTCGAAGTGACCGGCACGTGGCGTCTCGTAGCGGCCAAAACGCCGTTCGCACACGATCACGCGGTGCCCCGCCCCACCGAGCAGAGCGGCCAGGCTCTGACCGACAGGGCCGTACCCCACGATCAGGACGTCCGTGTCCAGAGTATCGGCCGAGGTGGTGCGAGGGTCCTCGGAAGGAGTCATGTGCTGCCTTTCGCCTTGCCGTCATCGGCCAGTGGCGCGGCCGGCGGGCCGCGCGGGACTTGCACCACGACAGCGGTCGAGTGCGAGCACCCACATTCTGTGAAGCAGACGGTGTTCTGTCAAGCAGATCGAACAGGTCGGAGTCTTCTTCCGGAATTCTTTGCGAGAGAGGCTCTTGTGCGAGTGCGGATTGTGTTCTACTTTACAGACCGCGTTCTGGTGAACAGATAACCGATCGCCCTACTTCGCGCACGTCGGCTTGTCCGTCTTGCTCCGCAATCCGATAGCCGGCAAATGAACGGGATGGTTTCGACGATGGGAAGTGCAGTAGAGAACGCGATCGACCGAGCACTCTCGCGTGGCGAGGTGGGCCTGCAGGTCGCGGCGTACCACCGGGGTGAGCTGGTCGTCGATATCAGCGCCGGGCAGGCGGGGGAGGACCGGGGTGAAGTCGATTCCGGCACGATCTTCTGGGTGGCATCTGCAGGGAAGGTGTCGACGGCGACTGCCCTTCACGTGCAGGTGGAACGGGGGCTGCTCGACTACGGCCAGACGATAGTGTCGATCTGGCCGGAGTTCGGCGCCCACGGCAAAGAGTCGTTGACGGTGCGCGATGCCCTCACCCACCGTGTCGGTCTGCCCGATTTGCCCAGCGACGCGACACCGGAACTCCTCGGCGATTGGGAGTGGATGGTCGAACGGCTCGCCCGCTCGGCCCCGAGTGACGATCCGGCCCATCGCAACACCTATCACGCGCGCACCTGGGGGTACATAGTCGGCGAGATCGCTCGGCGGGTGGACCCCGTGGGCCGGTCGTTCGAGGACCTCGTTCGTGAGGAGGTCCATGCGCCTTTGGGAATCACCGAGATATGGCACCGGCTACCGGAATCGGTGCAGCCGGACGCCGCCGTAGTGAAGGGGGAAATCCTCGGCGGGGAATTCACTGTCACTGCTGACCACGAGATCAACACGGCCGCGTATCGAGATCGGATCGACCCGAGCGGGGCATGGGTGACAGCACGAGCGGCTGCGCGCCTCTGGGCGCTGTACGCCCAGGGGGGCGAGCTCGACGGCGGGCGGCTGGTGCCCGCCGATCGCATCGAGACCTTCCTGGCGCCGCGGGCGTGCGCCTTCCCGGCCGGTGCGATCGCCGGCCCACGGGCTGTCATCGGTATGGGCGGACTCATGGTGGGCGGAGCCGTCACCGCATGTGACGAGCTCTTGGGTTTCCGGGGGAATCGTGTCCTCTGGCATCCCGGCGCCGGGGGCGCCCTCGGGTTTGCCGACCTGGACGCGGAGCTCGCCGTCATGATCTGTCACAACGAGTTCTTCGACGAGCGGCCACATCCGCAGCATCCGTTCGCATCCCTCGTCCGCGCCGTATACGCCGATATCGCCGGGTGAACGCCGAACCGTCGAGATCTGTTGAGCTGTAACGAAAGTGATCAACGCCGCCCAGGCCGGTCCCGCTGACCGAGCGAGGTTCGATCCCGGCGCTGCTGCGGTGTCACGAACTCGGCGCAGGGGTGGCGGCTTGTTGGTCGAGACGCCGAAACCCGGGCCGTCTATCCCGGTCCGCGGGACGAACGAAAAATTGAGACTAGACACACATCTGGCACTGTGCCAAACTGCAATCTGACGAACAGTCAGATTGTGTAAGAGAGGTACAGAACTCATATGTCAGGCCTCCCGAAAATCATCAGCGTCGACGACCACATAGTCGAGCCCGCCCATTTATGGCAGAACTGGCTGCCGCAGAAATATCGTGAGCACGGCCCTCGTGTCGAGCGCCGCGGAATCGGCGAAATTCGACATGTCGGAGGCGGACGATACGAGCAGACCTTCGACTCAGACGGGCCGTTGGCGGACTGCTGGGTATTCGAAGATCTCGTATATGTTCATAAACGTCACGTTGCCGGGGTCGGATTCAGCCGTGACGAAATGACGATGACCCCGATGACGTACGACGAGATGCGCCCAGGATGCTACGACCCGATCGAGCGTGCCAAAGATATGCTCGCCAACCACGTCGACGGATCGCTCTCGTTCCCGACCTTTCCCCGGTTCTGCGGACAGACGTTCACCGAGAATTCGGACAGAGAGCTGGGGCTGGAATGCATCAAAGCCTACAACAACTACATGGTCGAGGAGTGGTGTGGTGACAGCGATGGAGTTCTTATTCCGCTGATTATCGTGCCACTGTGGGATGCCGAATTGGCCGCCGCCGAAGTCCGGCGCAATGCCGAAAGAGGCGTCCATGCCGTCTGCTTCAGCGAAATTCCACCACATCTGGGGTTGCCGAGTATCCACAGTGGGTTCTGGGACCCGTTCTTCCGGGCCTGCGAAGAGACGTCCACCACGATCAACATGCATATCGGGTCCTCGTCGAGGATGCCTGCGACCTCGGCGGACGCGCCGGACGGAGTCGCTGCCACGCTTTCCTTCAACAACTCCATGACATCGCTGGCCGACTGGCTGTTCTCTGGAAAGCTCGTCCAGTTTCCCGATCTGAAAATTGCTTATTCCGAGGGCCAGATCGGCTGGTTGCCATATCTCCTCGAGCGCGCGGATACCGTCTGGGAAGAGCACAGAGCATGGGTGGGACGTAACGGTATCACCCCGGAACCGCCGTCGGAATATTTTCGCCGCAACGTGTTCGGCTGCTTTTTCAAGGATTATCACGGAATCGCCTCACGAGACGTGATCGGGATCGATAACATCACGTTCGAGACCGACTACCCCCATACCGACTCCACATGGCCGGAGTCGAAAACGGTCGCCGAGAAGCATCTGCTCGGTTTGAGTGATGATGAGAAGTACAAAATTCTTCGCGGCAATGCCATCCGAATGCTGAGCCTGGAACGAGTTTAACGGAACTGGCGCACTTCTGAATCCGAACCACCCCGTTCCGGCGGTGCCGGCCGCCGTAAGGATATCGCCATCCAGTTCAGAATCGAATGGGACCGATCAGCTATCGGATCGGTCGCATTTGGAAGGTCCAGATGAACGACAAGATCTATATCCATGAGTATATCGACATAATCGGCCACAACCGAGACAAGTACATGTACCATATGGCCGCGAATTTCAGTCCCATCGGTCAGGAAGAACGCAACCAGAGCTGCTACGGAATCTGGGGAGTGGTGGGGAGCAGCGGGTATTGGCCGCAGGTGGTGAATATTTGGGAAGAAGAAGGGCTTTCCGGACTCGCCGCATCTTTTCGGCACGAGCTACAACATGAAACGCTACAAGATCCGAAGCTCGCAAAATGGTGGGCCACCGCAGCACAGTTTCGTTCGGGTGGCCGTGATCGTCTCCTGCTCCCCGCACCCTGGACCCCCACCTCCGCGGATCTCTGCGCGGCCGGAGTGACCGGCGATGTCTACGCCCAGGAGGAGGTGCACGTCGCCCCCGGCAAGGCCGGTGAATACCTGCTCAGAGTTCGTGAGATCGCCGTACCACTCTACGAGCGCTTCGGGTGGCGGCTCGTCGGAGCCTGGGAGACGTTGCTGACCAACGACAGTGAGGCCTTCCTGCTCTGGGCCATACCGACGTGGACCCAGTGGGCCGAACTGGAGAAAGCCCTGCGCACGGACCCCGCCCTCTCGGCCTGGCGAGCGCAGAGCAACGAGCTGACCACCGGCTTCAACCGGTATCTCCTGGTCGATGCGCCCCTTTCCCCGTTCCGGACCGGCCGCCAGCCGAGGCGAGAGGATCGCACCGAGCAATGGGTGGAGTGATCCAGGGTGCGAGATCGACTGCGGCGCAAAGCCGGTCGTACAGCGACTTACGGCGCACCGAACCCCGTGTTGCGATGGCGGCACCACGAGCCTCAGTGGGAAGGACAGACCGGTCATGACGATCGCGCGCCTGGATTCGATGATGGCGGAGCTGGAGGTCCGCGACCTCCTCGGCCGTTGCGCCCTCTGCGCCGACGAGGGCCACCCTGAGGACTACCGGAACTTCTACAGCGAGGATGTGGTCTGGGAGACCGCCGATATGCGGCAAGCCGGCATTGCCGACGTGGTCGCCGCCGCAGCTGAGCGGCGCAGGATGGGCATCAGTGGACCTGGGTCACACACACGTCATGTGATCACCACGCTCACGGTGGCCATCGACCACTCGGAGGCGTATGCGGTGAGCTATCTGCAGTTCTACCGGAACACCCACGCCACACCGATATTGGAACTGATCGTGCGGTACTCCGACACGCTCTGCCGTGGCGACGACGGCTGGAGAATCACCCACCGCCGCATCAGCCCCGGATAAGCGCCGGATGCCGAACTCCGGAGTCGGCACAGCTATTGATTGGAGCGCTGAACCTCGCGCGACCGAGTCCCTGCCAGCGAATCGGTCGTGGACCGCCGGGTGATACCGAGTTCCGTCGAGCACGGCTCACCCAATTCATGTTGAAGGTATAAAAATGACTTCGAACAGCTCTGTCGATTCGGGAACCCGAGAACAGGTACGTACCAGCTCCTCCTCCAGTAGTTCCCCTCCGAAGATAATCGCGAATGGTGTCGAGCGGTCTTTCGGGTCAGGCGATAGTGGTGTCCACGCGCTGGGCCCGATGGATATCAGTATCGATGAGGGCGAGTTCGTTTGCATCGTCGGTCCTTCGGGCTGTGGTAAATCCACTTTCCTGAGGATAGTGGCCGGGCTGCTGCCGCCGTCCAAGGGAAAAGTCGCAGTGGCCGCGAAATCGGCTCATCCGGCGTCGATGATATTCCAGGATTACGGAATCTACCCTTGGAAGACAGTCGAGGCCAACGTTCGTTTCGGCCTCGATATCCAGGGGGTCCGTAAATCAGAGGGCCGTCGACGTGCACGTTCATGGCTGGAGAAGATGAGACTGGCCGAGTTCGCCGATGTTTATCCGGCTCAGCTCTCCGGCGGAATGCGCCAGCGGGTTTCGATCGCTCGTGCCCTCGCGGCCGAACCGGAAATCCTGTTGATGGACGAACCCTTCGCCGCGCTGGATGCCCAGCTTCGCACGATCTTGCAGGAAGAGCTGCTCGAATTGTGCCAAGCCGAGCGTCGCACCGTCCTCTTCGTCACGCACAGCCTCGAGGAGGCGATCATCCTCGGTGACAGGGTCGTGGTGATGAGCGCACGACCAGGAAGAATCCTGGCAGAGCGACGCTCGCCGTATCCGCGGCCCCGGTCCGCCGCCGTGCGCGAGTCCCCAGAGTTCGCGGTGTTCAAGGCAGAGCTGTGGGAACTGCTCCGCGATGAGGTCGAAGCGGGGAAGAGTTCCGCTGGTAGGAGAAATTGAGATGGCGTATATCTCCGAGGTATCTACCGATCGAGTACTGGAGCGAGTACCCGGCCGAGCGGAAATAAACTCCGCCGGCGCCATTCGACGCCGCCGAGGTATCGACGCGACGCTGGCGATCGGCTTCCCGGTGCTGCTGCTCGCGCTATGGCAGTTGGCCAGCACTGTGGGCTGGATAGACAGTCGCCTCTACCCGTCGCCTACGGATATCATTCGAGACGGCTGGGAGCTGGTGAGAAATGGAACCCTCTGGCCCGATATCCGGGTGACGACCATGCGGGTATTCTATGGATTCATCATCGGCGCGTCCGCCGGAATTATTGTCGGTCTCGTCATGGGGTCCATCCGGTGGATTCGAAAGATGCTCGAATCGACGCTCGATGCGCTGTATGTTGTACCGAAACTCGCCCTGCTTCCGATATTGTTGAATATATTCGGGCTGGGCGAAGGGCCGAAAATAGCACTGGTCGCCACGACTGTGTTCTTCTTTGTCTGGATCTCCACCATGTCGGCGGTTATCTCGGTGCCCGAGGGTTACCGAGAGGCTGCACAGTGCTTCGGGGCGAACCGTTGGGATATGTTTCGGCACGTACTCATGCCCGCTTCGCTGCCGCAAATATTCGTCGCGATGCGAGTGGGCGCCGGGATAGCCTTCCTGGTCATCGTCGCGGCTGAATTCATCGTGGGAACCGACGGGCTCGGATATCTGATATTCAACTCCCGAGCACTGTTTCTCAACGGACAGATGTTCGTCGGCATCGTCGCTGTCGCCATCGGTGGCGTGATCTTCACCGAGATTGTCCGATTCATCGGACGACGGTTGACGAAATGGGCGCCGCACGACGGCGCCGCCACGAACGCCTGAAGGCGTGTCTCGTCCCCTACAAGAATGCTGAGGACAGCATGATAAGAACACGTACGTCACTGGGGATCGCCCTCGCCGCAGTACTCACGCTGGCCCTTTCGGCTTGCGGGAGTGGTGAAATGGATGCGTCCCGCGCGTCGGGCCCGATAGTCACCAGAGCGCCGGCGGGCCTTCCCGTCGACGGCTGTGCGGGCGGTTGGACCGATCCCGCCGACCGCTCACCGGACAGGGATCCCGCGCGATGCGTTGCGAATTCTCCCCAGCCGCGGCCGCTACCGAGCAAGACCAAGCTGTTGGTGACCTCCTCGACGCTGAAGAGTGAGTTCATGGCCAACGTTCGTCTCGCGATAGCGAACGGTGAGTTCGAAAAAGAGAACCTGGAGGTCGAACTCACACAGGTTCCCGCAGCGGACAGTATCAATCTCTTGGCCTCGGGTAAGACCGATATCTCTGTCGGTGCACCGGATTCGGCTTTCTTCAACGGGCTGACAGCCGGTATCGACCTCCGATGGGTCCTGGGGAACTACTTTTCGGCCGATGACTCCAAGGCCGGATTATGGGTTCGGGACGTGGACGGGCGCCCTGGGAGAATATCCGACCTGACGGGTAAGAACATCGGCGCGATTGTGGGCTCGGGTAGCGTCACCATGTATCCGCTCACTCAGGGATTCGCCGAGGCGGGTGTCGACATCGACGAGGTGAAGTTCCAGTCGTTGCCCGCCGCGGACCTGGTCACCTCGTTGGAGAACGGTGCGATACCCGCAGCGTGGCTGAGCGACCCGTACTGGACCCGTATCAGCGGCCAGAAGGGCTACACGTTTGCGGTCGGGCAGCCACCTGCGGAGCCGTTCGGCGGGATCATCTTCGGACCGAACATGCTCAAAGAGAAAGGTGATGCAGGTGTCGCCTTCGTCAGGGCTCTCGTGCGCACCGTCAACACGTACCTGACCGGCGACTACAAGGCCGATCCGGAGTCGGCGGCGAAACTGGCCGAGGCGATCGAACTGCCGGTGGACATTCTCACCGAAACCCCATCTCTGATATTCGACTGGGAGATCCGCGAGGGAACTTCGGACCGTCTGCAGGAGAGTTTCCAGAAGACCGGTGTATTCAAGGGAAATCAGATCCTGCCGGAGTCGGAGGTCGTGGATCGTTCGTACTACGAAGAGGCAGTGGGGAAGCCCGCCAGTTGAATTGGCAGTCCTCCGCCACTACGCGGTATCTGACAGTGCCCTCACCAAGGAGTGCTATATGGCGAATACTGGGTCGACAACGAAGCCCGCGCGTTCGGTGCGGGAATCGGATATCGCCTCTTCGGATCCATTGAACCTTCGGACTTTCTATCGGCCGCGGTCCATCGCGGTGGTGGGAGCCCATGACACGCGCGCGGGTCTGGAAAGCGTCACCAGCCGTGCGCTGGCACATGCCAACCGAATAGGCGCGGCCTTCTATCCGGTGAATCCGACCAAGGATGAGGTCTTCGGCATTCCGTCTGTGGCAGACCTCGCCGCCCTGCCGGGACCGATCGATGTGGTCCTGGTCCTGGTGCGAGATGCCGAGGCTGTGGTGAACTCCGCGCGAGACGCAGGGCTCGACGTGGGCTTCTTCCTGGTATTCGCGAACGGATATTCGGAACTCGGCACAGACGCGGGAATCGAACGGGAGAAGTCCCTGGTCTCAGCCGTGCACCGGGCGGGCGCCCGGCTGATCGGGCCCAATACCAATGCGAACGCATGGGATCCGCTCGACGAGCTGCCCGGGCGGCGGATCGGTGTGGTTTCACAGAGCGGCGCTCAGGGCCGGCCGCTGACTCAGGTACAGGAGCTCGGCGTCGCGTTGAGCTACTGGGCACCGACAGGGAACGAGGCGGACCTGGCCGCCGCGGATTTCATCGAGTTCCTGGCGAAGGATGCCGATACCGCCGTCATCAGTGCGTACATCGAAGGGTTCACCTCGGGCAAGCGTTTGCGGGAAGCCGCGGTGGCCGCGATCGAGAATGCGACACCGATCGTTCTGGTGAAGGTCGGGCGCAGCGAGGTGGGCCGTGCGATGGCCCAGTCCCACACCGGGCATCTGGTCGGCACCGACGAAGTGTGGGACGTCTTCTTCGAGCAGTTCGGCATCGTGCGCGTCGACGATTTCGACGAGCTCGTCGAGATCGGTGCGGCGCTTGCCCGCTGTCCGCTACCCACCTCGGACGGGGTCGTTGTGTGCAGCGTGTCCGGCGGCTCTGCCGCGCACGTCGGTGACCTCGCCACAGTTGGCGGTTTGTCTCTTCCAACACTCGGCCCCGCGACGCAATCTCTGTTGCGCGAGGTGATTCCCGCGGAATTGAACATCGCGAACCCTGTCGACAACGGTGGTGTGGCCGTCCTTGCCGGCCATGGGGCTCGCATCTTGGAGTTGTGTGTGCGCGACGACGCCATCGGTGTGATGCTGTGCCCTGTTCCGGCGCCGGGAGGCGGGCTCACCGAGGCCGTCGGCGCCGCCCTCGTCGAGTTCGCGCGAACAGCGAAGAAACCGGTATTGCCGATCTGGAACGGGTCATCTGTCGACCATCCGGTGTATCGGGAGCTCTGGGCCGCCGGCCTGCCGGTCTTCCGGAATGTCCGCAACGCTGTCGGTGCAGCGCGGGCGTTGCTCCGGCACCCGGCCCGAGATCCGGAGCTCCGCGAGGTTGTCCGGCTCGCGCAGGCGTTGCCCGATCCACCCGGTCCCGTACAGCCCGCCACCCTGTTGGATGAGAGTCGGTCGACCCGCTGGCTGGAGGATCGTGGTTTCGAGTTCGCCGCTCACCTGACAGCCGAAACCATTGCGGATGCCTGCGCAGCCGCCGACGAGATCGGGTATCCGGTTGTGTTGAAGGGCCGCGGCCCCGCTCACAAGACGGAGCACGGGTTTGTTCGAACCGGGCTCGACAGCCCCGAAGCCGTGAGTTCGGCCGCCGCGGATATGCGATCACGTGGCGCCGAGGGTTTCCTGATCGCCGAGTATGTCTCGGACGGGATCGAACTGCTGGCGGGTATCAGCGTCGACCCGGTACTCGGCCCGGTCGTCCTCATCGGTGCGGGCGGGGTCGACGCCGAGATATATCGCGACGTGGCCCGCTCCGTTCTGCCCCTGACGCGTTCGCGCGCGGAAAAAATGCTGGCAAGCCTGCGGATCTCTCCGCTGCTCGACGGCCGGCGCGGCGCACAGCCCGTCGACAGGACCGCGGTGGTCGATGCCCTTTTGCGTATCGCCGAACTCGCAGCAACCGGCGAGATCGCGGAACTGGATATCAATCCCCTGCTCGCGCGTGCCGATGGGGTTCTCGGGCTCGACGCGCTGGTGCGGCTGACGACTCCGACGGCCGACGTTCCCGATACCCGGGTGCCATGATGCGTCTGACCGATCATTGCGCAATCGCCGGCATCGGACAGACCGTCTATACGCGAGGAACAGACAGGTCGACGCTCGAACTGCATCTGGAGGCCTGCCGGCGCGCGCTGGCTGATGCCGGTCTGACGGTATCCGACGTCGACGGCGTCATTCCCAGTTCACTTGCCCAAGGCACGGTCGAGGATTTCATCGTCAACCTCGGTGTGCAGGACCTGGCGTTCAGCACCTCGGTCCAGCTCGGCGGTGCAAGCCTGATCGCCTCGGTGCAGAACGCTTGTATGGCGATCACCACGGGCGTGGCCTCGTGTGTCCTGATTCCGGCCGGTCGACGAGGATATTCCGGTGAACGGGTATCGACCGGCAAGGCCGTCACAGCGGCGTCCATGGCGACCGTCCGCGAATTCGAGTTTCCGTTCGGAAACATCGGCGCTGCACAATGGTTCGCGCAGGCAGCTCAGCGCCATATGTTCGAATTCGGCACAACCAGTGAACAACTCGGCCACGTGGCGGTGAACAGCCGTGCGAACGCCAACTTGAACAAGCGTGCGCTCATGTACGGCAAGCCCATGACGCTCGCTGATCATCAGAATTCGAGGATGATCACCTCACCGTTCCGCTTGTTCGACTGTTCACTGGAATCCGATGGGGCGGGAGCACTCGTGATCGTCAGCGCCGAGCGCGGCCGGGATCTTCGAAAGCCGCCGGTATTGATATCGGGAATGGGTATATCCCACAGCGATTCGCCGACGTCGATCACGCAGAAGCCACACATCCCAGGTGTGCCCGCGATAGGGGTGGCAGCGCGGCGCGCTCTCGGGATGGCAGGAATTGACGTGACGGATGCAGATTGTCTGATAATTCATGAGGGATTCACCTGGTATGTCATCGCCGCACTGGAGGCGCTCGGCGTGGTGGGTATGGGCGAAGGTGGACCCTATGTCGAGGAAGGCCATATCCGGCTGGACGGACGCACTCCCGTCAACCCCCATGGCGGTGCGCTCTCGGAGGCACACGTCTCGGGTATGAACCACATCATCGAGGCTGTCCGCCAACTCCGAGACGAAGTGGAGCCGGCCCGGCAAGTCACCGGATGCGAGAACATCCTTGTGGTGAACGAGGGCAACTTCTTCGACGGGGCCGTCCTCTCCTTGCGGGGTGCGTCATGATCCCGCGTCCCGCGCCGGAACCCACCGCGCTGACCCGCGGCTTCTGGGAGGCCGCGCGCCGTCACGAACTGGTGGTACAGCGGTGCTGCACCTGCGGTGTGTATCGCCATTACCCTCGTGTGCTGTGCCCGGACTGTCACAGTGCGGAGTGGCGATGGACCCCGGTCAGCGGTCGCGGCACGATCTTCACGTTCACCGTCACCCACCGGGCCTTCCATCCCGCCTGGGCTGATCGTGTGCCGTATGTCTGTGCCACCATCGAACTCGATGAGGGAGTCCGGATGGTCAGCGATCTGCCTGCCGAGGACACGGCACGCGCAGAGATCGGCATGCGTGTCGAGGTGTTTTTCGAGGAGCAGCCCGAAGGCGGTGCCACGCTGCCCCGGTTTCGTCTATGTGAGAATCCACCCACTTGATGTCGTGCACGTGTAGGACATTCGACCCAAAGGAGTATTTCAGTATGTCGCCGGAACCCTCTGGCCTCGATACCCAGCACATCAAGGCCAGCGATGGTCGCGTACCCCAGGCTCGAGGACTGGCCACGCGCACCAAGTTACTGGAGTCGACATCCGCACTACTCCGAGTACGTACGTACCACGAGATCACGGTGGCGGATATCGCCGGCGAGGCACAGACCAGTACCGCGACGTTCTATCAGTACTTCCCCGATATCGCCTCGGCTGCACTCGAACTGGTCCGGATCGTCACCGCCGAAGGCGGGCGCTTGACGACGATCGTCCGGGAAACCGACTGGAGTGGGCCGTCGGCGTATACCGGCTCCGAGGCCCTCGCGTCAGCGTTCCTCTCGTTTTGGAAGGAGCATATGGTGGTGCTCCGGGTGCTCGACCTTTTCCTAGCCGAAGGTGACCGGCGCTTCTACGAACTGCGTCTCCGGTTTCTCAGCGAGGTCACCGACGAGATCACCGATGTTGCCCACGTGTGCCGCGGTGAAGCGACCCCGGCCGAGCCGCGAGCCATCGGGGCAGTCCTGGTGTCGATGCTCGCACACGTCGCGGCACATCAGAACGGAATGGAGACCGAGGGTATCGCCACGACAGA
The DNA here is from genome assembly GCF_042719915.1 of Nocardia sp. NPDC058499. Taxonomy (NCBI): domain Bacteria; kingdom Bacillati; phylum Actinomycetota; class Actinomycetes; order Mycobacteriales; family Nocardiaceae; genus Nocardia; species Nocardia sp. NPDC058499. The sequence continues at coordinate 109,560 of NZ_JBHXMZ010000002.1, read as the reverse complement.
AACACAGAAGGCCATGGCAGAGATCATTCACCATGCGATCACCGGCAAGTGAGTTCATGGCCGATGTCGGGAACTCGTCCGGTTCACGAGCCGGTACCGTCCGCTTCCAGCCTGGCCCGGACCTCCGCGATATGTTCGGCCAGCTCGTCTTCGTCGATGACCTTCCGGGCGATCAACGAATGTGCCAGCGCGACAAGCTGATTCTCCGGGAAAGGTAGCGCCGGGTACACCTCCCCGGTGAGACGATCCTCCTCGTCACGCCGGGCGAGCAGCGGCAGTGCGGTTCCTTCCCGATCGAGGGCGTCGCACACGCCGTCCAAGCTCGATTTCCAAGGCGGAGAGGGGTTCTCGACACCGTACTTATCGGCCATCCGGGACCACACCTGACCCCGGGTGATCATTTGCTCCAGCAGTCGAACCCTGATCCGGGTGACATCCTGGTCCACTGGCATCTGTTGTCCTCCGGTCGGTCAGTAGTTCTGCGCCGGGTGGACCGCGGCATGTACCGGGCGATCCACATCCGCGGTTCTTCCGGGCTTGGGCAGGGCGACCCCGATCAGACAGTCACGCGTCACGATCTGCGTGAGCTGCTCCTCGTTCCATCCCTGCGTACCGTCCGGCCGCACCGGTAACACCATGAACCGGTGCTTGGAATTGGAATCCTCGACTCGGATCCGGACGTCCTCGGTGAGGTAGAGGCCGAACTCGGCGAGAACCTGACGCGGCCAGCGGACGAGCCGGCGGCGGTAGTTCGGCGTCCGATACCACTCGGGTGAATTTCCGAGCAGCGGGCGGGGGTAGCAGGAGCACAGGCTGCAACAGATCACGTGATGCAGCGTCGGGGTGTCCTCGAGGATGTGGAGCGCCGTGAAATCGCTGGGGGTCCCGAACCCGGTCGGCTTCAACCAGTCGATGCCGACTTCGTGGCAGGCGGTGACGGCATCTTCCAGCGCGAGCCGCTTGAAATCGGGGTCCGACCACGCCTTGGCGACGAACCGCGCGCCCGGCGCCGGGCCCAACTGCTCGAAATACTCCGTGTACCGGCGGTGATCCTCGGCGGTGAACAATCCCTTCTCGATCGCCAGCTCGCGTAACGCGATTTCGAGCACCTCGAAATCGGTGACCTCCTCGACCATCGGCGCCGCATGCCGAGGGGCTGCGTCGTTTTCACCTTCGTTCGATATCCCGCCCATCGTGTTCCTTTCCTCGAGGTGCCACGGGATCTACGAGATCGGCTGAAGCCAGGGTTCCGATATTTCCGCTTGTAGAGTGTCGCCGGCGCACCCTCGATACGGGTCCCACAGCTCGGTCATATCGAAGCGCACGATGTAGAACCATTCGGGTCGCCGATCCTCGCGGTCGAACGCCTCGTCCTCCGGTATCGGGCTTTCATAGGACACCTTGACGACGGTGCCCTGTTTTCCGCGCAGATACTCCTGGGTGCGGGTGTAGAAGATTGTCGGAAGTTCCCGCACCGAAACCTGGTCACCGACCGCGAACCGGGGAGTGTCGGCTTGTCCGGCGAAGCATTGGGGGTCGCCCAGACCGACCGCGTCCCGGTGATGAATATTGCGAGCCACGGCGGTACCGTCCCCGGTGCTACGGGGTGCGGCTTCCAGCGGACCGGGCCGGCCTGCGTACCGCTCACGGATCTCCTCGGTGCGTTCGAGCAGTTCACGCAGCGTGATATGCCGTTTGTCGACGAGACAGCGGGCAATGGCGAGCACCCAGCGGCCGTAATAGGGAAACCCGAGATACTGGGTCCGCCCGATATCGACATTCCCGATCCGCCGGCGTTCCTCGGACGTCCAGATACCCCGCCAGCCGAGCACTTCGCAGGTGACGAACGTATTGAGCTCCCAGACCTCCTCCTCTTTGTCCTCGAAAACAGCGGGTGCATCGGGTTCGCCGCCCACATCGTGCGGGGTTTTCATGAATGCGCGGAAGAGTTCGTGATCTATCTGATCGGGGTAGGGCCAATCGCGGATCTGATGGAGCGCTACGCGCAACTGGCTGACGTAGTCGTCCATAACCGAATTTGCCATGTCAACCATCTCCCTGAAATGGGTAGGCCGCCCCCAACCTTAATGGGAGCAGGCCGGGTTTCCCGGTTTCGAAATCATCAAGTCTGTGACTCGGTACCGACCCAACTAGGCTGCTCGAGGTGCGCCCTACACCTGCCTTCGTGAACCTGCTGGACGACGCCGCCTTCCTCTCCCTCGAACACCAGCTGCACCTGGCCGACGTGCTGGGCGAGCATTCGTGGCAGGTGAACCTGCAGACCAGGTCGTTCACGTTCGACACCGAGCGCGGCAGCGTCGAATGCACCGACTTCCATTTTCTCGGGACCGCGGCACCCGGCCCGGATTCCTGGCTGTGGTCGTGGGCGAATCGGTCCGGGTTCCCGGAATCGGTGGCCGCGCTCGCGGCATCCGTCCGCGAGTTCGGAGTCGAGCACGAGATCAGCGAACTGTCCGCCCCGGAACTACCCTTCGACAGCCTCCCCTTCGACCAGCCGGAGCCGTACCAGGTCGCGGCTGTGCTGACCGAAGCGGCCAAGGCCGTCACCGCCCACTGGACCGGCTATCAGGGGCCCGCCGGCGACGACGGGACCCGCGCGGCATTTCTCGTGGACCATCCTGATTTCCGGCTTCCGCCGGCCGAGGGGGCGCGGATCATGCGGACTCTGACCGAGGGCCTGTCCGGCCTGGCGTTGTGCGACCAGCGCCGCGCGCTGAACAGCTACCTCTCGCTACGCGGGCTGAATCCGGTGTTCTCCGCCGACGAAAGTCAGCTGATCGTCGACTCGCCGGTCCTCGCCGGGACGATCGGATTCGCCGGGCATGGTGTTGCGGCCTCACTCGAGTTGACGGAGCTCGGTTCTCCATAGCGTGCGTGGCGGTACGGCGCCCGGAGCAGCGGTCGATCCGGTATCGGGGGCGGACCTACTGCGCCCCGTCTACACGAAGCGCCAGATAGTTCCTTGTGTGGTCGTGGGGCAAATCCAGGCGCAGAGTGTCGGCGAATACACGCCGCGATCGGCGCGGCAGTTCCACGGGCAGATCAGCGGCAGATCCGCACGCAAATGGCAGCAGATCCGCATGCAAACCAGCGGCAGTTCCGCACGCATACCAGCGGCAGTTCCGCACGCAGACCAGCGGCAGATCCGCACGCAGACCAGCGGCAGATCCGCGAGTATACTAGCGGCAGATCCACGGGCCGCCGGTCGGCAGTTCCACATACGCACCGGTAAGCGAGCCCTCGAGGACCAGCCGAGAGAAGGATCAACATGCAGACCCGACTGGGCCCCGCCTGGCCCCGACATGCGGAGGCCCAGGTCGCCGCGGCCCTGCAGGACACGCGTGTGGTGCTTGTCAATGGAGCTCGGCAAAGCGGAAAAAGCACGCTCGTTCGCTTGGTAGCGAGAGGTCGTGATGCCGAGTGGCGCGATCTCGATACCGCATTGATTCGGCGCGCCGCGTTGGACGACCCCGACGGCTTCGTCGACTACTCGGAACTGATGGTCATCGATGAGATCCAGCGGGCTCCCGAACTCCTGCTGTCGATCAAGGCGGAGGTCGATGCCGACCCCCGCCCAGGGCGCTACCTGCTGACCGGATCGGCACGCGTCCTGGGATTGCGTTCATTACCGGACACTCTGGTCGGCAGGATGGAGACCATCGAATTGTGGCCGTTCTCGCAGGGGGAAATCGACAATGCGCCGGACCGCTTCGTCGATGCTGTCTTCGCCCATGGCGGCCAGATGCGCCACCGGTCCAGTGTTGCGCGTACGGAGTATGCCGAACGACTGGTCCGGGGTGGATTTCCGGAGGCGGTGGCGCGACCCGACAGTCGCCGGCGTCGGAACTTCTTCAGTTCCTATGTCGGCGATCTGATAGCCCGCGATGTGCAGCAACTATCAGAGATAGAGCGAACAGCGGAAATGCGCGCGCTGGTCGGCCTGCTGGCTGCTCGATCCGGGGGGCTCCTGGTGACCGCCAACTTGAGCAACGAGCTCGGTCTGGGGGCCGCAACCGTCAAGAAATACCTCGCATTGCTGGAGGAGGTTTTCCTGATCAAGCGGATTCCGGCCTGGTCACGCAATATCAATAGTCGCGCAACGACCACACCGAAAGTTGCGCTTGTCGATTCCGGTATTGCGGCCAGTTTGATCGGCGCGGATGCGCGGAGCCTCCTACGCCCAGGAGGGCAGTTCGGGCCTTTGCTCGAGGGCTTCGTTTTGATGGAACTGGCACGCCAGCTCACGTGGTCCGATGAAGAGATCGCTCTCTTCCATTACCGGACCCGCGATCAGGTCGAAGTAGACGCGGTCCTGGAGAATCGCCGCGGCGAAGTCGTCGGAATCGAAGTCAAGGCGGCATCTACCGTCGGGTCGGATGATTTCCGGGGGCTGCGTCACCTGGCCGAACGCACCGGCGACGACTTCCTCGCCGGGATCGTTCTGCACACCGGTCAGCAGACACTCCCCTTCGGCCCCAAGATGCTTGCAATGCCAGTGGCGGCCCTGTGGGAAGCGGCGCCGACCAGCGGATGACCTGCCGTATCCTGTTCGGAAACCATGGCCTCTTTCGAGACCATCAGTGACTCGCACCGGCCCGATCGGCCTCCGTTCGGCGGGGAGGGGTAGTTCCCTGCGCAGGGGGAGAGGCGCGGGTTACTTCCCAGGCTGCCTCGATCATGCGGAATATTTCGTCCAGGGCAGCGTCGGGGTCGGGTGCTTCGCGCGCAAGTGAGTAGGCGTCGATCACGAATCTGGCGATTGTTCGGGCGGCCGTAGGGGTTTGGGCCAGGCCGGGGTCGGCGGCGATGGTCGTGGCGAGCGACTCTGCATGGCGTAGCCGCATCGAGTCCTCGTATTTCCGGAGGGGCGGGGAGTCGTCGATCATGCGCCAGATCGGGGCGGCGCCTTCGGCTGTGCAATGTCGTACCAGGGCGTGGATTTCGGTGCGTAACGCCGGGATGAGTGGGTCGTGGGGTGCGCGGGCGGTGACCGCCCGGGTGAGGCGTTGTTCGAAGTCCCGGTCCTGGTCGAACACCAGGGCTTCCTTCGAGGCGAAATGGGAGAAGAGTGTGGTGACGGCAACGTCGGCCTCGGCGGCGATATCGCGGATGCCCACCTCGTCGTACCCGCGTTCCAGGAAGAGCCGCAGGGCGGTATCGGCGATTTTCTGGCGGGTCGCGGCCTTCTTGCGTTCGCGACGTCCGGGCGGCTCGGTCATCCGCTAACACTATCAAGGCCAAAAGTGCAACAGTTTCAAAACACTAACCGTTAGTGTTAGTGTCGGCGGTATGAAGAAAGTGACCTTCGCCGAGTTCGGTGGCCCGGATGTCCTGCAACTCGTCGATGCCGAGGAACCTCATGCAGGCCCCGGCCGGATCCGCATCGCCGTGCGGGCGGCGGGCGTGAATCCCATCGACTGGCGGATACGGGAAGGTCAGTTCCGGCAGACCCGTCCGGCCCGGCTGCCTGCGGGGGTCGGGTTGGACGCCGCCGGGGTGGTGGACGAGGTCGGGCCGGGTGTCGAAGGGGTCGAAGTAGGTGACCACGTGTTCGGCGAAGGTGCCGACACGTATGCGGAGTTCGCCGTGCTGTCGGCCTGGGCTCGGATGCCCGAAGGGCTGTCGTTCGAAGAGGCGGCCGGCTACCCCTCGGTTGTGGAGACCGCGCTGCGCATTCTTCGGGAGTCCGGTGTGCAGCCGGGGCAAACGCTGCTGGTCAACGGTGCATCCGGAGGAGTCGGGTCGGCGGTCCTGCAGATCGCCCGCGACCGCGGCATCAGGGTGATCGGTACAGCCGGGGCCGCGAACCAGGACTACCTGCGCAGCCTGGGTGCCGTCGCCACGACGTACGGCGCGGGCTGGGTCGAACGGGTGCGACAGCACGGTCCCGTCGACGCCGCTCTGGATCTGGCCGGCTCAGGTGTGCTGCCCGATCTCGTCGAGCTGACCGGGGATGCCCAGAAGGTGATCTCCATCGCCGAGTTCGGTGCCGCGGACTTCGGTGTGCGATTCTCCGGTGTGGCCGGGAATCTGTTCGATGCGCTTGCCGAGGCCGCGAGCCTGGTCTCCCGGGGAAAGCTGCATATTCCGATCGCGAAGTCCTACTCGCTCGCCGATGCCGCGTCCGCCCATATCGACAGCCGAGCCGGTCACACTCGTGGGCGTCGGGTCGTAGTCATCTGAGTGTTCCCCGGCCGAGCGGCTCCCCAGTGTGATGCCGATCTCATTCCGTGGACTCCGGCATCGGCGACCGCCTGCGGGATCGCAGCGCACGATGGGGCCTTGCCGGGGAATACTCGTTGCGGAAATGGCGACCGCCGATACGCTCGGTCGAATGGACAATTCGGGTCGAGAGGGGCTGGTGCTCCGTCCTTGCCACGGCTCACAGGAGTGGCCCGTTCTCGTGCGGATCTGGCGCACCGCGGTAGAGGCGACGCACCACTTTCTGACAGTTGACGACATCGACTACTACGAGCATCGTGTGGCGAGCGAGTATCTCGGCGCTGTCGAACTGACAGTCGCGGAGTCGGACGGGGTTTCCGTCGGATTCTCCGGAGTTGCGGCAGGGAAACTGGAGATGCTCTTCGTCGACCGAGCGCACCACGGGCACGGCGCGGGTTCTGCTTTGCTCAGCAAAGCGCTGGCCCGGATTCCCGGCCTGCTGGTCGACGTCAACGAACAGAATCCGCAGGCACTCGCTTTCTACCGGCGCCACGGCTTCGTCGTACTCGATCGCTCCGATACCGACGCCGACGGCCGGCCTTTCCCGATACTGCACCTCGGACGGCGCGGCTGAACAGAGTCCGATCGGGCGCCGAGTCGGTGCCGGTTGTCCTGAGATGTCGGGCTCCTCCGAAGTCGCGCTTACGGTTTCGGAGAGCCCGACGGTTCAGTGAGTGTCGCAGGCAGGGGCCGGTCGTCAGGAGCTGGGTACGGGTGCGGCGGCCGAGCTGCCTGCTATCGCCGAAGCGACCGGATTGCTCTTGGTCAAAGGTGTGCCAGAGCGCAAGGTTCCGATCCATTCGGCCGTTGTGGCGACGGCCGCGTAGTTCGATTGCAGCAGCACCATCAGGGTCGTGTGCGGAACTTCCGCCGAAACCTGCCCGGCCTCGTTGGCGAGGTGGGCCGACGCGGGCCCGCTCGACGGACGCGCGGCCGTCACCCACTGGACCGCGATGCCGCTGCTGGCCGAGCGCCGCCCGGGGGTCCAGGTGGACACCTCGGTGCTCTACATCGACCACGGCGATGTCCTCACCTCGGCGGGCACCGCGGCGGCGCTCGATGCCTGCCTGCACCTGGTCCGTACGCATCTCGGTGCCGCAGCCGCGACCCGGGTGGCGCGGTCGCTGGTGGTCGCACCGCACCGGGAGGGTGGGCAGGCGCAGCACATCGAACGCCCCCTCGCACGACCCGCTACGGGGAGCACGCTGGGGGAGGTACTGGACTGGGCCCTGGCCAGGCTGGACCAGCCGCTCACCGTCGATATGCTGGCCGAACAGGCGCGCATGAGCCGGCGCAGCTTCGTCCGGCATTTCCAGCAGGCCACCGGTGCGACACCGGCCCGCTGGATCCTGGAACGCCGGCTCGACGAAGCGCGGGCGCTGCTGGAAACCACCGACTGGGGTATCGAAAACCTCGCCGCGGCCTGTGGGTTCGGCAGTGCGGTCACCTTCCGGCAGAACTTCACCGCCGCATTCGGCACCAGCCCACCGCCTACTGTCGGCGGTTCACCATCGAATCGGCCGATCGGTGAGCATTCGTCCGGGGTCGTCACGGCTCCGGTTGTGTGTCGCGAAGCCACCTCGATCAACGCTTGCGAGCCCGGGACGTAGCATCGGGGGCATGGTCGGTCCTGCGAAGCGCAATGGTCCCCTGAGTGGCGGTATGGGAGCCGGGCTGGCAATCGGGTTGGCGATCGGCGTGGCCGTGGGAACCGCGCTCGGCAACCTCGCCATCGGCGCGGGCATCGGTGTCGCGATCGGGATTTCCTTCGGCCTGGCGATGAAGGGCGACTCCGACAACGCGCCGGACGACCGGGACGAACCCGAAGTCGACAGCTGACACTTTCGCTGCGCGCGGTCACCGGCACCGATGGTCTTGGCATCGAGCTGCGCCGACTCCTCGCGGCCCGATCGGAAGATCGTGATCGGGTTGCGGGGAACGCCGGAACGAAGGGCGGATGTGGTTCTGCGCATCGGGGAAGACTTCGCGGGTTACCGGATCGAAGAGGAACTCGGTCGCGGTGGTATGGGCGTGGTGTATCGCGCAGTTCACCCGCGTCTGCCGTCGAAAACCGTGGCACTCGAGGTGTTCGATGGAGGTCACCGGCCGCTACGATTTGTCGACCAAATCCGCGATCCGTCAACTGCAGCAGCAGGCAGGCGGGCGGGCGGGTGGACGGAATATACGGCCCGCTGACCCGCGCGAACGTTCTGCAATGGCCGGTGTTCCGGGGATCGGACGGGAAGTTCATGGGATCTTGTCGGCGCCTCACCTGACTTCATTGCCGGACATACGATGGCCGCGCCCTACTCGGGTGGCCGCGCGGGCCAGGGCGGCCGACAACGCGATGATCGACGCGGCCACGGCGAACGCCGAGGTGAAGGAGGCGCCGACGAGGGGGACGACGAGTAGGGGTCCGAGGACCTGGCCGGTCGCGTAGGCGGCGGTCAGCACGGCGGCGGCGTGGGCGATACCGAGCCGGCGGGCGATATCCAGCGTCAGGACCACGACAGCCATGAAGGTGCCGCCGAAGGCAACGGCCGCGACCACGGCCGCGGCGACGCTGTCCGATAGTGCGGCCGTCGCAGTCCCTGCGGCCTGGACGAGCAGCGCCGTCACCAGGGCCGGGCCGGTGCCGATTCGCCCCGACACGGCATGCCAGGCCACTGTGCTCACCGCCGCGGTGAGTCCGACGAGCATCCAGACCAGTGCGCCTGCCGCCGCGCTGCCGGAGCCGGAGACGGCGGCGACGAGGAAGGTGCCGACGATGATGTAGCCGACGCCCTCGGCGAAATAGGACCCCAGGAGCAGCCGCCACGCTCGCCGTGCCACCGGACCACCGCCGGTTTCGGCGGTATCGACCGGTCGGGTTTCCGGGCGGATATCCAGCAGCAGTGCGGGAATCAACAGGATCGCGGTGAGCACGGCCGACCCGATCCACAAGCCCTGCCAGGACAGGTGTGGCGCCGCGAACAGGGTGTAGACACCGGTACCGGCTATCCCCGCGCCGACCCCGGCGAACGCCACACCGGGTGACGCGCCCTCGGCCCGATGCTGCGCGACGGTGGACGCGCAGGCGATGAAGATCGCCGCGCTGGCCACGCCCGCGAGGAAGCGCAACCCTATATGGGCCCAGACCTCAGCTGTCGCGGCCATCGCGACCTCACTCGCGACCAGCAGCAGTGACCAGGTCAGGAACAGTGCGCGGGTCCCGAGCCGGGGCCGGCGGGCCAGGAGCAGTGCGCCCACGAGGTAGCCGGCGTAGTTTCCGGTGGCGATCAGCGCACCGTCCCCGGCGCTGATCCCCGCCGACTCGGTCATGATCGGCAGGAGCGGGGTGAAGACGAACCGGCCCACACCCATCGCGGCGGCCAGCCCTGCCGCCGCGGCCACCCCCACCATCCGGCCCGGCATCGGCGGAGCGGCTATCCGTACCTCGCTCACGTCCCACTACGCTACGAGTTCGCGGAAGCACCCGGAAATGCCGGTTGATCATGAGGTATACGCTGAGCGTATGGACCTGCAGGTGCGGCACCTCGCCGCGTTCGTCGCGCTGTGCGAGGAAGGCACCTACACCGGCGCTGCCGCCCGGCTGCATCTCACCCAGCCGTCGCTCACCCGCATCGTGCAAGACCTCGAGCGGATCCTCGGTACCGCGCTCGTCGACCGCGGGATCCGCCGCCTGGAATTGACCGATGACGGCCGCGAGTTCCGCACCCGAGCCCAGCACATCCTCACCGACCTCACCGAACTCGAGGCCGATATGCGCGGCCGCGCGGAAGTACGGCTGGGTTTCGCCTGGCTACTGCCCTCGGAATGGTTCGGCCGAGTACGCGCCGCCTGGGAAGATCTCGGCGGTCACCTCGCCATCCACCGCACCGACGACCCGGTGGGCGATCTCGCCCGCGGTCGGCTCGATATCGCGCTCGTCCGTAACACCCGGAACGGGAGCGACACCATCACCTGGCATCGCATCGGCACCGAACGCCGCGTCCTGGCAGTCGCCGCGGACTCACCGCTCGCCGAACGCCCCGGCCTCCGCTGGTCCGAGCTCGCGGCCCACCCTCTGGTCGTCAATCCGCGATCCGGCACCACCACACCCGACAGCTGGCCCGACCCACACCCCGGCCGCGAGATCATCAACTGCCGCAATTTCGACGAATGGCTCGAACTCGTCAGTGCGGGCCGCGGTATCGGCGCGGTGCCCGCTATCGCCATCCACCGCGCACCACACCCGGGGGTGGCCTACCGAGAGCTTCCGGGCATCCCCGATTCTCCGCTCTATCTCGGTTGGCGTCGCACCCCGGCACCGTCCCGCTCCACCCGCCGCTTCCTCGACACCGCCCTGCGCCCGGACACGGCGGTCCCTCCGTGATCCCGCGCTAACACTGTCACCCGGACATCCGATGACCCGGTATCGGGCTTATCGGCGAGAGCCGCTCGGCCGGTCGCGCAGCTCACCGTGCCGGTCGTATCGTCCAGAACTCGGAGGTGCGGAACATGAATTTCCGGCGATCCGTTCTCGTACTCGTCGCCGCCGTGACGGGTCTCATGGCGCCGGCAGCGGTCGCGCAGGCGAACACCATTGCGCCTGAACAACTGCCGAACACACAACTGGGGTATGCAGGATTCCGGCGCAGTACCGACGCCTTCCAGGAAATCGACCCCGCCCTGGTGATGTATCCCTCGGCATGTGCACCGGCCACTGTCGAAGACCAGTACTCGGCTCCCTCCGCACACCGTGGCCGCGAATACCCGGTCACCGGATTCGCCGCAATGGGCAACACCGGCCCCGCGGGAACCGTAGGGGTCGACGTCTACGCCTACGAAGCCCCGGACCGGGCCGCGAGCGCCTTCCACCATCTGCGGTCATTGTTCGACCGGCAATGCCCGTTCGACCACGACTCGATCGCCTGGGAATTCTTCCGCGAGTCCCCGATCACCGGCACCGGCTCCCCGTATGCGCCGGCACAGGCCTTCACGGTGACCGCCGGCAACGAAACCCTCGGTTCACGGACCTCGGTGACGTTCTCACAGCGAGACGCCTACATCGTGGCTGCCGGCTACCGAGTCGATCCGGGCGGCGGATCACCGGACCCGGACAGCTCGGCCTACATTGCCGACCGGGCGGCCCGGGCCGCGCTGGAAGCGCTCGTCGAACGCACCGGCTAGGACGCCGACACGGTAAGTTATGTGGCCCGGACATTTTCGGCCGATGCGAGATCGGACTCCGCGAAATGCGACCCTCGCGGCAGCAGAAGCGGGGTGGCGAGCAGCAGCACACCGGAGACGGTTATCGCGGTGAGCGGGCTGGTGAAGGTAGCGAGTACGCCCCCGAGGACGGTCAGGCCGGCCTGGGCGAGTTTGCTGCCGACACTCCAGGTGCTGAGCACGCGGGCGGCGTGCTCCGCGGGGATGCGTTGCAGGCGTTCGGTAGCGTTGATCGGGTTGAAGACGCCCATACAGGTGATCAGCAGGGCCTCGACGACGATGACGGTGGCCAGCCCGGGGATACCGGGCTGGACGAAGGCCAGGCCCAGCGGGAACAGTGAGCGCGACCAGCCCGAGACGGTCATGATCCGGTACCGGCCGTAGCGATCCACGAGCGGAGCGCAGAGGCGGGCGCCCACGAAACCGCCGATCGCGGGGATACCGAAGGCGAGACCGTATTGCCAAGCGGGGAAATGGTATTCGCCGAGCAACAAGACGGCCATGAGTGGCACGGTGGCGGTGATCAGGCCGCTCACGAGAATCGAATTGCGGAACAGGCGGCGTAGGACGGGGTCGTGGTGGATGAGCCGCCCGCCGCCGAGGAGGTCCGCGGCATGCAGGCGGGCGGCGGGGTCGCGTGTGGTGGCGATATCGCCGCCGCGGATACGCAGGACCATCAGCGCGGATATCAGGTAGCTGAAGGCGTCGGCCAGGACGGTGATCACCGGTCCGAGCAGTCCGATGAGCGTGCCGCCGAGCGGTGGACCGATCGCTGTCGCAACCCAGTTGGTGCCCTCGAATCTTCCGTTCGCGGCAACGAGTTGCTCGCCGCGGACGAGATGTTTCAGGTAGGCACCGGAGGCGGCGGCGAAGGCGATATTCGCGGACCCGGACACGACCGAAACGATCAGCAACTGCCCATAGGACAGCGCGCCGAGGAAGTACGCGACCGGAATACTGGTCATCGCGGCGAACCGGATCAGATCCATCCCGACCATCACCGGCCGTTTGGCCCGCTGATCCACCCACGGCCCGAGCGGGAACGCGACCACGGCCGCCACCGCGAGCCCCGCCGCCCCCAGCAGCGACACCGCGAAGGGTGACGAGTGCAGCACCTCGACCGCGAGCAGCGGAAACGCGCCGAAAGCGATCCACGTGCCGTATGTACTGACCGCATACGCCGACCACAGCCGGCCGAAATCGGACCCGAATCGCCCGTGCACCTGACTCCTTGGAAAACACCGATATCAGAGCATCACACCGGATACGGGTACGAAATCTCCAACAACCCGCTCGCGCTGGTTCACAACCATCGGTTGTTGCGGCAGCGCCCTGGCTCCGGGGCATCGCACGCGGCCGTGTCGCGGATCGGCCCGCGTGCGAGGATGGGGGTACACAACGGAGGGAATCGACCGTGGTCATGGGCATGGTGCTGGGCGACAACTGTTGCCGCGCTTCGATAAGGGGTGCGCTCTGCCCGGTCCGCACGCCCGCCGCCGGGTAGTTCCTGCCGTACTCCTGCATCGAAGCGATGCCGACCCGAGGCACCTTCGTTCCCCCAGGAGTACGACATGACCATCATCGGCTGGACAGAGCACGAGTCGACATTCTCGGCGCGCTGGCATTCCGAGAACGCGTCCCCGGCACCGGCCCGCATCGTCGTCATCGACGACAGCACCACGGCGAACGCCGCGCATCGCCTCGCCAAGGCCGGAACAGGGCTGTTGTGGCGGGGTGATTACCACAATGCCCGCCAGCTCATCCGGGCTATGGAACGTCGCCGGCAACGCAGACCGCACGCCGCGGTGACCGGAAGTGATCTGGCCTCGCTCTTCGAGCGCCAACGCGTCGAACGGGCGGCGCGCGCCGAACTGCTCGGCAGAGTCCTGGTGGTACTGGAACCCGGATATCAGCTCGGGCTGCGCCGGGCGCCGGATGTGCGAGGGGCCTGCGAGCACGCCTACGGCACCGCCCCCGACGGCCCGGCAGCCGGTGGCACCGAACCGATCTGCGTATCGCTACCGGAACTACTCGGTGTGCTCAGCGCCCACCAATGGCATCTACGGGGCGTGGACATACCCGCGCTGGACGCACGTATCCACCCGGACTACGGCGTCTTCTCGCCGGTCCGCGGTGAATACATCGACCTCGTCGCCCGCGCACCGCTACCGCCGGATCGCGAACAGCCACAGGTATTCGATCTCGGCACCGGCACCGGTGTGCTCGCCGCCGTCCTCGCCCACCGCGGTGCCCGGGTCGTAGCCACCGATATCAACCCGCGTGCGGTGAACTGTGCCCGCGCGAACCTGCACCGCCTCGGTATCGCAGACCGGGCGCGGGTCGTCGAGGCGGACCTGTGGCCCACCGGCCGTGCCGACCTGGTCGTATGTAACCCGCCCTGGCTCCCCGCCCGGCCGACCTCCACCCTCGAACTCGGCATCTACGACCAGGACTCCGATATGCTGCGCCGCTTCCTGCGTGGACTCCCGGATCACCTCACGCCCGGCGGCGAGGGCTGGCTCATCCTGTCCGATCTCGCCGAACGCCTCGGCCTGCGCGGCCGCGACGAACTCCGCACCCATATCGCCGAGGCCGGCCTCCGCGTCGCCGGCCGCTACGACACCTCGCCACAGCATCCGAAGGCCACCGATGCCGCCGACCCACTCCACGAGGCGCGGCGGCAGGAAATCACCTCCCTGTGGAGGTTGGTGCGGGACTGAATCCCGGCACCACTGCATCGCGGCGATCCACCACCCTGTCGGTACGAGGCGACGGTCCGCGCGGACCCTGCGCAACCGTGGCGTTCGAGTCGGTTGCTGTGGCGTTTCGGTCGCGTGCCCGGCGCCGTCCGCTTGTTGCATCGGGCATGACAACGAGCACTTTGCCGCCCGGCGCGGCGACAGCGGAATCGACCCGGCGGGCGTGGCCCGCCCTGTTCATCATGTTTCTCGGCAGCTTCTCCCTGGTGACCGCCGAATTCCTGCCGCCCGTCGTATTGACCACGCTCGCCGACGATTTGAACGTTGCCGAGGGAATCGTGGGACTGTCGGTGAGCGCTACCGCACTGAGCGCCCTGCTGGCGGCCCTCGGGCTGAGTTCGTTGTTCCCCAGGGTCGACCGGCGCACGCTGCTGGTGACGCTCACCGTCGCCGCCGCGGTCTCCAACATCGTGGTCGCCGTGGCGCCGAATATCGTCCTGTTGCTGATCGCCCGGCTCCTCCTCGGCGTTGCCGTCGGAGGCTACTGGTCGATGGCGTTGGTGATCGCGTCGCAACTCGTGCCGGCGGACAGGCTCGGCAAGGCCATGATGATCGTGAACGCCGGAACCACGGTCGCGACGGTGGCCGGAGTGCCGCTCGGTGTGCTGCTCAGCACCTTCGCCGGGTGGCGGGTCGTTTTCGTGGTCGCGGCGGGACTGACCGTGCTCACCGCGGTCGCGGTGCATCTGGTTCTGCCGCGTATCGCACCGACACCGGGAATCGGCCTGTCCGCGATGGGCAGCGCACTGCGCGCACCGGGAGTGGTATTGGGCCTGGTCAGCGTCGTCGCCGTGATCGGTGGGCACTTCGCCGGGTACACCTATGTGCGGCCGGCGCTGGCCGAACTGCTGGGTGCCGGGCCGGCCGTGATCCCGGTACTGCTCGCACTGTTCGGAATCGGTGGTCTGATCGGCAATTTCGTACTCGGCGCGCTGGCCGATCGGCAGCTGAGCGTGCTGCTGCCGGCGGTCCCGGCCGTTATCGGGCTGTCCCTGATCGCGATCATCGCCTCCGGTGATTTTCCGGCCCTCGGTTACCTGGCGACCATGCTGTGGGGCGCGGCGTTCGGCGGCATCCTGAACCTCGTCCAGGTGTGGATCTCTCGTATGCTGCCCGACCGGATGGAAGCCGGGAGTGGTCTGGTGGTCGGCGGTTTCCAGCTCGCGATCATCCTCGGCTCCGCGGTCGGCGGGCGGGGCGTGGACGGTCTCGGCCTCGCCGCGACCTACGGTCTGGCCGCCGCGGCGGCGGTGATCGGCGGCATCCTGCTCCGGATCTCGCTCAGCCGGGCGCCGCGCTAGCCCGCTCCACGGCCGGCACCCGGGCCGCACGCCGCCACTCCGACGGCGTGCGGCCCGTATGCCGGCGAAACGCCCGCCCGAACGCTGTCTCCGACCGATAGCCGAGTTGCCGGGCCAGGGCACTCACCGAAATCTCCTGCTCGGCCAGGAAGCGCTGCGCCCGCTCGATCCGCAGGTTTGTCAGATAACGCCCCGGTGTGCGGCCCGTCGCCGCCTGGAACCGGGCCGCGAACCCGGATCTCGACGCCAACGCGACCCGCGCCAGCGCTTCGACCGTCCAATCCTGCCCGGGGTCGGCGTGCATGGCGGCCACCGCCCGCGCGATTCCCGGCTCGTTCACGCGCAGCAGCCACCGCTTCGGGGCGCAGCCGCGGGCATGCCAGGTTTCGATCGCCATCGACGCGATCAACGTGGAAACCCGGTCACCCTGCACACCGTGGGGGTCGGGGCATTCCTCGACCAGATGCTGCAGCATCGTCGCGGCCAGTGGCGCATGGCGGGTGAACTCGGTCAGCAGAACCCGCGGCGGCAGCGCGTCCATGGCACCGCCCGCGGTGACCGGCGCGAGCTCGATGCGCAGTACCCGGGCCTGCGATAGGGCGTTGAGAGCGAAACGGCCGGTACGCGGGACGAACAGGAAATCCCCGGGTGCGAGGTCCTCCGCCTCGTCCAGGCCTTCTACCCGGATCAAGCCTTCGGTGACGATGAGCGCACTCGGCTCGCCCGTCAGGAACTGCCATCCACCCGGCTCCAGCACGAACACCTCGCGGCGGACGAACCGCCACCGCAGATCGGCCAGAACCTCATCGAGACCACCCGGGCCCGGAGCGACCAGTGTCACTGTGCACATCCTTCTCGATGCCGATCTTGCCGACTCCACGGTAGTCGGACGGTGATGTGGTGCCGGCGAAGGGCAGTGACCCGATGGGAAAATACGCGGATCGTGGGGGCCGGAGCGGTTGTCGCGGGGTCAGCGGCCCGGGTTCTGGGTTGGATACGGTCCCGCGGGATGCTGGGATGCTGGATACTGCGTAGCCGGGTACTGCGGCGCCTGGGATATCGGGTTCTGCGCTACGGGATACTGAGGTGCCGGATACTGGGCTACCGGATTCTGGGGAGCAGGGTACGGCGGAGGCGACGGGTAGGGCATGCCGTACGGCGCCGGCCGGGCGGTGCGACCCGCACCGGCGGTCCGAGCTATTCCGCTGACGGCACCGGCGAATATCGCGGCGAACAGGAAGAGCACCGTCGTGAGATGCGCCAAGCGGAAGCTGAGCATCTCCGATATCGCACTGTTGACGAACGGTGCGGCCACCGCGGCCAGGACGCCGAGAACCGCCACCACAGTGGCCGCGACAGCCCGCGGGCCCTGGACCCGTCGCAGCACCGCGACGGTGACTCCCAGCGCGACGCCCGCGCCGAGTCCGCTGATCGCACGCCCTGCGAGCAGCATCGCGCCACCACTGGCGAACGAGGTGAGGAGCACACCGGCGACCGTGACGCCGAGCGCGGGAAGTACCGACGCTATCGGAGAACGCCCGCCGAGCAGGAACCCCACCGCAAACGTCATCGCGGCGGCTACCAGATACGAGACGATGACCATCAACAGGAATTCCCGAGGCATCAAGCCGAATTCGATCATCACGTGCGACGG
The DNA here is from genome assembly GCF_042719915.1 of Nocardia sp. NPDC058499. Taxonomy (NCBI): domain Bacteria; kingdom Bacillati; phylum Actinomycetota; class Actinomycetes; order Mycobacteriales; family Nocardiaceae; genus Nocardia; species Nocardia sp. NPDC058499. The sequence continues at coordinate 92,392 of NZ_JBHXMZ010000002.1, read as the reverse complement.
CCGGCCGTACTCGTACACGGAGGTGAGCAAGAACAAGCTTGTGATCGTGGCGATTCCGGGTCCGATCAGCATCCACCAGGGCAGACCTGCTTCGGAGACAGCGTGATTCCCCGTAGGCGGTATGGCGGCCATACGCTCACGATAGCCGCCGAGGGGCGCCCGGCGTGGGGTAAGCGCTGCACCTCGGCTATCCGGCCGGGATCAGCGAACCATCCCAGCGCAGACCCCGTGACCGGTGCCATCGATCTGCCGATCTGCGGGCGGGGTCTTCCGATGCGTGACCAGCAGGTTTAGGCTTGGGGCCATGACCGGTTTCACCGGCAAGGTCGCACTCGTCACCGGCGGCGCGAGCGGTATCGGCGCGGAGGTCGCCCGGCGGTTGCGAGCGCGCGGCGCGCGTTTGGTGCTCATCGATATCGACGTGGTTCCGCTTCGGGAACTCGCGGCGGAACTGGGTGGAGATGAACAGATCGTGGCGGTTTCCGCCGATGTGTGCGATCTCGCCGCGATGGAGGCCGCCGTGGCGCGCGGTATCGAACGGTTCGGCGGTATCGATATCGTCCTGGCCAATGCAGGGATCTCCAGCTATGGGTCGGTCCTGGCGGTGGACCCCGTCGCGTTCCGGCGGGTGATCGATGTCAACCTCGTCGGTTGTTTCCACACCGTCCGCGCCGCTCTGCCCTCGGTGATCGAGCGGCGCGGTTACGTCCTGATCGTCTCCTCCGTCGGCGCTTATTTGGCGATGCCGGGAGTGGCACCCTACGACGCGTCCAAGGCCGGGGTCGAACAATTCGCGAACGCGTTGCGGCTCGAGGTCGCGCACCGCGGTGTCGATGTCGGGTCCGCGCATATGTCGTGGATCGACACCTCACTCGTGCGGGAAACCCGCATCGATCTGCCCGCGGCCGCACAGGCAATCGCCGCAATGCCGCGTCCGCTGAACAAAACGATTTCGGTGCAGCAGTGTGGCGCGGCATTCGAGCGCGGAATCGAGCGTCGCTCCAGGCGTATCAATGTGCCCGCGTGGGTCGGTGCGCTGCGCTGGCTGCGGCCGGTGTTACAACTGCCGCTCGTCGAGCGAATCGCCGGCAGAACCACCCCTGCACTGCTGCCGGAGATGGACGCCCAGGTGGCCGGGCTCGGTCGTTCGTTCAGCGCTCGGACACAGGCGCTCGGCGAGGACCAGGAGCGCAGGTAGCCGGGCCCGGCCACCCGCCGTGGCCGGCGCGGGCCACGGCGGACGGTCAGCGGCTCGTGGGGCGGGAGCGGCCGAGGAAGGCCGCGAGGCGTTCGGTCCTGCGCCCGTTCGCGTTCGAGCCCGCTGCGATATTCACTTCGGTGGTGCCGCCGCCTCGAGGCCGGCGAGATCGCCCGACATGACGGTGCGGATATGTTCGGTGAGGTGGTCGAGCGGCCAATCCCACCAGGCAACCGCCAGCAGCCGGGCGATATCGGTGTCGCCGAAACGTTTCCGGATCAGCCGGGCCGGATTACCCCCGACGATGCCGTAGTCGGGGACGTCGCCGGTGACCACCGACCCGGTGCTGATGATCGCGCCGTTGCCGATCCGGACACCGGGCATCACCGTCGCGCCGTTACCGAACCAGACATCGTGGCCGACCACGGTGTCCCCGCGGGCCGGCAGATCGGTGATCAGGTCGAAATGCTGCGACCACGAGCCGCCCATGGTGGGGAACGGGAACGTCGAGGGGCCGTCCATGCGGTGGTTGGCGCCGTTCATGATGAACCGGACCCCGGTGCCCAGGGCGCAGAATTTGCCGATGATCAGTTTTTCCGGTCCGTAGTGGTAGAGGACGTTGCGGGTTTCGAAGGCGGTGGGGTCGTCGGGGTCGTCGTAGTAGGAGAATTCGCCGACCTCGATCAGTGGCGAGGTGACCAGTGGTTTCAGCAGCACCACGCGTGGTTGGCCGGGCATGGGATGCAGCACGGTGGGGTCGGCGGGAACAGGGGTGCAGTGGTCGGGCAATGCGGAAACTCCTTCGGGAAAGCCGGGCGTGGGTCGAGTTGTCTCGCTGTGGATCAGGAAACTCCGGCGGGTGCGGGGGCCTGCAAAGTCAGGTGGGCACCCCGCCACCGGCTGCGCAGCCGACGGTCGTGGCTGACGATCACGAGCGCACCCGAATAGTTGGTCAGGGCGGTCTCCAGATCTTCGACGAGGCCGGGGGAGAGGTGGTTGGTGGGTTCGTCGAGCAGGAGCGCCGCCGCCGGGTCGGTGACCAGCCGGGCCAGCGCCAGCCGCTGCCGCTGGCCGGTGGACAGCTCACCGACCCGGGTCGTGAGCTGGGCGCGGGTGAACAGGCCCAGCGCGAGCAGCCGCTCGGCATGCTCGTCGGCAACGCCTGCGCGGTTGTGCGCGAAGGCGGCCAGCAGGGTGCGGCCGGGATCGCCGGTGCGGGGTTCCTGCGCGAGATAACCGATGTGGCCGCGACGAGTGACCGTGCCGCTGTCCGGTGCGAGTTCACCGGCCAGCACACGGAGCAACGTGGTCTTACCGGCGCCGTTCGGGCCGGTGACCAGCACGCGCTCACCCGCCGCTACGGACACACTCGTGGAGGCCAACCTGCCGGCGACGCCGATATCGCCGGCTTCGAGCACTGCACTGCGCGTCCCGCCGGCGTCGCCCTGCGTACTGCCGGGTTCGTCGCTCCGAGCCCGCCCGGTGTCCGGTGCGCCGTCGAGTCCGTTGCGGTCCGGCTGATCGAGTCGCGTGCCGGGCCGTTTGTGGTGCGCGGTGGTCATATCGCCCGTCGCCCGCGGGATTGCGCTGAACCGCAACGGCTCCGGAGGCGGTGGCACGGGATCGGCCAGGAGGCGGCGCAGTCGTTCCTCGGCATTGCGGACCCGGCCGGCCAGCGACTGCTGAACCCGCCCGCCTGCCCGGTCGTAGGCCATCTTGTTGTTGTCCTTCATCGCCCGGCCCGGGGCCACGCGGCGCGCCGTGGTCGCGAGGGTTTCGCGCAACCGCTCGGTATCGGACTGCCACTGCGTATGCGCCTGAACCCATCGCTGCCGCGCCGCGGCCTTCTCGGTCAGGAAGCCCTGGTAGCCGTTGCCGTAGCGGATCACGCACCGGTGGTCCGCGTCGACCTCCAGCAAGGTGGTGGTGACCCGTTCGAGGAAGACTCGGTCGTGCGAAACCGCCACCGTCGTTCCCCGCCGGGTCCGCAGATGCTCCTCCAACCAGGTCAGGGCATTGTCGTCGAGGTGATTCGTCGGCTCGTCCAACAGCAGTATCTCGGGCGCGGCCGCGAGCAGGGCGGCCAGCCGCAGGCGGACCTGTTCGCCGCCGGACAGCCCGGCGACGGTGCGTTCCCGGGAAACCAGCCCCAGGCCGAGCCCGTGCAGGGCCCGCTCCACCCGGGCGTCGGCGTCGTAACCGCCACGCAGCTCGAAAATGGTGGTCAGATCGCCGTATTCGGTCAATCCGGAATCGTCGCCCGCGGCCATCCCGGCCTCGAGGTGACGCATCCGTGCCTCGATCCGGCGCAGTTCGCGCAACGCCCGGTCGATGATCTGCTGGACCGTCAGCTGTGCCGGTAGCTGTTCGTCCTGGGCGAGATAGCCGACACCGCCCGCGGCGGCGACGACGATTTCGCCCTGATCGGGCTGTTCCCGCCCGGCGAAAAGGCGCAGCAGCGTGGATTTACCGGACCCGTTCTCCCCGACGATCCCGGTACGTTCACCCGCGCCGAGCGAGCACGTGACCTCGTCGAGAACGAGCCGGCCGTGGAAGGATTTGCTGACCGCGCGTGCGGTGATCTGAGTGGGCATACAGGAACTCCGAAGTTTTCGAGGATGCGGCCATCGACGGCCGCAGGACCGGGGAAACACTTCGGAAGAACATCGGCACCCTCACTAGTGCGACAACAGTTGCATTAGGATGATGCCACGACACCACCCATTCGAGCAACCGGATACCGACGATGAACCCACCCGCTTCGCCCCGGCCCCGCCCGGGCGGCCGCACCGCCCGCATCCGCGAACAGGTCCTCGACGCCGTGCGCGCGGAACTCACCGAACACGGCTACGACGCCCTCACCGTCGATACGGTCGCCGCCCGCGCCGGCGTGCACCGCACCACGGTGTACCGCCGCTGGTGCGATACCGGCGGCCTCATCGCCGACCTCTTCGCCGCCGCCGCCGATATCGACTGGCACCCCCGCGACACCGGCTCGCTACGCGGCGACCTGGCGGCCCTGAACGCCGAAATCCAGGACTCCTTCACCGAGCAGCCTTCCATCGCGGCGGCGCTGGTCGCGGTGTCGTTCCGCTCGGACGAGGCGGCCCGGGCCCTGCAACAACTCTGGGAAGACCGCTACACCCAATCCGAGATCGTCGTCGAACGAGCCCTCCGCCGCGGTGAACTCCCACCCCACACCGACCCCCGCGCTCTCCTCATCGCCGCCACCGCCCCTCTCTACCACCACCTCGTACTTCTCCGAACCCCACCCGACGCCGCCCTCCCGGACCGCGCCGCCCACGCCGCCACCCTGGCCGGTCGAGCCGGGGCCTTCACCCCACCGCAGTAGCGCTGTTCCCACCGGGCCGACACCCTTGGTGCCGATCGGGTTGCCTTGTGTCGTGCGGGCTACCTACGCTTCGGGCCCTGGCTACGGTGCTGGCGCACAGCGGATCCGGTGATCAGGGAGCGGGGTACTTCTTCATCAGCGCGTCGCGCGCGCGTTCCACGGCCGAGTGATCGCCGCCGAGAACGGTCACAGTGGGCACCGCATCGCCCGCCACCGGCGGACCGACCACGAAGGTGTAGCCGATCTGCTCACCGTCGCCGAAACCGAACGCGAACACCTGCCGACCGTCGAGAATGACGATCTCGTCTTGCATGATCTCCGTCTCGACCTGGTACTCGTACCCTATCGTCAGCGCGGGCACCGGCTCGACACGGCAGAGGTGCACCACCTGGTTCTCCGCTGCCGGTAGCGCCGGAGTGGCGCCGATTTCGGGAAGGATCTCGCAGGGGTCGGCGCCGGTGAGCACGCTGCGTGCCGAATCGGGTGAGGTGCCGTAGGGCGGGCTCGCGGGCAACTGGGCGATAGGGGACTCGATCAGTTCGTCTCCGATAGCGCAGGTGTCCACGGCGGGCGGGCCTTTCACGCTCAGCAGGATCTGCGTCATGGACGGGAATTGCGCGGTGACCCAGCAGGCGTTGACCTCGTTGGCCGAACTCTCGCCCGAGGGATCGAGAATTTCGACCGATACATCCCCGACCCGTCGATCTTCGTCGACCTCGCTCCCGCCGGGCGCCCACGCCAGCGTCCAGGTGAGCTCGAGCGGCGCGGACTCACCGTCCACCGTCGCCCGGCAACCGGCGATCATCGCACTACCCGAACGAACTTCGCGTACGGTCCCGTGCTCCTCGAGAGCCGACCGCGGCAGCAGAGCGCACGGATCGACCTCCCGGATACGCCGCATCAACTCCCAGTGCTGCTCATCCGTCGTCGCCACCTCGAACCAGATCGGGTCGGCCGTCGCGGCGTCGCTGTCGCTCTGGCACGCGGTGACCGCGAGGATCGTCATTGCCAGCAGAACTGCCGACCCGGCCGCGAGTACGCCACGGAATCGCCGTGCCGTCCATTGCCGGGCTCGCCCCGGGCTCGACCCGGCAGAACTTCCGGTGCCCGGCGCGCGACGCAATGACATCCCCCTCCGTTCGCTGCGCTCAGCCATGCTGAGCGACAGGTGTATTCGAGCGGTAACTCTACGGCGTGCCGGGCCGCCGAACCAGTGGGACCGCCGGTGCCCGGACGAATTCGGGTACGAATCGCGGTATCGGCAGTCCGGGAACAGATTTGTCAGAGGTAGGTGGCGGCCCGGTTGTAGTCTGCGGCATCGACAGGTTCGGTCCACACGACGTCGTCACCCTCCCAGAGCGCGAAGTGGGTCATGAAACGGTCGGGTCCGGCGCCGTGCCAGTGCTCCTCGCCGGGTGGGCACCAGACGGTATCGCCGGGGTTCAGGACCGCCACCTCCCCGCCGCGGGTGACGACCAGTGCGGTGCCCTCGGTGACGTGCAGGGCCTGGCCGAGGGCATGGGTGTGCCAGTTCGTGCGGGCGCCGGGGCCGAAGTGCACCGCATTGAGCCGTGCTCTGGAAGGCTCTTCGCCGCGATAGACGGTGTCGAACCAGACGGGGCCGGTGAAGAGCTCGGCGGGCGCCTTGGTGGTCGCCGGTTTACCCAGTATGTCCATCGGATCCTCCCGGGTCGTATCGAATGGGCCGGATATCAGACGGTCAGCAGGACCTTGGTGGCGCGGCGTTCGTCCATGGCGCGGTAGCCCTCGGCGGCCTGTTCCAGGGGGAGGGTGAGATCGAAGACCTCACCGGGGTCGATATCGCCGCGGACGATGAGATCGATCAGGTCGGGCAGGAAGCGGCGTACCGGGGCGGGGCCGCCGTGCAGGTGCACGCCGGAGAAGAACAGTTGCATACCGTCGAGTTGCACATCGTGGGCGACACCGACGTAGCCGACGTGCCCGCCGGGGCGGGTCGCGCGGATGGCCTGCATCATCGACTCCTGGGTGCCGACCGCCTCGATGGTCGAATGCGCGCCCAGCCCGCCGGTGAGTTCCTTGATTCTGGTGACGCCGGCCTTACCGCGTTCCTCGACGATGTCGGTGGCACCGAACTTCCGGGCCAGTGCCTGCCGGTCGGCGTGGCGGCTCATGGCGATGATGCGGTCGGCGCCGAGTTGTTTCGCGGCGAGGACGGCGAGCAGCCCGACCGCGCCGTCGCCGACGACCACGACGGTCTTGCCGGGCCCCGCCTCGGCGGCCACCGCGGCGAACCAGCCGGTACCGAGCACATCGGAGGCCGCGAGCAGGCTCGGATACTGCGCGGCGGTCGGTTCGCCGGGGACCGGGACCAGGGTGCCGTCGGCCCAGGGGATACGGGCCCGCTCGGCCTGTGTGCCGATAGAACCGATCGGTATGTTGTGTACGCAGCGGCTCTGATAACCGGCCCGGCAGATCTCGCAGGTGTTGTCGGAGGCGAAGAACGATCCCACCACGAAATCGCCGACCGCGAGATCGCGCACCCGGGCCCCGATCTCCTCGACCACGCCGATGTATTCGTGTCCCATCGGTGCGGGCCCATCGATCTGCTCGACGCCGCGATAGGGCCACAGATCCGACCCGCATATGCAGGTGGCGGCGATCCGGATCACCGCATCCGTGGGTTCGATGATCTCCGGCTCGGTGCGCTCTTCGACCCGCACATCGCCGGGGGCGTACAGGATGACTCCACGCATTGTCAGGTTCTCCTTTGCTCGTTGTCCGGAGATCGTTCCGCTTCCGGGCCGCGACCTCACGGCACCACGCGGCGTCGTGACACCGCGGAGACCACGTAGCCGCCGGTGCGGACAGTCACCCGGTGATTCGCCGGGCGGCACCGGCAACGGATGTTCACCGGTGGTGCCAGTCAACCCCGGTTGCGGCGATCCGGGGAGTCTCCCTCGAGACGTGTACCGGCAGGGCACCCCAGTAGCGTCGGCACGCCCCTACGCTGGGGCTATGGGTAATCGGCAGGAAGTGCGCGAGTTCCTCATGTCGCGGCGCGCCAAGATCACCCCGGAACGCGCGGGGCTGCCGGCCGCACCGAATCGCCGGGTGCCCGGCTTGCGCCGATCGGAAGTGGCGGCGCTGGCCGGGGTCAGCGTCGAGTACTACGCGAAACTGGAACGCGGCGCCATCGCGGGCGCTTCGGCATCCGTACTCGATGCCATGTCCCGGGCGCTGCAACTCGACGACACCGAACGCGCCCACCTGTTCGACCTCGCGCGCGCCGCGGACGGAATCCCCATCTCCGGGCGCCCTCGTCGCCGCGCGACCAAACCCGCCGCCGCGCGGCCGAGCCTGCAGTGGGCGGTGGACAGCATCCGCGACGCCGTCGCCTTCGTCCGCAACCCGCAGCAGGACCTCCTGGTGACCAACGAACTCGGACGTGCGTTCTACTCTCCGCTGCTCGGTTCCGCCGGGCGGATACCGAATCTCGCGCGCTTCCAGTTCCTCGACCCCGCAGCCCACGACTTCTATCCGGATTGGGACCTGTTCGCCGAAATGTGCGTGGCGATCATGCGGACCGAAGCGGGCCGCGATCCGCACGACCGCGAACTACAGGACCTCGTCGGCGAATTGTCCACACGCAGCGAAACTTTCCGCCGTCTCTGGGGTACCCATGATGTCCGAACCCACGGGTCGGGTACCAAACGGTTCTGCCACCCCGAAGTGGGCGAACTGGTGCTGGCCTACGAGGAACTCGCCATCACGGCCGAACCGGGGCTCATTCTCATGATCTACACGCCCGAACCCGGCTCACCCTCGGCCCAGCGTCTGCAGATCCTCGCGTCGTGGGCGCGGACTGTAGGTGCCGAGACCGAACAGCACTGAGCGTCGAGGCGCGGAGCTACACTGCGCGAGGACCGAACCGCTCAGCCCGCCGATTCCGTCGGCCGCCTGACCCTTGTCCGAGGAGGGCCCCTATGTCGCCTGCACCGCTACCGCAATCCGAGGAAACCGATCTGGCGCAGCGGCTGGCGCGATTGGAGGCCGTCGAGGCGATCAAGGCTCTCAAGCACCGTTACCTGCGGGCGTGTGACGCCAAGGACCCGAAGGCTTTCCGGGAGTGTTTCGTCGCCGCGGGCGCTGCGGTCGACTACGGGGCGCTCGGCTCGTTCGATGCCGACGGTATGGCGGCGGTGTTCGAGAAGATCGCGTTGCAGAAGGTCGACGGGAAGAACGTGATCCTCGATATGCATCACGGGACCCATCCCGATATCACCGTCCACGACACGGAGCGCGCCTCGGGGAAATGGACGCTGAAATTCCGGCAGGTGAACCTGATCGAGAACACCGAGACGGTGATGACCGGGGAGTACGACGACGAATACGTTGTCGAGGACGGCGGATGGAAGATCGCCGCGTGCCGGTTCGAGCAGTACTGGTCGATCACGCGGCCGGTCGACGACACCTGCCGGGTCGCGCAGTAGGGGGCGCGAACCGGCAGGCGCGCTCGCGAGGAGAGGGTGTCAGGCGTCCTCGATACGGAACAACGTGCACCGGCCGGCCAGTGCGGCGAATTCGTCGGGGTCGTCGCCGGTCACGACCCCGGACTTGATCATGACCGGGACACCGGTGGGCACCAGCCGCGGGAACTCCCGCAGCACCGGCTCGCTGTCGGCGGCCGGGACCTCCACCAGGCGCACCGTCCGCTTCCGCCGCCCGATCTTCAGTTCCGCGGTGTCGGCGGCCCGGACGTTCTTCACCCAGTCGGCGCCGGGAATACCGCCGAGAACGTATTCGGCGCCGTCGTATTCGAACGGTGTCACCGGCGTGGTGCGGAGCTTGCCCGATTTGCGGCCCGGAACGGTGAGCAACGCCATCGGCAGCGCGACCCCCACCCGGCTGACGGCGACCATCGCCCGATTCATGGGTTTCAGCCAACCGGGAATCTTTACGGTATCGCCTGCCATCGCGCGCTCCTCGAACTCGGGCGCCGCATCCGCGCCCCGACCGGATCGAGCCGTCCGATGCGGCCCGCTCCGGCAGCGTAGCGGTTACGGGCGACAGCCGCCGTCCCGTCAGCATCGTGCTCGCCCTGATCCCATGGCGTAATGCCGGCCCCGCACCCGTCACGGACGCATCCGGCAACCCGTCACACGAGGCCGTCACTCCGGCCGGGGCACTGTTGCTGAGCCGGCGTCACCCCGAAACCCGGACGACGACGAGATCCCGCCGCGGCGGGGGAGTCGACCGGCCACCGCACGTAGTCCGACGATCCGAAGGTCACCGGCACGGTTCCGAGTTCCTCGGATGCCCGTGCCGGTGTGCGGGGATCAGAAATCCCAGTCGTCGTCTTCGGTGTTGACGGCCTTGCCGATCACATAGCTGGAACCCGAGCCGGAGAAGAAGTCGTGGTTCTCATCGGCGTTGGGGGACAGCGCCGACAGGATCGCCGGGTTGACCTCGGTTTCGTCCTTCGGGAACAGGCCCTCGTAGCCGAGGTTCATCAGCGCCTTGTTGGCGTTGTAGCGGAGGAACTTCTTGACGTCCTCGGTGAGACCGACCTCGTCGTAGAGGTCCTGGGTGTATTCGACCTCGTTGTCGTACAGCTCGAACAGCAACTCGAAGGTGTAGTTCTTCAGCTCGTCGCGTTCGGCCTGGGTGACCTGCTCGAGGCCGCGCTGGTACTTGTAGCCGATGTAGTAGCCGTGCACCGCCTCGTCCCGGATGATCAGGCGGATCATATCGGCGGTATTGGTGAGCTTGGCCCGCGACGACCAGTGCATCGGCAGATAGAAACCGGAGTAGAACAGGAAGCTCTCCAGCAGCGTCGAGGCGACCTTGCGCTTGAGCGGGTCGTCGCCGCGGTAGTAGTCGAGGACGATCTCCGCCTTGCGCTGAAGGTTGCGGTTCTCCTCCGACCAGCGGAAGGCATCGTCGATCTCCCGGGTGGAGCACAGCGTGGAGAAGATCGAGCTGTAGCTCTTGGCGTGCACCGATTCCATGAACGCGATATTGGTGAGCACCGCCTCTTCGTGCGGGGTCAGCGCATCGGGGATGAGGCTGACCGCGCCGACCGTGCCCTGGATGGTGTCCAGCAGGGTGAGCCCGGTGAACACCCGCATGGTGAGCTGCTTCTCGTCGGGAGTAAGGGTGGCCCAGGACGGGATGTCGTTGGATACCGGCACCTTCTCGGGGAGCCAGAAGTTACCGGTGAGCCGATCCCAGACCTCGGCATCCTTCTCGTCGGGTACCCGATTCCAGTTGATGGCCGAAACCCGATCGATGAGCTTCATGCTTTTTCCACGCCCTTCCCAACGACTCCGACTACGACTGACTGCCAGCGCTCCGCGTGCCGTAACACTACCCCTGAGACGGCGAATAGCCACTATCCCTTGGGGGTGGATTGCCAAGCGGTACCACAAGTTGTGTTCTGCGCGTCGGATGCGCTAGAGAGCGGAACTTCGGCGCGCCGTGACCGCAGGCGTCGCCGAGCGTACTTCAGTCGTCGCCGGGGGGCTTGTGCCGCCCGCCGGAGCCGTCGTCGCCCGAGGACGAGGGGGACATGGCCAGGCCGAAGGCCAATCCGAAACCGATACCGAGACCCACCCCGAGGGCAAGATTGCCGAGGACCGCGAGGCCGAGCGGGATCCCGATCGCCACTCCGATGGCGATCCCGATACTCAACCGGTAACCGAGTGAGCGATCACCACCGGCGCCCATACTTCGACGGTACCGGCGTCAGACGCTCTCACCTGCGATTTCGGTATTCCGAGATGGTCTCGGGGAGGTTGCGAACGGGAATTCGGCGCCGGGCTCACTCCATCACGTAGGAGTTGAGGCTGTCCTGGATATCGGTGAGTACCGCACGCGCCGAGGTCAGGCCCGTGGTGTGCCAGAGGGCGTCGTCGACCACGAAGGTGCGGCCGTCGGTGGCCGCACCGAGTTCTTTCCACTCCGGCGAACGCATCACCGATTCGCCGTGCTCCTGCCCCTCCGGGCCGGCGAACATGACATAGATGAGATCGCCCTCGGCGGCCACGGGATCGGATTCGTCCAGCGGTTCCGATTCGTCGCGCTGCGCGGCCGGTCGCTGCGCGCCGGTATCGGCGAGGACCTGCGCCGCGAAGGTTTCACTGCCCATGATCTCGCTGCCGGTGGCGGTGAACCGGACCAGGGATGCCTCGGTGAACGCCGCATTGATGGATTTACCGGTATCGGCGGCCTCGGTGCGGTAGTTGTCGAGCGCCTCCCGCCCGGCCGTGGCGCGGCCCATGGCACCCGCGAACGCGCTGAACTGCTCCTCCCAGGTCTTGTCGGTGCCGATCAGGACCGTCGGGGCGATATCGCTCAGGGCGGCGTAGTCGGCCCGGCCGGCCGGTACCTCGCCGATGATGAGATCGGGATCCAGCTGGGCGATGAGCGCGGGGTCGGGATCGGTGGCGAGACCGACGCCGGGGACCTCCAGGACCCCGTACCCCAGGTATCCCGGCTGGGGAGACGGACCGGGCACGGTGGTGGCGCCGACGACCCGCTCCCACAGGCCCACGGCGCAGGTCGCATCGAGCGCGGAGGTGCCGAGCACCACGATCCGCTGCGGATCGGCCGGAACCCGCGAATCCCCCGAGGCATGCCGGACGGTGCGAGTGGGGCCGTCGGCCGGATCGGCGGGAGTGGGCAGGGAACAGGCCTGTGAGGTATCCCGCTCGATCCCCACCACGCCCGCGCCGGCGATCTTGGTGGTGGTGCGGACGATCGACGCCGAGTTATCGGGTTGGCTCGCACAACCGGCCACCGCCACCGCGATACAGGCGAGCGCGGCGCCCACGAACCGGTGGGCGCGGCGCACCCGGGTGGAGTTCCGGGGTTTGCGCACGGCTGGGGTACGGACAGCAGGGCTCACCGGCATGCCGGGAAGGGTACATGCTGTGTCATGGCGCCGCCTCCGGCGTCGCGGGGTTCGGGGCCCCAGAGGTCTCGTTCTTCACTCCTCCGCTCCTCCGCTTCGCTCCCCCGCTCCGTCGCTCCAGAACGAGACGGGCCCCGAACCTTTGGGGTGGGCCGGGTGTTCTTGTGCCCTGGCGGGTGGGGTTGCGGTTCGGTGTTCGGAGGGGCGGTGGGGCGACGTACCGGTGGGCCGGTGTGCTGTTGGCGGGCCAGGGTTGCGGGGGCCTCGGGGAGCCGGTAGTACGACACAGAGTAGGACCCGTTCGGTCGCCGCTCGGCGGACGGTTTACGATTCGAGAAGCGCAAGCTAACCGTTGGCTGTCCCGCGCGACGGGGCAGCGGGCAAACAGTGGAGCCTGCGGAGCGACCCTAAAGGCACCTTCAGGAGGATCAGTGACTGCCGTAGAGCCCAAGCCAGTCCCGCAGGGGGTGGAAGCGACTCGGCCATTTCCGGCACGATTGGGGCCGAAGGGGTCGTTCATATACAAGGCGGTGACAACCACGGACCCGAAGGTCCTGGGTGTCATGTACTTGACCACCTCGATGGCGTTCTTCCTCATCGGCGGCCTGATGGCACTGATGATGCGTGGTGAACTCGCTCGCCCAGGCCTGCAGTTCCTTTCGCCCGAGCAGTTCAACCAGCTGTTCACCATGCACGGCACGATCATGCTGCTGTTCTATGCGACCGCGATCGTGTTCGGTTTCGCCAACATCATCCTGCCGCTGCAGATCGGCGCCCCCGACGTCGCCTTCCCGCGACTGAACGCCTTCAGCTACTGGCTGTACGCGTTCGGCGCCACCATGGCGACCGCGGGCTTCATCACCCCCGGCGGTGCCGCGGACTTCGGCTGGACGGCGTACGTGCCGCTCACCGATATCCTGCATTCGCCGGGCGTGGGCACCGACCTGTGGATCATGGGCCTGGCCGTCTCCGGTCTGGGCACCATCCTCGGTGGTGTGAACATGCTGACGACGGTGGTCTGCCTGCGCGCTCCGGGCATGACCATGTTCCGGATGCCCATCTTCACCTGGAACATCGCCGTCACCAGCGTGCTGGTGCTGCTCGCGTTCCCGCTGCTCACCGCCGCCCTGATGGGTCTGGCCTACGACCGCCACCTCGGCGGCCACATCTACGACCCCGGCACCGGCGGTATCCTGCTCTACCAGCACCTGTTCTGGTTCTTCGGGCATCCCGAGGTGTACATCATCGCGCTGCCGTTCTTCGGCATCGTCTCCGAAATCTTCCCGGTGTTCAGCCGGAAACCGATCTTCGGATACACCACCCTGGTCTACGCGACCCTCGGTATCGCGGCCCTGTCCATCGCCGTGTGGGCACACCATATGTACGCCACCGGCGCGGTCCTGCTGCCGTACTTCTCGTTCATGACCTTCCTGATCGCGGTCCCGACCGGCGTGAAGTTCTTCAACTGGATCGGCACCATGTGGAAGGGGCAATTGACGTTCGAATCACCGATGTTGTTCTCGGTGGGCTTCCTCGTCACCTTCCTGTTCGGTGGTCTGTCCGGTGTCATCCTGGCCAGCCCGCCGCTGGACTTCCACGTCACCGACTCCTACTTCGTGGTCGCGCACTTCCACTACGTGCTCTTCGGCACCATCGTGTTCGCCACCTACGCCGGTATCTACTTCTGGTTCCCGAAGATGACCGGCCGCATGCTGGACGAACGCCTCGCGAAATGGCACTTCTGGACCACCTTCCTCGGCTTCCACCTCACCTTCCTGGTGCAGCACTGGCTGGGTGCGGAAGGTATGCCCCGCCGCTACGCCGACTACCAGGCCGGTGACGGGTTCACCACGCTGAACACCATCTCCACCATCGGCGCCTTCATCCTCGGCGCCTCGATGCTGCCGTTCCTGTGGAACGTCTTCAAGAGCTACCGCTACGGCGAAGTGGTGACGGTGGACGATCCGTGGGGTTACGGCAACTCGCTGGAATGGGCCACCAGCTGCCCGCCGCCGCGGCACAACTTCTACGAACTGCCGCGGATCCGGTCCGAACGTCCCGCCTTCGAATTGCACTACCCGCATATGATCGAGCGGATGCGCAAGGAAGCGCACGTCGGATTCAACGGTGGAGCCAAACACCACGATCCCGACGTGGAGAAGAAGCTGGTCAAATCCTGACCCGCTCCCGCAGTACACAGACACAGCCCGTCGGCCCAGGTCGGCGGGCTGTGTCTTTTGGCGCCGCCTTCGGCGGCGCGGGGTTTCGGCCCTTCAGGTCCATGCTTTCCGCCCGCGATACTCGCGGCTGCGCCGCATTGTCTCGCGGGCGGAAAGCATGGACGGGCCGAAACCCTTTCAGGTGCCTCGCTGAACTCGGCGCCGTGGTTGGGCGGTTCGGCCATGGGCGGGCGGTATCGGGTGGGGTGGGGGGAACTTTCGGCGGGGCTTGCGCTTAGATTGTGGTGGGGTTTTCGGTCCTGCGACCGGCGTAGCGTTGCGCATCCCGGAGGCGACGCGGATGAATACAGGAGAGGTTTTGGCCGAGACGACCGTTCTCGTCACCGTTACCGGGCCCGACCGTCCGGGCGTGACGTCGGTGTTGTTGACCGCGCTGTCGCGGCATCGGGTGAGTCTGCTCGATATCGAGCAGGTGGTGATCCGCGGCCGGCTCACGCTGGGCGTGCTGGTCAGCTGCCCCTCTGATCCCGAGGCTTTGCAGGACGAGCTCGAAGAAGCGATGAACACCGTCGGCATGCAGGTCGATGTGAATGCCGGTGCCGATGCCGCCCGGGCCCCTGTTTCCACGCATGCCGTGGTGGTGCTGGGCGCGCCGGTGACGGCGCGGGCGTTCAGCGCGGTATCGCGGGAGCTGGCCGCGCTCGGTGTGAACATCGATCTGATTCGCGGGATCGCCGACTATCCGGTCACCGGGATGGAGCTCATGGTCACCGCCCCCGATCGGGCGGGCGATACCGATTCGCAGTTGCGGACGGCGCTGGCCGAGGTCGCGGTCACCGAGCGCGTCGATATCGCGGTGGAGCGGGCCGGGCTGGCACGGCGGGCCAAACGGCTCATCGTGTTCGATGTGGATTCCACCCTCATCCAGGGGGAGGTCATCGAAATGCTGGCCGCCTACGCGGGTGTGGAAGAGCAGGTGCGCGCAGTCACCGAGGCGGCGATGCGCGGTGACATCGATTTCGCGGAATCGCTGCGGCAGCGGGTCGCGACCCTGGCCGGGCTGGACGAATCGGTGATCGCGGAGGTCGCGGCGACCATCGCCCTGACACCGGGGGCGCGCACAACCATTCGGACCCTGAAACGTCTCGGTTTCCGGTGCGGTGTGGTCTCCGGTGGATTCCGGCAGGTGATCGACCCGCTCGCCCGCGAACTCGACCTCGACTTCGTACAGGCCAATGTGCTGGAAGTGGTCGACGGCACACTCACCGGCCGGGTGGTCGGGCAGATCGTGGACCGCGCCTACAAGGCGACCGCACTGCGGGCGTTCGCGGCCGAATCCGGGGTCCCGATGGAGCAGACGGTCGCCGTCGGCGACGGGGCCAACGATATCGATATGTTGAACGCGGCGGGTCTGGGTGTGGCGTTCAACGCCAAACCGGCGCTGCGGGAGGTCGCCGATACGGCCCTGTCGCATCCCTACCTCGACGCGGTCCTGTTCATCCTCGGGGTCACCCGCGACGAGGTGGAGGCCGCAGACGCGGAAGACGGGCTGCTACGACGGGTACCACTGGGGTAGCTGTGTTTTTTGGCGGCGCCTGCGGCGCCGCGGGGTTCGGCCCTTCAGGTCCATGCTTTCCGCCCGCGATACTCGCGGCTGCGCCGCATTGTCTCGCGGGCGGAAAGCATGGACGGGCCGAAACCTTTCAGGGCCTCGCTGAACTCGGCACCGCCGTTGGTTGCGTGGGTGTCCGGGGCTGGTGGTGACGTGTCCGGGGCCGGTGGTTGCGTGGGAGTCCGGGATCGGTGGTTGCGTGGGAGTCCAGGGTCGGTGGTTGCGTGGGAGTCCGGGGCGGAGCTTCTGCACATTCGACGATGTCCGGCGGTGAGCGCGGTTCGGTGTGGTCGCTCGATTGGACGAGTCTCGGAATGTCTCGCGAGCTCGATGCTGCTGGACGCGTGACGTCGGTCGGGCGGTGCGTACCTGCTGCGCTGCCGGAGGGGATTGCGGAAGCAGGTCCACGGCGGGCGGGGCGCGGATGCGTAGGTAGGCTGTCGACCGGTGTTGGTCGGGTGCTTGGAGGCTTTGTGTGATGCTGCCGGATAGCGGCGGGAATATGGTGGCAGGCGGTCACGAATGGGACGAGGTGGGGGACCTGCCGCCGGACCCGGAGGCCGATATCTTCGGTGACCCAGGGTTTTCCGAGCGCCACGCGGAACTCGCCGCGGGGTACGGGGGCTCGGGCGACCCCGACGATCCCGCCCAGGTGCAGGCCATGCAGATGGTGTTGCATCTGCCCAAGACCGATCCGCCCGCGCGCAGCGATCTGCTCGCCGCCGCGGCCGGTGCGGCGGTGGCGCTGTGCCTTGATCCGCGGGTGGGTTCCGCGGGCGAATGGGAGCAGCCGTATCTGGCGTGGAAGCGGTCGCGGATCCGGAAGGTCGCCCGGCGGGCGCGGGGTGCGCAGTGGGCGGCCGCGAACGAGGTGCCCGGGGTGACCGTCGAAAGCGGTGGTGCGCTGGTGCGGGCGTTGGTGCCGGGACCGGTGGGGTCGGTGGATCCGCGGATCCGGCGGCTCCAGATCGGTGGCACCGACCTGGAATCCGACGATCCGGGCCCGGTTCCGCTGGATGTGCCGGTGTTCTGGGTGAATGCCGCGCTGGGGATGACGGTCGGTAAGGCCGCGGCGCAGGTCGGGCATGCGAGCATGTTGTTCGCCGGCGCGCTGCCCGTGGAGCAGGCGCGGGCCTGGGCGCAGCGCGGATTCGCCTGCGCGGTCCGCGAAGCCGAGCCCGACGAATGGGAGATGCTGCGCACCGCGGTGGCGCGTAGCGCGGCGACCGCCGTACGTGATGCGGGTTTCACCGAGGTGGCCCCCGGTTCGACCACGGTGATCGCCACCCGCCCGGCGCGACTCGATCAGCGGTAGCGTGCCCGGTGCCGCGGCCGAGGATGTCTCGAGACAAGATGGAGGCCGTGGCGCACCCCGATCCAGATCTGCTCATCGACTTCACCGACGTCTCCATCCGCCGCAACGGGCATACGCTCGTCGGGCCTGTCACCTGGCAGGTCGAACTCGACGAACGCTGGGTGATATTGGGGCCCAACGGGGCCGGTAAAACGTCGCTGCTGCAGATCGCGGCCGCGGAAGCCCATCCTTCCTCCGGAACCGCCTACGTGCTGGCCGAACGCCTGGGCCGGACGGATATCAGCGAGCTGCGGCCGCGGATCGGCCTGTCCTCGGCGGCGCTGGCGGCCCGGATCCCCGCCGAGGAACGGGTCGCCGATCTGGTCGTCTCCGCGGGGTACGCGGTACTCGGCCGGTGGCGCGAGAAGTACGACGATGTCGATACCGACCGCGCGATCGATATGCTGGAAAGCCTGGGCGCGGAACACCTTCTGGACCGCACCTACGGCACGCTCTCGGAGGGCGAACGCAAACGGGTGCTGATCGCGCGCGCACTCATGACCGACCCGGAGCTGCTGCTGCTCGACGAACCGGCCGCCGGTGTGGACCTGGGGGGTCGCGAGGAACTGGTGGAAAGCCTCGGCGATCTCGCCGCCGACCCCGACTCGCCCGCCCTGGTGCTGGTCACCCACCACGTCGAGGAGATCCCGCCCGGTTTCACCCACTGCATGCTGCTCAGTGAGGGTGAAATCGTCACCCAGGGCCTGCTGGACGAGGTGCTGACCGCGGAGAACCTCAGCGAGGCGTTCCGTCAATCCATCGCCCTGGACCGTATCGACGACCGCTATTTCGCGCGTCGCGCCCGCCGCCTCGGCCGCCACCGCTCCCGCTGAGCTGTATCCATGGCGCCGCCTCCGGCGGCGCGGGTTCGGGGCCCTATTGGTCTAGTTCTTCACTCCGCCGCTCCTCCGCTTCGCTCCCGCGCTCTGTCGCTCCAGAACGAGACGGGCCCCGAACCACGGAGGCTGCCTGATCGCATGCGGAGAAACGGGCTGGAGTCGGATGTGGACCGGCCGGGCGGTATCCGAACCGGAGCGCCCGGTGGGGCGCCGAGTTCAGCGGTGCCCCACGCGCGCGGCCACTCGGGCCCGGCGCTGGTGGTGGGCGATCGTGGTCGGCGGAGGACAAGAGTTACTGTGCAGGGGTGAGTGAGACGACTGTGCCGGATTCCAGCGAGGTGCCCGAAGCCAAGGATGCATCGACGGTGATGCTGGTGCGTGACGGCGCGGCCGGCCCGGAGGTATTCCTGCAGCGGCGGGCCGGGGCGATGGAGTTCGCGGCCGGGATGACAGCCTTTCCCGGTGGCCGGGTGGATCCGGTCGACGCGGAGGTCGATATCGACTGGGCCGGCCCGGCACCGAGCTGGTGGGGGCAGCGGTTCGGGGTATCCGAGGCGCGGGCCAAGGCACTCGTCTGCGCGGCCGTGCGGGAGACCTTCGAGGAATGCGGGGTGCTGCTGGCCGGCCCCACCGCGGACACCGTGGTCGCGGATACCGCCGGTTACCGTCGGCAGCGCGAGCGGATCGAGGGCCGGGACCTGACGCTGGCCGAGTTCCTGGCCGAGGAGAAGCTGGTCCTGCGCGCCGATCTGCTGCGGCCGTGGGCGCGGTGGATCACCCCGACCGTGGAGCGACGCCGCTACGACACCCATTTCTTCGTCGCGATGCTGCCCGCGGGCCAGCTGGCCGACGGAGCGACCTCGGAATCCGACGGCGTGCACTGGTCCACCCCGGCCGCCGCGCTGGCCACCTGGAAAGCCGGCGAACAGGTCCTGCTGCCTCCGACCTGGTCGCAGCTGACCTCGCTCGGCGCATTCTCCGACACTGCGGAGATCCTCGCCGCCGAACCCCCGATCGAACCTATCCAGCCGGAATTCGGTCCCGTGGACGGGAAGATGCTGCTGCAATTCCCCGACAACATGAGCTATTTCGCCGACATACCGGATACGTCCCGCCTGCAGGGCTCGAAGGGGATGCGCGATACCGATCCCTCGCTGCTGGGTGGCTCCGGGCGCGGCGGCGCCGGTTCGGGCGCCCGGTAGCGTATCGGCTCATGGCCGAATTCGTATCCCTGTCCCGGCTCGAACCCGACCACACGGGCGGTTCCGGCCGCTGCGTGGCGGTGCTGCGGATCGCCCGGCCGCCGCTGAACCTGTTCGGCACCCAGCTGATCCGGGAGATCGCCGCGGCAGCCGAGGCCTGTGGCGCGGATTCCGGGATCGCGGCGCTGGTGGTCTACGGCGACGAGCGGGTTTTCTGTGCGGGTGACGACCTGGCCGAACTCGCCGCCCTACCGGCGGAACAGGCCACTGCCATGGCCGCCGATCTGCAGACGGCACTGGGCTGCCTGGCCCGCATCCCGCAACCGGCAGTCGCGGCGATCAGCGGGTATGCGCTCGGCGCCGGGCTCGAACTGGCCCTGGGCGCGGACCGGCGAATCATCGGCGACAACGTCAAACTCGGACTTCCGCAGATCGGCACCGGAATGATCCCGCTCGCCGGCATCCGGCAGCTGTCGATGCTGATCGGCCCGGGTGCCGCCAAGGACCTCGTCTACACGGGGCGTTTCGTCGAACCCGGCGAGGCCGCGCGGCTGGGTCTGGTGGATCAGGTGGTCGCACCCGACGATGTGCTCGATTCGGCAATCGCCTGGGCCCGGCAGTTCAGCACCGGCCCGGCCCGTGCGCTGGCGGCCGCCAAAGCGGTGTTCGAGGCGGGACCGCACGGCCACGAACGGGCCCGCACCGAATGGGCACACCTGTTCGATACCGCCGACCAGCGCCTGGGAACACGGTCCTACCTGCAGGACGGGCCGGGGTTCGCGGAGTTCACCGGCGCCTGAACGAGGCCTGGACCACCCGGACCCACCCGGTGGTATCAAGCCACCCCGAAGCAAAGGATAGGCTCTCCGACCATGACGGTACGCCCCGACGACCCCGCACCACATCCGCACGCCACCGCCGCGGAGGTCGAAGCAGCATTCGAGGACACCAAGCTCGCCCAGGTGCTCTATCACGACTGGGAAGCGGAGACCTACGACGACAAATGGTCGATCTCCTATGACGAACGCTGTATCGAATACGCCCGCGGCCGGTTCGACGCGGCGGTCGGCGAGGCGGATCTGCCGTACGAGCGGGCCCTGGAACTGGGCTGCGGAACCGGTTTCTTCCTGCTGAACCTGATGCAGTCCGGTATCGCGAAGACCGGTTCGGTGACCGACCTGTCGCCCGGCATGGTGAAGGTCGCGCTGCGTAATGCCGAGAACCTGGGTCTGGATGTGGACGGCCGGGTCGCGGACGCGGAAACCATCCCCTACGACGACGACACCTTCGATCTGGTGGTCGGTCACGCGGTGCTACACCACATCCCGGACGTCGAGCAGTCGCTACGCGAATGCCTGCGCGTGCTGAAGCCGGGCGGCCGTTTCGTCTTCGCCGGTGAACCCACCACCGTCGGCAACTTCTACGCCCGCAATCTGGGCAACATCACCTGGAAGGCCACCACCGCGATCACCAAGCTCCCCTTCCTGCGGGATTGGCGCCGGCCCCAGGAAGAACTGGACGAATCGTCGCGCGCCGCGGCCCTGGAGGCCGTGGTCGATCTGCACACCTTCGACCCCACCCAGCTCGAGGATATGGCCCGTTCGGCGGGCGCCGTGGACGTGGCCGCGCATACCGAGGAGTTCGCCGCCGCCCTGTGGGGCTGGCCGGTACGCACCTTCGAGGCCGCGGTACCGGACGAGAAACTCACGTTCGGTTACCGGATGGCGATGTACCGGGCATGGCTCGGGCTGAGCTGGGTGGACGAGAACGTGATGCGTCGCGTGGTTCCGCGCCAGTTCTTCTACAACGCCATGATCACCGGGGTGAAGCCGGCCGCCGGCAAGTAGATGGGGTACGGCTTCAGCGCGGCCGATATCGCCTTCCTGGCGTCGCCGCCGGGCGCGGCCGCGCTGGCCGAGGTCGCGGAGCTGGAGCTCACGACGGCCTCCCAGCTGCACGATGTGGCGGCGGTGCGCCGCGCGCACGGGGACCGGGCGCCCGCGCTGATCGAAACCGTGCGCCTGCGCCGCCGGGCAGCCGCCAAGCTGTCCGGGGCGCAGAACTGGTTGTTCACCGACGATGCGCTCCAGCAGGCCACCCCGACTCTGGTGGCCCGGCATCGCGCCGCCCGCCTGGCGGGTCGCGATGTACACGATGTGACCTGCTCGATCGGGGCGGAACTGGTCGAGCTGGCGCGGGTCTGCCCACGGGTTGTCGGCAGCGATCTGGACCAGGTGAGACTCGCGATGGCACGGCACAATCTGTCCCGCCCGGTGTCTCCGGCGGATGTCCGGTGGGGGCCCGGGCCGGCGGCGTGGCCCGGTACCGGGCAGGAGTTCCGCAGGGACGAGTCGGCTTCGGCGGTACCGGATGCGGCGTGGTCGCCGTCAACCGGGTCCAGTGCCCGGCCGCACTCAGTGGAACCGGCCGGGGCAGCCGACGAACTCCCGAACAATCGTGGGGGATCGACCGCGGTGCCTCCTACCGCGGTGGGCACGGCACCTGTCGACGCGCTGGGAGCAGTGCCGTGCACCGCGGCGGGCACAGCGCCTGCCGACGGGCCGGGAGCGGTGTCGTTCGCCGGGGCGGGAGGGATACCGACGAACACGCTCCTCGTCCGGGCCGATGCGCTGGTGCCGTGTACCGCCGGCACGGTGATCATCGCGGACCCGGCCCGCCGGGCGGGTGGTAAGCGCACCTTCGACCCGGCCGCTCTGCAACCACCGCTGCCGGACCTGCTGGCCGCCTATCCCGGCCGGGACATCGCTGTGAAGTGCGCGCCCGGACTGGATTTCGATCGACTCGGCTGGGCGGGTGAGATCGAGGTGGTATCGCTGGACGGGGCGGTCCGCGAAGCCTGTCTGTGGTCGGCGGGGTTGAGCGAACCGGGCGTCACCCGCCGGGCCACGGTGCTCACGGGCTCGGGCACGGTTACCACCCTGACCGACGCCGAGCCCGACGAGATCCCGGAGCGGGCGCCGGGGGAGTGGATCATCGACCCGGACGGTGCGGTGGTCCGCGCCGGGCTCGTCCGGCACTACGCGGCCCGCCACGGCCTGTGGCAGCTCGACCCCCGCATCGCCTATCTCACCGGCGACCGGCTGCCCGCCGGTGTCCGCGGGTTCCGGATCATCGATCGGCTCGAGTTCCGCGAGAAGACGCTGCGGACCGAACTGCGCCGCCACGACTGCGGCGCCCTCGAAATCCTGGTTCGAGGTGTGGATATCGACCCGGATGTGCTGCGGCGGCGATTGAAGCCCACCGGGTGCCGGCCCTACACGCTGGTGATCACCCGGATCGACCGCACCGCAACAGTCTTCCTGTGCCGTGCTTCCCGATGAACCGTCCGGCGCCGGTGCGATGATTCCCGTAATTCGGGCTCGTGCCGGCTGACACGGCTTGTCTTGTCGTCCGGACCGATGGTCCGGGCGATACCTTCGGCTGTGCCGGTGCGGCCGTTTTCGGGCCGGCGAACTGGATCGGCCCTCGGTGTGCGCACGACCAGTTGAAACACACTGGTGCCGACCACTGTTGCCGGTGTAGACAAGCGGTAACCGACGCGAGGAGTGCCATGCGAAGCGAGTTCTGGCAGCACCCACCCCGGATACGCGGCGACCATGTGCTGCTGCGCCCTCTCGAACCCGGCGACGCCGAGGATCTGGCTGCCGCCCACGACGACCCCGACACCCTGCGCTACTTCCCCGAGGGCATCGAATCACAACCGCCCTCCGCCGAAACCGTGGCCCATGCCCTGTCCAGCGGTCGCCAGGTGCTCGTCCCGGTCGACCTGCGTGACAACCGGATCGTCGGCACCACCTCGCTCTACAACATGGATGTACAGCACGGGCGGGTCACCATCGGTTTCACCTGGTACTCGCGCCGAGTCCGCGGCACCGTGATCAATCCCGAAGCGAAACTACTGCTGCTCGACCACGTTTTCGGCACCCTCGCAGCCCATAGGGCGGAATTCACCGTCGACGACCGCAATACGCTTTCCCGCGCAGCCGTCACCGCGCTCGGCGCGACGCAGGAGGGCATTCTGCGGCAGCACGCCCTGCGGCGGGACGGCAGCCGCCGCAATACGGTGATCTACTCGATCCTCGCCGAGGAATGGCCGGCGGCCCGTGATCGCCTGACCGAACGTCTCGCGCGCCGCGCTGCCGAGGCGGTGCCACCGGATACGCGCGCGGCCCCGCCCGGATGCTGAACCGTCCACCCGCGTCGGCGGCTACTCCGGTCCGCTACCGTGATTCGAGATAGAGCGGTGGCGCACCGTTCTGCGCCTCCAGGATCAAAATGGGCTTATTTATCGGCTGCCCTTTGTCATCGAAGTCGAGTCTCCCGCTGGCGCCGTCGAACGCCACGGCCGAGTGCAGTTGTATCATCGCCTGAAGAACAGCGTCCGAGTCCACGGGGGTGTGGTGCGGCCCGGATGCGTTCCGGATCGCCTGGACGGCCGTTTTCACGGCGTCATATTCCATAACGGCTGCGAAATCGTGCACACCGCCATCGGAGAATTCGGAGTAGCAGATCGGACCTTCGCATCCGGGCGAGAACTGGTCGACCGCGTACAAGTCGAAACCGCCGGGGTTTTCGTGCCAGGCATCGGGGTGTACATGTCCGGTGTACCGCACCGTGATGTTGGCCCCGTCGAGCGCCTTTCCTGCGAGGCTCTCCGAGAGCTGGTGGTACGGCATATCGTCTGCGGTGATCACCTGGATCGGTAACTCGCGGCATTCGCGCTGGGCGAGTTCGTTGAGGAATTCGAGGGCGTCGGCACCTCGTCCGGCGAAATAGATGGTACTCGGCTTTTGATTGCAGACACTGTGCATGATGGTGCGAAACGCGTTCGCTACGTGTCCGAATTGGGCATTGTAGGGCTGTGGTCGCCCCGCGAATCGTTGCGAATCGTCGGGATATTGCGCTTCGAAGGCATCGGCGAGGGTGCGGCCGTAGTGGTCTATTTCGTTGTCGTCGCGAACGATCATGATCCGTTCGTCGTGGTCGGCGAGGTATTCCGCGGCGGCCCGCGCGTGCTCCTCGGCGGGTGGCGAAACCTTCAGGAACCCGCGCGTTGTCGGAAGGTCATCGATCGTGAGGGTGGAGGCGATCACCCCTATCGGCTTTTGCTCAGGGGGCGGACCGGTGAGCTGTTCGATGGTGTCGAGCGCGTTCTCGAGACTGAACGAGATCCCGGTGACCGCGACGATATTCTCGTCCGCGCGGCGGTTCTGTATCTCCTCGACCACAGATTCCCACGAGGAAAAATCACTGCCCGGGTTTGCCAGTAGTAACCGGATTTGGGGGCTTGCACTGGTCTCGTTCGCGGCGAGCTGGGCCAGATGTGCGCCCGCCAGCCGATGCCGGATACCTGCCATCGTGACGAAGCCGTCTTCGTTGTTGCCGGCCGTCATCGGCGTCAGCAATACGACGCTCACCCATGGCTCCCCCTCCTCTACGACGGCCGTGTTCTCGTCGTCGATGCGCTGTACGAGATCGTCGATTTCGGTATCGAAGCTCACGCTACCGTCGCTGAGCCTGACGCATTGGCCGTTCTCGTTCCGTACGGCGCCGTCCTCGCAGCCGATGTCCTCGCGGAAGAGATCGGGCAGCACGATCACCGCGGCGACGACCAAGGCGACCACCAACAGTGCGGCGGGAACCCACCACCATTTCCGATAGCTGGGAGGTGGCGGCTGGATCAAGGTGGTCATCGATACCTCTCCGCTCGTTCATACAGCAGCAGCGCCCCGCGGCCGAGACCGCGGGCGAGCTGCCGAAATTCGTTCTCGATGGTGCGATCGAGGGTCCGTTGCGGATCGCCCAGTGGATCGTTGGACACCCACAGCGCGGCGATCAGCCACGCCATCTCGTGTTCGGGCTCCAGACCGTTGTTCCGGACGATCGTCTCGACCTGTGTGAACGGATTCTCGTCGGCGTCCGGGCGACGTGGGGCCGAGGTGACCAGATCCAGATCGGACAGCCATGCAGTGGCGGCGGTGTGACCGAACTCGGCCTGCCCGGGCAGGAACGGCCGTTCCAGGTATTCGATGGCGGCGCCGAGTTCACCGAGCGCGAGATCGTGGTAGGCGGCCGCTATTTCGGCTGCCGCCTCGCCTTCCTCGGATTTGCGCCGGTAGACATCCCGGCAGATCATATGGGTGGCGTCCCAGTTCCGGGGATCGTCTGTTTCGCGGTCGGCGAGTTCGCAGAGCAGGATCCGGCGCAGCCAGGTATCGAGCACCATCTCCGGTTCCGGCCCACCGGTGGTCCGGATCCACAGCCGGTTGCGCAGTTCCTGGAGCAGAGCCTCTCCGTCCGGCAGGGCGGAATCCAGGATCTCCCGCTGATAGAGCACATCCACGGTGCGTCCGGCGGCGGCGGTGACCAGATCACGCAAGCTCTCGGGGGCCGCGAAATCCGCCAGCAACCGTTCGCGGGCCCGCTCCAGCACGGTGCCGGGCGCGTCGACCGGTTCCTGCAGGGGATCGTGGTGAGTGCCTACGGCACTGGTGAGGACGGTCCGCGCGCAGGCGAGTGGATCGTCCTCACCGGTCTGCCCCAGCGCGGCGAGGACATCGGTGGTTGCGGCGGCGTTCCCCCCGGTGAGGGCACGGACGAAATCCGCGACCCGGGGCACCGAGCGCATCCGCTGGTCGGCGGCGAGATCACCGGTGGTCTGCGCGCTCAACCGGCTCAGATCAACCAGGTACCAGGGAAACCAAGACGCTGCCGGATTATCTGCGGACGCCCAGTCGGTGTAGATATCGGGTGGGGTACGCGGTTCCGGCCATTCGAGACCGCCGGTCCGGTGTTCGGGTTCGCGGCGTTCGGTGATATCGCTGAAGCGGTGCATGCCGGGACGGTGCCAGCATTCGCTCCAGGCGGGCAGCCACTGCGCGCTGGTGGCGACGACCACCAGCGGATCCGGTTCGGCACCGTTGCGCCGCCGCGCTTCGCGCAGGGTCTGCAGAAAATGCCGGCCGGAGGGGCTGTGCGCATTGTCCAGCAGCAGTATGGAATTGAGGGTGCGCCCCGTACCCCGCATACCGGTGTAGGCGTGCCGCAGATCGTGCAGGAATGCCATCCCGAAAATGGCGTCGGCCTCGGCGCGGGATTCGTCGTCGCCGTGTGCCCATTTGGCGAGGTCGATCAGCATATCGTCGCGTTCGACCTGTTCGCCGGTGAGCCGTGGTCCGCGCTTGATACGGCGCCTGATACTGAGCCGGTTCAGGCTCTGCAGCAGGCTTTCCACGGCCATACCCACCCACGGCGACAAACCTTCGGGCACCTGACCGGCGGCCTCGAGGATATCGGCGACGCTCTGACTGCGCGCCTCCATCGGCTGGGCGCTGGAGACGACCTGACGCAGGCTCTGTAGCGCCGCCCGACGGTTGTCGGCCTGCATATGCAGCGTGCTGCCGACCGCCACGACACACAGCCACAACTGCGGAAAGGTGATACTGCCGAATTGTGCGCGTTTGCGGCCGAGTTCGAAGGCGAGTTCGCCGAAGATCTCGCGTGGCGCGCGGTCACCCCGGCCCAGATCTACGTGGGCGAGTGGGAGTTTCGCGCAGCGCTGGGCAAGCGAGTGCAGCAGAACGGTTTTCCCGCTCCCGGGCGGCCCCACCGCGACCACCACCGGCAGCAATCTGCTCCGGCCGTCCGGCCGCTGGACCAACTGTTCGATCAGTTGGCCGGTGATCGGTTCCAGCCCATGCAGTACCGGGCCTTCTCCTGGCATCGCCCCTCCCGCGTTCGGCAATCGATATCCGGCATATCGGTAGCCGGTGCCACAGTGTGAACCGGCGCTCGGAGCGGGCCGGGTGAACTGCTGGACGATATCGATCAATGCAGCCATCGTAGGCAAATCCGCCCAGGCTGTTGGAGTAGCCATGAGATCGCAATATGAAACGGGGAGGAGCGAATTGCGTTTCGGGAGCGGCTACGGCATACGAGAGGAGGGCCGGTCGTCGACCGCCGAAACGCCCCGGGGAAGGTGAAAACAGCCCCGGGGTCGTCTCGGCGGTGGGGTCAGCCCGCGGTGGACGGTCCCGAAATCGAGGCCGACAGCGACGACAAGAAGCAGAGGGGGGACGGGGGGTACTGCATGGTGCAGACGAGCCCGATGTCCTCGGACGCCTCCGGCTCGACGGCGGGCTGGGCCTGCGGGACGAGCGGCACGGCCGAGGCGGTGGCCGCGCCGGCGACCGGGATCGTGAACAGGGCCGCTGCCAGCAGGCCGGCCCGGAGAGTACGACGCATGATTACTTCCTTCCTGACCGGAGCGTACCGATCAGCAGCGAACGTAGTGCCGATTCCGGTCGCCGCCCAGCCCCGAGTTGCCCTGCCCGTGGTTTCGTGGGCAGGACACCGGCACAGGCCCCGGAAGATGTCGGGGCGCCGGGGTACGGTCTGCCCATGACCAGGTACGCGGCGTTGCTACGCGGCATCATGCCCAGCAATCCGAATATGAGCAACGAGAAGTTGCGTGGTGTGTTCACCGGGCTCGGCTTCGAATCGGTGGCGTCGGTGCTGTCCAGCGGCAATATCGTATTCGCCACCGAGCAGGCCCCCGGCGCGGAGCTCGAGGAGCGTATCCAGCAGGCTCTGAACGCCGAACTCGGGATCGCGGGCGGCACGCTTATCCGCGACCATGCCGAACTACGCGCCCTGCTGGACCGCGACCCCTTCGCCGGTTACACCCACGGCCGCGAAACCTACCTGACCGTGACTTTCTTCAAGGACGGCGCCCACTCCCGCGTCGAAATGCCCGCCGATACCGACCCGCGTACGAAGGTCGTCGGCTACGACGAGCAGACGCGGGCCTTTCTCTCCATCATCGACAACTCCGCGCCGAACACCCCGAATTTCATGATGTGGCTGGAACGGAACTACGGGAAGAACATCACGACCCGGACCTGGCTCACCGTGCAGCGAATCGTGAAGAAGATGGAATCGCTGAAATCGCCGTAGCCTCGACCAAGGCGGCGGGCCGGGCCGGTTACGCGTCCTGTGCGACCCCGTTCTTCTTCCGTTCGATATCGGCCAGCGCCGCCTCCCGGGCGGCGCGTTCGGCGGCGCCGGCCTCCCAGGTCGATTTCCGGTTCTTCACCACCCGGGCGGGGGCACCGACCGCGATGCTGAAGTCCGGGATCTCACCCTTCACCACGGCATGCGCGCCCAGGACACAGCCCCGCCCGACCCGGGTTTCGCGCAGCACGGTCACCTTGGCGGCGATCCAGGTGTCCGGTCCGATCCGTACCGGGCTCTTCACGATGCCCTGGTCCTTGATCGGCATGGTGATGTCATCCATCCGGTGGTCGAAATCGGTGATGTAGCACCAGTCCGCGACCAGTGTCGATTCGCCGATCTCGATATCGAGGTAGGTGTTGACCACGTTGTCCTTGCCGAACACCACTTTGTCGCCGATCCGCAGCGAACCCTCGTGGCAGCGGATGGCGTTACCGTCGCCGATATGGACCCAGCGCCCGATCTCGAGCCGGCCCAGCCCAGGGGTGGCGTGGACTTCCACTCGTTTACCGAGGAAGACCATGCCGCGCAGGATCACATGCGGGTTGGCCAGCCGGAATTTGAGCAGGCGGTAGTACCGCACCAGGTACCAGGGCGTGTAGGCACGGTTGGCCAGGACCCAGCGCAGCGAATCGCGGGTGAGGAAACGGGCCTGCCCGGGGTCCCGGCGCCGGGAACCCTGCCATCGCGTGCGCAACGGTGCGCCCCACATGCTCGTCACGACGTCTCTCCTGAATCTCTGGGCAGCGAGCGGCGCCGCCCTCCGTGGTTACGCAAGTTGTCGCCTGCGGGCGCCGCCTGCTCCTGCCGGGTATCGCGTGGCCCCTACCGCCGAACAGCCTACTTTCGTGCTCCGCGGGCCCGGCCTATACCCTTCCGTTAATCTCACACATGGCCGGGGCGACAGGACGACGGAGGAGACCAGCAGGTGCGTATCGGCGGCGGCGTACGGACCGGGTCCTGGCTCGCGGTGATTGTCGCGGCGGTGGGTGTGCTCACCGCGTGCGGAACCGATGTGGACGACATCACGGTCGGCCGGGGGCTGGGCTGGCCCGCGGCGGGACACGAGGCCCGTAACAGCGGTAATACCCAGGTCACCGGGTCACGGGCGTTGAGCCTGCAGTGGTCGCGTCCGGTCGGCGGGCCCGTCGCCCAGCCGGTGACGGTGGGTTCGGAGGGGCAGATCTTCCTGACGACCCGAACCGATGCGAATTGTGAGATCTACTCCTACCAGATGCCGACGGGGCGTAAACGTTTCTGCAATCCGCTGGGCCCGCATGCCATCTACTCGCCCACCCTGCTCGACGGCGCGAGCAACGTGTATGTGGGGCTGGACAGCGCGGTCGAATCGGCGAACCAGCTGGGCCAGCCGCGCTGGCGCACGCCGGTGGCGGGAGTACCGACCGGGATGCAGTTCACCGGTGACGGCCATCTGCTGGTGATCACACAATCGGGTCAGGTCGATGTGCTGGAACGGCAGACCGGTAAACGGATGGTGCCCACCCAGCAGTTGCTGCCCACGCCCGATTTCCTGAAGACCCCCAATGTCGACTGGCCGCCCCCGGGCGAGGGGCTCGAAGATTGCGCCACCGGTGGCCCGAACTGCGCGGTGGCCACGATCGCCGCGATGGAGGTCGACTCCGGGCGGATCTATGCCACGGTGCGTAAACCGGGTGAACCCGATGCCGCCCTGGTGGCATTGCGCTATGCGGACGGCAAAGTCGTCCAGGAGTGGAGCAGGGAGATCCTGGCCGGGGGAAGCGCCACCGATCCCGCCCTGTCCGCCGACGGGTCCACGCTCTACGTCGGTGACAACAGCCGCCGCCTGCTGGCCGTCGATACCGCCGACGGGAAGCCGAAATGGGAAGCGCATCTGGACTGGGAGCCGCGCCGCGGGATCTCGGTCTCCGACGACGGCCTGATCATCCCGGCCGGCGACGACGGCTACCTGATGGCCCTGCGCGATACCGGTGCCAGCTATGAACGAGTCTGGGAGCGTAAGGACCTGGCCCTGCGCGGCGCTCCCGTCCAGACGGCCGGCGGTACCGGTTACGTTCCCGCCGCCATCGGCGACGGACTGAACCTGATCACCTTCGACACCGCTACCGGCGCCACCCTCGACTCCGATGTTCTGCCCGGCGCATCGGGCACCACCACCGGAACGGCCGTGGGCGCCGAAGGTGAAGTCGTGGTCGCGACCCGGATCGGCGAGATCTTCACCTTCCGCGAAAAAGCCTGATCCGGCTGCGCGACGGCGGCGCCCTGAACCGGTCGATACCGGAACAGGATGCCCGCCGGCGTAGTTACCGTCTCAACCGACTCCGAGCGACGCGGAGCCATCGACCCCGGTATTGAGATGCCACGGACCCACCGTGGGAACGAATCGTGAGGGGTACCGATACGGCGCAATCGCATGACGATCACTCGAAGCTGTAACCAGGGGAACTCCGGTGTCTACCGGTCGTGGCTCACAACGGCTGGGCGGGGTCCCTTTCGGGGAGCGGGCGGCGGTCGATCTCGGGCCGGCCGAGGGGAGTGCGGACCCGGCGTTTCGCACCGGAGTACACCCCGGCCGTTTCCGCGGCCACCACATCCCAGGCGAAATCTTCGGTGAGCCGGTCCCGGGCGGCCCGCGCGCGTTGCTGCGCGGCGGTGGGGTCGTCGAGGACCGCGATCACCGCGTCCACCAGTCC
This sequence comes from Nocardia sp. NPDC058499, assembly GCF_042719915.1. NCBI lineage: Bacteria > Bacillati > Actinomycetota > Actinomycetes > Mycobacteriales > Nocardiaceae > Nocardia > Nocardia sp. NPDC058499. Next base: position 61,035 of record NZ_JBHXMZ010000002.1, on the reverse strand, counting down.
GTTGACGTCCGCGGGTTCGAACGAGGCCCCGGTCACGCCGTCGATCACCGCCTCGCCGAGTCCGCCCGCGGTCGAGGTGACCAGAGGTGTTCCGGTGGCCGCCGCCTCCAAGGCGACGATCCCGAACGGCTCGTAGCGGCTGGGCAGCACGATGGCGTCGGCGCCGTGCAGCCAGCCCAGTAGTTCGGCGTGATCCAACTGACCGGTGAAATGCACTGCGCGCGCCACCCGGTGTACGCGGGCACGCTCCCGCAGCCATTCGAACTGGGTGCCGACCCCGGCGATGGTCAGCGTGGTACCGGGATGGGCGCGGCGGATCCGCGGGAGTGCGGCGATCGCGTCCTGGATACCTTTCTCGTACTCGAGCCGCCCCACATACAGCAGGCGCGGCGGCCCGCTACGCGGCGGGCGGGCGCGAAACGACCAGGCTCCCACGTCGATTCCGTTGCGGATCACGTGCACGGGCACCCGGTCGGGCCGGTAGAGCCGTTCCACTTCGTCCTGCATGGACGCCGAACAGGTGATGAGCGCATCCGATTCGTTGGCCAGCCACCATTCGACCGAATGCACCTGCCGGTTCACCCGCCCCGCGACCCAGCCGCTGTGCCGCCCGGCCTCGGTGGCGTGGATGGTGGAGACGAGCGGGACGTCGTAGTACTCGGCCAGCGCGATCGCCGGATGCGCCACCAGCCAGTCGTGCGCGTGCACGACGTCGGGGGTCCAGCCTTCGCCGATACCGGGTTTGTCCAGTGCGACCCCGGCGCGCACCATCGCATGCCCCATGGCCAGGGTCCAGGCGAGCATATCCTCGCCGAAATCGAAGATCGGCGGATCCTCCGCGACCGCCACCACCAGCACGCCCTCGGCGACGAACGAATGGGTGGGATGGGTGGCGGGGCTGGTGCCGGTGGGGCGTCGCGCGAGCACCACCACTTCGTGTCCGGCCGCCGCGAGCGAGGTCGCGAGGTGGTGGACATGCCTGCCCAGACCCCCGACGACCACGGGTGGGTATTCCCACGACACCATCAAGATCTTCATCGCGGTCCTTCTACTGGATTGACGCGTAGCCTACGCGCGTCCAGGGCCGGGAACACGCCGTCTGCCACGGCCCATCCGGCCGCCAGTTCCCGGGCTCGCGCGTACTGGCCGGCGCCGACGGCGCCCGCGATCTCGCGGACGGCGTGCGCATGCTGGTGGGCGCGGTCGCGGGCGTATCCGGCGGCGGAATCCTTGCTGACCATGAACGCCCAGTCGCTGGACACGGCGAGGATGGCTTCGCGCAGGAGTTGATCGGCCACCGGGTCGCGGCCGATTGGCGCGGTGGCCCGCATCTTCGCGGTGGTGTCGAGGGCGAGCCGGACGATTTCCTCGTTCAGTTCGACCAGGTCGCGGACCTGGTCGCCGGCCCAGACCCGCCAATCCTTACCCGACCCCCACGAGGAATCCGTGAGCGGAACGGGATCGCCGACGAACCCGCGTTCACGGGCGTCCGCGAGGGTGCCGACGGTGACCCCGGCCTCCGGTAGCGCCCGCAGCACCTGGGCCAGCCACTGCGGACCCTCGTGCCACCAGTGCCCGTACAGTTCGGTATCGAAGGCCGCTACCACGAGGGCGGGCCGCCCGATCCGCTCGGATTCGGTGATGAGCCGCTCGCGTACGGTCGCGACGAAATCCGCGACATCCCGCTCGACCTGGGCCGCGGCGAGCGCGGGGTCGTAGGGCGCCTTGTCCGGCCCGGCGACGGTTTTCCCGGTGACCCGGGCGGGTTTGAGTCCGGTGGCGTGGTCGTAGTGATGGAAGTCCCGGTAGGCGCCGTTGCCGGGGTAACCCGATTTCGGCGACCACACCCGGTAGCTGACCGTGAGATCGCGTCCGAATGCGACGACGGGAGAGTCGCGCACCGGCCGGCCGAGCGAGGTATCCCCGCGTAGAGCGGGCCCGTCGACCATGAAATGCGTCACACCGGCGGCGGCGTAGCCGTCTTCCATGCCGGGCGTGAACCCACATTCCGGTGCCCACAGACCCGAAGGCGTATGTCCCCAGCGCAGTCGTGCGTCGGTGAGCCCTTCACGCAATTGGAAATCGCGCAGCCGTTCGTCGAGCAACGGCTGGAACGGATGCGCCAGCGGGCCACCGAGCAATTCGATGGCATCGGCGTCGAGCAGCTGCCGCCATACCGGCGCCGCCCCGTGCCGCCAGTTCTGTTCGAACTCGGCCAGCGCGGCCGCCGCGAGCCGGTGCTCGTGCCGGCCGAGTGGTTTGTTGCCGGCCATGGCGGCCTCGTCGGCCCGCAACTGCCAGTTGCCGAGCCAGTGATGCATCCCCGCCAGCGAATGCGGGTCGTCGAGTTGTGCTGCGAGAACAGGGGTTATCCCCAGTGTCAGCAGATGCGAGCGCCCCTCGGCGGCGAGCGTGCGCAGGACCTCGACCACCGGTAGATACGAGGCCGCCCACGACTGGTAGAGCCATTCCTCGCCGACCGGCCACCGGCCGTGATGGGCCAGCCAGGGCAGGTGTGAGTGCAGGACGAGCGTGAATTGTCCGGGTACCGTGTCGCCGGTGTTGTTGCCGCTCACGGTTTCACCGCTCGGGCGACCAGGTCGAGGCTGGCGTCGATATCGGCGGGGGTCAGCGCGAAATCGTCGACGGTGATACCCGCGACGTCGGCGGTGAGTTCGGCCGGCCAGGGTTCACCGGCCAGTGCCCGCTCGATCTGCGCGTCGATGAAAGAGCCGCCGTGCTTTTCGTCCAGTGCGCGCAGGCTCGGGCCGTGGTGCACACCCGTCATGAGTTCCACCCGGAAACCGGCTTCCTCGAGCAGTTCGGTCAGCTCGGCGGCGTTCAGTTCGCGCGTGTGGAACGGATTGAGCGGGGTGTCCCGGCCGGGGGAGAAGGTGATCCGATTGGGAGTGCTGATGAGCAGTTCGCCCCCGGGACGCAGCACGCGCAGGCATTCGCGCAGGAACTGCACCTGATCCCAAAGATGTTCGATCACTTGGAAATTCACCACGGTATCGACCGTGTTGTCCGGCAGCGGGAGAGCGGCCAGATTACCGCGGATCATCCGCACCCGGGGGTATCGCGCGCGCACATGTGCCGCCGCGCCGCGGTCGTAGTCGAGCCCGATCACCGCGGCCGCGATCTCGGCGATCATATTCGCGCCGTATCCTTCGCCCGATCCCGCCTCGAGTACCACCTTGTCCGCGCACCGCGACAGCAGCCGGGCGTAGACGATCTCGTGCCGGCGGAACCAGTAGTTCTCCTCCGCGATACCCGGCACCGTCCGCTCACCGGTCAACGGCAGCGGCTCCAGTACGTCAGGGGTAGCCGGTGCGGCGGGAATCACAGCCTCGCTCATTGCGACGAGGTTACTGGTACTGCCCGGTACACGGGTCTCCAGGGAGGCCCTCCGGGCGGCCGTGCTTGTAAGTTACCCACGAGTAACTTAACGTAGGGTAATGTCTCGGCCTGAGCTACTCACATGGACGTACGGCCGCTGGAGATCGTGCGACCGCCAATACAGGTAACCAGAACAGGAGGTCGACGAAGACCGATGCCGAATATCGTCGTACTCATCAAGCAGGTGCCCGATACCTGGTCCGAGCGCAAGCTGACCGACGGTGACTTCACCCTCGACCGTGAAGCCGCCGACGCGGTGCTCGACGAGATCAACGAGCGCGCTGTCGAAGAAGCCCTCCTGATCAAGGAGGCGCAGGGCGGTGAGGTCACCGTGCTGGCCGCCGGTCCGGATCGTGCCACCGAGGCCATCCGCAAGGCCCTGTCCATGGGCGCCGACAAGGCGATCCACATCAACGATCCCGCCATCCACGGCTCCGATACCGTCCAGACCGCGTGGGTCCTGGCCGGTGCGCTGGGCCAGGTCGAGGGCGTCGAACTGGTTATCGCCGGTAACGAGGCCACCGACGGCCGCTCGGGTGCCGTCCCGGCCGTTATCGCCGAGTACCTGGGCATCCCGCAGCTCACCCATCTGCGCAAGCTCACCGTCGACGGCGAGAAGATCACCGGCGAGCGGGAGACCGACGAAGGCGTGTTCAAGCTGGAGGCGTCGCTGCCGGCCATCGTCAGCGTCACCGAGAAGATCAACGAACCGCGCTTCCCCTCCTTCAAGGGCATCATGGCCGCCAAGAAGAAGGAAGTGCAGACCTTCACCCTGGAAGACCTGGGCATCGACCCGTCGACCGTGGGTGTGGCCAATGCGGGCACCGCGGTGACCGCGTCCACCCCGAAGCCGCCGCGTACCGCGGGCGAGAAGATCAGCGACGAGGGCGACGGCGGCACCAAGATCGCCCAGTACCTGGTCGGCCAGAAGATCATCTGAGTCCCCCGCACCCGCAGCAACTTCTAGGAGAAGAGACAAATGGCAGAAGTACTTGTGCTCGTCGAGCACGCCGACGGTGCGGTCAAGAAGGTGACCACCGAACTGCTGAGCGCCGCCGCCGGCCTCGGTGAGCCGTCGGCCGTGGTGCTGGGCGTCCCCGGCACCGCCGACAAACTGTCCGATGCGCTGGCCGCGGCCGGCGCCGCCAAGATCTACGTCGCCGAATCCGACGATGTCGAGAACTACCTCATCACGCCGAAGGTCGACGTGCTGGCCGGCCTCGTGGAATCCGCCTCCCCGGCGGCCGTCCTGGTCGCCGCGAGCGCCGAGGGCAAAGAGGTCTCCGGCCGCCTGGCCGCCCGTATCGGCTCCGGCCTGCTGGTCGACGTCATCGACGTCAAGGCCGACGGCTCGGCCGTGCACAGCATCTTCGGTGGCGCCTTCACCGTGGACGCCAAGGCCACCGGCGATGTGCCCGTGATCTCCGTGCGTCCGGGCTCGATCGAGGCGAACGCCTCGGCCGGCGCCGGCGAGAAGGTCACCGTCGAGGTCCCCGCGCAGGAAGAGGGCGTCGTCAAGGTCACCAGCCGCGAGCCCGTCGTCGCCGGTGACCGGCCGGAACTCACCGAGGCGAATATCGTCGTCTCCGGTGGCCGCGGTGTCGGTTCCGCCGACAACTTCTCCGTGGTCGAGACCCTCGCCGATTCGCTCGGCGCGGCCGTCGGTGCCTCGCGTGCCGCGGTCGACTCCGGCTACTACCCGGGTCAGTTCCAGGTGGGCCAGACCGGTAAGACGGTTTCCCCGCAGCTGTACGTCGCCCTGGGTATCTCCGGCGCCATCCAGCACCGGGCCGGTATGCAGACCTCGAAGACCATCATCGCGGTCAACAAGGACGAAGAGGCGCCGATCTTCGAGATCGCCGACTATGGCATCGTCGGCGACCTGTTCAACGTCGCCCCGCAGCTGACCGAAGAGGTCAAGAAGCACAAGGGCTGAGCCCTCGCGCTTTCCCACGCCACGGCGTGAGCACGCCCGGTCGGTTACTCCGGCCGGGCGTTCGCTGTTTTGCGTCGAATATCGGGAAGCCCCGGAGACGCCCGTTCTCGACGTGCTGAGCGGCCGCGGCGACCGGACGACCGAACACGTGTGGCGGATACCGCCGGTCACAGACCATGCAGCTGTGGCGAAAATAACGCTTCACAGATCTGAATCACATCGTGAGTGGGCAGATGGCGGGGGCAATCCGACCGACGGTTAGGCTCACAACGGTGACCTTGCGGCGGTGAGCTCGTGGCCGGATGCGAATGCTCGAACGCGGCCCGGTGGTCGATCAGCGCAAGGTCGCCGACGATGAGGAGGTACCGGATCCATGCCCGTTCTGCACGAGGAGCTACAGGAAATCTACGACGAGGTGCTTCTCCGCAATGCGGGGGAGACCGAGTTCCACCAGGCCGTACACGAAGTGCTGGACAGCCTCGCCCCGGTGGTCGCCAAACACCCCGCCTACACCGATGCGGCCGTGATCCGGCGCCTGTGCGAGCCCGAACGGCAGATCATCTTCCGGGTGGCCTGGGTCGACGACTCCGGCCAGGTGCAGATCAACCGTGGATTCCGGGTGGAGTTCAATTCCGCGCTCGGCCCCTACAAGGGCGGGCTGCGTTTCCACCCGACCGTGAACGTCGGGATCGTGAAATTCCTGGGGTTCGAGCAGACCTTCAAGAACTCGCTCACCGGTATGCCGATCGGCGGCGGCAAGGGCGGCTCCGATTTCGACCCGAAGGGCCGCTCTGATGCCGAGGTGATGCGTTTCTGCCAGGCGTTCATGACCGAGCTCTACCGGCATATCGGCGAGCACACCGATGTTCCGGCCGGTGATATCGGTGTCGGCGGGCGGGAGATCGGCTACCTGTTCGGGCAGTACAAGCGCATCACCAACCGCTTCGAATCGGGTGTGCTCACGGGTAAGGGACTCGCCTGGGGCGGGTCGCAGGTCCGCACCGAAGCCACCGGTTACGGCGTGGTGTTCTTCGTCGACGAACTGCTGCGGACCCGCGGCGAAGGCTTCGACGGAAAGAAGGTCATCGTCTCCGGCTCCGGGAACGTCGCCCTCTACGCGATCGAAAAGGTCCAGCAGCTCGGGGGCACGGTGATCGCCTGTTCCGATTCGAGCGGCTATATCGTCGACGAAGCCGGTATCGACCTCGAACTGCTCAAAGAGGTCAAGGAGCAGCGCCGGGCCCGGATTTCCCGCTACGCCGACGAACGCGGCCCCTCGGCGCGGTTCGTCGAAGACGGATCGGTCTGGAATCTGCCGTGCGATATCGCACTGCCCTGCGCCACCCAGAACGAACTCAACGGCCGGGACGCGGCCGTGCTCGTACGCAACGGTTGTACGGTCGTCGCCGAAGGGGCGAACATGCCTTGCACGCCCGAGGCGGTGCGGGTGTTCGGCGAGGCGAAGGTCGGGTTCGCACCGGGTAAGGCCGCCAATGCCGGCGGCGTCGCGACCAGCGCCCTGGAGATGCAGCAGAACGCCTCTCGGGACTCGTGGTCGTTCGAGTACACCGAGGAACGTCTCGCCGAGATCATGCGCGGTGTGCACGATCGCACTCTCGCGACCGCCGACGAATACGGTTCCCCCGGAAACTATGCAGTCGGGGCGAATATCGCCGGTTTCATCCAGGTCGCGGATGCCATGCTCGCCCTCGGCGTCATCTGAGCGGTAGGCCGGACGGTCTCCTTGTCGCCGGGCGGCGGTGTCGCAGCGACCAGGAGACCGGTGCGGAGGAGGCCGGCCCGCCCGGCTCGTGGACAGTGCCGCTCGCCTCGAATTCCCGATACCGGGGCGGGCGGTTTCAGCTTCCGGCGCCGATCGTGCAATCGAGTCGCCTGCCGCGCAGTGGTACTCAGGGGCGAGACGAGCGCGGTGGTACTCAGGGGTGACACGAGCGTAGGTCCGGAGACCGATGTGGTCGGCAGCCGAGGTCGCGAGGATGGTGGGGAGCCCGCCGGCGGGGTGGGCACCCGACTGGAGGGCATATGAAACTGGAAGCCGGGCAGGTTGCCGTCGTCACCGGTGCCGCGAACGGTATCGGCGCGGCAATCGCCGCCGCGTTGGCAGAGCGGGGGCTGCGGGTGGTCGTGGCCGATATCGATTCCGCGGCGCTGACGAAAACCGCTGCCGAACTGGGTGACCGGGCGATCGCCGTGCCCACCGATGTCGCCGATATCGAGCAGGTGCGTGCGCTCGCCGACCGGACGCTCGCCGAATACGGCCGCATCGACCTGGTGTTCAACAATGCCGGTATGGGGACCGGCGGGCCGAGCTGGGAGGTCACGCCCGCCGATTGGAACCGGGTCTGGGCCGTGAATGTCGGCGGAGTCGTGAACGGTCTCCACGTATTCACGCCCCATCTGATCGCTGCCGGGCACGGGCATATCGTCAACACGGCTTCTTTGGCCGGGCTGGCGGTCGGTATGTTCGGGGCACCGTACGCGGCGAGCAAGGCAGCGATCATCTCGCTCTCGGAATCGTTGCGGGGTGAACTGGACCTGATCGCACCGAACGTCGGTGTGACAGTGGTGTGCCCGGGCCCGGTGGACACTCAGATGTTCCGGGGCCTCGCCGAGCTCGCCACGCCGCCGGAGGACCGGGCACCGGAAGCGGAGGCGTTGCCGCCCGAAGTAATGGACAAGCTGGCACCGATGATGGAGGCGGTCGCCGAAATGGCGAAGGAGATGATCCCGGCGCCGCGGGCGGCGGAGATCATCCTCGGTGCAGTGGAATCGGGGAAGCTGTACGAAACCACGCATCCGGCGATGGCGGCCGCCGCCCGTGAGCGGATCGATACGATTCTGGAGTCTTTCGGCACCCCTGCCTGAACCGCTTCGACGACCTCGCCGGGCCGGTGGAATTCCGGCCCGGCGAACCTCCCCGTCGTTGTGGATTGCTCGCACGACTCGGTTACTTGCCGACGCCCATGCCCTCGAGCAGTGCCAGGGCTTGCTTCCGCATCTCCACCTTGCGTACTTTCCCGGTGACGGTCATCGGGAATTCGTCGACCACATGCACGTAGCGGGGGATCTTGTAATGCGCCAGCCGGCCCTCGCAGAATGCGCGCAGCGCCGCGGCATCGAGAGCGGGGGCACCCTCACGCATCCGGACCCAAGCCATGAGTTCCTCGCCGTATCTGGCGTCGGGCACACCGATCACCTGCGCATCGAGGATATCGGGATGGGTGTAGAGGAATTCCTCGATCTCGCGCGGGTAGATGTTCTCGCCGCCGCGGATCACCATATCCTTGATCCGGCCCGTGATCGCCACGTAACCGTCGTCGTCCATGATCCCGAGATCGCCGGTATGCATCCAGCGGGCCGCATCGACGGCCTCGGCGGTTTTCTCCGGATCTTCCCAGTAGCCGAGCATCACCGAATAACCCCGCGTGCACACTTCACCGGGCTCCCCGCGCGGCAGTGTCCGGCCGCTCACCGGATCGATGATCTTGATCTCCAGATGCGGGCCCACCCGCCCGACCGTCGCCGTGCGCTGGTCGATACTGTCGTCGGCCCGGGTCTGGATCGAAACCGGTGACGTTTCGGTCATCCCGTAGCAGATGGTCACCTCGCTCATCCCCATTCGCTCGATGACCTGCTTCATCACCTCCACCGGACACGGCGACCCCGCCATGATCCCGGTCCGCAACGTCGACAACCGGTAGTCGTCGAATCCGGGTTCGGCGAGTTCGGCGATGAACATGGTCGGCACCCCGTACAACGATGTGCACCGGTGCGTCTGTACCGCGGCGAGCGTGGCCGCGGGATCGAACGCCGGTGCCGGGATGACCATCGTCGCCCCGTGACTGGTGCAGGCCAGGTTGCCCATCACCATCCCGAAGCAATGATAAAAGGGGACCGGGATGCATACGCGGTCCTGATCGGTGTAACCGCAGATCTCGCCGACGAAGAAGCCGTTGTTGAGGACATTGTGGTGGCTCAGCGTCGCACCTTTCGGGAAACCTGTTGTGCCCGAGGTGTATTGAATATTGATCGGATCGTCTGCGGACAACCCGTCCTGTGCGGCGGCGAGCGTGGCGGGGTCGGCGTCGTGGCCTACGGTGAGCAAGCCGGACCAGTCCGCGCTGCCGAGCAGTACGACCCGTTCCAGCGCTGGGCAACCCGCGCGCACCTCCGCCAGCATGGCGGCATAGTCCGACGTCTTGAACGACTCCGCGGCGATGACCATCCGGATACCGGCCTGCCGGAGCACATACTCCAGTTCATGCGCGCGGTACGAGGGATTGATCGTGACCAGAACGGCACCGATCTTGGCGGTCGCGTACTGCACGAAAACCCATTCGGGACAGTTGGGCGCCCAGATCCCCACCCGGTCCCCGCTGCCGATCCCCGCCGCGAGCAACCCCGACGCCAGCGCATCGATCTCGGTCGCCAGCTCGCGATAGGTCCAGTGCCGGCCGCCGGCAACATCCACCAGGGCATCGTTATCGGGGAAAGTGGCGACCGTGCGATCGAAATTGTCGCCGATCGTATCCCCGAGCAGCGGCACATTCCACGCGCCGGAGGCGTAGCTCTTCAGGGCTGTACTCATCACCGGTCCTCTCCCGGCGCCCGTGTGGACGCCTGTATCCGGGGCCGTAGGCGTATTCCGTCCCGCCGCGTGACCCGCTGAGATAGTGATACAGGTCACCGTCGACCGGCCACCCCCGAACGGGGGTATAAAGGGCCGCCGTATCGGCAGTCTCCCCGAGCCGCAGGTGCAAGCGGGTAACCCGCCGGATTTCCTAGGTGGTGGATCCGCCGTAGCGGGTGGCGATGGCGGCGGCGCGGTTGTGCAGGCGGATACGCAACGACTGCGGGGCCAGGGCTTCGGCGTCCGGGGCGAGCTGCCACAGCGCCCATTCGGCATGCCGGAAATCCTGGAAGGTCACCTCCAGTCGCAACTTGCCGTCGGTGCCGGTTTCTTCGCTGCGGACGGTGAGGGCGGTGCTCACCAGTTCGTCGCGGCGGGCCGGATCCACCTGTACCAGCACGGTGACCTGGTTGCCGCCCACCCGGAACCGGGTGCTGCGTTCCTGCCAGGCGCTGTGCAGATCGACCCGGTCCGGTCGCTGGGCGGTTTCGTGCAGTTCTTCGGCGGCCAGTAGCCGCGACAGGCGGTAGGTGCGGTCCGCGCCGGACCGGGTGGCCAGCAGATAGCCCTGGCCGCGCACCGTGACCAGCCCGATCGGGTCCACGGTGCGCCACTGCGGGGCCTGGTCCACGGCCGCGTAGTGGATACGCAGTTTGTGCCCGGCGAACACCGCGCGCCGGACCTCGGTCACCACGGCGTCGGGCACATCGTCGTCGCCCACCCGGCGCGCGAGTAGGTCGGTTTCCGGGTCGATGAGCAACCGTTGGGCCGCTTCGCTCGCGGTGGTCCGGTAGTTCTCGGGCAACGCGTCGACCACCTTCAGCATGGCCGATGCGAGCGCCGACCCCAGCCCGAAAACCTGGGCACCGCGACGTGTTCCGGCGACCAGCAGGGCGAGCGCCTCTTCGTGGTTCAGTCCGGTGAGCTCGGTCCGGAAACCGGGGAGCAGTGCGAAACCGCCGTGCCGGCCGCGTTCGGCATACACCGGGACACCGGCCGCGGAGAGCGCTTCGATATCGCGCAGCACCGTCCGGGTGGATACTTCCAGCTCGCGGGCGAGCGTGGCGGCCGGTAACCGGCCGTGCCGGCGCAGCAACAGCACCAGCGAGACCAACCGGTCGGCGCGCATACCGGGAAATCTACCCGGAATACATGACCGAGGATGTCGTGATTTCCCGCGAGACTCGTCGGCATAGGACTTCCGATGAAACGAATGGAGCAGAAGTGACAGTGCAACGCACGGCGGTCAACCCGGTGATGTGGTCGGCGGAGCTGGGATTCAATCAGGGGGAACTCGTCGCCGGGCACACCCGGACGCTCTATTGTTCCGGCCAGACTGCCACGGATCGCGACGGTAAACCGGAGCACGACGGCGATATGGCAGCGCAGCTGGCGCTGAGTCTGGACAACCTCGAGGCCGTGCTCCGCGAGGCGGGTATGTCGGTCGCCGACCTGGTGCGGCTCAACGTCTACACCACCGACGTCGATCTCCTGTTCCAGCACTACGGTGTGCTGGCGGCGCGGTTGGGCGCGGCCGGGATCGCGCCGGCCACCACGATGCTCGGGGTGACCCGGCTCGCGCTTCCCGGCCAGATGGTCGAACTCGAGGGGACCGCCGTCGCGTGACCATATGACAGCCGCCGGCCGGCTCGGGGTGCCGAAGAAGAGCCGGTCGGCGGCCCGTGCCCGGGACGTAAGGGCTGGGAAACCGTCGGGACGCCGGCGCCGAGCTTCGGCTCCGGGCAGGCCGTCGAGGTCGCTCTCATTGTGAAGAAGCGCAACGACCGAGGGTGCGGTGGGCGAGGTCGACTGTTCCGGTGGGGCCGGTCCGCGGCTTTCGGACGGCGATCACCGGCGGCGATCCGGAACCTTCCGATTCGCTCCGTCCGCATATCGCGCCGTGCTACGTTCTAGAATGAATTTCAGTTTTATCCGTGGCGACCGGTGTCCGATGGAGCGATATCGCGCCGCCACAGATGGTTGGAAGCGTGATATGAGAACAGTTCTGTCCCGCCGCGGCACCGGGAGATGGCGTGCGGCGATCGTGCTGGCGGCCACGGCCCTGGTCGCCACGGCATGTGGCGATTCGACCGAAGAACCCGACAGTGCCGCGCCGGGCGCCCTGATCACCGCCACACCGGTGCAGCTATCTCCGGACTCGGTGGTGCCCGAAGCTGCGCGGACCGAACGCATCACGTATCTTTCGCAATCCGCCGCCGGGCAGGAGATCCTGGTTTCCGGCACGGTAACCGTCCCGGCCGGCGAGCCGCCCGAGGGCGGCTGGCCGGTGATCAGCTGGGCGCACGGCACCACCGGTGTCGGAGACGCCTGCGCACCCTCGGCGCACAGCGTCGGCGGGCCGGCGCGTGACTATCTGGCCGTCACCGATCCCGTTATCGCCCGGTGGGTGACCCGCGGATACGCGGTCGTCGCCACGGATTACGAGGGCCTGGGAACGCCCGGCGGACATCCGTACATGAACGGTGTCAGCGCAGCACATACCGTCACCGATATCGTCCGTGCCGCGCGTGAACTCGATTCCCGGATCGGCGCGAAATGGGCTGTGGCCGGACATAGTCAGGGCGGGCATGCCGCCTTGTTCACCGCGGCGCAGGATGCCGGATACGCGCCGGAACTCGACCTCGTGGGCGCCGTGTCCTACGCACCGGGGAGCCGCACCAGCGATACCGCCGAATATATGGCGGCCGGCGGCCCCGGGGTGCGTGCGGCACTACCGTTCCTGCCGGTACTGCTCCTCGGCGCCGAGGCCGCGGATCCGGAACTTTCGGCCGAGGCGATGATCAGCGATGCGGCGCGGCCGCTACTCGATGTGGCACGCACGGGTTGTATGGACCAGATCAAAGCGGCAGCGGCCGAGGTCCCGCCCGGTGATCTGTTCGCACCCGGTGCCGATACCGCCGCGCTCACCGCGTACTTCGCCGGACAAGAGCCGGAAGAGCTGAACCTCACGGTCCCTGCCCTGGTTGCGCAGGGCACCACCGACGCCCTGGTCGCCGCACCGATCACCACGCAGATCACCGAGAAGCTGTGCGCGAACGGTTCGCCTGTGGACTACCGGTCCTACGAGGGCGCCGACCACCGGGGTGTCCTCACGGCCGCGGGTGACGATGTCGACGCCTTCCTGAACACGCTGTTCGCCGGCGAGGACCCGGGCGCCATGTGCGGAGCGTGACGGGAAAGGACCTGAGGTGGTCACCCGCCGACCGCCTGCGCTGTGCCGGGATCCAGGTGGCGTCGACCCGGTAGTTGGAGCCGTTGTAGGCACTCGACGCCGGCTACTGGTTCGGTGTGAACAGCGAAAAGTCGAGAACCCTGCCGGCAGTGGCAGTTGCGGTGCCGACGGGACGAGGACGTAACCGTCGGCCGATACGCAGGTGGTCGTCCGGAGCCGCAGCGGTCGAGCGCGGCAGCTCTCACCGCGCGGCTGTCACCCGAATGAGCAATCGGGCCGGTATTTTCCACGGCCCGAAGCACTGGGCTCGACGGTGCTGGGCGCTCGGATCAGTCCTTGCGGGCGACCGCGCCGTACGCCCCGGACCGTTCCGGATGTTCGCCGATATCGTCGGGGTGCTCGGGCCGCCACAGCGGGAGGTGGACGAGCCCGGGATCGAGCATCGTCCAGCCGGTGAAGTAGGCCGCGATCTCGTCCTGGGTGCGGAGGACGATCTCCGTGGAGGTCCGGCCGGACAGTTTCTGTGCTTCCAGGACCTCGGCCGGCTGCCCATCGGCGGTGGCATGGGTGATCGCCAGGTAGCTGCCCGCCGGAACGGCGGCGCCGAGCCGGGCGACGCAGCCCGCGGGGTCGGCATCGTCGGTGACGAAATGCAGTACGCCCAGCAGCAATACCGCGACCGGCTTGTCGAAGTCGATGAGGCTCTTGACCAAAGGGGCGGCGACGATCGTTTCGGGCCGGCCTGCGTCGGCCTGGATCACGGCCGCGTTCGGGTTACCGGCCAGGATGGCCGTGCTGTGTGCGACCGCGACCGGGTCGATATCGACGTAGACCACCCGCGCCGACGGATTGGCCGCCTGCGCGACCTCGTGGACATTGCCGACCGTCGGGATACCGGAGCCGATATCGAGGAACTGTTCGATTCCCTGGTCGGCGAGGAACCGGACGCAGCGGCGCAGCAGATCTCGGTTCGCGCGCATGGTCTCGGCGACATTCGGGGTGAAGGTCTCGATCTGCTGGGCGAGCTGCCGGTCGATCTCGAAATTGTGCATACCGCCGACGAAGTAGTCGTAGACGCGGGATGCGCTCGGGCGATCCAGGTCGATACCGTCGGGGGCCCAACTCGGTCTGGTCATCGGTCGGTATTTCCTTTCGCGCCAACGTTTTCTGCGTCGGCGAAGCCTGGCGACCCGGACGGCCGTCATGGTATCCGAAACCGGTGGGAAGTGGGTACGTTCCACATCCGGAGCCGCTTGCGGCTAGCATCGGACCCCATGGGTTGGGATGCCGGGCCCGGTGCGTTACCCCAGGGCTTGTATGCCGACCTGGCCGGCCGATGGATGACAGCGCTGCGGGAGGGAGCGCGCGATCACATCGTGCCGATGAGCGCCGCCGAAACCGCCGGCTTGCTGACCCAGCTGACGGCCGAGGTCTGTGTGGCCGCCACCCCGCGGCCCGATCCGGAGCGGGCGGCCGCGGCCGGTGCCGATCTCGCCCGCGCCCACCTCGTGGGTGACGAGGTATTGGGCCGCAGTATCCATGTTCTCGGCACCCACCTCGCCGGCCTCGGTGTCCCGGCACCGCACGTGGCCGCGACGCTGGGGGCCTTCGCCAACGGTTACCTGCGCGCCTTCCGGGCGTGGGTGCTCGCCGAGCAGGAAAGCGTTCGCACCGCCGAAATCGCGGCGCGGCGCGCCGCCGAAGAACAGTTGCGGGCCAGCGAAGCACGGATGCGTGGCGTATTCGCGCAGGCCGGTGTCGGTACGGGGCTGTCGGATATGACGGGCCGGATCATCGAAGTCAATGCGGCGTTCGCGGAGATGCTCGGGTACCGGCCCGAGGAGATGTGCGGAATGTTGGTGACCGACCTTGCGCATCCGGAAGACGAATCGGGGATGTGGGAGCTGTACGGGGCGCTGATGGCCGGCGGATGCGACAGTGTCCGGCTGGAGAAGGCATACCCGCATCGGGACGGGCACGCGGTGTGGACCAACCTGAACGTCTCGCTCATCCGGGATCAGCGAGGCGCCCCGCAGTACACCCTGGTGCTGGTAGAAGACATTTCCGAACAGCGGGCTCTGCAGGCGAGCCTGCATTACCGGGCCCACCACGACCAGCTGACGGGCCTGGCCAACCGGTCCTATCTGTTCGACGCGCTCGCCGAAGCGTTCACCGCTCCGGACTCCGGCGTCGGCCTGTGTTACGTGGACCTCGACCATTTCAAGACTGTCAACGACACCTACGGTCACGCGGTCGGCGACGAACTGCTGGTTGCCGCCTCGGCCCGGCTGCGGGGATGCGTCACCGAACCCGGGCAGCTGGTCGCGCGGATGGGTGGCGACGAGTTCGTGATCCTGGTGCCCGACCCCGCCCACCCCGGCGAGGTGGCGGCGCTGGCCGAGACCGTTCTGGCGGCATTCTCCGAGCCCTTCGAGATCAATGGTCAGCGCCTGCGCGTGGGCGCCAGCGTCGGGGTGATGGAGGAACGCTCGGACCGGGCCGACGCGGACGAATTCCTGCAAGCCGCGGACACATCCATGTATTGGGCCAAATCGGCCGGCCGCGGCTGCTATGCGGTGTTCGACCCCGACCGCGGCCGCCGCGAGCACGCCCGGGCCGAACTGTCGGCCGCCATCCCCGAGGCGCTGGCCGCCGGGGAGTTCTTCCTCGACTACCAGCCGATCGTGCCGCTGTCCGGGGACCGGGTCGACGCCGTGGAGGCGCTGGTGCGGTGGCGTCATCCCGACCTGGGGGTGCTCTCACCCGTCGAATTCATCGACCTGGCCGAGGACGACGGCCATATCCTGGCCCTGGGCGCCTATGTGCTCGGGCGGGCGTGCCACGCCGCCCGCCGCTGGTACGACCTCGACCCGGAGGGCGCACCGGTCATCAGTGTGAACGTCTCCGCGGTGGAGGTGGCCGACCCGTCCTGGCTGACCCGAGTGGAGAAAACTCTCGCCGAGACCGGAATACCGCCGCAGCGGCTGCAACTGGAGCTGACCGAGCGGGCGTTCATGGCCGATGACGGCGGACCGCTGGCGGCCTTGCGCACCCTGGCGGACGCGGGGGTGCGTATCGCGCTGGACGATTTCGGCACCGGTTACTCCAACCTGGCCTACCTGGGCCAGCTGCCGCTACAGGTGGTGAAGCTGGCGGGCCCGTTCGTCCAGCGGATCCGCGACAGTGCCGGCGACACCGATTTCGTGGTGCTGGAATCGATCGTGGGCCTGACTCATGCGCTCGGCTTCACGGCCACCGCGGAATGTGTCGAAACCCGGTTCCAGGCCGAACAGTTGCGGGCCCTGCACTGTGATACCGCGCAGGGCTGGTATTTCCACCGGCCGCTGACCGAGGAAGCGGTGACCGAACTCCTCGAGCGGCAGCGAGGCGATCACCACGAGCGGTAGCGGCCGCCGGCTGTTGAGCTGCTGTGGTGGTCGAACACGGCCGCGCGGATACTCGAGATATGGCGCGATATGAATCGCAGGCACAGCCGCAGTGGCGCGGTACGGGCCATCGGAGGTTTCCGCTGGCCGCCGAGGTCGATGGGCACTGGTGGGTGTTGCGGCTGAACCCGTTTCCCGACCACAGCCTGTGGACTCTGTTCGTCGACGGCGTCGCTCGCTATGACCTCAACGATGCGCCGCCGAGCTGGGGCGTTCTCGCTCCGGCCTCCGCGCCCCCGCTGGACCCGTGGACCGCCGACAGTTTGCTGGCGCCGCTGCGCGGTTTCACGGTGTACGGCAGTGAGGCCGGGAAGCCGTGTGACGACCTGTTCTGCTGCGGCTGATCCCGCGCGGCCGGTTCTCAAGAAGGCTGCCGGTTCCCAGCCGACTCCCAGCCGAGTGCGCAGCTGGGGCACAGGAAAGCGAACTAACGTCGCAGACATCGGAAAGCCGGTCACTCGATCGGCGAAAAATGCGATGTGACAAGGAGTTTCATGGTGAGTCTGAAACCGGCGAGTAGGGCTTTCGCCGCTGTGGTGTGCGGAGTAGGGGTCGCAGGTGCGGCCGTGGCGGGTGCCGGGGTGGCCAGTGCACATCCCGGGCCCGGTGAGAAGAAGATCATCATCAATGGACAGGAGCGGCCCGATATCGACCGGGTGATCCTGCGGGAGAACCTCGGACGGGATCTGCCCGGATACCAGCTGCCGCCGGGCAGCCCGGGCGTGATCATTCTGAAGAACGGTGAGGTTCAGCCGGTGCCCGGAGGTGCGGTGCTGCGCACCGACCGGCCGTAGATCCACGACAGCGGTATCCACCGTCGTAGGACGGTAACGAGACAACCCGAGGTGTGGTCCCTCGCCACTCGGGTTTCCCGGCGGCCACTGCCCGGCCGCAGGAGCACGGCCGGCCCGGTGAGCCACGGCACCGGGCCGGCCGTTTGCGTGGCGTGATTGTGTCGTGGCGGCGTTTTTCATTGGCCATGTTGCGGGAGAGTTGCGGGCGGTACTCCCGGAGTGACTGACGGCGTGTATCGCAGGCACGGCCGAACCCGGTGCTATGGCGCACGGGGGTCGGCCGTTTGCGTGGGGCATTCCAGTGGGTTGCGGTGCGGGTTCGTACCGCTACGCGCCGTGCAGTCCGTGCAGCAGTGTCGCGAGGATGGGGGTGCGGCGGGTGTCGGCGCGTAGTACTGCGGAGACCGGGATGCGCAGGCGCTGGTCGGCGAGGGAGAGGGTGGCGATACCTTCGGTGGAACTGTTCGCGTAGAGCGCGGTCCACGCGTCGGGGTGGTTGATCAATTCCATGGTGGCCGTGTGGTCGGGGGGAATGGGCGGGCCGTAGGTGGGGCCGACCGGGAGGTCGGCGAAGGCGGCGCGGATGACGTTGTGGATGAGGACCTGCTCGGATTCCGGGGGGAGCAGGAGGGGGTAGGCGCTCAATTCGGACAGGGTGACATCGGTGCGTCCGGCGAGCGGGTGGGCGGGGGCGGTGGCGAGGGTGAGGTCTTCCACCCACAACTGTTCGACGATGAGGCCCGCCTGCTGGACGCTGCCGCGGATCAGGGCGAGATCGCAATCGCCGTCGGCCACCGCGGCCACGCGCTGGCGGAAGGGTTTGATGACGAATTCGATCTCGGCGCCCGGGTGGGCTTCGCGGGCGCCGGCGATAGCCGTCAGCGATCGTGTGGCGAAGGACATATTCGCCGTGAGGCGGATTCTGGGGCCGGTGGTGCGGATGGAGGCTCGGATCGCGGATTCCAGACCTAGCATCTGCTTCGCCAGCGGTAGTAGCCTTGTGCTCGCGTCGGTGGGGACGACCGAGCGGGTCGAGCGTTCGAAGAGCTGGACGCCGAGGTCGTGTTCGAGCCGGGCGATCTGATGACTGATCGCCGATTGCGAGATGAAACAGCGGGCCGCGGCCCGGCTGAAGCTGAGTTCCTCGCACACCGCGACGAAGTACGTGAGCTGGCGAAGTTCCATCTCCACCCCATTCATGACGAGATCAGATAAGAGTCATCTCAATTATGCGCCCTGAACCCTGAAATATCTGCGTTCTGGATGACGGTTAGTAATGAGTGAAGGAGGCTGTCATGCAGAACGTCACGGAAATCGGCGCCGGCGTCGAGTACGCGGATGTCGTGATCATCGGATCGGGGTTCGGTGGGCTCGCCGCCGCCAAGCAGTTGGCGAAGGCGGGCGTCGATTATGTCCTTATCTCGAGCACGCCGGAACACCTGTTCCAGCCGCTGCTGTACCAGGTCGCCACCGGGGTGTTGGCGTCCGAGGAGATCGCACCCCCCATCGCGAACATTCTGCGCCGGCACAAGGAGGCGGATGTCCGGCAGGGGCATGTCACCGATATCGAGCCCGATTCCGCGATCCTCACCTACGAGACCCCCGAGGGCACCCGGCGTATCCGCTACGGTTCGATGATCGCCGCCACGGGTGCCAGCCAGTCGTATTTCGGACGTGACGATTTCGCCGACAAGACCTACTCACTGAAAACCATCGACGACGCCAAGCTGCTGCGTGCGCAGATCGAACGCGTTTTCCGGGAAGCTGCCGACGCCGACGAGGAGACCCGCCGCAGGCTGCTGTCGTTCGTGGTGGTCGGGGCCGGTGCCACCGGCGTCGAGGTCGCGGGACAGCTGAAAGAGCTGGCGAAGCGGCACTTCCACCAGGAGGTTTCGGTAACCCTCGTCGAAGGTGCGGGCGCGGTGCTGCCGCCGTTCGGTGGCGGGCTCTCGGAGTATGCGAAGAAATCGCTGACCCGTAGCGGTGTGGAGGTGCTGCTGGGCACCTTCGTCACCGATATCGAGGCCGGGCAGGTCACCGTCAAAGACAAGGACGGGCAGCTTCGGCAGATCGACGCGGAAACCATCGTCTGGTCGGCCGGTGTGCAGGCGGGCGGGTTCGCGAAAATGCTGGCCGAAGCCACCGGATGCGAAACCGACCGGGCCGGGCGGCTGCTCATCAACCCCGACCTCACCGTCGGCGGTTACGCCGATATCTACGCCATCGGCGATATGACCTCGCTCAACGGCTACCCGGGGCAGTCGCCGGTCGCCATGCAGGAGGGGCGTCACGCCGCCGATATCGTCAGTCGCGATAAGCACCCCGGTACGCCGTTCGTGTACTGGGACAAGGGCAGTATGGCGGTGATCAGCCGGTTCAGCGCGGTCACCAAACTCAACGAGCGGATCAGCTTCCGTGGCACGATCGCCTGGTTCATCTGGCTGGCGGTGCACCTGTTCTACCTGGTCGGCTTCCGCAACCGTTTCGCCGCGGTGCTGTCGTGGCTGGTGGCGTTCATCGGCACCGGGCGGCCCGGGTTCGACGAGGTCGACGAGCAGTGGCGGGGCGCGGTTCGGGAACCGGAACGTTTTGTCGCCTAGCGACCACCGGTTGGGTGGTTCGTCCGAATTGGCGCAATCCTCAACGAGGTAGATGGTCGTTCGGTTCCCGGCGTCATGCGGCCTCTGGCCTCCCACGGGGCGAACTCACGGGAAGCTGCTGGTAAACGGCCGGTGTGAGCTGCATCTCGTTAACCGAACCGGCATACCGGCGACACTTCACGGATGCCCGGGCGCAGTGTCGAACTGGCCTCCTAGGCCTTATGGCTATTACGTCCGTGCTGACAGCGCCGGCTCGACCGGCCGGCAGCGAGGATCACCGGTCCCGATACGCACTGATCGTCTCCTCCGATACCGACCATCGCATCGCGGCGCAGCGACTGCGGTACAACGTTTTCGCCGATGAACCCGGTTTCCGGATCCCCGACAACGGAACGGGTCTGGACGCCGATCGCTTCGACGACCATTGCGACCACATGCTGGTACGCGACGAGCACACCGGCGAATTCGTCGGCTGCTACCGGATGCTGCCACCGGACCGGGCCGCGGCGGCCGGCGGTTACTACACGGCCACCGAATTCGATCTGACCCGGCTGGACCCGGCCGGGAAGCGGATCGTGGAGATGGGGCGGGCCTGTGTGGTGCCCGACCACCGCAACGGCTCGGTGCTCACGCTCATGTGGGCGGGGATCCTGCACTACATCCAGCTCACCGGTTACGACTGGGTGATGGGTTGCGCCTCGGTGCCCATGCGTAACCGCCCGGACGAGCCGGCCGGGGTCAATGTGCGCGGGGTGCGTGATTTCCTGCTCGCCAAACATGCGTGTGCACCGGAGAAGCGGGTGCGGCCGTACCGCCCGGTCGTGGTGGACGGGGTGGCGCTCGACGATCTACCTGCGCCCGCGCGCCCGAAATTGCCGCCGCTGCTCAACGGGTATCTGCGGCTCGGTGCGGAGATCTGCGGCGAACCGGCGCACGATCCGGATTTCGCGGTCGCCGATTTCGTGGTGCTGCTGGGGCTGGACACCATCAACACCCGCTACCTGGACCGTTTACGCGGTGCGGCGGCGAATTTCGACGGTGGGCGGTGATCCGATGCCGGTTCGGACGCTGGAAGATCAGGCCGGAGTAACCGTGCCGCAGCATTCGTGGATGCCCACCAGCCCGTGCGCGGCGGGATGCGTCCAGCACAGGGCCGAGGTCGGAATACTGCGTGCCGGGTTCCGGGCCGCCGGTGCGCTGTCGGTGCTGGCCGCCTATCCGTTCGCGCATATCGTCACGCCACCGTCGCGCCGTTCCGGTGTGCAGCGGCGCTTTGCGGGAATGCTGTTGCGTAGCTGCGGGATCCGGCTCCGGGTGGTGGATCGACGGCCGGTGCAGGGGAGGCCGCAGTTCGCGCCGGCCGGTACCGGCGTGCTGGTGGCCTGCGGGCATATCGGCTGGGCGGACATCATCGTCTTGGCCTCGGTGCAGCCGCTGGCCTTCGTGGCGCGCGCGGATCTGATCGACTGGCCGCTGCTCGGGCGGCTGGCCCGGATCATGCGGGTCGTGCCGATCGAGCGGGAGCGGCTACGCCGGTTGCCGGAGGTGGTGCAGCAGGTCGGGCAGCGACTGGCCGCGGGCGAGCGGATCGGTTTCTTCCCGGAGGGCACCACCTGGTGCGGGCGGGCCTACGGGAAACTGCGGCCGGCGATTTTCCAGGCCGCGGTGGATACCGGGGCCCCGGTGCAGCCGGTGCGGTTGCGGTATCTGGATGCGCACGGCAACAGATCGACCGTGCCGGGCTTCGTCGGCGACGATACGCTGATCGGGTCGGTGGTCCGGGTCCTGCGGACGCGTGGGCTGACGGCCGAGGTCGTGCTTGCGCCGGTCGAGCAGGCGGGCGACGACCGGATCGATCTTGCGCGGCGGTGTGAGCGGGCTGTCCGGGCGGAGGAGCTTTCGGATGCGGCGCATGCAGTACTTGCCGCGGCCGGCCGGCAGTTGACGTCGGCGGCGGTGGCGGCGCCCGTGTGATCGAAGAATCGGGTTACGGCCGGGTCCGGGGTATGGACCCGGCCGTATTATCTCAACTGATGTATCGCTTTCATATGGACCGCTAAATAACGGCAACATAGAGCGCGGTATCAAAAGGCGCTGCCCGTGCCGGGCAGTCCCGGGAGCCCGACCAGTGGCAGTGGAAGATGCGGCAGCGCCGGGAGGTGTACCGGCGGAGTCGGCAGCAGGGCCGGGGGAGGCGGCGGAATATAGGGGTTGGGCACATTCCAGGTCTGGTTCTGGGTGCCGCCGCTGTGGTCGTTGTCGTCCCAGTCGGCCGGAGCGTCGTAGTCGCTACCGCGGTTACCGTTGTAACCCGCGTGCGAGTCCCGGTCTTCGCGATCGGTGTGACCGCTGTTGAACTGGTCGTTCCAGCCGTCGTAGTTGTGCCGATTGTGATCGCGATAGCCGTACTGGCCGTTGTCGTCCCAGCCGAAGCCGTCGTCGTCCCAGCCGGCGCCGTAATCGCCGGAGTCGTTGCCGAAGCCGTGGCTGTCGTCGTTGCCGAAACCGCCGGAGTCGCCGAAATCGCTGACCTCGGTCGCTGTGGTGGGGTCGGCGAGGGCGTTGCCGGTGGTGACGGCCAGTGGCGCGAGGGCGAGGATCGCGATCGCGGCGATCCGGGCGGCAATGCGGCGGGTGCGCTGTTCGGGGGTTCGGTTCATCGGAGAGTCCTCACTCGTCGCGCCCCGGTGGACCTGCGGGGCGGTAGCGCTTCTGCAGCGCTCCATCGATACATTCAATACCGTACCGCTAAATAACGGCACATTCAACAGGTTCTTTGGAAGGTGGGTAACTTGTGCGCATCCCGCCACCCGCATCGCGCCACTACCAGCCATTTCCCGGGTAGCCGGTGGGGGCCGCGGATCCCGGGAACCGGCGCGCCGCCCCGCCACCGGTGTTGTGGACCGCCGCGAACGAATGCGGCTACGGTGGACTCGAACAGGCCGAGCTGCTGCTCTCGATATCGGTGGCGCCGCATCCGAGCGTGTCCGGAGTGTTCCCGGGAAGGGCCTGGCGCTGCTCGGGCGCGGCGGCTTCAGCAGGTGGCACCGCTGACCACTGTCATCGGTGCTTCCAGACGGTTCCGGCTCCGGATCCGGGCAACTACCCAGGAATGTGGGGCAGAGAACTATGGCCATCAGCCAGGTGGCGGTGTATGCGCACCTGAGCGTCACCGAAATCGAGTCCCTCGGGCGCGAACTCGACGAGATCAGGCGTGATGTCGCCGACGGGCTCGGTACCCGTGATGCCGGCTACATCCGGCGCACCATCGCGTTCCAGCGCACACTGGACGCGTCCGCGCGGGCGACGATCGGATTCAGCCGGCGTCGCGGCGGCTGGCTCGCCGGCACCGGTGGGCTGGCTCTGGCCAAGATCATCGAGAATATGGAGATCGGCCACAATGTGAGCCACGGCCAGTGGGATTGGATGAACGACCCGGAAATCCACTCCACCTCCTGGGAGTGGGATATGGCCGGACTGTCCGCGCAGTGGCGGCATTCCCACAACTACCGGCATCACGTCTACACCAATGTGCTGGGGCTGGACGACGATATCGGCTTCGGTGTCATGCGGGTGACGCGCGACGAACGCTGGCAACCCGGACATCTGTTGCAACCGCTGCGCAATCTGCTGCTGGCGGTCACATTCGAATGGGGGATCGCCTCGCAGGGCTGGTATCTCGAGCGCAAATTCGGTCGTACCGCGGCCGGTGGGACGGGTTCGGCGCGGGCGCTGGCGGCGAAAATCGCCCGGCAGGTGGCTAAGGACTATGTGGTTTTCCCGGCGTTGAGCGGCCGCCGGTGGCGCCGGACGCTGGCCGCGAACGCGACGGCGAATCTGGTCCGCAATCTGTGGGCCTATACGGTGATCGCCTGCGGTCATTTCCCCGACGGCGCGGAGAAATTCGAGCCCGAGGTGATGACGGACGAGTCCCGGGCGCACTGGTATCTCCGGCAGATGCTGGGCACCGCCAATTTCGACGCCGGCCCGGTGCTGGCCTTCCTCAGCGGGCATCTGTCCCATCAGATCGAGCACCACCTGTTCCCCGATCTGCCGAGTAATCGGTATCCGCAGGTCGCCGTGCGGGTCCGAGCGCTGTGCGAGAAATACGATCTGCCGTATACAACCGGGTCGCTGCCCCGCCAGGCGGTGCTGAGCCTGCGGACCATCCACAAGCTCGCGCTGCCGGACCGACTCCTCACCGCGACCGCCGACGACGCGCCGGAGACCGCGTCCGAACGCCGATTCGACGCTACGGGTGATACCGGCGAACACGCCTCGGCGCGGGGGCTGCGCACCGCGCTGCGGTTACGAAAGACGACTTCCCTGCGCCGCGGCGAGTAAGGTGGAGAGGGCCCTGGCCTCGCGACCCATTTCGGCGCGGGTCCGGACCGTCGGATGACGCGCAATCCGGTCCGCTCGGGCCGAGTCAGGAGTATCCATCACAGCACCGGATCCGTTCGGGACCCGGGCGCTGCCCGCTACGCCCGATCGGGCGGCCCGGTGCACGGCGAACGATCGCCGTCCCGCGGGCGGGCGGCGGGGCCGGGCGGCCCGCTGGTGATGCGGGAGGAGTCGCCACCGGCGACCACCGCGCACCGCGCTCCCACTGCGAAACCTTCTACGACCGGAGTATCGATATGCACGAGAGCAATCTGTTCAGTCACGTCCCCGCGGAACCCGAGGTCTATCCGGCCTCGACCGTCGCGAACCAGCCGGTGTTCTCGAGCGCCACGACCGAGAACCGGGCCGCGGGCGACGCCACCCCGGAAGACGGCGCCGAGCGGTCCTGAGAGCGCGGACCGGGCGAAGACCCGGCCACGGATCGCCGATCGGCTGCCACCCGGTGGCCGGTCGATTTCCCGGGCCGACGCGGGGAATATCGGCGGCCGGGCGGACGTTCGCCGAGTGAGGGGATCCCGCAGTACGCCGAGGATGCCCGGAAGATATGCAGGTCAACGGTGGGATAGGCTTTACCGGTCATGAAATCGGCTTTTCCGGGTGCGGTCAACGGTGTGCCCACGACGGTTTACCTCGATCATGCGGCGACCACACCGATGCTGCCCGCCGCCATCGAGGCGATGAACGCTGTCTTCGGGTCTGCCGGGAACGCGTCCTCGCTGCACGGATCGGGCCGGGCGGCCCGCCGGCGGCTGGAGGAGGCCCGCGAATCCATCGCCGCCGACCTGGGGGCCCGGCCGTCCGAGGTCATCCTCACCTCCGGCGGTACCGAAAGCGATAATCTCGCGATCAAGGGTATTTTCTGGGCCCGCCGCGATGCCGACCCCCGATGTACCCGGATCCTCGCCGGCGCCACCGAACATCATGCGGTGCTCGACGCCGTGGAATGGCTGGAGCGGCACGAGGGTGCGCGGGTCACCTGGCTGCCGGTGGATTCCGACGGCATCGTCGCGCCCGAAACCCTGCGCGCCGAACTCGCCGACAATCCGGGCGAGGTAGCGCTGATCACCGTGATGTGGGCGAACAACGAGGTCGGAGCCATCCAGCCGATCGAGGAACTGGCGGCCATCGCGCGCACGGCAGAGGTGCCGATGCACAGCGACGCGGTGCAGGCCGCCGCGCAACTGCCCATCGATTTCGGGGCGAGCGGGCTGGCGGCGGCGAGTTTCGCCGGCCATAAGCTCGGCGGGCCGCACGGAGTGGGTGTACTGCTGCTCGGGCGGCAGGTGGGCTGTGTTCCGCTGCTGCACGGCGGCGGGCACGAGCGCGACCTGCGATCGGGTACCTCCGATGTGGCCGCCGTGGCCGGGCTGGCCGCGGCATTGCGGCAGACCGTGGCGGAAATGCCCGCGCGGGCACAGGAACTGATCGCGCTGCGCGACGAACTCATCGCCGGGGTGCGCCGGATCGCTCCGGACGCGGTGCTCAACGGCCCGCACGACGACCGCCGGCTGCCGGGTAACGCCCATTTCACCTTCCCGGGTTGTGAAGGTGATTCGCTGCTGATGCTGCTGGACGCCGCGGGGGTGGAATGCTCCACCGGTTCGGCGTGCACGGCGGGAGTCGCCTCGCCGAGCCACGTCCTGATCGCGATGGGGGTCGAGCCCCGGGAAGCGCGCGGATCGCTGCGGTTCTCGCTCGGGCACACCTCGCAGCGGGCCGATATCGAGGCCCTGCTGGAAGTATTACCGCAAGTGGTGGAACGAGCCAGAGCCGCCGGCCTGGCCGGTGCGAGAGGAGGTGCGTAGCGTATGCGCGTACTCGCCGCGATGAGTGGTGGAGTCGATTCGGCGGTGGCGGCGGCACGGGCTGTCGATGCCGGACACGAGGTGGTCGGGGTCCATCTGGCGCTGTCGAGCGCGCCGGGCACCCTGCGAACCGGTTCCCGGGGCTGCTGCTCCAAGGAAGACGCCGGTGACGCCCGCCGGGCCGCCGATGTGCTCGGTATCCCGTTCTATGTCTGGGATTTCGCCGACCGTTTCAAGGAAGACGTGATCGACGATTTCGTCGCCGCGTATGCCGCGGGCGAAACGCCGAACCCGTGCCTGCGCTGCAACGAGAAGATCAAGTTCTCCGCGCTCGCCGACCGGGCGGTGGCCCTCGGCTTCGACGCGGTGGTCACCGGGCACTATGCGCGGCTGACCGACGGTGTACTGCGCCGGGCCGTGGACGCGGACAAGGACCAGTCCTACGTCCTGGCGGTGCTGACCGCCGAACAGCTGAAACGGGCCATGTTCCCGGTAGGCGACACCCCGAAGCCGCAGATCCGCGCCGAAGCCGCCGACCGCGGCCTCGCGGTAGCCGATAAACCCGACAGCCACGACATCTGCTTCATCCCCTCCGGCGACACCCGCGCCTTCCTCGGCGCGAAGATCGGGATCCGGCCGGGCGCGATCGTGGACTCCGGCGGTGCCGAACTCGGCCGCCACGACGGGGTGCACGGGTTCACCATCGGCCAGCGCAAGGGTCTCGGCCTGCCCGGACCCGGACCGGACGGCAAACCGCGCTACGTCACCGAGATCGACCCGGACTCCGGCACCGTGCACGTGGGTTCGGCCGACGATCTGCAGGTGTGGTCCATCGACGCCGAACGGGCCGTGTGGACCGGCGGCACGGCCCCCGACGGCCCGGTCGACTGCGTGGTGCAGGTCCGGGCGCACGGCGGTACCGCCCCGGCCACTGCGGAAGCCGTGGGCGACGGGTTGCGGGTGCAGTTGCACGAACCGCTCAGCGGTGTGGCGCGCGGCCAGGCCGCGGTGCTGTACCGGCCCGACACTGCCGGTGATGTGGTCCTGGGCAGTGGCACCATCGCCGCCACCGCGCGCACGGCACCCGCCGGCGCGTCCCGATGAACCAGGCCGGGTTCCCGGCGGGGGTGGCGACAGGGGTCGGCTCCTGGCCGGGCACGGACCCGCGCGAGGCCGCCGCGGTGATCGTCGGAGAGCTGCCCGGACTGCCGCATCTGGTGGAACTGCCCGCGCGGGGCGTGGGCGCGGATACGGTCGGGCGGGTTTCGGCCCTGCTGGTGGATATGCGTTTCGACACCACCCCGCGCGGCTACCGGCTCGCCGCGCGGCCGGGTGGAGTCTCACGGCGCGCACACGATCTACTGCGCACCGATCTGGACGCCCTGCAGGAAGCCTGGGAGAACGCCGGGCTGCGCGGGTCGGGCCGGCCGGTGAAGGTACAGGCGGCGGGCCCGCTGACGCTGGCGGCGGAGGTGGAACTGCCGGGCGGCCATCGGGTCCTCACCGACCGCGGTGCCGTGCGGGATCTGGCGGATTCGCTCGCCGAGGGAGTGGCCGCCCATATCGCCGAGATCGCGATGCGGCTGGACACCGAAGTCGTCCTGCAACTGGACGAACCGCTGGTGGCCGACGTGCTGAACGGTTCGCTGCGCGGGGCCAGCGTGCTGAACACGGTCCGCGCCCTGCCCGAACCGGAAGCACTGGCGATCCTCGACGCGGTGCTGGCCCCACAGCGCGTGCCCACCCTGGTGCACACCTGCGCGAACCGGCCACCGCTGGATTTCCTGCGCCGCACCGCGGCCGACGCGCTCGGATTCGATCTCGCGACGCTGTCCGGGACCGCGGGCCTGGACGCGGTCGGGCACGCGCTGGACGCGGGCAGACGCCTGATCCTCGGGCTGGTGCCGACCAGCGCCCCCGGTACCCCGATGACCTGGCAGGATATCGCCGAACCGGGCGCTCGCTTGATGGACCGCCTCGGGTTTCCCCGCGCGACCCTGGCCCGGCAGGTATCGGTGAGCCCTGCCTGCGGACTCGCCGGAGCCTCGCATAGCTGGGCTCGCGACGCACTACGACTCACCTCCGACACCGCGAAAGCCTTCGAGCAGGACCCGGAATCGCTGGTGCCGCAGTCGTAGCTGTGAGCTGTGAGTCGGTGACGAGTGCCGCGTTTTCCACGAGCGGCCGTCTTGCCGCCGCGGAAACCGGGCTTCCGCGAGTTCGCCGCAGAACTTGCTCCAGGCGGTTCGATTCGCCCGATCCGGGGTGGCGACGTGCCATAACGGTGGACCGAAGTGTCGGTGGGCTCGACTAATCTGCGATACGTGAGTGAGATCGGAACCCCCACCGAACGGGATACCCCCACCGGCGAGGCCGCGCCACCGCCGGCTGCCGGGGAGGAACGCGCGCGTTGGCAGGAGCTCGCCGATACGGTGCGTGAACACCAGTTCCGCTACTACGTCCGGGACGCGCCGATCATCTCCGACGGCGAATTCGACGGGCTGTTCCAGCAGTTGCTGGCGCTCGAGGATCAGTATCCCGATCTGCGGACCCCTGATTCGCCCACCCAATTGGTGGGCGGCGGGTTCGCCACCGATTTCACCCCGGTGGACCACCTCGAGCGGATGCTCTCCCTGGACAATGCATTCTCCGAGGCCGATATGCGGGCTTGGGCCGCGCGGGTCGAGGAGGAGACAGGCCCCGATCTGCACTATCTGTGCGAGGTCAAGATCGACGGGGTGGCGCTGAACCTGGTGTATCGCAACGGCAAGCTGGTACGCGGCGCCACCCGCGGTGACGGCCGCACCGGTGAGGACGTCACGCTCAACGCGCGCACCATCGAGGACATCCCCGGGGAGCTGACCGCCACCGCGGAGTTTCCCGTACCCGAACTGCTGGAAGTGCGCGGTGAGGTGTACTTCCGGCTCGAGGATTTCGAAACGCTCAATGCCGCGATCGTGGCGGAGGGTAAACCGCCGTACGCGAATCCGCGGAATACCGCGGCCGGTTCGCTGCGGCAGAAGGATCCGGCGGTCACCTCGCGGCGGCGGTTGCGGATGATCTGCCACGGTCTCGGGCGAACCGAAGGTTTCACCCCGCGGTCCCAGCACGAGGCCTACCGGGCGCTCGCGGCCTGGGGGTTGCCGGTGTCCTCGCATACCGAGCTGGTCAGCGGGGTCGATGCCGTGCTCGCGCGGATCGCCTACTGGGCCGAGCACCGCCACGATATCGAGCACGAGATCGACGGTCTGGTGGTGAAGGTCGACGAGCTGCTGCTGCAACGCCGGCTCGGTTCCACTTCGCGGGCACCGCGCTGGGCCATCGCGTACAAGTATCCGCCCGAGGAAGCCACCACGAAGTTGCGCAATATCGCGGTGAACGTCGGGCGCACCGGCCGGGTCACGCCCTTCGCGGTGATGGAACCGGTGGTGATCGCCGGGTCCACGGTCGCGATGGCGACCCTGCACAATGCCGCCGAGGTGGTGCGCAAGGGTGTGCTGATCGGCGATACCGTCACGATTCGCAAGGCCGGCGATGTGATCCCGGAAGTTCTGGGCCCGGTGGTCGATGCCCGCACCGGCGACGAACGCGAATTCGTGATGCCGACCCACTGCCCGGAATGCGGTACCGAACTGGCCTACGAAAAAGAGGGCGACGCCGATATCCGCTGCCCCAACCAGCGCACCTGCCCCGCCCAGCTGCGGGAGCGGGTATTCCATGTGGCCGGCCGCGGCGCCTTCGATATCGAGGCGCTCGGCTACGAGGCGGCGGTCGCGCTGTTGAATTCCGGTGCCATCACCGACGAGGGCGACCTGTTCGATCTCGATACCGACCGGCTGCGCAACGTTTCGCTGTTCATCAACAAGAACGGCAGCCTCTCGGCCAACGGCCGCCGCCTGCTGGACAATCTCGCCGCCGCGAAGGACGTCCCGCTGTGGCGGGTACTGGTCGGCCTGTCCATCCGCCATGTCGGTCCGACGGCGGCGCGCGCCCTGGCCGCCGAATTCGGCAGCCTGGAACGGATCGAACAGGCGTCCCTGGAAGAGCTGTCGGGAGCCGAGGGCGTCGGTCCCACCATCGCCACCGCGGTCGCGGAATGGTTCACCGTCGATTGGCATCGCGCCATCGTGGACAAATGGCGCGCCTCCGGGGTCCGGATGGCCGACGAACGCGACGAATCGATCCCGCGCAACCTCGAGGGCCTGTCGATCGTGGTCACCGGATCGCTGCAGGGGTATTCCCGCGACGGCGCGAAGGAGGCGATCCTGCAGCGTGGCGGTAAGGCCGCCGGATCGGTATCGAAGAAAACGGCTTTCGTGGTGATCGGTGATTCCCCCGGTTCCAAGGCCGCCAAGGCCGAAGAACTCGGTGTCCCGATCCTCGACGAGGACGGTTTCCGCACGCTGCTCGAATCCGGTCCGGTCGCGGTGCGCCCGCCCGGTGAATCCGGTCCGGAAGCAGATACACCGGACGAGTAGTGCGACACGGGCGCGGTCCCGGTGCTGCGGTCCGCCGGCGGGGCACGGCAGGATGGCGGGATGCTGCGCAGTTTTCGGGTGTCCAACCACAAATCGCTGGCCGACCTACAGGAATTGCGGTTGACCCGCGGCGGTGCGCCGGTGGCGGTGCCGGTGACCGCGGTCCACGGCGGGCCCGCGGCCGGTAAATCGAACCTGGTGGACGCGCTGGGGCAGATGCGTGCGGCGGTGTTGCGTTCGGTGACCGGCTGGGATCCGTATGCCGGGCCGGAGCGGGCACCCCATCTCGGGCATACAGGGCAGCCCTCCGAATTCGAGGCCGTGTTCATCGCCGAGGAGACGCCCTACACCTACGGGTTCCGGCTGGATGCGGCGGATGTGGCGGCCGAATGGCTCTACAGCCATCCCCGGTCGCGGAAGCGGATCGTGTTCGAACGGGAGGGCGAGGCGGTGCGCGTCGGGCCCATGTTCGAGGCCGCGCGGTTCGGGATCACCGCCCTGATACCGCTGGTACGGCCGAATGCGCTGCTGTTGAGTCTGGCCGGGCAGATGTATGCGGAAGCGCTGGTGCCGGCCTACCGCTGGTTCGAGACGATGCTCGAGGTGTTGCACGGCACCGGCGATATCGACTCCGTCGAGCTGCGGGTGGGCTCGCATCTGTCGCGGTCCACCGAGAACGCCGCCCGGCTGCTCACCCTGCTGCAGACCGCCGATCTCGGGATCACCGATCTGCTCATCGCGCAGAACGATCCGGGCTACGCCGACTACCTGCGCGATCTCGACGCCGATATCGCGGCCCTGGGCGAACAGACCGATCGCGCGGCGGGCTCGGCGGCCTACGCGGCGCAACTGGAACTCGATAGTGGGCTCACCGCCGCGCAGCTGGCACGCGAACTGACCAATATGCGCAATGCCCGCGACGCGCTTTATACGCGCATGGTGGCGCGGCGCGGCGTCGGGCTGCGGCTGGTGCACACCGGTGTCGACCCGGTGTTCACCCTGGTCGAGGAATCCTCGGCGACGGTGGCGCTGCTGCGGCTGCTACCGGTCCTGCTCGACGCCTTGGACGCCGGAAAGGTGCTCGTCGTCGACGATATCGGCGCGAACCTGACCGTCGAAGAGGCCGATCGGCTGATCCAGCTGTTCCAGAACCCGGAAACGAACACCCGCGGTGCGCAATTGGTGTACACCACCGGCGATCGCGCCCTCGTCGACCGCGGTAACGGCCGGTCGGCGCGGACCCGGACCGGTGTCTGGGCGGTCCGCCGGTCCGACGCCGGTACGAGCACCCTCACGATGTCCTGAAGCCCCGGCGGGGTCCGGGCTAGCTGCTCGGTTGCGGGATTGTGCACCCCATCTTCGGGTTCATCCCCATGTAGTTCAGCGGTCCGGCGAGGACCGTAACCGCCAGGGTCGCGGCGTGGGAACACTCGGCGGGTGGTTCGTTGAAGTAACCGCGCTGCCCGGCGGCGACCAGCCCCGCCACGAACCACACGAGGATGACAATGCTGACTACTCGGCTTCCCATGGCACCTGCTCGAATCGATGAGTCCGGCATGTCGATCGTTTCCTTCCACATCGGTACTCTCCGAATACCCCGTGCTGGCGGGCTGATGCGCCGATGACGGCGGTGTCGCATAAATAGGAGCTTTCCGGCGGGGGCTGCCGGTCTTTCTTCGGTGCACGGGGTTCTGCGGGAACATTCCGCCGCCTGGGGTTCGACGGGCCGGCCGAATCGCGGCGTGGCTGTGTACCGTTCGAGAACCCGGGCCGAGCCGGACTTCACGAAACGCCCAGGGGCCGAATATGCCGAGCGGCGGTGTCCGTCCGTTGTTTCGTCTCCGGGCTCGGCGCCTACCGACACATCGGCGGCGTGGGAGCGTGGCGCCGAGGCTCGTGCAGTCTGCGCCGCTGTGGGCGTGTCGGCGTACCCGGGCGAAGGCGAGGCGCGGTACGCCTACCATGGGGGTGTGTTCGAACTGGCGATGCTGGCGGTCATGGTGGCCGCACTGGTCGGGATGCTGGTCCTGGTGTTCCGGGGGCGGCGGGGTACCGCGTTGCCGCAGGACGCCGAGGTCGGGTCGTTGTATCTCACCGGGGTGAGCCCGCGGCCCGAGGCGATGGGCGAGCAGTTCGTCACCCTCACCGGAAACCTTTCCGGCCCTTCCGAACCCGGGAAAGTGGTGTATGGGCGGCTGGTGTGGGATGCGGCCTACTGGCCGGCCATCGGCGATACGCTCACCGTCGCCTACCCGCCCGGTAAACCGGATCGGTGGCGGATCGTCGAACCCGGGAAGTAGGGCCCTCAGCCCAGGACGGTGGCCACGATCCCGGCGAGGTAGCCGAGGCGCGCCACCTCCGACGGCCGGAAATCGGGTCCACCGGGACGGCCGAGCAGCAGCGCCTTACTGGACGGACCCAGCGGCGCGGCCGCCATCTTGGTGTCCATATCGCGCCAGATCTCGGGCACCCAGTCCGCGTCCGCGTCGAGGGCAAGCGGTTTCTGCAGCGGCATCCACGGCACCGAAGCCGCCTGGGTCTGCGGCGCGCTCTGGCTACCGACCAGCCGGTAAGCGCCCTGCGGGCCGATATCGAGCACCGTGCTCCAGCCCACCCGTAACACGCGCGGGATACCGTCGACCAGCACCTGTAGGCGGTCGTCGCGGGCGTTGGCCACATTGTCGATGAGTTCGAGTTCGCGGTGGGTGTCGAGGACACCGGAATAGGGCCGGATCGAATCGACCCGCACATCGCCGAGCGATTCCGCGGCGGTGATGAGCGTATCGGGAAGTGCGTTGGGGGCGATCTCGACCACCAGATCGTCGACGGCGAACCCCGCGCCCCGTTCGACCACATCCAGCGAGAGGATATCGGCACCCACGGTGCCGAGTGCCACCGCCAATGACCCGAGGCTTCCCGGACGATCCGGAAGTTGCACGCGGAGCAGATATGACACGTGCGTTTCCCTTTCCTTCTGCGGCCGAGGCTCTGGACGAATACCCGGTCTGCCCATCCTTACACCCATTTCGGGCGGTTATCGACTCGAATTGTGCGCGCTGACCGCCGCGCAACGATAGCGAACGGTGTGAATCGGGTGGCCCGAGGTACTCCTGTGGCCTCGCGACCGACCCCGCGCCGCGGCACCATTAGGCTGTTCG
This sequence comes from Nocardia sp. NPDC058499, assembly GCF_042719915.1. Taxonomy (NCBI): domain Bacteria; kingdom Bacillati; phylum Actinomycetota; class Actinomycetes; order Mycobacteriales; family Nocardiaceae; genus Nocardia; species Nocardia sp. NPDC058499. The sequence continues at coordinate 27,171 of NZ_JBHXMZ010000002.1, read as the reverse complement.
TTGCTCGTGATCCGTATCCGAACTACACGCCGAAAGGGGTTCGCGGTGACCGCCATCTCCCGCGACGAGGTCGCACACCTCGCCCGGCTGTCCAGGCTCGCCCTGTCCGAGGCCGAACTCGATCAGTTCGCCGGACAGCTGGATTCGATCCTCAGTCATGTGGCGACCATCTCCGAGGTGGCCGCCGCCGATGTTCCGGCCACGCCCTCACCTGATCCGGTGACGAACGTGACCCGCCCCGACGAGGTCCGTCCCGGGCTCAGTCCCGGACAGGCCCTGTCCGGGGCACCGGCCAGTGAAGACCAGCGGTTCCTGGTTCCGCAGATCCTGGGAGAGGGCGAATGAGCGAGTCAGGCCCGGAGGAGGCAGCGCAGCGTAACCACGCAGGGCCCTCGTCCATTCGTAATCAACAGAGCATGAGCGACCTGACTCAGCTCGAGGCGTCCGAGCTCGCCGCTAAGATCCACGGCCGGGAAGTGTCGTCGGTGGAGGTGACTCGGGCGCATCTGGACCGGATCGCCGAGGTCGACGGCGAATATCACGCATTCCTGCATATCGCCGGTGAGCAGGCGCTGGCGGCCGCGGCCGAGGTCGATACGGCGCTCGCCGACGGGAAAGCGCCGGCCTCGCCGCTGGCCGGGGTGCCGCTGGCACTCAAGGACGTGTTCACCACGACCGATATGCCCACCACCTGCGCGTCGAAGATCCTCGAGGGCTGGGTGGCGCCCTATGACGCCGGCCTGACCTCCCGGCTGCGTGCCGCCGGTATCCCGATCCTCGGGAAAACCAATATGGACGAGTTCGCGATGGGTTCCTCCACCGAGAACTCCGCCTACGGGCCGACCAAGAACCCGTGGGATACCGGGCGTATCCCCGGTGGCTCCGGTGGTGGTTCGGCGGCGGCGCTGGCCTCGTATCAGGCGCCGCTGGCGATCGGTACCGATACCGGTGGGTCGATCCGGCAGCCGGCCGCGGTCACCGCGACCGTCGGGACCAAACCCACCTACGGCACCGTCTCGCGGTACGGGCTGGTCGCCTGTGCGTCGTCGCTGGACCAGGGCGGCCCCTGCGCCCGGACGGTGCTGGACACCGCGCTGCTGCACGAGGTGATCGCCGGACACGATCCGCGCGATTCGACCTCCCGCGACGTGCCGGTACCAGCGGTGGTGGAGGCCGCACGGCGGGGTGCGGGCGGGGATCTGCGCGGTGTGAAGATCGGGGTGGTCAAGGAACTGCACTCCGACAGCTACCAGCAGGGCGTGCTGGCCTCCTTCGATGCCGCGGTGGGTGTGCTGAAGGAGCTCGGCGCGGAAGTGGTCGAGGTGTCCTGCCCGCATTTCGAATACGCGCTGGCGTCCTACTACCTGATCCTGCCCAGCGAGGTCTCCTCCAACCTGGCCCGCTTCGATGCCATGCGGTACGGCCTGCGCGTCGACGACGACGGTAACCACAGCGCCGAGCAGGTCATGGCCGCCACCCGGGCCGCCGGGTTCGGGCCCGAGGTGAAGCGGCGCATCATGATCGGCACCTATGCGTTGTCGGCTGGGTACTACGACGCCTACTACGGTCAGGCGCTCAAGGTGCGGACCCTGATCGCGCGCGATTTCGAGCAGGCCTACGAACAGGTGGACGTGCTGATCTCGCCGACCAGCCCGTTCACGCCGTGGAAGCTCGGCGAAAAGGTCGACGATCCGCTGGCGATGTACCTGTCGGACCTGTGCACGCTGCCCACCAACCTGGCCGGGCATCCGGCGATGTCGGTGCCGTCGAGTCTCAGCAGCGACGACGGGATGCCGGTGGGCCTGCAGATCATGGCGCCCGCATTGGCCGACGACCGGTTGTATCGGGTGGGTGCGGCCTACGAGGCGGCGCGCGGGCCGATCGCCTGAGCTTGTCGTAGCGCATCACAGATGCCGGCCGCGGGCGGTGATCCTTTACGGGTCACCGCCCGCGGTCTATCCGGCGTCCTCCGTGCGGCAACAGGTGGCGGTCGGCAGCGCTGCCGCGGAGCCGGTGTTGTGGGCGCCGTGGCCGACCCGGGTAGGAACGGAATATTCCGGGTGGGAGCCCGTCACCGTCGCCCTCTCCGGTGCAGGGGGTCAGTGGCCGCCCCTGGGGTTTCGGGTGCGGACAGGATGCGGAAGGTGAGTTAGTTGACGCGGGCGGCGGACTCGGCATAGGTGAGGTGTGGGGCCGGATGCCGCTGCTCGGTCGGTCGTGGCCGAATCCGGATCGGCTTAGGTGCAGCCTGGCAGCGCGGGCACGCCCACCTCCTGGGCGGCCGGCAGGCCGGACTGGACAGCGTCGAGTTGCTCGCGCCCACGAGTGTGGGCTCCGCGGCGTGACTCGAGCCATGGGGGGCGGCTCAGGCGGCGGGATTATGCGGCCGTGTGCCGGCGTTCGGCTTCGCGTTCCACTGCGGTGGTCATCCCGGGGAAGCCGCGGCGGAAACCACGGCCGAACAGCAGGCCCACCAGGGGTGCCAGCCATCCGGCGAGTTCGAAATGCGATTCGTAGCGGGTGCGGTTGTCGCCGAGGGGGATCAGGGTGTGGGAGCGGTTGCTGCGTAGCGCGCCGAGCGGGAGAGGTTTCATGGAGTAGCCGAACTCCCGGCCGGGCGTGACGGTGTGGATGAATTCGCGCATCGGGATCGGCAGCGGCATCAGCTGCTGGACCCGCATATCGATCGGCGCGCCGACCGTCAGTTCCGCGCGACAGCGACCGATGAACGGATTCCAGTCGCTGTACCGGTCGAAATCGGTGAGGACCGACCACACCACGTCGGCGGGGGCGTCCACTTCGACCACATCGTCCACAACAAGCACGCCCCCAAACTAGAACGTGTTATAGACGGGGTCAACCGGGGCGTGGCCCTGCCGGGCAGGTGACTTCCCGGCCACCGGGAGCCGCGGTAGCTGCGGCAGCGGGACGGGGTCCACCGGTAGCCGGATCAGGCCGGGCAGCGCAAACCGCGGGCGGCGCCCGGCGGTCCGGGCCGACGCCACGATATGGCCGGGCCGCGCCGGTAGGCCGCGATGATCGCCGACGACCGCCGGGCGGCGGACCCGCCGATGCAGCCGCCGCACACCCAGGACCAGCCCGGCGACCGCCGTCAGCCCGAATGCGACCAGCCGCAGCAGCCACGGCTGGGTCGGATGCTCGGTCGCGGCCTGGGTCGCCGCCTGCGTGAAGGTTTCCACCACCGGCACCCCGTAGTGCTGGCGGCGTGAGTTCAGCTCCACCGCTGTCGCCGCAACCGAGGCCAGGGTTTCGCAGCGGGTCCGCACCATCGGCTCGTCGTGCGCGTCGCAGGCCTGATGCAGCCGCACACTCAGGGTGCGGTCCAGCTCCTGCCGGGCCCACGGGCCGAGCGGGGCGCCGACGCTGTCGGCGTAGCGGAGCAGGTCGTAACCCAGGTCGTGGGCCATACAGGCGGTATCGAATTCCGGCGGCAGTTCGACCGGTGACGAACAGTCGCCGTCGGGGGCCACGAGCACGCCCTGGCGCAGGACGGGGTCGTAGCCGGAATAGGTCGCGAAGTCGCGCGGTATGGCCGCCGTGGCAGCCCTACCCGGATCACCCGAAGTGAGTCCCACCACCGCGAGTCCGGTGGGGCCCGTGATCGACCCGTCGAAACCGACGGCGTCGGAGGCAGGCGCGGATACCGCCGTGAGTGCCAGACTGAGCAGAGCGGCGCCGGCGAGCGCAGGTGGCGATATCCGCCGCAACCGGCGCCGTTTCCGGCGCCGGTGATCATCACTGGGTGAAGCCATGGTGGGACACCTTAAGGGCAGAACCTGTGCGTTTCCGAACGGCACCGTAGGCGGTATGGGCCGGTGCAGGCGCGGTGGCGCGCCCGCATCCGGCGGGCAAACCCGCGCGCACCGCTGTCGGCGCTATCCGCAACCCGGTAGTGCGGTGCCCTGATCCACGCCGTAGCGGTGACCGTGACCTGGTGGCGCGGACAGGGCGCCCAGCAGGTCGGCGGTGGTCTGGACGAAACTCACCACCGGCAGCCAGCCAGGGGTCGGAGCGTCGCGACGAGCGCCGGTGAGGTCCGGCGGCTGCCACAGCAGGTCGGGTGACCAGTGCACGACCGGGTCGGAGGTATTGGCCAGGACCGCCGTCCGGGCGCCCGGCTCCCGGCCGCCGCCGCCCGGCATACCCGACCACAGCACCGAACACGCCCGGCGGTTCTGTTCGGCCGCCCCGGCGAACACCGCGCTACCGCCGAGCGCACCGAGGCTCTGCCCGTACAGGTGCAGTCGCGGCGGGTCCGGCAAAGTCGCGGCATGCTCTTCGATGGCCGTGAAGAGCGCGCGCGCCGACGCCGCGGCCGAATCCCGGCCGAGTACGAACGTCGCCCAGCTCGGGAGGTGTGAATACTGCAACGCAGTCACGGCGAAATCCGCACCGAACCGGTCCCCGAACCCGCGCAGGGCCCGCGCGTCCACCCACCCCGAACCGGTGGGTACGGCCACCACCAGATGCGAACGGTCGAATCCGCCGGCCCGATCGAGCTCCCGGACCGCCAGTTCGGCCCGCGACGCCAGATCGGGCGCCGACCGCAACCCGACATACACCCGCACGGCACCGGCCGGGCCGTTCGTCACGAACCGCTGCCCCTCGCGACCCAGCGAGTCCCAGCTCACCAAGGACTCGGCGCTACCGGATCGGGTCATCGCCACCGGCTGCACGAGGCCGGAATCGGTGCCACCGCCACCGGCCGCGGCGATCCCCGGAATCCCGAAGAACGCCGCCGGCAGCGTCGCGACCAGCGCCGTCACCAACCCACGCGACCACCCGATCCGCCGTAGCAACCGGGCGGCCCCGGACCCCACGGCCACGAGGACGACGGTGAGCACCAGCGACCCGACCGCCCAGAAGCCCCAGTACTCCGGTCCGATACGCGCGACCCCCATGGCGTCGCGCAGCGTGTTCTGCCACGACGCCGCATGCACCACCGAGGCCACCACACCGATGACGGTGGTGGCGAGCACCAGATGCCGCACGGTAGGCCCACCGGCGAAGCCATCCGAAACCGACCGGCGTAGGCGGCGCCCGGTCTGTACGTCTCGGAGTCGACGGATGAGCATGCCCGGGCGGCGCCGGTAGTCGAGTGTGCCCGAGTGTCGGTCGGTGGTGTGATTGCCGAGCGCGCCGGTCACGCCGCTGGTCATGGGCGCGGAGTGCGGCCGGCCGTTGGGGCCTCCGGCGTTGCCCGGCAGGGAACGGTTCAGTGGGTCGGGCAACCGGTCGCTGTGTCCGTCGTTCGGGTATGCAGCCGCTGCGCGGGGCGGGGCGTCGGTGAGCAGCGTGCCGGATGTGCCCGCGATGCGGGAGCCGAGTTTCCGGCGGGGCAGGTGTGGAACCGGGGCGTCGCGCCGACCGCGGGAGAAGACCGGGCTGCGGCGGCGGGAGAAGAGGGAACCGGTGAGTCGTGCGATACCCAGTAGAGCGATGACCAGCACGGAGGTGAGAACCGCCTGCGCGGCGGCAGTGCGGGGGAGCAGTCCGGGGGCCAGCGACAGGATCGTGCCCAGTGCCACCGAGAGGGTGACGCCTACCGGGAACCCGCGGCGTGCCAGGCGGCGAAGATCGCCGGGTGCGGTCGTATCGGATATCGCCTGGCGAAGCCAGGGGGCCGCTACTGCGGTACCGGCTCGGTCGAACGGCCGTAGGAGAAGCGGCGCGGGTGACCAGAGGGGCTGGGCCGCGGCCGGGGTGACGTGTTTCATGCGAACTCCTGCCGGAACGGGATCACCGGGAACGCGGCGCGCGGGGAAATGGCCGGCGATGTGCGCAGCCCCCGCGAACTCGTCGACTTCCGCGGAGGACTGCTGATGGGTTCGGCCGCAGGCCCGAGCAAGACCGGGCGGTCGGGGTACCTGGTGCCGGCCTCATTTCGCGAGCTTGTGAGTTCGAACAGCTCGCGCAGCGCTCGGCGGGCGAACCGGCCACCGCCGCGACTACGCCAGGTCAGGAATATCGCGAACGCGGCGAGTATCAGCGCAACCACCCGCGGCAGCCAGGTCGCGGCCGTTTCGGCGAACGAGAAATGCTCGACCACCGGCACCCCGTAGCCTTGCCGCCGCGAATTGAGATCGACCGCCGCCGCAGCGATCCCGGCCAGCGTGGTGCAGCTGGTGCGGGCCATCGGGTCCTGGCGGTGCCGGCACGCCGACAGCATTCGGTCGGCGAGGGCGCGATCGAGGTCGCGACGGGCCCACCCGCCGAGCGGGTGACCGCTGTGCTGGGCGTAGCGCAGCAGGTCGTATCCGAGGTCGTGTGCCTTGCAGGCGGTGTCGAACTCCGCGGGCAGCGGTACCGGTGACGAGCACGAACCCTGCGGGGCGACCAGGATTCCGTCGACCACCGCCGGGCGGTATCCGGTGACGGTGCCGAAATCGCCGGGAAGTTCCGGTGCGGCAGTGGTATCGGTCAGTGCGCGGACAGCGGCCGCGGCCGGGGTGGTGTCGGCCGCCGGTCCGGCGGCGTCGGCCGTGGGTACCGCGAGCAGCGATGCCGCCACGGCGATCCCCGCTACGGCGAGCGCGGCGGGCCGGCGGCGCACCGATGCCGGTCGGCGCGCGGCAAAGTTCGAGACAACCATGGTCGTGACGGTATGAATCGATAACGGTCGCGGCCGTCCCGCTCAGGAGCGGTTCCGGGCCCCCCCCGGGCGGTGAGGGCGGGGGTGGTCTACCCCGGGTGTACGGGCCCGATTTCACCCCACGGTATGAGGTGGATCCGGGTGGCGGTTCGTAATGTCGGTGCCATGATGGAGATCGGCGCCGGGCAACCGGCAGCGAAGTCACTGACTCTCCGGAGCAGGCTCGCCCGCCTCGGACCCCGGTGGTGGGTGGATGCGGGCACAGTCTTCGTCGTGCTGGTGTTGTTCTCGGTCGCCTGGCCCACCCTGCACCTGACCCATGACGTGCCGTGGTCGATCGCCCCGCTCATCGCGGCGTTCGCCGCCCTGCCGGTACTGCTGATCCGGCGGAACGCGCCGCTGGGCTGGGCCGTCTCCGCCGGTTCCGCGCTGTTCATCGCGCTGGCCGTACCGAACGAGCCAGGTGAAGCGCTCCCGTTCCAGGTGGTGCATATCGTCGCGCTCTACTTCCTGGTCTTCGGGGTGGCGTTGCGGTCACCGCCGCCGCTGGTGGCGGTGGTGTGGGCGGCGACATCGCTATTGCTGGGCGCGGCGCTCTCGGAAGAAGGGGTCGGCGCCGATCCGTGGGCTTGGCCGGTCTCCCTGGCCGCGACCGTGTTCGTCGCGGTACTGCTGCGGTCGCTGATCCGTTCACGCTCCGAGCTGAACCGGCAGACCGAACTCAGCGAACTCGAACGCGCGCGGCGCACCATCCTCGAGGAGAAAGCGCGGATCGCCCGCGATCTGCACGATGTGGTCGCGCACCACATGTCGCTGGTCGTCGTGCAGGCGCAGACAGCCCCGTACCGGGTGACCGGTGTGAACGAGGCCGCGCGGGCCGAATTCGAATCGATCGGCGCCACCGCGCGGGAAGCGCTCAACGAGATCCGCGGCCTGCTCGGTGTATTGCGCAGCGACGGTCAGCTCGCCGAACACACCCCGCAGCCCACCGCCGTGGACTTGGAAGCGCTGTTCCACTCCGCCACCCGGGCCGGGGTGGATCTCACCTGGTCGGTCGAGGGCCCACTCGCGGCGATACCCGACACCGTGGGCTCCGCGCTGTACCGGATCGTGCAGGAATCGCTGGCCAATGCCGGCCGGCACGCCCCCGGCGCCCCGGTCCGGATCGGGATCGACTGTGCCGAGACCGTCACCCTCACTGTCGTCAACGGTCCGGGCACCGGTCCGGCGGCCGCCGGCACCGGCGGGCACGGAATTCCCGGAATGCAGGCGCGGGCCCTGGCGGTCGGCGGACGGTTGACGGCGGAACCGACGGCCGACGGCGGATTCCGCGTCAGTGCACTACTACCCCGCACCGTCGCGATGGACCTGCCCTCGCCGGCCGCCGCCCAACCCGGCGCTCCCGCCTGATCCGAACCAGGTGGGTTCGCCCTGGCTGAGCCGTTCGGTGGTTTCCGGCAGCGCGGTGCACACCCGGCGTAGACGCGGCGCTGCGGCTATCACACCAGTGCACAACTTCTCGAATGGCCCGGAACCCCCGTGCTGTCAACAGATCACCGGATATCCGCCTGCATGTCCGATGCCGCCGAACCCCGGCCGGGCATTTACAGCAACCCGAATGGCCTCGACGATTCTTCGAGCGGGCGTGCGTGCCGGTTTTTTTGGAGGCGGCTCCGGTATAAGGTGCGTGGCCTGCCTGACTCGGAATCGGACCGTCGGGACAGACCGAACCGGCGAGATACGCCGCTCCTGCTGCCAGAGCGTTCTATGGCCGACCGCGCCGGACCAGGGCCTCCCACCTGGCCTTGTTGTGGCCCACCTCAAAGGTTCGGGGCCCGTCTCGTTCTGGAGCGACGGAGCGGGGGAGCGAAGCGGAGGAGCGGAGGAGTGAAGAACGAGACCCGAAGGGCCCCGAACCCGCGCCGCCGGAGGCGGCGCCATAGATACAGCTTTAAGCTGAGCGCGTGGCAATAACCGTGTTGATCGCCGACGATCAGGCCATGGTCCGGCAGGGGTTCGGGGCGTTACTGGCCGCGCAACCCGATATCAGTGTTATCGGTGATGCGCCGGACGGGAAAGTGGCGGTCGCCGAGGCGGCGCGGTTACGACCCGATGTGGTGCTGATGGATGTCCGGATGCCGGAGATGAACGGATTGGACGCGGCGCGTTCCATCCTGTCCGCGGGTTTCGATCCGCCGGTGCGGGTGCTCATGTTGACGACTTTCGATATCGACGACTACGTCTACGAGGCGCTCGGTCTCGGCGCCAGCGGGTTCCTGCTCAAAGACGCCCCGGCCGAGGAGTTGGTGCGTGCGGTACGGGTGGTCGCGGCCGGGGAGGCGCTGCTCGCCCCCACCGTGACTCGGCGGTTGATCGCCGAGGTGACGATGCGTCGGTCCGCGCGCCGCACCCCGTCTCCGGCGCTGGCGGCGCTCACCCCGCGGGAACGTGAAATCCTGGAGCTGGTCGCCCGCGGGATGTCCAATACCGAAATCGCCGAGGCCCTGTTCATCGCCGAGCAGACGGTGAAAACCCATGTGTCGAAGGTTTTCACCAAATTGGATCTGCGTGATCGTGCGCAGGCGGTGGTGCTCGCCTATGAATCGGGTCTGGTCACCCCGGGCTGATCGGATGGTCAGGTTTGCATGGACTGCGCGGATTCCCGTTTTCCCGGCGGAACCGGCGGCGTGTGCCCGGTAGGCTCACGAGTCTGTCAGTCACCCGAAGGGGGTCGTGTTGCTCAACAGCGGTGACGTGTTCGCCGGTTTCACCATCGAGCGGCAACTCGGTGAAGGCGGAATGGGTGCCGTGTATCTGGCCCGGCATCCCCGGCTGGGGAAACTGACCGCCCTCAAACTGCTCAAACCGGAATTGTTCGCCGACGCCGCGATCCGCACCCGTTTCGAGCGGGAAGCGGATCTGGCCGCCGCGCTGGATCATCCGAGCATCGTCACGGTGTACGACCGCGGGATGGAGGGGGAGCACCTGTGGATGTGCATGCAGTACATCGATGGCGCCGACGCGGGCACCGTGAATTCGCTGTCGCTGCCGCCGGACAAAGCGGTGCAGATCATCACCGGTGTCGCCGACGCGCTCGATTACGCGCACGGAATGGGTGTTCTGCACCGGGATGTGAAACCGTCCAATATTCTGCTGGCCCGCGCCAATACGGGGCAGGGTGAGCGGGTTTTCCTGACCGATTTCGGGCTCGCTCGGTTACGTGCGGAAACGGTCCGGTTGACGCAGACCGGTATGTTCACCGCGACCCTCGCGTTCGCCTCCCCGGAACAGATGACCGGCGGCGATATGGACGGCCGGTCGGACCAGTATTCGCTGGCCTGCACGCTGTATTGGCTGCTCACCGGAATGGCGCCGTTCGATTCGCCGAATCCCGCCGATATCATTCACGGGAATCTGCAGCTGGCGCCGCCGCCGCTGGCGGTCAAACGGCGTGGTCTGCCGCCGGGTCTGGATCCGGTGCTGGCCAAGGCGATGGCCAAACATCCGGCGCACCGCTACCGGACGTGTGCGGAATTCGCCGCGGCCGCGGAACGCGCGCTGACCGCCCCGCCGTCCACGCAGCCGCCGGAAACTGCCGGGCCGGGTACCGGATTCGTGGCGCCCCCAGCCGGTTACGCCCCCGCGCAACCTGTTCCGCCGGGCGCGCCCGCGCCGGCGGGGTATCCGGCCGACGGTCGATACGCGGGCAGTGCAGCACCGGTTGTGCCGCCGCAGCCGGCGGGTTCACCGCCTCCCGGTGCGCCACGAGGACCGTCCGTGGAACAGACGGGTGGTGCGGCGGCTCTCGTCCCCGCCGACGCCCCGCCGGGGCAGATCGACACAGGTGCGCAGCCCACTGTCGCGATCACGCGGCCCGCGCCGCCGGCCGGCTCGCCGGGTCCGGCGGTGGAGCGGACGGGCGGGTTCGGTGCGGTACCGCCGAGTGTCGAGCACACGGGCGCGAACCCGCAGGTTCCGGCGGGAGTCGAACATACCGGCGGGATGCCGGTGGTGCCGGGGCCGCAGCCCGCGGGCGCACCGGCCGGTTACGCGGGTGGTTCTGTGGAAACCACCGGTGCCACGGCGACCATGCGCCACGGCGGCTACCCGCCCGGCTACTCGGCGCCGCCCCCCGGCTACGCCCCGCCCGGGACCACCGCGCCGCCGGTGCGGCGCAGCCGGGCACCGTGGGTCGCCGTGGCGATTCTCGTACCGCTCATCGTGGCAGCCCTGATCGCGGTGGTCGTGGTGGTGCTCCTGGGCGCCGGCGATTCGGGCTCCGGCAGTGCACCGGCCGCGCCGCAGACGTCCACCCTGGAACGGGAGCCCAGCAGTGCGGCCGGTCCCGGTGGTTCGCCCGGCGGCGAGCCGGGCGACCGCACCCGCCGCCTGTTCCCCTCCCTGCTCCCGCAAGGGCCCGGACTCGACGGGCTCGGGTACCAGAGCGCCCGATGCAGCAGATTCGGTCCCGGGGATCGGATTCCGCTGCTCCCGGACGTGCCGGTTTTCGACGATGTCCTGGAAACCCGCCCCTGGGAGGCGATCTGGGATTGCCGGCAGATTCAGCTGCAGCCCGCCCGGATGGATTACACGATCATCACCTACCCGGACGCCGAAGCCGCCCGGGAGGTGGTCGCCGGCCTGCCCGCGCACGATACGTCGGCGGGCACCAAATCCGGCGAACCGTACACCGCCCATGTCTGGGAGGATTCCGGCGCGCGCGGGCAGTTCAACGTGAACATGCTGGTTTCCTTCGGCTCCGGCGGAGAATCACCGCGGAGCAATTCCCTGCTGTTCGTCCGCACATGGGGCCCGACCGCCCGTCAGGACATTCACAGCTGGTGGGCCGACGCACCGCTGTAATGTCCGCGCCGCCTCGACCCCGCGGGGGTCGACGTCGGGCGGGGTGTCCGACCTCGGATGGGTCGTAACCTTTCAGGGCGGCGTACGCTCGGAGGCGCCGCTGGTTACGCCGGGCTCGCTGCGGCTCGTTAGGTCGGGCCGGCTACGTCGGGTTCGGCGCGGCTGGTTATGCCGGGTTCGGCGCGGCGCGACCTGCGAGCGCTGCACTGAACTCGGCATCACCGCCCACCGGGTGCGCCGTGGTGCGTTCGTCCGACCCGATGCGTCCGTCGCCGAGGGTGACCACCCGGTCGCAGTAGTCCACCGCACCGCGGTCGTGGGTCACCATCACCACCGAATTACCCGATCCGGCGACCTCGGCCAGGAGTGCGAGGATCGAGGCGCCGGTTTTCGAGTCGAGGTTGCCGGTGGGTTCGTCGGCCAGGATGAGCGGCGGGTCCATGATCAGCGCCCGCGCCACCGCGACGCGCTGCATCTGCCCGCCGGACAGTTCGGCGGGACGGTGCTCGGCGCGCGCACCGAGCCCGACCCGGTCGAGCAGCTCCAGGGCCCGCGGTTTCGCCTTGCGCAGAGATTTGCCGTCGAGCAGTTTCGGCACCGCGACGTTCTCCCACGCCGACAGGGTGGGCAGCAGATTGAAGAACTGGAAGATGAACCCCACCCGATGCCGCCGGAATTCCGACTGCTGTTCCTCGCTCAACGCGCCGATTTCCGCGTCCTGGAACCGGATCGACCCGGAATCGGGGCGGTCCAGCGCACCGAGCATATGCAGCAGTGTGCTCTTCCCCGACCCGGACGGACCGATCACGGCGGTGAACTCACCCGCTTCCAGGCGCAGCCCGATCCCGTCGAGCGCCCGCACGGGCTGATCGCCGACGCGGTACTCCTTCACGACGTCGGTCAGTTCCAGCATGGCCGGCTGCGTCATCGCCACCCCGTTTTCCACAGATGTCGGTACGGCCGGGCGTGGCTCACGCGACCAGCACCCGCGACGCCGTCCGGGCATCCAGTACCGCACGCAGTACCGGCTGTTCGGCCGCCAGTTCGAGGTACGCCTCGTCCACGGTCCGGCCCTGGGCGGCGCCCAGTTCCAGCTTGGCGTCCAGATGAATGTTCCACCGATAGCGCAGGGCCGCAAGTACTCCGTGCGGTCCGCCGAACAACCGGTCGAGGTGCGGGATATCGTCGAACAGATCGGCGCGGGCGGGGTCGCCGGCCGCGCGATCGAGAACGGTGTGCAGGATCTCGGTACGCAGGTGCTGCTCTGTCCAGGACATGATCCGTGCCCTTTCGGTCGGGGCCTGGGGTACGCCGCCCGGTCCGGTGCGGCGTCGGCGCGTTCCACGCTACGGATCCGTGGCCCCCGATTCGTCGTGCGGCGGGCGTGAATCGATCTCCTACCGGGGGCGGAGTCCGGCCCCCGCCGCAGGTGGATGTCTCGCGTGGCCCGGCTGATTACCCTGGAGACGTGCCTGAGAGCCACCTCACATCCACGGCGGGTGACAACCCGCGGCGTACAAGCGAGGGCGTCGCTGCGGGGGCGGGAGATCAACTGGCGGCGGACCGTACCCGGGTCGCGGGCGTTGTGACGGAGGTCGGCACCCGTGGCGGTGTCGGCGCCGGCCGCTCGCCGGCGGTCCGGGCCGGTCGGGTGTGGCGGCGGTTCACGGCCTGGTGGCCGAGCGGGCGGTTGCGGTTGGGCTGGCACCCGCTCGGCGACCTGCCGTTCGACTACCCGCCGAAGGTGGTGCTGTTCGCCGATCTGGCGCTGCTCGTCCTCGGTTTCGTCGCCTGCCTGCAACGGCACGAGTATTTCCCGACCGTGCTGCCGTTGCTCGCGGTGGTGCTGTTGTTCCTGTCGGTACCGGCCTATGTGCTGTTCGGGATCGTGCCGCGGCCGCTGGCGCTGGGGGTGGCGACGATGGTCGCGGCGGCGCTGTTCTTCGCCCAGCCGGTGGATGCCGATTTCGCGCCGTTCGTGTTGATGGTGGTGGCCGCCGAAATCGCGGCGATCGCCCCGAAACGGGTGAGTATCCCGCTGGCGCTGCTGGCGACTCTCGAACTGGTCGCCTTCGCCGCATTGAGTCAGGAGCTGTGGGGAAACGACTCGCTGCGCATCGGTGTCCCGATGTATGCGCTCGGTATCCTGCTCGGCTGGCTGGTCGGCGTGATGCTGCAGTATCAGCGGCTGTACCTGTATCAGGAACGGGAGAACCAGAATGTGCGGGCCGCGCAGGCAGCGGCCGCCGAACGCAACCGTATCGCCCGCGAAGTACACGATGTCATCGCCCATTCGCTCACCGTGACCCTGCTGCACGTCACCGCCGCCCGGCATGCGCTCACCACCGACAGCGATGTGGAGGAGGCGGTGGACGCGCTGGCCGACGCCGAACGGCTGGGCCGGCAGGCCATGGCCGATATCCGGCGCACGGTGGGTCTGCTGGATTCCGGGCGGACCGCGGCGGGCCCGGAACCGGGCGCCGACGATATCCCCGCCCTGATCGACGACTTCGCCAACGCCGGCCTGATCGTGCGCCGCCGCGTCACCGGCGACCTGGACCGGATCTCCGCGGCGGTCGGTCTCGCGATCTACCGCATCTGCCAGGAATCACTGGCCAATATCGCCAAACACGCACCCGGTGCGGCCGTCGAATTCGCGCTGGATATCGGCGCGCGGTCGGCGGTCGTACGGGTGCGCAATCCGCTCCCACCGGGGGCACCGGTGGGGCGGATCGGGCACGGCACCGGCGTCGCGGGGATGCGGCAGCGCGCGGAAGGTCTCGGGGGCCGGATCCTCATCGGACCCGAGGCCGGCACCTGGATCGTGCGGGCCGAGTTCCCGCTGCACGACCGCCCGGAGCAAGTCGACGAGCCCGCACCCGACGCCCGAGAAGAGCACTGCGCGCTGATGAAATCGATCGGTGTACCCCAACTCCGCAGACCGGGACTACCTGGATGACCACCGCCCGCCCGTCCCATGTCGAGACAGCGCGCGAGAACGGACGCCCCGATAACGGACGCCGCGACGTGGGCGGTGCCCGGTCTGGCAGCCAGTGGGTTCGCGACGGACCGGAGATTGCACAGCGGGTGCTGCCGGGCCGATCCGGGTGCTGTGCCTGCGCGCCGACCCGATGCAGCGCACACCCCGCGGTCAGCTGTCGATGCGGTTGCGCGATGTGCGCGACGCGGATTCCCCACGCGCCTGGCCGGCCGAAGTTCCGGCTCGACGCCACCCGCCACGGAGACCCGGACCCCCGGCCGAGGCGATCGGTGAGCCGGCCCGGGCGAGGTATGACAGGGCCGCGTGATGTGCCGACGCGGGCCGGCCGGTGCCGGCCCACCAGTTCACGGGAGGAAAGATGACCAGGGCCGATAGCGATCCGGAACCACTCGAGGTCTTGATCGTCGACGATCAGGAACTCGTGCGCGGCGGGCTGCGCCGCATCCTGCGCCGCCGCGACGGGTTCCGGATCAGCGAATGCGCCGACGGCGACGAGGTGCTCGCCGCGGTCGCGGCGCACACTCCCGATATCGTGCTCATGGATCTGCGGATGAAACGGGTGGGCGGTATCGAGGCCACCCGGCTGTTGCGGGCCCGCGCCGGTGAACCGCCGGTACTCGTGCTCACCACCTTCGACGACGACCAGTTGCTGTCCGGGGCGTTACGCGCCGGCGCCGCCGGATTCCTGCTCAAGGATTCCCCCGCCGAGGATCTGATCCGGGCCGTCCGCACCGTGGCCGCGGGCGGGGCCTGGCTCGACCCCGCCGTCACGGGCCGCGTTCTGTCGACCTACCGCACGTCCGCGGTGCCGCCGGCCGGGCCGCCCGCAGGCGGTGAGCTGACCGGCCGCGAATACGAGGTCCTGGCCCTGATCGGCCGGGGCCGGGCCAACAGTGAGATAGCCCACGCGCTGGGAATCTCGGAAGTCACCGTGAAATCCCATGTGGGTCATATCTTCGGCAAACTGGGACTGCGCGACCGGGCCGCGGCCATCGTCTACGCGTTTGACCACGGCGTGGTTTCCCCGGGACAATCCAAGGTTTGACGGGCAGCCCGGCGCGACTACGCGACCGGGTCGATACGGCGCCCGCGACGTGGAGAGGATGGACGGGTGCAGGCGCCAGGTTCCGAAGTCGGCGGGCGGTTCGGTCCTTATGAGCTGCGTTCCCTGCTGGGTAGCGGCGGGATGGGGGAGGTCTACGAGGCCTACGACACCGTCAAGGACCGGGTGGTCGCGCTCAAACTGCTTTCCGGCGATCTGGTCGGCGACCCGGAATACCAGACCCGGTTCCGCCGTGAATCGCAGGCCGCGGCCCGGCTCGCCGAACCGCATATCATTCCCATCCACGATTGGGGCGTGATCGAGGGCCGGTTGTTCATCGATATGCGGCTGGTCGCCGGCACCGATCTGCGGACCGTGCTGCAGTCCGGTGGTCCGCTGAGCCCGCAGCGGGCGGTCACCGTGATCGAGCAGATCGCCGCCGCCCTGGATGCCGCGCACGCCGACGGCCTGGTGCACCGCGATGTGAAACCGGCGAACATCCTGGTCACCGACGCCGATTTCGCTTACCTCGCCGATTTCGGGATCGCCCACCACGCGGGCGATTCCGCTGTGACGCAAGCGGGGGTCGCGGTCGGTTCCTACACCTATATGGCGCCCGAACGGTTCGAACGTGTACCGGTCACCACGCGGGCCGATATCTATTCGCTGGCATGTGTACTGCACGAATGCCTCACCGGCGCGCAACCGTTCGACGCCCCCAGTATCGGCATGCTGATCCGCGCGCATCTGGCGGAACCGCCGCCACGGGCAAGCTTTCAGCGAACCGGGTTGCCGGCTGCATTCGACGATGTGATCGCATGTGGTATGGCCAAGGATCCGCACGAGCGTTTCGCTACGGCAGGAGAACTCGCTGTCGCAGCCCGTACCGCGCTGAATTCCCCGGCACGTCCGCCGCACTCGCAGGCGGCCTCTGCATCGGGAACCGGCGAATTCCCCGCAACCCCCGCGCCTTCCGCGGAGAGCTCCCCGCCGACCGGCGGAATACCCACCCTGGTGGTCCGGATTCCGAACCGCGACGAAGACGGCGCCCCGGACCAGACCACGGTCCTGCCCGCGATCATCCCCGGCGACCCCACCTCGGTGCGCCCCACCGAATTCGAGTTCACCCCGCTCAACTCCGACGAACAGGCCGAGCCCGAAGCCCCGGCCGCCGGTATCCGCCCGTTCCCCGACGCCCACCTGTACCAGAACGAGCAGTTGCATCCGGCCGCCGATCCGGATGCGGCCCCGGCGACCGGTGGGATGCCGGTCGCCGACTTCTACCCGCCCGACCAGGCGACCCGCATCTACGGCCAGGGCCTCGCACCCACCGCACCCGGTACCGACGATGCGACCCGCGTCTTCGAGTCACCGCCACCCGCCGCGGACTCCCCGGACCTCTCCGGCGACGCCACCCGCGCCTACCGGCTTCCCCCCGTCCCGGCCGACCCCGAGTTCGGGCGGGCCGACCCTGCCGACGAATCGGATCATGCCTACGGCTCGGACCAGCGTGCGTACGGCAGCCAGGCGCAGCAATACGAGAACGGCTATCGATCGAGCGATTACCCGCTCGAGCACGGACCGGGCGAACAAGCCTTCCAGCCGGATGAGCGCGGCCACCGATCGGGCGAATATCCGGCCGACGCCCACGGCGGGGCCGGCCGTGCTGCGCCGCCGGGCGACTTCCGCTCCCGCTCGGACGACGACACCCGGCGGGTGGACGATGACACCCAGTTCCCGGCCGGCCGCGGGTACAGGCCGGACGAGCATGGCTACCCGCCTGCCGAAGGCGTATACGGGCCGGGCGGCGCGGCCGGCCCGTCCACGGGAGACTGGTGGACCGCCGAGCGCGGGGACCCATCCGGCGACCGGCAGCCCGCCGGAGCGGTCCGGCCGGGCCCCGGCGGCCTGTTCGGTTACGGCGGCGCCGGCCCCGCTCCCGAAACCCCACAGCCCGACTCCTACGGTTCCGGTTCTGCTTCGGGTGTCCCGGAGCCCGACCCTTATGCCGCCGCCTACGAGGCCGGTTACCGCGACAGCTACATGGCGAATGCGGCCCGTCCACCCGAGTCCGGGCCGGAGCAGCAGCGGTCTCGCGCAATGCCGATCCTGGCCGGCGCCGGGGTGTTCCTGCTCGTCGTGCTGATCGCGATTCTCGGGATCACCTTCCTCGGGTCCGGCGGCGAGGAAACGCCGAGCGCCGCCGAATCCACCGGTGCCGCCACCACCACCGCTGCGCCCAGCAGCGCTCCGGCCACCTCCACCGCGCCGACCCGCACCTCCTCCACCACGACCACCACGACGCGCGCCGGCGTGCCGGCCGATGCGCAGCCCTGTACGGCGGCATCCGGCGGCGGCGCCTACGGTTCGGCGGCGGCGGGTACCGCGGTGACCAGTTGCGAGTTCGCCGAAGCGGTACGGCAGGCCTATCTGGATCCCACGGTGGTCTCCGCCGAGGGGGAACCCGTTTCCATCGAGGCCACGAGTCCGGTGACCGGCCAGGCCTACACCCTCGAATGTGTTGCCGCGGACGGCCTGGTCACCTGCCGGGGCGGCAACAACGCGGTCGTGTACCTGTACTGACCGGCACCCGGCCCGGCCCGCTGCCGCGCACAGTTCGCGGGCCGATCCGGGCCGGGCTATGGTCGCCGATGAAGTACGGTGCTTCGACCGGGTACGAGACGTGGGAGATCGCAATAGTCATGGGCAGAGTTGTGTCGACCGAGAAGAAACGGGAACTCTTTCCGGCCCGGCGCCCGCTCGCCCTGCTCGGTTGCCTGCTCACCGCGGTCGTCGTCACCGCCTGCGGATCCGAGACCACCGAACCCGCGGCGCCGTCCACCTCGGTCACCCAGGCGGCCGCGGCCGATGTGCCCGGCGCCGAAGTACTGATCACGGTTCCCGGCACGCTGGCCGCCGATTTCGTCGAATTGGAGCGTTCGCAGAAGGGTGAACTGGGGCTGGCGATCATGCCGGTCGGTGGGGAGCGTCTGGTCGGGATGGGGAAATGGACCACCGGCCCGGCCTGGTCCACGATGAAGGTTCCGCTGGTTGTCGCCGCCGAACGCAAGAACCCGGGCGAGCAGACGTATGCCACCTCGGCCGCCATCACCGCGTCCGACAACTCCGCTGCCGACAGTCTGTGGTCGAATCTCGGGGCCCCGCGTGCCGCCGCGGACGCGGTGCAGGCCGTTCTGCGCGAAGGCGGCGACGATACGACCGTGGTTCAGGAGAAACCCGTCCGGTCGGGGTATTCCGCTTTCGGCCAGTCCGAGTGGTCGCTGGCCGATCAGGTGCGGTTCGCGTCCCGGCTGCCGTGCCTGCCCGGCGCCGATACGGTGATCGAACTGATGGGTTCGGTGAGTGCGAGCCAGCAGTGGGGGCTGGGTTCGGTCTTCGCCGAGGCCGATTTCAAGGGCGGCTGGGGTCCCGACCCCGACGGCGCCTACCTGGTGCGCCAGTTCGGCCTGGTCCCGGTCACCGGCGGCACGATCGCGATCGCGCTTGCCGCGCAACCGGATTCGGGCACTTTCTCCGACGGGATGAACCTGCTCGACAAGATGGCCGACCTCATTTCGCAGCATCTGGGCGAATTCACCGGCGGGTCCTGCCCGGCCTGACCGCGGCCCCGCACCGGCGTTACCCGACATTCACGGGCCCGAGGCGGCGCGGCGGGCCGGAAGCGGGCAAGATGGGCGCCATGCGCATCGGAATCCTGACCGGCGGTGGGGACTGTCCGGGACTGAACGCGGTGATCCGTGCCGTCGTCCGTACGGCCAACGGCCGCTACGGCGATGCCGTCGTCGGCTTCGAGGACGGCTGGCGCGGGCTGCTCGAGGACCGCAAGATCCGCATCCAGAACGATGACCGCACCGATCGCCTGCTCGCCAAGGGCGGCACCATGCTCGGCACCGCCCGCACCAACCCGGACGTGCTGCTGGCCGGCCTGAGCCGGATCCGGCAGACCCTCGACGACAACGGGATCGAAGCGCTCATCCCGATCGGCGGGGAAGGCACCCTCACGGCAGCCAGCTGGCTGTCCGAGGAAGGTGTCCCGGTGGTCGGTGTGCCGAAAACCATCGATAACGATATCGATTGCACCGATGTCACCTTCGGGCACGATACGGCGCTGTCCATCGCCACCGAGGCCATCGACCGCCTGCACACCACCGCGGAATCCCATCAGCGCGTGATGCTCATCGAGGTGATGGGCCGGCACGCCGGCTGGATCGCAATGCACTCCGGGATGGCGGCGGGTGCCCACCTGACCCTGGTACCCGAGCAGCCGTTCGACGTCACCGAGGTATGCGCGCTGATCAAACGCCGCTTCCAGCGCGGGGACAAACATTTCATCTGCGTCGTGGCCGAGGGATCGCATCCGGCTCCCGATTCCGGCTTCACCCTGCGTGAGGGCGGGGTCGACGAATTCGGGCACGAACGGTTCACCGGAGTCGCCCAGCAGCTCGGCATGGAGATCGAGCGGCGGATCGGCAAAGAGGTGCGGACCACGGTGCTCGGCCACGTGCAGCGCGGCGGCGCCCCCTCCCCGTACGACCGGGTCCTCGCCACCCGCTTCGGCCTGCACGCCGCCGAAGCGGTGCACGCCGGGCACTTCGGTCAGATGGTAGCCCTGCGCGGCACCGAAATCGGCCTTGTCCCCTTGCACGAAGCGACAAAACAACTCAAACGCGTCCCACCCGACCGCTACGAGGAAGCGCAGGCTTTCTTCGGCTAGACCCACAACCCCGCTCCGGCCACGCGCCCACGTCACCGCGAACCACCCCGCCGACAATCTCCTGCCGCCTATCGCCCTGCCGTAAACGTCCCTGCCGCTACAACCCTGGGACATGCGACCTCACCCCCGTTCCGCACATCCGGATGGTTCACCCTCCACGGGGTGGGGCCCGCCCGGTTCTGGAGCGACGGAGCGGGGGAGCGAAGCGGAGGAGCGGAGGAGTGAAGAACCGGGCCTATAAGGGCCCCACCCCTCGAGACGCGGAGCGTCTCCAAAATTACAGCCCCACCCTTAACGGATGGCCCACCTCGCAACCAGAGGTAACGGATGGCCTACCTCGTAACCAGAGGTCGACAGCGGTAACCAGACGTCGATAGCGCCCTTCGATGGCGGCGCAGGCTGTCGGGATACAGCCCCCCCGCCGCCCCGACCCGCACCTCCGAAGACGTCCCCGAACAACGCACCCGGCGATACAGTCGAGCCCATGCGCCATGGCAGGGGAGCGTTGCCGGTAGTGGTTGTGTGGTTGCTCGTCTCGATGCTGGTCGGCTGTGGGGACGCTCCGGCCGATGAACGCGTGGCCGGGCAGTGGCACGGTGCCATCGAGGTGCCCGGCGCTCCGGTGGTGGTCGGGGTGGAGTTCACCGGCCGGCACAGCGGTGTCATCGATATCCCGGCCCAGCAGATGACGCGGCACCCCCTGGAAGATGTCGTGGCCGAACCGGATGAGGTGCGGTTCGGTGTGCCGGATGTCCCCGGCGACGCCCGGTTCGCCGGCCGGCTCGACGAATCCGCCGGCGCGATCGTCGGCGATTTCCGCCAGGCCGGGCAGTCCTTCGGGCTCACCCTGAACCGCGCACCCGTGCCGCCGCCGGGCCGTCCGCAGGAGCCGCATCCGCCGTATCCCTATATTTCCGAGGATATTTCGTACCAGAGTGGCGGTATCACCGTTGCCGGCACCCTGACCCGGCCCGATACCACGGCTCCGGTGCCCGCCGTCGTCCTCGTCACCGGCAGCGGCCCGCAGGACCGTAACGAGGAAATCGCCGGTCACCGGCCGTTCCTGCTGCTCGCCGATACCCTCACCCGCGCTGGGTACGCGGTGCTGCGCACCGACGACCGCGGTGTCGGCGGGACCGGTGGCAACCTGAACCAGGCCGATTACGACGATCTGTCCGCCGATATCGAGGCCGGGCTCGGCTATCTGCGCGGCCGCCCCGAGATCGACCCGGCCGGTATCGGCCTGCTCGGGCACAGCGAGGGCGGATACCTCGCCCCGCTGGTAGCCGCGCGACCTGCGAACGAGATCGCGTTCGTGATGCTCATGGCCGCGCCCGCGATCATCGGTACCGATATCGTCCTCGACCAGGGCACCCGGGCATTCGGCGCCGCCGGCGCGACCCCGGAGCAGATCGACCGCCATCGTGCTTTCCTGACCGACTGGACCGCCGCGCTGCGCGCCGGTCAGCTCACCAAGGCCGCCCGGCTGTCCGAAACCTACAATCGGGGGTTGCCGGCCGAGTTGCGTGCTGCCAGTGAACCGTTCACCTCCCAGAACACGCCGTATATGGCCGCGCTGGTGTCCTACGATCCCGCGCCGGCCCTGTCCGCGCTGCGGATGCCGGTGCTGGCGTTCTACGGGTCGAAGGACGTCCAGGTGACCGCGGACCCGAACGTGCAGACCATGCGAGCCTTGCTGGCCGGCAACCCCGACGCGGAAGTCCCGGTTTTCGACGGGCTGAACCATCTCATGCAGCCCGCCTACACCGGCATGCCCAGCGAATACGAATCCATCGAGACCACCATCGACCCGGTGGTTCTCGATACCGTCACCGGCTGGCTCGGTGTGCGGATACCGGCCGGTTGAGGTGACCGCCGGGCCGTCACACCTGCGCGCATAGACTGTGCTCCATGAGCGCACCCACCGTCGAACTCATGGATTACGCCGATGTCGTGACCCGGTACGAGCCGGTGCTGGGCATGGAGGTCCATGTCGAGCTGTCCACCGCGACCAAGATGTTCTGCGGTTGCCCCACCACGTTCGGCGCCGATCCCAACACCCAGGTCTGCCCGGTCTGCCTGGGTCTGCCCGGTTCGCTGCCGGTGGTCAATCAGCAGGCGGTGGAATCGGCCGTGCGGATCGGCCTGGCCCTGAACTGTTCCATCACTCCGTGGGGCCGGTTCGCGCGCAAGAACTACTTCTACCCGGATCAGCCGAAGAACTACCAGATCAGCCAGTACGACGAGCCCATCGCCACCGAGGGCTACCTCGAGGTCCCGCTGGACGACGGCACCACCTTCCGGGTCGAGATCGAACGGGCTCATATGGAGGAGGACACCGGTAAATCGGTGCACGTCGGCGGTGCCACCGGCCGGATCCACGGCGCCAGCCACTCACTGCTCGACTACAACCGTGCCGGTGTCCCGCTGATCGAGATCGTCACCAAACCCGTCACCGGCGCCGGCGACCGCGCACCGGAGGTGGCGCGCGCCTACGTGACCGCGCTGCGCGATCTGCTGAAATCGCTGGACGTTTCCGATGTCCGGATGGAACACGGTTCGCTGCGCTGCGACGCCAATGTGTCCCTCATGCCGGTTGGTGCGGACGTGTTCGGTACCCGCACCGAAACCAAGAACGTGAACTCGCTCAAGAGTGTCGAGGTCGCCGTGCGGTTCGAGATGCGCCGTCAGGCGGCGGTTCTCGCGACCGGCGGGGAGATCATCCAGGAGACCCGCCACTTCCACGAGGCCGACGGCTCCACCTCCCCGGGCCGCCGCAAGGAAACCGCCGAGGACTACCGGTACTTCCCCGAACCGGACCTGGAGCCGGTCGCCCCCGACGCGGCCTGGGTGGAGGAGTTGCGCGGCACCATCCCCGAATACCCGTGGCTGCGGCGCGCGCGTATCCAATCGGACTGGGGTGTCTCCGACGAGGTCATGCGCGACCTGGTGAACGCCGGTGCCCTGGACCTCATCATCGCCACCGTCGACGCCGGCGCCCCCGCCAAGGAGGCCCGCTCGTGGTGGGTCGCCTACCTCACCGAGAAGGCCAACGAGCGCGGCGGCTCCCTCGAGGACCTGCCGATCACCCCGGCCCAGGTCGCCGAAGTGATCGCCCTGGTCGAGGCGAAAACGGTGAACAACAAGGTCGCCAAGCAGGTCGTCGACCTGGTGCTCGACGGCGAGGGCGACCCGGGCGCGATTGTCGAGAACAAAGGCTTGGGCATGGTCAGCGACGACAGCGCCCTGCAGGCCGAAGTGGACAAGGCATTGGCCGCCAACCCGGATATCGCCGACAAGATCCGCTCCGGCAAGGTCCAGGCCGCCGGCAAGATCGTCGGCGATGTCATGAAGGCCACCCGCGGCCAGGCCGACGCCGCCCGCGTCCGCGAACTGGTCCTCGCGGCCTGCGGCGCATAACCCGGTAGAACCGGGACCGCGCGGCGCAACCGGACCCCGCGGCGGAACCGGACCGCGCGGCGGACCGGATGGCTGGGTCGCGCGCACACTCGACAGCCGCGAAGACCGTGGCATCCGAGACCGGTCTGCGCCGCGGCCGCCTGTTTTGGTCGTGGCGGGGTGAGGGGTTTTCTGGGGGTTTGGCAGGGGGGTGCGGGCGGTGGGCCCTGGGGGTTTTGGCCCCAGG
>NZ_JBHXMZ010000002.1:0-3261 GCF_042719915.1 Nocardia sp. NPDC058499 | reverse complement strand
GTGGGGGAGGGCGCCCGCGCGCAACCAAGCGACAGCAAAACACACCCCACCCCCCCCCCCTCCTCCCCCCCCCCCCCCCTTTCTCCCCCCCCCCCGCGGCGAGTGGTCTTCGAGGGTTTCGACGGGGGATCGCGGCCGGTGGACCGTGGGCGTGTCGGCCTCGGACGCTACGAGCCGGCCCGAGCGAGCTCAGTGGCGGTGATATCGGCGGGGGCCTGCGTGTTCCACCGCCGGAACCAGGACAGTGGCCGCAGTGAGAGGGAACGGGACGGCCGAGCCGGCGATGAACACTCCCGGCGCGGCAGCAAGAGCTGTACCGAGCAATGTGCCACCCACCAGCAGCAGCACAGCCTGCGCGAGCGCATCCACCAACAGCCCGGACGTGTTCGCCCAACGGTCCTTGTCGCCGCCGCGAGCAGGCGAAGCAGCGCGTGTCGAGGACGGAACAGCAGCGAAGGGGCCGGAGCCCCTTCGCCAGCGGCGACGGACGGTTAGTCCGGGCCGCCTCCACCACCGGCCGTGGGCGGCGGGATGCGGACGACGCGGTCGTCGTTCGGGGTGGGCTGGCCGCCGTCGGATTTGTTCGCGGTGGAGACCCAGATGGTGCCGTCCATGGCCGGGCTGGCGCCGAGCAGGCGGCCGTACTTGTTGGCGAAGAAAACGCTCGGGGGCGCGGTCACGGCGTAGGTCGTGGGGTCCGGTGTCGCCATGGCGAGGGCTTTCGCGTCGGTCAGGGCGATGGCGATGCCTTCGGGGGTGACCGCGCAGCCGGCGACTCCGGGGCGGTCCGGCCAGGTCCACGCGGTGGTGGCGACACCGTCGGGGCCGATGCGCTGCAGGCGATCCAAGGCGGGGGTGCGGTCGGTGATCCAGATCTGATCGCTGCCCAGGCAGATATCCCCGGCCGAACCGATACCCGACATCGCGACCTCGGTGGGTGCGTTCCCGTTCGACGTGGGGTTCTTCACCCGCAGCAGTTTGCCCGCCGTACTGGCCGGATCCGCCGCGGCCGCCGGATCACCGGCATTACCGGTGAGCACCAGCATCTGATCCGGTGATGTCCATTCGATGGCGCCGCGATTCCCGGTAGTGCCCTTCGGGATTCCCGTCAGGACCGGTTTCGGCGGGCCGCCGCCCTCGGCGATGCGGACCACCCGGTTATCGCTCGCGGTGGTGACGTAGGCGTAGAGCAGCCCGTCTTCGTGGTAGGTGGGGGAGATGGCGATATCACTCAACCCGCCGTCGCCGGCGGGGTCCACGTCGACCCGGGCGACCTCGACCGGCGGCGCCTCCGGCGCCACCTTCAGGATGCGTCCGGTGCGGCGTTCGGTCACCAGCGCGTAGCCGCCCAGCTCGATCAGCCCCCCGGTGGTGTCCAGGCAGCTGACCACCACGGCCGGGTCGGGGTCGATACACGGACCGCTCGGCCGGGTGGTCGAGGATTCGGGACCCTTCTGTTTCGGGGGTTCGAGCTCCGCGGCGTCCAGGGTCGGTTCGTCGGTGAACGGGCTGGACGCGGAATCGTCGAAACGTGCGCACCCGCTGAGCAACAACGCTCCGCAAACCAGCCCCACCGTCACGCGCCGCGCGCCAACCGACCTCATAACCCCCCAACGTAGTGGAAATCCCTCCGGTCGCGCCCCCACGCCCCCCGCCCGGAGTGGGCACCGCAAGGGTTCCGGCCGCCGGGCCACCGAGCGGCGGGCCGGTCTACCTGGCGGCTGAGGGATCGGTCGACCGGCCGGTGTGCTCCGGCGCGGTCCGGTCGCTTCACGCGGAGCGCACCGCCCCGCCGTCGGGCGGCACTTGTTCGTAGACAGCCGCCCCGCGGCCGGGCGGCACTTGTTCGTAGACAGCCGCCCCGCGGCCGGGCGGCACATGTTCGTGGACGTAGGACAACCGCGCTCTGACCGCCGTCGCGGTCGCCATCTACTTCGGGCATAGAAAACCGCCCACTCTGTGCGCTGCCGACTCTGTGCGCTGCCGACTCTGTGTGTTGCCGACTCTGTGTGTTGCCGACTCTGTGTGTTGCCGACTCTGTGTGCTGCCGAGGCTGTGCGCCGCCGAGATTGTGTGCTGCCGAGGCTGTGCGCCGCCGAGGGGTGAGTAGGTCCGGTGAGGCCCTCCGTGCCGGTACGAGAGGGGTCGCGGACGGACATGGGCCAGGTGCGCGCTGGCGCGGACACGCCGTGGATTCAGAGCGCCCGCGGCGCCGGATCGGCCTACTGTTGAAGGGTGAGTGCCAAGCCGAGAAACGGCTCCGCGCCGTCCGACTCCGCGCGGCCCGGAAACCCGTCCACCGCCGAACAGCGCGCGGTATCGACGACGGCGGGCGGGGTCGGCAGCCCCTACGATTTCCCCACCGGCCAGTTCCCCAAGGTGGCCATGACCAAGGAGATACCGGCGATGGCTTCTGTTTCCCCGGGCGATAAACCGACCGATACCCCCGGCCCGGGCGGGCCGGCCGGAGTCGAGGACGACCGGACCTATTCCTACGCGAGCATCCCGCCGGCGGGCACCCAGCCGAACGGGGGCCTGCGCCGCCGGAACGGGGACGGTCGCCGCGGCACCCTCGATCTGGGCCTGTTCATCCTGCGCCTCGTGGTGGGCGGCACATTCCTGCACCACGGCCTGCAGAAACTGACGGGCTGGTTCGACGGGCCGGGTCTCGACGGCACCAAAGAGATGATGGAACAGGGCGGCTGGGATCATCCGTCCATCGCCGCGGCACTCGTCACCGCCGGTGAGGTGGGCGGTGGCATCCTGCTGATTCTGGGTCTGGCCACACCGCTGGCAGCCGGTGCGGTGCTCGCGGTGATCCTGAATGCCTGGATGTTCAAACAGGGGATGCACCCGGACTTCCAGTACAGCCAAGGGCCGGGCGCGGTCGAACTGGACACCATCCTCGCGGGCGCCGCGATCGCCCTCATCTTCACCGGCCCCGGGCGGTGGGCGCTGGACCGCGGCCGCAGCTGGGCCACCCGCCCCGGCTCCGGCTCCTTCGTGGTCCTGGTTCTCGCCTTCGCCGCCGCCATCTTCACCTACTGGTACCTCCAGGACGGCAACCCGCTCACCGGTATCGGCCCGTTCGAATAAGTCTTGCGCCGCTGTGTTTATTTGCGCCGCCTTCGGCGGCGCGGGTTTCGGCCCCCTTTGGTCCCTGCTGTCAGCGCTCGATGCTCGCGGCTGCGCCGCATTGCCTCGAGCGCTGACAGCAGGGACGGGCCGAAACCTTTCAGGGCCTCGTAAGACTCGGCGCCG
>NZ_JBHXMZ010000001.1:1018431-1096996 GCF_042719915.1 Nocardia sp. NPDC058499 | reverse complement strand
CGGCGCGGGTTTCGGCCCCCTTTGGTCCCTGCTGTCAGCGCTCGATGCTCGCGGCTGCGCCGCATTGCCTCGAGCGCTGACAGCAGGGACGGGCCGAAACCTTTCAGGGCCTCGTAAGACTCGGCGCCGCCGCTGGTCGCGTGGGGTACGTCAACTCGGCGCCGCCGCTGGTCAGGTGGGTACGGCGCAGCTGAGCACCATATTGCGCTGCAGGCCGGCAGCGTATTTCGGATCCAGTGTGGACCCCAAGGTTTCCCGGGTGGCCGATCGGGACCGTCGGCCGAATGGATAAGGCCGGGTCGGGGGCCGACCTCCGTAGGGTGATGAACTCCGCAACGCCGACGGGCAATGCATCGGCGCAGGTCCGATCTCGCCGAGGACCCTGTTGGGGGTCAGCGCCGCGATGGTGCACGGGTTCGGCCCGGTGCGGTGGTGCCGCCGTACGACGAACGGCGTCCCGCTCTCCGTGAGCGGGACGCCGTTCGTCGTTACCGGCCGCTGTTCGTGACCGGGGAACCTCAGGGCACGTGCCGGACCGCGCCCTTGTCGGCGGAGGTCGCCAGGGCCGCGTAGGCGCGCAGTGCCGTGGTGACCGGGCGTTCCCGGTCCACCGGCTGCCACGGGCGTTCCCGGGCGTCCATCTTGGCGCGGCGTTCGGCCAGCACCGCATCGTCGAGCAGGACCTCGAGGGTGCGGGTGGTGACGTCGATACGGATCCGGTCGCCGTTCTCCACCAGGCCGATGGCGCCGCCGCTGGCCGCCTCGGGGGAGATATGCCCGATCGAGAGGCCGGAGGTGCCGCCGGAGAACCGGCCGTCGGTGATCAGCGCGCACACCTTGCCGAGGCCCGCGCCCTTGAGGAAGGCGGTCGGGTGCAGCATCTCCTGCATACCGGGTCCACCGGCCGGGCCTTCGTAGCGCACGACGACCACATCGCCGGGCTGGATCTTCTTACCGAGGATCGCCGACACGGCTTCCTCTTGAGATTCGACCACCACGGCCGGGCCCTCGAAGGTGAACAGTTCCTCGTCGATACCCGCGGTCTTGAGGACCGCGCCGTCCAGGGCGATATTGCCGCGCAGCACCACCAGCCCGCCTTCGGCGGTGTAGGCGTGTTCGAGATCGCGGATACAGCCACCGGCGGCGTCGGTGTCCAGCGAGGACCAGCGGTTGTCGGTGGAGAACGGTTCGGTGGTGCGCACACCGCCGGGCGCGGCATGGAACAGTTCGAGGGCTTCCTCGGAGGCCTTACCCGAGCGGATATCCCAGGTGCCGAGCCATTCGTCGACGGTCGGGGTGTGCACGGTGCTCACCTCGGTTTCGAGCAACCCGCCGCGATGCAGTTCGCCGAGGATCGCCGGGATGCCACCGGCGCGGTGCACATCCTCCATGTGATAGTCGGAGTTCGGCGCGACCTTCGACAGGGTCGGCACCCGCCGGCTGATCTCCTCGATGGCCTGCAGGTCGAAATCGATCTCGCCTTCCTGCGCGGCGGCCAGGATGTGCAGGACGGTGTTGGTGGAGCCGCCCATCGCCACATCCAGCGCCATCGCATTGCGGAAGGCCTTCTCGTTCGCCACGCTTCGCGGCAGCACCGACGCGTCGTCGTCGCGATACCAGCGGTTGGCGATATCGATGACGACCCGGCCGGCCCGCTCGAACAGGGCCCGCCGAGCGGCGTGGGTGGCGAGCGTGGAACCGTTGCCGGGCAGGGCCAGGCCCAGTGCCTCGGTGAGGCAGTTCATCGAGTTCGCGGTGAACATGCCGGAGCAGGAACCGCAGGTCGGGCAGGCACTGCGTTCGACCTCGGCGAGTCCGTCCTCGGTCACCTCGCTGTTCGCGCTGGCGGAGATGGCGGTGATGAGGTCGGTGGGCGCCTGCGCCACACCGCCGACGACCACGGCCTTACCGGCCTCCATCGGCCCACCGGAAACGAACACGGTGGGGACGTTCAACCGCATGGCCGCGTTCAGCATGCCCGGGGTGATCTTGTCGCAGTTGGAGATACACACCAGCGCGTCGGCGGTGTGCGCGTTCACCATGTATTCCACGGAGTCGGCGATGATTTCGCGGCTGGGCAGCGAATAGAGCATCCCGCCGTGACCCATCGCGATCCCGTCGTCGACCGCGATGGTGTGGAATTCGCGCGGTACCCCACCGGCTTCCCGGATCGCGTCCGCCACGATTTCGCCGACATTCTTGAGGTGCACGTGCCCGGGCACGAACTGGGTGTAGGAGTTGGCGATGGCGACGATCGGCTTACCGAAATCGGAATCGGTCATACCGGTGGCCCGCCACAGGGAGCGGGCCCCGGCGGCATTACGGCCGACAGTGGTGGTGCGGGAACGAAGCGCTGGCATGGGTGTCCTCGGTCTGGTCGCGGGGCTGGACAATGCGACGACGCCGTATCGCCCGGCCGCGGATGACCGCTGCTGGAGGTGCGATCGGCGTTTTCTCAGGCTACTCCCGGCCGGAAGTGGGCTCGGGGCCGGTATCGGCCGGGACGGGGCGAACCCCGGCGCCGGACGTCGATACCGCGCCTGTTCCCGTACCCGGACGTGGGCAGGCGCTTACGTGTGTGCGCCGCGGTCATCGGTTCCCGGGTGTCCTGTCGATGGCGGCAATTATCGGATCGCGGCGCTGCCCGGTCTCGTGTCCGGTAGCGGGTCCGCCGGGGAGATCGCCGAATCGGGGAGTACCGATGGCCGGCGATTCCGATATCGACGATCGGATCGTCGGCCGGGTGCGAGCCCGCGGAGGGGCTAGCTCGCGGCCGGGGAGTCGTTGCCGCTGTCCGCGGCAGGCGGGGCGGGGGAGTCGGCACCGGCATCCGGACTGCGTGAGTTGTCCCCGGGTCCGGCGTCGCGTGGATCGTCGGTGGGGGACTCCGTGTCGGTGCCGGATTCGTCCGCTGGGGCAGGGTCGGGGAGGGCGAAGGGATCGGGGATCCGCCCGCCGGAGGCATCCACCAGATCGCGCAGCCGGTCGTAGCTCACCGCCGGGAGCGGCACCTCGGTGTCGTCGGCGAGGTGTGCGCGCACGTAGCCCCGTTTCGGGATGCTGATGCCCTTCAGTTGCTCCCAGTCGATATGCCGGGAGGAGAACACCGAGCGCAGGTCCAGGCCGTTCGGTGACACCTTGGTCTGAGTGCGCAGGATCCAGACGATGGCGGCGATCGGGATCAGTGCCAGCCAGAACAGTGCGGCCGGCCAGCCGACGATCGGGAAGAACACGCACATCGCGAGGATGACGACCCCGAGGAACGACAGTCGTGTCATGCGGATCACACGGGTCGGTCCCGGCGGCGCCGTATCCCCACCCGTTACCTCCGCGGCGGCGGGGATATGGGACGATTCCGGTGGTGGCACGGACTGATGCGGTGATGACACACCACCATCCTCGCATCATGGTGGACGGGCGTGAGCACCCGCTACCTTCTCACATAATGAGAAGACAGCGGTCAGCTGTTTGACTCTGCACCACACGCACACATACCGTCATGCGCGTGAATCGAATCGAGTTGCTCGTAATCGGCCGGCGCGTCCAGCGCTGAGCCAGACGATCCGCATACGTCAGCTCGCACTGCGACGCGCCACCCTCGAACAGCCACCGGCTGTCGGGGGATTTTTTATGTCGGGACAAGTGAACGACAAGCAGTAAGGAACCAAGACGGTGAGCGCACCAACTACCCGGCCCGGGCCCGCGGCCCGCAAGCCCGCGCCTTCGAACCCGCCGGCCTCGGCCGGTGCTCCGACCACCCCGGCGAACCGCCGCCAGGTACCGCCCGAGCGGGTCACCGGCGCGCAGTCCGTCGTCCGCTCCCTCGAGGAGCTCGGCGTCGACACCGTATTCGGCATTCCCGGCGGCTGCATTCTGCCTGTCTACGACCCACTCTTCGATTCGACCAAGGTCCGCCATGTGCTCGTGCGTCATGAGCAGGGCGCGGGCCACGCCGCCACCGGGTACGCCCAGGCCACCGGCAAGGTGGGTGTGTGTATGGCCACGTCGGGTCCGGGCGCGACCAACCTGGTGACCCCCATCGCGGACGCCCAGATGGACTCCGTGCCGATGGTCGCGATCACCGGACAGGTGGGCCGCAGCCTGATCGGCACCGACGCCTTCCAGGAAGCCGATATCTCCGGCATCACGATGCCGATCACCAAGCACAACTTTCTGATCAAAGACGGGATCGATATCCCGCGGATGCTGGCCGAGGCGTTCTATCTGGCGTCGAGCGGCCGGCCCGGGGTGGTGCTGGTCGATATCCCGAAGGATGTGCTGCAGGAGCAGACCACCTTCAGCTGGCCGCCGGAGATGCGGCTGCCCGGCTACCGCCCGGTCACCAAACCGCACGGGAAACAGGTGCGCGAAGCGGCCCGGTTGATCGCCGAGGCCACCGCCCCTGTGCTCTACGTCGGCGGCGGCGTGATCAAGTCGGAGGCCTCGGCCGAACTGCTGGAGCTGGCCGAACTCACCGGTATCCCGGTGGTCACCACCCTGATGGCGCGCGGCGCGTTCCCGGACAGCCATAAGCTGAACCTGGGTATGCCGGGTATGCACGGCACAGTGGCCGCGGTCGCCGCCCTGCAGAAATCCGATCTGCTGGTCACCCTCGGTGCCCGTTTCGATGACCGCGTCACCGGGCAGCTGGATTCCTTCGCCCCGGACGCGAAGATCATCCACGCCGATATCGACCCCGCCGAGATCGGGAAGAACCGTCACGCCGATGTCCCGATCGTGGGCGATTGCCGCGAGGTGCTGACCGAACTGATCGAAACCCTGCGCGCCGACCCGGCCGGTATCGAGCTGGACCTGACCGCCTGGTGGACCTACCTGGACGGTATCCGCGAGTCCTTCCCGCTGGGCTGGACCGCCCCCTCGGACGGTGCGCTCTCCCCGGAGTACGTCATCGAGAGCCTGGGCCGGCTGGCCGGTCCCGATGCCATCTACTGCGCGGGCGTCGGCCAGCACCAGATGTGGGCCGCCCAGTTCATCAAGTACGAGAACCCCCGTACCTGGTTGAACTCCGGCGGTGCCGGAACCATGGGTTACGCGGTGCCCGCCGCCATGGGCGCCAAGATGGGCAAGCCCGACAGTGAGGTGTGGGCGGTCGACGGTGACGGCTGCTTCCAGATGACCAACCAGGAACTCGCCACCTGCGCGGTGGAAGGTGTGCCGATCAAGGTCGCCCTGATCAACAACGGCAATTTGGGCATGGTCCGGCAGTGGCAGACCCTGTTCTACGACAAGCGCTACTCCAATACCGACCTCAATACCCACGGCCTGCGCATCCCCGATTTCGTGAAACTCGCCGAGGCGCTCGGCTGCCACGGTATCCGGGTGGAGAAGGAAGAGGACGTGGAGGCCGCGATCCGTGAGGCGCAGTCGATCAACGACCGCCCCGTGGTGATCGATTTCATCGTCGGCAAGGATGCCCAGGTGTGGCCGATGGTCGCCGCCGGCACCAGCAACGACGAGATCATGGCCGCCCGCGGGATCCGCCCGCTGTTCGACGAGGACGAGCAGGCCGCCGAACCGGCCGTCATCCACGAAGCGATGACCCGCGAGCACGAGACCGAGGGGAACCCCCAGTGAGCACAACCCACACCCTCAGCGTCCTGGTCGAGGACAAGCCCGGTGTGCTGGCCCGTGTGGCCAGCTTGTTCTCCCGCCGCGGATTCAATATCGAATCCCTGGCGGTGGGCGCGACCGAGGTCAAGGACATCTCGCGGATGACCATCGTGGTCACCGTGGACGATCTGCCGCTGGAACAGGTCACCAAACAGCTCAACAAGCTGGTGAACGTCATCAAGATCGTGGAGCAGGATCCGGACACTTCCGTGGCCCGGGAACTGATCCTGGTGAAGGTCCGCGCCGATGCCAGCGTGCGCACCCAGGTCATCGAATCGGTGAACCTGTTCCGCGCGAAGGTGATCGACGTCTCGCCTGACGCCCTCACCGTCGAAGCGACCGGCACCCGCTCCAAGCTCGACGCCCTGCTGCGGATGCTCGAGCCGTACGGCATCCGCGAGATCGTGCAATCCGGGGTGGTGGCCGTGGGCCGCGGGCCCAAATCCATCACCGCCACCCGCTGAACCTCGGCCGGGCGCACCCCGCGCCCGGCCGTCTTTCACGCCTCGTTTACCGTTTCCCGCGTTTCGCGGGTTCGAAATAGTCAGAAGGGATACCACCAAGTGGCAGTCGAGATGTTCTACGACGACGATGCCGACCTGTCGATCATCCAGGGCCGTAAGGTCGCGGTGATCGGTTACGGCAGCCAGGGGCATGCGCATTCGCTGAGCCTGCGCGATTCCGGCGTCGAGGTCCGCATCGGCCTGAAAGAAGGCTCCAAGTCGCGGGCCAAGGCCGAAGAGGCCGGGCTGACCGTCGGCACCCCCGCCGAGGTTTCGGAGTGGGCCGACGTCATCATGCTGCTGGCCCCCGACACCGCCCAGGCGTCGATCTTCACCAACGATATCGAGCCCAACCTGAAGGACGGCGACGCGCTGTTCTTCGGCCACGGCCTCAACATCCACTTCGGCCTGATCAAGCCGGCCGCCGAGATCACCATCGGCATGGTGGCGCCCAAGGGCCCCGGCCACCTGGTGCGCCGCCAGTTCGTCGACGGCAAGGGCGTGCCCGCCCTGATCGCCATCGAGCAGGACCCGAAGGGCGAGGGCCAGGCCCTGGCGCTGTCGTATGCGAAGGGCATCGGCGGCACCCGCGCCGGCGTCATCAAGACCACGTTCAAAGAAGAGACCGAAACCGATCTCTTCGGTGAGCAGGCCGTGCTGTGCGGTGGCACCGAGGAACTGGTCAAGACCGGTTTCGAGGTCATGGTCGAGGCCGGCTACGCCCCCGAAATGGCCTACTTCGAGGTGCTGCACGAGCTGAAACTCATCGTCGACCTGATGTACGAGGGTGGCATCGCCCGCATGAACTACTCGGTGTCCGACACCGCAGAATTCGGTGGCTACCTGTCGGGCCCGCGGGTCATCGACGCCGACACCAAGAAGCGGATGCAGGACATCCTCAAGGACATCCAGGACGGCACCTTCGTCAAGCGCCTGGTCGCCAACGTCGAGGGTGGCAACAAGGAGCTCGAGGGCCTGCGCAAGGCCAACGCCGAGCACCCGATCGAGGTGACCGGTAAGAAGCTGCGCGACCTGATGAGCTGGGTCGACCGGCCGATCACCGAAACCGCCTGAGCGGTTCGCTGATACAGCGCTGAAAGGGGTCCTTCCGCGGTTGCGGGAGGGCCCCTTTCTCGTACGAGCAGCGCAGTGGCCCGCTGCCGGCCGGCGAACGGCAGCGCGCGAAAGAAGCGTTCGACCGTGCGCTCGCCGAGCCGGGGCAATGGCCCACGGCAAGCTGAACCCACCGGCACCTGCCCAGGGTGGTACCGCGGTCCTCGACTCTCAGGGGTTGTCCCGGCTGGTGGACGATTCCGCGCCGGTCGTCGCGCTGGTCGCGGAAGCGCGGGCTCGTGGCATGGAGGTCGTCGTGAGTGCGCTGACCATCATCGAGGCGACGCACCGGAAAACGAACCGGGCACGCCTAAACTGGCTGTTGTCCGGTATTCGGATAGAACACGTCGACGAGACAGCGGCAAGGGCCGCCTCGGCACTGCTGATCGATACCGGACTCCACGGCCACAAGTACGCCATCGACGCAGTGGTCGCGGAAATGGCGTTACGTCAGCCCACTCCAGTGGTCGTGCTGACCAGCGATACCGACGATATGTCCACACTGTGCGGTCCAGGGGTCCGCATCATTCCCCTTTGAGGGATCAGGGCATCAACGTCACGTTGACAACATGATGTTGGTCGATTGAGATGAATCCATGGTTCCCGATGACCGTTCCCACGCGGCCGCTCTCACGGCCCATCGCGCTGTTCTGGGTGCTGCCGGTGGCGACGCCTTGCCCGACCGGCCTTGGCAGCACGCCGGGCAACCGCCGAGTGACTGCGATCTGGTGCGGCTGGCGGCGTGGAAAGCGTCGGAGACGAAAGTCGACCCAGAGGTCCTGACGGCGGGGCTGGTGCTGATCAGCGCGGCCCGTTCGGAACTGGACCAGACCGAGGCGGCCCTGCTGTTCGCCGCGAGGGCCGCGGGCGTCACGTTCCAGCAGATCGGGGCGGCGCTGGGGCTGGGGTCGGGGCAAGCCGCGCAGCAGCGGATGTCCCGAGTTCTTGCCCGGCTGGAATCACGGCCGTGACCGCGTTCGTCCCGCTTTGCGAGGCGGACAGCTCGTGCGGGGCGAAGGCGGTCACGCTGGGGCGGTTGTCACGAGCCGGGTTCGCGGTCCCGGACGGATTCGCGCTGCCCGTCGGTGCAGGCGC
The DNA here is from genome assembly GCF_042719915.1 of Nocardia sp. NPDC058499. Taxonomy (NCBI): domain Bacteria; kingdom Bacillati; phylum Actinomycetota; class Actinomycetes; order Mycobacteriales; family Nocardiaceae; genus Nocardia; species Nocardia sp. NPDC058499. Next base: position 1,088,654 of record NZ_JBHXMZ010000001.1, on the reverse strand, counting down.
CGGCTGGGAGCGTGAACTGCCCGGCGTCCTGGGGGCGTTGGGCGGGTCGCGCTTCGCAGTGCGGTCGTCGGCGTCGGCCGAGGACGGCGACGAGGCGTCCTTCGCGGGACAGTTCCGCACGGCCCTGGACGTGCCGTCCGATGAAGTCGAGATCCAGGTGCGGCGAACCGCAGCGGCAGTCGACCTGGCGCGCACTTACGCTGCCGCCGTCGACCGGTCGGTCGCTCGCGGCGTCGCCGTCATAGTCCAGCGGATGCTGATACCCGACGCGGCCGGTGTCGCCTTCACCCGCGATCCCGTCAGCGGGCGGCGGGCTGTCGTCATCGAGGCCGTCCGCGGTCTGGGCGATCGGCTCGTGTCGGGACAGGTGAGTCCGGAAAGGTGGCGGATCGCTCCCGGCGACGCCCCCAGGTCCGCGGCGAAGCCCGAGATCCTCAGCGCCGAGCAGGCGGTCGCGGTAAGCCGGGTCGCGACGCGCGCCGAGGAGCTCCTGGGTGGCGGCCAAGACTTGGAGTGGGCGCTCATCGACAACCAGGTCTGGGCGTTGCAAGCCCGGCCGATCACTTCGACACCGAGCAGTGACCGACGCCCCGCCAGTACCCCGGGCGCGGTGACCATCGCTTCGGGAACGCCGGCGAGCCCGGGCAAGGCGCGGGGCCTGTTACGCATCGTCGAAGGCCTGGACGATTTCGCTCGGTTCACACCGGGGGAAGTACTGGTGTGCCGGGCCACGTCACCTGCCTGGACGCCACTGCTCGCCCGGGCCGCGGCCGTCGTCACCACGCGTGGCGGGGTACTCGCCCATGCGGCGATCGTCGCCCGCGAACTGCGCATCCCGGCCGTCACCGACGTTACTTCCGCTATGGAACTGCCCGATGACATGCTCGTCGACGTCGACGGCAGCACCGGAACCATCACCGCAGAGAAGGCTCGATGAACTCACCGCACGACGTCCGGCGACAGGTCCTTCACGCACTGCGCCTCCTCGGCTACGCCGGAATCGCCCAGGTGAGCGAGCGCGCGGGCGTTCTGTCCGCCGGGGCCGAGGAATTCCTGCTCGAGGCCCAGGCCGCCGGGCAGGTGAACTGGAGCCGATTCGACGACGACGGCGGATGGTCGCTGACCGAAGCAGGCAAGACGCTGGGAGAGCGGCTCCTGGCCGAGGAGTTGGACGGCGCGGATGCCCGGCCACTGGTCGAGTCGGTGATGGCCCAGTTCGAGCCACTCAACCGCCTGGTGGTGGACGCCTGCACGCGCTGGCAGCTGACCGAGATGGGCATCACCGAACCACCTGCCGGCCTGGCAGGTGTCCTATCGGACCTCTCCCGCGGCAGCGCCGGGTGGGCAGTGCTCGAAGAGCATCTGGTGCACCGCCTGCCGCGGTACAGCGGCTACCACGAGCGATTCGACACCGCCGTCGATCGCGCCCGAACGGATCCGGCCTGGCTGACCGCGACCGACCGCGAGTCCGCCCACCGTGTCTGGTTCGAACTGCACGAAGACCTCCTGGCCACCCTCGGCCGTTCCCGATGACCTCGGTGGACGTGACCGGTGAACGACCGAGGGCCGTACCGGGGGTCGCATGCCGGCCTTCTGCCAGGAGTGCCGGTCAGTCCTCGACGCTGAGCGCCTGGCGGTACGTCAGGCGCCCTTGGGTCTGCATCAGTGAACGGCGGTAGATCCGCTCCGCGACCACCACGATTCCGTAGGCGGTTGCCGCCATGATGGCGAGGGAGACCAGCGGCTCCCACCAGGCTGCCGAGCCTTCGGCGAGGCGGGCGGGCATGGTGACAATGGAGACGATCGGGACGTAGGACGTGACGGTTTGCGCTGTGCCGGAAGCGAAGATGCCGAGGAACAGCACGATCATGATCAGCATGCTCAGCGGGGTGGAAGTCGATTGCAGGTCCTCGTTACGGGTCGCCAGCGAGCCGGCCACCGCCCACAGGCTGGCCAGAGCGAGGAAGCCGACTACGAAGAAGACGATGAACCATCCGGCCGCACCCGCGATCTGGGTGACGTACTCGGTATTTCCCATCACCGCCAACCCGGCCAGGCCCGCAGCCGCGAACAGGACGAGCTGCCCGAAGGCCATCAGGGTATTACCGATGATCTTGCCGATCAGCAACTGCCGCAGGGGGATCGCGCTGGCCAGGATCTCGACGATTCGGTTCTGCTTTTCCTCGACAACGCTCTGCGCGATGGACATGCCGAACAGGATCGAGGCGATATAGAACAGGAACGCGAACACGAACGTCATGATCTGCGCGAAACCCGGGTCGACGGCGGACTCGTCGAGTACGTCGTAGGTCACCTGGCCGCCGCGGCCGAGCTCTTCGAGCGACGTACCCGCCGCTTCGGCGTTGCGTTGCAGCGCGAGTTGCTGTGCGGCGGTGGTGACGTAGGTGTTGACGTCGTCGTTCACCGATTCCTTGCCGATGAGTCGCCACCCGCCGGGTCCGGCGACGAGGCCGGCGTCGACCTCCCCGTCACGCACCTGTTGTTCGGCGGCGGCGAGGTCGGCGACGGGTGTGCTGGTGAAGGCGACGTTGCTGTCGGCGAGGTCGGCGAGATCGCCGGCCGTCTGCACGACCTGGCCCGCGTCGGTCCCGGTGACCGCGATATCGACCGTCTCGGTGCGCCCGCTCATGAACCCGCTGATGGCCAGCGAGGCGACAATCGCCACGATCGTGATCACAGTCGAGATCAGGAAATTGCGGTCGCGCAGTTTGACCATGACTTCACGCTCGGTGACGATCCGCCACACCCCGCGCGGCGCGATATCCGCTGCCGCCTCCGGGCCGGTCCCGCTCATGCTCTGTCTACTTGGCATGAACGGGGGCCCTGCGTGGTTACGCTCCGCTGCCGCCTCCGGGCCTGACCCGCTCATGCCGTGACCTCCCGGAAGATCTCCGCGACCGACGGCCGCACCTCGGCGAATTCCTGCACCGATCCGCGCGCCAGCGCCTCGGTGAGCACCTGATCGGTGGTCGCGCCGCTCAGCTCGAGCAACACTCCCGCCCCGTTGCGTTCGACCACACTCACCCCGGCGAACTCGTTCAACCAGCCGGTATCGGGCCCGGCCTTCAGCCGATACCGCAGCGCACCGGCCTCCCGCAATTCCGCTGCGGAACCCTGCGCGACCACCCGCCCGTTCGCGAGGATCACCAGCCGATCGCACAGCCGCTCCACCAGATCCAGCTGGTGCGAGGAGAACAGCACCGGCACACCCTGCCCGGCGTATTCGGCCAACAGGTCGGCCATCGAATCGACCGCGACCGGGTCCAGCCCGGAGAACGGTTCGTCCAGCACCAGTGCCGCCGGCTGCGCCACCACCGCCGCCGCGATCTGCACCCGCTGCTGATTACCGAGCGATAGCGATTCCAGCTTGTCCTTCCCTCGGTCCCCGAGCCCGAACCGCTCGAGTAGTTCCGTGGTCCGCCGCCTGCCCTCGGCCGCCGAAAGCCCCCGTAACCGAGCCAGATACACCAGCTGATCCCGCACCGGCTGCTTCGGGTACAACCCCCGCTCTTCGGGCATGTACCCGAACGAACGCCGATCGGCCACGGTCACGGGACGTCCACCCCAGCGCACCTCGCCGCCGTGGATGGCCAGCACTCCCATGATCATCCGCATGGTCGTGGTTTTACCCGCGCCGTTGCCACCGACGAACCCGGTGAGCGCGCCCGGCGGCACGCTGAACGACACATCGTCGACGGCTGTCTTGTCGCCGAACCGGCGCACCAGATGCGTTACCTCGAGCATCGAACCTCCGCGGTCGTGATCCGGGCCGACTCTACCCGGCCGCGACGGGCGGTTCGGGCGCGCGCCGGAGCACCAGGACACCTGCAACCAGCCCGGCACCTGCCAGCAGCGTGGCCATCAGGAACGGGTCGACGGTGTGCAGGGCGGGAGCGAAACCGATTCCCACGCACACCGCCACACCGGTGGCGCCGCCGAGCTGGTCGGCCGCCCGCTGTACGCCCGAGGCGATTCCGGCGTCGTCGTCGGTCACGCCGCTCACCGCGATGTACTGCAGACCCACGATCCCGAAACCCATCCCGGCCGCGATGAGCAGCATCGCCGGAATCAGCCACGGCGCTCCCGCATTCACGGCAGCGACGACCCCGATGATGGCCATTGCGCCCGCGGTGAATCCGAGTCCCGCCAGCACGCAGACCCGGGCTCCCCAGCTGCCCAGCAGGCTGGGCACGAGCATGGAGAACGCGATCAGCGAGACCGCCAGCGGGAGCATGGTGAGTCCGGCTCCCAACGGCCCCATCCCCAGATAGTCCTGGAGATAGAACGTGAACAGCAGGAACGAGGTCGACAGTGCCGCACTGAGCAGCATCGTGGTGAGGTTCGCGGTGACGCGTGCGCGGTGGGCGAAGAAGCCCAGTGGCAGTAGCGGGTTCGGCGAGCGTGCTTCCACCCGTACGAATCCGGCTCCCGCCAGTACCGCACCCACCAGCGACGCCGCGGGCACCCAGTAAGAGGCCCCGGGTTCACCGGCCTGGACCACTCCGAAGGTGAACAGCAGTGGGCAGGCGATCAGCAGCAGCGCTCCCGGAATGTCGGCCGGTCCGGAAACGCGGGCGTCCGGCCGGTCGCGTTCGACAAGGACGAGAGCTGCCACGACGACGACCACGATGAACGGCACCGAGATCAAGAAGATCCACCGCCAGCCCAGATGTGCGGTGATGATTCCGGACAGGACGAAACCGAGCACCAGCCCGCAACTCGCCACCGCCGCCCATACGCTCAAAGCCCGTGACCTGCTGTGTCCTTCGGGAAAGAGCAGAACAATGGTGGCCATCGCGGCCGGCAGGGCAATGGCCTCACCGGCACCCTGCAGCAGGCGCGCGAGAACCAGCAGGCCGAAGGACGGTGCCAGCCCCGCCAGCAGCGAGGCCGCCCCGAACAAGGCGGTACCCGCCAGCAGTACGCGCCGCCGCCCGAGCAGATCGCCCAACCGTCCACCGAGCATCAACAGCCCGCCGCCGGTGACGGTGTAGCCGACCACGACCCAGGTCAGGGCGTGATCGCCCACTCCGAAATCCGCGCCGATCGAGGGCAACGCGATATTGACCACGGTCACATCGACCGCGATGAAGAACTGCAGCATCGATATCGCGCCCAGCACGAGCCACGAGCGCGCGATGGACGGGCTGTGCCCGCGTGCAGAGAGAATGCCTGAGAACATCAGGTGCTCCGTTACTCAGAGAAGTATCTGAGCAGCACGAAAGTGCCGCTCCGGACTGATCACGAAGCGGCTGGACGTCCCAGAGGGAAGATCTGTGAGTCGAACGCCCCGCCGCTAGCGGAGCGTCCTGGTCACTGCCGCGCAGGCGGCGGAAGCTGAAGCGCCGGACATGCTGCGAACCCTATCAGCAAGAGGTCGCCACCTCGGACCCACCAGCTCGCCTCCGTAACGTCTGCTCGCACCGGTCCGGTTGCGTCCGGACGTGCGTAGAGTCGCGGCCGCGCGTGCATGAAGGAGCCGGCCATACGGGGGCCTACTCAGCGGCCAAACGTGCGTGACCCTAGCGGCTGAACGTGCGTGACCCTAGCGGCCAGACGTGCGCCACCCCTGCGGCCAGACGTGCACATCGGTAAAGATGGCGACCTGCCGGGGCTTGCCGTGCATCGAAAGTCGGCCGGTCAGTGTGCTGCGGCTCCATCCAGTACGAGGTCGACGGCTGCGGAAAGATCCTTTTCCCGCATCTCCTCGGCGCGTAGGAACAGGCGGAACCAGATGGCTCCCGCGAGCATGTCCATGATGGACCGGGGATCGGCGTGTTCCGGAAGTTCGCCGCGGTCGAAGGCCCGGCGGAAGATCGGGTGTTCCCTTTCGGCGCGGTCGGCGAAGAAAGTCCGGCCGATCGCCGCGAGTGCGGGGCGGCGTGGTGCGGCTGCCAGGACCGCGGCCGCGATGGGCGCGGTGGCGGGATCGGTGAGCAGTTTGTGGATGCTGCGGCTCGTCTCGAGGAGGTCGCCGCGGAGGCTGCCGGTATCGGGTACGTCGAAGGCGAGGAGGTCCGAGTCGGTCAGGGCGGCGGCGAGCACGTCGTCCTTGGATTTCCACCAGCGGTAGAGCGTGGTCTTGTTGACCTCGGCGCGCACGGCGACTGCCTCCATGGTCAGGCCGTCGTAGCCGTTGTCGGCGAGGAGTTCCAGGGTGGCGGTGAAGATCGCGTCGGCGCGCCGCGGCCGGCCCTTCGTGGTTTTGTCGGGCTCGGGATCCATGCCGCAAGAGTACAACGCAACGTTGCGTTGCGTGACAATCGGCGCTACGTTTGCAACGCAACGTTGCGTCGTGTTTGGAGGTTTCATGACTGTTCCCGTGGTCCTGGTGCACGGCATCCGGCTGAGCGGCCGCTGCTGGGCCGGCGCGATCGACGAAATAGCGCCCGAACGCACGGTGACCACCGTCGACCTCCCGGGCCACGGTCTGCGCCGCGGCGAACCTTTCACGATGTCCACGGCCGTCGCCGCCGTACGCACGGCCGTCGAACAGACCGGCGGCCGCGCGTTGCTCGTCGGCCATTCACTCGGTGGGTATGTCGGAATCGCCGCGGCGGCCGAACTCGGCGAGCGGGCGGCGGGTTTGGTGGTCGCCGGTTCCACCTGTGTGCCGGACAAGGCCTCGATGGTTCCTTTCCGTCTGGCCCACCGCGTCCTTTCGACCCGGCCCGACGGCGGTGAGCGGCTCAGCAACCGGATGTTCGAGGCCGTGCTGCCGCCGGAGGTCGCCCACGCCATCGAGCAGGGCGGGATAGCCACCGAGATCATTCCCGATGTATTGCACGCGCTCGGACAGTTCGATCCGCTCGCCGACCTCGGCCGGTATCGCGGCCCGGTGTGGCTGATCAACGGCAGTCGCGACCATTTCCGTGCCCACGAGCACCGATTCGCCGCTGCCACGCCCCGGACCCGCCTGCTCGTGGTGCCCCGGGCCGGTCACTATCTGCCCCTGGCCGAACCCCAGCGGTTCGCCCGGCTCGTCCGCGATATCGCCGACAGTTGCGATACCCGGCGCGATCGAGCACTCTGAACTCCGTTGTCGAAACGGGCTGTTTCGGCCGTCGAGTTTCGATTCTGTCCGGGACGATTCCGATGCGGAGGGGACCATGGCAACCCATAGCATCAATGGATGTGACAACGCACTGGCAGCATCCCCAGCACCTCCAGGCCCCGCCGCCGGTACCCGTGGATATCGAAGTCTCGGGTTCCACTCCGGTCGGACGGGCCTTCGCGATGCCGGTGATGGTCGAATTCGCCCCGGGCTACGTGTTCGAACTCCAGAAGGGTCGTAACCGGGTGTTTCTGCCGCCGGGCCGGTTCCGAGCCCAATTGTGGTCGCAGTACACGCTCTGGCGGGTGGGCAAGACCGGTTTGGATGTGGACACCACGCGCGGACCCGTCTACTTCCACTACGCCTCGCCACACACCATCTATCACCGGGGCGCCGCCGGATATGGGCCCCAGCAACGTCCCGGACTGAAGATCGCACGAGCGTGGACGATCACCTACTGGTCATTGCTCGCCGCAGGCGTGTTACTGGTGGTTCTCATGGCTGTCCTCCACTGAACGTTCAAGGTATTGCCCGTCCGTTTTGCCACTCTGCCAGGTTGAACCTGTAACTCGACCCGGACACGAATCGGTTTCGGCCGCACCTCCGGGACCTGTGCGTATGTCATCCTTGAGAGTCGACATGCACTGACCAGCACTTGACAGGCAAACCGGCCGCAGCGTTCGCCAGGAGGCGTGATGACTACAGGTGGTTTCGACCCGATGTACGGCCAGCCCGACCCCATGTACGGCCAGACGACCGGGATCGAACCAGCAGGTCTCGGTAAACGTGCCGTCGCCCGATTCGTCGACTGGATCATCGCCGCCATCATCGGCGCGGTCTTCTTCTGGCTACTGGGCGTGGTCGCGGACCTGCCCGACTGGGTGTCCGTCCTCCCGGGCGCAGCCTTCGGCTGGCTGTACTTCATCGCCTTCGAAGTCTCCTCGGGATCGACGCCCGGGAAGAAGCTGCTCGGGTTGCACGTCAACGGGTCGGATGGGGCTCCGAAACCCAGCCTGAAGGATTCGGCGGTCCGCAACGCCTACATGCTGCTGAACCTGATCCCGTGGATCGGTGGCCTGCTGTGGTTCGTCGCCGCGCTCGCCATTGCTTTCACGATCAGTTCCAGCCCGGCGAAACAGGGCTGGCACGATCGAGCGGCCGGCGGCACCCAGGTCATCGACGAATAACTACAGGGCCGGTTCTGCACGCAACCAGTGGACGGATCACCGCCGGGTACCGGCTTCAGAATGCCGCGCAAGGGGCTGCGCCGGTCACGGATCCGGGCGCGAGCCCCTCCCGCGTCTCCGGTGCCGGGCCCCATTGCCCGTCCTGCTGCCGGTAATTCCAGCCTGTACCGCGATCGACCAGCGCCGCGATCGCTGCTACCAGCCGATCGACGTCGCCGGCGCGGGTGCCCAGGCCGATACTGGCGCGCAGTGCGCCGTCCACACCGAGGCGGTGCAGCAACGGGTGCGCACAGAATCGGCCGTCCCGCACGCCGATACCGTGCTCGGCCGAGAGGTAGGCCGCGACGTGGCCCGGTTCGACACCGTCGACGGTGAACGCCACGATCCCGACACTGTCGGTGCTGTCGGGCCAGATGCGCAGGAACCGCACTCCGGGAATCCTGTCCAGGCCGTCTCGTAGCCGCTCGGTGAGATATCGCTCGTGTTCGGTGGTATCGGCCTCGTGCAGTGATCCGAGGGTGTCGCAGGCGGCGGCCAGCGCGGCCACACCCAGGACGTTCGGTGAACCGGCCTCGTGCCGCTGCGGGGCCGGCGCCCATTCGACACCGTCGGTGCTCACTTCCCGCACCGCGCCGCCTCCGGCGAGATAGGGTTTCGCGGTGTCGAGCCAGTCCCGGCGGCCGACCAGCACACCGGCCCCGAACGGGGCATACAGTTTGTGCCCGGACAATGCGAGGTAGTCGATTCCGCAGGCGCGCAGGTCGATCCGCCGATGCGGTGCCAGTTGCGCGGCGTCGACCGCGATCCGGGTGCCGTACCGGTGGGCGAGCGCGGCCAGCCGGTCCAGCGGGAGGATTTCCCCGGTGACATTCGATGCGCCGGTAACAGACAGCAGCGCAGCGGGTTTCGTGCCGAGTTCGCGGGCGATCCGGTCGAGAGTCTCCTCGATCGTGTCCGCGACAGGCACCACCCGGCGACCGTTGCGCTGCCAGGGCAGGAAGTTGGCGTGATGTTCGATATCGAGCACCACGGTGTCGCCCGGAACGCAGGCGGCCAGCAGGTTCAGGGCGTCGGTCGTATTACGGGTGAATACGACCACCTGATCGTCGGCGCAGTTCAGAAATCGCGCGACCGACCCGCGGGCGGCTTCGTAGCAGTCGGTCGAGATGCGCGAGGTATAGCCGGCACCACGATGCACACTCGCGTAATACGGCAGCAGCGCGGCCAGCCGGTCGGTGACCTGGGTCAGTGCGGGAGCGCTGGCGGCGTAATCGAAATTCGCATAGGCGCGGGTTCCGCCCTGTACCAGGGGGACGTGCAGATCGCGGCCGGAAACGCAGGCCACAGCAGCACTACGGGTATCGATGGCGACTGTCATCGGAACAATCCTCGGGGTCGGGGGACCCCGGGGTGAACGAGAGCCGGAGTCCGCGCTTGCCGTGCCCGATCGGGAACGGCCCGGTCGTCACCCGGAGCACCCCACCGCGGAGGAGGGTTGCCGACCAGCAAGCCGGGGCTTGAACACTGGTACTCATGACCTGAGCCGAGATTGGCAGAGGTGTCCGCTGCTTGTCAACCCCGGGTGTGTGCGCCCGCTGTTGAGGTCAGCTTGATTAATAACTTCTGACCTGCGCGGCTGGGTCGCGTCCGATTCCCTGACCATTGATGGAAGTCCTTGCGCTGCATATGTTCCGAATGCACGGATTTTCATCACGAGCGACCGAGAGACTGGCTCTGCGACGTCGCGGCAACCATGGATTCGTCCACAAGGTGCTAACGCCAGACCGATGAACCGGGGTTACTCGAGTGTCCGCGATCAGCGCGGTTCTCGTCGACCGCACGTGATCGATCGTCGTGCCGTTCGCCACTGCGAACGACCACTATCGGCGCCGGGATCTCGCCGGCACGGGGAGGAACACGATGACGGAAATATTTGCCGAAGCCGAAGCCGGATCTGCGGACCACCCACTGGACGAGCGATCCGGCCGCCTGGCCACCACATCGATTCAGGAGTTCTCCGCCGACCACCTGCTGCAACTGCTGAAAGGCGATGTCTACGCGGTGCGGGTGCGCGGCGTCGTCGCCGGCCCTGCGCTGGACGGGTTACGCGGACGGTTCGTCGGCCGGGACGATCACGGCCCGCTCGGCACCGATCCGCAGTTCCGGCGGATCGGCTACGCGTTCTCCGAGGTGACGCCGGGGGATGAGTCCACCTACTTCCAAGCGGCCCCTGATCACCTTCAGCGTCTGCGAGAACTCGCCGCGCCGTATGCATACCCGGCCGACACGATCCGGATTCTCCTCGACGAAGCATGGCCGGCGGGGACGGTATTGCTGACTTCGCAGAGCCGGAAGTTCTTCGCCGGAGTGGTCCGCTATCAGCAGGCCGGTGTGGACCTGGAGCCGCATACCGACAATGTGCAGCGGAATCTGCCCGAGGAAGATCTTCTCGGTATCCGCCGCCAGCTGTCGGTGAACGTCTATCTGGATATGCCCGACCGCGGTGGCGAGCTCGAGATCTGGGACTCGTATCCGTCCGAGGAGGAGTACCGGGCACTGTCCGGTGAGCGGGTGTGGGGTGTGGACCGCGAGGCTGTCGGAGCACCGGCGCTCACCGTCCGGCCCGTGGTGGGCGAGGCGATCTTCATCGATCCGCGGCGGGTGCATGCCGTGGCGCCGTCGCATGATCGTCCCCGCGTGACGATCGGGCTTTTCCTCGGAGTACGCGGTCGCGACGAGCCGCTGGGGGTGTGGAGCTGATGACACTCACCGTTACCGCGCCGGTCGGTTCCGCCTCCCATAAAGCGGCGTTCGACCTGAAGGGCCTGCAGTACGACTATGCCGGTCGCTCCACAATTCTGCTGGTAAGTGTCGGTGCCGACTATCACGAAGGCGAGAAGTTCGGCGCCACCGTCGATCTGCTCAACCGCAGCGGGTTCGGGCAGGTCACGGTCGCTGTGGCCGATACGCTGCAGCGGCACAATCTGGAAGTCCCGTCGGCTCGGGCCTATGCCGAATCGCGTCGGCTGGGTGATCAGTGGGTGGCCCGCAACCGGCCGCTACTCGATCTGCTCGCCGCCGAGACCGACATCCTGCGCTGGGACGACGCACTCGTCGACCCCCACTATCCGCGCGCCCTGAGCGAGGTCCGCGCGGCGTACGCGTCGAATACGCACTACCGGACGGCGATCGATGCGACCATCGACCGTTTCGTCGCCCGCCGGGACAGTACCTCCGCTGAGCTCGCCGAGGTCCGTGACCGCTGCCTGGCCTACCTCCTGGAGGAGGTGCCGATCATCCAACCGCTCTGGGCTGCACAAGGTTACGACTTCGTCGTGTACCCGCAGCAGATCTCGGCCGCCATGCAGGCCACGCGTGACCTGTTCGTAGACGACGGGGCCGCGTGGCTGCCGCTGCGTTTCAAGAAACGGAAGTCCGCGCGGTGAGCGTCGTGGACCGGGAGTTGTCCGCCGGACGGCGCACCGCCGGTTTCGCCGGCCTGGCGACGGCGTCGTTCCTGGGCTGTATCGACCTGACGATCGTCACCACCGCACTGCCGACGATCACTCGCGAACTCACGACCACTATCGGTATCTCGCAGCTGGTGCTCACCGCGTTCCTCACCGCGCTCGCGATGTTCATGGTGACGGCGGGGCGGCTCGGTGACCTGGCCGGCCGGCGGCGGGTGCTGCTGGCCGGACTCGCGGTGTTCGTCGCCGCATCGGTGGCGGCGGCGCTCGCCCCCGGCATCGGCTGGCTCATCGGCGCCCGGTTCGTGCAGGGTGCCGCGTGCGCGGTGCTCTACACCGGCACGTCCACGCTGGTGGAGCAGTTGTTCCCGGAGGGCGAGCGGGGGCGGGCGGTCGGCCGGCTGTATGCGGTGAACGGTATCGGCCTGGCCATCGGTCCGGTATTGGGCGGGCTGCTGGTGCCCGTGTTCGGCTGGGCGTCGGTGTTCTGGATCAACGTGCCGTTCGGGCTGTCGGCGATCGTGCTGATCGCCCTGGCAGTACCGGCACCGGCACCGAGTTCGCGCACCGGCCTGGACATACCCGGCCAAGTGCTGCTCGCCTTGACGGTGGCCGCGGCGGTTGCCTTCGTCTCGCTACCGGAGAGCATCGGCTGGTTCAGCGCGCCGGTCCTGAGCGCGGCCGTCGTTGCCGTGCTCGCCGGCGCGGGACTGGTTGCCGCGCAACGCCGGGCGGCCGAACCGCTGCTGAGTATCGAGTTGTTCGCGCACCCACGATTCGGTGCGGCTCTGCTGTCGGACTTCTTCCTCGCCGCGTTCTACGCCTCCGCGCTGCTGATCCTCCCGCCGTACCTCGCGGATCGGCACGGCCTCGACGCCCGCGCCACCGGGGCGGCGTTGCTGCTGGTGAGTGTCACGATGGCGCTCGCCTCACCGCGAGTCGGCCGCTGGGTGGACCGGGTGGGGCCGATCGTGCCGTTGCGCTACGGTTTCGGCTCCCTCGCGGTATCCGCGGGTTTCACGGTGCTCGCCGGTGTGACGGGGTCGCTCGTGGTGCTGCTGGTGGGTTTCGTGTTCTTCGGTCTCGGGTGGGCGCTGATCCTGGCGCCCGCCACCCTCGCCGCGCTGACCTCGGTGGACAACTCCGAATCCGGCTTCGCCATCGGGGCCTCGTGGACCTTCCACAACCTTGGTGGCGCGATCGGCGCGGCCGTCGTGGTCGCGGTGTACACGTCGTCGGACGCCGGTGGCGGATTGGTGGCCGCGGCGGTGGTGTTGCTGGCGGTCGCGCTGGTCGCGCTGGCCGCGAACTCGATGATCGAAGACCGGAAAGGAGTCCGGTCGTGACCGAACTCGGAGTGCTCGACCTGGTGCCGATCCGCAGCGGCGGTACCGCCCGCCGAGCTCTGGAAGAAGCGGCGGACCTCGCCCGGCACGCCGAGGAGTCCGGTTACCGGCGCTACTGGCTGGCCGAGCATCATTTCGCCGCCCTAGCCTCCGCGGCGCCCGCGGTCGTGGCGGCACATGTGCTGTCGGCGACCGAACAGATCCGGGTCGGGGCGGGGGCGGTGCAGCTCGGTCAGCGGGTAGCGGCGCGGGTCGCCGAGGAATGGGGCACGCTGGCGGCCCTGCATCCCGGCCGGGTCGATCTCGGTCTCGGCAGAAGCGGGGACCGGGCGGAGAAGTATCGCGATGCCCTGAGCCGGCCACCGGTCGAGGCCGCCGTGGCCGTCGACGAGCATCCCGTCGTCGACGGCGTCGTCCTGCCCGAACCCCGGGATCTGCGCGGCCTGGTCGATTCACCGCGTGCCGCAACGGGCCTGGCATTGCTTACGCCGCCCGGAGAGGTGCCCGACTACGGAAATCAGGTGCGCCAGATCCTGTCGCTGCTCGACGGGACCTGCACACCCGACGGCCTCGATACGCCACTACATCTCACGCCGGGGGAGGGCACGGATCTGCGGCCTTGGATCCTCGGCAATTCGCCCGGCGTCAGCGCGCGGCTGGCGGGACAGCTGGGCTTGCCGTTCGCCGCGAACTACCACCTCGCGCCGGGGCAGACGATCCAAACCGTGCGCGCCTACCGCGAAGCCTTCACGCCCGGTGTTCTCGAACAACCGTATCTGGCGGTTTCGGCGGACGTGCTGGCCGCCGACACCGCCGAGGAGGCGCGTCATCTGGCGACATCGTTCCTGCCGTGGGTCGACGCCGTCGCCCGGGGCGCGGGAGCCATCCCCGTCCCCGATCCCGACGACGTTGCGGCCGCCACCGTCCGCGAACTGACCGTCCGGCACTCGGCGCGAATCGCTACCCGATTCGTCGGGACCGCCACCGAAGTCACCGGACGCCTCCGGGCGCTGGTCGATCTGACAGGCGCCGACGAACTGATCCTCACCACCCTCGCGCATCGGCATGAAGACCGCATCCGATCGCACCGCTCGATCGCCGCGGCCTGGTGCTGAAGCCCCACGAAACGAGAGAACCATCAAACCCATCACGCGGGCGGTCACTGCCGCCGTCGCCCTGTCCGTCGCGATACCGCTCGCGGCCTGCGCAGGGTCCGATTCTGCCGCCGATATCCTCCGTTACGGGCTGTCCTCGGCGCCCAGCTGCCCCGATCCCGCCCAGGCGAGCACCAATCAGACGGTGAACGTGACGCGGCAGGTAGTCGATTCGCTCGTCGACCAGAATCCCGAAACCGGCGAGCTGACTCCGTGGCTCGCCGAACGGTTCGAAATCTCGCCGGACGGGCGCAGCTTCACCTTCACGCTGCGCCCGGACGTCACCTTCAGCGATGGGACACCATTGACTTCCGAGGTGGTCAAACAGAACTTCGACGCGTTGGCGTCCCCGGCGTCCGGTAGTGCCGGCTCGACCCGCACGCTGCAGGCCTCCGGATTCCTGCTCGGCTACGAAGGCACCCGCACACCCGATCCGCGTACCGCGATCGTCCGGTTCAGGGAACCGAATGTGCAGTTCCTGCAGGCCGCCTCGACAACTCAGCTCGGGATTCTCGCGCCGGCGACAGTGGTCCGCTCGTTCGACGAACGCTGCCTCGCCACCAACGTGATCGGTAGCGGGCCCTACACCTACTCGGAGTGGGAGCAGAACCGGTCGGTGACCATCGAGCGTCGCGACGACTACCACTGGGCCGCCGATATCGGTTTCGCCGAGCAGTCCCGCTACCAGCGCGTCGAATTCAGCGTCGTCCCCGAATCGAACGTGCGGGCGGGCAGTATTCAGGCCGGTCAGCTGGACGCCACAGCGGATCCGCAACCGCAGGACCGGGAAGGCCTCGCCGCCGTGGGCGCCGCCCTGGTGTCGCGGCCGAATCCCGGACTGCCGTTCGTGATCCAGTCGAATGTTTCACGCGGTGTGCTCGCCGACCGGGAGGTCCGCCGGGCGGTGCTGACCGCTCTCAACCGTCCGGAGCTGGTCGACACGGTTCTCGGCGGCGATTTCGAACCGGCGACCAGCGTGCTGGCGTCCACCACACCGGGCTATCGCCCGGATCCGGATATCCGCTACGACCCGAGGGCATCCGAACGAGTGCTGGACGCCGCCGGATGGCGCAGACCGGGGTCGGGTATCCGGGAGAAGGAGGGGCAGCGGCTGACCTTCGACGTGATCTATTCGCCGGAGTTCTACGGCAACAAACCGATCCTGGAACTCGTGCAACAGCAGTTGTCCGCGGTCGGTATCGAAATGACGATCAGCGCCCTGTCCAACGACGATTTCCTGTCCCGCCGGTCGGCCGGTGATTTCGACGCCGTGTACTACAACGTGACACGCGCCGACCCGGATATCCTGCGATCGCGCCTGAGCGCCACCGGCACCAACTATTCGCAACGCCCGCCCGACCCACAGATCGACCCTTTGCTCGACCAGCAGGCCGGTGTGGCCGATCAGGCCGCGCGGCACCGCATCGTCGACCGGATCCAGACCCGGTTGGCGGAGGCCGGCTACGCGATCCCGGTGACCGAATTGTCGCAGGTTGCCGCCGTCGCAGCGGGTTTCGGCGGGATCGGCTTCGACGCCTCCGGGGTGCTCCGGCTGCACTTCGAGGCCGGGTCGTGACGACGGCGTCCGGCCGCCGGATCCTGAACCGGCTCGCTGCCGGAGTGGTTGTGGTGTGGTCGGTGTTCACCCTGGTGTTCGCCGTTCTGCGGGTGCTGCCCGGGGATCCTGTGTCGCTGGCGGCGAATGCCGACAGCGGCGGGGTGCCACCGTCACCGGCCACAATCGCGGCCTTGAAGGCGCAGTACGGTCTCGACCGGCCGTTGTGGCAGCAGTACGCGACCGCGCTGGGCGATTTCGTCCGCGGTGACTGGGGCACCTCGGTGGTCACCGGGCAACCGGTAACGACATCGCTGCTCGAAGCGCTGCCGTCCACCGCGGCGCTAGCGGCCGGGGCCTTGGTGATCGGTGCGTTCGCCGCGTTCGTGCTCGCCTTCGGCGCGACCCTTCGCCCCGAAGGGGTCGCGGCCCGCGTTGTGGGACAGCTGCCGTCGATCCTGGTGTCGGTCCCGACCTTCGCCGCGGGCCTCGTCCTCATCCAGGTATTCGCCTTCGGGCTGGGTGTGGTCCCGGGCTTCGGCGACGACGGCGTATCCGCACTGATTCTGCCCGCAGTCACCCTCGCCATCCCCATCGCCGGCTATCTCGGCCAGGTGATGGCATCGGGAATGCGGGCCGCGGCAGCGCAGCCCTTCGCCGATGTCGCACGGGCGAAAGGAGCCTCCGACGCGGCAGTGCACTTCCGGCACGTCGCCCCGGCGGCGGCACTGCCCGCGGTATCGGCGCTCGGTGTGCTGATCGGCGCCGCCCTCGCCGGCGCCGTCGTCGTGGAGACCGTTTTCTCCCGGGCCGGGCTCGGGCGGCTCACCCAGCAGGCGGTCGCCGCCCACGACGGGCCCGTTCTGCTGGCCGCGGTCGTCGTGTCGGCGGCGATTTTCGTGGTCGTGAATCTGGCTGTCGACCTGATCGCCCCATTCCTCGATCCCAGAGTCGGGGGTGCGCACACATGACCGACTTCGCGGGCGGGCAGGCGCTCGGCAGAACGCTCCGGCGGTTCGTGGCCCGCCGCCCTCGCTCACTACCTCCTGCTGCCACCGTCGTCTCGGCCGCGGTGCTGGTGTTCGCACTGCTCGCGGCGACCGCACCCGGCATGCTGACGAGCGTCGACCCCGTCGCAGTAGCGCCGGCCGACAGGTTGCAGGCACCCGGCCCGTCACACTTGTTCGGCACCGATCAATTGGGGCGTGACGTCTTCGCCCGGATCGTTCACGGCACCGGGGCCTCGCTGTCCGCGGCGCTGCTGGCGGTCGCGATCGCAGTGCTCGGCGGCGGCCTTCTCGGTGTAGCCGCAGGGTATCTCGGCGGGTGGACCGACCGGGTGGGGATGCGGATTGTGGACGTGCTGCTGGCTGTGCCGAGCCTGCTGTTGTCGATGACTGTGATCGCCGCAACCGGTGGCGGGACCGCCGAACTCGGTATCGCGGTCGGCGTCGCCGGTGTGGCCGCGGCTGCCCGCATCATTCGGTCACGAACCATGCAGTTGCGGTCCGCACCGTTCGTCGAGGCGGCGACGGTCAGCGGGTGGAGTCGCCCGGTGGTCGTGGGCAGGCATGTGCTGCCGCATCTGTGGCCGACCGCGGCAGCGGTCGCCTCGGTCGAATTCGGCCAAGCCGTGCTGGCCGTCGCCGCACTGGGTTTCCTCGGGTTCGGTCCCACCCCACCCGCACCCGAATGGGGCGCGATGGTCGCCGACGGTCGCGCATTCCTGGCGAATGCATGGTGGCTCACCGTCATTCCGGCCCTCGTCATCATGGCCGTCGTCCTCGCCGCCTACCGGCTTTCCCGGGCGATCGAAGGAGCGCAGAGTGCTTGAGATCGAAGAACTGAACTTGGTATTCGGTGATATCCCCATCCTGCGCGAGGTGAGTCTGTGTGTGCAGCCCGGTGAGGTCGTCGCGGTTGTCGGGGAATCGGGGAGCGGGAAATCATCGCTGGCCCGGACGATCCTCGGACTCCACCGCGGACGGATCACCGTGAAGGCCGCACGTTTACAGCTCGACGGTTCCGAACTACCCGAACCGGGTGCCCGGGCATGGCGGTCGGTGCGCGGCCGCCGGGTCGGCTATGTGCCACAGGATCCGGGCAACTCCCTGAATCCGGTGCGCCGCATCGGAAGCCAAGTGCGCGAAGCGCTGAAGCTGTGCGGGCAACCCGACACCGAAACCGAAGCCGTGCGGCGCCTCGCCGAGGTCGGCCTGACAGACCCCGTGTACGCGCGCCGCTACCCCCATGAAATGTCCGGTGGCCAACGTCAGCGCGTCCTGATCGCCATGGCGCTGGCCGGCCGGCCCGGCCTGGTGGTGGCCGACGAACCGACGAGCGCCCTCGACGCCGAGGTCGCCGGGCAGGTACTGGACGCGCTCACCGAGCACACCGGCAGCGGCACCGGCCTACTGCTCATCACCCACGATCTGACCATCGCCGCGCAGCGGGCGCACCGAATCGTCGTCCTCGACGGCGGCCGCGTCGTGGAAACCGCCGCGGCCGACCGCGTGCTGCGCAGACCGGAGAGCGCCGCGGCGCAGGCCCTGCACAAGGCCATGCCCGGCCGGACATCCACCGCACCGGCCTCGCTGGGCCCGCCGGTGTTGCACGCGCGCTCGCTGACCAAGCGATACGGCAAGGTCACAGCACTGGATTCGGCCGATCTCACAGTGCACCGCGGCGAGACCGTCGCCGTCGTCGGCCCGTCCGGCTCCGGCAAATCGACGCTGGCCAGGGTGCTGACCGGGCTGGCCACGGCGGACGAGGGCAGTGTCGAACTGCACGGCAACCAGGTGCAACTGGTATCACAGAACCCGTTCTCCGCCTTGGAACCGAGATGGTCCGTCGACCGCATCGTGGCGGAATCACTGCACCCGTCGCTCGGCCTCACCCGAGCGCAACGATCACAACGCGTCCTCGACGTACTCGACGAGGTGGGCCTGGGAGCGGGATTCGCCCGCCGCCGCCCACACGAACTCTCCGGTGGCCAGAGTCAACGCGTGGCCATCGCCCGGGCCCTGGCACCACGGCCGGCGATCGTCGTACTCGACGAAGCGGTATCGGCGCTCGACGTGGTATCCCGCGCGACGGTCCTCGATATCCTCGCCCGACTCCAGTCCTCCCACGGCACGGCGTATGTGTTCATCACCCATGACAATCTCGTCGCCCGCGATATCGCCCACCGCACGATCGAGGTACGGGCGGGCCGGGTGAGGGAACTCGAGTTCGGGCCCTGCTGACCCGTTGGGGTCACGACCGAGATGGTTAACTCGACAGAGCGGACATCATCGCTCGAATGAGGAGTAGCTCGTGGCAGCACAGAAAGATTCGGTGGATCTCCAGCAGAACCGAGCCCATAGTGCGCGCATATACGACTACTTCCTCGGCGGCAAGGACAACTACCCCGCCGACCGGGAAGCCGCGGAGAGGATCGAGCAGGCCATTCCCTCGGTGCGCGGTGTGGCCCGCGGCAATCGGGCGTTCATGGTCCGCGCGGTGCGTCATCTCAGCGAGTTGGGTGTGCGCCAATTCCTGGATATCGGCACCGGCATCCCCACCGAACCGAATCTGCACCAGGTAGCTCAGGAAACGGCGTCCGCCGCCCGGGTTGTCTACGTGGACAACGATCCGATCGTCCTGGCCCACGCCCGCGCGCTGCTGATCGGGACATCCGACGGCGTCACCCAGTACGTCCACGCCGATCTCACTGCCCCGGAACAGATTCTGTCCGATTCGACGGTGCGCGACACGCTGGACTTCGATGAACCGGTGGCATTGAGCCTCATTGCCCTGTGCCATTTCGTTCCCGGCGACCGCATCTACGACATCGTCGATTCGCTACTCGCGTCGCTGCCGTCGGGGTCGTATCTGGTAATGACCCACCTGACCACCGATTTCGACCCGGTCATGGTCGAGGGGACCGTGCAGGCGTACCGGGCGAGCGGAATCGAGATGGAGGCTCGCGATTACCGCGGAGTCTCCCATTTCTTCCGTGATCTGGAGGTGCTGGAGCCCGGGATTGTCGCGATCGAGGACTGGTACGCGGGGGAGAAGCCCCCGCCCCCGGCCGGGGTGACCGAGTTGCCGACCGGCGCGCCCCACCCACCGGCCGCGGGCTACGCGGCCGTGGGCCGCAAGAAATAGCCGACCCGGGCGATCGGGTCAGCGGTCACCGGCGGTCCAGTACCGGAGGAGTTCCGGTCCGAGTTGCTCGGCGGCCTGCATGGGCAGGGAGTGTGTGGTTTCGGGCCAGACGGTGACCGGGCTTTTTCCCAGTGCTCGGGCGCGGTCGGCGGCCGCCTGACCGCCGGCCAAGGATTTGTCCGCGGCGATGTCGATCCGGACCGGCATCGCCATCGACTTCCACTCCGCGTCGGTGAAGGTCCGCGGCACCAGGGTCGTCGCCTTGTAGTGTCGGGCCCCCTCGTCGACCATCACCGAGACAGGGGTGCGTTCCCGCACTTCTTCGATCGACACTCCACCGATCTGTGCCAGCGCGTGGTCCTTCCACGGCTGCGGGACCGGCAGTGCCAGCAGGGCCGACCACAGATACATCGAGACCGGGAGTCCGGAAAGCACCACCACCGGTTCGAGCAGCGTCAAGGAGGCCACCCGTCCGGGGTGGGCGAGCGCGTGGGCGGCGGCGGTGGCACCGCCGAAAGAGTGCCCCACCATGTGGGCGCGAGTGATGCCGAGACCCGCGAGTGCCTGCTCCACCCATACTGTCCGATCGTCGAACGAGGTGAAAGGCACTGACTGGGTGGACATTCCGGAATCGCCGACCGCGTCCATCGCATAGAGGGTGCGTTTGCCGATCCAGTGGGGCAGGTTCTCGGCCCACATCGGTACGCCCGAACGGATTCCGGGCAGGAATACGACCGGCAGTGCACTCTCGCGTCCCTCGGTGGCGACCCACTCGTATACCCGGACGGTGCCGTAATCGGTGGCGATATCGTGGGTGCGCGTCGGTGGCGGCAGCGTGGCCATCGCCGCGTCGTAGGCAGCGCGGTAGGACTCGAGCCCTTCCCGGCTGCGCCAGTGACCCACCGTCGGCTCCGGTGCAACAACCGAGGCGATTTTATCGGCGACGAGCCATGCGGCCACCACCGCCGCCAGGACCTTCAGGATGCTTCGGTTCGGCTTCAGGCCCATATCCACTCCAGGGAAATACAGTCGTATTAATCGATGGTCCTCAGCGTACACCTGAATCAATACGATCGTATTTCCGGTCGCTAGTATGGCGGGATGAGCAGCACGAACCCCGGCGACCGCCGCACCGCGATCATCCAGGCGGTATGGCAGGTGATCGCGGAGCAAGGCATGGGCGCGGTATCCATGCGCAACGTCGCTACGGCCGCAGGGGTCTCGGTGGGGCAAATCCAATATTGGTTCACCAGCAAGGACGAACTCCTCCGTGCCGGTCTCGAAACGATGGTGTCGGGCGCTGCGCAACTCCACGACACCGCCACCGAGCACGCCGACGACCGCGAAACACTGTGGCAGCTGATCGGGCAATCCATCCCCCGCGCAGAATCGTCCAGCGCCGGAGTCTCGGTCTTCCATCAATACATCGCCGCCGCCATCAACCACCCGGCCCTGGCTCGCATGCTCGCCGACGCGAAGGACGGCGCCGAAAGCGAGGCCACCCGATTGCTCGCCGGAATCGTCCCCGAACTCGCCGACCCGCATATCGCGGCAAGATCACTGATCGCCACCGCGGACGGCCTCACCATGCGAGTCCTCATCGGCAGCCTTTCGGCAACGGAAGCCGAACGCGCACTGCGGCTCGCGATGGAACGGTTCGTCAACTGAGCACCGCCGCGCCGGAAGCGTAAGATGCTTGTATGGCCAAACGTAAGATAACAGTGACCATCGATGAAGAGGTCCTGGCGAAGGCGCGCGAACTGGGTGACGCGCACTTGTCTGCCGTTGTCAACGCGGCCTTGGCCGAACATGTGGATCGGATGGCACGGCGAGACGCCCTTCGCGATTTACTCGACGGTTGGGAGCAGGCCGTCGGCCCGGTCGGAGATGACGACGCGCACGACGCGGCCGCCGCCTTCGACGAGCTCGAGGGTTTCGGGTTCGGCCGGGAGATCGCCTGATGCTGCCGGTTGTCCTCGATTCCGCCGGGCTTTCCGCGGCTTGTGAGCCGAAGCCGCCGAAGCGGGTACAAGCGCTCCTCGCGGAGGCGTACCGGCGCGGAAGTGAGGTCTTGGTGCCGGCCGTTGTCTGTGCCGAGGTATGCCGTGGAGTTCCGCGTACGCGGCAGGTCGAAACGCTGGTGGCTCGCACGCTTCGCGACAGCGCAGCACATCGGCCGGTGCGGATGGTGCCCACCGATTTCGATCTCGCCCGCCAAGTGGGCGCGATCCTCAACAGCGCGAAGGTCGGAAGCCGCTACCTGGCGGATGCACACGTTGTCGCAGTGTGCGTTCAACACGGTGGCGGCCTGGTGATCACCTCGGATCCCGACGACATCATGCATCTCGCGGCGGCGGTTCCGGCCGCCCGAATCATCACCCGCAGTCCGGACTGACCCACGAGCACGCTCGTCCGGCGTCGGCGGAGGCTATTTGTGCCGGTGAATTCCGGTATCGGGACCACTTTTCGTGACCAAGTCCTCTTTGGGCGCGCTCACCTCGATCACGGTGGCCTCGCCTACCCGGTGAGCCCCTTCGAACATGCCCAACACGCATGCCACGCACAGATAGGCCCGGGGCTCTTTTCCGACGCGGAGGGGTACGCCGGGCATGAGCCCGGTGTTGCGTGGCCGGCTAGGCCATCAGCTCGGCGTGGGCGTGCTCCGGCGTTGTCTGGCATACGTAGAGCTGCTGGTCGTAGCCGCTACCTATTTGGACCGCAGTGGGGTTGAGTGGTTCATGGGCCGGTTCGTCGTGTGGGAGCCAGCTGCTGTCTCTGCCGGCTTCGGCCGTGGCGATGGTCAGCAGGGGATCCATGTCGCTGTCGCAGGTAGGGCAGAGCAGGGGGCTGGGGTCGGCGGCTCCCCAGCGAGGCCAGCCGCCCACCTTCCAACCGGGAGCGACGGACAACTCGTTGCCGTAGAAATCCGGCGGGTACGACGCGTAGGCGCTGTCCACGCCCGTGTCGGCTGCCTGCCACACGCTCCAGTCTCCGACCTGCGCCTGGAGTTCCTTGCTCAGCTCCCTGTAGTCGGGGTATTCGGTGACCTGCTCCGGGTTGAGCAGGCACGGCTCGGGCAGGTAGCCGTCGAACTGCACCGCGGGCGGTTCAGGGGGCGCGGCGAGGACGTCGGTGACTGAGGCGGCCGACCGCCAGAACAGCGCAGTCCTGGGCATGGCCGGGTGGTCGAAGGGGCACCACAAGACCTGGAGCAGGTCTGCGCCTTCAGGCGTGTGCAGATCGGGCACGTCCCGCGCGTACAGCTGTGCGACCGGCAACATGGCTATGGAACCCTCATAGGGGGCGATCGCCGGCTCGAGCGGATACTCCTGCGGGGGGCGGATTCGTTCGAGGGTCTCTCGTTCCTGCGGGGTCAGGGTCCTGCCGCGCGCGGCGGCACGGATCCGTCGTTCCAGCCGCACGTCCGCTGGGGACAGGGCCGGATTGATTCCGTCCACTACATGAGGTCCGTCGCAGTGCGGCCACGGCTCGTCGGCGGGCCAGAGCAGCGGTCCGCCGATAGAACTGTCCTGCGGTGACGGCACCCCGGGGCGGGGGTGCAGCCGGGTCGCCGTGCGTGCCAGCGGAGCCAGGTGAGGGAAGACCGTGGTGACGTCGAACGGCCGCGGCGGAGTGGTCGGGGTGCCGGTCATAGCCGCGATCTTGCCAAATGACTCTGACAACGGCGGGTCGCCGTAGTATCGCCCAATTTCGGGCGCATATGACGCATCAGCTCAGAAGGCGATTGGTTGTGCCCGAGGGAAACCCGCACAGCAGGCCGATATCCGGGGCAATACACCGGGACATCGAGTTCCGGCAAGACCACCCGTGCCCGCGCCGTCCCGGACGAGAGTGACACCCCGTTCGTCTACTGGGGAATCGACACCCTGTTCGGCCTGGTGCCGTCGAGTTGGGGCGGCGGATCCGACAGCCCGCTCAGCCGAGACACCAGTGGGCACCGGATAGGTCAACGGACATGGTCGAACTCCCTTGCTGTCTGCCTGAGCAACTGTCCGCAACGACCCTCGGTGAGTTGCGATTACCAGATATCCGCCCACACCGGTCGCTTGGGGATATCGAACAGTGCGTAATTCCGGTGGACGATGATTGGGACCGAGGCGCCGGCGTGCAGCTCGTCGGCCAGTGCACGTGCCTTGGCCTCATGGAACTGAAGGTAGAAGAATTGCTTCTGTATCCGGGATTCAACGCCCGTCTCAGGGTGCGGGAAACGGACTTCGACGCGGACCAGCCAGAGGTCGAAGTCGAACGGCCCACGATTGTGCTTGCGTTGTAGCTCGGAGTCGACCACCACTGCAGACATCGCATCCCCGGTGCGCCGCAGATACTGTCGGCGCAGCCGCCATATCGCGGCCAGCACGAGCATCCACGCCCCGATCCCCAACATCGCGCTCACCGGCAGAAACAGCGCCGTGGCGACCGGCGAGCCGATCGCTCGGGCGATAAAGGAACCCAAGCTCAGGGCTCCGGCCATGAACGCGACTGCGGCTACCGGGACGCCCAGCGTCCACACCAGCGTCATAGGGCCGACCATCCTCCCGGACCGCCCCATGTCAACTACCTGAACCCGACCGGCTATCCACCGGTCGATGCCGAATCCAGGTGCTCATCTCAGCGCCACCGCCGCTCATCGGGGTATTCGTCGAAGTCGTCAGGCCAGTCGCTGGGCCCGACGACCGTTTCGCCCGTTCGTGGTCGGCGGATCGGGGTCTGCTCCGACGGCCAGGCAGGAGACGGCGGTGCCGGTGCGGGGGCTCGGGGCGGTTCCGGAGTCCACGTCCAGGTGAACTCCGGCGAGTTCTTCATCTCGGCGACTTCCGGTGGTACCGGGTTCGCCAGGGTTTCGATATCGCGCCACCGGCATTCACTCGTTCTGCGTGCTCGATCTGGTCAGGTTCGGGTAGCTGCGTGGGTCTTTCATCGGTATACCAGGCGTATTCGATCCCGCTCAGCTGTCCGGCTTCGGCCCAGAGAACGACCTCGCCGATCGGGCTCCCGCCGGGGTCGGTAACGGCGCCGTTCGCGACGATCCCATCCGTCACACCGCCTGCCGGGGCAGGACACGGGCGTACCTCTATATCAACGCTGGGAGACCCGACACCCCAGGTCGATATCACCTGTGCATACGGTATCTGCGCAAGGTATTCGGCGGATTCGTGCCGACCCGCCGACAATATCTTCCGTATGACTGCGGCCTCGGGTCCGGTCAGAGGTCTCGGCTGAATCGGGGTACTACCCATCGCCTGTCTGCCTTCGAGCTAAAGTGCCCGACAAAGCCGGTTCCAGGGCAAGGCATATTCGATCGTGGTCCGTAGAACCGGCCTGGTACGTGCTCAACTGCTACGGTTTCGGACTCCCCTGACGAAGGAATCCCATGCCTCCGGCGCGAACTCGAGCGCCGGCCCTGCGGGGTTCTTCGAATCCCGCACACCGACCATGTCGGCAAGGTGCGCAACCTCGACGCAATCGCCGCCAGCCTGGCTATAGCTGCTCTTGAACCAGTCCGCTCGGAATAAACCCCTGCTCACGTGCCGTGCTCCTCTGCGATCTCTTGCATCAGACTCCGGGTGTCGTCCTCCTCCAACGTTACCTCTCGGATACCCGCTATTGCCTCCCTGTGGCGGGCAATCGTTTCGTTGTCCTCGAGGAACAGAGCGCCGGTGAACCCTTCCACGAAAACAACAGCGGGCTCTGGTGGGCGACCCGGACGTAGGGGTGGGAATTCGAACAGGGTGAAGGACTGAGCCACCAGACCGAAGTGTGGACCCGCACCGAACGGGATCACTCGCAGTGAAACACTCGGCAGCTTCGACACACTCACAAGGTGATGCAGTTGTTCACGCATGACTTCCGGTCCACCGACCTGGTGTCGCAGGGTTGCCTCCGAGAGCATCACGTTCAGCGAGAAGCCCGTTGCTTCACGGATTCGACGCTGCCGACGAGCGGTGAGCTCCAACCGGCGATCCACGTCGACGGCCGACATGGTCGGGTCGGTCGTCGACGCAATCCATCTCCGATAAGGGGCAGACTGGAGCAGGCCGGGGAGTAGCGTCATTTGGAAGGCGGTCATCTGTGAACACGCCTGTTCAAGGCTCATGAAGTGATCAAAGTGCGGATTCACCACATCGGCGTAGGCCCGCCACCACCCCCGCGACGGATCTCCCTTCGCTGCTTTCACCTCTTGGAGTAGACCCAGAACTTCATCGCGTACCCCGTCGTCGGCTCCGTAGAAGTCCAGTAGATCCCGGAACTGCGCGGTGCTGATCCGAACCGGCTGCCCTTCTTCTAGTCGCCCGATGCCCTGCTTGGACACTTCGATCGCCAGCCCCGCGGCCAACTGGCTCTTCTTCGATTCGAATCGCAGTTCCCGCAGCCGCCGCCCCAACGCGCGCCGCGGAAGTGTCGATCCAATAGCCATGCCCACCCTCGCTATCTCGTCGTGGTCCAGTACGGACCTATGTTTTCTGGACCCACCCATACTGGACGTCTCACGACCTCGTTGGATGTTCGTGAATAGTCTTCTCACTGAAGCAGTTTCGGTGTCTACTATATCCACGCCGACGGCCGGAATGCTCGGATAGCCCCGAGCGTAATTGCTTTCATCGCGAATACTCAGAAACTACTGTCGCAAGCCCCATTGCCAGTGCCGGCAGGAATTGACATGCCCGGTCAGCGTGCACAACACCACCTCCGAAAAGGGTCCGAATAGATGTCGCTGCGTCCAGCAACTGAAAAACCCGATCCGAAATATTCCCGCGCGATCGGCTACCTGCGAACGGATCTATCACACAACCAGCCCCACCACACCGAGGCCATCCGCCTGCTCGCCCGCCGGCAGGGCCACGCACTGATTTACATAGTGCGACTCGGCCCCGATTCGGTCCCGGATCCGATCGGCCACGTCCTCGATATCATCCGAGCCACCGCAACGACGACACTGTTCGTCCCTGACCTCGCCCATCTCGAAAACCACCCCGGCCGTGTCTGCGACACCTGTGACCTCGTCACAGTGTGCCCGGAACAGCTCTGGCTGAAAGCCGGCACGAATACCCGGGAATCAATCACCGGACCGACCTGGTTGCCGGAGGCCTGCCACGGCGAACCCCATGCCCGGCTGCGCATCGCCGAAGCGCACCGAATCATGCAGGTGCACCGCCCCTGCAACCCCTTGGATTGCCCCCGCAAAGCTGCCGCTTTCGCACTCCTTGCAGAAGCCGGCAAACTGGTTCCCGCCACCCGCAGCCCCCGCGAACGAGCAGCCGCCCGCGGCCTCTCCTACCCACCGTCTGAACCGGCCACCGCGAGCTCGGGCCTATCCGTCGCGGTTCTGGAACGGTTGCTTGCCGGACTCACCCGGGCACAACGATGAACGCGGACCCAACCCGGTCTTCGGGCGCAGATGTCCACCTCACCGTCTTTCTCCATGGTCTCCGCCTCGAATATCGAGCTCAGCCTGTCGCGGCCAGCCTCTTTCTCCGTGAGTGGACCGCTCACCACGGCACTCACACAGCCGCCGTGCTTCCTGGGTTCCCGTCCGGCCTTTCCCGCCTCCCGTGTGAGCGGCTCTACCTGGAGCGGTGAGACCTCACACCTGCGCCCGGTGTCTCTCGTTCACCTAATTGGGCTTAGAGATCAGTTCAGCACGCGTTGCGATGCCGTCGATTTCTTTCTTTACGGTTGGCGCGACCGCCATCAGATCTTTGGCTCGAATCGGTAGCTCAATGAGCGGAGACGGTGAACTCGGCGAATCTTTCTGCCAACCCGTCTCGGGACGGCCTGTCGCCGGGCCTCTGCGGAACGGCGAGTTCCCGGCCGTGCATCTCCTGTAGACCGTGTCGCAACATCGGACCGTCTACCTCCTCGAGCAGGTCGCGATTGATTGCGACGCGGTAGTCCGGAGAGATCCCCAGGAAATTTCGGTCGTAGGCCGCGTGATGAATTTTGCAGAGGCTCAGGCCATTGCTGACCTCCGCGGTCCCGTGCGGTTTCGAGTCGGAGATGATGTGCGCTGCATCGAGCAGCGCACCGTGCTTCAGGTTGCAGATGGTGCACTGGCCGCAATAGGCATGCAGAACCCGCCCGCGAAATTCCGGCTGGTGCAAGCGCTGCTTGGTGATTCTCGCCGCGTATTTCTTCTCCAACGGGTCGAGATGAAGCGGGTCGTCCACCGACAGCAGCGTTTCATCCAGCGCGATGAGGAATCGTCGGTTCGCTGGGTCGTCGGCCACGGCGTACACCGGAAAGACGGGAACGAAGAGCCCTGGCTCGATCTTTCGGAGCAGGATGAACGGCAGACGCAGTTCGTAGGCTCGACGTAGCTTCTTATTGTCGCCCGCGGTGCTGCCCTCCCGGTAGGCATAAGAGAACAAGGAGCCGCCCACCTCCTCGTCCGCGTACTTACCCTTCGGGTCCGAGAGGATCGACAAGGTCCCGTACATACCGGCCGGATTGCGGATGCCGCGGCCGTGGTCGATCAGCCGGTGCACTTCACCGTCGACGGTGAACCTCGAAAGTTGCTCCCGGGTCACGACCCCGCTGTCGCGAACCATCTCTTCGAGATGGTCGAAAATCGCCTGCCGCACGATGTTTTCAGCGCTGATGTCCACCAGTGGATTCTGCCAGCTGTGGTGGGCTTGCGCCGGATTTCGGAACCGGCCCGATGACTGGGCTCCTAGTGCTGATCCGACTGGTCAGTGATCGTAGAGGCCCCTACGATATCCATTCATGATCGGTTCTGAGACCGCAGTTGCCTTCGATGCACTCCGGGAGGCCGATTTGCATATCGACCGCCTGTACCTCGGCGGTACCAAAGGGACGGCAGGGGACGACTCTCTGGCTCGACTGCTTCCAGTTGGAAATCAGGGCGGATTCCGGCCCAATGGTTCGGTGCGGAAGAGGACTGTGCGGCTGGTGGCCCTGTATACGAGTGGGGCCGAGCCGGACTGGCCGGACCACCTCGATCCGGAGACCGGAATATTCACCTACTACGGAGACAACCGGGAGCCCGGCTCTGAACTGCATTACACCAAGCGCTCCGGCAATCTGCTGCTGCGGGATGTCTTCGAAGCGACCCACGGCCTGCCCGAGGAGCGGGCGGTAGTGCCGCCGTTTCTCTGTTTCGAGAAGGCCGCCCCAGGTCGTTCGGTCCGGTTTCGAGGGCTCCTCGCCCCCGGTACAGAAACGATGACATCCGACGAGGACCTGTCCGCCATATGGCGCCACACGAAAGGTGCTCGGTTCCAGAACTATCGCGCGGTTTTCACCGTCCTCGACGTGGGGATAGTGCAACGCAGTTGGCTGACCTCGGTCCTTGCCGGCGAACCCACAACCGGTCCGGGTTGTCCTGAGCCGTGGAGGGAATGGGTCGAGGGGCGCGTATATCGCCCGTTGGTTGCGCCGTCGACATTGACTATCCGGACGAAGGAGGAGCAACTTCCGGACGACCCCGCGGGGTGGGAGATGTTGCGGATGATCCGCGCACATTTCGAAGGACGAGAAACAGACTTCGAAGAGTGCGCAGTGGCAATCTGGCGAATGATGGCACCGGCCACAGGGAAGTGTACGGTGACACCTCCATCTCGCGATGGCGGACGCGACGCAATCGGCGCCTACTTGCTCGGTCCCGGCGCCGACCGCGTCGCTGTTGAATTCGGACTAGAAGCGAAGTGCTACCGGGAAACCAACAGTATCGGTGTCAAAGAGATGAGCCGACTGATTTCCCGGATCCGGCACCGGCAGTTCGGTGTTTTCGTGACGCTGTCCTACTTCGCGAAACAGGTTTACGAGGAAGTCAGAGAAGACGGTCACCCCATAGTGATGATTTGTGGACGGGACGTAATTGACTCGTTGCGGCAGAAGGGATACAGCGACCCCGAACGTCTCCGGAAGTGGTTGGACGAGGGGTTCCCGAGGAGACGGAGTATCGATTCGGTCGTGGACCTCGGTAGCTCGGTCGCAGTTTATGACGGCATCTCAGGTGAGGTTCGGGTCGCCTCTCCAGTGGCGCCTGTTCAGGGCGATCAATCTCCCGCCGAGAGAGCTGCCGACTGGCCATCGGTCAAGAGTTGAACGGAACGACGATGCTCTGGCCGACCTAGGAACGACACTGTCAACTATTGTTCGCCGGCGTGGCCGTCGATGAAATCGGTCCACTTCAGCGTCGTATGGAATCTGGCCGGAATGGGGATGGTCGGATCTACCACGTTTCCGAAGTTGTCAACGAGCGGATCGACACCCATCCGAATGGGAAGGCTTAGACCGGTTATCATTGCTTCTTGCGCTGTCATTATCCGGGGCACTCGCGGGGAATCGAAATGCTCGGTAGGTGATAGCCAGTGTAGATATCCGGGGAACCAAAGCCTCGGCTGACGGCTTACATCGAGTGTGCGTGAAAGCATTTCATCGCCCTCAGTCATCGAGACGAGGAAGAGATTCGGCCCGAGACCGAAGGCTACGTGCGCCACATAATTGTCATCGAGACGGACTGATTGGTGGGCACCTGCTTCGAAAATATAGTGGGTGCACCATCCGATCTGTACGTAGCTGCCTCGCGGGACACGTCGATGATTGTATGCATCCTCGAACATCGAGTCGGGTGCATGGCCGCGAGGGCTGATATGCGTACGTATCAACGCGCGGACGTATGCCCAGAATCCAAGGCTCTTCAGCTCGTCGGGGTCGAATGGTCCGACGGGAAGTTGTGTTGTTTTCTGCAGCGTAGGTGTCACCTGGTTTTCCAGGTCGTTCAGCCAGCCCGAATTGCACTGCTGGCATACCCGGTTCAGGGTCATATCGAATTGTGAAATTGGGCGAGTATATATCGTAAGATCTTCTTTGGTCTGTGCAGAGAAAGTCAGGCTCGGGGCTTCGTGATGTGTATCTTTGAACGCGCGGCGGAAGACATGCTCACGTGAACGCTTTCCAGTTGTCGTTCTGCAGAATAAGCATCGGCTACGGGGTTTGGTCTGTGTAGCTGTCATCCGATCGTCGGCCGTGTGTCGCTGATCTCTATGCGGTGGCCGCAACCGTGGTTGATCTGTTGATGCGCCTCATCGTCGACAGCGAGCCTCCAAGGTTGCGACCCCGGAGTTATTGACCGATGCCGCGAGGTGATCGAAAGCCCCCTGCCACAGGTTGTTTCAGCATTGATGTCCACCAGTGGATTCTGCCAGGAATGGTGGGCTCGCGTCGGACTTCGTGCTCGATCCGACACGGGACCTTGCCCATCGCGTCAGGTGGGGCAGGAGGTGACTGGCGGCCCTCGGGACACCTGGCGTCGATCCGACTCTCGAACGTCTTGCTGTGCCTTTATATCGAACCAATGCCAGGAATCCTCCTCTGAATCGTGGTTCGGAACCAGCGTGGCACGAAGCGGCGACACTCCGGTCGACCTCCGCACCCCGGCCGAGCATGATGGCCCCGTGGACTTGTGGGCGATGGCGGATCGTGGGACCCGGCGGTACTGGAAGACGTTTGGTCGACGGATCGACCTGGACGGTAAGCATTCCTGGCTGTGGGCTCCCGTGCTCACCGAGGCCGGTGGGACCGTCGAGGACAACTGGTTGCAGGCCGAAGCCGAACGGGTCGGGGGGTGGATTGATGACGGCCCGGAGGCGGGGTTGCTGGCCGATATCGGGGCGCTCGCGGGTGGCGGATTCGATCCGGGGCAGTTGCACCCTGACGTCCGGGATTTCTATGAGCGCACCGGGTTGTGGCGGATGGAGGCGTGGGTGCAGTGGGCGCCGGTGTTCGCGCTGGGCGGGTGGTTCGTCAGCAGGTTCTTCGGGCGTCGGGTAGGGCAGTTGGCGTTGCCGATCCGGTCGTTGGATACGGCGCGGGGGATCGACAGCCGGGTCGAACGGGTGGCCGGTGCGGACGGTGGGTATCGCGGCGCGGCGTGGTTGCGGACTTCCCGGGCCACGGGCGAGTACATCTACAGCGGGTTCTATCGAGTGTCGCGGCTGCCCGGGTCCGAGCAGCCGAGCGTGCATGTCTCGTTTCCGCTGCCGTTGGGGAATGTGCAGGTCTTTCTGCGGCCGGAGGTCGGGGAGGGTGGGGCGTTGCGTCTGGTGTCGCCGCCGGGTGCGTTCGGGGCCGACGGTGCCTACATCACGGTGGTCGAGGGTGATCGGTGCTGGGCGGCGCGGATCCCGATCCATGAGGAGTTCCACGTATTCGCCGACGGCGCGAACCTGCTGCGAACCGACCACACGCTGGCGCTCGGTCGCGCGACTGCGCTTCGACTGCACTACCTACTCTTGCGGGATTGAGCTCGGAGTCCGGGTGCTACCGGCAGCGCCGATTCGCCTCAGCACGAGCGCAATTATGGTCTCGGTGCACGCCGGGACTTAACGTCACGGCCATGACAGCCGGGACTTCCTCGCTCAACGACATCACCGCCGCCACTGCCGACGCAGTGGCACAGGATCCGGCGAATGCCGCGGTGGTATTTCGCGCATCGGGGATTCCGCAGGGCACGGTGGGTAGCGCTATTACTGCGGGTGCTCATGGGTTGCGGGTGGACGAACCGTCGGCGCTCGGTGGAGAAGGCACCGCGCCGAATCCGGTGGAGGTGTATCTGGGTGCGTTGATTTCCTGCCAGGTCGTCACCTATCGCTTCTGGGCGCAGCGGTTGGGGATCGTGGTCGAGGATTTGTCGATCGAAGCCGAAGGTGATCTGGATATTCGCGGGTTCTTCGGCCTGGACGACCGGGTTCGCGCGGGGTTTCAGGCGGTGCGGGTCCGGGTGAAGATCACCGGGCCGGAGACCGCGGAGCGGTATGCGGAACTACAGGCCGCCGTCGATGCCCACTGCCCGGTACTGGACCTCACCACCGGTGCGACACCGGTCGAGACCACACTCGAAAAAGCCTGACCCGTCAGCCGTCGATCGTGGGGCGGTGGTGCGAGCCCCCAGCAGATCAGTTCCCCTCCCCGCGGACATCCTTCCCCTGTTCGGCGAACGCCTTGAAATCCTGCATATGTTGCTGCGACTGCTTATGGAAGGAGCCGGGCATCAAGAGGCCCACCAGCCGCATCAGCAGGCTGTCGAACCGGTATTCGCTGTCTTGCTCCCAGAACGTCGTCTCCGGACCGGCTTCGGTCAACCGATCGCGTACGACGCTCCACATACCCGCGCCGACGATCTCGCGGTCGAAGTGAACGACGCTCTCTTTCGGGATCCCGCGCAGGACTGCCGGATCCAGGCGGGTGATCGTTTCGGTGCATTCCATCGTCCGTCGCCCCGACTGCATCACCACCCGCGACTCGGTACCGAGCTGCCCGTGTATCCCCTGTACCGGCTCGTGCAACACCACGCCTCGCAGCCACTTCGGTAGGTGTGCCGGGTCGGCGAGCAGTTGGGCCACCTGCTCCCGCGGGAGGTCGATCTCTATCGAGTTGGTGTATTTCATGGCGCGCGCTCCTCAGAGGGGATATCAGGTCGGGTCGGACGCGTAGAACTCGGTGGTGGCCTCGACCGCTGCCGCGACGTGCCCCGGTTCGCCACCGGCCGCCAGATGAGCCTCGCCCCAGGCCGCAGCGCTGCGCCGGATGAACTCGCGCCCTTCGGGCGACTTGTGGAACTCCTCGTGGCCGACGTTCTCGCCGCCGGTCAACAGCCGAGCCAGGGCGAGGAGATACAGATCCCAGCCGACACCGCCGGCGCCGGGGCCGTAGACCGGGAAGAGGGGCTCCTCGACGACCGCAGCGTGGATCAGCTCGAATTCGGTATCGCCGGCCGGCCCCGGGGTCAGGCGCACTTCCACCTCGCTCGTTCCGGGCCAGGCGTCGGCGTCCGGCCCGTAGAGCCAGGACACCTTCAGCAGACGCGGCGGCTCGCAGCCGAGGATCTCACCGTGCTCACCACTGCCCAACTCGAACTTCCCGCCGAGCCGCAGATCCCCGGTGACCGGCTGCAGCCAGCGCCGCAGCCGCTCGGGGCTGGTAATGGCGTCCCACAGGTCCTCGATCTGAGCATCGTATCGACGGCGCACCTCGACGGTGTACGCCTCACCGGCGGGCACGCTGCCCTTGCCCATTGTCCGGCGCGCGGCGGCCAATTCGTCCAACACGTCTTTCATGTCATGGTCCCTTCGCTGATGGATCGGTCGTGTCCGCATCAATGCCGGGCTCGGCCGGTCGGGTGGGCTCCCCACCAGCCGGTGTCCGAGCCGCGCGCTTACCCCGGGCCAGCTCGGTTTCCAAGGCGTCGAGGCGCTGTTCCCAGAACCGGCGAAACCGGTCCAGCCACGCGTCGACTTCGCTCAGCGGCGCGGCCTCGACGGCATAGAACCGCCGAGCACCCTCAGGTCGTACCGATGTGAACCCGCTGTCACGCAGCACGCGCAGATGCTGTGAAACAGCCGGCTGGGAGAGTCCGAACTCGGCCCGGATCACGTCGGTGATCGCGCCGGAGGTCTGCTCACCGTCGGCGAGCAGCTCCAGAATGCGTCGGCGCACCGGATCGCCGAGGATGTCGAACGCGTGCATGAACCAGAATCATACCGGTCTCCACTTATATAAGCCAGAACTGGTATCTTTGGGGCGGGGCGGTCCCATCGCTGAGCCCGACAATTGTGACGGCGAGACCGGGCGGCAGTGACCTGCGGGGCGTTGATGTTCCGGTCTCTGATTCGGCACCATGGCCCGTCCATCCCGATGGGTGGACGGGCCATGGTGATGTCAACGGAACCCGATCATCTCGCTCGCAATCACGAGATCAATTCGCCTGGCAGACGAACATCCATTCGGTGCCGTAGTGCGCGGCGGAATCCTCGTCCAGGTGCACCCACTCGTAGTGTCCCGCCACGCCGCCACCGGCGGTGCAGGGGTCACCGACCTTCTTGCCGTCCGGCGGCGCGGGCGGACCGGGCTGGGTGGCGCCCGGGAGCCCGGGGAGATCGGCGCTGCCGGACGGGAGTGCGGCGGCGGTGGCCCCCGAGAAACCCATGACTGCCAAGGACATTGCTGCGATCACGCAGGCTTTCTTCATAAATGCGTCTCCGCTCGACGTTCGTGCAGGATCGGCCCTGTGACCGTTGGTCGCCGGGAAGGGCCGGGAGCACATCGCCTGCGTCCGAACCGGCCGGTCGTAGGAGCCGGTGCCAGGGTAGTGGCGGGTCGGGTGTCTGGCGAACCGCTCGACCACACTCGAATCACTCCGACAGTCTGGATGACGGGTCGCCGGCGGCGGTTTCGGTTATCGGTCGCGTAGGTCCATGGCCTCGATTCGCTCCGGATCCCCGATCATCGCTATACCGGCGATCTTTCCTTGCCGAATGGTGAAGGTGAAAACGAAACGTGGCCGGCCGCCGACCCTCCAGACCGCACCCGGCTCCCGGTCGATCAGGACGGGCCGGGCGCCGCGGGCGCGGCCATCGAAGGTGCGGGCCACGGGTTCGGAGCCGACCACTTCGGGCGCCGCCCCGGCCGCTACGACGGTATCGTCGGCGCGCAGCACCACGTCGGGGTCGAGTAGCTCGAGCAGGGTGGCGAACTGGCCCATACGCGCGGCACGCAGGAAGGCGTCGACGATTTCACGGCGCGCCGTGAGGTCGGTACTCGGGGGCTGATCGTTTCCCTGGACCCGGCGCCGTGCGCGGCTGGCGAGCTGGCGGGTCGCCGCGCCGGAGCGTCCCAGGATCGCGGCGATCTCGTCGAACGGCACGGCGAACATATCGTGCAACACGAAAGCCAGCCGTTCGGCCGGAGACAGGGTATCGAGAACGACCATCAGTGCCGATCCGACCGAATCGGCCAGTACCGTTTCCTGCTCGGGGGACATGATGTCGGCGCGCTCCGCGCCGTCGTCGATCGCTTCGGACCCGTAGAGGTCCTCGCGGCGGCTCCTGCGGCGCTGCAGAACATTCAGCGACACCCGCGACACCACGGTGGTGAGCCATCCGGCCAGATTGTCGACATCGGACACATCGGTTCGGCTGTTCAGCCGTATCCAGGTTTCTTGGACCGCGTCCTCGGCGTCGGCGGCCGAGCCCAGCATTCGATACGCCACCGCGCGCAGGTGTGCCCGGTTTTCTTCGAACTCCGTGACCAGTCGATCGCTGTAGTCCATCCGCCACCTTCTTCTCACGAGGTCTGTCGATAGGTATGACCGCCCGCATCCGGCCGATGTGACACGTCGGCCGGATCCCGGTGTCACATTCGCCCGATTCGGACTGTCAGACATGCAGCGGGAAGGTCCCGTGCCCGCGTGGCCCCGTCCATGCTCCCTCTGGAGGAAAGAAATGTCTGAACGTCGCACTGTTTCGAACTGGTTGCGCACCGGCTTCTACTGGTTCTTGGCCGCTGAATTCTTCGCGGGGTTCGCCACCAAATTCTGGTCCGGGGAGACATTCTTCGGACCCGCCTACGCCGAGAAATTCGCGGATTGGGGTTTCGACCCGAATATGCGTTATGTAGTCGGTGCTATCGAGCTGATCTGCGCGATCCTGCTGGTCATTCCGCGGAGACAGGCCAGATTCCTGGGCGCCGCGGGTCTGGTGCTGGTGCTGACCGGCGCGGTGACTACGCACATGATCGATGACGGACCCGTCTACCAGGAGATATCGGCTCCCTTGCATCTGGTGATCATGCTGTGTGTCGCGGCGGTGAACTGGCCGGCCGACGTGCGGGAACTCTTCCGATGGCGGCCGGCTGTTTCGGGTGCCACCACCATGGGGTGATCGTCGTGGATCCGGGGGAATTTCCTATGCGCCCCCGGGTCCTGGGTCGTCGTCAAAGCTTCGAAGCATGCCCTGTTGCTTCGGCCGGCTGCTCGTAATCCGGGAGTGTGCGGGACTCGGTCGCGGTGAGCCGGTGGGGACGGATCCCGGCCCGCAGGCCGAAATCCACCAGTGGAAACAGCAGGCGTTGTGATTGTTCGTGGATCCAGGTGCGGGTTCGGCCGCCGCGGGGTGCGGCCACGGCGATATCGAGTTCACCGAGTTTCTGTCCGGCGGAGACGAAGTCGCGCATGGTGTGTTCGTATGCGGGGAATGCCACGGCTGGGTTCCCGGCCGCGGCCGCGAGTTCGCCCGCCAGTACATAGGCGCCGATAAGTGCCAGCGCGGCACCTTGGCCGGCGATCGGATCGGGGCAGTGGGCGGCGTCGCCGACCAGTCCGACTCTTCCTGTGTGCCAGGTATCCATCCGGACCTGGAAGCACGGCATGAGCCGGAAATCGGTGGCGGAGCGCATTGCTCGCAGCATGCTCGGTACCAGCCACTCATCGTCGCCGAACGCCTGCTCGATGCGGCGTAGCCGGGCCTGCTGATCCATTTCGCGTGTCACGGTCGTTTCCGGGCTGCGCAAACCCGATATCTGGTACGCGTACGGGCCGATCAGCGGCCCCCGTGTACACCGTGGACCGTGGGTGCGCTCCGCCGAGGGTTCTCGCGCGATCCAGCAGGCCCATCCGGGACAGGACCTCCTGGCCGGCTTCCCCGATCTCGACGCGTTGGCCGCCGGAGCGTGGCTGCGGAGCCTTCTCGACGATCATCGGTTCGAATCCGTATCGCCGCAGCCAGTACGCCAGGACAGGTCCTGCCACGCCGCCACCGGAGATGAGAACACGGGTAGTGCATCTTTCGGTCATCGACCGCTCCCTCGTTCGTACGTTTGTAAGGGGATGGAGCGTACAGAATACGACAATACGGAATTCATTGGTACTGCATCGCAGAAGATTAATTACAGCAGCCGATTTACTGCACGGCCATATGATTTCGTCACAATATTTCAACACGATGATCGTGATGATAGTGTGGTTCACAGGCCGGATATGTGACGAAATTATGGGAGGTGACGCCGATGGCGTCATGTGTGCAGTGTGGAAGCGTGATCACGTCGGCCGCGCGCGGGCGACCACGGCGCTACTGTTCTCGCTCCTGTCAAGCCCGTGCATACCGGGCGCGAACGACCGCCGAGGGAAGCGAACTCTCCGGTCCCGTGGAACCGGGACACGCCCCAGCGGATTCGCCGGCATTCGGGTCGCTCCCGGGAAATTCCGTCGGCAAGCCGTCGACCGGGCTCTCGGTCGAGTGCATAGTCGCCGCCGCCGTGCGTATCGCCGATACCGACGGTCTGGACGTGCTCACCATGCGGCAGGTGGCCGCGGATCTGGGTGTGGCCACGATGTCGCTGTATCACTATGTCCACGGCAAAGACGAGCTGATCGAACTCATGCTCGACGCCGCATTCATGGGCGATACCACCGCATCGTCGGCAGTCACGGGCAGCGCACCGGCCGGTGCTCGCCCCGATGGATGCATGAACTGGCGTACCGAACTGGAGGGGTGGGCACGGTACGAGTGGACCCTGATCTCCCGGCACCCCTGGGTCTTGCGGGTTGTCACCACATTTCCGCCGGTGACAGCGCCCGCGCTGCTCACCGATGTCGAACGCGTTTTCGCCGCGCTGGTCGAGGCCGGCCTCGACCCGATCCCGGCCTACCGCTCATTCCAGAGCATCACCGGGCTTGTCGAAGGGCTCGCCGCATTGCGGACGAGCACCTCGGAGGCTGAAAGAAAAGGCATTACGGGACGATGGCGGACTCTGGAAATCCCGGCGATCCTGGAGCGACTCGGGCCGAAGGAGCATCCGGTCCAGTCCGCGCTCCTCGCCTCCCTCGACGAGGCGATGGATGTGGACCTGATGTTCGAGTTCGGCCTCGCGCGACTGCTCGACGGAATCGGGAACATGGTGGAGCAGGGGCGCAGCGAGGGCGGTCGCTGAGCGCGTCCGGGGGTGTTTCTTACCAGCCGGCGGGGTCGGGCAGGGTGTCGGCAGGGTTCGGTGTGTGTGCGCGGCGGAGGTGGGCGTTCTCGGCCGCGGCCCGGTTGTCGGTGGTGAGTCGGTGGACTGCTTTTTCCAGAGTGGGCAGGATGTCGGTGATCTGGATGGCGCCGGCAGCGTAGCGGTTGATGAGTCCGTAGCTGAGGCCGGTCAGGACGCGGCCGATATCGTCGAGGTAGTCGGGGTCCGCACCGGCCAGGACCGCGCCGGCCGCGGGTAGTAGCGCGGCGATGCCCTGTGATTCGAGGCGGTCACCGCCGGGGCCGGTGCGTGCCTTGTGGTAGGCCTCGAGCATTTTCGGGCAGCGTTCCCAGGGCTCGAAGACCCGGCGGAACAGTCGCATCAGTCCGGCGCCCAGGGGTTCGTCCGGATCGCTGGGGGCGAGGTCGGTGTAGCTGGTGCGGGCCATCCACTGCTCGAGAGCGGCGATGATCAATTGGTCTCGGGTGCCGAACATCTTGTAGATCGTGGACAGTGACACCCGTGCGCCGCGGGCCACGTCCTGGAGGTAGACGCCGTCGTAACCGGCGCGTTCGAGCGCGTCGGCGACGACGGCGAGGATCCGCCGCGATGTTTCCGATTCCTGCCCCGCGCCCACGCTCATACCTTTACGGTAATCGGATTATCCGAGTAATCGGATTACTTACCGTGCGTTCTCTCCTGGAGAGAACGATGTTTCAGGAGTGAGATGGCTACATACGTACTGGTCCACGGCGGCGGACACGGCGGCTGGTGCTACCGGAAGGTGACCCGACTGCTCCGCGACGCCGGCCACGAGGCCTACGCCCCGACCCTGTCCGGGCTGGCCGAGCGATCCCACCTACCGTTGGATGAGATCGGGCTCGACACCCACGTTCAGGACGTCGCTTCGCTGCTGCACTACGAGGACCTGCACGATGTCGTCCTGGTCGGTCACAGCTACGGCGGAATGGTCGTTACCGGTGCCGCCGACCGGGCCCTCGACCGGATCTCACGCCTGGTGTACCTGGACGCGGCCAACCCGCTGCACGGTCAATCCCTGCGCGATATCGCCGGTCCCATCATCGAGGCCGCCCGCGAATTCGGCGAAACCGTCGCCGGCACCGAACTGGTCCTGCTGCCCAGCCCGGAAGCGGGCATGTTCTTCGGGGTCACCGATCCGGCGGATCTGGCGTGGATGGCCACCCGGCTGACCGGGCATCCGTGGCGGTCCTTCGAGGACCCGCTCGACCTGCGCGACCCGGACGCGGTG
This sequence comes from Nocardia sp. NPDC058499, assembly GCF_042719915.1. NCBI lineage: Bacteria > Bacillati > Actinomycetota > Actinomycetes > Mycobacteriales > Nocardiaceae > Nocardia > Nocardia sp. NPDC058499. The sequence continues at coordinate 1,048,680 of NZ_JBHXMZ010000001.1, read as the reverse complement.
TACGCGTTGCCGCAATACCACATCGTGTGCACCTCCACCCTGGCCACCCGCGACCCCGAACTGGTCGCCGCCGCCCGGCAAGCGGGACGGCTGTGGGATATCGACACCGGCCACGACCTCATGATCACCGAACCCGAAGCGGTCGCCGACATCCTGCTGACCATGGCCAACTGACTTGACCGGAGGACTACCGCCGCCGCAGACGGACAACTGAACCTCCCACCGCCACAACAACGAGCCCGCGGACGGCATCCCAACTCCACATCTGCCGCAAATGCATCATTTTTCAGCAGTATCGGACGCGTTCGGCGAAACGCATGTCGGCTCGCGGGATGGCAGCCGGTGCCCTATTGCCTGCGTTTGGGTTCCGACCAGAATCAGGAGCAGCAGCGCGGTAGGGCCGATTGCCCACATCCACCAATCGCGGGTCTTCCTCAGGAAATCGGGATACAAGCCGCCGATTCATCGGCAGGTTTCTGTTCGGCTCGAGTCGGACCAGGGTCTGATCGAGCAGTCGTTGCTAGCGTGATCGGCGTGGATCTGGAACTCGAAGGCAAACGGGCGATAGTCACCGGCGGCAGTAAGGGGATCGGGTTGGCGATCGCCCGCGGGCTGGCGGCCGAAGGTGTGGACCTGGTGATCGCGGCCCGATCGGCGGGGCCGCTCGAGGCCGCGGCGCGGGGCCTGGCCGAGGAGACTGGCCGGCGGGTGATCGGGGTGCCCACCGATACCGGTGACGACGACCAGGTGCAGAACCTGGTCGTGCGGGCGGTCGAGGAACTGGGTGGGGTCGATATCCTCGTCAACTCCGCCGCCACACCCTGGAGCGCCGGTGCGCCCACCGACCTCGCCGCCACCACCGACGACGTGGTCCGGCGGGAGGTCGAGATCAAAGTGCTCGGCTACCTGCGGACCGCACGCGCTGTCGCACCGCATTTCATCGCGCAAGGTTTCGGACGGATCATCAATGTGAGCGGACTCGGTGCCCGGCAGGCGAATTCGATCGCACAAACGGTTCGTAATGTGAGCGTTGCCGCGCTGACCAAGAATCTGGCGGACGAACTCGGGCCCAAAGGTGTCAATGTGACGGTCGTGCACCCGGGCATAACCCGGACCGAGCGCCTGACCGAGCGGCTCACCGCGCGCGCCGAGAACGAAGACACCACGGTTGCCGCGCTCGAGGCGGAACTCGCGAACAACTCCGTACGGCGGATCATCGACGCCCGCGAGGTCGCCGATGTGGTGACATTCCTGGCCTCACCGCGCAGTATCGCCATCACCGGCGACGCCGTCGCGGTCGGTGGTGGGGTCCCTGGGCCGGTCTATTACTGACTACCGGCATCCGGCCTCGAAACGTTCAGTGGGGCTGGGGTTGGCCGAGTGAGCGCAGGTAGATGAGGGTTGCTTGGACTCGGCGGTCGCCGTCGTGGAGGGGGAGTTTGGCGAAGATGGCGCCGATGTGTTTGCGGACGGCGGCTTCCGAGACGGTCAGGACCTCGGCGATTCCGGAGTTCGTGCGACCTTCCGCGACCAGCGCGAGCACTTCCCGTTCCCGGGCGGTGAGGTCGGCAAGGGGTGTGCGGTGGCGGCCGGATTTGACGAGAGCTCGGACGACTTCGGGGTCGACGATCGTCTCACCGGCGGCGACCCGGGCTACGGTGTCGAGAAATTGCCGGACGTGACCGACGCGTTCCTTCAAGAGATAGCCCACACCGGCGGTCGAATCGTCACCGAGGAGATCATCCAGGTAGGCGACCGAAACGTACTGTGACAGGACGACTATCGGTAGGTGAGGATCGCGGCGGCGTAGTCCGGCCGCGGCGCGGAGGCCGTCGTCGGTGCCGTTGGGTGGCATTCGGACATCGGTGATCACCAGGTCCGGCGTGTAGGCCGCGCAGGCGTGGACGAGCCCGGGTGCGTCGCCGACGGCGGCGCTCACCTCGTGGCCGGCCGAAGTGAGCACGCTCTCCAGCCCGGCCCGCAGTAGGGGACTGTCCTCGGCCAGCACGATCCGTAGTCGGGTGGGTGGGGTTGTCACACTGCGCACTCCATCCGGATGGTCGTCGGTCCGCCGGGCGGGCTGGTCACCGTGAGTTGTCCGTCCAGGGCCGCGAGACGGCGTTGCAGGCGGTCGAGGCCGTGGCCGTCGACGATATGCGCACCGCCCGGGCCGTTGTCGGTGACGTTCAGTATCCACCGCGAACCGGTGCGCGTGCCGTGTACGTCGACCCGGGCGGCGTCGGTGTGCCGGGCAACATTGGTGAGGCATTCGGCGACGAGAACATAGGACATATGCTCGACCGCGGGTGGCAGGCGGTAGCTGTCGAGGTCGAGGTGGATATCGACGGGCAGGTCTGCGGCGAGGTCGGTCAGGGCCGGTTCGAGTCCGCGTTCGGACAGCACCCGCGGCGAAAAACCGCGCAGGACGGCCCGGAGCTCGCCCAAGGTTTCGTCGACCTGCCGGTGGGCCTCGGCGGCGAGGCGGCCGGCGGGGCCGTTCGCGTCCTGCGCTTCGGTCAGTCCCAGGTTCATCGACAATGCGACGAGGCGGTGCTGGACGCGATCGTGCAGTTCTGATTCGAGGAGTTCCCGTTCGAAACCCTCCGCTTCCAGCAGGGCCGAGCGGGAGCTCTCTATCCGCACGGCCTCGTGCCGCCAACGGTCGGAATCGGGGGTCAGCAGGCTGCGGGCGAGCAGCGCTTCGAGTGCCGACCAGGCGGCGACGAGGATCAGCAGTAAGAGTGTGGCGAGCAGACCCACCCCCGCGGTGATCCAGGCCCCCGTATTGTTGTCGATCGTCCAGGGGCCGAAGTCGAAGTAATCGTCCCGGACGACCATCGGCGCGACGAGCAGGATCGCGGCGACGGAGAAGCCCAGCGCTGCCAGGCAGAACACCGCACCGCCGAACACTGCGGTGGTGACGATATAGGTGACGTGCCGGAGCGTGGGCAGGCGATGCGCGGCGCTCGCCTCCCGCACCCGGGTATCGGCACGGACGGCGGTATCGGGATCGATCAGCCGGAGGCGCAGGCAGTGCAGTCGCAGCATCGGCTCCCACAGCGCCGCCCGCAACGAGCGGGTGAGGCCGAGCAGTAGGACCGGTACGAAACCGATCACGGTCGATACCGACAGGACACCGCCGCACACCACCGCGAGCAACGCGCGCCACGGCCATGGGGAGATCAAGAAGCGCGGGCCGGTCCGCAATGCGGATCCCATCGCCGTCACCGCCGCGTCTTCGGGTTCGCGTTTCGCGGACCGCCGAGTCTCGTCGTCACGACGATCCACGCGACTACCGGCAAATACGCTGCGCACATCAGCAGGGTAATCGAAGCGCCGGAGGGGCCCGCGTTGCCGACGAACATTTCCAAGCCCAGCGAGATCACGAGATTACTGCCGCCGTGAAGCAGCGCGGGCGGCCACACCGACCCGCTCCGCGCCCACAACCAGCCGATCAGGAACTCCAATTCGATCGAGAGCGGCAGCCACAACAGCATGGCGATGAACGCATCCGCGGCCGAACCGCCCGAACCCAGGTAACCCACCCACGGCAGCGGCCAATGCCACACACCCCAGATCACGCCGGTCGCGAATGTGGTGGCCACGGGGCGGCCCGGGAAAAGACGGTCGCGGAGATAGGCGGTCCAGCCGAACTCTTCGCCGAAGAAAATCGGGGCCGCCACCACCGGGATGATCGGGGCGAGCACCAGGAACAGCAGGGTGCCCGAACCGAAATCGTGCAGCGCGGGCCGCCACATTCCCAGCGGCACCGCAATCGTGAGCGCGGCGGCGAGAATCCCGATGGGTAGCAGGGCCGCAGTCAGATACGCCCGCCACTGCGTGCGGAGTCGCAGCCGAAGGCCGGAATCGGCGAAACCTTCCCGGGTGATCCACCGGCGGGTGATGATCGCCGCCAGTGCAGGGGTGAAAGCGGCGGTGAGCAGTTGGACGATCGGATTGTCGAGGGTGTACCCGGCCGCTCCGGCGATACCCCACGGGATCCATGCGCCCGCGAATGCGAGGAGCAGGAACCAGAGGATGCCTTTCCGGCGCGTTGCGGTGCTGCGCGCGAACGGCTCCCGATCGGTCAACGCTGTAGTCATGCCTCGATTACACGGTGGCGGCCGCGCGAAGTCGGTGGTGAACGGGACCGATTCATGGTCGCGTATGCGATACCCCGTAAATGCTCTGCGGGCGGGCGCCGTCGACCGGGCGGCCGCAGGCGCACAATGCCAGGCGGTCCGCCGCGCGATGGCAATCGAGGTCGCCGCCACCGCGGGTGGCGCAGTCGGCGGAGGCAATCCAGGGTCTTTCGTCCAGCGGATTGCTCGCCGGCGCCCGCGACGTGTTCTGTGGGCCAGGGGCTTATGGGCGCCGCAGCGCGTCGTCGAGGAGTCCGCGGATATGTTCGGGGTCGGCGCCTTGGTCACCGAGCAGGATCGCCGCGCACAATCCGTCGCAGAGTGCGACGAAAGCCTCGACGACATCGGGGTCGCCGGATTGTGTCCGGGCCAGCTCCGCGACGCTGTCGCGCCAACTCCACGCCGCGGGACGAAGTGCGGGCCGGCGAGCCGCCAGGGTGGACAGTTCCCGTTCGGCGAGCGCACGCTCCCGGCCTGGACCCGCGGATTCGGCGATGAGCCGGGCGAGCCCGTCCAACGGGTCGTCGGCGGTGTCGATGAGTTCGCGGATGCGCCGTGTGTAGGCGTCGGTGACGCTGGTCAGGGCGGCGACCAGAAGGTCGTCCAGGGTGGCGAAGTAGTAGAGAGTGAGGCTGGTGGTGATACCGGCTTCCTTGGCCACGGTTCGGTGGGTCACGCCGGCGGCGCCGTCGCGGTGCACGATCGTGAGCGTTGCCTCGATGATCTGAGCTCGACGCTGCCGGCCGCGCACTTTGCGGCCGTCGACAGTGTCCTGTTCGGTCATCGTGGTCCTCTCACCGATCGTCGCCGTGGGTCGAGGCTATCGGTTCCACAGGGTGGCCCGTGGAGCCGATCGGGTGGAGACGGCGCAGCATCCGGAAACAGACCACGGCGGCAGCGGCGACAGCGGTACCTGCCGCGATCGCGGCGATGTTGAGGCCGCTGGTGAACGCTTCCCGGGCATGTCGAAGAGCTTCTGCCGGTAGCTGTTCCGTCACAGATATCGCGCCGGAGAGGCTGTCGTCGTAGGACTCGGCCACCGAGCGTGGTGCGCCGGGCGGGGCTTCCGCCATGATCCGGTAGACCGCCGTGGTGAGGCTTCCCAGCAGCGCGACCCCGGCCGCGATCCCCAGTTCCTGCACCGTCTCCGACAATGCGGCCGCCGAACCGGACCTTTCCGCGGGTGCCGCGCTCACGACGATTTCGGTGCCGAGAGCGGCGATGACACCCAGTCCCAGATAAACGAATCCGAAGCCGGCCACAACCGTGGGCTTGCTGCCTGTTTCCGCAACGGCAATCAAGACGTATCCGATCAGCGACAGTGCCAGCGTGCCTGCCATGATGATCCCCGGCGGGACGCGGCCGGCGAGTACCGGCGCACCGATCCCGCCGATCAGCATCGCCAGGGCGGGCGGGCCCATCCACAGTCCGGCTATCAGCGGCGAGAGCCCGTCGACGAACTGCAGGTACTGGGTGACCAGGTACATCACCCCGCCGAATCCGGCCAAGCCGATCAGCAGGACCGACAGGGCAGCGGCGAAAGTCCGGTCGGTGAAGAGCCTGATATCGAGCAGCGGCTCGCGGAGGCGCAGTTGACGGCGGACGAAGGCAACGGCCGCGGCACCACCCAGCGCGGCGGCGGCCAGAGCCTGGGCATCGATACCGTGCGCGGCGGCATGCTTGATCGCAAAGATGGCCGGAAGTAACGCTGCCAGCGAGAACGCGACGCTCCACAGATCGAGCCGGGTGGTTTCGCTACGGAATTCCGGCAGCAGTGCCGGCGCCGCCACCAGCGTCACCACGCTGACGGGCACCGCGATCAGAAACACTGCGCCCCACCAGAAATGGGCGAGGAGGATACCGCCCGCAATCGGTCCGGCCGCCATTCCCAGGGCGAACATCGTCGCCCAAAGGCCGATCGCCGCCGCCCGCTGCCGGGCGTCGGCGAACATATTGCTGATCAGGGACAAGGTGGACGGCATCAGCGTAGCGCCGGCCACGCCCAGCAGCGCCCGCGCGGCAATGAGCCAGGGCGCACTTGTAGCGAAGGCCGCGAATACCGAGACCGCGCCGAACGCGGCCATACCGATCATCAGCAGGCGCCGGCGCCCGATCCGGTCGCCCAGCGAGCCCATCGTGATCAGGAAGCCGGCGATGAGGAATCCGTACGCGTCCATGATCCACAACGTCTCGGTGGCGGTCGGGTGCAGGTCCGCGGCCAGGTTCGGGACGACGAGGTAAAGCGCCGTGACATCGAGACCCAGCAGCACTGTCGGCAACATCAGCACCGCCAGGCCGGCCCACTGCCGCCACCTGGGGACGGGCGCCGGGCGTGTGTCCATCGCGAACTCCGATCTAGTTGAACGAACGTACTAGTTGTACCATCGTTCAAAATGATCGGGAAGTGGGTACGGTACCGCCCCGGAACGGGCGGCGGTGTCCGCGATTCGGGCCGGGTTCGGGTTATGTGGCCGTTTCGTCGGCGAGGCGTTGGAGGTAGGTGGCGAATCGGTGCCGGTCGTCGGCGGGCCAGGTGGCGGTGAGGTGGTCGAAGCAATCGCGTTGCCAGGCGTGCGCTGCGTCCAGGAGGTGGGTGCCGGATTCGGTGGGTTCGAGGATTACGCGCCTGCGGTCCTGCGGTGAGGTGGCGCGGGTGAGGTAGCCGGCGGTGGTGGCGTCGCGGACGATGCGGCTGGCGCCGGAGTGATCGATACCGAGTTGGGTCGCGATATCGGTGACGGTGGCTTCCTCGCGGACGCGGAGGGAGGCGGCGACGGCTTCCAAGGCCTGGATGTGCTGGATGCGGCCGATATCGGCGGGGGGCCGGTCGGTGAGAACTCGGCCGGTCCAGCGGCGGGACCAGAAGCGGACCAGGCGGAAAAGGGCCGGCCCGCCGTCGGCCGGAGTGGGGTCGGGGGTGTCACACACACTCGACATTATATGCGTTACGCACGTATATTTACGTGCGTAACGCATGCAATTCTGGAAGGAGTCGATATGGCCATCGTGCTGAATCACACGATCGTCCCCGCGACCGATAAACACGGTTCGGCGACGTTCTTCGCGGAACTGATGGGACTTTCGGTGTCGCCGCCCACCGGGCCGTTCGCTCCGGTCCGCGTGAACGACGACCTGACCCTCGACTTCGACGACCGCAATCGCGTCGAACCCGGTCACTATGCGTTTCTCGTGGACGATGCCACCTTCGACGCGATTCTCGGGCGGCTCGCGCAGTGGTCCGCCGTCGACTACGGGTCGGGGCCGGAGAACGGCTGGGACCGGCAGATCAACCGGTTGTCCGGTGGCCGCGGGGTCTACGTTCGCGACCCCGACAGCCACAGTTACGAGCTCTTCACCGCGGTGCCCTGAGGTGCGCCGCCGCCCAGCATCGCGGCAGTGAAAGTACGGTTCGGGTCGGCGACCCGACAGTCGGGCGGGGGCTGGGTAAACGCTTGCGTCTCAGCTCTTGCCGAGGACCGAAATAAGGCGGGCGAGCGGGCGCACGTCTGGGGGTGCTCGCGGAACTGTGACGACGAACCGGCGGAGCGCGCGTTCGGCATATCGCGCACTCCGCCGATCGTCGGGTACGCGGTGATCGCATACGCGCGGCGTCGGCCGACCCGCCGCGCCCCTCATCGGTACGGGGGTGGGGCCGCTGCCGCTAGCTGCCGGATACCCGGCAGCATCCGGCACACACTTCGGCTACCGGAGGGATTCGATGTAGTTCCGCCATCCCCCGTGTTCGGTGATATCGGTTGCTTCACGCGATGATTCGAAGTCGCAGGCGAATCCCGTGACCCATTCGCCGGAATCCAGTTCGACCTTGCCCAGCGTCATGGGTGACGGCAGATTGTTCAGGAACGTGCCGAGGGCGGCGGGGGAGAGGCGATACAGTTCGCCGGGTAGGGAGCGCCCACCGGACCCGACCCGCAGCATCCCGGGTTTCGGCGGGGTGGCGGGCAGCGCGACCATCCGGTACGCCGCCGACGTCGTCACCTCCCCGACGAAACGGGCGCGGGCTTGTTCCAATTGGTGGTGCAGGGGCAGGCCGCGCAGATGGGCGCCGACGACGAGGAGATCGGTGCCGGTGTCGGTGAGCAGGGGAGAGGGTTCGCGGAGTAGCCGGGCGGCGAGGTCGATACCGACCTGGTCGGCGAAGGCCGGGGTGACGAACATGACGCCGAAAGGTTCACCGTCGGCGGTGTCCGCGCCCGGGACCGCGACCGCGGCCAAGTCGAGAAGGTTGCAGAAATTGGTGAATGTGCCCATCCGGCTGTTGATGGTGAACGGCTCGGCCGCAACCGCTTCGAGGGTCGGATGTTCGGTGGTGGTGGGCAGCAGCAGGGCCGGGTATTCGGTGAACAGGCTGCGGGCGGTGGCGGCGGCGCGCTTCAGATGGCCGAGATCGGCGACGTAGGAGTGCGCGGCGGGGCGGGCACCGCCGGTGATGATGGCGGAGACCACCGGGTCGGCGCCTTCCGGTGCGCCGCTGAGGAATTCACCGACGGCGGCATAGCGTTGGGCGACGATTGCACCGTCGTAGAGGAGTGTGGCGGCGTCCAGGAGTTCGGCGATATCCACCGTGGTGATTTCACCGCCACCGGCCCGCCAGCGTTCGATGGTGGCGTCGAAGGCGGCGCGGTAGGCGGGGGTCAGGGATTTCAGGTTGTCGTCGGTGGGGACGGCGAGCGTGGTGCGCACCGGTGCGCCGAGGGGCGTATCGGCGGGCCAGGCCCGGGAACGGGGATCGGCCGGGTCCGGGCCGATCATGGTATTCGCGACCTTTGTGGCCAGCGCCAGATCGCGGGCGAACACCGAGATGGCGTCGTAGTCGGGGCAGGCGGGGACCAGCCCGGTGGTAGGGATCAGTCCGAGCGTCGGTTTGATACCGACGATGCCGTTCAACGCGGCCGGGACCCGGCCGGAGCCGGCGGTATCGGTGCCCAGGGCGGCGTCGACGATACCGAGGGCCACCGCGACCGCCGATCCGGAACTGCTGCCGCCGGAGACCCGGTCGGGGAAGCGGCTGTTACGGACCGCGCCGTAGGGGCTGCGGGTACCGACCAGACCGGTGGCGAACTGGTCGAGATTGGTTTTACCCAGGACAATCGCGCCCTGTTCGATCAACCGTGCCACAGCGGGGGCCGTATGTTCCGGAGTGCGGGCGAAGCCGGGGCACGCACAGGTCGTGGGGATACCGGCAATATCGATATTGTCCTTGACCGCGATGAGAACCCCTGCGAGGGGCAGCTCGTCACCCTGTTCGACCCGGGTGTCGAGCGCCGCGGCCTCCGACAGCACCTCGGCTTCGGCGCGCAGCGAGATCCAGATCTCGGGCCGGTCCTGCTCCGCGATGACCCGATAGGCGGCGGCGACTCGCTCGGCCGCCGTCGCAGCGTTATCCGTTGTTCGGGTGCCACGGGCGAAGTCAGCGGAGCCACCGGCGTCGCCCGTGGCGGGTGCGGTGCCGGGCGTGCCCAGGGTGGTGCCGGCTCCAACGGGCGATTCGAGGCCGGCCTCGGCTAGCGGTAGTTTCTCCATGGTCATGCCGCTCCTTCGGTTTCGATGGCGACCAGAGGTGCGCCGGTGGTCACTTGGTCGCCCGCGGTGGCGGTGATCACACGGACAGTCCCCGCGACCTCCGCCGGCACGGGCAGCTCCATTTTCATGGCCTCGAGGACCAGCAGGGTGGCGCCGGCCTCGACATGATCACCCTCGGCCACTTCCACTCGCCACACATTCGCCATCATGGGGGCGGCGACGATATCGCAGCCTTCGGGGAGGTCGAGGGTATCGGCGGTATCGGGGACCGGATCCGGTTCGGCCTGGGCGCTGAGTTCACCGCCGGCCTCCCAGCGTTGCCGTTCGGCGGTGAACGCGGCCTGCCGGATTTCCTCGGTGGCGGCGATATCGGTGGCGTGCTCGTCCAGGAACTCGAGATGTTCGGCCATGGCGAATTCGCCGACGCTGGTGCGCATCTCGAAACGCCCCGCCGACATATCGGCGCGCAGGTCGAGAAGTTCGTCGGCCGAGACCGGATACCAGCTGATCCGGTCGAAGAACCGGAACAGCCACGGTTTGCCGGCCTCGAACGGCGCGCGCTGCCGGTAGCCGGACCAGATGGGGATGGTGCGGCCGATCAGCTGGTAACCGCCGGGGGATTCCATACCGTAGACGCACAGATACTTGCCGCCGATGCCGACGGCGTCGGACGGGGTCCAGGTGCGGGCGGGGTTGTATTTGGTGGTCACCAGGCGGTGGCGGGGGTCGAGCGGGACGGCCAGTGGCGCGCCGAGGTAGACGTCGCCGAGGCCGAGCACCATGTACTCGGCGTCGAAGACGAGAGCGCGGACTTCGTCGATACTGTCGAGTCCGTTGACGCGGCGGATGAATTCGATATTCGACGGCAGCCAGGGCGCGTCGGACCGCACGCCGTGACCGTAGCGTTCGATGGCCTGCACGATGGTCGGGTCGTCGAAGGACAGCGGTAGCTCGAGATGGCGGCTCGGGACGCGGAGGTCGGCGGTATCGGGGATATCGTCCTCGAGCTCGCCGAGCAGCCGGACCACAGTGCGCTGATCGATGACATCGGCGTCGAAATGCAGATGCAGGGAGCGCACGCCCGGGGTGATATCGATCAGGCCGGGGATGGAGGCCTGGTCGAGACGTTCGCTCAGGGCGTGCACGCGCATACGCAGGCCGAGGTCCAGTTCCATCGGGCCGTATTCGACCAGTACGTTGTCGTCGCCGCCGCGCAGATATTTGACCTCCGGTGTGCCGGTGCCGCCGTCGCGGCGGCCGAGGACACCGTTGTCCTCCTCGCGGGTGCCGAGGAGTTCGGGGGTGGATACGTTCCGGCCGCGCAATGCCGGTGACGAACGGAACCCGGCGGTGCGGTCATCGGCGACGGGGACGAAACGCACCTGGTCGCCGGGACGCATCTGGCCCAGTTTCCAGCGGTGCGCGGAAACCACCGTGAGCGGGCAGGCGAAACCGCCCAGGCTGGGGCCGTCGGGTCCGAGCAGGATCGGGGTATCGCCGGAGAGGTTGAGCGCGCCGACGCTGTAGGGGCAGTCGTGCAGATTCGAGGGGTGCAGGCCGGCGTCGCCGCCGTCGGTGCGTGACCAGGCCGGTTTCGGGCCGGCCAGGCGCAGGCCGGTGCGGTTGGCGTGGGCCTGTACCTGCCAGGTGGCGTCGTAGAACTGGGCGATATCGGCCGGGGTGAAATAGTCGGGCGCGGGCTGGGGGCCTTCACCGACCCCGACGTACCAGGTGTGGCCGAATTCAGGGCGTTCGCCGGCCGGGATGGGCGCGGGGTCGAGCAGACCGCCGGCGTCGGGTTTGATGCCGAGAATATCGCCGGTCGCGACGGCGCGGCCGGTGATACCGCCGAATCCGCCGAGGGTGAATGTGGCTGCGCTGCCGTGATAATCGGGAGCGAGGACACCGCCGCGGACCGCGAGATACGTGCGCAGACCGGTATCGGAGGGGGCACCGATATCGAGAACCGAACCGGCGGGCACGGTGATCGGCTCCCACATGGGCGCGGGTTCGCCGTCCACGGTGATCGGGGCTTCGGCGCCCGTGACGCAGACGACCGTGGTGTCGGTGCAGCGCAGGCGCGGCCCCAGCAGTGTCGCCTCGAGACCGTTCTCGCCGAGCGAATTGCCGACGGCGTGATTGGCGAGCTGGAAGGACAGATCGTCGAACGCGCCCGACGGTGGGATGCCGACGCTCCAGAGTCCGAGGCGGCCGGGATAGTCCTGGATGGTGGTGGAGACGCCGGCACGCAGGATCTCCAGGCGGGGACGGATCGTGGCCAGGCTGCCCAGCGTTGCGGTGGTGTGCCGGGCGTCGAGCATGGGTGAGCTCGTGGCGGCGGCGCGCAGCTGGGGCAGGTTGGTGGTGATACCGAACATGCGGGTTTCGTCGAGTGCCGTGCGGAGCCGGTGCAGGGCCTCGGTGCGGCTCTCACCCGAAGTGATGATCTTGGCGATCAGCGGGTCGTAGTAGGGGCTGATCTCGGTACCGGTTTCGACCCAGGTCTCCACCCGCGCCTCCGCACCGGGGGTCTCGACGCCGGTGAGTGTGCCGGCGCCGGGGCGGTAGTCGTTACCGGGATCCTCCGCGTAGACGCGGGCTTCCACGGCGAAACCGGTGACGGGCGGGCCGGCGTCGGGAACCTCGTCGAGGAAGGCGGAATCTCCGCCCGCCAGCCGCAGCATCCACTCGACCAGGTCGACGCCGGTCACGGCCTCGGTGACCGGATGCTCCACCTGCAGACGGGTGTTCACCTCCAGGAAGGACGCCTCACCGCGGTCCACGTCGTAGATGAACTCGACGGTCCCGGCAGACCGGTAGCCCACCTCGCCGAGCAGTTTCCGGCTCGATTCGAGCAGCCGTTCGCTCACGGTATAGGGGAGTCCGGGCGCCGGTGCCTCCTCGATGACCTTCTGATTGCGCCGCTGCAGACTGCAGTCGCGCGTACCCAGCGATATTGCGCGCCCCTGTCCGTCACCGAAGATCTGCACCTCCACGTGCCGGGCGCGGGCGACGAACCGCTCCAGATACACCGCCGATGACCCGAAGTTGTTCTGCGCCAGCCGGATCACCCGCTCGTAGGTTTCGGTGAGTTCGGCGGGACCGGCGCAGGCCGCCATCCCGATACCGCCGCCGCCCCCGGCCGCCTTGAGCATCACCGGGTAGCCGATCCGCTCGGCCTCCGCCAGCGCCTCGTCGAGCCCCCCGAGCAACCCGCTCCCGGCGACCAGCGGCACACCCGCCGCCGCCGCAGCCTGGCGGGCACTGTGCTTATCGCCGAAAAGCCGCAGGTGTTCGGCGGCCGGCCCGACGAACGCGATACCCGCCGCCTCCACCTCCGCAGCGAAATCGGCGTTCTCGGAAAGGAACCCGTAACCGGGGTGGATCGCCGTCGCGCCACTGGACAATGCCGCTTCGATCACGGCCTCGGCGCGCAGGTAGGACTCCGCGGCCGGTGCGGGTCCCAGCCGGACCGCGCGGTCGGCCATCCGCACATGCCGGGAACCTTCGTCGGCATCGGAGAACACCGCGACCGTATCGATCCCCAGCCGCCGCGCGGTACGCAGGATACGGCAGGCGATCTCACCGCGATTGGCGATCAGCAGACATTCGGGCAGCGGCGTATGCAGTGGTGTATACAACTGCGGGGCGGTCTCGGTCACGGTCGATCCTCTCGGCGTGGACAGTGCCGGCTACCGGAGTAGCCGGGAAATTCAGGTTTTGGTCGCGCGGGCCAGGCGGGTCAGCTGGAGTACCTGACCGGCTCGGTCGGCCACCACGCGACGGGATTGGTCGATATGGGCGAGGAGCTGCGCACGGGCGTTGGCGAGGTCGCGCTCCAGGACGGCTTCGCCGATGGCGATGTGCTCGTCGATGGTGGCGAGCATGCGATCGGGGGTCAGATAGTCGAACATCCGGACCGGGCGGATCCGGGCGTTCACCGTGCGCAGGGCCTCGGTGAGGGCGTGATTGCCCGAGGATTCCAGCAGGACGGTGTGGAACTGCTCGTCGGCGTCGACGAAACCGGCATCCGGTTCCGGGGGCGCGGTGCGGAAGGCGCGCCACCGGTCGATCTCCGGGCCGAGTACGGCCCGGTCGTGGCCCAGATCCGGATCGTCGAGGACGCGGGCGATGCCCTGCACTTCCAGGGTGATCCGCAACTCGTAGTAGTCACCCAGGGTGTCCAGGCGGGGCCGGTACGGGAACAGGCCGGCGTCACGACGTTCGACGAGGCCGTCGGCCTGCAACCGGGCCAGCGCCTCCCGCACGGGGGTGCGGGAAACGCCGTACCGGTCGGCCAGCCGTTCCTCGCCGAGCCGCTCGTCCGGTGCCAGCGCACCGCCCATGAGTTCGTCGCGCAACGCCTTGTACACAGTGTCGCTACGGGATTCGCGTTTGCTTCGTGGTTCGGTCACGACGCGCAGCCTAAAGAGTCATGGCGGCGCGAACGGTATCGACGGCACCGGCACCGCCCTCCCCGGTCGAGGTGACCCGGCCGCTCTCCAGCACGTAGTACCGGCTCGCCGCGCGCAGCGCGAAACCGATGTGCTGTTCCACCAGCAGCACCCCGAGCCCACCGCGACCCACCAGTTCGGTGATGGTGTTCTCGATCTCGGCGACCACCGACGGCTGGATGCCCTCGGTGGGTTCGTCGAGGATGAGCATGCGCGGTTCGGTGATGAGCGCCCGGGCGATGGCCAGCTGCTGGCGCTGCCCGCCGGACAACAACCCGGCGCGGCGGTTGAGCAGATCCTTCAGCGCGGGAAACAGATCCAGCTGCTCGTCGATCAACGCCGCGCCCCGTTTGCGGCCGTCGGCCACCACGCGCAGGTTCTCGGCGGTGGTGAGATGACCGAAGCACTGCTGGCCCTGGGGGACATAGGCGACCCCACGCTTTACCCGCGCACTGGGGCGTAACGAGGTGATATCGGCGCCGTCGAAACGAATCCGGCCCCGACCGGTTTTCACCAGCCCCACCGCGGCACGCAACAGGGTGGTCTTCCCGGCCCCGTTGTGTCCCATGATCGCGGCGACCCCGTCGGCCGGGACCTCGATCCCGACTCCGTGTACTACCTCGGTGCGGCCGTAACCGGCGTGGACATCGATGAGTTCCAGCATCGCGGTCACCTTTCCTGTTCTTCCGCGCCGGCGGCGGTGCCCAGATAGGCCTCCTGTACCGCGGGATCGGCCTGCACCTCGGCCACCGACCCCTCGGCGAGGATTGCGCCGCGCGCCAGCACCGTCACCGAGGTGGCGAAGTTGCGCATGAAATCCATATCGTGTTCGACCACCACCACCGTGCGTTCACCACCGATACGGCGCAGCAGGTTCCCGGTTTCCTCCCGCTCCTCCTGGCTCATCCCGGCGACGGGTTCGTCCAGCAGCAGCACCGAGGCGTCCTGAACCAGCAGCATGCCGATTTCGAGCCACTGTTTCTGGCCGTGGGCCAGCGTTCCGGCGGGTTTGTTCCGCAACTTGGTGAGCCCGATCGTTTCCAGCGCCCGCTCGGCCGATTCCGAAACCTCGGCCGGGCGGCGGCGCAGCATGGTCCACACCGACCGCCCCGCGCCGGCGGCGATATCCAGGTTCTGCAGGACCGACAGCTCCTCGAACACACTCGCCGTCTGGAAGGTGCGGCCCACACCCAGCCGGGCGATCTGATGCACCTTCTTGCCCAGTAGTTCGACCCCGGATTTCTGCACCGACCCGGTGGCCGGCACCAAACCGGTGATCGCGTCGATGATGGTGGTCTTTCCGGCACCGTTGGGTCCGATGAGGAACCGCAGGTCACCCTGGAAGAGGGTCAGATCGACATTCGATACGGCCTTGAATCCGTCGAATTCGACGCTCAGTCCCCGGACCTCCAGGTAATCGCTGTGCATTCCGGCGTTACCACCGGCGACCGGTGCGGTGGTCGTTTCCTGAGTCATGACGGCACTCCTACCGGGGTAGCGGCTGCGGGTTGCGGCGCCGGCCCGGGCGGTGCCGGATCCTCGTCCGCACCCCGTTTCCGCCGTCGCAGCAAGGTGACCAGGCCCGCCAGGCCCGCCGGGAAGAACCCGACCACGACGATGAAGAGGATGCCCTGCGCATACACCCAGCCCGAGGGGAAGCTTTCCGACAGGCTGGTCTGCGCCCAGGCCACCGCGATCGCACCCAGTACCGGGCCCAGCAGGGTGGTGCGGCCACCGATCGCGACCCCGGTGAGGAACGCGATGGACGGCACGATCCCGATATCGGCGGGGGAGATGATCCCCACGATCGGTACGAACAACGCCCCCGCGATACCGGCGAACAACGCGGCAACCGCATACGCGACCACTTTCACGTTGGCCGGGTCGTAGCCGAGGAAACGCACCCGTTCCTCCTGATCGCGCACCGCGACCAGCAGTTCGCCGTACCGGCTGTACATCAGCTGCCGGGTCAGCGCCACGATCACCAGCAGGGTGCCCGCCGCGATGAAGAACACCAGCCGCCGGTTGATCGGATCGTTGAGCGCCAGCCCGAAGAAACTGCGGAACCTGTTGAGCCCGTTGCTGCCGCCGGTGGACTGCTGGCCCACCAGCAGGATCGCGAAGGCCGCCGCCAGCGCCTGCGACAGGATCGCGAAATAGGCGCCTTTGACCTTGCGTTTGAACACGCCCAGTCCCAGCAGGACCGCCACCAGCGGCGGAACGATCAGAATGCCCAGGATCGTCACCACCGGCGACGAGAACGGAACCCAATACGCCGGCAGCTCACCGATTCCCGCGATCTGCATGAAATCGGGTACGTCGTCACCGCGCAACTGGGCGTCGGAGATCTTCAGATGCATCGCCATGATGTAGGCGCCGAGCCCGAAGAACACACCCTGGCCGAGGGTGAGCATTCCGCCCCGCCCCCAGGCCAGACCGATCCCGACCGCGACGATGCCGAAGCACAGGAACTTACCGAGCAGATTGAGCCGGAAATCGGACAGCACTGCGGGCGCCACCGCGAACAGCAGAACCGCGGCCAGTGCGAACCCCGAATAGACCTTCCAGCGGGTGGTCAGGAATTCCCTCATACCAGACTCCTCGACCGGATCATGAACAGTCCCTGCGGCCGGACCTGCAGGAAGATCACGATGACGACGAATACGATCACCTTCGCCACCGAGGCGGTGGTGCTGTATTCGATGAACGAATTCAGCAGACCCAGCGCCACCGCGGCCAGTACCGCGCCCCGGATCTGCCCGAGACCGCCGATCACCACCACCAGGAAGGCGTCGACCAGATAGTTGGCGCCGGTATTGGAACTGGTGGAACCGATCAACGTCAGCGCCACACCCGCCACACCGGCGAGACCGGAACCGATGAAGAACGTCGTGATATCGGTGCCGCGGCTGGAGATCCCGCTCGTTTCGGCGAGATCACGATGCTGCACCACCGCCCGGATACGCCGGCCCATCGCGGTGTACTTCATGGTCACCGCGATGGCCGTTACGCACAGCACCGCGAGCAGCATGATGAAGATCCGGGTCTTGGGGACCACGGCCCCCAGGATCTCCACCCCACCACCGAGCCACTCCGGGGTCACCACGCGGACCGCGGGCGCACCGAAGATATCCCGGGCCGCCTGCTGCAGGATCAGGCCCACACCGAAGGTCACCAGCAGGGTGTCCAGCGGCCGGTTGTACATCCGTTTGATCAGCGTCACCTCGAGGACGACACCCATGAGACCGCCGACGAGGAACCCGACCAGCAGTGACACGATCAGTGAGATATCGGTGTCGGAGACCAGATACGTCTGCACCGTGTAGGCCGTATACGACCCCGCCATGATGAACGCGCCGTGGGCCATGTTGATCACGCCCATCTGCCCGAAGGTCAGCGACAACCCGAGGGCCGCCAGCAGCAGAATGGAACCCAGGCTCAGGCCGGTGAAAAGCTGCCCGACAAGTGCTTCCATCCGGATCAGCCCCCGAGTCCCTCGGCCCACGAGTAGCCGGCCAGGTACGGGTCGGGTTCGATGGCCTCGCCGGAATCCCAGACGCTGTAGATCAGGCCGTCGGGCCGGATCTCACCGATCCGGGCGGTTTTGGTGATGTGGTTGTTCTCGCCGTTGATCGTGACCGTGCCCTCCGGCGCCTCGAAGCTCACACCGCCGGCCGCTTTCTGTACATCTTCGACAGCGAAGGACTGCGCCTTCTCCACCGTGTTCTTCCACAGGTAGACCGAGGTGTAGGCGGCTTCCATCGGATCCGAGGTGGGCTTGGCCGCACCGTATTTCGCCTTGTAGTCCTTGACGAAGGAGTTGTTGGCCGGGGTGTCGACGGTCTGGTAATAGTTCCAGGCGGTCAGCTGGCCGACGATATTCTGGACGCCGATACCGCCGACCTCCTCCTCGGCGATCGACACCGAGACCACCGGCATTTCCTGCGCCGTCAGGCCGACATTCTTGTACTCGCGGAAGAACGCGACATTGGAGTCGCCGTTGAGGGTGTTGAACACCGCGTCCGCGTCGGCGGCCCGCACCTTGTTGACGATGGTCGAGAAATCGGTGGACCCGAGCGGGGTGTAATCCTCACCCTTGATCTCGATCCCGTTGGCCTCCGCATAGGCCTTGATGATGCGGTTCGCGGTCTGCGGGAACACATAATCGCTACCCACCAGGTACAGCGATTTCACGCCGCGACCCTTCAGATAGTCCAGCGCCGGCACGATCTGCTGGTTGGTGGTGGCGCCGGTGTAGAAGATGTTCTCCGACGATTCCAGGCCCTCGTACTGCACCGGGTAGTACAGCAGCGCGTTGCGGTCCTCGAACACCGGCAGCATCGCCTTACGGCTCGACGAGGTCCAGCCACCGAAAACCGCAGCGACACAATCACTGCTGATCAGCTTCTCGGCTTTCTCGGCGAAAACCGTCGGCTCCGAGGCGCCGTCCTCACCCACCAGTTCGATCTGCTTGCCCAGCACGCCGCCGGCGGCATTGATCTGATCGACCGCGAGCCGGATGGAATCCCGGACGGTGACCTCCGAGATCGCCATGGTGCCCGACAGCGAGTTCAGCGAACCCACTTTGATCGTGGGACCCGATGTGTCGACACAGGTTTGGACACTCGCACCGGCCTGCTCGGAGGCCGAGCTACCGCAGGCGGTGGCGGCCAGTGCGGTAACACAGAGGGCGACCGGCAGGGCGAGCAGTTTGCGCCTCCGGCTCCCGCCCCTCCGGCGGATCGCCGCAGCACTTGTGGGTTCTTCGGTTCTGGCTGCATTCATGACCGTTCGGCCTCCACTCCGGAAAAGGTCAGGCCCGCTGACTCGCTATCGGCTCGCTGTATACAGCGGCGTATACGAGGAATTACGCTAAAGACACTGTGTTTCCGTGACGTATCCCTGCGTGAAACCTCCGTATCCATCGCCCGACCTCGCACGGCCCCGCTGCTGAGAGCAGATCCGCTCACAGCAGCGTGCGGTTCCGGTTCCCGCGCAGGTCGGGCACCGTGAAGATATGGCTCACGACGATAAAACCCCGCTGTTCGGCTGGCGCGCCCGCGAACAACTGCTGGCCCGCCGCATCCTCGTTCTCGACGGCCCCCTCGACGACGACAACGGCACTCTGCTGGCCACTCAGCTGCTCACCCTCGCCGCCGAAGACGCCGACGCGGGAATCTCCCTCTGGATCCACTCACCCGGCGGATCGGTACCGGCCATGCTCGCCATCCGCGACGTCATGCGCCTCGTACCGTGCCCCGTCTCCACGCTCGCACTCGGCCTGGCCTGCAGCGCGGGACAGTTCCTGCTCTCCTCCGGAACCCCCGGAAAACGCTTCGCGCTCCCGCACGCCCGCATCCTGATGCACCAGGGGTCGGCCGGAATCGGCGGAACCGCGGTCGACGTCGAGGTCCAGGCCGACGATCTGCGCTACACCGTGGAAACCGTGCTCGGCCTGATCGCCGCAGACACCGGCCAACCCTACGACCAGGTCTACGAAGATTCCCTGCACGACCGCTGGTTCAGCGCCACCCAGGCAAAGGACTACGGGTTCATCGACCATATCGTCGGCGAATTCGGTCAGGTCGTCCCGCCGCGGCAACGCGTGGGGATCTCCGCATGAGCGGACGGCGACGGCATCGAACATCACCACCGCGACGCCTGGCCACGCACGACGGAAGCGATATGACCCGCCCCCACCCGGAAGTAGATCGCGTCACCGCGAGGACTGTTTTCGATCGCCCGGCGGGCTTTCAACCCGGATACGAAGGGGACAACCGATGAGTACCTACACGATTCCCAATGTGATCGCCCAGCATCCGCGCGGCGAGCGCATCACCGATATCTATTCGCACCTGCTGGCCGAGCGGATCGTCTACCTCGGCACACCCATCGACTCCGGGGTCGCCAACGCGCTCATCGCACAGTTACTGCATCTGGAGTCGGAAAGCCCCGGCCAGCAGATCGAGTTCTATATCAACTGCGAAGGCGGCGACCTGTCGTCGATGCTGGCCGTCTACGACACCATCCAGCACATCGGCGCCCCCGTACACACCACATGTGTCGGCCAGGCCATCGCGGTCGGCGCGGTCCTGCTGGCCGGCGGCGCTCCCGGACATCGCGCGATGCTCCCGCACGCCCGGGCAGTCCTGCACCAACCGGCCGCCCGCGGCCAGGGCGCCATCCCGGACCTGATCCTGCAGGCCGACGAACTGGTCCGGATGCGCGCCGAAATCGAGTCGATCCTGTCCCGGCACACCGGGCAGGCCCCCGAACAACTCCGCCGCGATACCGACCGAGACCGGGTCTTCACCGCCTCCGCCGCCGTCGACTACGGCCTCGCCGACACCGTCCTGACGCCACGGGCGTGAAAGCGAGTCCGGCCGGGAAGCTTCGAGGCAGCCGAGCAACCGATCGTCGAGGACCTCGACCTCTGCCCGGTCGTTGGTGAGGCAACTCGTGTGGCACCGACAGCTGTATCGGGCCGAGGGAAAGCCTCGGCTCGGCCTGTCCGGAACCTCGCGTTCGCGGCGGCCGCCGTCGCTGTTCGCTGGGTCTGTGGCGGGCGGTGTGATCAGGCGGCGCGCAGCATGGTCACGCCTGTGGCGCCCGGGCGCTCGGCGGCGGGGCGGCGCCGGAAACGAAGTTCGTGGGCGACCTGTTCGGTAAGTGCACCGAGCGAAGTGCCGAGGGCGCCGGCCAATGCGGCGATCATTTCGCTCGACGGTTCCTTGCGGCCGCGTTCGACCTCGGAAAGGTACTGCGGCGAGATCCCGGCCCGCTGCGCGGTTTCCGCCAGGGTTTCGCGCTGATCGTTGCGCAGGGCGCGTAACCGGCCGCCGAGCACCTCGCGCCACAGCGGTTCGGGTTCGTCCGCCGGCTGCCGATGCGCCGGCTCGTCCCGGCCACCGGGGATTGCGATCAATCTGCGCGGCTCGGTCATGGGTCGAGCTTAGGTTCGCGGCCGGCGAGGCCGATACCGGTTACGCTCTCGGCGTAACCGTGGCCGGCGACCGTGTCCGGAACCAGGCCCGGTCGCCTGTGAGAGGCGCTGCGCACCAGCCGGTTCGGCTGTTGCCCCGGCAGGCCCGATCGGGATGTTGCTGCCCGTTCCGTTGCTGCGGACAAGGAAGCTCGGGCCCGCATTCCTGCGAATTCGGAATGCGGGCCCGTGCGCGATCAGCTGCTGCCGAACGCTCCGCGCAGGATATGGCGGAACCAGTCCGCCGGATCGTCCCAGCCGTGCTGGTGGCCGCGGTCCCAGTGCCGGTCCCGATCCCGGTGGTGGTCGCGGTCGCGATCCCAGTGCCGGTCGCGGTCGCGGTCGCGGTCCCAGTGCCGGTCGCGATCACGATGATGGTCCCGGTCGACCTGGGTGTAACCGGGGGCCGCGGGGTCCGCCGCGGCGGGGGCGGCGACCGCCGCCAAGGGGAGCAGGGCAATGGCGCCCGCGATAACGACCCGGCGGGTCGCGAATGTTCGTTTCGTGCGGAACACTTCGTATCCTCTCGAACTCCAGCCGCGGCGCGGCAGGGGAATCCGCGCCGAATCGGCGACAGGGCCTCACAATCGCGCAATCGGTGCCGGTATGTCACCGATTTTCGCGGAAATCATCCCTTGGAACTACGGGGCATCCCTGGGGCGACCCCGAGCCCGGAGGAAGCGGGGAGACGAGCGCCACCATGCTGGTCATATCGTGCGCGATATCACCGCGTTCTGCCTCACAAACAGCGGTTTCGGAGGTGCCGGAACTTCCCGCGACATGGCATCGTTGTCATAGAGATCAGGCGGATCGACCGAGATCCGGCTGGCTCGCAACAGAAAGTATGAAGTAAGTAACATGGCTCAAGGCAGCGTGAAGTGGTTCAACAGCGAGAAGGGCTTCGGCTTTATCGCGCAAGACGGGGGCGGACCTGACGTCTTCGTGCATTACTCGGCAGTCGCCGGCTCCGGCTTCCGGACCCTCGAAGAGGGACAGCGGGTGGAGTTCGAGATCGGGCAGGGCCAGAAGGGTCCGCAGGCTCAGGATGTTCGCTCCATCTAAGTGATGTGACGAAATGACAGGGCCCCGCACCTCGAGGTGCGGGGCCCTCGTCGTGTCCGGGGAGATGGGGCCCTCGTCGTGTCCGGGGAGATGGGGCCCTCGTCGTGTCCGGGGAGATGGGGCCCTCGTCGTGTCCGGGGAGATGGGCCCTCGTCGTGTCCGGGGAGATGGGCCCTCGTCGTGTCCGGGGAGATGGGGCCCTCGTCGTGTCCGGGGAGATCCGGCCTGGCGCGCCTCGCCCGGTCTGTCGGAGCCGGCGCTCGGAGTTCGCGCCCGGCGTCTCCGAGATGCTGTGGTGTCTGTTCCTCGGCTGATCCGCCGACCCGATACTCCGGTCTCCGGCGGTGCCGGCGGGCGGGACGTCGGCCGTCCGGGCAGGTTGCACGTCAGTCCCGGGCCGGTCATGAGCGTGATTCCGCCCACCCGCCGGGCCGGGTCCGCACAGGTCGCGCCACCTCCGGATGCGGCCGACGGTGAGGGGGCGGGCCACGGCCGGATTCGCTGGAACTAAGCTTGGCCGCGTCAACTGGCCGTCCCCCCTCATCCAGGAGAACCCCACCGTGAGCCAAGCAGGCCGTCCTGTAGTTCTGATCGCCGACAAGCTCGCCCAGTCGACCGTCGATGCGCTCGGTGACGGTGTCGAGGTCCGCTGGGTCGACGGCCCGGACCGGCCCGCCCTGCTGGCGGCGGTGCCGGAGGCCGACGCGCTGCTCGTGCGGTCCGCCACCACCGTCGACGCCGAAGTCCTCGAGGCCGGCAAGAACCTGAAGATCGTCGCCCGGGCCGGGGTCGGCCTGGACAATGTCGATGTCCCCGCCGCCACCGAACGCGGTGTCATGGTCGTCAACGCGCCCACCTCCAATATCCACACCGCGGCCGAACACGCCGTCACGCTGATGCTGAGCGCCGCCCGCCAGGTCCCGGCCGCCGACGCCACCCTGCGTGAGCACACCTGGAAGCGCAGCAGCTTCAACGGCGTGGAGATCTTCGGCAAAACGGTCGGTGTGATCGGCCTCGGCCGGATCGGGCAGCTGTTCGCCGCGCGCCTGGCGGCCTTCGAAACCAAGGTCGTCGCCTACGACCCCTACGTCTCCCCGGCGCGCGCCGCCCAGCTCGGCATCGAACTGCTCACCCTGGACGAGGTGCTGGAGCGCGCCGACCTCATCTCCATCCACCTGCCGAAGACCCCGGAAACCAAGGGTCTGCTCGGCAAGGAATCGATTGCCAAGACCAAGCCGGGCGTGATCATCGTCAACGCCGCCCGCGGTGGCCTGGTGGACGAGGCCGCGCTGGCCGACGCCATCAAGTCCGGCCATGTCCGGGCCGCGGGTATCGACGTCTACGAAACCGAGCCCTGCACCGACAGCCCGCTGTTCGAACTTCCGCAGGTCGTGGTGACCCCCCACCTGGGCGCCTCCACCAGCGAAGCGCAGGACCGGGCCGGCACCGATGTGGCGAAATCCGTGCTGCTGGCCTTGGCCGGTGAATTCGTTCCCGGCGCGGTGAATGTCACCGGCGGCGTGGTCGGCGACGAAGTGGCGCCCTGGCTGGACCTGGTCCGCAAACAGGGCGCGCTGCTGGGTGCGCTGGCCGACGAACTGCCGGTGAGCCTCGAGGTGCAGGTCCGCGGCGAGCTGGCGGCCTCCGAGGTCGAGGTGCTGCAACTGGCCGCGCTGCGCGGCGTGTTCTCCGCCCACGTCGACGACCAGGTCACCTTCGTCAACGCCCCGGCGCTCGCGCAGGACCGCGGCATCAGCGCCGAGGTCACCACGGTCACCGAAAGCCCCAGCCACCGCAGCCTGGTGGATCTGCGCGCGGTCTTCGGCGACGGCCGCACCATCAACGTCGCCGGCGCACTCACCGAACCGGCCCAGGTCGAGAAGATCGTCAACATCAACGGCCGTAACTACGATATGCGCGCCGAGGGCATCAACCTGGCCGTCCTCAACTACGCGGACCAGCCGGGCGCGCTGGGCAAGGTCGGCACCGCCCTGGGCGCCGCCGAGATCGATATCCTCGCCGCCCAGCTCACCCAGGACGCCAACAAGGAAGGCGCCACCGTGGTGTTGCGGGTCAACAAGGAGGTCCCCGAATCGGTGCGCGCCGATATCGCGGCCGCCGTGGGCGCCGGCAAGGTCGCGCTGGTCGACCTGTTCTGATGTAGCGGTGCGCTGCCGCGTCGTTCGACGGGCGTGGGCGAGGTCCAGCGTGGTTACGCTACGCTCCTGCGGGCCCGAATCGCCGCGCCGAGTTCCGGCGGGCGGCGCGCAGCGTCGCGCGAATCCGCCCGGGTGTTCCGCGCCCGGGCGGCCCGCGCACAAACACTGTCCCAGCGGCGGCCACCCCCGGCCCGCCGGCCGCGGCCCGCTCCGCTCGCGGCACGTCGTATCCAGAAAGCGTGGTTGTCATGAAGCTCGCCGTGATCCCCGGTGACGGTATCGGCCCGGAGGTCGTCGCCGAGGCGCTCAAAGTACTCGATGTAGTAGTGCCCGGTGTGGAACGCACCGAATACGATCTCGGCGCCAAGCGCTACCACGCCACCGGCGAGATCCTGCCGGAAACGGTGCTGCCGGAACTGAAACAGCACGACGCGATCCTGCTCGGCGCGATCGGCGACCCGTCGGTACCCAGCGGCCTCCTCGAACGCGGCCTGCTGCTGCGCACCCGGTTCGCGCTCGACCATCACGTCAACCTGCGGCCCTCCAAGCTGTACCCGGGCGTCGGCAGCCCGCTCGCCGGTAACCCGGAGATCGACTTCGTGGTCGTCCGCGAGGGCACCGAAGGTCCCTACACCGGCACCGGCGGCGCCATCCGGGTCGACACCCCGCACGAGGTCGCGACCGAGGTCAGCACCAACACCCGGTTCGGTGTCGAACGCGTGGTCCGCTACGCCTTCGCCAAGGCGCAGACCCGGCGCAAACACCTCACCCTCGTGCACAAGACCAACGTCCTGGCCTTCGCCGGGTCGCTGTGGCAGCGGACGGTGGACGCGGTGGGCGCCGAGTTCCCCGACGTCGTGGTCGCCTACCAGCACATCGACGCCGCCACCATCCATATGGTCAACGATCCGGCCCGCTTCGACGTGATCGTCACCGACAACCTGTTCGGCGATATCATCACCGACCTCGCCGCCGCGGTGAGCGGTGGTATCGGCCTGGCCGCCAGCGGCAATATCGACGCCACCGGCACCAACCCGAGCATGTTCGAACCGGTCCACGGCAGCGCCCCCGATATCGCCGGCCAGTCCAAGGCCGATCCGACCGCCGCCATCCTCTCGGTCTCCCTGCTGCTGGAGCACAAGGGCGAAACCGCGGCCGCCGCCCGCATCCAGGACGCGGTCGCCAAGGATCTGTCGGGCCGCACCGGAAGCACCTCGACCACCGAGATCGGCGACCGGATCGCCGCCGCGCTCTGACCTGGAAGTTCCGCACTTTCGGCAACGAAATCGGTATGCGTCTCCGATACCATCGGGGATACCTGGGCGTATCCCCGATGACCGGCCCGAGCGCTTGGAGGGCAGCATGACCGCGTGGCGCGCCACCAGTGAGGCAGGCTTCGGCCCGTACACGGTGCTGGATCTGTACGACCTGCCGGAAGACGGCAAAGGGTTCGAACTCGAAGACGGGTGGTTGGTCGAGGTGGCAGCGGGGGCGCGACACAACTACATCGGCTGGTCGTTGGCTCGGCAAATCCGTAACGCTGCGGAGGACGCGGACGCATTGGTCTGCGATGGCGGTGAGTGGGAGATCAGCACACCCTCCGGTGTCCGTAAACCCGATGTCTTCGTGATACCGAAAGCTGTCGCCAGGGCAGCGATTATCGACGAGTGGCCGAAGCTCATCCCGGGCATGGATGTGCAGTTGGTGGCCGAAGTCGTGGCACCGGGCAGTGGAAGCGAGCGTACCGACAGGGTCCGCAAGGTTCGGGAGTACGCAGGGCTCGGTATCCCGCAGTATTGGATAGTCGAACATCAGCCGCAGATCCAGATTCATCGGGGCGTCCTCGATGGCGGCGCCTATCGATGGGAGCCGCCGGTAGGCGAAGGGCGCGAGTTCGCCGTCGAGTTCGAGGTCGATATCCCGGTCCGGGTGTGGTTCGATCCAGCGGACCTCATCGATATCTGACGGTCCGGATAGCCGGCCAGGTCCGTGGAGTCATCGTCGTCCGCGCCGGTGGGTTGCGTACCGGCAGTGCTCGAGAACTGCTCCGGTCGAAGTGCGCGGCCCCGGTCCGACCCGCTGCGAAACGAGCCCCGCTCGGGCCCCGGCGGCGGTCCACTTACTTCGGGAGATTCTCCGAACCCGATGGCACCAGTGGGACAGCCACCGCGGCCAAGGCAGCCGCCGCCAAATAGGCCGCGGGGAATCCGGTGGCGGTGATCAGACCGCCGAACACCGGCGGGACCGCGGCGATCATCAGGTTCTGGCCGGTGTTCTGGATGCCGAGGCCGCGGCCGCTCCAGTACGGGCCGGCGAGTTCGGCGATGGCGGTGAAGGCCAGACCGTTGTCGGAGACCGAAACCACCGAGGCGATCACCATCAACGGGATCGCGGCCCACCACCATTCGGTCCAGGCGGTCAGCGCCAGCATGGCCATGGTGGTGACCGCGGCGACGGCGATCAGGCGCAGGGGACGCATCCGGCTGCCGACGCGATCGGACCACGCGCCCGCACCGATCCGGCCCAGTGCGCCGAGTACTTGCGTGCCGGTGACGAGGGCACCGGCGGCGGCCAGCGACCATCCGATATCGCGGTGCAACCACAACAGCGCGAAGGTCCAGACGGTGCCCTGTGGGATGACCAGCAGAATGGACACTCCGTGGATACGCCAGAGAGTGCCGCCGGCGCGGTACGGGTTGGCGCCGGTGGACTCCGCACGCGACGGGCGGGGCGGGTCGACTATGCCCAACAAGCAGCCGACCGCCGCCAGACCCGCAAGGATCGCCGGCACGAACAGCGCGGAAGCCACCCCGGCACTGTCCGCGACCAGCGGAATGGACAATGCGCCGATACCCACACCGATCGGCTGGCCGGTCTGCCGGATACCCATCGCCAGGCCGCGTCGTTCGGGCGGGAACCAGCCGACGATCACCCGGCCGCTGGCGCCGTTGGTGCTGGCGGCGCCCATACCGCCGAGGAACAGCAGAACCCCCAACAGGGGATAGCTCGTCGTGAAGGCGGCCGCGGTGCCGGCAGCGCACATGATCAGCGGTCCGGCCACCAGCGCGATGCGCTCACCGAGCCGGTCCACCAGATAACCCCAGGCGATGAGGGTGCAGCACAGTCCCACCGTCGGCAGTGCGACCAGCAGGCCGGCCGTCGGCAGCGGCATACCGCCCGCGGTGAGCGCCGGCAGCAGGAACGGGACACCATGGACGAAGATCGCGCTCGAGGTCTGGGCGAACACCCCGAGGGCGAGCATGAGCCAGCGGCGTGCGGAGGAGACCGGTAACGGCCGGTGTCCCGGCTCGGCGGCTCGGGCGACCGCCCGTGAACTGTGTGCCATAGTTCCCCATCTCGGAATACAGCAGCACATCTCAATATATGGGAAGTGCTTCTCAAATCATGAACTTTCGGCCACCGTACACCCGCCGGCCGCGGTTGTACCAGGCGGTGTCACGCTTTTCACCGGCCCACGTGCCGACCGGTCGGGCGCATTCGGGCTGGTGAACCCGGCTGGATAGACTTCGGGCATGCGTCTAGGTCGAGTTGCCAGCCCCGACGGGGTCGCTTTCGTCGCCATCGACGGCGAGACCGCCAAAGAAATCGCCGAACACCCGTTCGGCACTCCGACGTTCACCGGCCGTAGCTGGCCGCTGGCCGATATCCGCCTGCTCGCCCCCATCCTGGCCAGCAAGGTGATCTGCATCGGCAAGAACTACGCGGCACACGCCGCCGAATTCGGCGGACAGGCACCGGAGGAACCGGTGATCTTCATCAAACCGAACACCTCCATCATCGGGCCGAACGTGCCCATCCAGCTGCCGCCCAACTCCTCCCGGGTCGACTTCGAAGGCGAGCTGGCGGTCGTGATCGGGCGCCCCTGCAAGGACGTCGCCGCGGCCCGCGCCAAGGATGTGATCCTGGGCTACACCGTCGCCAACGACGTCACCGCCCGCGATCAGCAAGCCCAGGACGGACAATGGACGCGGGCCAAAGGGTACGACACCTTCTGCCCGCTCGGCCCCTGGATCGAAACCGAACTGGATCCGGCCGATCTCGAGATCACCACCGAACTCGACGGTGAAGTGAAGCAGCGCAGCACCACATCGCTACTGCTACACGATATTCCGGAAATCATCGAATGGGTGACCCGGGTGATGACCCTGCTGCCCGGTGATGTGATCCTCACCGGCACACCCGAAGGCGTCGGCCCGATGAAAGACGGGCAGAGCGTGTCGGTGACCGTCGCCGGAATCGGAACACTCACCAATCCTGTTGCCGCCAAACGCTGAACGAAAGAGAGACATGACAAACGTACGGGTCCGTTTCTGCCCGTCGCCCACCGGGACACCGCATGTCGGGCTCATCCGCACCGCGCTGTTCAACTGGGCCTACGCCAAACACCACGGCGGAACCTTCGTCTTCCGAATCGAAGATACCGATGCCGCACGGGATTCCGAGGAATCGTATCTGGCGCTCCTGGACGCATTGCGCTGGCTCGGCCTCGAATGGGACGAGGGCCCCGAAATCGGTGGACCCTATGCGCCGTACCGGCAATCGCAGCGCCGCGATATCCACCTCGACGTGGTGCAAAAACTGCTGGAAGGCGGCGAAGCATACGAATCCTTTTCCACGCCAGCAGAAGTCGAAGAACGTCACCGCGCGGCCGGACGTGATCCGAAACTGGGCTACGACAATTACGACCGCGACCTGACAGCCGAACAGATCGCCGAATACAAAGCCGCCGGCCGCGGCGCCGTGGTCCGGCTGCGTATGCCCGACACCGATCTCACCTGGAACGATCTCGTCCGCGGCGAGACCACGTTCAAGGCGGGCACCGTCCCCGATTTCGCCCTCACCCGCGGCACCGGCGACCCGCTCTACACACTGGTCAACCCGGTAGACGACGCGACCCAGCGAATCACCCACGTCCTGCGCGGCGAAGACCTGCTCTCCTCCACCCCGCGCCAGCTCGCCCTCTACGCTGCCCTGCGGCGTATCGGCGTCACCGATTTCACCCCGGAATTCGGGCACCTGCCCTTCGTAATGGGACAGGGCAACAAGAAACTCTCCAAACGCGACCCCGAATCCAACCTGTTCCTGCACCGCGACCGCGGCTTCATCCCCGAAGGTTTGCTGAATTACCTCGCACTCCTCGGCTGGAGCATCGCCGACGACCACGATGTGTTCACCCTGGACGAGATGATCGCCGCCTTCGACATCTCCAAAGTCAACTCGAACCCGGCCCGCTTCGACCAGAAAAAAGCCGACGCGATCAACGCCGAACATATCCGGATGCTCGCCCCCGCCGATTTCGCTGGACGGTTGCGCGAATACTTCGTCCGGCACGGATATATCGGTGAGGAAATCGACGAAAAAGTATTCGCCGAAGCCGCCGAACTCGTTCAGACCCGAATAGTCGTACTCGCCGACGCCTGGGATCTGCTCCGATTCCTGTTCGCCCCCGCCGCCGACTTCGCAATCGACCCGGCGGCCGGAAAGAAAAACCTCGGAGAAGGTAGCCGGCCGGTACTGGACGCGACAGTCGACGCACTCGAACCACTCACCTCCTGGACCGCTGCCGAAATTGAAGAAGCGCTGAAAACAGCGCTCATCGAGCGGCTCGAACTGAAACCGAGAAAAGCGTTCGCACCGGTACGGGTTGCGGTCACCGGATCACATATCAGCCCGCCGCTCTACGAATCCATGGAACTGCTCGGCCGGGAAGAATCCATGCGCCGGCTGCGCGCCGCACGCGAATGGGTCGCACCCAGCGAATAACCCGCCCGGCGGGGGGGGGGGTGCCCCGCCCGCCCCCCCCCCCGGGACGCCTGGGTTGGGACCCCCCCCGATCTCGCCCCCCCCACCCCCCTACCCCCCCCCCCCCCCCCCCCCCCCCACTCCCT
>NZ_JBHXMZ010000001.1:879821-1018421 GCF_042719915.1 Nocardia sp. NPDC058499 | reverse complement strand
GCTCTAAGACCCCGGGGAACTCCTCGACGGGGAAGAATCCATGCTCCGGCGGCACACCACACGAGGGTGGGCAGCACCAAGGGAATACCCCTCCTGGCGGGCCGGCGATCCCCTCGCCGCCCCGCCCACCGGGGCCGCTGGGTTGGAACCACTGCCGGATCGCGCCACCACAGCACGCTGACCGCCACGCCGCGCGGCCACGGGGCGTCACGTCGGCCTGGGTACCGGCCTGTCGCCGCGGTCGTGGGAAACCGGGCGCGGGGGGCGAGGGTTGGTGCTGTTCGATCAGCTCCGGCCCGCCCCGCCGCGACCACTCTGACAGCGCGGTCCGGACGACCTGAACGAATGCCTACCCGGCGAGCAGCACCGGTCCGGGTGATCAGCCCCGAGACGAACCGCGAAACAGTACAACCAACCCCATCAAACCCGATCTGACCAGGCGATTTGTAGTTTTACCCGCACAGTTTGGTACTCTCTTTCTCGGCCGGAACGACGGTGCCGCCGCAGCCAGCGACGAACCCGAAAGCCCAGGTCATTGGGGTATGGTGTAATTGGCAACACAGCTGATTCTGGTTCAGCCATTCTAGGTTCGAGTCCTGGTACCCCAGCGGAGATCGGTCTCTACTACATCCTCCAGATGCGGTGCGGAACGAATATCCAGGCGATTTGGTCGCCGCCGCCCGGTCGGTTACGCTGATCGAGCTTCGGATCGAAAGATCCGCGATCCGCTCCAGCCAGGAGTCGATCAAAAGTCCTGGCCCCGTCGTCTAGCGGCCTAGGACGCCGCCCTCTCAAGGCGGTAGCGCGGGTTCAAATCCCGTCGGGGCTACTCAGCTGGCAGGCTCATGCTCATGGAGAGCATGAGCCTTTGCTGATTCGCGATGTTTTGCGGGGGTTCAACCCCCGCACCCCGACCAGGCGGGCTCGGCGCCCCCTGGACCCCCTCCGTGGAGGGATTCCTACCGACGTATTGGCCGGGGCTGCGCCCCTGGACCCCTTTACGGTTGGTGGCATTCGGGTAGGCCTTCGTGGTCGGTGAGCTGCGGATGTGTCGTTCGGGCGGTGGTTCCTGTTGCACTGTCGGGGTCGGTTTCCTGCCGAGGTCTTGCCGGGGCTGTGCCCCTGGACCCCTCTGTGGCTGGTGTTATTCGGATAGCGGTGGGTCGCCCGGGCTCGGGTTCCAACTGCGTTCGGTGGTGGGCGCGGGGTCCCCTACAGGTTCGGTGCCTTCGGGAGCAGTGATCTGTTGGTCGATTTTTCAGTTGGTCCACTCGAGATATCCGGTACCCGCCGACCACTACAACCGCCGGCCCGTGATCGTCGTTCACCCCTCGGTTTCGCCCGGATGGGCCTTGGCGGCCACGCGGCGCGAGCTTGCCGATCGGTGCCCTGGATACGCTGTCGGGGTCTCGGCAGGCCGTGTCCGACCTCGGCGTGTGGTACGGCGAGGTGGGCCGGGCCTCGTTGTGGCCGGTGGCGCCGGAAACGGTCGAGAACCGGGCTGGGGCGACGCCGACAGGGGCGGGGGCGATCGTGCAGGATGCCTGGCGGCGAGTCGTCAACTAGTGCAGGGTGCCGGGGTACTGGCCACAGTGGGTGATGAACAACACAATTGGCAGAGGTTCTCACGTGGCGATCGGTGTGGGCTCCGCCGGATTCGGCCTCGGATGATCCATGCGGCGGCGAGGAGGGGCCGGGCGCGTAGATCAGCGGTCGGCTGTTGCCCGGAGCCGGTCGAAGGCTCGATTCGAGGGGGGACGGGCGAGGAAGGCCTTGATCTGGGCGGAGCATTCGCCGATGGAGGCGGTGCCGGTATCGACTTCCAGATCGTAGGTTCCGTGGGCGTGGACCGAATCCAGCTGCCGGGCAGCTGTGCCGACGGCCCGGTCGGCGCGGCGGCGTTCGCGGAGTCGAAGT
This sequence comes from Nocardia sp. NPDC058499, assembly GCF_042719915.1. Classification (NCBI taxonomy): domain Bacteria; kingdom Bacillati; phylum Actinomycetota; class Actinomycetes; order Mycobacteriales; family Nocardiaceae; genus Nocardia; species Nocardia sp. NPDC058499. The sequence goes on along the minus strand of NZ_JBHXMZ010000001.1, from coordinate 1,016,504 downwards.
TCGGCGGGTGGGCAGTGGACGCCGACGAAAACGACGTCTATGCCGGTCATCACGGTCAAGCAGTCGGTTAGCCGCCAAGGTTCGCTCAGGACGTGGTCCATGATGATGTCGTTGCCCGCCCGGGCCATGCCGGCGACGGCGCGATGAAATCCGGCGCGGGTTCTGCGGAGGACCTCACCGAGGTCGTTCGGATCGAGTTCGTGGGTTCGGGATTCCGAGCGCATGGCGCCGAACATATCGGCGCTCATGTGGAAAAACGGTCTATCGAGGTCGGTCAGAAGTCTGTGCGCGATACTCGATTTTCCCGAGCTGGAAACGCCGTTGAGGAAAACGATCCGGCCAGGAGCGGTTTCGCCTGGACGACCGGATTCCGGGTTCATCAGTCCATGGTGACTGCAGGATGGTATCCCCCGCACCCCGCCTCGGCCGCTGACCGGGCGGCTGCCCGGGTGCTCGGAAACACCCGGGCGCCGGGGCTCAGTCGTCGAGGGCGCCTGCGGTGGAACCGCCCAGAGGCATTTCGGGGAGACCGAGCTTGCGGTGGTCCCAGCTGCGGATGCGTTCGGGGACCACACGGACCGCGACGCGCTTGTTCAGCATTCCTTCGACGTATTGGCGCATATCGTCGGTGTAGGGGCCGGTGTAGCGCTCCCAGACGCTGACGCCGACGGCGAACAACTTCTCGGGGTCGTCGATCACCTCGGCGTGGCCCTCGATGGAGACGCCGCGCAGGGTGTCGTAGGTCTGGCCGGCCTCGACCATGCAGGTGATCGTGGGGTTACGGCGCAGGTTGACGGCTTTCTGGGATTTGCCTTTGGTTTCGAACCACAGTTCGGGGACGGCGTCGGGACGGCCGGGATCGGCGATCAGTGCGTACCACATGGCGGTGAGGTGCGGTTTTCCGTCGCCGCCCAGAGTGGCCAGGGTGGCCACGCGGCTGCGGGTGAGGAAATCGGTGATCTCGGCGTCGGTCATCACGATCTGTGACCGTTGGTTCACTCCCATGGGGTCACCATAAGTGACGGCGGCTGCCCACCGCTCAGAGTCGGCGGTGCAGGGCATCCGCCGCCGCGACGAGATCCGCGGCCCAGCGGGCGCCGGGACGGCGGCCCATCCGGTCGATCGGGCCGGAGACGGATATGGCGGCGACCACGGCGCCCTGCTGATCCCGTACGGGTGCCGAGATACTCGCGACCCCGGCCGCGCGTTCGCCGGCGCTCTGCGCCCAACCTCGTTTGCGGACATCGGCGAGGGTGCGCTCGTTATACATGGCCTCGGTGAGCACGCTGCGCTGCAGCTCGGGATCGGCCCAGGCGACGAGGACCTTCGCGGCCGAACCGGCGGTGAGCGGCAGCCGGGAGCCGACGGGCACGGTATCGCGTAATCCGGCGGGCGGTTCCAGGGCGGCGACGCAGACACGCTGGTTGCCGTCGCGGCAGTACAGCTGCACGCTTTCGCCGGTGATCTCGCGGAGCCGGGGCAGGATCGAACTCGCGGCCTCGAGCAGCGGATCGGCAGCGCCGGCGGAGAGTTCGCCGAGAGCGGGGCCGGGGCGCCAGGCGCCGTCACCGTTACGGGCCAGCAGGCGATGGGTTTCCAGTCCTACCGCGAGGCGGTGGGCGGTGGCACGGGGCAGGCCGGTGCGTTCGCACAACTCGTTGAGACCGCACGGCTGCTCGGCGACCGCATACAGCACTGCCACCGCTTTGTCCAGAACGCCGATACCGCTATGCTGTCTCATACAACGATATTAGCGTCCTGCATTCTGAGATGCCATCACGAACAGCCCAGGTGGGTCGTGGGATGGGGTCGCGATATTCCAGCTAGCGCGTATGCGCCGCGGGTCACCGGGGCGGATACCCGGCCCGAAAGGTGATCGCAACAATGCCACGTACGCTGGCCGAGAAAGTATGGGAACAGCATGTCGTCGCCCGCGGGGAAGGCGACGGCGAGGCCCGGGAACCCGATCTGATCTATATCGATCTGCATCTGGTGCACGAGGTCACCAGTCCGCAGGCGTTCGACGGCCTGCGGGCGGCGGGGCGGCCGGTGCGCCGGCCCGATCTCACCATCGCGACCGAGGACCACAACGTCCCCACCGCCGATATCGATAAACCGATTGCCGATCCCATTTCGCGTCTCCAGGTGGAGACGCTGCGGCGTAACTGCGCCGAATTCGGCATCCGGCTGCACCCGATGGGTGATCGCGAACAAGGCATCGTGCACGTGGTCGGCCCGCAACTGGGCCTGACTCAGCCGGGTACGACCGTGGTGTGCGGGGACAGTCATACCTCCACCCATGGCGCGTTCGGTGCGCTCGCCATGGGAATCGGGACAAGTGAGGTCGAACACGTACTGGCCACGCAGACGCTGTCGCTGCGGCCGTTCAAGACGATGGCGATCACTGTCGACGGGGAACTGCCGCCCGGAGTCACCAGTAAAGACCTCATTCTGGCGGTGATCGCCGAAATCGGCACCGGTGGTGGGCAGGGATATGTGCTCGAGTATCGCGGTGAGGCCATTCGGAAAATGTCGATGGAAGCGCGGATGACGATCTGCAATATGTCCATCGAGGCCGGGGCGCGGGCCGGGATGATCGCCCCGGACGAAACGACCTACGAGTTCCTGAAAGGCCGCCCGCATGCGCCGCAGGGTGCGGAGTGGGATGCCGCGGTGCAGGCATGGGAAGCGTTGAAGACCGACGACGACGCCGTTTTCGACCGGGAAGTGCATATCGACGCGAGTGCGCTGACACCGTTCGTCACCTGGGGCACCAACCCGGGACAGGGTTTGCCGCTCGGCGCAAATGTGCCGGATCCGGCGCAGATCGCCGACGAAAGCGCCCGCGATTCGGCGGAGAAAGCGCTGCGATACATGGATTTGACCCCGGGTATGCCGCTGCGTGAGGTCGCGGTGGACACCGTGTTCGTCGGATCCTGCACCAACGGCCGGATCGAGGACCTGCGGGCCGTGGCCGGGGTCCTGAAGGGCCGCAAGGTCGCCGACGGGGTGCGAATGCTGGTGGTACCGGGGTCGATGCGGGTGCGCGAACAGGCCGAGGCCGAGGGGCTGGGGGAGGTGTTCACCGCCGCCGGGGCCGAATGGCGGCAGGCCGGATGCTCGATGTGCCTGGGGATGAACCCCGATCAGCTCGAACCAGGCCAGCGTTGCGCCTCCACCTCCAACCGGAATTTCGAGGGACGGCAGGGCAAAGGTGGCCGGACCCATCTGGTATCGCCGCTGGTCGCCGCGGCCACCGCGGTACGCGGCCGGTTGTCGGCGCCCGCCGATCTGCACTGAGCCGCCGCGCCGCATTCGCCAAAACCTACGATCAGCCCGAAACAGGAGAAATACGATGGAAGCCTTCACCGTGCACAAGGGGATCGGCGTTCCGCTGCGCCGGTCCAATGTGGACACCGATCAGATCATCCCGGCCGTCTATCTGAAGCGAGTGACTCGAACAGGATTCGAAGACGGGCTGTTCGCCGCATGGCGCGGCGACGAGGAGTTCATTCTGAACACCGAGCCGTACAAGCGCGGCACCGTACTCGTGGCCGGACCGGATTTCGGCACCGGATCGTCACGTGAGCACGCGGTCTGGGCGCTCATGGACTATGGCTTTCGGGTAGTTATCTCTTCCCGTTTCGCCGACATCTTCCGCGGTAATGCGGGCAAGGGCGGTCTACTGGCTGCGCGAATGTCACAGAATGATGTCGAAATGCTCTGGAAGTTGCTCGAGGAACAGCCCGGACTGGAATTGGTTGTCGACCTCCAGGCGCGCACGGTGACCGCAGGAACCGTCGTGTTGCCGTTCGATATTGACGACTACACGAGGTGGCGCCTGTTGGAAGGATTGGATGACATCGGCCTGACGCTGCGGCGTAGCGATGTGATCGCGGAGTTCGAAAAGGCAAGGCCGGGTTGGAAACCAAAGACCCTTCCCGAACCTATTTCGCAGGCGTAATGTTCTCGGCCTCTTAGTGGGGCCTCGGATGGTGCGGTAGCTGTGCGTGTGCTAGGCCACATGAATTTTGGCGTGGCACATAGACTCTTGCCCATTGTGGGTTTACCGTGGTACCTAGTCGGTCCGACGACGGGCCATTAGTCTGCGGAGGATTCAATGAACAAGGCGGAACTGATCGACGTTCTGACCGAAAAGTTGGGTACTGACAGGCGCACGGCCACCGCGGCAGTCGAGCATGTGGTCGACACGATCGTGCGTGCGGTACACAAAGGACAGAGCGTCACCATCACCGGATTCGGTGTGTTCGAACAGCGGAAGCGTGCGGCGCGCGTCGCACGTAATCCGCGCACCGGGGAAACCGTCAAGGTGAAACCCACTTCGGTGCCGGCCTTCCGGCCCGGTGCCCAGTTCAAGGCGGTAATCGCGGGTAAACAGAAGCTCGCGGCCACCGGCCCGGCGGTCAAACGCGGTGTCAATGCTCCTGTGGCGGCCAAGAAATCCACGGCCAAGAAGACCACGGCCAAGAAGACCACGGCGAAGAAAACCACCGCCAAGAAGTCGGCCACCAAGGCGCCCGCCAAAACCACGGCACGTAAGACCGCCACCAAGGCGCCGGCCAAGAGCACCGCCGCCAAGAAGGCGGCCACCAAGACGGCGGCACGTAAGACCGTCGCCAAGAAGAGCCCCGCCAAAGCCACGGCGAAGAAGACCACGGCCAAGGCAACCGCCAAGAAGACCCCGGCGAAGAAAACCACCGCGAAGCGGACTCCGGCGAAGAAGGCTGCAAAGAAGCGCTGATTCGCCCGCCGCGGATGCCGCGGAAATCCCCGACGGCTTTCCGACCCGCGAACGGTGCTCGTCGACGAGTTCCGCGTGCCGCATCTCGGCCCGCATGCTCGCGACCTTCACAACCGAAACGCCGGACGGACCAGCCCCCGGGCGATCCCCGGGGGCGTGACCGTTTCCACGGCCGGTGAGTGTTCGGCTCTACCCGGTCGCCGGCGCGGTATCGACCGATAGCGATCGGTCCAGATGATCGGCGGCGACCAATCGGTCGCCCGCGAAAGACAACACCCACACCGACCCTTTCCGGGTCCGGGCGGGTGACAGTCGCATTCCATCCCGCTCCGCCCACCACCGGACAAGATCCGGGACGGTATCGCCCTGGCTGCACAGTACGGGCACCGCCCGGGCGGACAGGGCCAGCGACCGGATATGTTCCCGCGCCTTTTCGGTATCCGCGGCATATCCGATATCACCGAGCAGCGGATCCACCGCCACCTCGACCCCGAGATCCTCGGCCAGCGGCGCCACCGTCTGCACGCAGCGCAGGGGTTCGGCGGAATAGATTTCCCCGGCACCGAATGCCAGCAGATTGGGCACCAGCGCGAGCGCCTGCTGATACCCGGCCGATTCGAGTGGACGCTGCTCGTCCGGGCCACGGAACCGGTCCCGGCGACCGGCCTTGGCGTGCCGGACCACCAGCGCGGTGCGGGTATCGGCCGGTAACCGGGTGAACGCCCGGACGATCTGGCGATCCATCGGATACGACAGCGCCGACATCACCGTTTCCAGCGGGCACCAGGTGAGTTCATCGACTTCGTTGTTCGCCGTGAACGCTCCGCCGGTCACCTCGGCTGCCCAATAGTCGACGCGTTTCAGCCTGCGATGCCCCGGGATCGGGTAGGTGACCTTGCCCAGATAGCGGCCCAGCCGGGGCCGCAGCCCGGTCTCTTCCTCGGTTTCGCGGACCGCGGCCAGGACCGGGGTCTCGCCGGGATCGAGTTTCCCCTTCGGCAACGACCAGTCGTCGTATTTGGGCCGGCGGATCACGGCGATCTCCATCCGCCCGGCGGAATCGGGCGCGTGGCGCCACAGCACGGTGCCGGCGGCATGAATATTGGCTGTGGTCCGGGGATCCGGGTAGGCCGGTGGTGTATGCGTGGTGTCCACTGCGTTCACTGCTGATCCGGGCGGCGCAGGCGCATCAGCGCCACCTGATGGTCGCGGACCTCGATCCCGTCACCGCCGGGCCCGGTACCGGCCCGGTCGGGGCTGGATTGCCAATTACCGTCGGCATCCAGTACCCAGCAGCGCGTCATCGGGTGCAATGCCGATTCGAAGATCCCATCCAGCCGTTCCCGTAGTTTCGGGTCCTTCACCTGTGCCATGACCTCCACGCGGCGGTCCAGATTCCGGTGCATCATATCGGCGCTGCCGATCCAGAACTCGTCCTGCGCCGCGAAGTTGAGAATTCGCGAATGCTCCAGTACCCGGCCCAGGATCGACCGCACTTCGATGTTCTCGCTCATCCCCGGAACGCCCGGGCGCAGCCCGCAGATACTGCGGACCACGATCTGCACCGGAACACCCGCCTGCGAGGCGCGGTAGAGCGCGTCGATGACCTGTTCGTCGACAAGGGCATTGGCCTTCAGCCGAATCCGCGCCGCCGCGCCGTCGCGGGCCAATTCGATCTCGCGTTCGATCCGGGAGATGATCCCGGCCCGGATACCGTGCGGGGCAACCAGGATGTTGCGGTAATCGGCCTTTCTGGAATAGCCGGTGAGCGAATTGAACAGATCGGTGAGATCGGCGCCGATCTCGGGCGCCGCGGTGAGCAACCCGACATCCTCGTACAGGCGGGCGGTCTTCGGATTGTAGTTACCGGTGCCGATATGGCAGTAGCGGCGAATGGTCGAGCCTTCGCGGCGCACCACCAGACAGGTCTTGCAGTGGGTTTTCAACCCGACCAGGCCGTAGACCACATGCACCCCGGCCTGTTCCAGCGTGCGCGCCCATTTGATGTTGGCCTGCTCGTCGAATCGCGCCTTGATCTCCACCAGCGCCACCACCTGTTTACCGGCTTCGGCGGCGTCGATGAGCGCGTTCACGATGGGGGAATCGCCGGAGGTGCGGTACAGGGTCTGTTTGATCGCCAGAACCTGCGGGTCGGCGGCGGCCTGTTCGATGAAACGCTGCACGCTGGTGGAGAACGAATCGTACGGGTGGTGCACGAGGACATCGCCTTCGCGCAGGGCGGCGAAAACATTGCGCGGGGTTTCGCGCTCCCCGAATGCCGGCGGGGTCGCAGGCACGTAAGGGGCGTCCTTCAGGTTCGGGCGGTCCACCCCGTACACCTGCCACAGGCAGGACAGGTCCAGCAGCCCCGGAACCTGGATGACATCCGCCGGGTCGACCTCCAGTTCGCGCAGGAGCAGGTCGAGCATATGTTCGGTCATATCGTCGGACACCTCGAGCCGCACCGGTGAACCGAAGCGGCGCCGGGCCAGTTCGCGTTCCAATGCCTGCAGCAGATCCTCGTCGCGATCCTCGTCGACCTCGAAATCGGCGTTGCGGGTGATCCGGAACGAATGGTGCTCGACCACCGTCATCCCCGGGAACAACTGCTCCAGATGCGCCGCGATCAGCGCCTCCATCGGCAGGAACGCCGCGATCGAGGCGCCGTTACCGGACCCGGGCCGCCGTACCCGCACGAACCGGTCCACATTGTCGGGCACCTTCACGCGAGCGAAATGTTCACCACCGGTGGTCTGGTCCTGGACCGTGACCGCGAGATTCAGGCTGAGCCCACTGATATAGGGGAACGGGTGCGCGGGATCCACGGCCAGGGGCGTGAGCACCGGGAACACCTGATCCTGGAAATGTGCGGACAACCGTTCCCGCTCCGGCTCGGCCAGATCGGCCCAGTCGATGATCTCGATACCCTCCGCGGTGAGCGCGGGCAGCACCTCGGTGAGGAACACCTCGGCGTGGCGGACGGCGAGATCCTGGGTGCGCGCCGCGATCAGCTCGAGCTGTTCACTGGGTGAGCGGCCGTCGGCCGAACGCACCGAAAGCCCGGTTTCGGCGCGGCGTTTGAGGCCGGCGACACGGACCATATAGAACTCGTCGAGATTCGAGGCGAAGATCGCGAGGAATTTCGCGCGTTCCAGCAGCGGCAGCGAACTGTCCTCGGCCAGCGCCAGGACACGGGCATTGAAGTCGAGCCAGCTCAATTCCCGGTTGAGATAGCGATCGGCCGGCAAACGAGGCGTTCGCTCGTCGGCAGGGATCTGGGTGGCGGCCGGAGGCGGGGTGGGTAGCACCTGCTGCTGCTTGACGGTTTCCGTATCGCTCACGCCTACGATCATCCCCTACGAACCGGGTGGTGTGCAGATACCGGCGGTGACTGTTATCTCTGGTTCACGGGGTGGCGACCTGGCCGCACACCTGGGTGACCGGTTCGCGAACACGAGCGGGCACACCCAGTTCACGCAGGAGGGCAGTGGTCTCGATACCCGTGCCCAGCGCCTGCACGGCCGCCAGATCCGCGGCGGTATCGACATCCTGGCGCAGACCGGGCCACTCACCGGCCAGTTCGCGCGCACCGTCGGCGCGGTGGTGGTGAGCCGAATCACGGCCGAAGCGGGGTCGCAACGGCAGGCCGGACGGCGCGAACAAGGCGGCGGTGCCCGTGCCCGCGTGATCGGTCACCAGTGCGCGCAGTTCGCCGGAAGCGGCGGCCAATACAGCCGCCAGCTCGTCCGGGCACAATGCGGGCAAATCGGCCTGCAGCGCCAGCAGGTCCACGGCGCCGTACCGGGTCCGCAGGGCCGCCGCCGCATCGGCGAGCGCGATATTGAGCCCGTCGGGGTCGGTGCGGGCGCGGGCCGGTTCGGGATGCACCTCGGCGCCGAGCGCACGGGTTGCCTCGGCTACCACCGGGTCCGGGGTGACGATCGTGATCGCCGCGATCGCGGGCACCTCCGCGGCCGCGCGCACGGTATCGGTGAGCATGGCCAGCACCAGCCGCGACCGGTGCGCCGGCGCGAGCACACCGGCGAGCCGGCTCTTGGCGCTGTCCAGGGATTTCACCGCGATCACGGCGTGCACGGAGTGCGGGCACATGGCCCCATCCTGTCATGGCATTCTGGGCTGATGACGAGGGCGGCGGTAATGGGTGCGGGATCGTGGGGTACGACACTGGCGAAGGTGCTGGCCGACGCCGGTACCGAGGTCACGGTGTGGGCCCGCCGGCCCGAGGTCGCCGAGGCACTGGCCACCGATCACCGCAACCCCTACTACATGCCCGGAGTGCAACTACCGCCGATCGCCGCCACCAACGATCACGTACGCGCCCTGGACGGCGCCGATATCGTGGTGCTCGCGGTGCCGTCGCAATCCCTGCGCGTGAACCTGAAGGCCTGGGCGCCGGATATCGGCGCCGACGCCACACTGCTGAGTGTGGCCAAGGGGATCGAGAACGGCACCCTGCTGCGGATGAGCGAGGTGATCGCGGAGGTCAGCGGGGCGGATCCGGCGCGGATCGCGGTGCTGTCGGGACCGAATCTCGCGGGGGAGCTGGCCGCCGGGCAGCCCGCCGCGACGGTGATCGGCTGTATCGACGCGCAGCGGGCGGCGGCAGTGCAGCAGGCCTGCGTCACCAGCTACTTCCGGCCCTACACCAACACCGATGTCATCGGCTGCGAAATCGGCGGTGCCTGTAAGAATGTGATCGCGCTGGCCTGCGGGATCGCCTCCGGCATGGGGTTCGGCGACAACTCCATCGCCGCGCTGATGACCCGGGGCCTGGCCGAGATCATCCGGCTCGGCGTGGCACTCGGCGCCGAACCGGCGACCCTGGCCGGGCTGGCGGGGGTCGGGGATCTGATCGCGACCTGCACCTCGCCGCTGTCGCGGAACAGATCCTTCGGCGTGGCGCTCGGCTCCGGGGGTTCCATGCAGGTCGCGCAGGAGGCCACCCACGGCCAGATCGCCGAAGGAGTGAAATCCTGTAGTTCGGTGCGCGCGCTGGCCGATGCGCACGGTGTGGAGATGCCGCTCACCGAAGCCGTTCACCAGGTGTGTCACGAGGGATTGGCCGTGCAGTCGGCACTGGAGAAACTGCTGGGGCGCCGGATCAAACCCGAATGAGCCGCGGGCCCGGTGTGCGGGGATTATCCGGTGGCGCGACAGGGTACCGTTCGGGCATGACCCGGATCAGAGTTGCCGTCGTCTTCGGCGGGCGCAGTAACGAGCACACGGTGTCGTGCGTATCGGCCGGCGCCGTACTGCGCAATCTCGATCCGGAGCGTTACGAGGCGGTGCCGATCGGTATCACCCCAGCCGGGACCTGGCTGCTCGCCGATATCGATATCGCCGCACTCGCCCGCCACGACCGCACCCTGCCGTCGGTCACCGGCGACGGTACCGAACTGGTGCTGGCCGCCGACCCCAGCCGTGCCGGAACATTGGTACCGCTCGGCGATCCGCAGACCGCACTCGACACTGTCGACGTGGTGTTCCCGGTGCTGCACGGCCCGTTCGGCGAGGACGGCACCGTCCAGGGAATGCTGGAATTGGCGGGCCTGCCGTACGTGGGCCCCGGTGTACTGGCCAGCGCCGCCGGGATGGACAAAGAGTTCACCAAGAAACTGCTGGCCGCCGACGGCCTGCCGGTGGGCGTGCAGGTGGTGCTGCGACCCGGCACCGCGACCGTCACACCGGAGGACCGGCAGCGGCTCGGACTGCCGGTATTCGTCAAACCCGCCCGCGGTGGTTCGTCCATCGGGATCACCAAGGTCACCGACTGGGCCGATCTCGACGCCGCGGTTGCCACCGCCCGCGAACACGATCCGAAGGTGATCGTGGAAGCCGGGATCGTCGGCCGGGAGGTCGAATGCGGTGTGCTGGAATTCCCCGACGGCCGGGTGGAAGCCAGTGTGCTCGCGGAGATCAGGATGCCCGAGGACCTCGCCGACGCCGACGCCGGTGAGGAACCCGCCGGACCGGCCTTCTACGATTTCGACACCAAATACCTCGACGACGTCTGCGAATTCGATGTCCCGGCGAAACTGGACGACGATATCGCCGAAGAAGTCCGGGCGATGGCGGTACGCGCCTTCCGGGCACTGGACTGCCAGGGACTGGCCCGGGTCGATTTCTTCGTCACCGACGACGGGCCGGTGATCAACGAGATCAACACGATGCCCGGATTCACGCCGATCTCCATGTATCCGCGGATGTGGCAGGAAACCGGTATCGGTTACGCGGAACTGCTCACCACTCTCCTCGACACCGCCCTGGTCCGCGGAACCGGACTCCGCTGAGTCCACCGGGCTGCGCTGTCTCGGCTCGGTCCAGGGGATCTGATCGAATTGTTCCGGCTGCGGCCGGACTGGGCGGACAGCTCTATCTGGTGATCGGCCAGGATGTTGGTCCCGAAACGCCCGTCGGCGAGGAACGCCGCCGTGCTGCGGGACTCTTCGCGGAGGGACCAGAGCACGAGCGGCGGGTCCAGCGAGACCGCTGGGAACGAGTTCGCCGCCATCCCGCAGCGCGGGTCTCCGGAGTGCGTGGTCGGGGCTGCTACGCCGTATCGGCCGAGCTGCGGTGAGTTGACCGGGCTATCTCTGAGTCGACCGGGCGCGGGGTCGCCGGTGGACGAGCAAGCGGCGGAACTAGTTGGGCAGTTCGCCGGGATCGAGCGGCTGGGCCGGCAATTGCGCGGTGATGGTGTCCGATACCGCCTGCAGCGGGGTCGGACCGGAGCCGTCGGGAACGGTGAGCGCGATATAGGTTTCGCGGTCGACCGCGAACCAAGTGGCGGTGGCCGCGGTATCGTCGCGGACCTCGAACCACTGGACGCCGTTGACGACCTGCAGTGGGGAAGCCCGGTTGAATTCCAGTGGGCGATCCAGACCGCAGCGCAGCACCACCGCTTCCCCGCCGTCCGGCCGCTGCCAGGCCGCCGTCGCGGGCGGAGCGGGTTCGACCAGGGTCGCGCGGGTGAACTCGCCGAAGTCGGCGGGTAACGCGGGCAATAGGGCGGAGCAGGCGGGGCCGTCGGCCGCGGGCGCGGGAACCGGGCCCAGCGCCAGCGGTTCGCGTTCGACCGGGCCGCGCAGCACGATCCAGGCGGCTACGAGGACACCGACCAGCAGCGCGACCGGTAACGCGACCGCGGTCGCGATGAGCGCAGGAGGGTAGGGCGCGCGTTCGGGAGCCACCTCGTTCGGAGCTGCCCCATCCGGAGTGGTGCCCGCCGGGGTTGCCGCGTCAGGGGTGGTGTCGTCGGTGCTCGCCGTGTCGCGGGTGGTGTCGTCGGAGGTCGTCGCGTCGGCGGTCGAGTTGTCCGGGGCCGCTGCGTCCGGTACCGCGGTCTCCGGGGTCTCCGTATTCTTTTCCGGCGGTTTCCCCGGCATCCTCGACGGTCCTTTCTGCGGTGTGCGGGTATTCGGGTGAGCCGCGTCCCGATGCGGTTTTCGGCATGGCCCGGTATGCCGAGTTCGGCGTGGTGTGGCATGGTCCGACCGCCCTCGCGCAGCATCCGATCGGGCCGCCCCGCGTGTGATCGCGATCCGGTCGTCGCGCGCGATACACAGTGGTTGCCGCCACGCCCGGCCACCGGGCACAGGGTACCGTCAGTGCGGAAAGTGCCGGACGACCGGCCGTCGGCCTGCGCCCCGGTTCCGGTTTGCCGTACACCGAGTGCGTCAGGCCGGGGTATCCCGGTCGGCGGAGTCGGCGAATCCACAGTCCGCCCGGTAGCGGCGAGTGAGAAAGGTCCTGGCGATCAGCACCCCACCGACAGTGCGCGACCTGGGCGAATTCGCCCTGATCGACCGGATCAACGCGGGCCGGCCGCAGGGCCCCGCCGTCCGGCTGGGTCCCGGTGACGACGCCGCGGTACTGGCCGCGGCGCGCGGCAACTACGTGGTGAGCACGGATATGTTGATCGAGGACCGGCATTTCCGGCTGGACTGGTCGAACCCGGACGAGATCGGGCGTAAGGCGATCGCGCAGAACGCGGCCGATATCTATGCGATGGGCGCCGAACCGGTGGGTTACGTGATCGGCCTGGGGCTGCCGGGGGACACCCCGGTGGATTTCGTCACCCGGCTCGCGGACGGGTTCTGGGCCGAAGCGGAGCGGGCGGGCGGTTCTGTCGCGGGCGGGGATATCGTGCACAGCGCGCAATTGGTGATCTCGGTAACAGCATTCGGGGATCCGCTGGGTGATCGGCCGGTCACCCGGTCCGGCGCACGGGTCGGGGGCACGGTGGCGATCGCGGGCCGGCCGGGATGGTCCGCGGCAGGGTTCGCACTGTTGTCCCAGGCACACCCGGGCGCTATGCGCCGTTTCGCGGATTCGACCGCGGCGGTGGTGGCCGCGGCCGCGGCGCACCGGGCACCGCGTCCCGCCTACGACCTGGTTCGCGCGGCGATGGGCACCGGTACCCCACCGGAAGCGCTCACCGATATTTCCGATGGGTTGCTCGCCGACCTCGGGCATCTGGCCGCCGCCTCGGGGGTCGCGGTGGCGGTGGATTCCGCCTGCCTGCGCGATCCGGACCTGCAGTTGTGCGCTGCGGAACTGGAAGCGGATGCGCGGCAATGGGTTCTGACCGGCGGCGAGGATCATGTCTTCGCGGGGGTCTGGTCACCCGGGGTGACACCGCCACCCGGATGGACCCCCATCGGGCGTATCGAAGCCGGTCGAGGCGTCACCGTGGACGGTGCGCGATACCAGGGCGCGGGCGGCTGGGAGGCCTTCTCCGGCTCGGACTCGGCGAAATCGGACCACTCACGATAGGTTGTGCGGTCATGGGCACGAAACCACTCGCGGAAATCATCGATCCGGGCTGGGCGAAAGCATTGGATCCGGTGGCCGACCGGATCGCGGCGATGGGTGAGTTCCTGCGTACCGAGAACGCCGCCGGGCGCGGATATCTTCCGGCCGGGGAAAATGTGCTGCGTGCCTTCCAGCATCCCTTCGACGATGTGCGAGTGCTGATCGTCGGCCAGGACCCCTATCCCACACCCGGGCACCCCATGGGATTGAGCTTCTCGGTGGCGCCGGACGTTTCGCCGGTCCCGCGCAGCCTGGCCAATATCTTCGCCGAGTACAGCAAGGATCTCGGCCACCCCACGCCCACGTGCGGGGATCTGAGCCCGTGGTCGGATCAAGGCGTGCTGTTGCTGAACCGCGTGCTGACGGTTTCGCCGGGCACACCCGCTTCGCATCGCGGCAAGGGCTGGGAAGAGGTCACCGAGCAGGCGATCCGCGCCCTGGTGGGCCGGAACGAACCGCTGGTGGCGGTCCTATGGGGTCGCGACGCCGGCTCCCTGAAACCGGCGCTGGCCCAGGCCGAGGTGCCCTGTATCGAATCCGCGCATCCGTCACCGCTGTCGGCGTCGCGAGGATTCTTCGGTTCGCGTCCGTTCTCCCGGGTCAACGAACTCCTGGACGAACTCGGCGCGGAACCGGTGGACTGGCGCCTGCCCTGACCGGGCGTCGAAGAAAAACAAGTGAGGAGCACACCATGAATCTGCGCGGCATCACCGCCACGCTCGCGCTGGGCGCCGCCCTGTCCGGCGCCGCCGGGGCGACGGCCGGAGCGGCCCCGCTGACCCTGCAGCCGGCCCAGCCGGTCACCGAACCCGCGCCGGTTGCCGAGGATTTCACCTCGTCCGGTTCGTCCACGATCTCCGCATCGGTGAACGCCAAGGGCGCATGCCTGTTCCAGCGGACCCTCAGCGCCATGGACCTGGACTGCTGATTTGTCCGTTCGTACGGCGTAACGTCCGCATATTTGCGATGCTGCAAATCGTGAGTAATGCGAACAATCTGCTCGATCCCGTCCGGCTGCGACTCCGCGGCGCGGGCGGGATCGAGCTCGTTGCGGACCGATACGGCCCCGCGGACGGCCCCACGGTGCTGTTCCTGCACGGCGGCGGTCAGACCCGGCACTCCTGGAAGCAGACCGGCGCGCAACTCGGCGCCGCGGGAATCCGCGCGGTCACCCTGGACGCGCGCGGACACGGCGACAGCCAATGGGCACTGGACCGCGATTACCGCTATGAGGCCATGGTCGGCGATGTACTCGCGGTACTGGAACAACTGGGCGGCGGCCCGGCGGTCCTGGTCGGCGCCAGTATGGGCGGGATCACCGGGCTGCTGGCCACCGCCGCACCGGGCGGGGCCGCGATCTCCGCGCTGGTGCTGGTCGATATCGTCACGCGGCCCGAACCCGAGGGCGTCGACCGGGTGGTCACCTTCCTCAACAAGAACCCCGAGGGTTTCGCCACGGTGGAGGAAGCCGCCGACGCGGTCGCCGAATATATGCCGCACCGGCCGCGTCCCAAATCCAGCGCCGGCCTGCTACGCAACCTGCGGCAGCGCGACGGTCGCTGGTACTGGCACTGGGACCCGGGCATTCTCGGCGACAAAGGTCACGACCCCGACGAGATGGCGCGCAACCTCGACGGCGTCGCCCGGGCACTGACGATCCCGGTGCTCCTGGTGCGGGGTGTGAAATCCGATGTCGTCAGCGCCGAAGGCGCCGCCGAATTCCAGTCCCTGGTACCGCACGCGGAAATCGTCGAGATCGGCAATGCCGCCCACACCGCCGCCGGTGACGACAACGACGCCTTCACCGAAGCTGTTTCCCAGTTCGTGCTACGTGCCCGGCACGCCTGATCGCCAGGATTCCGAATTCCGGCGCGCCCACGGCTGACGGCACGCGCACACCCCGCACGAATGCGCTGCCGGCGTCCGCAGCGCTGCGGTGGACGGGCCCCTGGTCCATGCCTTCAGCCCGCGATGCTTGTGCCCGAACGTTTGGACCGGCCGAACCCCGCGAGGTTCTCGCTGAACTATCGCGTAGCCGGGCCGCGACCGATGGGATCGCGGCCCGGGCGGTTCTGCGTGGTACAGCGGGCCCGGGTCAGCTGAGGCCGGAATAGTCGGGGGCGCGTTTGGCGAGGAACGCGTCCACGCCTTCGCGGCCGGTGGGGCTACCGGCGGCCTTACCCATCGCATCGCGTTCGGCGTCGAGCTGGTCGCTCAGGGTCGCGGTGGCGGAGCTGCTCAGCAGGGTGCGAATCGAGGTGTAGCTGGCGCGCGGACCGCGGGCCAGGGTACGGGCGAGCTCGCGGGCGGCGTCCTGGACGGCGTCGTCGCTGCCGGTGAGCCGCGCCAGAATACCGAGGCGGTGTGCTTCGGCGGCGTCCAGCACGGTATCGGTGAGCATGATGTCGCGGGCCTTCGCGAAGCCCACCAGCCGCGGTAGTGTCCACGACATACCGCCGTCCGGGCTCAACCCCACACCCGGATATGCGGGACGCAACCGGGTGCCCGGGCCACCGACCGCGATATCGGCGGCACACACCAGGCTCATACCGGCACCGGCCGCCCACCCGTGCACCGCCGCCACCACGGGAACCGGCGCGGCATCCAGAGCGCGGACGAAAACGTGCAGCGTATCGGCAAGCTGGTACAGATGCGCGGAACGATCCTCGGCGGCGGCGAAACCGCGCACATCACCACCGGCGCAGAAATTCGGACCGGAACCGGTGAGCAGTACGGCACCCACATCCTTCCCGGCCGCGGCCAGAGCGGCGGTGCCCGCGGCGACTCCCGCGAAATCGAGAGAGGTTCCGCGGGCCGCGGTGGACAGGGTGATCTCCAGTACCCCGTCTTCGATTCGGATGTATTCGGTTTCGGTGCTCATGATCGGCACTCTACTGCCGGGCGCACCAACCTGATCTCGGTCGTGGTGGCGAACCGTTCGGCCCGGGCGGTGCCATCGGGTACGAATCCGTACTTGCCGTAGAAGGCGCGGGCCCGCGGGTTCTGTTCGAAAACCCACAGTGAGCAGGACTTGTCCGGTTCCAGTACGGCGTCGAGCAGGGCCTGTGCGAGCCCGGTGCCGTACCACGGTGCCCGGACGTACAACGCGCCCAGCTCCCGCTCCGCGGCCGCGGGATGTTCACGCGGCGGACCGTACTGGACGAACCCGATAACCTCGCTACCGGATTCCGCGACCAGGGTGGTTCCGGTGGGGTGCCGAGCGATCCGTTCCAGGGCGGCAGCGCGGCGATCCGTATCCAGGGCTGCCAGCACGTGCTCGGGTACCAGCCCCTGATAAGCCTCGCGCCAGCAGGCGATATGGCAGACGGCCAGCGCGCGGGCATGTCCTGGATCGAGGGGAGTTATGCGCCACAGCGATTCGGACCCCGCCTGCGCTGCACTGTTCGGACCGATGGGTGGCCCTCCGATCGGATGCCCGCACGAACTCGCCCCGGCTGCCAGAAGACATCCGGGGCGAGACCTGGTTCAGGATATGTGACCGATGCGGCAGTCGGCAGCGTGCGCCGCCCAACCGCCGCGGCTCGGCCACAGGCGATCGACGCGGCTCAGCCGCGGACGACCTTGCCCGCCTTCAGGCAGGAGGTGCACACATTCATCCGGCGAGTGTTACCCGGGGCGACCTGTGCACGCACGGTCTGGATATTCGGGTTCCAGCGACGGTTGGTGCGCCGGTGCGAATGCGAGACCGACTTCCCGAAGCCGGGGCCCTTGGCGCAGACGTCGCAGACGGCAGCCATAGTCGCGAACTCCTTCATGTCTTCAGAGGGATCTGCCACCGGTACGATGGCCGATCCGAGATCAATGTCTTCCTGCCTGCCGGGCAACCCCGGGGAGCGCAGACCGATCCGATCGCGCCAGGCAACCCTGCAAGAGTAGCCCGACCCGCAATGATCCACAAAACCGGGGGTGAACGCTGCCGTGAGGTAGCGGCGGCGTACCCGGTGCCGCTGCCGCACTGTCCGGCTGTTGTGCACCGATTCGTGATGTCGGGCGCTCCCGCTAACCTGGCGGGCGAAGAATCCGATGACCAGGAACGAGGTGACGGTGCCCGAAACTCGGCAGGTGAGCGGCGTTCCGGAGGGTCTGTGCCCGGAGGTCGACGGCGCACCGGTTGCGAGTGAACGGGTGATGCGGATATCGGATTCCGGGGATATCGATACCGGTTTGGGCGGAGCGGAATTCTTGCGGTGGGGTCGCGCCTGTGTCGTGGCCTTGGAGCGGGCGCGTGCGGAGATCGACGGACTCAACGTGTTCCCGGTCCCGGACTCCGATACCGGGCGGAATCTGCTGGCGACCATGCGTGCCGCAGTGCTGGAGGCGGACGCCGCCGCAGACACGGTGGAGGCCGCTGCCGAGGTGGGAGCGGAGGGTGTGGCCGAGGCGCCGCCGGACGGTTGCCACGGGGGACCATCGGGGTCGCCTACCCGAATGGCGTCGGATGGTGGTGCGGCAGGACAGGTGGCCGACAGTGCCGGGGAACAGCCGAGCGCGTTCGTTGCCGAACCGCGTGGCGTCGTGGGACACCCGGTAGAGATCCCCGGGGGAACGCGGTGCGGTGGCGTCGAGGACGAGTCGTTGGGGGGCGGCGGAGGGCCGGGAGCAGGCATAGCCGGGGGATCGGCCGGCGGCGTCGGCGGATCGTTGGCCGGCGCAACTACAGGTCGACCGCCGGCCGATGCTGAGCGGGGAATCGCCGGGAAAACGACGAGCCGCGGTGGTCTGCCGGTAAGCCAGGTTCACCCCTACGCCGCGGCGATGGCGCGGGGGGCGACCTCTGGAGCGCGGGGGAATTCGGGAATCATCCTGTCGCAGGTATTGCGCGGGATCGCGGAGTCCACCGTCGGCCGGGGGCTGACCGGCGAGACCTACCGGGACGGACTCACACGGGCGGCGGCGCTGGTCCGGGGCAGTTTGAGTGAGCCGGTGGAAGGAACCATCCTCACCGTGCTCGACCGGGCGAGCGAGGCGGCGGGCGAGTGCCCCCGGTGTGGGCTGGCCGAGGTGGCTCGCGCCGCCGCCGAGGGTGCGGCGCGGGCGCTGGAACAGACCCGTGATCAGCTGGCGGCGCTGCGGGCGGCCGGCGTGGTGGACGCCGGCGCGCGGGGGCTGCTGGTGTTGCTGGACACGATGGTCGCCGTGGTGACCGGGGAGACCCCCGCTCGACGCGAATACCCGCCCGCGACCCCCCCGCTCCACCCCGGCCGCGGGCAGGCCGACCCGGAGCCGGTGCGCTACGAGGTGATGTTCCGGATCACAGCGGCCGACGACGGCCGAGCCGCCGAGTTGCGTTCGCGGCTGGCGCGACTGGGCGATTCCGTGGTCGTGGCGGCCGACGGTGCTGGGGGTTGGACGGCCCATGTCCACTGCGCGGCGGCCGGTGCCGCGGTCGAAGCCGGAATGGGCGCGGGCGCTGTCCGGGATATCCGGATCGAATACCTTGCCGCCTCCTGGGCGCCTGCCTACCCTGCCTCCGCAGGACGGGCCGGTCAGGTCACTGCCGGTCCTGTGGGCGGGGGTGCGCCTGGTGCGTTCGCTGCCGAGGACATGAATTTCGACGGTGGCCCAGCGGGGCATTGTGCGTACGAGTCCACAGTGGTCGCGGACGATCGCCGGGTGGCGGCGGCGGATGGGGCGGGGCGGGGCGCGGTCGGTCGAGCTGTGCAGACGGATGCGGCCGAGGTGGAGACGGCCGGGCGTGGCGCGCAGACGGATATCGCCGGTGCTGTCGGTGTGGCGGGCGGTGGCCCCGATGTGCGATCGCGGGCCGCCGGTGTGCGTACGGGCGGTTGTGATGCGGGTACGGCCGCGGAGCCGTTGCGCGGGGTAGATGGTGGACCGCGCTCGGTGGCCGGCGGGGCATCGGTTGATCGCGGCGTGCTGGCGGTTGCGGCGGGGGCGGGGGCGACCGGCCTGTTCGAGGCGGCGGGTGCGGTGGTGCTGGACGCGGAGCCGGCGCTGGAGTCCGCGGCGCTGCTCGCGGCGATCCGGGAGATGCCGCACCGGGAGGTACTGGTGTTGCCGAACGGGGCGCTACCGGCCCACGAACTGGTGGCGGTCGGGGTCGCGGCCCGCGACGCGCACCGCGATGTGCTGCTGCTGCCCAGCGCCAGCATGGTGCAGGGGCTGGCGGCGATGGCGGTACACGATCGGGCGCGGATCGCGGTCGACGATGCCTTCGCCATGTCCGAAGCCGCCGCGGGGACCCGGTGGGGTGCGCTGCGGCGGGCCGGCGAACGCGCGCTGACCATGGTCGGAACCTGCGCGCCCGGCGACGGGCTGGGGCTGGTCGGCCACGATGTGGTGGTGATCGACCGCGATACCCACGCCGCGGGGCAGACCCTGCTGGACCGGATGCTGGGGCTGGGCGGCGAATTGGTGACCCTCCTGGTCGGCGCGGGCGCCCCGGACGGGCTGGCAGCGGATCTCGCCTGGCATATCGGGACCGAATTCCCCGGTGTGGAGGTCTCGGTGTATTCCGGGGGTCAGCGCGGGGATCTGATACAGATCGGTGTGGAATGAGTAGGCGGCCCACGCCGGCCGGTGGCGACCAGCGGATCACTCTCGCGGCGCCGAGCGGAGTGATGCGGCCGGCCCCGCTCCGGAGCGTGACTGTGGGCTGCGAGCCGAGTGTGCGAGCGAACTCGGGCGGAGGGAGAGGGCGGCAGTGAGCGGAGTGATATGGCTACCTTGAGTGATCGGCTCGACCACGTGCTGGGGGCGAAGGCCGCCGGGTCGCTGTCGGATGCGTTCGATATGCGCACCGTGGAGGATCTGCTGCGCCATTACCCCCTGCGGTATGCCACTCAGGGCCAGCCGCTCACCGAGGAAGCCCCCGAGGACGGTGCGCACATCACGGTGATCGGCCGGATCACCAAGGCCGAACTGCGGCCGATGCGGCAGCGGCGCGGTTCGCTGCTGAAGGTGGTCCTCGATACCGGTTCCGGTCGCGGCGTGGACGTCACGTTCTTCAACGGTGACAAGGTGAAATACGCAGTGCGCGAGGGCGCGCGGGCGATGATGTCGGGAACCGTGAACTACTGGCGGCCCGGCCAATGGAATCTCAGCCACCCGGGGTATCTGATCCTGCCGGAATCCGACGGCGACGAGCCGACGCTGACCACCGTGCGCGGCGGCGGGGATCTGCGGGGCATCGCGCAGAGCGCGAAAGGCGCGGGCGGGGTGGATATGTCGTTCTTCGAGCGCGAATTCATCCCGGTGTACCCGGCCACCGCGAAGGTGCAGAGCTGGGAGATCCTGGCCTGTGTCCGGCAGGTGCTGGATCAGCTCGACCCGGTCGCGGACCCGCTGCCGGCCGAGGTGCGCGACGAGCGGGCGCTGATGCCGGTGAGCGATGCGTTGCGGCTGATCCACCTGCCGGAACAGCAGTCCGATATCGAACGGGCCCGGGAACGGCTGCGATTCGACGAGGCGCTGGCGTTGCAGCTGGTACTGGCCGAACGGCGGCACGAGGTGTCCGGCCGGACGGCACGCGCCTGCCCACCGCGGCCGGACGGTATCGCCGCCGCCTTCGACGAGCGGTTACCGTTCGAGCTGACCGAGGGGCAGCGTCAGGTGATCGCGGAAATCTCCGCCGACCTGTCCCGCGAGCAGCCGATGCACCGGCTGCTGCAGGGCGAGGTGGGATCGGGTAAGACCATCGTCGCCCTGCACGCTATGTTGCAGGTCGTCGACGCGGGTCAGCAATGCGCGCTGCTCGCCCCCACCGAGGTTCTCGCCGCCCAGCACTACCGGTCGCTGTGCGGGATGCTGGGCGATCTCGGGCAGGCCGGTGAACTCGGTGCGGCCGAGACGGCGACCCGGGTCACGCTCGTCACCGGATCGATGTCCACGGCCACCAAGCGGGCGGCGTTGCTCGAAGCGGTGACCGGGGAGGCCGGGATCGTGATCGGTACGCATGCGCTGATCCAGGATTCGGTGGAGTTCTTCGATCTGGGCATGGTGGTGGTCGACGAACAACATCGTTTCGGAGTGGAACAGCGGGATGCGTTGCGCGCCAAGGCGAAAGGCGGTGTGTCCCCGCATCTGCTGGTGATGACCGCGACCCCGATTCCGCGCACCATCGCCATGACCACTCTCGGTGATCTGGAGACCTCCACCCTCACCCAGCTGCCGCGCGGCCGCTCCCCGATCGCCTCGAAAGTGGTGCCCAGACGCGTCCACCCCAACTGGGTGGATCGGGCATGGGAGCGGATCACCGAGGAGGTGGCGGCCGGCAGGCAGGCGTATGTCGTGTGCTCACGCATCGGCGACGACGAGGACGGCGGCGGTACCCGCGGTAAGAGCGGAAAATCGCGCGGTGCGGATTCCGGGAAGGAGCCGCCCACCACCCAGTCCGTGCTGGACGTCGTCGATCGACTGCGCACCGGGCCGCTGGCGCACCTGCGGATCGGGTTGCTGCACGGACGGCTGCCGGCCGATGAAAAAGATCAGGTGATGCGCGATTTCAATGCCGGCGATATCGATGTGCTGGTCTGTACGACCGTTGTCGAAGTCGGCGTGGACGTGCCGAACGCGACGGTGATGGTGATCGTGGACGCCGACCGGTTCGGAGTGAGCCAGTTGCACCAGTTGCGCGGCCGGATCGGCCGTGGCAAACACCCCGGACTGTGCCTGCTGATCACCGACGCCGCGCCCGGCGGGCCCGCGATGACCCGGCTGGAAGCGGTGGCCGCGACCACCGACGGTTTCGAATTGTCGGTGCTCGATCTGCGGCAGCGGCGTGAGGGCGATGTGCTGGGCTCCGCGCAGTCCGGAACGGCGCGCTCGCTGCGGCTGCTGTCGTTGCTCGACGATCTGGAGGTCATCACCACCGCCCAGGAGCTCGCGCGCACCCTGGTCGCCGACGACCCCGGCCTCACCCGGCATCCGGGTCTGGCGGCGATGATGCACGCCGCCGTCGATTCGGAACGGCTGGAATACCTGGCCAAATCCTGAGCGCCCTGCGCCGGCAGCCGCGGTCGCCGCGGCGGAAATGTCGCCGGAGATCGCGAAATTTGTTGGGGCGAGAGGGAACCGATGCGCACCCGGTCGCGTCAAATCTGGCACAGAGCAACGGCGAGGGAAAGGGGTGGGCGGTATGAGACCAGAGCAAGGGTGCCGTGCGGTCCGGCGGCGATCGCCGGTTCCGCAGCGAGGGGTTCGTCCGGTGTTGCGGATTACGCGACACTGCCCGGAATGTGCTGCGACCGAACGGATGAAGCGTCGCGAGTCCGGGGCAGGAGAGCTGGAGGGCTGACCCGGCCACAGTATCCCGGCCCGGGCCGCAGGAAGCCCGGTTGTGATCAGCGCGCAGTACGGCCGGCTCGGCGACCGTACTGCGCGGCGGTGTCCGGTCAGCGCACGCGCTGCGCGGCGGCGACCATATTGCGTAGTGATGCTTCGACCTCGGCGGTACCGCGGGTCTTCAGGCCACAATCCGGGTTCACCCAGAGGCGTTCGGCAGGAACAGCTTTCAGCGCGGCCTCGAGCGCGGTGGTGATCTCCTCGGCGCTCGGCACCCGGGGCGAATGGATATCGTAGACACCGGGGCCGACGCCCGCAGCGAAGCCTGCGGCGTTCAGATCGTCGAGTACCTCCATATGCGACCGTGCCGCCTCGATCGAGGTCACATCGGCGTCCAGGCCGGCGATCGCGTCGATGACCTCACCGAATTCCGAATAGCACAGATGGGTGTGGATCTGGAGGGAATCGGCGACCCCGGAGGTCGCCAGCCGGAACGCGCCCACCGACCATTCCAGGTAGTCCGGCTGGCCGGCCGCGCGCAGTGGCAGCAGTTCGCGCAGTGCCGGTTCGTCCACCTGGATGATCCGTATGCCCGCGTTCTGCAGGTCGACGGTTTCGTCCCGGATGGCCAGCGCCACCTGGCGCGCAGATTCCGCGAGCGGCTGGTCGTCGCGCACGAAGGACCAGGCCAGGATGGTGACCGGTCCGGTGAGCATGCCCTTCACCGGTTTGCTGGTGAGTGATTGGGCGTAGCCGATCCAATCGACCGTCATGGGCGCGGGCCGGGAGACATCGCCGAACAGGATCGGCGGGCGTACGCAGCGGGTGCCGTAGGACTGCACCCAGCCCAGTTCGGTGGCCGCGAAACCGTCGAGCTGTTCGGCGAAGTACTGCACCATATCGTTGCGTTCGGGTTCGCCGTGTACCAGCACGTCGAGGCCGAGCTGTTCCTGCAGGGCGATGACCTCGGCGATCTCCGCCCGCATCCGGCGCTCGTACTCGGGCCGGTCGATGTCGCCCTTGCGCAGCTCCGCCCGGGCCAGCCGGATCGCGGTGGTCTGCGGGTAGGAACCGATCGTGGTGGTGGGCAGGGGCGGCAGCTGCAGCCGGTCCTGCTGCAGGGTCCGGCGCTGCGCCGCGGGGCCACGTTCGGTGGCGGCCGGGCCCAGCGCGGCCAGCCGGGCCCGAACCCGGGAGTCGGCGATCCGCGGATCCGCCCGGCGGCTCGCGATCGCGGCGCGGGCCTGCGCGAGTTCGGCCGCCACGGCCTCGGTACCGGTGTTCAGGCCCGTGGCCAGCACCCGGACCTCGGCGAGTTTTTCGCTGCCGAAGGCGAGCCAGGAGCGCAGGGCTTCGTCGAGGTGTGTTTCCACGGCGAGGGTGTAGGGCACGTGCAGCAGGGAGCAGGAGGTCGAAACCGCGACCGATTTCCCGCTGCCGAGCAGTGTGGCGAGGGTGGACAGGGCTCGATCAAGATCGGTGCGCCAGACATTACGACCGTCGACGACACCGGCAACCAGCGTTTTACCCGCCAAAGCGGGAACGGCGGCCACATCGTCGACCGTACCGCCGGCGACCAGGTCGATCGCGAGTCCTTCCACATCGGTTCCGGCGAGGGCTCCCAGCGCGGGGCCGGGATTGCCGAAGTATGTGGCGACCAGGACGGCCGGCCGGTCGGCCGGTTCCGTCAGCTCGGTGTAGACCTGGCGGACCACCGCGAGTTCCTCCGAGGTGAGGTCGGTGACCAGGGCGGGTTCGTCGAGCTGTACCCAGGACACGCCCGCCGCGGCGAGCAGCGCGAGGAGGTCCCGGTAGAGCGGGATCAGCTCACCGACGCGTTCCAGCGCGGCGGTGTCCGCCGATTTCGAGAGTTTCAGGAAAGTGATCGGGCCGATGACGACCGGACGCGCCGGGACGCCGAGTTCGAGCGCCTCGCGCACCTGCGCCAGCAATTCGCCGGGATGCAGCGCGAACGAGGTGTGCGGGCCGATCTCGGGGACCAGATAGTGATAGTTGGTATCGAACCATTTGGTCATCTCGAGTGGTTCCACCGAATCCGTACCGCGGGCCGCGGCGAAATAGCGGTCCAGCGGGCCGGCGATATCGGCGACCCGCGGCGGCAGGGCGCCCAGCAGCACGGCCGTATCGAGCATCTGGTCGTAGTAGGAGAAGGTGCCGACGGGAATCGAATCCATGCCCGCGGCCTGTAGCTCCGCGTACTGGTCGCGGCGCAGGGTCCGCCCGGTCTCGTGGAGACGATCGGCATCGATACGCCCGGCCCAATAGGATTCGGTCGCGCGTTTCAGCTCGCGGCGCGGCCCCACCCGGGGCAGGCCGAGAACCGTTGCGGTGAACGGATTGTGCGAAATAGCAGTCACGGTGTTCTCCAGTGCTGACGTTCGACCGGCCATCGCCTTACGCGGGTGCACGGACACCACTGAAAACCCGACCGCCGCGCGCGGCGGGAGCGTTTTCAGCACTGGTGGACCGCGGCGCCCAATCCTCGAGGCGGTGGCCACCGGATACGGCGTACCCGGTACAACCGGCAGGTCTTCGGACTCGCGGGCACCGGCCCATCGGCCGACCTACTGGCCGTCGCTTCCCAGGCTGTGCGCCCAGTGCTGATGACGGCGTTCGTTCTCGCTCACCGCTGCGGGACAGTTCCGGATTTCCACCGGATTCCCTCTCACCCGCCCGTTGCGGGTTTCGACGCCGGGACGATCGTCCGGGGCTCCGGGGCGACCGGCCGGCGAACCAGCTGCGTTATCCACCATAGCCCGCCCGCCGTGCCGAGCCGATGCGCCCGCCGATACGGCGCGCGGCTACCGGCTGACGTCGGCCAGTGCGCCGGTGGCTGTACCTCGTCGAGCGCGATCGTCGGCACGCGGGGGGACGGTTCGTTCCGTATGTGGAACTGTCCGCTACGGGAATCGTCCTGGCGGTATCGGCGATGGCGGAGGCGTCGGTGAGCTGGTCGACGGCGCCGAGCGTGCGGCCGAGTGGGGGCGGGCGTATGGCCGAGCTCGGTCCCCGACCGCGCTGCCGAGGGATGTGTGGCCTCGCTGCGAAGATTGCCCGGAGTTGGCCAACCTCGGCTGATCGCACAATCGCCCGTGGTCGCCGGTGAGATGTGACGGCAGGGTGACCAATGTTTCGCAACCGTGCAATGCCCCGTTGTGAAGATTCTGCGAAGTGGACTTCGGTGTCGATCCTGGATGTGGCGCCGGGTACGTTGGGTCAATGTTCTCGAAAGTCTTGGTTGCCAACCGCGGCGAGATCGCCATCCGAGCCTTCCGCGCGGCGTACGAGCTCGGTATCGGAACGGTTGCCGTCTTCCCGCACGAGGACCGCAATTCGGTCCACCGCCTGAAGGCGGACGAGGCATACGAGATCGGCGAGGAGGGGCATCCCGTCCGGGCCTATCTCTCGGTCGACGCGATCATCGAGGCGGCCAAGACCGCCGGCGCCGACGCGATCTATCCGGGATACGGGTTCTTGTCCGAGAATCCGGACCTGGCCGCCGCCTGTGCGCGCGAGGGAATCACCTTCATCGGTCCGTCGTCCGAGGTCTTGGAACTCGCGGGTAACAAGGCGCGCGCGATTGCGGCGGCGAAGGCGGCCGGGCTGCCGGTCCTGAATTCCAGCGCACCTTCCGCGGATGTCGGTGAACTGCTCGCGGCGGCCGAGTCCATGGAGTTCCCGGTGTTCGTGAAGGCGGTCGCCGGTGGCGGTGGCCGTGGTATGCGCCGGGTGCAGGCGCGTGAACAGTTGCGGGAGGCGATCGAGGCGGCCTCGCGCGAGGCCGAATCCGCGTTCGGCGATCCCACGGTGTTCCTGGAGCAGGCGGTGGTCAACCCCCGCCATATCGAGGTGCAGATCCTGGCCGATACCCAGGGCAATGTGATGCACCTGTTCGAGCGCGACTGTTCGCTGCAGCGGCGGCACCAGAAAGTGATCGAGCTGGCGCCCGCCCCGAACCTGGATCCCGAACTGCGCGATCGGATCTGCGCCGACGCGGTGGCGTTCGCCCGGCAGATCGGTTACAGCTGCGCGGGAACCGTCGAATTCCTGCTCGACGAGCGCGGGAACCATGTCTTCATCGAGATGAATCCGCGTATCCAGGTCGAGCATACGGTGACCGAGGAGATCACCGATGTCGATCTGGTGCAGTCGCAGCTGCGGATCGCCGCGGGGGAGAGCCTGGACGATCTGGGCCTGAGCCAGGACAAGGTGACCATTCGCGGTGCCGCGCTGCAGTGCCGGATCACCACCGAGGACCCGGCCAACGGTTTCCGCCCCGATACCGGGCGGATCACGGCCTACCGTACGCCCGGTGGCGCCGGTATCCGGCTCGACGGCGGGGCGAACCTCGGTGCCGAGATCGGCGCCTACTTCGATTCGATGCTGGTGAAGCTCAGCTGCCGGGGCCGGGATTTCCCGGCGGCAGTGGCCCGGGCGCGGCGGGCGCTGATGGAGTTCCGGATCCGCGGTGTCACCACCAATATCCAGTTCTTGCTGGCCGTGCTCGACGACCCCGATTTCAAGGCCGGGCGGGTCACCACCTCGTTCATCGACGAGCGTCCGCAGTTGCTCTCCTTGCGTGAACCTGCCGACCGCGGCACCAAGATCCTGAACTATCTGGCCGATATCACCGTGAACAAACCGCACGGGGCGCGGCCGACAGCGGTGTACCCGCACGACAAACTGCCCGCCATCGACCTGTCGGTACCGCCGCCGGACGGGTCCCGGCAGAAGCTGCTCACCCTGGGCCCGGAAGGTTTCGCACGCGCCCTGCGCGAACAGAAAGCCGTGGGCGTCACCGACACCACGTTCCGCGACGCCCACCAGTCGTTGCTGGCGACCCGGGTGCGGACCAACGGCCTGCTCGATGTCGCCGGTCACGTCGCCCGGCTGACCCCCGAACTGCTCTCGGTCGAATGCTGGGGCGGCGCGACCTACGATGTGGCGCTGCGGTTCCTGTACGAGGACCCGTGGGAGCGGCTGGCCGCCCTGCGCGAGGCGATGCCGAATATCTGCCTGCAGATGCTCCTGCGCGGACGGAATACGGTCGGTTACACGCCGTATCCCGAAGAGGTCACTCGGGCTTTCGTACGGGAGGCCACCGACACCGGGATCGATATCTTCCGGATCTTCGACGCGCTCAACAATGTCGACCAGATGCGTCCGGCGATCGACGCGGTCCGGGAAACGGGTACCGCGGTGGCCGAGGTGGCGCTGAGCTACACGGGGGATCTGTCCGATCCCGACGAGAAGCTCTACACCCTGGACTACTACCTGAAACTGGCCGAGCAGATCGTCGACGCGGGCGCGCATGTGCTCGCGATCAAGGATATGGCCGGTCTGCTGCGAGCCCCGGCGGCGGCGAAACTGGTGACGGCGCTGCGCAGCAATTTCGATCTGCCCGTCCATGTGCACACCCACGACACCCCGGGCGGTCAGCTCGCGACCTATCTGGCGGCGTGGCAGGCCGGTGCCGACGCGGTGGACGGTGCGTCGGCGGCGATGGCCGGTACCACCAGCCAGCCCGCGCTGTCCGCGATCGTCGCGGCCGCCGCGCACAGCGAGCACGACACCGGCCTGAACCTGGGCAATGTCTGCGATTTGGAGCCGTACTGGGAGGCGCTGCGCAAGGTGTACGCGCCGTTCGAGTCCGGGCTGCCCGCCCCGACCGGGCGCGTCTACACCCATGAGATCCCCGGCGGCCAGCTGTCCAACCTGCGCCAGCAGGCCATCGCACTCGGCCTGGGCGACCGCTTCGAGGAAGTGGAGGCGAAATACGCCGCGGCCGACCGGCTGCTGGGCCGGTTGATCAAGGTGACCCCGTCGTCGAAGGTGGTCGGCGATCTCGCGCTGTCGCTGGTCGGCTCCGGTGTCGAGATCCAGGATTTCGCCGCCGATCCGGGACGCTACGACATCCCGGATTCGGTGATCGGTTTCCTGCGCGGCGAACTCGGCACCCCCGCCGGGGGCTGGCCCGAACCGTTCCGGGAGAAGGCCCTCGCCGGGCGCAGCGCCGCCAAACCGGAAACGCCGCTGACGGCCGCGGACGAGGCCGGGCTGGCGGGCACCTCCCAGGAGCGTCGCGCGACCCTCAACCGGCTGCTGTTCCCGGCACCCACCGCCGAATTCCTCGCTCACCGCGAGAAGTACGGCGATACCACCGGGCTGTCGGCGAATCAGTTCTTCTACGGTCTGCGGCACGGCGAGGAGCACCGGGTCCAGCTGGAGAAGGGCGTTATCCTGCTGATCGGGCTGGAGGCCATCGCCGAACCCGACGAGCGCGGTATGCGCACGGTGATGTGCATTCTCAACGGGCAGCTGCGCCCGGTCTCGGTGCGGGATCGCTCCATCGCCAGTGAGATCCCGGCCGCGGAGAAGGCCGATAAGAACAATCCGCACCATATCGCCGCGCCCTTCGCCGGTGTCGTCACGCTGACCGTCGCGGAGGGCGATCGGGTCGCCGCCGGCGATACCATCGCGACCATCGAGGCCATGAAGATGGAGGCCGCCATCACCGCGCCGCGCGGGGGAGTGGTGGGCCGGGTGGCCATCACCCAGGTGCAGCAGGTCGAGGGTGGTGACCTGCTGATCGAACTGGGCGGACGCGAATCCGAATGACCCGGATCGTCGCCGGAACGGCCGGCGGTCGGCGCCTGCGGGTGCCGCCCGCCGGGACCCGGCCCACCTCGGACCGGGTACGGGAGGCACTGTTCTCCTCGATCGAGGCCCGGATGGATCTGGACGGAGCCCGCGTCCTCGACCTCTATGCGGGGTCGGGTGCGCTGGGACTCGAGGCGTTGTCCCGCGGCGCCGGGGCGGCGCTGCTGGTCGAATCGGACCGGCGGGCGGCGGCGGTGCTGCGCGGCAATATTTCGGATCTGGGGTTGACCGCGGCGCAGGTGCGGGTCGGTGCGGTGGCGCAGGTCCTGGCGCAGGCCGGTGCGGGTGATTTCGATCTGGTCTTCGCCGATCCGCCCTACGATCTGCCCACCGCGGCCGTCGAGGCGGATATCGGGGCGCTGGCGGCGCACGGCTGGCTGGCCGAGGACGCGCTGCTGCTCGTCGAACGATCCGTCCGTTCGGCGGAGATGACGTGGCCCGCGGGTTTCGCCGGGCGCGCGCCGAAACGGTACGGGGAAACCCGGATCGAGTCCGCCGTCTACGTCGGGACCGGCGCGGTGGATTCCGCCGTACCTGCTAGCGTTTGAGCCATGGCAGGAGCATTGTGCCCGGGCTCGTTCGATCCGGTGACCAACGGCCACCTCGATGTGTTCCGCCGGGCGGCGGCCCAGTTCGACGAGGTCGTCATCACGGTCAATGTGAACAAGAAGAAGCAAGGCATGTTCAGTGTCGAGGAACGCATCGACATGTTGCGCGACGCTACCGCTGACCTGCCGAATATCCGGGTCGCGTCCTGGGCCGGCCTGACCGTCGATTTCGCCCGGGAACAGGGCATCACGGCGATCGTCAAGGGTCTGCGCGATGCCGGAGATTTCGGGTACGAACTGCAGATGGCGCAGATGAACAAGAAGCTCGCCGGCGTCGACACCTTCTTCATCGCCACCAACCCGGCGTTCAGCTATCTGTCCAGCTCACTCGTCAAGGAAGTGGCGGCCTTCGGTGGCGATGTCAGCGATATGCTGCCGCCGCTGGTGCACAAGCGCCTACTCGACCGGCTCGCCGAGCGCGCCGGCTGATTCCTCGCGGGCGGCGCTCACTTCCCGGGCCCGCCGCAGCGGGCGGAACACCAGGCCGCGCAGGGCCAGGAACCGCAACCCGCCCACGGCGGCGCTGATTGCCAGTACGGCGGCGGCCTGCGCCGGTTCGGCCAGGGTGGGAGCGAGAACTTCCAGTGCGGCGAGGGCCGCCGTGCTGATTCCCAGGCCCAGCAGCGCCAGGCCGCCGCCCTCCCACTGTGCGGTGAACCAACCGACCCGCTCGGCCGCGTGGAAGGTGAGTCGGCGGTGCAGCTCGTTGGCCAGGATCGTGCTCACCACCGAACCGGCGACATTGGCCAGCAGCGTGCCGGCGCCGGTCAGGCTGAGGAAGAGCAGCACGTAGGAGATATTGCTCAGACCGCCCACCAAGGCGAACCGGATGAGCTGCGGAAATGCCCGGTCGCCGCGCAGATACCGGAGTAGACGCTGCTGCCAGGCCACCGGGTCGATCTGTTCCGGCCAATCGATATCCAGATCCGCGGCGGACAGTGCCCCGGACGAGGGCAGCTGCAGGATGGTCATGGGCGGTTCCGATCGGGCAAGGGTCAGGCGATCCATCGCGGTGCGATACGACTCCTACGAATCTAACACCAAGCGGAGAACACGTCTCCAGTTGATCCCCCGGAAGTCTGTGGATATCCGCCGGAAGTAGCGACACACCGAAAGTTGGTTCGGCTCAGCCGACGGGCCGGGGCACACTGGGAACGGCGGGATATTTCGCCGATCGTCAGCAGGAGGGCACTGAGCATGTACCGGGTATTCGAGGCGCTCGACGAACTGGTCGCCATAGTCGAGGAGGCACGCGGGATACCCGCGACGCGCAACTGCATCGTCCCGCGTCCGGAAACGCTCGATCTGCTCGACGATGTGCGTGATGCGCTGCCGGCCGAGATCGACGATGCCCAAGATGTTCTCGACCACCGCGACAAGATCGTCGACGACGCCCGCGGCCTGGCCGAGGAAACCGTCCGTAGTGCCGACGAGCAGGCCACCACCACCGTCGCCGACGCCCGCGCCGAAGCCGACCGGATCCTCGCCGAGGCGAAGGCGCATGCCGACCGCATGGTCGCAGAGGCCACCGCACATGCCGACCGGATGGTCGATACCGCCACGAACGAAGCTCAGCGCCTGGTCGCCGACGCCAAGGCCGAATACGAATCGGTCACCGGCCGGGCCCGCGCCGAAGCCGACCGGATGGCCGAGGCCGGCCGGGCCTCCTACGACCGCTCGGTGGCCGACGGCCAGGCCGAACAGCGGCGCCTGGTGGAGGAGACCGAGGTCGTGCGGGCCGCGCACGCCGAATCGGCCCGGCTGATCGATACCGCGCAGGCCGACTCCGACCGGATGCGGGCCGATTGCGACCACTACGTCGACAGCAAACTCGCCGAATTCGAGGAGACCCTGGGCGGTGCCCTGCGCACCGTGGGCCGCGGCCGCCAGCAGTTGCGCAACGGGTCGGGGGTACCGGACTACGCGGCGGAGTTCCGCCGCTAGCCACCGGACGATTTTGCAGGTAACCGCCCGTTTCGCGTACTGTGGTGTGGTTGCCCGCCGAATCCGGCCTATAGCTGATACCCAGAACGACCCAGTGGAGTGTTCTTCGATGCCTGCCGATACAACCGCGCGCTCGCGTTCCGGTGCACACCGTGCACACGACGCGGGTTTCGTGCTGGATGTCCGCAGCCTCGGTCGCGCCCCGGGATCCATGCGCGAACTGCGGCGAACCGTCACCACCCCCGAACGGCTCGGCCTGGACCTGATCGCCGTACCGGCCGGTTCCGAGGTTGAGCTGGATCTGCGTTTGCAGTCGGTCTCGGAGGGAGTGCTCGTCACCGGTACCGTCACCGCACCGGTGGCCGGTGAATGCTCACGCTGCCTGGAACAGTTCACCGATTCGGTCGAGGTCTCGCTGACCGAACTGTTCGCCTACCCGGACAGCGCCACGGATCAGACCGCGTCCGACGACGAGGTCTACCGGATGGACGACGATCTCATCGACCTCGAACCCCTGATCGTCGACCAGCTCGGCCTCGAATTACCGCTGCAGCCGCTGTGCACTCCCGACTGCGCGGGACTGTGCCCGGAATGCGGGGTTCGGATGGCGATTGCGGGATCCGATCACGGGCATGAGATACTGGATCCCCGCTGGGCCGGGCTGGCGAAATTCGCCTCCGGATCGCCCGGCAGCGGCAGCCCCGACAAGGGTGCGGCCACCGGAGACCATTCCGCAGACATTGCACGTAACAGCACAGAGGAGAAGTAGTCGTGGCCGTTCCCAAGCGCCGGATGTCCCGTTCCAATACCCGGTCTCGGCGCAGCCAGTGGAAGGCCGTTGCGCCTACGCTGATCACCTGCCCGAACCGGGCCTGCGGTCAGAAGACCCCGCCGCATATCGCGTGCCCCTCCTGCGGTACCTACAAGGGCCGCCAGGTCGCCCCGGCCGTCTGATCCCCGGTCGACAATTGACCGCGGGCAAAGACGAACCCGGCGAGCGGCCGGATCAAGCGAGTTTGCTCGCTGCCCTGGGTGTCGAGATACAGCCCGAGTTGCTTCGTCTCGCATTGACCCATCGCTCGTACGCGTACGAAAACGGTGGGCTGCCGACCAATGAGCGGCTCGAGTTCCTCGGCGATTCGGTCCTCGGACTGAGTATCACCGAACGGCTCTATCACGAGCACCCGGAGAAATCCGAGGGCGAACTGGCAAAGCTGCGCGCGAGTGTGGTGAATATGCACGCACTCGCCGAGGTGGCGCGCAAGCTGGGCGAGGGCGGTCTGGGCGCGCATCTGCTGCTCGGCAAAGGTGAGGAACTCACCGGCGGCCGGGACAAACCCAGCATCCTGGCCGACGGGATGGAGTCGCTGCTCGGTGCCGTGCATCTCGAGCACGGTATCGATGTGGCGCGTGAGGTCGTGTTGCGGCTGTTCGCCGAACTGCTCGAACGCGGTCCACGGATGGGCGCCGGACTGGATTTCAAGACGAGCCTGCAGGAACTGACCGCTGAACGCGGTCTGGGCGTGCCCAGCTACGAGATCACCTCCACCGGGCCCGACCACGACAAAGAGTTCACCGCGACCACCGTGATCGCCGGCGATGCCTACGGGCAGGGGGTCGGGCGGTCGAAGAAGGAAGCGGAGCAGAAGGCCGCGGGCGCCGCCTACCGTGCATTGACCGGCGAACCCTGAGGTGCCCGAACTTCCCGAGGTCGAGGTCGTTCGCGGCGGCCTGGCCGAACATCTGTGCGGCCGGACCGTGGAATCGGTCACCGTCACGCATCCGCGTTCGGTGCGCCGGCATACGGCCGGCGCCGCCGATATGGCGGCCCAGCTGACCGGTCTGACGGTGGCCGAGGCCCGGCGCCGCGGTAAATACCTGTGGCTCACCTTCGACGAACCCGCCGGTGATCCCGCGGAGATCGCGCTGGTCGTCCATCTGGGGATGAGCGGGCAGATGCTGGTGCAGCCGGTCGGCGCGCCGGTCGAGAAGCATGCGCATATCCGGGCGACCCTCGACGACGGCCGGGAGTTGCGGTTCGTCGATCAGCGCACCTTCGGCGGCTGGGTGCTGGCACCGCTGGTGGAGGTGGACGGTGATCGGCTTCCCGATCTGCTCGCCCATATCGCCCGCGATCCGCTCGATCCCCGCTTCGATGCGGAGCGGGTGGTCGCAGTCCTGCGCACCAAGCAGACCGAGATCAAACGGGTACTGCTGGATCAGACCCTGGTCTCCGGTATCGGCAATATCTACGCCGACGAGGCACTGTGGCGGGCGCAGGTCCACGGCGGCCGGACGGCGGCCGGACTCACTCGTCCGGTGTTGCGTCGGCTGCTGGCCGAGGCCGCGGCGGTGATGAGCGATGCGCTGGCCGCGGGTGGCACCTCGTTCGACGCGCTGTATGTGAATGTCAACGGCGAATCGGGCTATTTCGAGCGTGCCCTGGCGGTGTACGGGCGCGGTGACCGGCCCTGCCCGCGCTGCGGTGCGGTGATCGTCCGGGAGAAGTTCATGAACCGCTCATCCTTCTCGTGCCCGCGATGTCAACCTCCGGCGCGACGCCGCAAAACCACGGTCTAGATCTCTCGCGGCGGCGCCCGGCGGCGGGTTACGGTTTTCTCGGCCAAGTTCGCCGGCCCGGTCGGCCCTGGGAAGGACGCCATGCGCAAGCTCACCTACTTCGTCGCCGCCACGATCGACGGGTTCATCGCCACCGAGGACGGTGCCGTCGATTTCTTTCCGGTCGGCGGCGACCACAGCCGCACGATCGCCGCGCAATATCCGGAGACCGTGCCGTCCGAAGTACGCCGGGCGCTCGGTATCGGAGCGCGCAACGCCAACTTCGACACCGTGATCATGGGCCGCAAAACCTACGATTTCGGGGTGCGTACCGGTACGGCCAACCCGTACGCGCATCTGCGCCAATTCGTGGTGTCCACCACGCTCACCGCACCACCCGATCCGGCCGTGGAACTCATCGGCGCCGACCCACTCGCCCGAGTACGGGCACTCAAACGCGAACAGGGTCCCGGGATCTGGTTGTGCGGCGGCGGCCGGCTGGCGCAGGAACTGCTGCCCGAGATCGATCAGGTCTTCCTCAAACTGCATCCGATCGTGCTGGGGCGGGGCCGGCCGCTGTTCGGCAGTGGGCCGCGACTGCCCGAACCCCTGGAATTCCGTGTCATCACCAGCCAGGTCTTCGACGACGGTGTCGCCTTCGTCAAGTACGGAAAGGCTCGCTGACCGGTGTCCGGCGACCCGCCCGACACCCCACGGTCCGCACCTGGGCCGGTGGCGGCGCTGCGCGAAATCGGGTTCTGGCTCGAACGGGGCCGGGAGAAAACGCATCGGGTCAAGGCGTACCGGCGGGCCGCCGATATCGTCGCCGGTCTCGGCGACGAGGAGATGCGGCGGCGCCGGACAGCCCGGAATTGGCAGGAGCTCGCCGGGATCGGCCCGAAGACCGCGGCCGTCATCGAGGAGGCCTGCGAAGGAGTCGTCCCGCGCTACCTCGCGGAGTTGCGGGCCGCGGCGCGGCCGATCGGGGCCGCGGGCGCCGAGCTGCGCGCCCGGTTGCGTGGTGATCTGCATACCCATTCGGATTGGTCCGACGGCGGCAGCCCGATCGGGGAGATGATGGGTTGCGCGGCCGCCCTCGGACACGAGTACTGCGCGCTGACCGATCATTCACCGCGACTCACCGTTGCGAACGGCCTTTCCGCGCAACGGTTGCGACGCCAGCTCGACGTGGTCGCCGAAGTGAACGCCGAACTGGCCCCGTTCCGGGTACTCACCGGTATCGAGGTCGATATCCTCGACGACGGCAGCCTGGACCAGGACGCCGATCTGCTCGCCGAACTCGATATCGTCGTCGCCAGCGTGCATTCGCGGCTACGCGACGACCGCGACACGATGACTCGGCGCATGGTATACGCGGTGGCCAACCCGCATGTGGACGTCCTCGGGCACTGCACCGGACGGCTGGTCGAAGGCGGGCGGGGGACCCGGCCCGAATCGGATTTCGACGCCGAGATCGTCTTCGAGGCCTGCCGCCGCTACGGGACGGCGGTCGAGATCAACAGCCGGCCCGAGCGGCAGGATCCGCCGGAGCGGTTGATCCGGCTCGCGCTCGAGATGGGGTGCGAATTCGCGATCGATACCGATGCGCACGCGCCGGGACAGCTGGACTGGCAGGGGTATGGCTGTGCCCGCGCGGTGGCCTGTGAGGTCGCGCCCGACCGGATCATCAATACCCGTTCGGTGGACGAACTTCTGGAATGGACGCGGTCGGGCGGTGGCTGAGCAGACCCCGACCTGTCGGTGCCGGGCGCGATAATGCCCGGTATGCGGG
This sequence comes from Nocardia sp. NPDC058499, assembly GCF_042719915.1. Taxonomy (NCBI): domain Bacteria; kingdom Bacillati; phylum Actinomycetota; class Actinomycetes; order Mycobacteriales; family Nocardiaceae; genus Nocardia; species Nocardia sp. NPDC058499. The sequence continues at coordinate 980,059 of NZ_JBHXMZ010000001.1, read as the reverse complement.
AATTGTCACTGCGCACCTTGAACCGGACTCTGCTGGTACGTCAGCATCTGGAGGCCCGGACGGACCTGACGCCCTACGAGCTGATCCGGCGTCTGGTCGCCGTGCAGGGGCAGGAACCGAATTGGCCTTATATCGGGGTGTGGTCGCGGTTGGCGCGGTTCGATCATCAGGAACTCGCCGCGCTGATGCACGACCGGAAACTCGTCCGGTCCACCACGATCCGGCGCACCGTACATCTGAGTACGGCGGAGGATTTCCGCTGGCTTCGCCCTACCGTCCAGGCGTATATCGCGGGGGCGCTCAATACCGCCTACTACCGCGACGAGATCGACGGTATCGAGTTGCCCGAGTTGGCCGCGGCCGGCCGGGAAGTGCTGGCGGGTCGGCGGATGTCGCGCGGTGACCTCGGAAGAACACTGGCCGAACGGTTTCCGCAACGTCATACGCGCCGGTTGGCCGAGGCGGTGGAGGTGCTGGTACCGATGGCACACGGCGCCGAAACCGGGGAATGGGGGCGGTGGCGCAACCGATACGTCACCGTCGGCCCGGCCGAGGAGTGGATCGGCGCACCGCTGGGGCCGCCCGATCCGGCCACGCTGGTCCTGCGCTATCTCGCGGCGTTCGGCCCCGCGAGCGTCGCCGATATCCAGGCCTGGTCCGGTCTCACCAGGCTCGGCGAGGTCGTCACCACGCTGCGTCCACGGCTGCGGGTGCTGCGGAGTGCGGAGGGAGCCGAGTTGTTCGATCTGCCCGATGCCCCGCTCGGGGACCCGGAACTGCCTGTGCCGGTGCGGTTCCTGCCCGCGTTCGACAATGCGCTGCTCGGTTACCGGGACCGGCGGCGGATCATCGCCGAGGAGGACCGGCGGCGGACCTCCCGTGAGGCCTCGGCCGGGGTCCCGGTGTATCTGGTGGACGGTTTCGTGCACGGCAGGTGGTCGCTGCGGGATTCGGCACTGCACATCGAGCCCTGGTACGGGTTCGCCGCGGACCAGCGCGCGCTCGTCGAGGAGGAGGCCCGGCGGCTGCTGGCATTCGTTGCCGGCGACGCTGACGGCGATATCGTCGTCACCGGCTGAACGAGATCACGGCGTCGGGTGAGCCTGGATATTCGCTCGGGCCCTGTCGGTTCCGGGGCGGAATCTGTACCTTGCCGACACCCACGCCGCGGTCCGTGGTGTCCGAGCCGGCGCACCGAAGCCGGAGTTGTGCTCACGTCCGGCGGCGAATCCGCGTCGGGGTGGCGTATCGCCGCCAGGAGCGCGACCGCTTCCGCCCCGGCGGTCGATGACGCTGTGGTGAATGATTGACGAACACTGGCCGGGGCCAGGGTGTTTCACCGTACGGTTGGCCGAAGATGGTGACCGATGGAGGAATTCGGGGTGGTAGCGGTCGGTGGGTGAACTTCTGTTCGGGTTTGTGCTCCCGCTGGCCGGTATTGCGATCCCAGTGGGTGCCTTCGTCTGGGAATTCGTTTTCGTCGGCCGAAAACGGCTCGGCTGGCGGGTGCAGATGGATACCCCGGTCACCGGTGAAGCGGAATCCGGGCATGCCGGTGCGCTGCGACAGTTACGGCAGACCGCCGAGGGGTCCGAACGTAATCTGCAGGATCTGTCCGTGGTGCTTGTCCGGATCGAAAACCACGGCGCCACCACCATCGATGCCACCGACTATGTGACCGGGCAGAACGGCCAGGCCGGACTGCATCTGCACTTCCCGCAGCGGCGGGTGATCGGGATGGCGGTCACCGAACTGAGCAATCCGGGGCTGGCCGTCTGTTTCGAACCGGATTCGGGTTTCGGTCACCGCGAACTGGCGGGCCAGGATATCGGTGTCATCGATCTGCCGAAGGTCCCGCTGAACCGGTCGGACCACTACAAGATCCTGGCGACCCTGGAGCGGACCGCCGGAACCGGTAACTATCCCGAGCCCACGATGCAGGGCGTGGTCACCGGCGGCGGGATCACCAAGACCCAGGGGCGGTCCGGGGCCTCGCTGCTCATGATCGCGCTGACCGGGTTCCTGGTCACCGTGATCGCGGCGATGGCGGTGCTGGATATCGTCGAATCCGAGGCCGCGCCGAGTGGTTGCGCCACGGGGCGGCTCACCGTGGTGGGGTCGACCGCGTTCGCGCGGGTGGTCGAGGAGGCGGGCGAACTCTACGAACGTACGTGTCCGGGGTCGGAGATCGACTACGCCTTCGAGGGGAGTGAGCGCGGCATGACGCGGGTCGACGACGCGCGCGGTGCCGGCGGCACGCTGCTGGCGATCGGTGATGCACCCAAGGGCGCGGACTTTCCCGAACTAGTGCAGCGGCCGCTGGCGTTATCGCTGTTCACCGTGGTCGTGCACCCGAAAACGGGGGTCACCGACCTCACGGTGGCACAGATCCGGGATCTGTTCCTCGGCCGGATCACCAACTGGCGGGCCGTCGGCGGCGCCGATCTGCCGGTACGGGTGGTCAATCGCTACGCCGGATCCGGGACCCGCTGGAATTTCGAGACCCGGTTGCTGGAAACCGGGCAGCCACCGGAACCCGGTATCACCTGCAACGAGCTCGCGCGCGGCGGCGAACCCGGGCGCTGCCAGACCTTGACCACCGGGGATGTCCTCGACGAGGTCGCCGGGATGGCGGGCGCCGTCGGATATAGCGAAGCCGCGGACGCCGCGGATACCGCAGGTGTGGTGCGGGTGACGATCGGCGGCCGGCCCGCGACGCGAGAGGCGGCAGGGGAACAGAGCTATCCGTTCTGGGGCGTGGAGTACGCGTACTCGTACGGCGATTTCGCGCCTGGATCGATCGGTGCGAGTTTCGTGCGTTTCCTGTTGCGGGAGGGCGGGCAGGACGTGATCCGGCGGTACGGGAATCTCCCTTGTGCCGAGCTGGCCGATACCTCGCGATGTCACCCGTATCGGTGACCGGGAGTGCGGTCCCGGGTGTGATCAGGAGGCTGAACTTCCGGCGTAAAGATCGCGCAAGCAACGGGTTTCCGGGCTGTCCGGAGGGGTAGTTTTTCCTGCGCACCGTCGGTGAGCACGGCCGGAAATACCGGCCTCACCGGCGGGTACGCGGCCGGTGGCGGCCGCGTCATGCAGAACGGAAGGACTGCCATGTCCCTGGTGACACCGACGTTGATCGCCGGATTCGTCGTCGGTCTACTGCTGCTGCGGCTTCTCGCCGTACTACTGGACCGGCCGAAGCGGCCGGTCCGGGTGACCGCGCGGCGGTCACGCCGGGGCTGATCCGCCCCGGTCGGGACGGGTGCGTGGGGTCCTGGCCGTGGATGGCAGGATCGCAACCATGGCTGATGACACCACCACTGCGGCCGGCGCCGCGGCGCCGGCCGGCGCATCCTCGGGCCCGACCAACCTGTGGGTGGAGCGTACGGGGACGCGGCGCTATACCGGGCGTAGTTCACGCGGCGCGGAGGTTCTGATCGGGTCCGAAACCGTTCCCGGCGTGTTCACACCCGGTGAACTCCTGAAGATCGCGCTGGCCGCATGCTCGGGGATGAGCTCGGACTTCCCGCTGTCGCGCCGGCTCGGTGACGACTACGACGCCACCATCCGGGTTTCCGGTGCCGCGGATCGCGAGAACGAGGTGTATCCGCAGCTGGACGAGGTATTCGAACTCGATCTCAGCGAACTCGACGAAGCCGCCCGCGAGCGGCTGCTGGTGACGGTGCAGCGGGCGATCGACAAGGTGTGCACGGTGGGCCGGACATTGAAGGCGGGTAGCAAGGTGACGCTGTCCTTCGAGATCGATACCGTCGACTGATCATGGCGGCGGACGATTCGGCGGCGCAGTCGGGGAACGATCCGGTGCGGCTGAGCGCTTGGGTGCACGGGTATGTGCAGGGCGTGGGTTTCCGCTGGTGGACCCGGTCCCGGGCATTGGAACTCGGACTCACCGGGCATGCCACCAATGCGGCCGACGGTCGAGTGCATGTGGTGGCCGAGGGACCGCGGCGCGCGGCGGCCGAACTGCTGGCGCTGCTGCGTTCTCCGGCAGCACCCGGCCGAGTGGATCTTGTGGTCGAGAACTGGGAGCCTGCCCGGGGCGGATTGCAGGGTTTCGTGGAGAGATAGGGGCCCTCGGCTGCGCGGCGAAGCGGTTATTCCGGGCGGACCCTGCTGTCACCTGGGGAGCGGTCGATGACTTGGTGTATGTGGTGGCCCCTGTGGCGAGGTGACTGCCGGCCTGCTGCGTTCTCCGGCGGCGCGGGGATCCGGTGGTCGAGAACCGGACCCCACCCAAGGGCAGGCTGCGGGGAGTCGTGGAGCGATGGGCGGGTCGGTGGCTGTGGGTGCGCTATTTCGGGTTTGCTGCCCGGGACGTTCCGCGGCAGGGATGTGGCCGGAACTCGAAACCTCTTGACATTCCACAGTGGGAGTAGCACGCTAGGTTTATTCCACAGTGGAGTGTGGTCCGACGTGTAAGGGGAGCGCTATGGAGATCTCGGCGGGCATCCGCGCCTCGGATGCCGAACGTGATCGATTCGTGCGGGTGCTGGGCCGGCATCTGGGCGACGGCAGGCTCGACCTCGCCGAATACGACGAGCGGGTAGCGCAGGTGTACCGGAGCGCGACCCGCGAGGAACTGCAGGGTGTGCTCGCGGACCTGCCCGAACTGAAGCCGGCTCCCGGTACGGACTCCTCCGCGCCGGGATCCCGTTCGCGGTTCCCGATCTGGCAGCGGATCGAGGGCAGTGCCTGGCTGGGAGTCAGTGTGCTGGTCCTGGTGATCTGGGCGGCGATCTCGCTGGGCGTCGGGGCGTTCACCTACTTCTGGCCCATATGGGTCATCGGCCCGTGGGGCGCCGTGCTGGCAGTGCGCGCGGCAACCGGAATCGAGGCCGGCCGCTGCCATCGCCGCAAGGCATAACGCCCGGTAGCCTCGGTGCTATCCGGCCGGCGGAAGCGCTGGGCGATGGCGTCGGCTGCCCCGGCAACCGCGCCGCCACCGGCGGCGGCCGATCGGCCACCACCGGTGCGCCGGATGGGGTTATCTCGCCGTGGCCCTATAGCATGGCTGATCGGCCTGAGCGAGGCGGACAGTACGTGGAGGCGGAAAGGGTCGTCGGCGTTGCATCTGAAGAGCTTGACGTTGAAGGGGTTCAAATCCTTCGCGTCCGCGACGACACTGCGGTTCGAACCCGGCATCACCTGCGTCGTGGGCCCGAACGGGTCCGGTAAATCCAATGTCGTCGACGCGCTCACCTGGGTGATGGGCGAACAGGGCGCCAAAGCATTACGCGGCGGAAAAATGCAGGACGTCATCTTCGCCGGCACCTCCGGCCGCGCCGCGCTCGGGCGGGCCGAGGTCACGCTCACCATCGACAACTCCGACGGCGCGCTGCCGATCGACTACGCCGAAGTCTCCATCACCCGGCGGATGTTCCGCGACGGCGCGGGTGAATACGAGATCAACGGCAGTTCGTGCCGGCTGATGGATGTCCAGGAACTGCTCAGCGATTCCGGTATCGGCCGGGAGATGCATGTGATCGTCGGCCAGGGACAACTTTCGGCGATCCTGGAATCGCGACCCGAGGACCGGCGCGCCTTCATCGAAGAAGCAGCGGGCGTTCTCAAACACCGCAAACGCAAAGAAAAAGCCGTCCGCAAACTGGACGCCATGCAGGCCAACCTCGCCCGCCTCACCGACCTCACCACCGAACTACGCCGCCAGCTCAAACCACTGGGCCGCCAAGCCGAGGTGGCGCGCCGCGCGCAGACCGTACAGGCCGATCTGCGGGACGCCCGGCTGCGATTGGCTGCCGACGATCTGGTCACCCGGCGGGCCGAGCTGCAAAGCCAGCAGAGCAAAGAAGCCTATGCGCGCGAACAGCAGATCACCGTGCAGAGCGAACTCGATGCGGCCAATGCGGCCCTGGCGCAGCAGGAGTTCGAACTCTCCCGGCTCACTCCCGGCGCCGAGGCGGCGGGCCAGCTGTGGTTCCAGCTGTCCGCGCTGGCCGAACGCGTCAACGCCACCACACGGATCGCGAACGACCGTGCCCGTCACCTCGATACCGCACCCGCGGCGAATACCGGCCGCGACCCCGACCAGCTCGAGGCCGAAGCCGACCGGGTGGAAGCCGAGGAAGCCGAACTCCGCGAAGCCGTCGAGATGGCCACGGAGACCCTGGAAGCCGCCCGGGACGGGCTCGCCGAACGGGAACACGAGGCCAAGGCGGCCGAACAGGCGCATCTGGCCGCCGTCCGGGCCATCGCCGACCGCCGCGAAGGACTGGTCCGGCTGTCGGGACAGGTCGAGAACCTGCGCACCAAAACCCAATCCGCTGATACCGAGATCGTCCGCTTGACCACCGCCCTCACCCAGGCGCGGACCCGGGGCGAGGAAGCGCAGCGCGAATACGATGGTGTACAGGACGAACTGGCCGAACTCGACGCCGGGGAAGCCGGGCTCGACGCCCAGCACGAACACGCTGTCGAGGCGCTCGATCTCGCCGATCACCGGGTCACCGAACTGCGCGCCGAGGACCGCGATGCCGGGCGGCGGGTCGCCTCGCTGACCGCGCGGATCGAAGCGCTCGGTATGAACCTGGCCAGCCGCGACGGCGCGGCCTGGTTGACCGAGAACCAGCCGGCCGGGCTGCTGGGCCCGCTGTCCGAACTGCTCGGCGTGCACCCCGGATACGAGGCCGCCGTCGCGGCGGTGCTGGGTCCGGTGGCGGAGGCGGTGATCGCCGATTCCGGTGAGACCGCGGTCGATGCCGTGCGGGCACTCGGGAAGGCCGATGCCGGCCGGGCCGCGCTGGTCTACGAGGGTGTCGCCGCAGATACCGGAACCGACGACGATTCCGCTCTGCCCGGTGGAGCGCGTCGGCTGGTCGAAGTCGTGAACTACCCCGATTCGCTGCGCGCGGCGGTGGTCGCGCTGACGAGCCGGGTCGTGGTCGCCGACGATCTGGACCGTGCCGCGGAGGTACTCGCCGCACGTCCGGAACTGCGGGTCGTGACCCGGGAAGGCGATCTGGCCGGAACCGGCTGGCTGGTCGGCGGATCCGATCGCGCGCCGAGCCGCCTCGAGATCCAGGCCGAAATCGATACCGCCGAAGCGGAACTGCGCGCCGCGCAGCGGCATGCCGAGGAACTGGAAGCGAGCCTGTCCGGGGCGCTGGAGGAGCAGACCGACCGCAAGGACGCCGTGGACCAGGCGCTGCTGGCGCTGCACGAATCGGATCAGGCGCTCAACAGCATCTACGAACGGCTCGGCCGGCTCGGTGCGGCGACGCGGACGGCGAATACCGAATCCGAACGCCTCATCGAGCAGCGGGCCGCCGCCGAGACCGCGCGGGAAGAGGCCGTCACCGCGCTCGCCGACCTGGAGGACCGGCTCCGCCGCGCCGAACTGGAACAGGCCGATACCGACGGCGAAGCGGCCGGTGCCGCCGGGACCGAAGCCGCCGCGCTGGCCCGCGAAGAAGCCGCCGCGGCGCTGGCCGAGACCCGGGCCATGGAAGTGGAGGCACGGCTGGCGGTGCGGACCGCCGAGGAACGCGCCGAATCGGTGCGCGGTAAAGCGGAATCGCTGCGCCGTGCCGCCCGCACCGAACGCGAGGCCCGGGCGCGCGCCGAACGTGCGCAGGTGGCCCGCCGGCGCGCGGCCCAGGTGGCCGCGGCGGTCGCCGAATCCGGTGCCGAACTATCCGCCGAACTGGAACAGGTCGTGGCGGCCGCCGCCGCCCGGCGTGACGATCTGGTGCGCCGCCGCACCGAATGCGCGACCACGGTCGATCAGATCAAGGAGCGGGTACGGGCGTTGAGTACCCAGCTCGGGCAGCTCACCGACGCGGTCCACCGCGACGAGGTCGCCAAGGCGCAGGCCGCGCTGCGGATCGAGCAGCTCGAGGCGAATATCGGCGAGCAGTTCGGTATCGCGCTCGACGATCTGATCGCCGAATACGGACCCGATATCGCGCTCCCGCCCAGCGAGCTGGAACTGCGTGAATACGAGCAGGCCAAGGAGCGCGGGGAACAGGTCACCGCACCGGCGCCGATGCCGTTCGACCGGGCTTCGCAGGAGCGTCGCGCGAAACGGGCCGAGAAGGATCTGGCGACCCTCGGCAAGGTGAACCCGCTGGCGCTGGAAGAGTTCGCCGCGCTCGAGGAGCGCTACAACTTCCTGGCGACCCAGCTCGAGGACGTCAAAAAAGCCCGCCAGGACCTCCTGGACGTGGTGGCCGAGGTGGACGACCGCATCCTGCAGGTGTTCACCGACGCCTACGCCGATGTGGAACGGGAATTCGTCCAGGTGTTCTCGGCGCTCTTCCCGGGCGGCGAAGGCCGGCTGTTGCTCACCGACCCCGGCGATATGCTCACCACCGGTATCGAGGTGGAGGCGCGGCCGCCCGGAAAGAAGGTCAAACGGTTGTCGCTGCTGTCCGGTGGCGAGAAATCACTGACCGCGGTGGCGCTGCTGGTCGCGATCTTCCGCGCGCGACCCTCACCGTTCTATGTGATGGACGAGGTGGAGGCCGCGCTCGACGACACCAACCTGCGCCGCCTCATCGGGCTGTTCGAACAGCTGCGCGAGAAGAGTCAGCTGATCGTCATCACCCACCAGAAGCCGACCATGGAGATCGCCGATGCCCTCTACGGCGTCAGCATGCGCGGCGACGGCATCACCCAGGTGATCTCGCAGCGCCTGCGCGGGCCGGACGTGGCTCCCGCCGCTGCGGCGACGTGACATCGCCCCTCGGGGCGGTCGGCCTGTTGTCTCACAGCAGGTCGCTGACGTCGTCGGGTACGTCGACCGCGTATTTTCGCAGGATCTCCATCGATATCACTTCCAGGGCATTCTCATGGGTGGCCGCCAGAATCACCGGCGCGGCGACACCGTCCTCGTGCGCATGTAACCAGCGCACCGCCACTACACACCACCGGTCGCCCGGCTGCAGGCCGGGAAAATTGTTCTCCGGACGCGGTGTGCTCAGATCGTTGCCGATGGATGCCTGGTGCTCCAGGAACTCGGCTGTGACGACCGTGCACACAGTGTGGCTGCCCAGATCCTCCGGGCCGGTGCTGCAGCAGCCGTCCCGGTAGAACCCGGTCAGAGGATCGGTGCCGCACTCTTGTAGCGGACCCCCAAGCACGTTTCGATCGGTCACATCGCCGATCCTATTGGCCTGCCGCGAGAACTTCCGCAGGACAAGAAATCTCACCCGCCGTGTTCGCCGGGCTGAGCAGGGAATGTGCAGCGTACGGAGGGCGCGCTCGGGTCCGGTCGCCGCGCGGGCCGGGCGGGGTCGGCGGGGGCCCGCACCGGCTCTGCAAGGATGGGCGGTGTGAGTGCGCAAGCCTGGATTCTGATCGCAGCGATCGCCGCCGTACTGCTGGTCGCGCTCGTGGCCGGCTTCGTCCGGTACAAACGCGGCCGGGTCTCGCTGACCCCGCCGGCGGAGAAAGGGGAGCTGGCCGACCGGTCCGGCGGGTACCAGGCGGCCGGCGGTTTCAGTTTCAGTCAGGGCGGGCAGGGAGCCACCGCGGCACCCGCGCGCCCGAGTCCCGCTGAGCGGACGGATACCGAGGGTCAGCCACATATCGGTGACGACGCCGCGATCCCACGGGACGCGCCCCGCCGCGGTATCACCGATGTACCGCTGCCGGACGCTGTCGATTCCGCGACCACCACCGCGCCGGAAGCGCCGGGCGGTGGGGCCGCCGCCCCCACTGCACCGCCGGAGCCCGAGACGGCTCCGCGGCCGGAAACCGGAACGACCGCGGCACCCAAGACCGGAAAGTCCGGGGCTGCTGCCGAGACCACCGCACCCGGCGATACCGAGACCACCGCACCCGGCGATACCGGGACCACTGCGCCCGGTGACACCGAAACCACCGCGCCCGGCGGCGCCGGAGCCTCTGCACCCGCGGAATCGGCGACCTCCGCACCATCGACGGACGAGACGTCCGCACCGCCCGCGGCAGGCATGTCCGCGCCGTCCGCGCCGCCGTCGGCAGAAACTTCTGCACCATCGGCGGCCGATACGACCACGCCGGCTCCCGCAGAGACACCGGCCCCCACCGAGCCCGAGACAACCGTGCCGGGGGCCGGTGCTGCCGCGGCCGCGGCGGGCGCCGCCACACCGGATACCGAGACCGCACCGGCCGCACCCACCACCGGTGAAGCCCCGGTGGTGGCGCCCGATACCGCGGCCGGCGCCCATCTCGTCCCCGAAGTCGAGGAGATCGAACCCACCTCCGGCCGGTTGACCCGGCTGCGTGGCCGGCTGTCGCGGTCGCAGAATGCGGTCGGCAAAAGCCTGCTGGGGCTGCTCGGTGGTGGCGACCTCGACGAGGAATCGTGGGAAGAGGTCGAGGACACGCTGGTCCTGGCCGATATCGGCACGGCCGTCACCACCGTCATCGTGGAGCGGCTGCGGGAGGAGATGGCCGCGCGGAGCGTCCGCACCGCCGAGGAGGCGCGGGGGGTGCTGCGTGATGTGCTGATCGAATCGCTGCGGCCCGAACTCGACCGTTCCGTACGCGCCCTGCCGCATCCCGATCACCCGTCGATCCTGCTCGTCGTCGGGGTCAACGGCACTGGTAAGACCACGACCACCGGCAAACTCGCCCGCGTGCTCGTCGCCGACGGCCGCCGGGTGCTGCTGGGTGCGGCCGATACCTTCCGGGCCGCCGCGGCCGACCAGTTGCAGACCTGGGGTGAGCGGGTCGGTGCGGATACGGTCCGCGGTAAGGAGGGCGCCGATCCCGCCGCGGTGGCCTTCGACGCGGTGGCCTCCGGTATCGACTCCGGTGTGGACGCGGTACTCATCGATACCGCCGGCCGCCTGCACACCAAGACCGGGCTGATGGACGAGCTCGGCAAGGTGAAACGGGTGGTGGAGAAGAAGGCCTCGGTGGACGAGGTGCTGCTGGTGCTGGACGCGACCGTCGGCCAGAACGGGCTGATGCAGGCCCGGATCTTCGCCGAGGTGGTCGATATCAGCGGTGTGGTGCTGACGAAGCTGGACGGCACCGCGAAGGGCGGGATCGTCTTCCAGATCCAGCACGAACTGGGGGTACCGGTCAAACTCGTCGGTCTCGGCGAGGGCGCCGACGATCTGGCTCCGTTCGAACCGGCGGCGTTCGTGGACGCGCTGCTCGGTTGATCGCCGTCGCCCGGTGGCGTCCAGCAGGCCTGACAGACGGCCGGGCCGGCGCCGGGCGCAGCGACCTCACAACCCGCGGTGACCAGCAGGTCCGGCGGCGGCAACACACTCGAAACATGACCGTGTGATCCATTCACGTAGGTGAAACACCGGAGCGTCACGGATGAAACACCGAATGAGCACCCTTCATTAGCGGGCCCGAAGTCGCGCAGGCGGCGGGCCGGAAGATGAGGGAGGTAACTGGTGGAAACCGTGATCGGGGCGCCCAATGCCGGCGATACCGCGTGGATACTGACGAGCGCCGCGCTCGTCCTGCTGATGACACCCGGCCTGGCGTTCTTCTACGGCGGTATGGTCCGAGGCAAGAACGTACTCAACATGATCATGATGAGTATCAGCGCGATGGCCGTCGTCGCAGTGCTCTGGGTGCTGTTCGGCTTCTCGATGGCATTCGGGACCGATAAAGGCGGGCTGATCGGCGACCCGGGTCAGTTCTTCGGCCTGAAAACGCTGATCGCCGGATTCGGTGACGAATCGGCGGGTGTGCCGCTCTTCGGGACCATCCCGGCGACGGTGTTCGTCGCCTTCCAGGCGATGTTCGCCATCATTACCGTCGCGTTGATCTCCGGTGCGGTCGCCGACCGGCTGAAGTTCGGCGCGTGGCTGGCGTTCAGCGCCATCTGGGTCACCGTGGTGTACTTCCCGGTCGCACACTGGGTGTGGGGTGGCGGCTGGATCATGGAGAAGGTCGAGGCCATCGACTTCGCCGGTGGTACCGCCGTGCATATCAACTCCGGTGCCGCCGCGCTCGCCCTGGCGATCGTGGTCGGTAAACGCGCCGGCTGGCCCAAGACCCCCTTCCGGCCGCACAATCTGCCGTTCGTGATGCTGGGTGCCGCGCTGCTGTGGTTCGGCTGGTTCGGTTTCAACGCCGGTTCCGCGGCGGCCGCCGACGGTGTCGCGGGTGCCGCCTTCATCACCACCCTGGTCGCCACCGCCGCCGCGATGATCGGCTGGCTCGTGGTCGAGAAGATCCGCGACGGTAAGCCCACCTCGCTGGGTGCCGCCTCCGGTATCGTCGCCGGTCTGGTAGCCATCACCCCGTCCTGTACGTCGGTCAACGTGCTGGGCGCGCTGGCCATCGGCGTGATCGCGGGCGCGGTCTGCGCGCTGGCGGTGAGCCTGAAGTTCAAGTTCGGCTACGACGATTCGCTCGATGTCGTGGGTATCCACATGGTCGGCGGTATCCTCGGCACGGTGCTGATCGGCTTGTTCGCCGCTCCCGAAGCGCCCGCGGGTGCCGCGGGCCTGTTCTACGGCGGTGATCTCGAGCTGCTGGGCCGGCAGACGCTCGGCGCGGTTGCCGTGCTCGCGTATTCCTTCGTGATCGCCTTGGTGATCGCGTACGCGATCAAGTTCACGATCGGTCTGCGTGCCGACGCCGAAGCGGAGTCCACCGGTATGGACGACTCCGAACACGCGGAGACCGCATACGATTTCGCTGCACTGGGTGGAACCGCTCGTTCGGCCGGCAAGGAGGCATGAACCCCATGAAACTGATCACCGCAATCGTCAAACCGTTCACGCTCGAAGACGTCAAAACCGGCCTGGAACAGGCGGGCGTATTCGGTATGACCGTGAGCGAGGTCCAGGGCTACGGCCGGCAGAAGGGCCATACCGAGGTCTACCGCGGCGCCGAGTACTCGGTGGATTTCGTTCCGAAGGTACGGGTCGAGGTCGTGGTGGACGACGCCTCGGTGGATCGGGTAGTCGATCTGATCGTCGATGCCTCGCGCACCGGCAAGATCGGCGACGGCAAGGTCTGGGTCAGTCCGGTGGAGACGATCGTCCGGGTGCGCACCGGCGAACGCGGCACCGACGCTCTATAGATCTGCCGCGTCGGCGGCGCGCGAGAACGTGACGCGCGCGGAGTGTGTGTAAGACAACGACAGCGGCCCCGCTCCCACCGTTTCCGGTCGGGGCGGGGCCGCCTGTGTGACGGGTGGTGGTTTGGTTGGGTGAACACCGGCAGAAACGGGAGCACGGGGTCGGCGCCGGGCCGGCGGGCAAAGCCGTGGAACTGTCGAACGGCGCCGCCGATCTGGTCCGCGCCCGCGATCAGCTGCTCGGCGGCGGGCAACCCCGGCACCCGCGCCTGGATGCCGAATCACTGCGGTCGGCGCTGGTCGACCTGTACGAGCTGTGGCTCACCAGCAAGGGCACCGAGGTCGGGGTAACCCCGGACAGCGGCCTGGCGATCATGGCCGTGGGCGGGCTCGGCCGGCGCGAGATGCTGCCCTACTCCGATCTGGATCTGGTGCTGCTGCACGAGGATATGGACCCGCAGCGGGTCGCCGAGATCGCCGACCGGCTGTGGTATCCCCTGTGGGACGCCCACATCAAACTCGACCACAGTGTGCGTACGGTGCCGCAGGCGTTGAAGGTCGCCGCCGACGATCTGGTCGCCGCGCTCGGGATGCTGGATGCCCGCCATATCGTGGGCAACCCCGAACTCAGCGACCGCATCATCGCCGGTATCCGCAAGGATTGGCGGCGCGGTATCCGCGGTCGTTACGACGAACTGCTCACCGGGGTCCGCGCCCGCTGGGACCGCAGCGGGCAGATCGCCCACCGCACCGAACCCGATCTGAAGAACGGCCGCGGCGGGTTGCGCGATATCCAGCTCTTGGATGCGCTGGCCATCGCACAGCTCACCGATGCCATGCCGGGTCTCGGACCGGAGACACCGGGCGGTGGCCTGGCCCAGGCGCATCGCCGGCTCCTGGATGTCCGCACCGAACTGCACCGGGTGGCGGGCCGGGCCCGGGACCAGCTACGCGCCCAGGATGCCGACGAGATCGGTGCGGCACTGCGTATCGGTGACCGGTTCGATCTGGCCCGCACCCTCAGCGACGCGGCCCGCACCGTCGGCTATTCGGTGGATGTCGGGTTGCGTACCGCCGGTAACGCGTTGCCGCGGCGTGGGCTGGCGCGGCTGCGCCGGATGCCGGTGCGGCGGCCCCTCGACGAGGGCGTGGTCGAACATGCCGGTGAGGTGGTGCTCGCCCGGGATGCCCGGCCGCAACGCGACCCCGGCCTGATCCTGCGGGTGGCGGCGGCGTCCGCGCAATCCGGACTGCCGATGTCGGCGACCACCCTCAACCGGCTGGCCGAGGACGCCCCGGAACTGCGGGAGCCGTGGCCGAAAGACGCTCTCAACGATCTGCTGGTGCTGCTCGGGTCCGGCCGCGGGGTGATCGACGCGGTGGAGGCGCTCGACCGTACCGGCCTGTGGGGCAGGCTGCTTCCCGAATGGGGCGCGGTGCGCGACCTACCGCCGCGCGATGCCCTGCACGTCTGGACCGTGGACCGGCATTCGGTGGAGACCGTCGCCTACGCGAGCGCCTCGAGCACCCGCGTGGCCCGGCCCGACCTGTTGGCGCTCGGTGCGCTGCTGCACGATATCGGCAAGGGCCGCACCGAGGACCACTGTGTGGTCGGCGCCGAACTCGCCACCCAGATCGGCCGCCGGATGGGTCTGTGGCCGTCGGATGTGGAAATCCTCAGCGCCCTGGTGCGCCATCATCTGCTGCTGCCCGATGTGGCCACCCACCGTGATATCGACGACCCGGCCACGGTGCAGTACGTGGCGGATGCGCTCGAACACGATCCGCGGCGGCTGGAACTGTTGCATGCGCTGGCGGAAGCGGATTCGCTGGCCACCGGACCGGGGGTCTGGGGCGACTGGAAAGCGACCCTGATCGGCGAACTGGTCCGGCGCTGCCGCACCGTGATGGCGGGCGCGGAACTGCCCGAGCCCGAACCCATACCGCAGGAGCTGCTCGCCCGGGCCGCCGCCGGTGGAGTGCACGTCGAATTATCCCAGGGCGACGGTAAATACACCTACGTCGCCACCGTGATCGCCCCGGATACTCCCGGGTTGCTGGCCGATACCGCCGGTGTGCTGGCGCTGCATTCACTGCGGGTGCTGTCGGCGTCGATCGGTGGGGCGGGGGAATCGGCGATCAACACGTTCGTCGTGACCCCGGCCTTCGGGTCGCCACCGGACGCCGGGCTGCTGCGCCAGGAACTCAAACGCGCGATCGCCGGTGACCTCGATGTGCGCGCGGTTCTCACCGCGCGGGAACGCGATACGCCCGCCGCGGCCCGCTATGCCCTGGCCGAACCGTGGTTGCTGTGGACGCCGACCCCGGTCGCGGGCCAGTTCATCCTGCAGTTACGGGCGGAGGACCGCATCGGGCTGCTGTGCCGGTTGTCGGCCGTGCTGTCGGGCGCGGGTGCCGATGTGCGCTGGGCCAAGGTGGTGACCATGGGATCGTTCGTCGTCGATGTCTTCTGCGTGGAATTGGGCGACGACGCGGGGCCGCAGCGGCGGGCGGCCATCGAAACCGCCGTCCTGGCGGAGGTTCCGCACCCGGCACCGCGCAAACCCCCGGAGCAGGAACGAACCTGAAGGCAGCGGCCGGGTCCGGCCCGACCTCCAGGTCCTGTGTCCAAGGTCACCGTTGCGCGTCGATTGCCCTCCAGTTGCCAACAGGTCCTGAGTCACGCCGGATCCGGCCCCTACGATTCGGGAGTCAGCTGTCGCGCTCATGAGGGGAGCAGGTCGGTGGCAATCCAAGTGGTGACCTCGTCGATCATGACCAGCGATATGACCCCCCATATCGCCCGATGCGTGGGAGACGCCTACTGGGTGGTGACCTGGCTACCCGGGCGGACGCTCACCGAACCCCAGGCGATGGCCGCGATGACCGTGGCCGCCGCCGTCGCGACCACCGGCGTCCCGCCGGACGACGACTGGTCGCAACTGGATTCCCTGGCCCGCGGCCTCGGCCTCACCGGTCGGGAAGCCGCGTACCTGGTAGCGGTAGAACAACACGACTACCAGCGCGGTTTCTCAACCCCCGCGAGCTGAGCCCGTCAGCGCCATATTCTCGAGTACGGTGCGAGCGGAGTCACGCCGCGACGCCCGCTAGTCTGGGACCCCCATTACCCTGGGACTCAGTGTCGTCACTCGAGATCAGGAGCGCGCCAGGTGTTCGAATCTTTATCCGACCGGTTGACCGGTGCCCTGAAGGACCTTCGCGGTAAGGGACGCCTGTCGCCGGCCGATATCGACGCCACCTGCCGGGAGATCCGGCTGGCTCTGCTGGAAGCCGATGTCGCGTTGCCGGTGGTTCGCGGGTTCATCGCCCGGATCAAGGAACGCGCGAAGGGCGCCGAGGTTTCCGCGGCGCTGAACCCGGCCCAGCAGGTCGTCAAAATCGTCAACGAGGAACTCGTCGCCATTCTCGGCGGTGAGACCCGGCGCCTGACGCTGGCCAAAACCCCGCCGACGGTGATCATGCTCGCCGGCCTGCAGGGCTCCGGTAAGACCACCCTCGCCGGCAAGCTCGCCAGATGGCTGCGCGATCAGGGCCATCAGCCGCTGTTGGTGGCCTGCGACCTGCAGCGTCCCGGCGCCGTCACCCAGTTGCAGGTGGTGGGCGAACGCGCCGGTGTCCCGGTGTTCGCACCCCATCCCGGCACCTCCATCGGTGGCGGTGAGAACGCGCTCGGGGTCACCGCGGCCGATCCGATCGCGGTCGCCGAATCCGGCGTCGCCGAGGCCCGCGCCAAACAGTACGACGTGGTGATCGTCGACACCGCCGGCCGGCTCGGTATCGATTCCGAACTGATGGCGCAGGCCGCCGGTATCCGCGATGCGGTGAAACCCGACGAAACCCTGTTCGTCCTCGACGCCATGATCGGCCAGGACGCCGTCTCGACCGCCGAAGCATTCCGCGACGGCGTCGGCTTCACCGGCGTGGTGCTCACCAAACTCGACGGCGACGCCCGCGGTGGCGCGGCGCTGAGCGTGCGCAACATCACCGGCGAGCCGATCATGTTCGCCTCCACCGGTGAGAAGCTCGAGGATTTCGACGTCTTCCACCCCGACCGGATGGCCAGCCGCATCCTCGGGATGGGCGATGTGCTCACCCTGATCGAGCAGGCCGAGCAGGTCTACGACGCGCAGCAGGCCGAGGAGGCCGCGCGCAAGATCGGCAGCGGTGAACTCACCCTCGAGGATTTCCTCGATCAGATGCTGGCCATCCGGAAACTGGGGCCCATCGGGAACCTGCTCGGGATGCTGCCGGGCGCGGGGCAGATGAAGGATGCCCTCGCCCAGGTCGACGATAAACAGCTCGACCGGGTCCAGGCCATCATCCGTGGTATGACCCCCGCGGAACGGGACAACCCGAAGATCATCAATGCGTCCCGGCGGCTGCGGATCGCGAACGGGTCCGGGGTGCAGGTCTCCGATGTCAACCAGCTGGTCGACCGGTTCTTCGAGGCCCGCAAGATGATGACCGCGATGGGCCGGCAGATGGGGATGCCGGGCGGTAACCGGCGCACCAAGAACAAAAAGGGGAAGAAGGGCAAGAAGGGCGGTCGCGGGCCCACCCAGCCGAAGATGCGCGGCGGCTTCCCTGGGATGCCCGGGATGCCCGCAGGCGGGGCCGGTATGCCGGACCTGTCGAATATGCCGCCCGGCCTCGATCAGCTGCCGCCCGGGCTGGAGAACTTCGATCTCTCCAAGTTCAAGTTCCCGGATAAGTAGGCCGGCGGAAAACCGGCGACGCGACGCGGCCCCGTTGTGCGAAGGGTTGGGCGGCGTCCGCGTATCCGGGAGCGTGGCTGCCATGCAGTCGTCGGGCACACCGGGTACGTCGGAAAGTGACCGGGCCCGCACCGACTTGTGGGCGATGTGCCGGCTCGCCGTTCCCGGTGGGCGTGCGAATCCGGGGGTCGGTGACGCGCACAGTCGGCGACCGGATACCGGCCGCCGTGGTAACGGCATTACCGCCCGGGGATCGGGGAGTGGCTCATCTCCCCTGAGCTATTTCGCGTGCTCAGGGGAGATTCCGGCTCAGTGCTTACGTCGGCGAGCCAGTAGCAGCGCACCGGCGAATGCCGCCACCGCCACCACCGTGGCGGCCGCAACGGCAACCCATACCAGCGGCGATATCCCGCTATCGGAGGTTTCCCCGGCTTGCTGGGCCGAATCATCGGCGGTCACCCGCTTCGATTCCTCGCCGAATGTTCCCTCGGCCGCGGCATCGCCGTCCGCGTACTGCGGTCCGGGTTCCGGCTCACCGATGACAGCGACCTCCAGCTCGATCGGCACCGGCGCGACCGCGCGGGTGCTGTGGATCGTCGGGCTCAGTTTCACCGCGATGTAGTGCCGGCCCGCCACGGCCTGGTCGGCCACTTCGCCGCGTTCTTCTCGATTGAGATAGCGGACCGGGACGGTCGCCAGCGCCGGATCGTTGATCGGCAGGATCCGCTCCGTGCCCGCGTAGGAGGTGGTGCTGGAGTCGAGTTCGCCGCGGTACGGGTTGTAGAGCGTGGTCGCGATATTCGAGGTGTACTCGCTGCCTCGCTCGGCGCTGTCGCCGAATCTCACCCGGTAGGCCAGCCCCTGGCCCCAGTCGACCTTCACTCGGTAGAAGACGAACTCCCCTCGCTGCACGGTATCGGTGTAGCGGCCGGTCCCGGGCAGATCTGCCGCGACATTGAACGATCCGCCGCCGGTCACCGGAGCCGGGGTGCCGCCGGGCGCGGTGAACTCCACCGCGGTCGGCTGGGCCGCCGGACCGGGATCGGTGACGCCCGGCTCCACTCCGACCGACAGTTCCACCGGCAGCAGGGCCGGTGCATTGTCTGCGACATGACCCCATTCCAGTGCGAAGTAGTATCGGCCCCCTCCTCGGCACTTATCGGTGCCGAAGCTGCCGGATTCGGGTTCGGCGGCACCGGCCCAGACGCTGCTGACCGTCAGGGCCACACCATCGGTCGACCGGGTCGCCTGAGCGAACTCGAAGGCATTGCAGTCGTGCCCGTCGTCGCCGTAGACACGGATATCGAGCCTGTTGTTCGATGACACCGCATCGTCGCCACGCGGAAACGACACAGTGGCGCTGAAATAGGCCGTGGCAGCGTCGGGCACGTCCACCGCGTAGTACTGCTTGTTCTTCGGCTTCAGTACATCGAGGTGCTGGCCGGGTTCCGCGACGGGTGCTTCACGGTATTCCGGTGTGCCGGCGATCGGGGTGCCCACCGGGGCGTAGCTGCGCAGGGCGACCGCGCTGACCCTGGGTAGCACCTGTTCGAGAGCCGCGCCGTCGGCGGCATCGGTGTAAGTGCCACCGGTGTTCTGGGCGATACAGGTCAGCTGTGCGCGTGAGGCATCGTCGACCCCGAAACCGATGGCGTGCATCACGATATCGTTGCCCTGGGCACTGAGTTCGCGGGCGATATCGCAGGGATCCGGTGGTGCGCAGGTGTCCAGGCCGTCGGAGACCAGCACGATCGAGCGCGGCCCTTCCTGCGGCAGTGCGGCGGCGGCCGCCCGCAGCGATGCGCCGATCGGGGTGTATCCGCGGGGCACGATCCCGTCCGTGGCCGCGGTCAATGCCGGCTTGTCGACGGTTTCGGCCGGGTGCAGGATCTGCACGTCCTGGCAGCCCGCGGTCTTCTCCGCGTCCGAGTTGCCGGTGCCGGTGCCGTAGGCGGCGAGTCCGACCTTCGCGTTGTCCGGCGCCGCGGTGACGAAACTGCGGACCGCGTTCTTGGCCGCGTCCATCTTGGTGCCGCCACCGGGATCGGCTGCCAGCATCGAACCCGACGCGTCCAGTACCAGCATCGTCGGGGCGTACTCGGTCCCGGCCTGTGGCGACTGCTGCGCGAGGGCGGGCATGGCGACCGGTACCGAGGCGATCACGGCCGCGGCCGCCGCGGCGAGGACTCTGTTCAGATACAACACGCTGTCCGTACTCTCGATCGTTGCCGCCGCGCGGACAGCGCGACCCAGCGGACACTACGCACGCGTACCACGGCCCGCCACCTGGCGGCATGGTTGTTCAGTGGTCCGGCGTCCGCGATCGGACGGTGGGCCGGCCGCCGGAGCACGACGGAACGGGCGCGATTTCGGGCTCGGACCTGCGTCTGGCAGAATGGTCGATCGTCCTTCCGGACAGTGTCAGCCCGTCTCCGGTTCCGTACCGCGCGGCGGTCACACACTCCATTCGCAAAACCGGGCTCGCGAACCGCGTGAGTCGCTGAATTGCGCCGTGACCACAATGAAAGGCAGATCAGCAGATGGCTGTTCGCATCAAGCTCACCCGTATGGGCAAGATCCGCAACCCGCAGTACCGCGTCGTCGTCGCGGACGCCCGTACCCGCCGTGACGGCCGGGCCATCGAGTCCATCGGCAAGTACCACCCCAAGGAAGAGCCCTCGCTGATCGAGATCGATTCCGAGCGCGCCCAGTACTGGCTGGGTGTCGGCGCGCAGCCGACCGAGCCCGTGCAGCGGCTGCTGGAGATCACCGGCGACTGGCAGAAGTTCAAGGGCCTGCCGGGCACCGAGGGCACCCTCAAGGTCGCCGAGCCCAAGCCGTCCAAGCTGGACCTGTTCAACGCCGCGCTGGCCGCCGCCGACAACGAGCCGGTCACCGAGGCCGTGACCCCGAAGAAGAAGGCCAAGAAGGACAAGGAAGAGGGCGCCGCCGAAGCGACCGAATCCGCCGAGGCTGCCGAGTAATGAGCGTCGTCGTCGCCGATGCCGTGGAACATCTGGTCCGCGGTATCGTCGCCAATCCCGATGACGTACGCGTCGAGCTGATCACCGGCCGCCGCGGGCGCACCGTCGAGGTGCACGTCCACCCCGACGACCTGGGTAAGGTCATCGGCCGGGGCGGCCGTACCGCGACCGCGTTGCGTACGCTCGTCGCCGGTATCGGTGGCCGCGGTATCCGGGTCGACGTGGTCGACACCGATCAGTAGATGGAACTCGTAGTCGGCCGGGTCGCCAAATCGCACGGGGTGCGTGGCGAACTGGTCGTCGAGGTCCGCACCGACGAACCGGAGGCGCGTTTCGCGCCCGGCTCGACCCTGCGGGGCCGGGCGGCTCGGTCGAAAGAGGTGCGGAATTTCACCGTGGAGTCGGCCCGGGAACATTCGGGCCGGCTTCTCGTGCAACTTGCCGGAGTCACCGATCGCGGCGCCGCGGACGCCCTGCGCGGCACCTTGTTCCTGGTGGACAGCGAGGATCTGGGGTCGGCGGCGGATCCCGACGAGTTCTACGATCACGAACTCGAGGGTCTGCGCGTGGAACTCACCGACGGTTCCGCTGTCGGCACCGTTACCGATGTACTGCATTCCGCGGCAGGTGAACTGCTGTCGGTTCGCGCCGCCGGCGACGGCCGCGAAATCCTGATCCCGTTCGTCACCGCCATCGTGCCGACGGTGTCGATCGCCGACGGGCTGATCGTGATCGACCCGCCCGAGGGCCTGCTGGATCCGGAATGAGGCGGTCGTCGTGAAGCTCGACGTGATCACCATCTTCCCCGAATACCTGGAGCCGCTGCGCACCGCGCTGCTGGGCAAGGCCATCGACAAAGGCCTGCTCTCGGTCGATGTCCACGATCTGCGCCGCTGGACCCACGATGTGCACAAATCCGTCGACGATTCGCCGTACGGCGGCGGACCCGGCATGGTGATGAAACCCACGGTCTGGGGTGCCGCGCTCGACGAGGTGTGCCCGGACGATGCCCTGCTCGTCGTCCCGACACCGGCCGGGGTGCCCTTCACCCAGGACACGGCCGCCCGCTGGTCCGGTGAGCGGCATCTGGTCTTCGCCTGCGGCCGGTACGAGGGGATCGACCAGCGAGTATTCGACGACGCGGCGCGGCGGGTACGCGTCGAAGAGGTCAGTATCGGCGACTATGTCCTGATCGGCGGTGAGGCCGCGGTCCTCGTGATGACCGAGGCGGTGGTGCGGCTGATTCCCGGGGTGCTCGGCAATCAGCAGTCGCACGAACAGGATTCGTTCTCCGACGGACTGCTGGAAGGCCCCAGCTATACCCGCCCGGTGTCGTGGCGGGGACTCGAGGTCCCGCCGATCCTGCTGTCCGGTGACCATGCGAAGGTCGCGGCCTGGCGCCGGGAACAAGCATTGATCCGGACCCGGGAACGTCGCCCGGATCTGCTGCCCGGACACGACTGACGGGCCACGGTCGACCCGTGGGCGCCGGGGGCAGGGTTCGGTATCACGGGATGAGGCCGAAGCGGCGCGCGGCGACCACGGCTTCGTGCCGGGACCGGGCGTCGAGTTTGTGCATGGCGCTGCGGAGATAGCTCTTGACCGTCTCGGGTCCCAGTGACAGGCGTTGCGCGGCCTCCTGGTTCGAACATCCCAGCGCGACCTGCACCAGCACATCGATCTCCCGGCGGGCGAGCCGGGGCGCCTCCGGGGCGGGGGGACCCGACAGGGCCCTGGCCAGTTTGTCGCCGACCGCCCGCAGTGCCTCGCCCAGCTGCGTATCGGCGGAGCCGTCCGCGAGGGTATGGAGTTCCGCCTGGACGGCGCGGATCTCCTCGGCGAGCACCCCGCCGGTCGAGGGCGAGGGTGCCGCCGCGTCGAGCAACCGCAGCCGCCGATCGACCTCGTCCCGGATCGTGATCTCCGACGCCAGCCGACGACCGGCCTGTAGCACTGCCTCCGCGGTACGGCCGCCGATCGGGCCGGGACCGCGCAGCGCCGCGTACAGCACGGCGCGCGACCGGTCTTCCACGACCACGGGCACCGCCAGCACCGAACGGATTCCCTCACCGAGCACCGGGCCGTCGTAGTGATGGGTGATCGACAGCGCGCTGCGATAGTCGGTCACCGCTGCGGGCCGCCGCGAATCGAGGACCTGGCCGCCCAGACCCGACGCGCGCCGGACCGACAACCCGCGCAGCCCATTGGTACGGACCCCGCAGAACTCGCTCAGCAGCAGCGTATCGGCCTGGACTTCGCCGGCGAAGAGCACCGGAACCCCGGTGGCGCCCGCCAGCCGGCGGATTTCGGCGCGCAGCGCATCGCTGTCCCGGGGGCGCAGCAGCGCGGGGTCCGCGGTCATGGAGGTTCACCCCTTTTCGGGGGTAGTGCCGGCAAACTGTGACCTACATCCTATTGCAACACCGGATCGATGAACCGAGGAGATGCGAGATGGGTGCCGACCCGAATACGCGGGTGCGTGAACTGCTGGACACCTACGACCGCGGCGATGCGTGCGCAGCCGAGTTGCTCTGCGACCGGCACCCGGCCGATGCCGTCGCGTTCACGGTTGTCGAGAGCGACCTCTCGTCGGTCGATCTGACCTACGGTGAGCTGCGTGCACGGTCCGAACGGTATGCGGCTGCGCTGGCCGGTCTCGGCGTCGGGCCGGGCGATCGGGTCGCGACGCTGATGGCGAAATCCGCGGATCTGGTGGCCGTGCTGCTGGCCGTCTGGCGCCGCGGCGCGGTCCATGTTCCGTTGTTCACCGCGTTCGCTCCACCGGCGATCGCCTTCCGGTTGCGCGCCGCCGACGCTGCCGTCGTGATCACCGATCCGGATCAGGCCGGCAAGCTGACGCCGGGCGGGGATATGCCCGCGGAGCCGCCGTGGCGCACCGTGGTCACCGGACCGGCCGATATCGCGGGCGCCGTGCGGCTGGACGATCTGCCCGTCTCGGATACCGGCGCACCTGCGGCGACGGTGGGCGGTGACGGTCTGCTGGTCCAGTTGTTCACCAGCGGTACCACCGGCACACCGAAGGGCGTGCCGATTCCGGTGCGTGCGCTCGCCTCCTTCCACGCCTATCAGGAGTTCGCACTCGACGTGCGTCCCGACGATGTCTTCTGGAACGCCGCGGATCCCGGTTGGGCCTACGGTCTCTATTACGCGATCCTCGGACCGTTGGCGTCGGGCACCCGGAGTCTGCTGCTGCATGCCGGCTTCTCCCCGGAGCTGACCTGGCAGGTGCTGGACCGGTTCGGGGTCACCAATTTCGCGGCCGCGCCGACGGTCTACCGGGCGCTGCGGGCCGGGTCCGAGGGGCAGTCGGCTCGATTGCGCCGCGCGTCGTCGGCGGGGGAGCCGTTGACACCGGAGGTGGTCGCCTGGTCGGCCGAGGCGCTCGGTGTCGCGGTCCGCGATCACTACGGCCAGACCGAGCACGGCATGGTGATCTGCAATGCCTGGCACGACGAGCTGAACGCGATCGCACCCGCGGGGTCGATGGGCCGTTCCCTGCCGGGCTGGGCCTGCACCGTCCTCTCCGACGACGCCGATATCGAGGCCCCGCCCGGACAGCTCGGCCGGATCGCCATCGATACCCAGCACAGCGCCCTGCTGTGGTTCGTCGGCTACCTGGGCGATCCCGAACGCTCCGCGCAGCGCTATACGCCCGACGGCCGCTGGTATCTCACCGGTGACGCCGGCTCCCGCGACAGCGAGGGGTTCTTCCACTTCTCCGCCCGCGACGACGATGTGATCATCATGGCCGGTTACCGGATCGGACCGTTCGAAGTGGAAAGCGTGCTGGTCCTGCACTCCGATGTCGCCGAGGCCGCGGTCGTCGGCCTGCCGGACGAGCTCCGCGGCGAGGTGCTGGAGGCGTTCGTGGTGCTGCGCGACGGGGTTACGGGCACCGACGCACTGGCCGGAGAACTGCAGACCCTGGTCAAGAAGAAATTCGCCGCGCACGCCTACCCGCGGCGCGTGCACTTCGTCACGGATCTGCCCAAGACGCCCAGCGGTAAGGTCCAGCGCTTCCTGCTCCGGGATCAGGGACGCACCGCGGCCGGTTAGCGGTACCGGTGCCGGGCCGGTGGTGCCGGACCGGGCCGGGTTCGTCTGTCACCAGGCGCAGGTAGTGTGCGGGTCGTGACGACAGCGCCAGAGACCTCGGGTCCCGACACGATCCAGACAGACTCGACCGCCACCACCGGTACCGGCCCCGCCGTTTCCGGCCCCGTGACCCGGCGCATCGCCGACGAACTGGCGGTGCGTGAGAACCAGGTCACGGCCGCCGTCGAACTACTCGACGGCGGGTCCACGGTGCCGTTCATCGCGCGCTATCGCAAAGAGGTCACCGGCGGCCTGGACGACGCACAGCTGCGCACTCTCGAAGAACGCCTGCACTATCTGCGGGAACTCGACGAACGCCGGGCCACCGTGCTCGAATCCATCCGCAGCCAGGGCAAACTCGACGAAACCCTGCACCGGCAGCTGCTGCTGGCCGAAACCAAGGCCCGCCTCGAAGATATCTACCTGCCCTATAAACCCAAGCGCCGCACCAAGGCTCAGATCGCCCGCGAGGCCGGCCACGAACCCGTCGCGGAGGCCCTGCTCGGCGATCCGGCTACCGATCCGGCGGGGTACACCGCCGAACAGCTCGACGGTGCCCGTGCCATTCTGGTCGAACGGTTCGCCGAGGACGCCGATCTCGTCGGTGAACTCCGGGAGATGATGTGGAGCAGGGGCCGCGTCACCGCGACCGTGCGCGCCGGGAAGGAAGAGGCCGGCGCGAAATTCGCCGACTACTTCGACTTCGCCGAGGAATTCACCGCCCTGCCCTCCCACCGGATCCTGGCGCTGCTGCGTGGTGAGAAGGAAGAGGTGCTCTCCGTGCACCTCGATCCCGAACCCGCGGATTCCGAACTCGAAACGGGTGAGCGCACCGTCTACGAGGCGCGGATCGCGCAGCGGTTCTCCATCGCCGACGAGGGGCGCGCCGCCGATTCCTGGCTGCTGGATACGGTGCGTTGGGCCTGGCGGACCAAACTGCAGGTCAGTCTCGGTATCGATACCCGGATGCGGTTGCGGCAGGCCGCCGAACGCGATGCGGTGGAGGTATTCGCCGCCAATCTGCGGGATCTGCTGCTGGCCGCGCCGGCGGGTACCCGCACCACCATGGGCCTGGACCCGGGCTACCGGACGGGCGTGAAGGTCGCGGTGGTCGACGGTACCGGCAAGGCCGTGGCGACCGAGGTCGTCTATCCGCACAAACCGCAGAACCAGACCGAGAAATCGCTGGCGGTCCTCGCCGCGCTGGTGGAACGGTTCGGGGTCGAGCTGATCGCCATCGGCAACGGCACCGCCTCCCGCGAAACCGATGCGCTGGCCGCGCAGTTGATCGAGCGTATTCCGGAGAACAAACCGACCAAGATCGTGGTGTCCGAGGCCGGCGCCTCGGTGTATTCGGCCTCCGCCTATGCCTCGCAGGAGCTTCCCGATATGGATGTCTCGCTGCGCGGTGCGGTGTCCATTGCCCGCCGATTGCAGGATCCGCTGGCCGAACTCGTCAAGATCGAACCGAAATCCATCGGAGTGGGGCAGTACCAGCACGATATCTCCGAAACACTGCTGGCCCGCTCGCTGGGCGCGGTGGTCGAGGATGCCGTGAACGCGGTCGGCGTCGATGTGAACACCGCCTCGGTTCCGCTGCTGTCCCGGGTTTCCGGCATCACCGGTTCGGTTGCGGAAAGTATTGTCGCCCACCGCGACCGCAACGGCGCCTTCCCGAGCCGCACCGCGCTGCTGGACGTGCCGCGGCTGGGCCCCAAGGCTTTCGAACAGTGCGCCGGCTTCCTGCGGATCCGCGGCGGCGTCAACCCGCTCGACACCTCCGCCGTGCATCCGGAGGCCTATCCGGTGGTGCACCGGATCCTCGACTCCACCGGCAGCGGGATCGCCGAGATCATCGGGAACGAATCGGTGCTGCGCGGCCTGCGTCCCGCCGAATTCACCGACGAGACCTTCGGCGTACCGACCGTCACCGATATCATCGGTGAACTGGAGAAACCCGGTCGCGATCCGCGGCCGGAATTCAAAACCGCCGAATTCGCCGCCGGCATCGAGAAGGTCGCCGATCTGCAACCCGGAATGGTGCTCGAGGGCGTGGTCACCAATGTTGCCGCGTTCGGTGCTTTCGTCGATGTGGGCGTGCACCAGGACGGGCTCGTCCACGTCTCGGCGATGTCGAAGAATTTCGTCCGCGATCCGCGCGAGATCGTCAAATCCGGTGACGTGGTCAAGGTGAAGGTGCTCGAGGTCGATATTCCGCGCCAGCGGATCGGTCTGTCGCTGCGGCTCGACGACGAACCCGGCGCCGGTAAACCGGAACGCGGCCAGGGGCCCGGTGGTGAGCGCGGCCGCGGTGCCGGTGGACGCGACGACGCCGGCCGTGCGGGCGGCGGGGATCGCGGTGGACAGGGCCGGGGCGCGAAGAACCGTGGGGGCCAGGGTAATGCGGGCGGACGCGCCGGCGGTCAGGGCGCCGGCCAGGGCCGCGGCGGCGATCCGGCCCGCAATCGGGGCCAGGGTCGCGGGAACCGGCGGGATAATGCACCTGTGAACGGCGCCATGGCCGACGCGTTGCGGCGGGCGGGTTTCGGAAAGTAACGCCTTTCGAAGTGAAGGGGGGCCGGTATGCGGCAGTGGTGGTCCGAGGACGTCATCGCCGCGGGCCGGCTCCCACTCCTGTGCTTCCTGTTCGGTTTCATCATCGGATTCCTGGTGATCCGGGTCAGCGTCCGGCTGATCCGCGCGCAGGTGCGCTGGTGGCCCGGCAACCTGAAACCCGGTGGTGTGCACATCCACCACATGGTGTTCGGGGTGGTGCTGGTCCTGATCTCGGGGATCGGGATGATCGCCACCGCCGACGCCGGTGGCGGTCCGGCCGTCGCGGCCGGGCTGGCGGCATCGTTCGGAGTCGGTGCGGCACTGGTCCTCGACGAGTTCGCGCTGCTCTACTACCTGCGCGACGTCTACTGGGAGAAACAGGGCCGCACCTCGGTGGACGCGGTTTTCGTCGCGCTCGCCGTGACCGGCCTGCTGCTGCTCGGTTTCCACCCGCTGTGGCTGCTCGAGATCAACGGCCTGCGCGATTATCCGGGGGCGTGGGTGCGGGTGCTGGTCATCGCGTTCGCGCTGGGAAATCTGGCCTTGGCCGCCGTGGTGATCGCCAAGGGCAAGATCTGGACCGGCCTGTTCGGCATGTTCTTCCTGCCGTTGCTGGTGGTGGGGGCGCTGCGGCTGAGCCGGCCCGGGGCACCGTGGGCGCGCTGGCGCTACGGTAACAACCGGCGGCGGCTGATGTACCGGGCGATCGTGCGGGAACGGCGGTACCGCCGTCCCGTGATCCGGGCCAAGATCTTCGTCCAGGACCTGATCGCCGGAAAACCGGATGTCGAACACGTCCGATCGGCGGCGGAGGAAGAATTGACCCGCCGGGTGGTTCCCGCGCCCCCCGCACCGCACCGGCACCACCCCCTGCTGCAGGATCTGAACCGCTGGGCGCACGGCGGTGAGCCGGAAACCACCGAGGAGGACGCCCGCGACCCACGGGCCGCACCGGGGCCCGTTTCCGGAAGTGATCCCTGATCTGGCACAATGCACGGGTTGCCCTGGTCGCATTCGGCCCGGCGCATCCCATATTCGGAGCACGAACCGGTCGAGCGCCCGCGCCGCCAGGTTCCTCTGTTCGCGCGACCATCAGAAGGATGATCATGAACACCCTTGATTTCGTCGACGAGAGCTCGCTGCGCAGCGATGTCCCCGACTTCCGTCCGGGCGACACCCTCAATGTGCATGTGAAGGTCATCGAGGGCTCCAAGGAACGTATCCAGGTCTTCAAGGGCGTCGTCATCCGGCGCCAGGGCGGCGGTATCCGCGAGACCTTCACCGTGCGCAAGGTGTCGTTCGGTGTCGGCGTGGAGCGCACCTTCCCCGTGCACAGCCCCACCATCGATCACATCGATGTGGTGACCCGCGGCGATGTCCGCCGGGCCAAGCTGTACTACCTGCGGGAGCTGCGCGGTAAGGCCGCCAAGATCAAAGAGAAGCGCTGACCTGCCCTTGATCGCCGACACCCGCGCGCCGTGGTGCGCGCCGGTGACCTCGGCGAACGGCATAAGTAGCCCGGTACCGCGTAACCACTGCGGTGCCGGGCTACGCTGTTCGCGTGGCAGACGAGAGTTGGTCGAGATCGGGGTCGGATCCCGCGGACGGGCAGCCCCGCAGGCGCCGGGCGCGGCGGGCCGTCAAAGCGAAGAAGCAGCGGCCGTTCTGGCAGGAACTTCCCATCCTGCTCGTGATCGCGGCGGTTATCGCCGCTCTGATGGTGACTTTCGTCGGCCGTCCCTACGTGATCCCCTCCCAGTCCATGGAGCCGACGCTGCACGGTTGCGCCGGTTGCACGGGTGACCGGATCTATGTGCAGAAGCTGAGCTACTACTGGAGTGATCCCGAGCCGGGGGACGTCGTGGTCTTCGTCGGACCGCCCTCCTGGAACGGGCACTACCGCTCCATCCGCTCGGACAATACGGTCATCCGTGGCGTACAGAACTTCTTCTCGTTCTTCGGCCTGGTACCGCCGGACGAGAACGATCTCGTCAAACGCGTTATCGCGGTCGGCGGGCAGACGGTGGAATGCTGTGACGACCAGGGCCGCGTGATGGTCGACGGGCAACCACTCGACGAGCCCTACGTCGAGGACGATTACCCGTGGCTGCCCGGTCAGGCGAACGCCGCCTACCCGGTGGGCCGCGTTTTCGGGCCGGTGACCGTGCCCGAGGGCAATCTGTGGGTGATGGGCGACAACCGCAACGAATCCGCGGATTCCCGGGCGCATATCGGTGACGAGTTCCAGGGCACCGTGCCCGTCGACAACGTCCGCGGCAAAGCGGTGCTGAAGATCTGGCCGCCCGGCCGGATCGGCCCCATCGATGGAACGAACCCGCAGGAGAATTGAGTCGGGGCGGATCGAGTTGGCGACGAATACGCGTATGAAAGCGGTACGGGAGCAGAGCTGGCCACCGCGGGTGGTGATGCGCCGGGCAGGTGGATTGCGAACCCTGGAATCGGCGCTGCACCGCTGCGGGCTGGGGCCGGTCGCCGGAGTCGACGAGGCGGGCCGCGGCCCGAGCGCCGGGCCACTCGTGGTGGCCGCCTGTGTACTCGGGCCCCGCGCACACGATGCGCTGGCCGGGCTCGACGATTCGAAAAAACTCAGCGAGGCGACCCGTGAGGCCCTGTATCCGGTCATCACCCGGCTCGCGGCGGCCTGGTCGGTCGTGGTTGTCCCGGCGGCCGAAATCGATGCCATCGGTATCCACGTGGCGAATATCGAGGGGATGCGCCGGGCCGTCGCCGGTCTCGGGCGAAACCCCGGCTATGTGCTCACCGACGGGTTCCGGGTACCGGGACTACCGGTGCCGTCGCTACCGGTGATCGGCGGGGACGGCACCGCGGCGTGTATCGCCGCGGCCAGTGTGCTGGCCAAGGTCACCCGCGACCGGATGATGGTCGAACTCGATCAGCGCGTGCCCGGATATGGGTTCGCCGAACACAAGGGCTACAACACCACCCGGCATATCGAAGCGCTGCGGCGGCTCGGCCCCTGCCCGGAACATCGCAGGTCATGGCGCAATGTACGGGACAGCGAGGTCGCGCTGACACCGGCCGGCGAAATCCTGGCGGAGGTCACCGCCGGGACCGGTGGAGCCGCCTGACCCGGCTGCAGGCGGGCCCGGCCACCTGGTGTCGCGGCCGGATACGCCCCGGCGCCGAGGGGCGGTCGACCGGCCCACGGTGACATGCGCAGGCGGCATGAGCGATGATGACAACACACGCATGGCGGCGAGAAGGAGGACGTTCCACCCGATGAGTGCCGAGGACCTCGAGAAATACGAAACCGAGATGGAGCTCTCGCTGTACCGGGAGTACAAGGACATCGTCGGCCAGTTCTCGTACGTGGTGGAAACCGAGCGCCGTTTCTATCTGGCCAACTCCGTGGAACTGCGGCCGCAGAACGCCGACGGCGAGGTGTACTTCGAAGTCCGGATGAGCGATGCCTGGGTCTGGGATATGTACCGGCCGGCACGGTTCGTCAAACACGTCCGGGTGATCACCTTCAAGGACGTCAACATCGAAGAGCTGGAGAAGCCAGACCTGCGGCTTCCGGAGTGATCCGGCGCCCGGACGGTTGATTCCGTCCGGTGCCGGATGGGTGCGCACTCCGGTGACCGGGGTCGGGCGATCACTCCCGCCGCGATGACTGCCTGACGTCGTCCATCTGCCGCCCCGCGCGGCGGGCGGGTGCGGCCCGTCGTGGTCCCGGCTCCGCTCCGTGAGCCCGGTGAGCCGGGCCACACCGCGCGCGGTCGCGGAGGCCCGGCCTGCGTTCGCAGAGCTTTGCCACTCAGGATGCGGTTCGTGTAACAGGTTCGGTGGTGCCGGTCCACGCCACGGCGGCTACATGCGCTGGGCTCGGATCGCGGCCTTTATCGCCAGAGGCCGGCCTGTCCGGACGACGCCCCTGGCGGCGCTGTCCGCCGTGTGGCCGGCGACTACGCTCGTCCGTCCGGAGTTTCCGGGGAGCGCCGGGGCGGCGCAATTGCGGATTCGGCGATGGTCGGCAGGGGTGCGCGGTCAGGGACCTACTTCCAGCCTGCGCATGCCGATACTTGTCCACAGGATCCCGTTGTCCACAGGTTCGCTGTCTTCCCAGGTCGCCGGTCCGTACTGCGGCGGCCGAGCGCCGAAGCTGACCGGGTGGCACACAACACGGCGCTCGGCGCACAAGGGGAGGAACTGGCGGCGCAGTATCTGCAGGCCGCCGGAATGGAAATCATCTGCCGCAACTGGCGCTGCCGGTACGGCGAACTGGACCTGATCGTCCGCGACGCGGGCGTCACCGCATTCGTGGAAGTGAAAACGAGGTCGGGTCTCGGGTACGGGATACCGGCCGAAGCCGTCACCTACGAGAAACAGCGGCGGATCCGCCGGCTGGCGCTGCTCTGGCTCACCGAACAGGACGGGCCGTGGCAGCGCATCCGGTTCGATGTGGTCTCGGTCCTGCTGTCACGGACGGCGCAACCCGTGATCGAGCACCTCGAGGCGGTGTTCTGATGCCGCTCGGCCGGGCCTGCTCGATTGCCGTCCGCGGGATCGACGGACAGGTCGTGGAGATCGAGGCCGATATCGGGCAGGGGCTGCCGTCGGTGCACCTCGTCGGCCTGCCGGATACCTCGCTACAGGAATCGCGCGACCGGGTACGGGCGGCCGTGGCCAATACCGGCGAGAAATGGCCCGACGGGCGGGTGATCCTGGCGCTGTCCCCCGCAACGCTTCCGAAAGTCGGCTCGACGTACGACCTGGCGCTGGCCGTCGCCGTGCTGGACGCGGCCGATATCGTGCCCTCCGCCAAACTCGCCGGTACGGTCCTGCTCGGCGAACTTGCGCTCGACGGCCGGTTGCGGCGGGTCCGTGGGGTTCTGCCCGCTGTGCTCGCGGCGCGGCGAGCAGGCCGGAAAACCGTGATCGTGCCCGAGGAAGCGTTGTGCGAGGCAGGTCTGGTCGCGGGGATCCGGGTTCTGGGGGCGCCCACATTGCGTGCCACCCTCGATTGGTTACGCGGGGAGCGGGAGCTTGCGGAATCGCCGGCTCCACCGCCGCATCAGGCATCGCCGGTGGGTGATCTGCGCGATGTCGCGGGGCAGCACGAGGCACGGTGGGCGCTGGAGGTCGCCGCGGCCGGTGGGCACCATCTGCTGCTGACCGGTTCGCCCGGTATCGGCAAAACCATGCTCGCGCAGCGGCTGCCGGGTGTTCTGCCGCCGCTGTCGGAGAACGAGGCGCTGGAGGTCACCGCCATCCATTCGGTGGCCGGCACCCTCTCCGAGGAACAGCCGCTGATCACCACACCGCCGTTCGTCGCACCCCATCATTCGACGTCGGTGAGCGCCATGGTCGGCGGCGGATCGGGTTCGGCGCGGCCCGGCGCGGTCAGCCGCGCCCACCGGGGCGTGCTGTTCCTGGACGAATGCGCCGAAATCGGTGCCAAGGTGCTGGAGGCGATGCGCACTCCGCTGGAGGAGGGCGAGGTGCGGATCGCCCGCCGGGACGGGGTCGCGCGGTTTCCGGCCCGGTTCCAGCTCATCCTGGCCGCGAACCCCTGTCCCTGCGCTCCCGCCCGCGATGTGGACTGCATCTGCGCGCCGCTGGCCCGGCGCCGGTACCTCGGCAAACTATCCGGCCCGCTGATGGACCGGATAGATATCTGGATGCAGATGCATCCCATGTCGTCCGCCGGGCTGGCGGCCGCGGAATCCGAGGACAGCGCGACGGTCCGCACAAGGGTCACGGCCGCCCGCTCCGCCGCGGCGGCTCGCTGGCACGAATTCGGCTGGCGGACCAACGGCGAAGTACCGGGGCACGTCCTGCGGCGGCAGTTTCCGCTACCTGCCGAGTCCACGGCACCGGTGGAAGCGGCGCTGCGGCTGGGGCGGATCTCGGCCCGGGGAGCCGACCGGGCGCTCCGGGTCGCCTGGACCGTCTGTGATCTGCGCGGCGGTGAGGTGCCCACCGCACACGATGTCATGCAGGCGCTCAACTTCCGGCAGCGGGGAACACAGTGACGGCCGGGCAGCCCGGATCGCCGGCGGCGCAGGGGGCCGCCGGCGATCCCGGCCGCAGACAGCTCGCGTGGGCCTATCTGTCCCGGGTGGTCCTGGGGCCGTGCCCGGCGCTGACCGCGTTGATCGAATCCGTCGGCGTGGTGGAGGCGGCACGAGCCGTCCGGGAACGGGAACTGCCGCGGGTTCTGCACGGGGCGACAGCGGCGCGCCGTGCGGAAGATCGGGCCGCCCGGGATCTGGAAACCATCGGAGGGCTGGGCGGCCGGCTGGTCACCCCCGACGACCCGGAATGGCCCGCCTGGCGCATGCTGGGCCTCTCGCAACTACCGCCGGGACGGGACCCCGACGGCGGGATGCCGCTGGTGTTCTGGGTGCGCGGGACCGGCGATCTGACCGAGCTGACCGATCGGTCGCTGGCAGTGGTCGGCGCCCGATGCAGTACCGGATACGGTGATCGGGCCGCCGGGGCGCTGGCCGGGGATCTCGCGGCCCGCGGCTGGACCATCGTCTCCGGCGCGGCCTTCGGTATCGACGGTATGGCCCACCGCGCGGCACTCGCTGTCGGCGGCACCACGATCGCCGTCCTGGCCTGCGGTGTGGACCGGCCCTATCCCGCCCAGCACGATCGCCTGCTCGACCGGATCGCCGAAACAGGCCTGGTGGTCAGCGAATATCCGCCGGGCACCACGGCACGCAAACATCATTTCCTGGCCCGGAACCGGCTCATCGCGGCCCTGGCCGATGGTGTTCTGGTGGTCGAAGCGGGAGCGCGCAGCGGTGCGCGCAATACGGTGAAATGGGCGCGCCGTATCGGCCGTCCCGCGATGGCGGTCCCGGGGTCGGTGGATTCCGCCGCGTCCGCCGGCTGCCACCGAATGATTCGAGACGGGGAAGCGGTGCTGGTCAGCAAAGTCGACGACGTGCTCGCCGACGCCGCACCACTACACCTACCGCCGGTCGGCGACTCGGAACCGCCTGCCGCACACCAGCTCACCACAGCACAGTCATCGGTGTACTCGGCTCTGCCCGATACCGGCGGACGCTGGCCACACGAATTGTGCGCCCCCACCGGGTTGACCATCGCCGAGGTCCGAGCCGCGCTGGCGGTCCTCGATATGGCCGAGTTGGCCGGGAGCGCCGGGTCGGGCTGGTTCCGGTTACGCAATGGACCGCGCACCGCGGCCGACCGGTCGGCGAACAGCGGTGTGGCGCCGGGGCACACGTCGGACGAGTGATTCGAGCAGCAGCAGGCGAAGGATGCTGATTCATTCCACGAACTGCAGACCGGCTCGCCCGCACCGGTCCCGAGCGTCGTGCGGCCGAAATTCGGCCGGCTCGGATATGGAACGATCGGTTCACGGTCACGGGTGTCGCCGCCGGGTCCGGCCGATGCTGCGCAAAGCCTCCAGGGAGTCGGTGCGGCTGTCGTTGACGAACCAGCGGTACAGGCGCCGGCGCTCCGATCGCGGTGAAGTCCCGTTCCGATATCGAAGATCGGTCCGATGCCGATACTCGGAGGCGGCTGCACCTTTCGAGCCGTCACTATCATTACCGGCCACGGCGCGGGCGGTCGTCGCATCGGCCGCTTCGCTAGGGCTACCCGAAGGCAGCTCATGCGGAACGCCTGGTCGGCATCCAGCCGGTACAGCCGCGATTTCTGTCGCGAACAGGATGCGCGAACCCGGTGCGGGCCGAAACGCCGCGGTCGCCGTGGTGACGGACAAGTGACGGTGGTCGGTTACGGCGCGTGGGGTTGCGGAGCTGCGGGGCGCGGGCAACGGTGTGGTGGTGGCGGAATTACCCGAGGACCTCGAAGCTCTGCTGACCGAATACGGGCGATACCTGGAACTCGGCCGCAACCGGTCGGCGCATACCGTGCGCGCCTACCTCGGCGATATCCGGTCACTGCTGCGGCATCTGCTCGGACAGTCTGCCGATGCTTCGCTGCGTGAACTCGACCTGACCACGCTGCGGTCGTGGCTGGCGGTCCATGCGGAACAGGGCGCTGCGCGCACGAGTATGGCGCGGCGTGCCTCCGCGGCCCGGGCCTTCACCGCGTGGCTCACCCATACCGGCCGGCTCGACCGCGATCCCGGTCTGCGGCTGGCCGCGCCCAGAGCGCATCGCAGCCTGCCCGCGGTGCTGGGTCAGGAACAGGCCGCCCGGATCATGTCGGCGGTGGAATCGGGTGCGGCCCAGCACGACCCGATGGCATTACGGGACAGGTTGATCATCGAACTGCTGTACGCCACCGGTATCCGGGTCAGCGAGCTGTGTGGTCTCGATATCGACGATGTGGACCGGGAACGCCGGGTCGTGCGCGTACTCGGCAAAGGGCGCAAGGAACGGTCCGCGCCGTTCGGGCTGCCGGCCGACCAGGCGGTCCACAACTGGCTGAATCACGCCCGGCCGATGCTGGCCACCCCGGATTCCGGTCGCGCCCTGGTGCTGGGCCGGCGCGGCCGGCGCCTCGACCAACGCCAGGCCCGGACCGTCGTGCACGCGGCGATATCCGCAGTACCCGGCGCCGCGGATATGGGCCCGCACGGGCTCCGGCATACGGCGGCCACCCATCTGCTCGAAGGCGGTGCCGATCTGCGGGTGGTACAGGAACTGCTCGGCCATGCCAGCCTGGCCACCACCCAGCTCTACACCCATGTATCCATCGAACGACTCCGTACAGCACACGACCAGGCGCATCCCCGGGCGTGAGCGTCGGTCGATTCTTGCGTCCCACCCCATAGGTTGACGACCTGGCCGACCTGGCTGACCTGGCTGACTCGGTCGACCTGGCTGATCTGGTTGATCTGGTTGATCTGGTTGATCTGGCTGACCTGGCCGATCTGGTTGACCTGGCTGACTCGGTCGACCTGGCTGACCTGGTCGACCTGGTTGATCTGGCTGATCTGGCTGACCTGGTTGATCTGGCTGACCTGGCCGACCCGGTTGACCTGGCTGACCTGGCCGACGCGGCTGGCTTGGCTGACCCGGCCGAAGCAGAGTGTGTCCGGTGTGCCGAGTCCGGCACCGCAGGCCGGACCGGCCCTCCGGGCGGATCGGGACCGGACCGGGGATGGTTGCGAACTGCGGAATCGGGGGCGGTCCTCCCTGTATCCGCCCGAACACTGACCCGCATCCTTACCGGTTCGGAGCCGGAACAAGCCGGTGAACGAGTCTTCCGCGCTCCGTGCCCAGCTCGACATGCCGGAAGCGGAGTGTGTACGTGGACTCGTGGACAGCGCGGCGTTTACGCTGTCCAGCGGATCCGTTCAGCAGTGTCCGAAGGCGGATCGGGAGGTGAGCGTGCAGACCGCTACCAGTGCGGATACCCGATGAGCCCGGTACCGGACGTGGCCGGGGAACCGGGCGCCGATGCGACACCGGAACCGGTTGTGGCTCCGATCGATTACCGGTTCACCCTCGCCAACGAGCGCACCTTCCTGTCGTGGATTCGCACGGCACTCGGGTTGCTCGCCGGTGGTGTCGCCGTGCACACCGTGGTGGTGGAGCAGTGGCCGTCGGATTTCCGTTCCGCGCTGGCGGTGAGCTGCCTGTTGCTGTCGCTGGTGGTGGCCGTCGGTGCTTTCCTGCACTGGCGGCGCATCCGGTCGGCCATGGATGAGGGCCGGCCTCTGCCCGGTACGGTGCTCGTCCCGGTACTTTCCGCGGGTACCGCGTTCGTGGCGGTACTCGCCTGCGTGGCAGTTCTGCTGCACTGAGGTGTGCCGATGCCCGATTCCACCGAAATCCGATTGGCCGCGGAACGTACCGCGCTGTCGTGGCGGCGAACATGCCTGGGCACGGTGGCTGTCGCGCTGCTGCTGCTCCGCGCGGTGCTGCAGGCCGGCTGGGATACGGCCGCGCTGGCGCCCGGTATCGCCGGTCTGGTCCTGCTCGTCGTCGCCGGTTTGGGTTACCGCCGTAATCTCCGGTTGCACCGAGGTGCCGGCGGCACGGGCTCGACGACCATCCGGTGGACGACCGCGGCGGTGGTCGTCGCCGCAGTCGTCACCGTCGGGTTCACCCTGACCACACCGGTCGCCGTCTAGCGAATTCGGTGGACGGCCCGGACCCCGCACCGCATGGCTTCCGAGCGCGACCTTGTTGCCATCGGCAACACGAAGCCGTCGATACCGGTGATCTCGATCTCGGAACCTGAGCGCCGAAATCCGGGCGGGCCGGAACCAGGTCGAGCGAGCAGGGCGGAGCCGAAGTCGCGCGCAAAGATCTCGCCGAGGCAGGCTGTGCACTTTCTGCGCCGGGTTACCGGCCTGGATGCACCGGTTTCAAACGGATAGGAGACAGGCGCAGCAGGCCGAGCGGGTCCAGATACTCCCGCTTGGCCCGGCCGCTCTGCTCGCGGCGGACGCCCCAGTGCAGACAAGCGGTCGCACATCCCGCATGTCCCGCCTCCAGGACACCGATTGCGGTATCGCGGGTGACCCGTCTGCCTACCGTGACCTTCGCCGTCACCGGCTCATAGGTCGTCCGCAGATCCCCTTCGTGGCGTATCGATACCACCGGCTTACCGGCCACTTCGCCGGCGAAGACCACCACTCCCGGGCCGGCCGCGTAAACCGTCTGTCCCTGCGTTCCGGCGAGATCGACACCGCGATGCCCGGGCAGCCAGTCCTGCTCCGGTGGGTCGAAGGCTCGTTCGACGGCGGGCCGTGGCCGCAACGGCCAGGTGAACGGCTTGTCCGGGCCTGCTGCGGCCGGACCGGCGGCGGCCAGCGCCATCAGCAGAACCAACAGCCCGGAGACAGAGCCCATACCGGGCCGGGCGTACCCCCTCCATACGCCCGGCCCGGCGGCGCTCCTATTTCCGGCCATTCGGGCACGGACAGGGCGGAGCGATCTTCGGTGCGAGCCGGATCAGTGTGCGCAGCAATTCACCCAACGCCGGAACGACCGTGCAGGCCGACCCGGAGGCAGAACCGGCCGCCAACTCGGCGGAACCGGACCAGGGCGATTCGGAGCCGGACCCGGAAGCCGATCCCGATCCGCCGCATGCGGCGACCGCAGCCGGTGTGGTGGGGCCTTCGCCGGTTCCCGTCGAGTCGCGACCCTCCGCGGTATCCCCGGTAGACGACTGCGCGGCCACCACCGGCCCGCCGGAATAGGCGGCGGCTGTGGCACCCGGACCCAGCGGGAACGCGACGAGCACCGTAGTGAACGCGGCACCGAGCAGTACATCCCACCGCCGGTGCCCCACCTCGGAACGCCGGTGCCGGGCCCGCACAGAAACCGAACGGGTGACCAGCTTGTTGCCGCCCACGGTGATGACCCTGGTCACCGGGCTCCGCCCTCCGGCGACAGCCCCTGCCACGCTTCGGTACCGGAACAATCGGCTCCGCGTGCCGGTGTGATCTTCCGGGACAGCACGCCGGATCGGGTTCCGGACCGGTGCGCGCCGGAATCGCCGACCGGGGGCGAACCGTGACGGTATCCCCATGGGCAGCGGTGAGTCATCGGGCGATGCCGTGGGAGACCGGCGTCCCGGATCCGCACGTTGCGATACGAACGTGTCGAGCAGAACCGGGACAGGCTCGCGGTCCGCGGGAGGGAAGGCGCCGTGGGCCATCCGGCGTTCGTATCGCCGGGCACGCCGTTCGATATCGCCGAGCCCCGCGGCGCCCGCGTCCGAACTCCCGGGCCGGCTCACCTGCGTCACGGCGCGCCGGCCGGTCGCGGCGGCCGTCGGGACCGCGCTCCGGCCCGGACGATTCCGGCCGGCCACCGTGGCATCGCTCGCGGCGCGAGCGGATCGTCCGGCGTGCGCAGATCGGGGTGCAGGCATACCTCGGTGGTATGCACCGTCGCGGGCCGGGACGAAACGACGAACCGCGGGGCGCGCCGTGGTGCTCGTCCCGGCCCCATATGCCCGCCGCTCCGGCTCGTTACCCGTCGTATCGGCGGCCGAGAGCGCCGGTGCGGCGACGATCCGGTCGGCGCCTGTCTTCCGGTGGTTGTCGGCACACCACAGGAGGCGTGCGAATCGTGGGCCGCGGTGGGTCGCCGGGAGACGGCGGGCGTGTTCGCGGATCTCGGGGAGTACGGCGGCGGTGCGGAGGTGCGCGGTGTGGCCGGGCACACCGGTGCGGCGCCGCAGCATTCCACCCCCTCGGGTACCCGGTGCGGGCGGCTCGTGCGATCTTCGCGGCCATGGTGGCAACGGTTCGCCGTCTTGTGCGGCGCGTGCGGAAATCGGCCGATCACGTAGTGCGATATAGGGCCAGCTGCGCGGCGCGGGCGGGAGTCCGGCCGGCGCAGGAGTGATGCGGTCGGCGGTGTCGTGACGGCTCATATGCTCAGCGTGCCCGCGGCGGATACCGGTCGGAACCCGCAATTCCGGCACCTGTGGATAACCCGCCCCTGTGAACAAACTATGTTTCAAAAGACCCGGCCGCAGCTCGCCGGAGGTACCCGTGCGACCGGCCGATTTCCGATTCTCGCAGCGCACGCCGTAAACTGGCCGAGCGGTCTGTGTTCGCAGTTTTCTGTGTGGCACCGACCGACTTCGCGCACCACCGTGCTTGTTCATCACGGCGCTGCCCACCACGTGCTCCTCGGGAGCCGACGGTCGGCGGCGCGATTCCGGAACAGGGGACGTCTCGGCTGGTCCCGATCCATGATCGGGTCCGAGTGTTCTGTGGTGCCAGGGCAGCAGGCCGCCGGCTTGCTGCGACAACCGGCAACGAAAGAGAGATACGAGAGCAATGGCTGTCGTAACCATGAAGCAGCTGCTCGACAGCGGCGCGCATTTCGGGCACCAGACCCGTCGCTGGAACCCGAAGATGAAGCGGTTCATCTTCACCGACCGCAACGGCATCTACATCATCGATCTCCAGCAGACGCTGACCTACATCGATAAGGCCTACGAATTCGTCAAGGAGACCGTCGCCCACGGCGGCACCGTCCTGTTCGTCGGCACCAAGAAGCAGGCCCAGGAGTCCATTGCGGCCGAGGCCACGCGGGTCGGTATGCCGTACGTGAACCAGCGCTGGCTGGGCGGCATGCTCACCAACTTCTCCACCGTGCACAAGCGTCTGCAGCGCCTCAAGGAACTCGAGGCCATGGAGCAGACCGGCGGTTTCGAGGGTCGCACCAAGAAGGAAATCCTCATGCTCACGCGTGAGATGAACAAGCTGGACCGCACCCTCGGCGGTATCCGCGATATGCAGAAGGTGCCCTCGGCCATCTGGGTCGTCGACACCAACAAGGAGCACATCGCCGTCGGCGAGGCCCGCAAACTGAACATCCCGGTCATCGCGATCCTGGACACCAACTGCGATCCCGACCTCGTCGACTACCCGATCCCGGGTAACGACGATGCGATCCGTTCCGCCGCGCTGCTCACCAAGGTCGTCGCCTCCGCGGTGGCCGAGGGTGTGCAGGCCCGGGCCGGCCGCTCCGGCGGCGACGACAAGCCCGAGGCCGGTGCGGAGCCGCTGCCGGAGTGGGAGCAGGAGCTGCTGGCGCAGGCCGCGCCCGGCGCCGAGACCCCGGCGGAGGCCCCTGCGGCGCCCGCGGAGACTCCGGCCGAGGCCTGAGTCGTCACCCCGTGTTCGGCCGGCGCTCACCGGCTACTGCTGAGATGAGCGCCGCCGAACCCGAATTTCCACAGCGGTGGTCACGGCTGTACGAGCCCGTGGCCACCGCTGACCGGTACCTGACTTTCTCGAAGGAGGCTCGCCCCCGATGGCGAACTACACCGCCGCTGACGTGAAGCGGCTGCGGGAGCTCACCGGCTCCGGAATGATGGACTGCAAGAACGCGCTGGTCGAAACCGACGGTGATTTCGACAAGGCCGTGGAATTGCTGCGCATCAAGGGCGCCAAGGATGTCGGCAAACGGGCCGAGCGCACCACCGCCGAGGGCCTGGTCATCGCCAAGGACGGCGTTATGGTCGAGATCAACTCCGAAACCGACTTCGTGGCCAAGAACGCGGAGTTCCAGGAGCTGGCCGATAAGATCATCGCCGCCGCCGCGGCCGCCGAACCGGCCGATGTGGATGCCCTGAAGGCCGTGGCCCTGGACGGCTCGACCGTCGACGAGGCGCTGCAGGCGCTGGCCGCCAAGATCGGCGAGAAGCTGGAACTGCGTCGCGTCGTCTCCCTGGACGGCCCGGTCGCCACCTACCTGCACAAGCGGGCGTCGGATCTGCCGCCGGCCGTCGGCGTGCTCGTCGAATACACCGGTTCCGGCGACGCCGCCGCGGAGGCCGCCCGCGGCGCCGCCATGCAGGTCGCCGCGCTCAAGGCCAAGTACGTCACCCGCGAGGAGGTCCCCGCCGATCTCGTCGAGAACGAGCGCCGGATCGCGGAGCAGACCGCCCGCGAAGAAGGTAAGCCCGAGGCCGCGCTGCCCAAGATCACCGAGGGGCGCGTGAACGGCTTCTTCAAGGACGTCGTGCTGCTCGAGCAGCCGTCGGTCACCGATAACAAGAAGACCGTGAAGGCTCTGCTGGACGAGGCCGGTGTCACCGTCACCCGGTTCGCCCGCTTCGAGGTCGGCCAGGCCTGATCCGTTTCGCACGAACCCCCGTCGCATACCCTGCGGCGGGGGTTCGCTGCTGAGCGGGCACTTTCCGGCCTCGCCCGCCCCGTCGTACGCCCGCCCGGCGGCGTAGGGCAGGATAGAGGCCGCCCTGTGTTGGCCTATGCCACGTAGCCACGCGCCGCGCCCGGGCCAGTCGGAAGCGGGCGGCACCGGTTCCCCGGCGGCCCCGCACCATGAACACTATCTACCGAGCACCGCCGATCGCCGAAGGAGACGCCAGCCGATGACGCACCCCGGGACCGACCGCCCAGGATATCGCCGGGTACTGCTGAAACTGGGCGGTGAAATGTTCGGCGGCGGCACGGTGGGGCTGGATCCCGATATGGTGCAGACCGTCGCGGAGCAGATCGCCGAGGTCGTTTCCACCGGGGTGCAGGTGGCGGTGGTGATCGGCGGCGGGAACTTCTTCCGCGGCGCCGAACTCGAGGAGCGCGGTCTCGAACGCGCGCGCTCGGATTACATGGGCATGCTCGGCACGGTCATGAACAGTCTGGCGCTGCAGGATTTCCTGCAGAAGCAGGGAATCGACACCAGGGTGCAGACCGCCATCACGATGGGACAGGTCGCCGAACCCTATCTGCCGTTGCGCGCCAAGCGACATCTCGAGAAGGGGCGCGTGGTGATCTTCGGCGCCGGGATGGGGATGCCCTACTTCTCGACCGACACCACCGCCGCCCAGCGGGCGCTGGAGATCGGCGCCGAGGTGGTGCTGATGGCCAAGGCCGTCGACGGAGTGTTCGACGCCGATCCGCGGCTGGATCCGGACGCCAGCATGTTCCACGAGATCACGCACAAGGAAGCCATCGAACGCGACCTGAAGGTCGCCGATTCGACGGCGTTCAGTTTGTGCATGGACAACCAGATGCCGATGCTGGTGTTCAATTTGTTGACCAAGGGCAATATTGCCAGGGCGGTGGCCGGTGAGAAGATCGGCACATTGGTTCGATCCTGATACCGCGGGCCCGCGGGTCATGACGATGACGACGCAGTGGAGGAACGGTCGTGATTGAAGAAGCGCTCTTCGACGCCGAGGAGAAGATGGAGAAGGCTGTCTCGGTGGCGAAGGACGATCTAGGCGGCATCCGGACCGGGCGCGCGAACCCGGGGATGTTCTCCCGGATCGTGGTCGACTACTACGGATCGCCGACCCCGATCACCCAGATGTCGAGTATCACCGTTCCGGAGCCGCGGATGGTGGTGGTGAAACCGTACGAGCAGGCACAGCTCGGGCCGATCGAAACCGCGATCCGCAATTCCGATCTGGGCGTGAACCCGACCAACAACGGCGATATCCTGCGGATCTCGATCCCGCAGCTCACCGAGGAGCGGCGCCGCGAATTGGTCAAACAGGCCAAGCAGAAGGGCGAGGACGCCAAGGTCTCGATCCGCAATGTGCGTCGTAAGGCCATGGACGAACTGGGCCGGATCCAGAAGGACGGCGAGGCCGGTGAGGACGAGGTCGGCCGGGCCGAGAAAGAACTGGACAAGACCACCGCCAGATATGTCGGTCAGATCGACGAACTGGTGAAACACAAGGAATCCGAACTGCTCGAGGTCTGATCCGGCGTTCACCGGTGTATCCGTCGCCGCGGCGGTGGTGTAGTTTGCGCAGGCGTATCGCGTGACGTGGGCCGCGTACTGTCCGTATTCGGCACGAGCGGTGGGTGCCGTGCCGAAGCAGTGCCGTATCGGCGCCGCCACGGCGGGCCGACGGTCCGGGGATTGACGCACAATGAGAAGAGCGGAGCGGCGACGCACGCTTCGGGTGGGAACGAACGGAACGACGACGAGTTGAGCGACGGGACAATCGTGGCCGAGAAAGCCGCCGCGACCGGTGCGGCCCGACCGCAGCCGCCGGCCGCGGGCATATCCGAATCGACACCGGCGCCCGCCGGTGCGTCCGCAGGCGCCTCGGCGGCCGCTACGCCTTCAGGTGTCGTGCCTACTGATATGCCTACGGGTGCTGTGCCCCCCGGTACGGCTACCGGCGGCGCGTCCCCGGCTGCGCCCGGTAGTTCCGGGGCGCGCGGTTCAGCGTCGGACGCTGCGGCGGCCGAGGCTGCGCCTGCCGGACCAGGGGCCGCAAGCAATACCGCCGCGGACGCGGCCCCGCGGCGTTCCCGCGCGGGGCGCAACCTTCCGGCGGCGCTCGCCGTCGGCCTGACGCTCGGGATCTCGTGTATCGCGGTCCTGCTTTTCGTCCCCAAGGTCTTCATCGGCGTCGCGGGCGTCGCGGTCGGTATCGCCACCTGGGAGGTGGCCAAACGACTCCGCGAGGCGGATGTGCTGGTACCGCGCACGCCGCTGATCGCCGGTGGTCAAGCTGTCTTCTGGCTGGGCTGGCCGTTCGGGGCCGGTGGCGTGGTCGGCGCCTTCGCGGCGACTGTCCTGGTTTGTATGGTGTGGCGGCTGTTCGACCACGGCCTGAACACGGCGCCGCGCAATTTCCTGCGCGATACCGCGATCACGGTGTTCACGCTGGCGTGGATTCCGCTGCTGGCCTCGTTCGCGGTCCTGCTGCTTCTGGAGGATCCCGACGGCAACCTGCGGGTGCTGACCTTCATGATCC
The DNA here is from genome assembly GCF_042719915.1 of Nocardia sp. NPDC058499. Classification (NCBI taxonomy): domain Bacteria; kingdom Bacillati; phylum Actinomycetota; class Actinomycetes; order Mycobacteriales; family Nocardiaceae; genus Nocardia; species Nocardia sp. NPDC058499. The sequence goes on along the minus strand of NZ_JBHXMZ010000001.1, from coordinate 935,498 downwards.
TGGTGGTGTGCTCCGATGTGGGCGGTTATGTGGCGGGCGTGCTGTTCGGCCGCCACCCCATGGTGCCCTCGATCAGTCCCAAGAAATCCTGGGAGGGATTCTGCGGGTCGCTGGTGTTCGCGATCATCGGCGGTCTGCTCACCGTGACACTACTGCTGGAAGCCAACTCGATGATCGGGGTGGTGCTCGGGGTGGGCCTGGTGGTCGTCGCGACCCTCGGCGATCTGATCGAATCGCAGATCAAACGCGAATTGGGCATCAAGGATATGGGCACGATGCTGCCCGGCCACGGCGGCATCATGGACCGGCTCGATTCCATGTTGCCGTCGGCCTTCGTGTCCTGGCTGGTGCTCAGCACCCTGCTCTGAGGCCTCGCCGGCCGGTCACTCCTTGTGCACCGCCCGGCGTAACTGCATGATGCGCACACCGCCCACCAGCGCCATGACCAGGGCGCCCGCGATCACCGACAGCAGTATTGTCACGCCCAGGGGCAGCGAGAAGTTCCAGAAGAGCATTTCGACATCCGCACTCTCCGAGTTCTGGATGATGAAGATCAGCAGGACGATGCCGAGGATCGCCGCGATGATCAACGCGATCCAGGCGTTGCCCACACGGGAACTGCCCGCATTCTTGCGTCGGCGGGCCTTGTCGGTTGCCTTCCGGCCGGTGGAGGTGGGTGCGGGTTTACCGCGCACGGGTTCGCCGGCCGGTCCGCCCGGAGGTCGCGCGCCCGGCACCGCACCGGGTTCGGGGATTCGGTCATCAGAGGTCGCCATATGTCGATGATTGCCGACAGCTATCGCCGGCGCATGGATTTCCGGTCGGCCCGTCTGCCGCGCCGTATTGCGCCGGCCGGCGTCCGGCGGCGACACCAGGTACATCCCGACCGTTGCCCATCGGCCTCCGGGGGCGGCTTGTCGCTGGTCACATCGAGCGAGATGCGACACTGGTAGGACTATGACCGCCCCCTTGCCCTTGGTTTTCGATGCACCCCGCCGCGGGATGCCGCCCCGCCACCTCGCCGACCTCGACGCCGAGGGGCGCCGCGCCGCGATGGCGGAACTGGGTCTGCCGAAGTTCCGGGCCGACCAGATCGCCCGCCAGTACTACGGCCGCCTCCAAGCCGACCCCGCCGCGATGACCGATCTACCCGCCGCTGTGCGGGACACGATCGCCGGTGCGCTCTTCCCGCCGCTGCTGACCCCGGTCCGGCATATCGCCTGCGATTCCGGGGAGACCCGGAAAACGCTGTGGCGCGCCGGTGACGGCACCTTGCTGGAGAGCGTGCTCATGCGCTACCCGGACCGCGCCACCCTGTGTATTTCCAGCCAGGCCGGGTGCGGTATGGCCTGTCCGTTCTGTGCTACGGGGCAGGGCGGGCTGGACCGCAACCTGTCCACCGCCGAAATCGTCGACCAGGTCCGCGCCGCCGCGGCCGACCTGCGCGACGGCGCAGTATCAGGCGGGGCCGGGCGCCTGTCCAATATCGTGTTCATGGGGATGGGGGAGCCGCTGGCGAACTACAAGCGGGTGGTGAACGCCGTCCGGCGGATCACCTCGCCCGCGCCGGACGGCCTCGGGATCTCGCAGCGCAACGTGGTGGTCTCCACCGTGGGTCTGGCCCCGGCGATCCGCAAACTCGCCGACGAGGGCCTCTCGGTGACGCTGGCCGTCTCCCTGCACACCCCCGACGACGAACTCCGCGACACCCTCGTCCCGGTGAACAACCGCTGGCCGGTGGCGGAGGTCCTCGCCGCGGCCCGCTACTACGCCGACAAGACGGGCCGCCGCATCTCGGTGGAATACGCGCTGATCCGCGATATCAACGATCACCCCTGGCGGGCGGATATGCTCGGCGCGAAACTGCACAAGGCGCTCGGGTCGCGCGTGCATGTGAACGTCATCCCGCTCAACCCGACACCGGGCAGCAAATGGGATGCCAGCCCGAAACCGGTCGAACGCGAGTTCGTGCGCCGGGTCGAGGCGCAGGGCGTTCCGTGCACGGTGCGCGATACCCGCGGCCAGGAAATCGCCGCCGCCTGCGGGCAGCTGGCCGCAGAGGGCTGAGTATTTCTGTCGTCTCCGGCGGCGAGGCAGAATAGGCTGCGGACTCTGTTTCGCCGTCGGCCCGGACCATGTCTGAAAGGGTACCCGGATGAGCCGCCCGGACTCGGCGCAGTTGCTGGACGATCCCGTTCGAGGCGACGATTCCCTTCGTGGCTCTGGAACAGCGCTGAGCCCATCGAACCGATAGTTCACGCGTAACAGGAGCGAGAGTTTGGCCGACCGGGTGATTGTCGTGGTGGGGGCCGGGATCGTGGGTCTGGCGGTGGCCCGGGAAATCGGTCGCCGGCGGCCTGGGGCCCGGGTTGTGGTGCTGGAGAAGGAAGACCGGGTGGCTGTGCACCAGACCGGTCACAACTCGGGGGTGGTGCATGCCGGGATCTACTACCAGCCGGGGAGTCTGAAGGCTGTGCTGTGTGCGCGAGGCCGGGCGATGCTGCGCGACTACTGTGCCGAGCGGGAGTTGCCGTACGAGGAATGCGGCAAGCTCGTCATCGCAGTGGACGACGAAGAAATGGCTCGCCTGGATGCCCTCGAGGCGCGGGCGGGACATAATGCGGTGCCCGGGCTGCGCCGTGTCGATGCCGCCGGTATTCGAGATATCGAACCGTTCGCGGAGGGTATCGCGGCGCTGTATTCACCGCATACCGCGATCACCGATTTTCGCGGCGTGGCCGAGGCTTTCGCGGCAGACATAGTGGCGGCCGGCGGCGAGGTCAGGACTTCCTGCGCGGTGGACCGGATCATCCGGACCGCTTCGGGTGTCGAAATCGCTGTGGGGGAGCAGGTTCTGGCGGCGGACCGGGTTGTTCTCTGCGCCGGATTACAGGCGGATTCGGTGGCCGTTCTGGCCGGTGGCGACGCCGGCCCTCGCATCGTCCCTTTCCGGGGCGAGTACATGGATGTGGTCCCGCAAAAGAGGGAGCTGGTGCGCGGCCTCGTCTATCCGGTTCCGGATCCGCGGTACCCGTTTCTGGGCGTGCATTTCACGCGGCGCGTATCGGGAGCCGTCGAGGTCGGTCCGAACGCGGTCCTGGCCTTTGCGCGGGAGGGGTATCGGCGTACCCGTTTCGTACCCCGCGACATGGCGAAAACCCTGGCCTGGCCGGGGTTCCGGCGGCTGGTTCGGCAGCATTGGCGCACCGGGCTCGGGGAAATGTACGGCTCGGTATCCATCGCCGCGTACATGCGTAAGGCGCAGCGTTACATTCCCGCAATCGGTAGCGCGGATGTGGTGCGTGCGGGAGCAGGTGTTCGCGCCCAGGCCCTCGACGCCGACGGCACTCTGGTCGACGATTTCCGGATCGACCGCCTGGGCCCGGTCACCGCCGTCCGCAACGCGCCGTCCCCGGCGGCGACCTCCTCGCTGGCGATCGCCGAATACGTGGTGGATGTGATCGATGGGAAGGGCGAACACGCACTGAGCTGATATGCGGGGCCGAGCTGGTATGCCACGGCAAGGAAGTGGCATTGCGTTACGGCATGGATCCGGCCGGGGCGGACGCTCGTCGCGTGCTGAACGATCGGGTGGCTGGATCGGAGACCCTCACCGGTGGCCCCGTTCACTGTTCTTCGAGCAGGTACCGCAGGTAGTGCTGCGGCCTGGCGAGGAACTCCCGGGTGACGGCGACCGGAACGGCCTGATCGAAATCAACGGTATCGATGGAACCGTCCTCGTCGAATTGGTAAATCGTCGCGTTCGGGACCGCCAGCAGAATTGGGGAGTGGGTTGCCACCACGAACTGGCAGCCGTCGGATACCAGTTCGGAGATCCGAGCCAGCACGGTCATACAGCCGCGGGCGGACAGCGCGGCTTCGGGTTCGTCCATGAGATACAGGCCGCCGGGAAAGAACCGGTGCCGGATGAGGTCGACGAACGATTCGCCGTGTGAACGGCTGTGTGGTGAGCCACCGATTGCTGTGAGTTGTTCCGGGCCGAGACGTTCGCTTTCGGTGGCCACGTTGTAGAACGATTCGGCGCGCAGGAAGAAGCGGCTGCGGGGTTTGTGGATGCCCCAGCGCAGGACCAGATGCTCACCCAGTTCCGACTCACTGGCGCGGGTGGCGAACCGGTAGTTCTGGCTACCGCCCTCGGGGTTGAGGCCCGCTGCCACCGCGATCGCCTCGAGCAGTGTCGATTTACCGCTACCGTTTTCACCGACCAGGAACGTCACTCCCGGTGGTAGCGACAGTCCGCCGGATCGTGCGAGGTAGCGCACCGCGGGCAGATCGAACGGGTACCCGGTCGCTTCGGCGGTGGGATCGAGCCGGACGGCCTGGAGGTAGTGCCCGGGCCCGGATGCACGCCGCATGCGGCGATGCTAGCCGAGCCGCGAGGCCGAAGCGGCGGTCAGGGGAAGAGGTTGATCGGGTTGATGATGTCGGCGGCCAGGGTGAGCAGCATGTATGCCCCGCCGATCACGACGGCGACGTAGGTGAGCGGCAGCAGTTTCAGGTAGTCGACGGGGGCGCCGGGGGCGAGACCCTTCCAGCCGCGGAAGGTGTTGCGGATCTTCTCGTACAACACCACCGCGATATGGCCGCCGTCGAGCGGCAGCAGCGGCAGGATGTTGAACGCGCCCAGGAAGAAGTTCAGGCTCGCCAGGACGAGGATGAACATATTCCAGTAGCCGCGTTCGGCGGTTTCGCCGCCGATCTTGCTGGCGCCGTACACACTGACCGGGGTATCCGCATCGCGTTCTCCGCCGGTCACCGCGTCCCACAGCGAGGCCACCTTCGCCGGCATCTGGGCCAGCGATTGGAAGGTGCGGATGAACATATCCCCGGTGAATGCCGCCGACGCGGGAATCGCACCGAGAATGTCGTACTGGACCGGTTCGTAGAATTCCTGGCCGACCCCGACCACACCGACTTCCCGGCCCGGGCCACCCTCGCTGGGGTAGCGCATCGTCTGCTCGGGCACGACCTCGATATCCATGGTCTGCCCGCCGCGCTCGAGGGTGTAGGTGAACGGTCCCTCCTGTTGCTGGGTGAGGGTCTGGAATTCTTTCCACGTGTCGACGGGCTCGCCGTCGACCGCGGTCACCACATCGCCGCGTTGCAGGCCCGCGCGCTGGGCAGGGCCCTCGCCGGTGCAGGTGCCGACGGTTCCGTCGGGGTTCTGCGGCGCGACGCAGCTCATATCACCGAGGGCGGTTTCGGGTGGCTGGTTCAGGTTGGGGAGTCCCCAGCCGACCGCCAGCACCACGATGAGGAGGAATCCGAGCAGGAAGTTCATCGCGATTCCGCCGGACATCACGACGAGGCGTTTCCAGGCGGCCTGCCGGTACATGGCGCGCTCGACTTCCTCGGGTTCGAGTTCGTCGAGCGCGGTCATTCCGGCGATATCACAGAAACCGCCGAGCGGCAGCCATTTGACCCCGTATTCGGTTTCCCCGCGCCGGAAGGAGAACATTTTCGGGCCGAAACCGATGTAATACCGGCGGACCTTCATTCCGGTGGCCTGCGCGGTCCACATATGCCCGCATTCGTGCAATGCGATCGAAATCGTGATGCCGAGGGCGAACAGCACGAACCCCAACACGAACAGCATGTGGTTTACAGCCCTCCTGCGGTGCGCAGATCAAATCTCTCGGCCCGCACGGAGACCGGAGCGGCCGCGAGCACGTGTCCACAGTAACCGCCCGCGTGCCGGGCCTCGACCATCTGGGACATGGATTACCGGTGTACCAGTGTGCGGGCGCGGTCACGAGCCCATTCGTCGGCCGCCAGCACCTCGGCGAGTTCGCCCGGTTCGGCGTGCCACTGTCCGGCGTCGCGGACCACCCGGGCCACGGTGCGCACGATATCCGGGAACCGGATCCGCCCGTCGAGAAACGCCTGTACCGCGACCTCGTTGGCCGCGTTGTACACCGCGGTGACGCACCCGCCGGCGGTTCCGGCCTCCCGGGCGAGTTCCACCGCCGGGAACACCGCATCGTCGACGGGTTCGAACGTCCAGGTGGCGGCCGTACCGAAATCGCACGGGGTGGCCGCGCCGGGGACCCGGTCCGGCCAGCCCAGCGCCAGCGCGATGGGCAGCTTCATATCCGGCGGGCTGGCCTGGGCCAGCGTGGACCCGTCGGTGAAGGTGACCATGGAATGCACGATCGACTGCGGGTGCACGGTGACCTGGATGCGGTCGTAGGGGATCCCGAACAGTAGATGCGTTTCGATCAACTCCAGGCCCTTGTTCACCAGCGAGGCCGAGTTCAACGTGTTCATCGGGCCCATCGACCAGGTGGGGTGGGTTTTCGCCTCGGCGGGGTTCACGCCGTCCAGCATTTCGGTGGTCCAGCCCCGGAACGGGCCACCGGAGGCGGTGAGGACCAGTGTGGCGACTTCCTCGGCGCGCCCGCCGCGCAGGCACTGGGCCAGCGCGGAATGTTCCGAATCGACCGGCACGATCTGGCCGGGCCGGGCCGCCCGGGTGACCAGTGAGCCGCCGGCCACCAGCGATTCCTTGTTCGCCAGCGCCAGGGTGGCCCCCGATTCCAGCGCCGCGAGGGTGGGTTCCAGGCCGAGCGAACCGACGAGCGCGTTGAGTACGACATCGGCCTCGGTGTTGCGGACGAGTTCGGTTGCCGCAGTCGCGCCGGCGAACGGCACCCCCAGCCGGGCCGCGGCTGCCGGGTCGGCAACGGCCACGTTGGTGGTGCCGGTGGCGGCCATCTGCGCGGCCAGCAGTTCGGTGTTCCCGCCGCCCGCGGCCAGGCCGACGATTTCGAATCTGCCGGGGTTGGCGGCGATCACCTCGAGCGCCTGGGTGCCGATGGAACCGGTGCTGCCGAGCAGGAGAACTCTGCGGAGATCTGACACCCGCCCATTGTCACCGACCCCGCCCCTACTGGCTACGACGGGCGGTCGTATGCCACGATAAAGGGCAGTATCCGTTCTCTCGAGGAGGAGCGATCGTGGCCGCCACGGACGTCGAACTCACCACTGACCAGCACGTCACCAAGGTGGACCCTGCTGAGGTTCCGTCGGCGGCATTCGGTTGGAGCGGCGAATCGCGCACAACCTTCCGGGTGGCCGCGGTGGTCGTGATCATCGCGCTGCTCGGCATGCTGATCGGCAATCACTCCGGCCAGGTCGAGAACCTGTACCTGATCGGATTCGCGGCCGCGATGGCCGGGATTCTCATCTACGACGTGATCTATCGCCGCAAACCGCGCTGAACTGCGGTTTCGCCTATGGCACCGACTGTGCCGGGTGTCGCCCGGGTGACATCCCGGTGACGCCGCGGTGCCGGTTGCCGGTGTAGTCCATGTCTCGGCGGCGCGCCCCCGCGGCGGGACTACACTCGGCACCGACCGGCCGGACCAGGACGAAAGTAGGCAGCCGAAAGTGACCAGCACAGTCGGATTGGGGATGCCGACCGCACCGGTGGCGGTGCTCGCGCCGCGGCGCAAGACCCGTCAGCTCATGGTGGGTGGTGTCGGTGTGGGCAGTGACCACCCGATCTCCGTGCAGTCGATGACGACGACCAAAACGCACGATGTGAACGCGACCCTGCAGCAGATCGCCGAACTCACGGCATCGGGCTGCGATATCGTGCGGGTGGCGTGCCCGCGGCAGGAAGACGCCGACGCACTGCCCATCATCGCGAAGAAATCCCAGATACCGGTGATCGCCGATATCCATTTCCAGCCGCGCTATATCTTCGCCGCCATCGACGCCGGGTGCGCGGCGGTGCGGGTGAACCCGGGCAACATCAAGGAATTCGACGGTCGCGTGAAAGAGGTCGCCAAGGCGGCCGGAGACGCGGGTATCCCGATCCGGATCGGTGTGAACGCCGGATCCCTCGACAAACGGATGATGGACAAATACGGCAAGGCCACTCCGGAGGCGCTGGTGGAGTCGGCGCTGTGGGAAGCGGGCCTGTTCGAGGAGTACGGGTTCGGCGATATCAAGATCTCGGTCAAACACAACGATCCCGTGGTGATGGTCGAGGCCTACCGGCAGCTGGCCGCGCAGAGCGACTATCCGCTGCATCTCGGCGTCACCGAGGCCGGCCCGGCCTTCCAGGGCACCGTGAAATCCGCTGTCGCGTTCGGTGCGCTGCTGAGCGAAGGGATCGGCGATACCATCCGGGTCTCGCTGTCCGCGCCGCCGGCCGAAGAGGTCAAGGTCGGCGGGCAGATCCTGCAATCGCTGAACCTGCGCCCCCGCAAACTGGAGATCGTGTCGTGCCCGTCCTGCGGGCGTGCGCAGGTCGACGTGTACACCCTGGCCAACGAGGTCACCGCCGGGCTCGACGGGCTGGAGGTACCGCTGCGGGTCGCGGTCATGGGCTGTGTGGTCAACGGTCCCGGCGAGGCCCGGGAAGCCGACCTGGGCGTGGCCTCGGGGAACGGTAAGGGTCAGATCTTCGTCAAGGGTGAGGTCATCAAGACCGTGCCCGAGGCGCAGATCGTGGAAACCCTCATCGAGGAAGCCATGCGGATCGCCGAGGAGATGGGTGCGGACGCCGGCACCGGTGAACCGGTCGTCAGCGTGGGCTGATCGGCCCGCGTTCTCGGCTCGCGGCTCCCGCGAGCCGAGAGGTGCTGCCTCGGTGGCACCCCCGCGGTACACGCTTTCGGGATATCCGTATCGTCTGGCCGCACTTCATGGCAGGCTGTACTAGGTGCGGAGTCTGCTGGAGCCGGCCCGGCGCGCGAAATACGTTCCCGCGCGTCAGCTCGCCGAGCGGGACCTGGGACAGGTGCTCAGGGTGCTCGACGAGGACCCGGTGGCGGCCTGTATGGTCGCCGCCCGGCTACAGGAATACGGTCTGGACAACCGGTACGGTCAGGGCGAATTGTGGAGCCACGGCGGGCCGGCCGAATCGCTGTGTTTCTCCGGCGTCAACCTGATCCCGTTGCGGGGTGACCGCGCGGCCCTGCGCGCCTTCGCCGACCGCGCGCTGCGCTGGCCCCGGATGTGTTCTTCGGTGGTAGGCCGCCGGGAACTCGCGCTACCCCTGTGGGAGATGCTCGGCGATCACTGGGGCCCGGAGCGGGAGCTGCGTGCCGACCAGCCGCTGCTGGCCCTCACGGGCACCGCGCTCGCGGCCACCGACCCGGAGGTCCGGCAGGTGCGTCCCGACGAGCTGAACCGTTATCTGGCGGCCGCCATCGCCATGTTCATCGAAGAGGTGGGGGTGGATCCGCGGGCCGGTGACGGCGGCCGCGGTTACCGGCGCCGGGTGGCCGGACTGATCGAGGCCGGCCGGGCCTGGGCCCGGTTCATCGACGGCGAGGTCGCCTACAAGGCCGAGGTGGGGGCGATGTCCCGGCGTACCGGGCAGATCCAGGGTGTGTGGGTCCACCCGGAACACCGCGGGCGAGGGCTGGGCACCACAGGAACGGCGGCGGTCGCGAATGCGGTGGTCGCCACCGGGCGGACGGCGAGCCTGTACGTCAACGACTACAACGAGATCGCCCGGCGGGCCTACCGGGCGGTCGGGTTCCGGCAGATCGCGACCTTCGCCACGGTACTGCTGGACTGAGCCGGCCCGGTCCGACCCGACCGAGTCCGGCAGGATGCGGTGCGCCGCAAGTGAACAGCGGGCCGGGGTCGCTACGATCGGGCGCGATGACGATCCGTCCGGTACTCGTATTCGCGGTCGCGGTGCTCGCTTTCGCCACGACCGCCTGCCTCGGGGGGTCCTCGGGACCGATCACCGCGGCCGACGGTTTCCTGGAGGCCTTCGCGGCCCACGACCTCGACGAAGCCGCCGCGCGCACGACCCGCCCCGAGAAAGCCGGGCCCGCACTCGTCTCCGTCTGGGAGGAACTGGGTGCCGAGGAGCTGCATGCCCGGTCCGGCGCGGCCCGGATCTCCGGTGATACCGCCACCGTCGACTACACCTACGAATGGCGGCTGGCCGGTGGGCGCAACTGGTCCTATACCGGGCAGCTGCCGCTGGTGCGCAGCGGTGGCGGCTGGGCGGTGCGGTGGAGTGGTTCTGCCCTGCATCCCCGGCTGGGCGATACCCAGACCATGGCATTGTCGGTGCGCCAGGCGCCGGGTGCCCGGGTGAACGAGCAGTCCGGTAGTGATGTGCTGATACCGGGCACGGTTTCGCGGGTGACCTTCGATGCCGCCGAAAGCGCCGAACCGCGGCAGGTGGCGGCGGCGGTCTCGCGGGCGCTGATCGATATCGACGAGCGGCTGACTCCGCAGCGCATCCTGGATTCCGCCCGCGCCGCAGACGGCGTCTACACGGTGATCGTGCTGAACGACACCGAGTTCGCCCGCGCCGGGCCGCAGCTCATCGGTCTGCCCGGGGTACGGGTCACCCAGGAGTGGGATCTGACCCCGGCCGACCGGAAGTTCGCTCCCGATCTGATGGCGCAGGTCCGGCAGGCCGTGATTGACGATGTGCACGGCCGGGCCGGCTGGCGCGTGGTCGCCCGGAACGAGGGCGGTGCGGAAACCGGCGTACTGCACGAGGTGGCGGCGCAGCCGGTGCCGTCCTTCACTCTGAGCGTGGACCGGCAGGTACAGAACGCCGCGCAGCGGGCGGTCGACGGGCGCCGGGAACAAACCATGATGGTGGTGATCGAACCGTCCACCGGTGGCATCCTCGCCGTCGCGCAGAACGCTGCCGCCGACCGGGACGGCCCGGTGGCGACCATCGGCCAGTATCCGCCCGGGTCGGTGTTCAAAACGGTGACCGCCGCCGCCGCTATTTCCGGCGGCCTGGCCACGCCGGATACCGTCGTCGCGTGCCCGAGCGCAATCACGATCGGCGAGCGCCTGATTCCGAACTACAACGGTTTCACGGTCGGGAACGTCGCGTTGTCGACCGCCTATGCGCGTTCCTGTAATACGTCGTTCGCGAAATTGGCCAGCCAATTGCCGCCCGCCGCGCTTTCGGAGGCGGCGGCCACTTTCGGAATCGGCCCGGATTACGTGATTCCCGGTTTGCCGACCTATTCCGGTTCGGTACCCGTTTCCGAAGACCGCACACAGCGCACCGAGGACGGAATCGGGCAGGGCCGGGTTGTTGTCAGTCCCTTCGGTATGGCAATGCTGGCCGCGGCGATTGCCCACGGCAGCGCGCCGACCCCGTATCTGATAGCCGGTCGCGAGACTGTCGTCGACGGGCCGCGACCGGTACCGGATCCGGCGGTCGTGCGTGGCCTGCGGACGATGATGCGGGAGGTGGTCCTGACCGGAACCGCCAACCGGATCGCCGACCAGGGTGCGGTGTTCGGCAAAACCGGTGAAGCGGAGGTGGCCGGCGGTTCACATTCCTGGTTCGTCGGCTACCGGGGCGATCTCGCATTCGCGACGCTGCTGGTCAAGGGTGGTAGTTCCGATAACGCCGTCGGGGTGACCCGCGATATGCTGACGGCTCTCCCCGACGGCTACTGACTATGTGGCCGTGGCCCGATCACGGGCCGGTGGCGACGGTGCCGGTGCCGGTTGCGTAGCGGTGACCGGTATCGGTATCGACGGGATCGCTGACCCGTGCGGGCGCGACAACCGATACGGCCCGGTCGGAGACCGGGGCCGACGCGGCGGTATCGGTGCCGAGGATTTCGACCACCCCGGTGCCGCCGAGAATCAGTCCGGCGGTGATGAGAGCAACGGTGGAACGCTTCATATCCGGCTCCCTCCGATTCAGAGGTTCGACTGCTGGCGAGTTCGGATGGCACCTGTGCGACCGAGCCCCGCGCGAGAGTTTTCTGAAGGTTTGCTGCTCAGGTCAACCTAAGCCGGGATCACGCATCGAGACAAGATGGAAAGCTGCGGAAAATCGGCGATGGGCAAATCGTGACCCGCGCCCGGAAATTCGTGACGTTTTCGTTACGCCCGATTCAGATCTTCTGCAAACTCGCGGCGAGATGATCCTGTAGAGGGAGACCCACGGCGCCCATCTGCAAGGTGTAGTCGATAACCCCGCCGTGCATATGAATGGTCCGGCTGAGTGCGGTCACCGTTTTGGCGGTACTGCTCAGGCCGATCGCGGTGGACTCGAGCTCCAGGCGGATCTCCGCGTCGGCGAGGGTGAGTTTGCCCTCGCAGATCTCGGTGATCCCGGTGGGGTGGGACAGGATGAGTTCTACCCGGTCCGGGCCTGGGCAGCGCAGGTAGCCGGTCTCCACATGCAAGGGGCGGTTGTCGTCGGCATGCCGGGTGCGCTGCCGGTAGGTCAGGAAGGGGCGGCCGAGATGACCGAAGGTGATCTCTTCCAGATAACCGAACGGCTCGATGGTGGGATAGTCACCCTGCCCGGCGCCGCGCCAGGTCCCGAGGAGGCCGGCCAGCGGCGCGATAGCGGGATGCGGGGCGGCGGGTGTCTGCGGTTCGGCCACGGCGCACAAGAATAGACCCTCACCGGCCGATCGGATACATCCGATCCGCTCCTCCGCGTGCCGCCGGGACGTTTCCGGTGGCAGTTACTTGTTCTTGCGGCGGCCGAAGGGCCAGAACGAGCGGGTGCGGCGCCTCGGCAGGGCCGCGTAGACCATGGTCATCTCGGCGAAAACACCGGCCTCCCGTTCCCGGTCGTCGCCGAAATCGTCGCGGCCCAGGATCTGGGTGATCGACCCCGGTGCGATGGTTGCCAGCGCGTCCAGCAAAGCCGGGTTGAGGGCGCCGATCGAGATCCGGGTGATATCGGCGTCCTCGGAGCCCGGACCGCCGTGACCGAGCAGCATATGGCCGATGGCATGCAGCACGATATGGTCGGCGTTGCGGCCGGATGCCGAAGCGTCGTAGACGATGATGTCGTCGTGTTTACGCGCGATCCACAGCCCGTTGCCGTTGCACCCCAGTTCGGCCAGCGCCGAGCGATGTGCCGGCTGCAATGAGATCGGCCGCTTGCGATACGCGGCCACTTCGGCGAGGTAGGTGTTGAGATCCCACGGGCTGGGGAGGGGCACCGACCCAGCCGCATCGCCGAATCTGGCGTCCATGCTTGTCATCGGCGAATACGTTACCGATCGCACGCGCGCTCGTCACTTCAGCGTTTTCCGGCCTCCGCCGCCTCGTCCGTCGGCCGAGGTTACCGGATATCGACCTCGGGCCCCAGGGGTTTCACGTTGTGCGGTTTGTTCCACAACGCCGTCAGCGCCCACAGCACCACACCCACCGCGAGCAGAATCCCGGCGATCACGTACTGCTGAGGATTGCGATCGGTGAACGGGGTGGCCAGATAGGCGCAGCACACCGCGCCGAGCACCGGTAGCGGTGTCGGGGTGCGGAAATGCTCGTGGCCGACCAGGTCGCGGCGCAGCACCAGGACCGCGACATTGACGATGGTGAAGACCACGAGCAACAGCAGTGCGGTGGTGCCGCCGAGTTCGGGTACCTCGCCGACGAACAACAGCAGCCCGAGCGCCACCAGGGTGGTGAAGATGATCGCGATATACGGGGTACGGCGGGTCGGATGCACCCGGCCCAGCGAGCGGGGTACGACCTTGTGCCTGGCCATACCGTAGAGCAAGCGGCTGGCCATCAGCATGTTGATGAGCGCCGAATTGGCGACCGCGAACATGGTGATGAACGCGAAGATCTGGGTGGGGAATCCGGGGGCACCGATCTCCACCACCTGCAGCAGCGGCGTATCGCCTTCGGAGAGTTTGTCCGGCGGTACGAGGGCCACCGCGGTGATCGACACCACGACGTAGATGGCTCCGGTGATCAACAGGCCGGTGAGCAGGATCTTGGGAAAGATCCGGCTCGGCTCCTTGGTCTCCTCGGCCATATTCACCGAATCCTCGAACCCGACCATGGCGTAGAAGGCCAGGGTCGTCGCGGCGATCACCCCACCGAACGCGGAACGGTCACCGGTGTCGAATTCGACGATCCGCCCGAAGTCGCCGTTGCCGAAACCCAGCGCCCACAGTCCGATACAGATCACGATCAGTAGCCCCGAGAGTTCCACACAGGTGAGTAGAACGTTCGCCTTCACGCTCTCGCCGACCCCGCGCAGGTTGATCGCCGCGATCAGAGCCATGAAGGCGAGCGCGATGAGAGTGAGGACCAGACCGTTCGCGCCGTCGAACTCGAAGGCCTCGGCGAAATTCGCGGCGAATGCCTTGGCCGCGGTGGCGGCCGAGGTGATACCCGAACTCATCACGGCGAAGGTCACCATGAAGGTGAGGAAATGGATGCCGAACGCCTTGTGCGTATACAGCGCGGCGCCCGCGGCCTGCGGATACTTGGTGACCAGTTCCAGGTAGCTGAATCCGGTGATCATGGCGACCCCGAAGGCGACCAGGAACGGTACCCAGACCGCGCCGCCGACCTCGCCGGCGACACGGCCGGTCAGGGCGTAGATACCGGTGCCGAGAATATCGCCCACGATGAACAGCAACAGCAGCCACGGGCCGATGACACGCTTCAGTTCGGGCTGCTGCTCCGGATCGGTCCGGGCGGTGACGTCTGACAAGGTCGCCTCGCTCCCGCAGTGACCGGTAGGCACCGGTGATCGGACAGATGCGCCTTGTATACCCGTTCACCGGGCCCGCGATGCCCGTACCGCGCCGAATCGCGCGAAATGTCCGCCTCAGCTCATGGATTCGGCGGCCTCGGCGATCATCACCGCGGAATCCCGGGGGCTCAATGCCATCGCGCGCAGTTGGTCGAACATGACACCGAAGCGGCGGATCTCGGAATGGCCTTCGATCAGTTCGTCACCGGAAATGCGCTCGACATAGACCAATTCGGGGTCGCTGGGATCCGGGAAGTCGAGGATCGTGAAGGATCCGGCCATACCCGGGTGCGCGCCCGCGTCGAACGGCAGGATCTGCAGGATCACGTTCTTGCGTTTGGTCGCCTCGCACAGTCGCCGTAACTGGCCGCTCATGACCTCCGGGCCGCCGACGACGCGGCGGATGGCGGCCTCGTCCAGCACGACCCACAGTTCGAGTGGTTCGTCCTTCGCCAGCACCGCTGCCCGGTCCATCCGGGCCCGCGCCCGGCGTTCCAGGTCGGAGGCCTCCAGCTTCGGCATGTACGTGTCGATCACCGCCGTGGCGTACTGCTCGGTTTGCAGCAGTCCGGGAATGAACGAGGTCTGGTAGTGCCGGGCAGACAGCGCCACCGATTCGAAATTGATGTACGCGGCATAGACCTCCGAGAGGCTGGCCTCGTACGGCCGCGACATTCCCGGCTTCTGTGCGTCGGAGAGTAGTTCCAGTGCGTCCTGGCGCCGCTCCGCGTCGATACCGTAGAGGTCCAGCATCGTCATCAGCGTGCGGCGCTGCGGCCGGGCCTGGGCGGTTTCGATCCGGTACAGGGTGGTCACGTTGATCCCGGTGCGGGCGCTGACCTCCTCTTTGCTGAGCTCGGCGTCTTCGCGCATCTCCAGCAACAGCACCGAGAGCCGGCGCAACCCCGCCGTGAGGACGGTGCGTTTGCCTGCCATGTCATCCCTTTCGACAGTGCCATATCCGATGGGCGGTGGCCCCGGTTCGCGGCGGCCGCATGCCCTGTGGTGCTGCCACCATAACGAGCGGCCGGAAGCGAGGTGATCGGCAGTGTCGTGCAGGCGGTACCTGCCGGCGGAAGCCTTCGGGAGCAGACAATTTCCGGCGGAGTCGGCAAATGGGTGGCAATCTTTCATAGGTGTGTGTGGCGGTATCTCCGCGCGACTCCGCAACGCCGGACTGTGTATGCGCGGAACGGTCTGGGACAGCGCGGGGTTCGTGGAGGCCTTGCCGGTGGTCGCCACGGCCGGGGGCCTGCATGCGGGCACCATAGGGATGCGTATGGTGCCGGGAGTGTGGCGCGGATAGGTCTCGGCACGGTTGCGATGTGGTCGCGTAACGCGTTGTCCCGACTGGTAACGCGGTGTCGGCGGGTATCGTTCGGCGCGGCGCGGATTCGGGCCGCCGGCGGGAACAAGGTTGGCGGGTAAGCATTTTCGGTGGGACCGCGATGAGCTTCCGGGAAGCGGATCGTTAGGCTTGCGCACAACGCTGTTCGCAACATTGCATACCGAAGTCTTGTGTTCTTACATCTGTAAGAGCATGATCCAGCTAGCCTTGTTGTGAGCAACGATCCGATGTCCGGGATTACCGAATCGAGAGTCGATCATGTTGGTACAGAGTGTGATGGTGCCGGGTGAGTCCGAGGGGTGCAGATGAGTGCGCCCACGCTGGGGACCCTGCCGACAGCGCCACAGTTGCTGTGCGCCTTTCAAGGGCGGCGGGCCCAGGACCGGGTGCTGCTACGTTTCGCAACTGCGCTCGTCGAACTGCACAAGCGCCGGGCGCATGTCCGGGATTTGGCGGAGATAGCCGAAATAGACGGCCGCCGAAGCGAACTCGTGAACGATATCAACGACTGGATTGTCCGCAAGATGCCGCAGCACCGCCACGGCGCCTCGCTGCACACCGAAAGTCTGGGTGCGGTGATCGATCGCATGGCGCACAGCTGGGTCGCGGCGAATCAGGCCATCGAAGCCGACGGTGTGCGCAGTGACCGCACCCACCGGCACTGGTACCACCTGGCCGAACTCGTGGACGGGTACACGGATTTGATCGCCGAGGTGGCCGGTGGCCGCCGCCGGTTACCGGTCCAGTAGCAGGGCGCAGCGGACCGCTCGGCTGTCCAGTCCGATGAACGCGAAACCCCTCGCGGTGGGTCCGGGAACCGCCGCGAAATGTCGAATGGCCTAGACCCGACGGTGAGTCGGTGGCGAATACTCGGTTACCCGGGTGGTGTAGGTCAATTGGAGGTAGGTTCTGCCATGATTCACACGGAGGGCGTCGCAACCGTATCGGCGCCGGAAGACCTCCGTACCCAGGTGCGGGCGCCCGGCGGCGTGGCACTGTCGAAGGTCTATCGGGTACGCGCCGAAATCGACACGATGCTCGACGAGCTACGCCCCGGCGACCGGGTGCCCGCCGAACGCGAACTGGCGGGACGGTTCGGCGTCGCGCGCGAAACCGTCCGCCACGCCCTGCGCGACCTCGCCGTCGAAGGCCGTATCCGCAGGCAGGGCCGCGGCACGGTACTGGCCCGGCCGAAGGTCGTCCGGCCCCTGGCCCCCGAATCCGCCGGGGAAGAGGCCGCCGGAGTGGTGCGCCGGTTGCTGTCCTGGGAGGACGGTATCGCCGACGCCGAGGTCGCGCGTGATCTCGACCTGGCGCCGCGTACCCCCATCATGACCCTCGAACGGCTGCTCTTCGCCGACGGTGACCCGATCGCGCTGGAACGTATCGACCTGTCGCTGGACCGGTTCGGCTGGCTGCGCGCGGCATTCGACCCGCTGAGTTCGCTCGCGACGACCATCGGCGATTCGGGCGTGGAATACGCGGGCGCCACCGAACGGATCGAAACCGTCCTCGCCGCGCCCCGGGAGGCCGGGCTGCTCCGGTGCCGGCCCGCGGTGCCGTTGTTCCGGGTGGTCCGGCGCGGCATCGATACCCAGGGCCGGCCGATCGAACGGGTGGCCGCGCTCTACCGCGGTGACCGGGTGGCCTTCGAGGTCCGTACGGGCGGCCGGGCCCGCTGAGCGGAGGCTCCTGCGGTGGCGGCGTGCGGCCGGGAACGTTCCCGGCGACCCGTCGGCCGGCGCCGACTACTCTTGAACCATGTCCGTGCGTACCCGTCAGCCGTTGCTCCCCGGAACCCCCACCCCGATACGCGAGGTTCCCCGCGCCATCGAACGCCCGGAGTACGTGTGGAAGGAAACGGCCCGCGAAGGCTCCGAACCGTGGGTGCAGACACCCGAGACCATCGAGAAGATGCGGATCGCCGGCAAGATCGCCGCGCAGGCCCTGGCCGAGGCCGGCAAAGCGGTCGCGCCGGGGGTCACCACCGACGAGCTGGACCGGATCGCGCACGAATACATGTGCGATCACGGGGCCTACCCCTCCACCCTCGGTTACAAGGGGTTCCCCAAATCGTGCTGCACCTCGCTCAACGAGGTGATCTGCCACGGAATCCCCGACAGCACCGTGGTCGAGGACGGCGATATCGTCAATATCGACGTCACCGCCTACATCCATGGAGTGCACGGCGATACCAATGCGACCTTCCTCGCCGGCGACGTGGACGAGGAGGTGAAACTCCTGGTGGAGCGCACCGAAGAGGCCACCCTGCGGGCGATCAAGGCGGTGCGTCCCGGCCGGGCGCTCAATGTGATCGGCCGGGTGATCGAGTCCTATGCCAACCGCTTCGGCTACGGCGTGGTCCGCGATTTCACCGGGCACGGGGTCGGGCCCACCTTCCACAGCGGCCTGGTGATCCTGCACTACGACCAGCCCGCCGTCGACTCCGTCATCGAACCCGGGATGACCTTCACCATCGAACCGATGATCAACCTGGGCGGTATCGACTACGACATCTGGGACGACGGCTGGACCGTAGTCACCAGGGACCGTAAGTGGACGGCGCAGTTCGAGCACACACTGGTCGTCACCGATACCGGAACCGAAATCCTGACGCTGCCGTGAGCGCCCCCGGCCCGGCGCTGCTGGTCGCCGGGACCACCTCCGACGCCGGCAAGAGCGTGCTGGTCGCCGGGATCTGCCGGATGCTGCGCCGCCGCGGGGTGCGGGTGGCGCCGTTCAAAGCCCAGAACATGTCGAACAATTCCGTCGTCACCCTGGACGGCGGCGAGATCGGCCGGGCCCAGGCGCTGCAGGCGCAGGCCTGCGGGCTCGAACCGAGTGTGCGATTCAACCCGGTCCTGCTGAAACCCGGCAGCGACCGGCGGTCGCAACTGGTGGTGCGCGGACGGGTCACCGATACCGTGAGCGCCGCGGACTACATCACCCATCGCACCCGCCTGCGGGCGGTGGTGGCCGCCGAGCTCGCGGCGCTGCGGGCGGAATTCGATGTGGTGATCTGCGAAGGAGCGGGATCACCCGCCGAGATCAATCTGCGGGCCACCGATCTGGCGAATATGGGGCTGGCGCGGGCGGCCGAACTGCCGGTGCTGGTGATCGGCGATATCGACCGCGGCGGGGTGCTGGCGCATCTGTTCGGCACCCTGGCCGTCCTCGACCCCGAGGATCAGCGGCTGATCGCCGGATTCGTGATCAACAAGTTCCGCGGCGACGTGGATCTGCTGCGGCCCGGTCTGGACCAGTTGGCGGCCCTGACCGGCCGGCCCACGCTCGGTGTGCTGCCGTACCGGGAGGATCTCTGGCTCGATGCCGAGGATTCGCTGGGCAGCGTCTCCGGGGCACAGATCGGTCGTCCCGGGCCGGCTGTCGGCGGTGAATGGCTCAGCGTGGCCGCAGTCCGGCTGCCCCGGATCTCCAACTCGACGGATGTGGAGGCACTGGCCTGCGAACCGGGGGTCGCGGTCCGCTGGGTGACCGAAGTGTCCCAGCTCGTGGCCGCCGATCTGGTGGTAGTACCCGGGAGCAAAGCCACGGTCGATGATCTGGACTGGTTGCGCCGTACCGGGATCGCCGAGGAGCTGCGGCGGCGTGCAGGCGCCGGCCGTCCGGTACTCGGGATCTGCGGCGGCTATCAGATGCTCGCGCACCGCATTCTCGATCCGGTGGAATCCGCGGCCGGTGCGGTCGACGGGCTGGGGCTGCTGGATATGGAAGTCGAGTTCGCACCCGAGAAGGTGTTGTGCCGGACCGCCGCCGTGGGGGCGCCGACGCCGCGGGATGGGGAACCGGCGGGTAC
Organism: Nocardia sp. NPDC058499; assembly: GCF_042719915.1. NCBI lineage: Bacteria > Bacillati > Actinomycetota > Actinomycetes > Mycobacteriales > Nocardiaceae > Nocardia > Nocardia sp. NPDC058499. The sequence goes on along the minus strand of NZ_JBHXMZ010000001.1, from coordinate 915,836 downwards.
GGCGGGGGTCGTGGCGGGCGGTTATGAGATCCATCACGGCCGGATCCGGCGTACCGCCGAGACACCGTGGCTGCACGTCACCGGCCGGACCGCCCCCGGCACGGGTGGTGAGCTCACCGATACGGCCGCCGCCGAGCCGTCGGCCGAGGGCGCCGTGCGCGGGGCCGTATGGGGTACGCATCTGCACGGTCTCCTCGAATCCGACGAATTCCGCCGGACCTGGCTGACCCAGGTAGCGCGAGCGGCCGGACGGACCGGTTTCACCGTCGCCCCCGGGACACGGGTGGCCGCGGTACGGGCCGCGCAGCTCGACCTCCTCGCCGACCTCGTCGCCGAAAACCTGGACGTCTCCCGGCTGGAGCGACTCCTGGCCGAGGGGGTGCCGGCCGACCTGCCGGTCGTCGAATCCGCAATGGGTGCACTTTCGCGAATCAGCTGATTGCGGGCGGTGTACGGCCCGAGATCGCTGTGAGATCACGCGTCACGATCCTCGCGCTCTTTACGGGGAGTACTCCAACGGCGCCGGTGGGCGGTGTAGCGTCAAGCGTCATGGAATCTCGGCGCATCGCGGTCGGTGACCGGGACTGGACGGTGCGGGTGGACGGTCCGGTGACCCAGCACAGTGTGCTGCTGTTCCCCGACTCCGGCGATCCGCCGGAGGTCTACGACCGGGTATGCGCCCGGCTGCACAGTTCCGATCTGCGGACCATCGTGTTCGAAACCGTCACCGGCCTGGACCTCACCGGTGTCTACGCGGTCCTGGACGATCTCGGGGTGCCCTGGGCGAATGTCGCAGGACGGGGGGCGGGCGCCAGTGTGGCGTGGCAGGTCTGCGCGAAGGGGTTCGGGCGGTTCGTGAGCCTGATCGTCGCCGATCGCGGGCATCCGGCCGTCCCCGACGAATCCGGCGCGGTCCTGGAGGCCGGGTGCCCGGCCGTCGAACTGCCGACCACCGTCCTGGTGACCAAAGGGCTACCGCGTTCGGTCGCCGACAGCTCCGGACGTCACGTGTACGGCGAGTTCCGGGTGGTGGATCTCGATGTCGACAATGTGGCCGCCGAAGCGGACCAGGAATTCGCCACCGAGATCGTGTTGCGCACCAGTATGTGGTGACGCCCGGCCGGTGCCGGTACGGCAGTTACGCGGATGTGCCCGGGCGGTAGGTTGCGAGCCAGTCCAGCCAGCTGTCGAGTTCCCGGAAAGCCTCCGTACGCGGCTCTTCGGCAGACAGAAAGACATCGTGACGGGCTCCGTCGATCGGGACGATGGTCGTGCGATCACCCAGGCAGCCGGCCCAGCGCTGAATCTGGGCCACATCCAGGACCGCGTCGGCCACATCGACGGCGGGTCCGTATTCGCGGGCGAACTGCGTGAGCTTGGAACGCAACAGCAGGGCGGGCACACCGATATCCAGGCCCCGGTGCAGCCGCGCCTGTCCCAGCCGAATCGCGCGCAACCACCCGGCCCGCACCGGAAAACCTTGCCGCGGCTTCCAGTCCAGGTCGTAGTCCCATTCGCCGGCGACGCTGTGGTGCAGGCTGTCGCCGTAGGCACTGGATTTGCTCAGCGGCAGCGCCGACTTCGCCCGGAACCGGCCCACGGTATTGATCAGCTGCGTGCCGACGGTGCGTACATACGCCGGTCCCTGCAGATCGAACCAGGGACTGTTCAGGACCAGCCCGCTGATCCCGGCCGCCGCCGTGCCACCCGCGCGCTGCAGCCGATCCAGCCACAGCGACGCCACCAGGCCGCCGGTCGAATGTCCCATGACCAGGACCTCGCCCTGTGTTTCCGCGGCGATCAGACGGAGCGATTCATTGAGTTCGCGGTCGTAGAGCGCGAGATCGCCGATGAAGTGCGGGGTCTGGTTCGCGCGCAGCGAGCGGCCGCATTTTCGCAGATCCAGCGCGTAGAACCGGTGACCACGCGCGGTCAGATGCTCGGCCACATGCCGCTGGAAGAAGTAGTCGGTGAACCCGTGCAGGTACAGGACGGCTGCGGCCGTGCCGGTGGCGCTGGAATCGACCGTGCCGGTTGCGCCGGAATCGGGCAGATGGCGGACCAGGGTGGCGACGATCTCGCCTTCGCCGTCGGGGTCGGTCCCCAGGTCCAATGTGCGGTATTCGTACCCGTCACCGAGTACATCCGGCTGCCAGGTATCGGCCGGTCTCAGCGTGCTGCCGGCGGCCGGGGATTCGTTCGTCACGGCTCCAATCTAGGCGCACCTCCGCCGCCGCTCCGTTCGGTCGGTGGCAATCCGGTCGGTGGCGTCGGGTCCGCGGCGACACCCGGTCAGGGACCGGCGTACCTCGGCGTTCGTTCCCGGCCGTGCGGGCCCGCGAATGGTTGTCCGCGACGGTGTTAATTGCGCCACTGGCTTCCGGTGACGGCGCCGCTCGGGGCGCCGGCCGAGAGGAATCTAGGTCACAATCGCCGCCCTGGCTGCGGATTCCGCGCGTGTCGAGGTGCACAATTAGCAGTAGTGAACGGCGGGTAACCTACATTCGGCCGCGCCCGAAGAGACTCGTCGCCGTCCGTGAACAACTGCATATGCGCCCGTGCCCCAGCGGACCACATCCCGGTCGGGAATGTGTGCCCCGCGCACCAGGACAAGGAAGTCGAACACCCGTGCCGAACGTTGCCCAGACTGAAAAGACCGATGTAGTCCTCATCGGTGCCGGCATCATGAGCGCCACCCTCGGCGCGCTGCTGCGTCAGCTGCAGCCGGACTGGTCGATCACGGTGTTCGAACGACTGGATGCCGCCGCGGCCGAGAGCAGCGACCCGTGGAACAACGCCGGCACCGGCCATTCCGCGCTGTGCGAGCTCAACTACAGCCCGCAGAAACCGGACGGCTCGGTCGATATCGGCAAGGCCGTCGATATCAACGAGCGGTTCCAGGTATCGCGGCAGTTCTGGGCCTACGCGGTCGAGAACGGAATCCTCGGCGATCCGTCCCGGTTCATCAACCCCATCCCACACGTGAGCTTCGTCCACGGCGCCGCCGATGTCGAATACCTGCGCAAACGCTACGAGGCGCTGGCCCGGCATCCGCTGTTCGCCGGGATGGAGTACATCGACAGCCCCGACGAGTTCGCCCGCCGGCTGCCGCTGATGGCCCGGGGACGCGATTTCTCCGATCCGATCGCCCTCAACTGGACCGACGGCGGCACCGATATCAACTTCGGTTCGCTGACCAAGGAGTTGCTGGCCCATATCGGCGCCACCGGCGGGGAGATCGCATTCGGTAACGAGGTCCGGAACCTGAGCAAACAGCGCGACGGCAGCTGGAAGGTGACGGTGCGCAATACCCGCACCGGCCGCCGCCGCACCCTGATCAGCAAGTTCGTCTTCGTCGGTGCCGGTGGCGGGGCGCTGCCCCTGCTGCAGAAGTCGGGGATCAAGGAAATCAGCGGGTTCGCCGGATTCCCGGTGTCGGGCCAGTTCCTGCGCTGCACCAACCCCGAACTGGTCGGCCGACACGAGGCCAAGGTGTACGGCAAGGCCGCCGTCGGCGCACCGCCGATGTCGGTTCCGCACCTGGACACCCGCGTCATCAACGGCAAGCCCGGCCTGCTGTTCGGTCCCTACGCCGGTTGGACCCCGAAGTTCCTCAAGGACGGCAGCAATGCCGACCTGTTCAAATCCATCAAACCGGGCAACCTGGCCCCGATGCTGGGCGTCGGTGTCACCGAGCTGGGCCTGGTGAAGTACCTGGTCACCGAGCTGATGAAATCGCAGGCCGGCCGGGTGTACACGATGGAGGAGTTCATTCCGCGCGCCGAGAGCCGCGATTGGGAGCTCATCACCGCCGGGCAGCGGGTGCAGACGATCCGGCGGAAGGGTGCCGGTGGTGTGCTCGAACTCGGCACCGCCGTGATCGCCGCCCAGGACGGGACCATCGCGGGTCTGCTGGGCGCCTCGCCGGGTGCCTCGACGTGCGTAACCGCGATGCTGGACGTGCTGGAGCGGTGTTTCCCGACCGAGTACGCGTCCTGGACGCCCAAGCTGAAGGAAATGGTTCCCTCGCTCGGCGTCAAACTTTCCGAGAACCAGGCGCTGTTCGGGGAGGTCTGGGACTGGACCGGGAAAGCCCTGCAACTCACCGGAACCGGGGCGCACGCGGTGGTGCCCGCCGGAGCCTGACCGGGTCCGCACCAGCGTTCGGCACGGCCCACGGGACACGGTCCCGTGGGCTTTTCGTGCTCGGCTGTATGCCGGATTCGTCCGGCCGGGGGCATTCGCGTGCATCTCGCGCCGAGGTGTGATAGCAAGGCGCGATGATGTCAACGGTTGCACTCCGACGGTCATGGGCGCAGGATCTCGATACCGCCACCCTGTACGAGCTGCTGAAGCTGCGTGTCGAAGTGTTCGTCGTCGAGCAGAAATGCGCGTACCCCGAACTGGACGGCCAGGATCTGCTGCCGGAGACCCGGCACCTGTGGCTGGACGACGAGGGCGAGGTCATCGCGACCCTGCGGCTGCTCGAGGAGCACGACGACGGAGTGAAATCCTTCCGGATCGGACGTCTCTGCACCGCCGTGGAGGCCCGCGGGCACGGATACACCACCCGGCTGCTGCAGGCCGCGCTCGCCGAGACCGGTTCGCATACGGTCCGGTTGAACGCGCAGACCTACCTGATCGACCTGTACACCAAACACGGTTTCGAGGTCGCGGGTGAGGAGTTCATCGAGGACGGTGTAGCGCACGTACCGATGCGCCGCGGGTAACCCGGTCTGCGCCGTGCCCGCCGTAGCGGTGGGGCGTCGGGAACGTGCCCGTGTCCGGTGGGCTCGCTACCCCCGGGGAGGCGTCTTCCGGAGAGAGGTGGGGCGGGACGAGCCGCGACTGGGCGGTGTCGGCTGTCGGCACCGGCAGAGCCAGGGCAGGGGAGGCCGGAGGTGTGATCCGGCACGACTTAGAGTGGGGCCGTGTCCTCTACCGAAATCGCCCGGCCCGCACACCGCACTCGTACCGCTGCCGGCGGGGAGAGTGAGGCCGGATTCCCGTTCTCCGCCGTGATCGGCCAGGAACAGCTGCAGCTCGCGCTGATCTTGTGCGCGGTGCATCCGGGAATCGGCGGTGTGCTGGTGCGCGGCGAGAAGGGGACCGCGAAATCGACGGTGGTACGCGCACTGGCGCGGTTGCTGCCACCGGTGGTGGACGAATCGGGTGCACGGCCGGCCCGGCTGGTGGAACTACCGGTGGGCGCCACCGAGGACCGGGTGGTGGGATCGCTCGATCTGGAACGCGTGCTGCGCGACGGCGAACAGGCATTCCGGCCCGGTCTGCTGGCCGCCGCCCATCACGGTGTGCTGTACGTGGACGAGGTCAACCTCCTGCATGATCATCTGGTCGACGTACTGCTCGACGCGGCGGCGATGGGCCGGGTGCATATCGAACGCGACGGGGTCTCCCATTCGCATCCCGCCCGGTTCGTGCTGGTCGGCACCATGAACCCGGAGGAGGGCGAGCTGCGTCCGCAGCTGCTGGACCGCTTCGGTCTCACAGTGGACGTGACCGCCTCCCGTGACGTGGACGTCCGGATGTCCGTGGTGCGGCGGCGCCTGGACTACGAGGCCGATCCGGCCGGTTTCGCGGCCGCCTACGCGCCCGCGGACGCCGAGATCGCCGACCGGATCCTCACCGCCCGCGACCGGCTGCCCGGCACCGCCCTCGACGATGTGGAACTGCGCCGGATCGCGGCAGTCTGTGCCTCCTTCGATGTGGACGGGATGCGCGGGGACCTGGTGGTCGCCCGCACTGCCACCGCCCACGCCGCCTGGTGCGGTCGCGATGCCGTCACCGCGGACGATGTGCGGATCGCGGCCGAATTGGCGCTACCGCACCGGCGCCGCCGGGATCCGTTCGACGAACCGGGGATCACCCCAGAACAGCTCGACGAGGCGATGAATGACGCCGCGGACCAGGCCGACCGGCCCGAACCCCCCGAGGAGCAGCGCGGCGAATCGGATGCCGGGTCGCCGGAAGACAGCTCCGGCGGCGGAGAGCGGCCCGACGACGACCCGGACGGCCCCGGCGGCGGTGCGGGGCAGCCGGAGGACGATCCCGACGGCCCGGGCGGCGGACAGCCGGCCGCCGAATCCGGCGAGGACCCGGGGAAACCGGGTGGCCCGGCGGGTAGCGGACAGGCCTCCACCCCGGTCGCGGCGCCGGTGCGGCCACCGCGCTGGGAAGTTCCCGGGCTGGGAGAGGGCGCCCCCGGACGTCGCTCCCGCGCCCGCACCCGGCAGGGCCGCGTCGTCAATACGCTCCCCGATCTCACCGGCGGCCTGCATCTGCTCGGCACACTGCAGGCCGCGGCTCCGCAGCAGTGGGCGCGCGGCCGCCGGACCGGGCCGTTGCGGCTGGCCGCGCCCGACCTGCGCGGCGCCTATCGAGAAGGGCGGGAAGGCAATCTGGTGGTGTTCGTGGTGGACACCTCCGGTTCCATGGCCGCCCGGGATCGGCTGTCGGCGGTGACCGGTGCGGTTGTCACTCTGCTGCGCGACGCCTACCAGCGGCGCGACAAGGTCGCGGTGATCGCGGTGCGGGGTAGCGTTGCCGAACTCGTTCTGCCCCCGACCTCGTCGACCGATATCGCGGTACGCCGCCTCGCCGGCCTGCGTACCGGTGGGAAAACCCCGCTCGCTGCGGGACTGCGGAAAGCCCACGAGGTGGTGCGCCGGGAACGCGTACGCGATCCGCGCCGCCGGCCGATGCTGGTACTGCTCACCGACGGCCGGGCCACCGGCGGAACCGACCCGGTACCGCGGGCCCGGGCGAGCGCGGCCCGGCTGGCGCGCGACGGTATCGCCTCGATCGTCATCGACTGCGAACGTGGCATGGTGCGGCTCGGCCTGGCGGCCGAACTGGCGGCGGTATTGCGCGGCACCGTTGTCCGGTTGAGCGAGCTGACCGGTTCGGCAGTCGCCGACACCGTCCGTGCGGGTGCTGCGGCCGGGACCGGCGCCCGGGCGGCGTGACCGATACCGCCCACCCACTGCGAAATCCTGATGAGACCGAGGAGATCACATGCCCAAAGGGGTGCCGGAAAATGTGCCCGACGACGGGCTGACCACACGCCAGCGGCGTAATCAGCCGGTGCTCGCCGTCCACACCGGCCCGGGTAAGGGGAAATCCACCGCGGCGTTCGGGATGGCGTTGCGGGCCTGGAACCAGGGCTTCGATATCGCGGTCTTCCAGTTCGTGAAAAGCGCCAAATGGAAGGTCGGGGAAGAGGCGGTCTTCCGTGAGCTGGGCCGGTTGCACGAGGAAACCGGTGCCGGTGCGCCGGTGCAGTGGCACAAGATGGGCGAGGGCTGGTCGTGGAGTCGTAAGGCCGGGACCGAAACCGATCACGCCGCCGCCGCGCTGGCCGGGTGGCGCGAGATCGCGCGCCGGTTGCAGGCCGAGGAACACCGCTTCTATGTGCTGGACGAATTCACCTACCCGTTGAAATGGGGGTGGGTCGATGTGGACGAGGTCGTGGACACTCTGCGGCAGCGGTCCGGCCACCAGCATGTGGTGGTGACCGGGCGGGACGCCCCCGCGGCTTTGGTCGAGGCCGCGGACCTGGTCACCGAGATGACGAAGGTACGCCACCCGATGGACGCGGGGCGTAAGGGGCAGCGAGGGATCGAATGGTGAGCTGTCCCGGCGGCCGGCCGGCGGCGTTGCGCGCGGGTTTACCACGATGACCACCGGCGCTGCCGGAATCGTCCTCGCCGCACCGGCTTCCGGTAGCGGTAAGACCACCGTTGCGACCGGCCTCATCGGCGCGCTGCGCCGGGCCGGGCACCGGGTCGCGCCGTTCAAGGTGGGGCCGGACTATATCGACCCCGGCTACCACGGACTGGCCGCCGGCCGGCCCGGCCGCAACCTCGACCCGGTGCTGGTCGGCCGGGACCGGATCGCGCCCCTGTACCGCCACGGCTCCCGCGACTGCGACCTCGCGGTCGTCGAGGGGGTGATGGGACTGTTCGACGGCCGGATCGACGACCGGTCCGCGGATCCGGTCGCAGAAGGATCCACCGCACAGGTCGCGAGCCTGCTCGGCCTGCCGGTGATCCTCGTCGTGGACGCGCGCGGGCACAGCCAGAGCCTGGCCGCGCTGCTGCACGGGTTCGCGACCTTCGACTCCGGGATCCGGCTCGGCGGGGTGATCCTGAATCGGGTCGGCAGCGAACGGCACGAACAGGTGCTGCGTGCCGCCTGCGATCGGGTCGGGCTGCCGGTACTCGGTGCTTTGCCGAGGTTGGCCGAACTCGAGGTCCCGTCCCGGCATCTGGGCCTGATCCCGGCGGTCGAACACGGCAGCGCGGCCCTGCGCGCGGTCGATGCGATGACGGATCTGGTCGCCCGCCATATCGAGCTGGCCGCTGTCGCCGCCCTCGCTGTTGCCCCGGGCCGGGGCACAGTCTGGGACCCGGTGCAAGCGAGCATCGTAGCGACCCCTGTCGAGACAGGTGCCAGTGGTGAATCGTCGCATGTCATTGCGGCAGAAGATCCGGCCGCCATCCCTGGGCCCGGGCCGGCTGCCGAGCGGGACGCCGAGGCCGGTGCGCTCGCCCGAAGAGCTGCGATATCGGGTGCGACCGGATCGGCCCGGGCGGGGGGAGCCGGGGCCCATGCGGCAAGCGGCTCGGACGAGTCGGGTGCGGTAACAGCAGCGCCGGATGCGAGCGGGACGGTGGACGGAACAAATTTCGTTGCGGGAGAGCGCAGCCCGGTGATCGCCATGGCGGGTGGCCCGGCGTTCACGTTCGGCTACGCCGAGCATCGGGAGCTGCTCACCGCCGCCGGAGCGCAGGTCGCGGTGTTCGATCCGCTGTACGATCCGCTCCCCGCCGACGCCGCCGCATTGGTGCTCCCGGGGGGTTTCCCGGAGGAACATGCGGAAGCGCTCGCCGCCAATACCGTGCTCCGGGCCGCGGTGGCCGATCAGGCGCGGCGTGGGCTGCCGGTCCATGCCGAATGTGCCGGTCTTCTCTATCTCGCCGCATCGTTGGACGGGCACCCGATGGCGGGTGTTCTCGATGCAGTCGCCGAATTCGGTCCGCGCCTGACCCTGGGGTACCGCGAGGCCGTCGCCCTGGCCGATTCCCCGCTGTGGCGGGCGGGCGAACGAGTGCTCGGCCACGAATTCCACCGGACCCGCCTGGTCGCTGCGGGTGCCCCGACCTCCGCCTGGGCCTGGCGCGCGGGTCGTGAGCAGATCAGGGAAGGGGTCCTCGTGCACCAGGTGCACGCCTCCTATCTGCATACGCACCCGGCAGGGAACCCGGACGCCGTGCACCGCTTCGTTTCCGCCGCCCGCGCTCACCAGCGTGCGGTTGCCGCCGCGACCACCCGGTGACCTCCCAGGATCCCGCCGCGGCGGCACCCCGCCTCGCCGTCGGCCTGGGACTGCGTCCCGGCCGGTGCGCCGATCACATCCTGGCGGCGCTGGACAAGGTGATGCCCAGTGCGCGGATCGCCTGTCTCGCAACCATCGACCGGCGCGCCGGCGAACCGGGTGTGCGCCGCGCTGCCGAGCGGTTGGGGGTGCCACTGGTCGGTTTCACCGCCGCTCAGCTCGCGAACGTCCAGGTGCCCAACCCGTCCGGCAAAGCGATGGAAGTATTCGGCATTCCCGGCGTCGCCGAGGCCGCGGCATTGCTGGCCGGCTCCGGCCCCCTGCTGGTACCGCGGCGAGTGGTATCGGGTGTGGTGATTGCTGCAGCCGCCACGCGCGGCACGGAGAAGATCACCGGTGCAGTGGGTTGATCCACTCCACCTCGGGGAACCGCGCGAAATCGGTGTCGAACGAACACACAGCCACACCGTGTTCGATCGCCAGAGCCGCCAAGTGTGCATCGGGCACCAGGTTCCCCGTCGCATAGTGATCGTCGACGAGCCGGCCGAGGACCCGGCGATGCCGGTCGGTCGGCAGCGGGATCCAGGCCATATCGTGATCCAGCCACTCGTCCACGTAGCCCCATGCTTCCCGGCCGGTCATCGGCGCGGTGAATATCTTCGGGTGGGTGGCGATTCGGACGAAGCCGACGAGGCTGTGCCACGGGAATCCGACTCGGACGTCACCGTTCATCGCGTCCTCGAACCAGGTATGCGCAACCTGGTGGTGGGGACTGCTCTCATCGACCGCATACAGCAGTACGTTGACGTCGATGATCACGGTTGCCCGGGGTAGGGCTCGTCGAGCAGATCGAGCACTTCCGAGTTCCGGGACAGGTCGACCCGGGCTCCCAGTGCACGGGTCCGCTGCCGGAACGAGCGCGGGGGCACTGTCGGCCGGTGATGGATCCCGGCTCGCACCAGCTCGTTGACCGCCTCACCGAGACCGATACCGCGTTCGCGGCGGAGGCGCTCCGCGGCGGCGAGTACATCGCTGTCGAGACGAATGGTAGTGCGCATGGCGCAAGGTTACATCACTGAGTCACAATGCGTGAATCAGTGATGCAGGGGTACTGCTGGTGCGTCGAGCCGGCCTGCCGGTCTCAAGGCGCGACCGACAGCAGATCCGCGAAACCGGTCGGGTCGTGGCGGCCGACGCTGGCGTGTTCGAACAGGCCCCAGCCCTCGGCGTCGCCGCAGCGGGCGTGGGCGATATGGTCGGTGACCCCCCAGGGGATCCGGCCGGCGATCGCCGGGTCGGTGAGGTCGTAGCGGTTCGCCCACGACCAGTCGCGGCCCTTCCACTGGCCGTGCAACCAGTCCGGATCGCCACCGTAGCCGCATCCGATGTGCAGGGGAATCCCGGTGACCGTGCGGATATCGATGGTCAGCGGTTTCCCGTCCGAGGTCCGCAGTTCCAGGGTCGCGGCCTCCGGGTGGCGGGTGCCGGATCGGTAGTCGATGGTGATGTGCGGCCAGCCGAGTTGTTCGACCGAACCGTCCGGGAACACCCGGACCGCGTCGTTGAGGGTGCGGTAGCCGTCCGGATTCTCCTGCAGGATCACCACCACCGCGAAATCGTCGAACCGCAGCGGTACGTAGAGCCACCAGAATCCGCCGGTGCCTTCGGTGGCGGCGCGACCCGGGGGTTCGGCCTCGCCGACCGGACGGATACCCCACGACCGGTCGCGGGTGCCCATCCACACGTCCGGGTCGACCGCAATATCTTCGCCGCCGAGCGAGATCGTGCCTGCCCACGAGCCGACCTGCGCGAACCGGGAGGCATCCAGCGTCGGGCGGTTCCCGGCGAGCATCACATGGGGTTGTTCCTGGACCGCGGGGAACGAGCCCGTCCAGGTGAGGTCGAGTCCGAGTTCGTCGTGCTCGCAGAGCACCCGGATCTTGTGCAGCGGTTCGACCACTTCGATCCGGTACCCGCCCACCGCCAGGTCCAGGCTGCGGTCGCTGCGGGCGTCGGAGAACCGCACCGAGGTGATGTCGTCGCCGCGGCGCAGCGCCGCGTAGGCGTCGACGACGCCCAGATTGGGATAGACGCCGAAGCCGGTGACCAGCATGGTGGCGCCGTCCCGGTTGTGTGCGTTGAAATAGCTGCGGTCGTAGAAGTTGCGGTCGCTGGTGGCGGCGCGCGCGATCGGCAGCGGGGTCTGGTGGATCGGGTATTCGTCCAGTGGACCCGGGGTCGAAGCGGGTGTGCGGGCGATGTTCTCGCTCATATCAATCCCATCCGTAGGTGCCGTCGAGCATGGCCTCCAGGGTGGCCCGATGCATGATGTAGTCGTCGCGGTCGGCGGGGGCGGTGTCCTCACCCATATGGATCATCCGGCGTTTGATGCGGGCCATCACGATCGCGTGCCGCAGCGCGGCGTAGGTGAGGTGGAAATCCAGGTCGCGTACGGTGTGGCCGGTCAGCTTCTCGTACTGCGCGACCACCTCGTCGCGGCGCAGGAAATCGGGGAGCCCGGGCATATCGAAGCCGGTGGCGATATCCTGGAAGAACCTGTGCAGGAAGATCATCCAGGCCAGGTCCAGCTCCCGCGGGCCCAGTGCCGCCATTTCCCAGTCCAGCACCGCGAGTGGTGTGCAACCGTCGTAGATGATGTTGCCGGGACGGGCGTCGCCCCAGCTCAGGACATCCGGACCCGGATCGTCCGGGAAATTGTGTTCCAGCCAATCGAAGGCCCGCTCGATCAACGGGATCTCGAAACCGTCGTCCACCAGCGCCCACCGGTACCAATCCCGTTGGGCGGCGAGGTGGCGGCGCAGCGCCGGGCCGGGCCCGTCCAGCTCCGGAAAACGCCGGGCGGGTTCGGTGATCGCGTGGATCCGGGCGAGTACCTCGACGGTGTTGCGGGTCAGCTCGGCCCGTTCGGCGGGTTCCGCGTCGTACAACCAGCCCGCGAACACATACGGCGGGTTGTCGCCGGGGATGCGGCCGTCGACCCGGTCCATGACGAAGAACGGGGCACCGCACACGGTGTCGTCGGTTTCCAGCCAGCGCAGCGGCGGTACCGGTACATCGGTGTGGGCGGCGACCTCGCCGATGATCCGGTACTGCAGCGGCAGGTCGTAGTCGCGGAACACCGGGAACGCCCCCGCTTCCGGCACCATCCGCGCGACGTAGGACCCCTCCTGTGGTGCGCCCGCGGACGTCCACCGGGCATCGAACAACACCGATGCGCTGGACAGCCCACCGGACAGCGGCCGGTGCAGCGATTCGATCACCGGCGGGTCGTCGGCGGACACCCGCGCCTGCAACCAGCCGGTGAGCTGGGCGGCGAGGGTGTCCAGATCACGTTCGCTGGTGGTGAGCTGCAGATGTTCGGTGGGGTCTATCTCATCGGGCATCATCGTCCTCCTGACGCCATCGGCCACAGTGCGCGGACCTGCTCGGATCGGCGCTCGAGCGCTGGTGGCATCGGGGATACCGGCCGCCCGCGTGCCGCAGACTGTAACGCGTTTCAGTTCGGCGCGGAGAGGAATCGTGCCGATCACCGAGTCACCGGATCACCGGTATCGCCGCGCGTGCGGGCCGCACCGGCCATAATCCCCAGCACGGCCCGCAAATACGCAGGCCGGTCTGCAGGAGGTGGTGAATGGCCGAGACGACCCGTCGCAGATATCCGGCAACGCCGGGTCCGGGGCTCTCGGGTGCCGGTGGACCGAGTGAGCGCCGGTCGTGAGACGCCTGCGCGAGGCCGCCGCCTATTCCGTTGCGGCCGTGCTGCTGCTGGTACTCGGTGCAGCGATACGGCCACTGTTCACCGACGATCCTGCGCCTCCTGAAACACTGTCGGCTGTCGAACTGGGATTCGTGCAGGATATGGCCACGCACCACCACCAGGCATTGATCATGGTGCAGCGGCTCGATCCAGGCGCCGACCCCGCTGTCCTGGGGGTGGCCCAGCAGATCGACGATACCCAGCGAGCCGAAATCGGCATGCTGCTCGGCTGGTTGCGCATGGCCGGGGCACCGGCGGCCAACTCCGATCCGATGGGCTGGATGCCCGACAAGTCGCACGACAGCCACGGCGTGCACGACGGGAGCCGGGCGCCTGACGGCCACAGCAGCGACGGCCGGAACAGCGGGCACGCGACGTCCATGCCCGGAATGGCCACCCAAGACCAGCTCGATGCGCTGTCCGCCGCGCGCGGCCGCGCTGCCTCGGTCTTGTTCCTGCAGCTCATGCAGGCCCACCACGACGGTGGTATCGCCATGGCACGAGTGGCCGACGCAATGCTCGCCGGCGGCGTGGTGAAACAGGTCGCCCGGGAAATGATCAGCAGTCAGACCCAGGAGTCCGGTCTGATCGCCCTGCTGCTGAACAGGCTCGAGGCCGCACCACCCGGCTGATCCGGAATGATCATGAGGCGAAAGCGGTTACTCGTGGCTATGAGCACACTTTCGCTGCCGGATACCTTGAAGAAGCATATCGACGAAAACCGGTTGTTCGTCACCGTGGCCACCGTCGGCCGGGACGGACACCCTCATCTCACCGTCACCTGGCTGATCCGCGACGGCGACGATCTGGTCTACTCCACCACCACCGATCGCGTGCAGGGCAAGAACCTCGCCCGCGACCCGCGGATCTCGGTGCTGATCACCGCGCCGGACAACCCGTACCTGTACGCCGAGGTCAAAGGCACCGCATCCCTGACGCCCGATCCCGAACTGCTTGTCGGCAACCGGATCTCCCGAAAGTACACCGGCAAGGACTATGCCGATTTCAATCCCGACGCCGTGAACGACGGTCCCCGAGTGGTCGTGCGCATCACGCCGGACAAGATCACCGGACGCCTGTAGAGGCGGAAAGCCGGAGGGCCGTGCCGATCCCCGTTTCGTCCAGCAGGGAACAGACAATGATCTGACCGGTGTGGAGCACGCCGGGCGCAGATGCATGCTCGATCAGGCGGCCTGGGCTTCGTCCTGGGCGTGCTGGGCACGGGCCACCTCCGCGGCGGTGTAGCGCAAGGTCAGCGCGATCAGGCCGACGAGCAGCGCACCGCAGGCCGCCACGAACATGGCCAGGGTGTACCCATCGCCGAGGGCGGTGATCTCCGCGGGCGTCATCTGGGCGGGTTTGCCGGTGGTTCCGCCCTCGGAGAGGGTCCGGGAGGCGGCGAGCGGGGTGAGGACACCGATGGCGATGGGGGTGCCGAGGTTCAGGAACATCTGGCCGATCGCCGAGAGCGGACCGATCTCGTCCGGCGGCACTCCCACCAGGACGCACAGCGGAATGAGGACCATCGCGATACCGATCCCGAAACCGATCACCAGGAACAGCGGCAGCAGTGTAGTCCAGTAGCCGACACCACCGTCCAGTGTCGACCCGTAGCCCAGCCCGGCCACCAGCACCACGGCGGCGCCCACCAATAGCCACCGCGGCGAGATATGCAGTGCCAGCTTGGTGGCGAGCGCGCTGCCGGCACCGACACCGAGGGTGAACGGGATGAACGAGATGCCCGCCACCAGCGGGCTGTACCCCACCACGTTCTGCACGAACAACCCGGCGAAGTAGGTGGTGGCGCCGAGTACGCCGCTGGCCAGCAGGATCACCACGAAGGTGGCGACCCGGTCGCGACTGTCGAACAGCGACCACGGCAGCAGCGGGTTGTCGACATAGCGTTCGGCGAAGACGAACACCGGTAGCAGGACCGCGCCGGCGATCAGCGCACCGTAGACATAGGGGCTGTCCCAGCCGAGTTCCGGTCCTTCGGTGGCACCGAAGACGATCAGGGCGCAGGCCAGTGTGCCGAGGAACGCGCCCCGCACATCGAGTGTCAGCCGCTGATGGTCGGTATCACGCAGGGCGGCCAGTGCACCGATGACGATCAACGCGCCGATCGGCACATTGATCAGGAAGATCCAGCGCCAGCTGGCCTCGGTGAGCGCACCGCCGATCACCAGCCCGCCGACCGAGCCCAGCGCCACCATCGACCCGAATATCGCGAAGGCTTGGTTGCGCACCCTGCCCGGTGCGAAAGTGCTGGCGACCAGGGCGAACGCGGTGGGCGCGGCCAGTGCGGCGCCAGTGCCCTGGATGGCGCGCGCGATGATCAGCCACAGTTCGTTCTGCGCCAGCCCGCACAGCAGTGAGGCGAGCGTGAACAGGCCGACGCCGGCGATGAACATGCGCCGGCGTCCGAACGAATCACCGATCCGGCCGCCGAGCAGCATCAAACCCGCGAACGGCAGACCGTAGGCGGTGATGGTCCAGGCGCTGCCCGAACTGGACAGGCCCATCTCCTCCTGGAGCCGCGGCAGGGCCAGAATCACGACCGTGCCGTCCAGCACCACCATCAGCTGCAAACCGCTCAGGACGAGGATGGCGAGACCGAAGGCTCGCTTCGTCACCGGGTACTTCGCGGCTGGGGGGTTATCGAGCACAGTGGGTCACTGTAACCGACCGGTAGCGTCGGCGATCGGGGCGGCGCTGAACCCGGCGGTGGGCCCGATCACAATGATCGCGGGCGGCCGGATCCCTTCCGACCGGACCCGTTCGGCCACATCCGCGAGCGTCGCGCGCAGCACCCGCTGGCCCCGCAGCGTGCCCTCCTGGATCACGGTGGCGGGGGTGTCGGCCGGCCGGCCGCCGTCGCGCAGGACCGTGGCGAACTGCTCGATCCGCTCCACCGCCATCATCAGCACGAGCGTGCCGCGCAGGCGGGCCAGCGCGGGCCAGTCCACCAGGGAATCGGGGTGGTCCGGCGGGATATGGCCGCTCACCACCACGAACTCGTGGGTGACGCCCCGGTGGGTGACCGGGATACCGGCCGCCGCCGGGACCGAGATGGGGCTGGTCACGCCCGGGACCACCGTCACCGGGACCCCGGCGTCGACGCACGCCTCGAGTTCCTCGTAGCCGCGCCCGAAGACATAGGGGTCGCCGCCCTTGAGCCGGACCACGAACTTGCCCGCCCGCGCACCCTCGACGAGTGCCGCATTGATCGCGTCCTGCGCCATCGCCCGCCCGTAGGGGATTTTCGCGGCGTCCACCACCTCGACGTCCGGCCCGAGTTCAGCGAGCAGTTCGGGCGGCGCGAGCCGGTCGGCGACCACCAGATCGGCGCGGGCCAGCAGGCGCCGGCCGCGGACGGTGATCAGGTCCGGATCACCGGGGCCGCCGCCGACCAGCGCGACCCCCGGCGTCATCGGGGTCGCATCGTCGGTCACCACACCCGATTGCAAAGCCTCCAGCAGCGCGGTCCGCACCGCCGCCGAACGCCGGTGCCGGCCACCGGCGAGAACACCCAGCGTCATCCCGTCGTAGCGGGCAGAGGCGGGGGTGACCGCGGTACCGGACTGGGCATGATCGGCGCGCACACAGAAGATCCGCCGCCGTGTCGCCTCCGCGACGACCGCGGCGTTGGTCTCGGGTTCGTCGGTGCAGGCGATCGCGTACCAGGCACCGTCGAGGTCACCGTCGGAGTAATCGCGCAGCGTAAGCGTGAGCCGGCCCCCGGTCGCCATACCCTCCACCGCGGGTGTGGCCTCGCGGGCGATCACTTCCACGACGGCCCCCGAAGCGATGAGCAGCCCCAGCCGGCGCTGTGCCACGGTGCCGCCGCCGACGACGACAACCCGCCGTCCGTTCAGATCGAGCCCCACCAGGTAGTTCGAATCCCCGGAGGCAAGGTGGTCGGTATCGGCTGACGTATTCGGCACAAGGTGCGAGCCTACTTCCGGGCGCCCGGCCCGCCGCAGCCACCCGGCGGACCCCGTAACTGCCTTGGGGGCCGATCCGGGCACCGCACCTGATCATGCTGCGGGACAGTGGGCAACAGCCCGGTCATGCAGCGGCCCAGGCCGGGTGCCGTCTGGGCTGTCACGATGAAACCGGGGGACATATTCCGCCCGCAACGCTGCGATGTCCATGATTTCCGCTGTATGCGCACGGCCACCGAACCGGCCGGCTGTGCAGGCGTCGCATCGGCCTGCCCGTACGAGACACGGGCAGTGCCGGTGGCCCGGGGGTGTGCGTGCCGCCGGAGTTGCGCGGGGAAACTCAGAACGCCTCCGGGGGTGGAGTCGACGCCGCGGAGTCGACAGTGAACGCCCTGGTCATGACCTCGCGGGTGCCGGTGTGCGCTCCGGATCCGGCGCAGACGACGGCGGGGCGATGCGCGTCGCGGTGGCTGCACCGGCGCGGCTCGGGAGCCCTGGACGGGCGCTGCGGAAGGATCGCAGTGCTGACCGAGCGCGGTGCCGATCCACCGCGTCAGGTGAGGACGACCAACTCGGTATCCGAGGCCACCTCGATACGCAGGCCCGCTTTCCGGGCGACTCGCCCCAGTCCCTGGGCATCGGTCGGCTCGGCGCGGGTCAGGACCAGTGCGCGGGCCAGCAGACCCTTGTGGTGTTTGTTGAAATGGCTGACCACCGTGCGTGAGCCGTCCTCGTGTTCGGTGAGCACCGTGGCCGTGACGGCTCCGGGGACCCGGCCGAGCTGCTGGTAGGTGCCCGACCGCAGGTCGACCACCAGCTCGTCGGCCGCCGTGTCGCGCAACGCCGGTCCGAGATGATCACGCCAGACCGCCGACAGCGTCGGGCGACCGGGAAGTTTGGACCCACCGGACAGCCGGTAGGCCGGGATCGGGTCGCCCGCGCGGACCGCGCCGAACAGCGCCGAACCGATGGCGAGCCGGGTGTAAGCCTTGGCGCGCTGGGCCTTGGTGAATGTTGCGGCGTCCAGCGCGTCGTACAGGACACCCGTGTAGCGCTCCAGCGCCGGCCGGGTGGGTGAGCTGCGCAGCGCGGCATTGCGGGCCAGTTCCGAGCCGGCGTTCTTACCCAGCCCCAGCGCCACCCGGGCGGCTGCCGGGTCACCGGCCAGTTTCACGAGGTCGTCGATCAATCCGTCGCGGACCCCGGTCAGCGTGTCGAAGGCCAGCGCGCTCAGGTCGAGCGGTCCGCCGGTACCGCCGTCGGATTTCGTCTCGGAAGGGGGTAGGAGCACCAGCACGAGCGGTAACGGTACCGGCCGTGCGGACGTACCCCGGACGTGCCGTCGGTGTCCCCGGCCCGGCGGCTCAGCGCACGGCTTTGAGGAACTCGCGGGTGCGTTCGTTCTCGGGTGCGTTGAAGATCTGGTCGGGCGTCCCTTCCTCGATGATCCGGCCGTGGTCGAACATCAGCACCCGGTCGGAGACATCGCGGGCGAAACCCATCTCATGGGTGACGATGAGCATGGTGATATCTGTGCTCTCCGCGAGCTCGCGCAGGACATCGAGGACCCCGCCCACCAGTTCGGGGTCGAGTGCGGAGGTCACCTCGTCCAGCAGCATGACCTTCGGGTCCATGGCGCAGCAGCGTGCGATCGCCACCCGCTGCTGCTGTCCGCCGGACAGTTGGGACGGGTGTGCGGTCGCCTTGTCCGACAGCCCGACCAGATCGAGCAGATCGAGGGCACGTTTGCGTGCCTCGTCCCGGGATTTGCCCAGTACATGGATCGGCGCCTCGGTGATGTTCTCCAGAACATTCATGTTCGGGAACAGGTTGAACTGCTGGAACACCATCCCGACCTTCTTGCGCACCTCCCGGAGATGTTTCTCCCGGGCGGGCACGAGCTTGCCGCCGCGCTGCTCGTGGGACAGCAACTCCCCGTCGACCCGGATGGTGCCGCTGCTCACCGCCTCCAGTGTCATGAGCAGCCGCAGGATGGTGGTCTTGCCGGAACCCGAAGGCCCGATCAGGGTGACCTTCTCTCCGCGCTGGACGGTGAAATCGAGTTGGTCGAGCACCGTGAGATCGCCGAAACGTTTGACCACCCCGTCGAATTCGATCATCGGCTGAGTATCGGCCGGGGTGCCGGAGACCGGTTCAGTAGTAGGCAAGTCGCTTCTCCAGTCGTCTGATCAGCACGGAGGTCGGGTAACTGGCCACCAGGAAGAACACGCCGGCCAGGGTCATCGCCTCGAGGTATGCGTAGTGACGGGCCCCGAACTGCTGTGCGGCGGTCACCAGTTCGACGACGGTGATGGCGAACAGGAACGGGGTGTCCTTGAACATCGACACCGCGTTGGTGCCGAGGGCGGGCACACTGGCCCGGATCGCCTGCGGCAGGATCACGGCCCGCCAGGTGCGCACCGGTGGCAGCGACAGCGCCCGCGCCGCCTCCCACTGGCCCGGCGGAACCGATTCGATTCCCGCCCGGTACACCTCCGCCAGATACCCGGCGTAGTGGATACCTAGCACCACGACCCCGATCTGCAGGGCCGAGAACTGCGGTAACAGCGTGTAGGCGAACAGCAGCTGCACCACCAGCGGGGTGAATCGGATGAACTCGCTCACCGCATGCACCGGCCACGCGATCCAGCGGGGCAGTGAACGCCGGATGATCGCGATCATCAGCCCGAGCGCCGCGGCGATCACGAACCCGAGCACCGTTGCCAGCAGGGTGATCTTGAACCCGTCCCACAGCACGGGCAATGCGTCGGCGGCGCGTTCCCAGCTCCAGTCGACGGTCATAGCGCCTCCTTCCCGGCGGATACATGCAGTCCGCGGAGGCCGGAGCGCCGGCGGGGGTAGCGCATCACGGCGTCACCTTCTTCCCTGCCGGCGCGGTGCCGGAGACCGACTCCAGCGAAGTGTCGGGGGCGAGGCGCAACACGTCACGCAGGGACGGTCCGCGGCCGAGCTTGTGTTTGGCCCGCGCTTCCAGCAGGTTCATTCCCAGACTGAGCAGATAGGCGATCACGAAGTAGATCAGCAGGCCGATACCGTAGGCGAACAGGGTGTCGCCGGTACTGTCCCGCAGTTTCTCGATCTCGAAGGTCAGATCCTGCAGGGTGATGTAGGAGGCGACCGCAGTGCCTTTCAGCAGGTGCACCAGCAGGTTGGCCAGCGGCGGGATCATCAGCGCCCACGCCTGTGGGAACAGTACCCGGCGTAGCCGCTGCCAGGGGCTGAATCCCAGTGCTACCGAGGCCTCTACCTGCGCTTTCGGCACCGAGTTCAAGGCGCCCCGAACGACTTCCGCGCCGTAGGCGCCGTAATTCAGTCCCAGCGCGAGGATTCCGCAGAACACGGGATCGAGCTGGTATCCCAGCAGCGGCAGCACATAGTAGAACCAGAACAGCTGCACGAGCAGTGAGGTGCCGCGGAAGAACTCGATCGATATCCGGGCGGGGCCGCGTACCAGGATGCTGCGCGCCCGGGCTGTCGTTCCCAGCGTAAGGGCCAGGACGAAGGCCAGCGCCGCACCGCCGACCGTCAGTTGCAGGGTGATCAGTAAGCCTTCACCGATACGCGGCAGCGCATCGGTGAGGGCGTCGAGATTGTTCACCGGCCACATCTCCCTTCCGGGCCCGGCGGGCCGCAGGAGAGACGTGCCGGTGTGTAGTTGTCGACCGGCACGATCAGATATCGCCCGCGCACAGCTTGGCGGTGGTCAGCTCGGGATCGGGCAGTTCGGCTTCGGTGAAACCGAATTCGCCGACGATCGACAGGTACTTGTCCTTGTCCGAGGTGATCTTGCGCAGCTCCGCGTTGTAGGCGTCGAGCAGATCCTTGTTATCGGTCCGGAAGACCGTACCGCCGGCACCGACCTGAGGTTTCCCGTCGATTTCGGCGACGAACGATTCGGTGACCTCGACCGGTGCGTCCGGGTTGTGGTCGGCCAGCCAGTTCAGCGAGATCGCGGTGAGCGCGAAAACGTCCGAGCGGCCCGAGGTCACCGCATCCATACCGTCCTGCGGGCTCCCGACCTGGGTGGCGTCGATACCCAGCGACGTGGCGTAATCCGATTCGATGGCGCCCGTCATCACGGCCATCTCGGCGCCCTTGTCCTTGATCGACTGCATATCGGTGAGCCCGAGCGGATTGCCCTTCTGCACCATCAGCGCCGTGGTGTACATGAACTCGGGCTCACTGAAAGCGGCCTGTTCGCAGCGTTCGGGCAGGATCGACATCCCCGCGCTCACCGCATCGAAACGCTGCGCCTGCAAACCCGGGATCAAGGCGCCGAAATCGGTTTGCACGCCCTCGACCGTCTCGATTCCGAGATTCCGGAAGATCTCGCGGTGCAGGGCCACCGTCGCCCCGGTGAGCTGACCGTTCTGCTCGAACGAATACGGTGCCTCGCCGGCGAACCCGACGGTGACGGTGCCCTTGTCCTTCAGGGACTGCAGGAGGTCACCACCGGCCGCTGTATCGGTCTTGGTGCACCCCGACAGCGTCGCCGCCGTCAGCACAGCACCCGCGACGAGTGCGATTGCGCGCGCCCTTGATTTCTTGGTTCCCATCACGGCCGACCTTTCCACGGGGCGCTGACGCAGGCTCTCCGGTATCGATATGCGGGGCATACAGGTCAGCGACCATTTTCAGTTTGTGCGGGACGTTCCACCGAAATCCCGGTGGAACGAACCCTAGCGGCGTCCGGTTCCGACTCTCGGCGCCGCAATGAAGCTGCAAAGAAAAGTTCAAAATATGTATATCACAAAGTTATTCAAACGTGTTTCAAATGTTATTTGTGTTCAGGTCTCGGGTTGTCCGGAAACCCGCCGCGACCGGCGTGGACCCGGCCGAGCGCGCCCCCGGCCGGGCGGCAGGGAATAGGGTGTCGGCCGGGATCGGGCAGGGTCTACGCTGAGCAACCGTGATCACCCGCCTCTCCCGACTCTTCCTTCGTACGTTGCGCGACGACCCCGCCGACGCCGAGGTGCCCAGCCACAAGCTGCTGGTGCGCGCCGGTTATGTGCGCCGGGTCGCGCCGGGTGTGTACTCGTGGCTGCCGCTGGGCCTGCGGGTACTGCACAAGGTCGAGGAGGTGGTGCGCGAGGAGATGAACGCCATCGGCGGGCAGGAGATCTCACTACCCGCGCTGCTGCCGCGTGATCCCTACGAAGCCACCAATCGCTGGACCGAATACGGGGACACCCTGTTCCGGCTGCAGGACCGCAAGGGCGCCGACTACCTGCTCGGGCCCACCCACGAGGAGCTCTTCACGCTCACCGTGAAGGGCGAGTACAACTCCTACAAGGATCTGCCCGTCACCCTGTACCAGATCCAGGCCAAATACCGCGACGAGGAACGTCCTCGCGCCGGCATCCTGCGCGGTCGCGAATTCATCATGAAGGACTCCTACTCCTTCGACCTCGACGAGGCAGGCCTGAAGGCGAGCTACAACGCGCACCGCGAGGCCTACCAGCGGATCTTCGAACGCCTCGGCGTGAAGTACGTGATCGTCGCCGCGACCGCGGGCGCGATGGGCGGGAGCGCCTCCGAGGAATTCCTCGCCGACAGCCCCGTCGGCGAGGACACCTACGTCGTCTGCCGCGAATCCGGTTACGCCGCGAATGTCGAGGCCGTGGTCACCCCCGCGCCCGAGCCGCTGTCGCTCGAGGGGCAGCCGGAGGCGGCCGTCCACGACACCCCGGACACCCCTACCATCGCCACCCTCGTCGACTGGGCCAACGCGGCCGGTATCGGTGAGCGCCTCGGCCGAGCGGTCACGGCCGCCGACACGCTCAAGAATGTGATGGTGAAACTCCGGCATCCGGACGGCAAGACCGAGATCGTCGGTATCGGGGTCCCGGGCGACCGCGAGGTCGACGACAAACGGCTCGGTGCCTCGGTGGAGCCCGCCGAGGTCGAACTGCTCACCGACGCCGATTTCGCCGCCAACCCGTTCCTGGTCAAGGGGTATATCGGCCCGAAGGGGCTGCAAGCCAACGGTATCCGCTACCTGGTCGATCCCCGGGTGGTCACCGGAACGTCCTGGATCACCGGTGCCGACGCCCCCGGCAAGCATGTGGTCGGCCTGGTCGCCGGTCGTGACTTCACCCCCGACGGCACCATCGAAGCGGCGCAGGTACGCGACGGTGACCCCTCACCCGACGGCCGCGGCACCCTGGTCTCCGCCCGCGGTATCGAAATCGGCCATATCTTCCAGCTCGGCTACAAATACACCGACGCCTTCGAGGTCGACGTCCTCGGCGAGAACGGCAAACCGGTACGGCTCGTCATGGGCTCCTACGGCGTCGG
This sequence comes from Nocardia sp. NPDC058499, assembly GCF_042719915.1. Classification (NCBI taxonomy): domain Bacteria; kingdom Bacillati; phylum Actinomycetota; class Actinomycetes; order Mycobacteriales; family Nocardiaceae; genus Nocardia; species Nocardia sp. NPDC058499. Next base: position 892,438 of record NZ_JBHXMZ010000001.1, on the reverse strand, counting down.
GGTGTCGCGGTTGGTGGCGGTTATCGCCGAACAGCAGCACGACGACAAGGGTCTGCGCTGGCCGAGTGAGGTCGCGCCCTACGACGTGCACGTGGTGATCGCGAACAAGGACGATGCCGCCCGCGCGGGCGCCGAACAGGTTGTGGCCGAACTGGACACCCAGGGCGTGGACGTTCTCTTCGACGATCGCACCGCCTCACCCGGTGTGAAGTTCAAGGACGCCGAACTGCTCGGAATGCCCTATGTCCTGGTGATCGGCCGCGGCTGGGCCGAGGGCAAGGTGGAACTGCGCGACCGGTTCACCGGCGAAACCCTCGATATCCCGGCAGATTCTGCGGTATCGGCGGTACTGGAGCGTATCCGGAGCTGATCCGGATCGCATCGAGGGGTGCGTAACCGATCTGGGGGCGCACCCCTCTTGTACGGCCCTTCCTCATGTTGCGGGGGAGTGGAAGCCCTGCCCGCTGACTCCGGTTGGCGGTGCGACTCGTCCTGGTCTTGTCGTTCCGGGCCTCGTATTGCCGGGAGGTCCGGCATGGTGGCCAGCGCTATCGACTGGCTCTCTTCAAGGGCGGATTGCGGTGCGCGTCAACTGCTCCGCGGCAGCGTGCACGGCCGCTGCCGCATCGCGCCGCTCGGTGATGGAGTAGCTGATGATCGCGCCCTCGTGCAGGCTCAGTAGCTGCACCGCGACCGTTTCGTGGTCGGCCGCTCCGGCTTCGGCGAGTAGCTGATCGAACAGCTCGTACAGCCATGTCTTCTCGGCGACGATCACCTGCCTGCCCGGATGGTCGGGTTCGGGGAGTTCGGCGTAGGCATTGATGAAACTGCAGCCCCGGGTGTTGTCCGGGAGCCACTCCGGTAGGACGTGGAATGGTGTCAGGACGCGCTCGACCGGGTCGGTCCGGTCGGTCAGGCGGGCCTCGATCAGCGTGCGCCAGCGGCGGTCGCGCTGTTCGAGGTAGGTGACCAGCAGGCCGTCCTTCGAGCCGAAGCGGTCGTAGAGGGTTCGTTTGGTCACGCCGGATTCGGCGGCGATGGTATCGACCCCGACCGCGTGGATACCGCGTGTGTAGAAGAGTTCGGCGGCCGTATCGAGTATCCGTTGCGCCGCCGGTGTCAGGGGCGTAGTCGCGTTGTGCGCGGGTGTGGACATATCCGTATCCCTTGCATTCACAGGTCTGTGAACCTAGTCTATCCACAGCAGCAACTTCACAGATCTGTGTAGTGGAGGTAGGTATGAGACGAGCAGTACAGACGGCGGCCCGTGCCTTGCGGGATTTCGCCCTCGGAATTCATCTCGCCAACGGCATCCGGCACGGCGTACCGCAGCGCACCGAGCGGCCGGGCTGCCTCGTGCAAACGCGGCAGCCCGGCGGCGGCCGACCTGCGCCGGGTGAGTCGATCACGCCCGCGTTCACTCAGGCATTCACCGGTCCGGCCGCGGTGAGTAGTGCGCGGGTGTGATCCCGCAGTCGCCGGGCCGCCCCGTGGTCGAATGCCGCACTGCCGGTGTCGACGGCGTTGTCCTGCATATACGCCGACAGTGGCACCACCGGTGGGTTGTCCAGATGGCGCATGATGCGGGTGGCCGCGGCTTCGGCCGGTTGGCCCCTTCGGTGCATATCGTCGACGAGGGCCCGGTCGGCGGCGGAGTAATCGCCGGTGAAACCGGTGGCGGTGAGTCCGGGATGCAGCAGTAGATAGCGGATATTGCTGTGCTGATGGTCGTCGGTGAACGCGACGGCGAGCAGGTCGCTCAGTTTGCCGCACTGCTGCATTACCGCGTCGGGATCGTAGGATTTCGCGAATTGCAGGTCGTCCCAGCGGATTCGGGAGAGGTCGCCACCCGGGCCGGACAGGTCCAGGATTACCGGAGTTTCCGCTCGGCCCAGACTCTCGGCCAATCCGCAAGTCAGCAGGTGGCGGCTCAGATAGAACAGCGCGAAGGAGGCTTCGAAGCCTTCCGGTGTCACGCTCCGGGCCGACCGGTAGAAGCGGGCACCGAGGACGAGCGTGTCGACGACAGGGTAGGCGGCTCGCAATCGTTCGAGAACGCGGTGGTTCTCGGCAACGAGGCCGAGGTCGGCGCGCAGGAATTCGATGCGGTCGGCGGCGCCGAGCCGGGCGGCCGCGTCCATGATCGTGCGCGCCTTGTCCGCGCTCCGTCCGATGATCACCACCCGTTCGCCGCGTTCGAGGTGGGCGAGGGCGAGGGATCGGCCTATGCCATCCGTTCCGCCGGTGATTACCACGGTCTTCATACAGGCTCCCATTCGGTGATACCGACTACACCGAGTTGACTCGGTTTCTAGACTCATGAGTCTAGATCGGTAGGAGGCAAGTTGCACCAGTGAGTCTGGAAAGCAATCCGATCGGGACTAGTATTGGCGCGTGACTTCCGCCGGAATTCCCGCGCGCCCACGTGGCCGCGTCGACAAACAGCAGGCGATCCTCGCCGCGGCATTCTCCGTTTTCGCGCGCACCGGATACGCGCAAACCCGGATGGATCAGATCGCCGCCGAGGCGGGAGTCGCCAAAGCGACCGTGTACAGCCACTTCGGTGACAAGGAACAGGTGTTCCGGCATGCGGTGCGGGCCCTGTCGGAAGCAGCGCGGCAGGCGAATCTGGCCGTCGTCGAGCGTATTGCCGAGCCCGGTACGGATATCGCGGCGACTCTCCGCGCCACCGGGGGTGACCTGGTCCGGTGCTATTGCAGTCCCGAATCGCGCGCGCTGCGGCGCCTGATGTGCGCCGAGGCCGGGCAATTCCCGGAACTCACCGAAATCGTCGACGAGGTGTCCGGTCAGGTTCTGCGCGCGCTGGCCGACCGATTCGCCCGGCTCGCGCTGGCCGGTGTGCTACAGCTCGACGATCCGGACCTGGCGGCTGCGCAGTGGGCCGGGTTGCTCACCGGCGCGCTTCCGGCGCGGTACCAGTTCGGCATCGAAGCGCTGCCCGACAGCGAAGTGGACACTGTCGCAGCAGCGGCGGCGGCAACATTCTTGGCGGCTTTCGGCGGCTGAGCGACCCGGTCGGCTGCCGGTAGGCCGCAACACTCGGTCCGGCTGCTCGACGGAGATCCGGCGTGCACCACGGTCCCGGCGCTGGATGGTGGGCTCAGCGTGCGGCGGTGTCGGCGGGCGCCGGGTCCGAGTGGGTTTTCGTGCCGGCCCCGCAGGCAAGGCGCTGCCCGAGCCTACTTGTGCGGCACCCCGGTGACGAGCCCACCGTCCACCACGAATTCACTGCCGGTGGCGTAGGACGATTCGTCGCTGGCCAGGAACAGGATGAACGTGGCGACCTCGGCCGAATCCGCCGGGCGCCCGAGTGGGATCGTCACCAGATCATCGGGGATGCCCTCGGTCATCGGGGTGCGGATCAGGCCGGGGTGTACCGAGTTGACCCGGATATTGTGCGGGGCCAGTTCGAGTGCCGCCGATTTGGCGAGTCCGCGCACGCCCCATTTCGACGCCACGTACCCATGTGCGAAGGGGGCGCCGCGCAGGCCTTCGACGGAGGAGACGTTGATGATCGAGCCGCCGCCGGCGGCGATCATCGGTTCGACCGCGGACCGCATCCCGAGGAAGGTGCCGACCAGGTTCACGTCGAGAACGGCGCGGAACTTCTCCAGTGACAGCTTCTGCAGTGGCGCTCCGTTGACGATGCCCGCGTTGTTCACCAGTACATCCAGCTTGCCGAATTCGGCGGTGGCGGTGGTGACGGCGGTATCCCACTGGCCGGGTTCGGTGACGTCGAGCGGGACGTAGCGGGCGGCGGGGCCGATTTCGTCGGCCAGGGCCTTGCCCTCCTCATGCAGAACATCACCGATGACAACCTGCGCGCCCTCGGCTACCAGCAGCTTGGCATGGGCGGCGCCCATACCCCGTGCGCCCCCGCTGATCAGGGCGACTTTGCCGTCTACACGTCCCATGGCGGTGACGCTACCACGAAACTGGAACCCATTCCAGACACTATTCCGGTAAAGTGCCCAGGGCTGGAATGCTGCGGCAGAACCGTATTTTTGCCGTTTCGCCGCTCATAGGTAGGAGAATCCATGGCCCTTCGCGTCGTCCTTGTCGGCACCGGTAATGCCGGCCGGATCGCCCTGACCCAACTCATCACCGACCCGCGGTTCGAACTCGTCGGTGTGGGTGTTTCCACTCCGGAAAAGGTCGGCAGGGATGCCGGAGAACTGGCCGGTCTGGACATCGTCACCGGGATCACGGCCGTCGCCGATATCGGCGACCTGCTGGCCGCTCGCCCGGACTGCGCGGTGTACACCGCGATGGGCGATACGCGGCTGGTGGAGGCGATGGGCGATATCGCGCGGATCCTGTCGGCGGGCGTGAACGTGGTCGGGACGGCACCGGGCCTGCTCATGTATCCGTGGGGAACACTGCCCGGCAAACTGTTCGCGGCCGTCGAGACGGCGGCCACTGCCGGGGGCGCCAGCGTCTTCGTCAACGGTGTCGACCCGGGTTTCGTCAACGACCTGATCCCCTTCGCGCTGGCCTCCACCTGTCAGCGGGTGGAACAGGTGCGGTGCCTCGAGATCGCGGACTACGCCACCTACGACGGGTCCACCGTCATGTTCGATGTGATGGGATTCGGCAAACCCCTCGACGAGACCCCCATGCTGCTGCAACCCGGCGTCCTCGGTATCGCCTGGGGCGCCGGGATGCGGGCGCTGGCTGCCGGGCTCGGCGTGCGGATCGACGAGATCACCGAAACCTATGAACGCGAACCCGCACCCGAGAACTTCCGGATCGCGGTGGGGGAGGTGCCCGCGGGAAGTCAGGCGGCGCTGCGGTTCGAGATCACCGGCTGGGTCGGCGGGCACCCCGCCATCGTCGTCGAACACATCACCCGCCTGCGCGACGATCTGCGACCCGACTGGGCGCGACCCGCACAAGCAGGAGGTTCGTACCGGGTGGAGATCACCGGGGAGCCCTCCTACTCCGTCGATATCAGTCCGTCGAGCCGCCGGGGCGATCACAACTACGCCGCGATCCTGGCCGGAGTGGGCCGGGTGGTCAACGCCATACCTGCCGTCGTGGCGGCCGAACCGGGTATCCGGACCACCGGTGACCTGCCGATGTACACCGGCCCCGGGCTCACCGCGCCCGCCTGACGCGGTACGCCCGGCCGCCGGATTCGGCGGCGATCCACCGTCGCGCCTAAGCTCGGATATCTGGGGCGAGCCGGTGGCTCGTCGCCGACACCAGGAAGGTTGCGCTGAATGTATGAGCCCGACAGGTCCGGCCCGCGTGAGCCGAACCTGACCGAACTGCGGGAGCGCGCCGCGCACGGTGATTCCGACGCCGTCGCACAGTTGCTCGATATCGGGGATGAACGCACCGATGCCGTCGACCTGAGCGAATACGATATCGATGTGGAAGACCTCGGGGTGGATACCGCCGAGGACACCGGCACCGACCGGTAGCCCGGTGGACCGGCCCGACCGCGGGCCGGTCCGCTTGTAGGGTGGGGGCCCATGGGAAGCGCTCCGGCCGTCGTACCGCAGCAATCCCCTGTCCCGGACATCTCTTCCGTGCGATTCGGCCGGATACGGGCCGATGTGCGGCGGTGGATATCGTCGCCCGGAAACATGGTGCTCGGTGCGGCATTCTTCCTGATCGCACTCCAGCTCATCGTCCGTGGCGGGGTCCTCGCGAACAGTTACTTCTACTGGGACGATCTCATCCTCACCGGCCGGGCCGGCAGCTATTCGCTGTGGTCGGCCGAACTGCTGCTACACGACCACGACGGCCATTTCATGCCGCTGGCCTTCGCCGTTTCGTGGCTGGTGACCGCCTTTGCCCCGCTGAACTGGACGGCCGCCGCCGCGGTATCGCTGCTGCTACAGGCGGCCGCTGCGGGCGCGGTATTGCGACTGCTGCTGGTACTGCTCGGCCGGCGCCCGGCGCTGCTGATCCCGCTGGCCTTCTATCTGTTCGGCCCGCTCACCCTGCCCGCGTTCGCCTGGTGGTCGGCCGCGCTCAATGCGCTGCCGTTGCAGTTCGCGCTCGCCTGGGTCGCCGCGGATGCGGTCCTGCTGGACCGAACGGGGCGCCGCCGGTACGCGATATCCGGGGTGGCGGTGGCGGCTGTGGCGCTGCTGTTCTTCGAGAAAGCGGTCGTGGTGCCGTTCGTCGCCTTCGCGGTGGTGGTCCTGCGCCGATATGTCGACGGCCGGGGGTTCGCCTTCCGTACGGTCCTGCGCCGGGGCGGGGCCCTGTGGGCCGGTTCCGCGACACTCCTGCTGACCTGGGGCCTGGTCTACTTCGCGGTGGCAGGGTTGCCGGCCGGTGACGCCGGATCCGCCGATATGGCCCAGATGCTGCCCCGGGCTGCCTGGACGGGGGCGGTGACCGCCCTGCTCGGCGGGCCGTGGGGCTGGGAACGCTGGATACCGTCCGCGCCGTGGGCGGTGGCGCCCGACTGGGCGATCTGGGTGGCAGGGGGTCTACTCGTGGTGGCGGTGATCGCGACGATCCGGGCACGGCCGGTGGTCTGGCCGGTCTGGGTGGCGGCGGTGTTGTACCTCCCCGCGATGCAGATACCGGTCGTGCTCATGCGCGCCGGCCCCAATACCGTCGACGAACTCATGATGTCGCTGCGCTACCTGGCCGACGCCGCGGTAGTGCTCACGATCGCCGGCGCACTGCTGCTGCGCGCCTTCGCCCGCCGGCCGCGCCGGACCATCACGGCGAACGGGGACCGGCGCAGCACCCGGTGGCGCGGGCCGATCCCCGCGACGGCGGCGGTCGTCGTATTCGCGGTGAGCAGTCTGTGGTCGACGTACACGTTCACCCGGAGCTGGTCGGAGGGGCCGACGGACAGCTATGTGACGACCGCGAAATCGGAATTCGCGCACTGGGACGGGATACCACTGCTGGAGCAGGAGGTCCCGTGGAACGTGCTGAACCCGACCGCCTATCCGCAGAACGAGGCGAGCCGGGTGCTGTCGCCGATCGCCCCGCCCGGCGCCTTCGCAGACGCCACCGAACATCTGCGCATGATCACCGACACCGGCGAATTCGCCGACGCACGGGTTTGGTGGAACCGCGCCGTCGTACCCGGCCCGGTCCCCGGTTGCGGTCACCGCGTCGACGATCGCGTGCCCGTGCGGGTCCCGCTGGACGGCCCCATGTTCCCCCACGAATGGACCGCCCAGCTCAACTACTTCGCCGACCGGGACGCGACGATAACAGTGGGTTTCGAAACCGGGAAGAAGGTCGAAGTCCCGGTTCGGGCGGGTATGCACACCGTCTACGCACGCATCGTCGGACAGGGGTTGGCGCTGCTGGTGCAGAGCCGGACCCCGGGCCTGGCGCTGTGCCTCGGTACCGGACCGGTGGGAGTGGCGTCCTACACGTGATGTTCCCAACCGCGGCAATACCCGGCCGGGGCCCTGCGAGGGAGGGCGTGTCACGGTGGTGGGTGGCGTCCGGGCACCCGTGGCGGGCCGGACGGCGCCACCGGCCGGGGTGCGATCGTCGACGCACTCGGACCGGTTCCCGGCGGCCCGCCGGGACGAACGCTGAACCGGGACGAACGCTGAAGGGGAACCGATGACCGAGGACGGCGGTCTCGGTGCCGACGGCGCGACCGTCGATTCGGTCGCCGGCCAGCTGGCCAGCCGGCTCGGTGCGGTGGGGGAATCCGCCGGCGAGGTGATGCGCCGCGATGTCCGTACCGCCGCCGGTGGTGCGGAGTCGATCGCGCTCTTGGTACAGGCCGATACCGACGGTGCCGATCGGCTCGCGGCGCAGCTTCCCGAGTTACTGGGGCGTGCCTCAGGTGACGCCGATATCGGCCCGGCGCCGGAGGCTTCCGCAGGGCCGCAACGCAATCCATCGGACCGGCTTCCGGCCGGAGACGATATGTCCGTGCCGCCGAGACCGGCCGGGCCGGACGTTTCTTCCGGCACGTCGCAGGTCGGAACCCCGGACGCTCGGCCGCCGGCGGGAGACGCCGGTGCACATGAGAGGGAGGCCGCGACGCTCGGGCCGGGTCCGGCTGTTGTTCCGGGCTCCGAGCGGGCAGGCACGACGGCCGCCGGGACGGTGGGCGCCGAGTCCGCCCCGGAACCTGAGACACCCGTGGAGGCTGCTGCGGCGGCGGACCCGGCGCGGCAGCCCGGCGTCCCGCCGGCGGACCGCGGCGAAGGCCCGCCCTCCGCCGCGCCGAGCCAGACACCGTGGACACCCGGCCATTCCGGCAGCAGCCCCGAAACGGGTCGCAACGAGGCAGCCGGAACCACCCCATGGAACCCCGGGACTCACCCCGCGATGCCTCATATGCCAGGCATTCCCGGTGGTCTGCCGAGTCTGCCGACACCGCAGGAAAGGCCGCCGCGGGGAAATCCGCCCTGGTCCCGGGGACGTGGTGGCGGGACCGTCTTCCCGCGGCCCCGGCCGGAGGGGCACGTGCCGGGCCGAGTGGACTGACGGGTCCGGGCCGCCTGGTACGGGCCGGCGCGCCGGTCGCTCAGGGTCGGCCCGGAAATGCAGTGGTGACCGGATCCGCACCGCGGACGGATCGCCAGACCGCGACCCGGCCGGCGCTCTCGGTGAGCGCCTCGATCCCGATCCGGCGGGTGGTATCGGTTTCGGCCTGCTCCACGACCGCGCGCCAGGCCACCGCGGTATCGGTTTCGACGACGATCGCCAGCTGCGCCGCGGAATCCGGATCGGTTACCGCGAGCGGCATCGTGTAGGCCGCCTCGGGGGGCGGAACAGTGCCCCGCCGGCCCGACAGGATATCGACCGTTGCGTCCCTGCGGGCGCGGTGCGCGGCGGTGTACTGCGCGACCGTCCGCTGCTGATCGGCGCCCGCGTGGGTCGCGATCATTCCGTAGGCGTAGACCGCGGCGTACTCGGCGCCGAGCGCGTCGGCCAGCGCCTGCTGTTCGGTACCGCTCATCCCAGCAGAACCCCCACCTGTACAGCGCACGCGGCGCTGATCGAGGCCAGCAGTCCCGCGCGGTACCCGGACTGGGTGACCGCCAGGTCGGCGGCCGCGCGCTGGGAGGCGCCGAGCTGGTCGCGCAACGCCTCGATACTCGGCGGTGTGGTGGGTGCCGGCGTGGTCACCGGAGCCGGAGTCTGCACGGCCGGTGTGCTGCCATCGCCGTACACGCCGACGACCCGGTCGATCTCGGTGCGCAGGGCATCGGCGTGGGCGGTGCGTTCACTCGCGATGGTGGTCAGCGCGGCCGAGCGCGCGGGGTCGATCGCGATGGCGGCGGTCGCGGCGGCCGCATCGGTGCGGGCCGAGAACTCCTGGGCCGCCAGCACATCCGGCTCGGTGATCGGGTCCTCGGCGCACGAAACGAGCGCGGGCACGATCAGCAGACCGGCCGTGCCGCCACCGGCCACCCGCAGCGCGGCCCGGCGACTGAAACGGCGGGATACGCTGAAGCCCCCGGTATTCGCAGGTCCGCGAGGAAACCCGGCCGCGGGCCGGTCGGTCACACGCTCGGTCACCGGACCATCGTGCCAGATTCGGGCCGGGCCTCCGAATGGGCTCACCCGCCCGCCTTCCGGTCGCGCGCAGGTGCTCGTCGGCTGCCCGGCGAGGCCGGCCGTGCGGGACCGAGGAGTTGTGCGCCGTGGTGGCGACCGCCCGGCGGCGACGGCCGCCGACGTGACTCGGCCGCGGGGTAGCCGCGCGGGGTCGCGCGGGATGTCGTGCCGGTCGATCAGTGCCTGCGTGTGGGCATACGGATCTTCGCCTTCGTGCCGGTCGTGCGGCTGCGGCAAGGCGTTCCTCGCCTGGCGTGGTCCCGCCTGCGCTGCACACGTGTCGCGGCTGCGGGTAGCTGTCCGGCGGCGGACTTACCGCCGACCGCTGGTCCTTTACCTTCTCGCGGCGCGTTACGCTAGGTCACCGGCACAGAACTTTCCGTCCGCGTAACAACTGAACCAGGAGCTGCCCATATGCCGATGCCGACCGAGGAAGGGGTGAGCCGGCTCGTCGCCGGACTCGTCGCCGGTCGAGGATTCGATCTCGAGGGAGTCGAGGTTTCCACCGCGGCGGGACAGACCCGGGTGCGGGTGATCGTGGACAGCGACGAAACCGCGGACCTGGACAGCATTGCCGAACTCAGCTCCGAGGTCTCGGCGCGGCTGGACGAAGCGGACGACGAATTCGGTGCTGCCCGGTACCTGCTCGAGGTGACCACTCCGGGCGTGGACCGCCCGCTCACCGCCGACCGGCACTGGCGCCGGGCGCGGGGCCGCAAGGTCCGGGTCCGGCTGCGGCCGGGTGTGACACCACCGGAGCCCGGCCTGCCGACGACGTTCGAGGCCAGAGCCGGTGCCCTCGAGGGGGACCGCATCGCGCTGGTGCTGGGGGGTAAACGCGCACCGCGGCTGGTCACCGCCGGACTGGGGGATATCGAACGTGCCGTGGTGGAGGTCGAGTTCGCCCCGCCCAACGCACGTGAACTGGAACTGACCGGAGGTGTCGCCTCCGGTCGCCCACCCGCGGGAGCGGACGCCGCGGAGCACACCGCCACCACCGTCGACGCGTCCGATTCGACCGAAGGGACCATGGAATGAATATCGAAATCGAAGCCCTGCGCGCCATCGTCGCGGATAAGGGGATCTCGATCGAAGCCGTGATCTCCGCGATCGAATCCGCGTTGCTGACCGCCTATAAGCACACCGAGGGTCATCAGCCCAACGCCCGGGTCGAGATCGATCAGCGCACCGGCCTGGTCCGGGTGCTGGCCACCGAACTCGACGCCGAGGGGCAGGTGATCTCCGAATGGGACGACACCCCCGAGGGTTTCGGCCGTATCGCCGCCACCACCGCCCGGCAGGTCGTACTGCAGCGGTTACGCGATGCGGAGAACGAGAAATCCTTCGGCGAATTCTCCACCCACGAGGGCGATATCGTCGGCGGTGTGGTGCAGCGTGATGCGCGCGCCAACGCCCGCGGCACCGTGGTGGTGCGGATCGGCAGCGAACTGCACGGCACCGAGGGGCTGATCCCGTCGGCCGAGCAGGTGCCGGGGGAGACCTACGACCACGGCGACCGGATCAAGTGCTACGTGGTCGGCGTGTCCCGGGGCCCCCGCGGTCCGCAGATCACGCTTTCGCGGACCCACCCGAATCTGGTGCGGCGCCTGTTCGCGCTCGAGGTGCCCGAGATCGCGGACGGGTCGGTGGAGATCGTGGCGGTCGCCCGCGAGGCCGGGCACCGGTCCAAGATCGCGGTCCGGTCCACGGTGGCCGGAGTGAACGCCAAGGGTGCCTGTATCGGCCCGATGGGGCAGCGGGTACGCAATGTGATGAGCGAACTGGCCGGCGAGAAGATCGACATCATCGACTACGCCGACGATCCGGCGACCTTCGTGGGTAACGCACTGTCACCGTCGAAGGTGGTTTCGGTCACAGTTGTCGACCCCGATGCCCGCGCGGCGCGGGTGATCGTGCCCGATTTCCAGCTGTCACTGGCCATCGGCAAGGAAGGCCAGAACGCGCGGCTCGCCGCCCGGCTCACCGGGTGGCGTATCGATATCCGCAGTGATGCCGCACCGGATTCCGGTGGTTCGGTGCGGACGGAGGCACAGCGCCGTTGACCAGTACCCCGCGCCCGGCGCGCCCCGCACCCACCGGTTCACCGGACCAGCGGGCAAGCCGTGCCGACCTGCCCGCGGCGCCGTCGCCGGGGGCGGGGTTGGAGACTGCCGACCGGTCAGCGGTAGAGTGGTGTCAGGTTCGGTCCGAGTCTTCGGTTCCCGCCCACGAACGTGGAGAATCTGCGGCGCCCCGGCGCCCGGAATATCCGGTACGTACGTGCGTCGGATGCCGGAAACGCGAACCGGCTGCCGAACTGCTGCGGATCGTGGCGCGTGGGCTCGGCACCGGCAACGGTGCAGAGGCCGTCGTGATCGTTCCCGACCCGCAGCGCAGACTTCCCGGACGGGGTGCCTGGCTGCACCCCTTTTCGTCTTGTCTGTGCACCGCGGTCCGGCGCCGAGCGATCGGCAGAGCACTACGAGTGTCCGGAAATCTGGATATCTCAGCCCTGGAGCAACACCTCGAGAACAGGCACGAGCACTCATGAGCACACCGTGAAGTACCAACGATGAACGTCCATCGGAGTTAACCCGAGGTCGTGCGGGGCCCCGCCAGCAGGCGGGCGGCGCTGCTCGACCTCTCAGTGAGGAGAGCAGTGGCAGGCAAGGCCCGCGTGCACGAGTTGGCAAAAGAACTCGGTGTCACGAGTAAAGAACTACTCGCGAAGCTCAAGGAGCAAGGCGAGTTCGTGAAGTCGGCATCGTCGACGGTGGAGGCACCCGTCGCGCGCCGGCTGCGCGAATCGTTCGCGGCGAAATCCGCGCCGGCGAAATCCGATAGGCCGAACGGGACCAAACCGTCGTCGGCCCGTCCCGGTCCTGCGACCGGCGCCAAACCCGCGGCTCCCGGGCCGCGGCCCGGTCCGCGCACCCCGGCCCCCACCGGGCAGCCGGGTCCCGCCGAATCCGCGCCGGCGGCCGCTCGCGCACCAACCCGGGCCGCCGGCGGCGGGCCTCAGCGGTTGTCGATGTAGCGGCCCATCGCGGGGTTGAGGTAGGGTACGGTGTCGGCAGCCGGTC
>NZ_JBHXMZ010000001.1:825525-879811 GCF_042719915.1 Nocardia sp. NPDC058499 | reverse complement strand
CCAAATCCAGCCGGTTGCCCGAGAGCGCGCCGCCCCTGGCCACCAACGACGTACAGAAGCCGCCAGTGGGGCCGCGGCCCGGCCCGGCGGTGAAACCGGGTCCGGCGCCGGCCCCCAGCCGGGAAGCGGCGCAGGCTCCGGCAGCCAAACCGGCCACCCCCGCCGCCCGCCCGGGTGCCCAGCAGCGTCCGGCCGCGCCCGGCCAGAGCCCGGCCCGGCCCGGCCCGAAACCCGGTCCGAAACCGCCTCGGGTCGGCAACAACCCGTACTCTTCGGCGCCCGAGCGTGAGCGTCCGACACCGCGTCCGCAGCCGGGCCCCCGCCCGACTCCGGGGCAGGGTGGCCCGCGTCCGGGTCCGGCGCAGGGCGGTCCCCGTCCGGGTCAGGGCGGTCCCCGTCCCGGTCAGAACGCTCCGCGTCCCGGCCCCGGCGGCCAGCGTCCCGCGGCTGCTCAGGGCGGTCCCCGTCCCGGTGGTCCGCGGCCGAGCCCGGCCTCCATGCCGCCCCGTCCGACCCCCGGCGCCATGCCTCAGCGTTCGGCGCGTCCCGGCCCCGCAGCGGGCGGCCGTCCCGGCCGTCCCGGCGCCGGTGGCGGCGGTCGTCCCGGTGGTGGCGGCGGTTACCGCGGTGGCGGCGGCGCACCCGCCGGTACCGGTGCCCCCGCCGGCGGTGGCGGCTTCCGCGGTCGTCCCGGTGGCGGCCGTCCGGGTGGACCCGGTGGTCGCGGTGGCGCGGCCGGTGCCTTCGGTCGTCCCGGTGGCGCGCCCCGGCGTGGTCGTAAGTCGAAGCGGCAGAAGCGCCAGGAATACGATTCGATGCAGGCACCGTCGGTCGGCGGTGTGCGGCTGCCACGCGGTAACGGTGAGGTCATCCGCCTCGCCCGCGGCGCGTCGCTGTCCGATTTCGCGGAGAAGATCGACGCCAACCCGGCCGCCTTGGTGCAGGCGCTGTTCAATCTCGGCGAAATGGTCACCGCGACCCAGTCGGTGAACGACGAGACCCTGGAACTGCTCGGCGGCGAGATGAACTACGTCGTGCACGTGGTCAGCCCCGAGGACGAGGACCGCGAGCTGCTGGAATCCTTCGACCTCACCTACGGCGAGGACGAAGGCGGCGAGGAAGACCTCGAACAGCGGCCGCCGGTGGTCACCGTCATGGGCCACGTCGATCACGGTAAGACCCGGTTGCTGGACACCATCCGTAAGGCCAACGTCCGCGAGGGCGAGGCCGGCGGTATCACCCAGCACATCGGCGCCTACCAGGTGATGACCCATCTCGGCGAGGAAGACCGGCCGATCACCTTCATCGACACCCCGGGTCACGAGGCGTTCACCGCCATGCGTGCCCGCGGTGCGAAGGCCACCGATATCGCGATCCTGGTTGTCGCCGCCGACGACGGTGTGATGCCGCAGACGGTGGAGGCGATCAACCACGCGCAGGCGGCCGATGTGCCGATCGTCGTGGCGGTCAACAAGATCGACAAGGAAGGCGCGAACCCGGAGAAGATCCGGCAGCAGCTGACCGAGTACAACCTGGTGGCCGAGGAATACGGCGGCGAAACCATGTTCGTCGATATCTCCGCCCGGGAGAACATCAATATCGACGCGCTGCTCGAAGCCGTGCTGCTCACCGCCGATGCTGCCCTGGACCTGCGGGCCAATCCGGAGCAGGACGCCCAGGGTGTGGCCATCGAAGCGCATCTGGACCGCGGTCGCGGCCCGGTCGCCACGGTGCTCATCCAGCGCGGCACGCTGCGGGTCGGTGATTCGATCGTCGCGGGCGACGCCTACGGTCGCGTCCGGCGCATGGTCGACGAGCACGGGGCCGATGTCGAGGCGGCGCTGCCGTCGCGACCGGTCCAGGTCGTCGGCTTCACCTCGGTACCCGGCGCGGGAGACAACCTGCTCGTCGTCGACGAGGACCGGATCGCCCGGCAGATCGCCGACCGGCGCAATGCGCGTAAGCGCAATGCCCTGGCCGCGCGTAGCCGTAAGCGGATCAGCCTCGAGGATCTGGATGCCGCGCTGAAGGAAACCAGCGAGCTGAACCTGATCCTCAAGGGCGACAACTCCGGTACCGTCGAGGCGCTGGAAGAGGCCCTGCTCGGGATCGAGATCGACGACGAGGTGCGCCTGCGGGTCATCGACCGCGGTGTCGGTGGTGTCACCGAAACCAACGTCAACCTGGCGTCGGCGTCGAACGCGATCATCATCGGGTTCAACGTGCGGGCCGAGGGCAAGGCCACCGAACTGGCCAACCGCGAAGGCGTGGACATCCGGTACTACTCGGTGATCTACCAGGCCATCGACGAGATCGAGAGCGCGCTCAAGGGCATGCTCAAGCCGATCTACGAAGAGGTCGAACTGGGCCGCGCCGAGATCCGGGCGATCTTCCGGTCGTCCAAGATCGGTCTCATCGCCGGCTGCATGGTCACCTCGGGCGTCGTCAAACGCAATGCCAAGGCACGTCTGCTCCGCGACAACATGGTGGTCGCCGAATCCACGACGATCAGCTCGTTGCGCCGTGAGAAGGACGACGCCATGGAGGTCCGCGAAGGCTTCGAATGCGGTATGACGCTGACGTACTCCGATATCAAGGAGGGCGACATCATCGAGGCCTACGAGTTGCGCGAGAAGCCGCGCGACTGACTGTGATACGGGCCCGGACTGGTTGTCCGGGCCCGATCATCGATACCGGCACGACAGGCTCCGGGACTCGCCGCGCACCGGTGGGCCCCGGTGCCGTGTCGTCGCTATAACTGGGAGGTTGCGTGTACCTCGGTGCACTCGAATTCGACATCCTGCTGGGTGATGTGCACTCTCTGAAGGAGAAGCGTTCGGTGGTGCGGCCCATCCTGGCCGAACTCCAGCGTTTCGGGGTCAGTACCGCCGAGGCGGGGGAACACGACCGCTACCGGCGCACCCTGCTCGCCGTGGGGATGGTGGCGGCCGGTATGGATCATCTGACGGCCGTGCTCGACAAATGCGAACGCCATGTCGCGGCCCGTCCGGAGTTACAGTTGCTGGCAGTACGCCGCCGCGTCTTCGGACCCGAGGACTGAAGGGAAAGGAGCGGCCATGGTGGATCAAGCCAGGGCACGCCGGCTCGCCAAACGGATCTCAGCGATCGTGGCCACCGCGATCGAATACGAGATCAAGGATCCGCGGCTGCGTTTCGTCACCGTCACCGACGCCAAGGTCACCGGCGATCTCCGCGAGGCGACCATCTACTACACCGTCATGGGTGAAACCGTCGACGCCGAACCCGACTACACCGCCGCCGCGGCCGGTCTGGAGAAGGCCAAGGGTGTGCTGCGGTCGAAAGTGGGCGCAGGCACCGGGGTGAAATTCACCCCGACCTTGGCGTTCGTTCTCGACACCGTGCCCGACGCGGCCCGGCAGATGGAGGATCTGCTGGCCCGGGCCCGGGCCGCCGACGACGAGGTCGCCCGGGTAGCGGCCGAGGCGAAACCCGCCGGCGACGCCGATCCGTACAAAACACCCCGCGACGACGACTGAGCCGCTATGACCACAACCGGTGCCGCCGTGGATTACGCGGCGGCAGTACGGGTGCTCGATACCGCGCGTTCGGTCACCGTCCTCTGCCATATCCAGCCCGATGCCGACACCCTCGGTAGCGGGCTGGCCCTTGCCCAGGTCCTGGACCGGCGGGGTGTACCGGTGCGGGTGTCGTTCGCCGAACCCGCCGAACTGCCGTATGCGCTGCGCACGCTGCCGGGGTCGCGGTTGCTGGTCCCGCCGGCCGAGGTACCGGCCGAGGTGGACGTGCTGGTGACGGTCGACTGCGGTAGTGCGGGACGGCTGGGCGCGCTGGCCGACCGGCTGGCGGGCGCCGGGATCACACTGGTGATCGACCATCACCGGTCGAACACCCGGTTCGGTGCGGTCAACCTGATCGACCCGGACGCGGTGTCCACGGCGAGTGTGCTCACCGCGTTGCTGGATCGGTGGCAGGAGCCGATCGACGCCGATATCGCCCACTGCCTGTTCGCGGGTCTGGCCACCGACAGCGGGTCGTTCCGCTGGGTGACGCCCGGCACGCATGCCTTGGCCGAACGGTTGCTGGCCACCGGGATAGATGGTGGCGCGATCACCCGAACCCTGATGGACACCCATCCGTTCGCCTGGTTGCAGATGCTGTCCACGGTGCTCGCCTCCGCACGGCTCGAGCCCGAGGCCCACGGTGGGACCGGCCTGGTCGCCGCGTTCGTACTGGCCACCGATCTCGATGGGGTGCGGCAGGAAGAGGCCGAAAGCGTCGTCGATATCGTGCGAGCGACCGCCGAAGCCGGTATCGCTGCGGTGTTCAAAGAAGCCCGGCCCGTCGACGAGCGGCGGCGGTGGACGGTATCGCTGCGCTCCAAGGACAGCGGTCCCGGCACCGACGACGGCGCCGATGTCGCGGCCATCGCCACGAGGCTCGGCGGCGGCGGGCATCGTTATGCGGCCGGATACACGACCTATGGAGAGCCGGAGGAGATCCTCGGCCGGCTGCGCACCGTCCTGGCCTGAGGCTTACGACCGGTCGGCGGTCCCGGACCCGGTCTGCTGCGGGATAGGTGAGGATGGACAGGGAGTGATATGCAGGCGGAGGTGACGGCTTCGCCCACGGAGGTATCCGCCGGGCCACGGCGGATACTGGGGCTGGCGCTGCCGACTCTCGGCGTTCTGGTGGCCGAACCGATCTATCTGCTGTTCGATCTCGCGGTGGTCGGCCGGCTCGGCGCGTTGGCGCTGGCCGGGCTCGCTGTCGGTGGCCTGATTCTCACTCAGGTGAGTTCCCAGCTGACCTTCCTCGCCTACGGCACCACCGCGCGTTCCGCGCGACGGCACGGTGCGGGTGACGAACCCGGCGCGGTAGCGGAGGGTGTGCAGGCCAGCTGGCTGGCGGGCGGGATCGGAGTCCTGATTCTGCTGGTGGTCCAGATCGTGGCCGTCCCCGTCGCGGAGGTGATCGCGGGTGATGCCGAGATCGCGGCGGAGGCGCTGGCCTGGATGCGGATCGCGCTGTTCGGGGTCCCGCTGATTCTGCTGTCCATGGCCGGGAACGGGTGGATGCGCGGCGTCCAGCAGACGCGCCGGCCACTCACCTATGTGGTGGCGGGGCTCGCGTTGTCCGCGGTGCTGTGCCCGCTGCTGGTGCACGGACTCGCCGGGCTGCCGCGGCTGGGCCTGCCCGGTTCGGCGGTGGCCAATGTGATCGGTCAGCTGGTTACGGCGGTACTTTTCGTGAGCGCTCTGGTCCGGGCCCGGGTGTCGCTCGCGCCGCGGCTGCCGGTGATGAAGGCCCAGCTCGTCATGGGCCGCGATCTCATCGCGCGCAGCCTGGCGTTCCAGGCGTGCTTCGTTTCCGCCGCGGCGGTGGCGTCGCGGTTCGGTGCACCCTCGGTGGCGGCCCATCAGCTGGTGCTGCAGCTGTGGAATTTCCTCGCCCTCACTCTCGACTCACTGGCCATCGCCGCGCAGACACTGGTCGGTTCGGCGCTGGGCGCGCGCAACGCGGCGGGTGCACGGTCGGTGGCCCGCCGGGTCACCGCGTGGTCGACGGTGTTCGCATTGGGCCTGGCCGCGGTGTTCGCCGCGGGCGCGGCCTGGATACCGCCGCTGTTCACCGCTGATGCCGCGGTCCTGGACCGGACCGGTGTGGTGTGGTGGTTCTTCGTGGCGATGATTCCGGTGGCCGGTGTGGTGTTCGCGCTGGACGGAGTGCTGCTCGGCGCGGGCGACGCGGCCTACCTGCGGACCACCACGCTGGGTGCGGCACTGCTCGGTTTCCTGCCGGCGATCTGGCTGTCACTGGCGTTCGACTGGGGGATCGGTGGAATCTGGTGCGGGCTGATCGCGTTCATGCTGTTACGGCTGGCCGCGGTGAGTACGCGGTGGCTGTCGGGCCGCTGGGTCCGGGTCGGGGCCGAGATCCCGGCATGAGCGAACCGGGCCGGTGGCGCAGGGCCACCTTGCCGGGCCCTCGCTCATGCCCGTGGACACGGCGTGATCGTGGCAGGGCGCCGGAACGCTCCGGCGGTATGCGAAGGTAGGTGTGGTGATACCCAAGTTGATGGCGGTGAGCGATATCCATGTCGGTCACCAGGGCAACAAACCGGTCGTCGAGGAGATCCGCCCCGATTCGCCCGAGGATTGGCTGATCGTCGCCGGTGATGTCGCCGAACGCAGCGACGATATCCGCTGGGCCCTGAAACTGCTGCGCGAACGCTTCGCGAAGGTGATCTGGGTACCCGGTAACCACGAACTCTGGACGACCGCCAAAGATCCGGTGCAGATGCACGGGGCCGCCCGCTACGACTATCTGGTCGCCATGTGCCGGGACCTCGATGTACTCACGCCCGAGGATCCGTTCCCGGTGTGGACCGGTGCCGGTGCCGAGGCCTACGGCGGCGCGGTGACGCTGGCTCCGCTGTTCCTGCTCTATGACTACAGTTTCCGGCCCGAAGGTGCGCGCACCAAGGCCGAAGGACTGGCCATCGCCCGGGAACGCAATGTGGTGGCCACCGACGAATTCCTGCTCACCCCGGACCCCTACCTCACCCGCGACGCCTGGTGCGAGGCCAGGGTCCGGGCTACCCGCCGCAAACTGGACAACCTGCCCGACGGCACACCGCTGGTGCTGATCAACCATTTCCCGCTGGTCCGCGAACCCACCGATATGCTCTGGTATCCCGAATTCGCCCTGTGGTGCGGTACCGAGCACACCGCGGACTGGCACACCCGCTACAACGTTGTTTGCGCTGTCTACGGTCACCTGCACATTCCGCGCACCACCTATTACGACGGTGTCCGGTTCGAAGAGGTCTCGCTCGGCTATCCGCGGGAATGGCAGAAGCGCGGGAAACCCGAAAAACTGCTCCGCCAGATTTTGCCCGACCCCCAGTACGGGCCCGGCGACCTGAACGAGTGGGGCGGCCACTTCCAGGTGACGCCGGAGATGGCCGCCGCGGCCGCCGAGATGCGGGACAAGGCCCAGCGCCGCCGCGGGCTCGCCTGAACCCGCGACCGGCGACACCCAGTAGGCTCACCGACGATGATCGAGACAATCCTGCCCGCCGATATCGCCTCCGCCGAGTTGCTGGACTATCCGGAGGACCTGAAAGCGCACCCCGCCGAGGAACCGCTGATCGCGAAATCGGTGGAGAAGCGGCGCCGCGATTTCATCGGCGCGCGGCACTGTGCCCGCCAGGCACTCGCCCAACTGGGGGAGCCGCCGGCAGCGATCGGCAAAGGCGAACGCGGTGCGCCGGTATGGCCGCGCGGGATCGTCGGCAGCCTCACCCACTGTGACGGTTTCCGGGGCGCGGCGCTGGCGCATAAGCTGCGGTACCGCTCGATCGGGATCGACGCCGAACCACACGAAACCCTGCCCGAGGGTGTCCTGGATTCGGTGAGCCTGCCCGCGGAACGGGAGTGGCTGCGGAGCAGCGACTCCGGGCTGCATCTGGATCGGCTGCTGTTCTGCGCGAAGGAGGCCACCTACAAGGCGTGGTTCCCGCTCACCACCCGCTGGCTGGGTTTCGAGGACGCCCACATCACCTTCACGGTCGAGGAGCAGGGTGCCGGGGTCGGGGCGGGCACATTCCGGTCGGAACTGCTGGTGCCCGGGCAGACCGGCGACGGCGGCGTCCCCCTCACCTCGTTCGACGGCCGCTGGCTGATCACCGGCGGATTCATCCTGACCGCGATTGCGCACAGCTGATGACCGATATTTTGGGCGGTCTGCTGATCGTCGACAAACCCACCGGCCCGACCAGCCACGATATCGTGGCCCGGGCCCGGAAGCTGCTGCACACCAAGAAGGTCGGGCACGCCGGCACGCTCGACCCGATGGCCACGGGGGTGCTGGTACTCGGCGTGGAGCGCGCCACGAAACTACTGGGCCTGCTCACCCTCACCACCAAGGCCTACACCGCGACGATCCGGCTGGGCTGCGCCACCACCACCGATGACGCCGAGGGTGAAGTACTGACCACCGCGGCGGCCGGGCATATCACCGATGCCGATATCGCCGGGCAGGTCGCCGTGCTCACCGGTGATATCCAGCAGGTGCCGGCGACGGTGAGCGCCATCAAGGTCGGCGGTGAACGCGCCTACGCCCGGCACCGCGCGGGTGAAGAGGTGACGCTCGCCGCCCGGCCGGTCACGGTCTCCCGCTTCGACGTACTGGCCCGCCGCGATATCGCCGAGCCCGATGTGGTGGATCTGGATGTGGTCGTCGAATGCTCGTCGGGCACGTATATCCGCGCGCTGGCCCGCGATCTGGGTGCCGCGCTGGGAGTGGGCGGTCACCTGACCGCGTTACGCCGCACCAGGGTCGGCCCCTTCACGCTCGAACACGCCCGCACCCTCGAACAGCTGGCCGAGGACCCCGTTCCGAGCCTCGATATCGATGCCGCGGTGCGGTTGTCGTTCCCGCACCGTGTGATCGGTGCCGGCGATGCCGAGAAACTGCGGGACGGACGCTGGCTCGACCCGATCGGTACCTCGGGTGTCCATGCCGCCCTCACCGAGGACGGACGGGCCATCGCGCTGCTCCAGGAGAAAGGTAAGCGCGCCGCACCCGTACTGGTAGTGCGCCCGAGGGGTTTGGTCGACTGACAACTGGCGCTCGTTGGTACCCGCGCGGGGGTACGGGCCCGGCAACGGTCGTACGCTCGTCGCGAAGTGCCGACCGCGGAAACACTTCGACACCGGCCGGCGGAGTCGTACGTTCGGCGTGGTGACGCCTGTGCTGGTCGAGGGTGTATCCGACTTCTCGACCCGCCGAGGCCACGCGGCGGATCCGCCCACCGTGAGGGCGCGGGTCGTGAGCGCGGCGTTGCCGGGTGCGGTAGCGCGTCCGGGCTGCGGGCCGCGAGGTGCCGCTGTGCTGCACGTTGCCGGCCTCCGGGACATCGCCGGGCCTGCGGCGCGTGGGGAACCGAATGCCCCGGCACCACCATTCGACCGGCGGCGGGTGGCCGACGTCGCGGCGGCTGGACAGGGTGGCGACCACTACCGTGTTCGAGGTGCTCCCGTCCCGGAATTTCGGCAGGCGGTTCCGACACCGCACAAAAGGGGGTCACCGACCCGCTCAACTACTACCGCCGCGAACAGGGCGTGATCCGGGGCGGGCGAACTGTGGTTCAGCCTGGGATGGGTTCCTCGGCATATTGGCCGCGCAGGCGTTGGACGGCGTCGTCCATATGGTCGCGGAGCAGACGGTGGGCTCGACCCGGGGACGCGGCGCCGATCGCCTCCCGTAGTGCCACGTGCTCGTCCGCCTGTTCGCGGAGGTCGGGGTAGGTGGTTTGTAGTTTGCCCAGGCACATACGGGTTTCGATCAGTAGGGTGCGGGCCGCCCGAACCAGTCGCGTGCTGCCCGCCGCCGCGACGAGGGCCTCGTGGAACTGCTGGTCGGCGTCGGAGACCCCCGCGGCGTCGCCTGCCGCGGCCCGTTCGCGCATGATCCGCACGCTCGGTGCGAGTGCCTCGTAGGCGCTGTCGCGGCGGTCGTCGAGGATCAGGGCGAGCGCGCCTCCTTCGATCGCGGTGCGCGACCGGTAGATATCGACGACATCGGCGAGGGTGAGCTCGATGACGAAAATGCCGCGGTTGCGGATACTGTGCAGCAGACCCTCCGAGACCAGTCGCTGCATCGCTTCCCGGACCGGGCCGCGGGAGACCCCGAACTGCGCCGCGAGATCGGCCTCACCCAGCTGCGCTCCCGGTTCCAGTGCACCGCGCATGATCGCTTCGCGGAGGCGGTCGGCGATCATCTCCGCGGTGGAGCGCTGATTGACGGGTTCGAAATCAATTACCGACATATGCGGGCCTTTCCGCGAACAGCGCGCCCAGTGCCGGGACGATCCGGGGTGCGCCGGCGAGTCGCAACCCCTCCCAGATGGTGACCTGGTTGGCGGTGAGTACCGGCTTCCCCAGCGCGGCTTCCAGGCGGGGCAGCACCTCGAGGGTATGCATGGCGGTATCGGGGATCAGCAGTGCCTCAGCCTCCGGGTGATCGTTGGCCTGTGCCAGCGCCAGTACCTGTTCCGGTGTGAGGGTGCCTACTTCGGCGGCGGTTTCGATACCCGCGCTCGCGAACGCGGCCACGGTGATCCCGGCATCGGCCAGGAAATCGGCGAACAGCCCGGCCACATCCGCCGGGTAGCTCGCCGCGACTGCCACCCGCCGGATACCCAGCGCCCGCGCGGCCGCCACGAACGCGAAACTGGTGCTGGAAGCCGGAACGCCCGCGGCCTCGGCCAGCCCCCGGACCTGTTCGCGGGCGCCGTCCGGGCCGTAGACGAAACTGCCCGAGGTGCATGCCCAGACAACGGCATCCGGCCGGTGCGTGGCGAGCCGGGCGGCGCCGTCACGGAGTTTGGCCGGGCTGCCCAGATCCAGCAGTTCGGGGACCGCGTGCAGATCGGTGCCGTAGATATGGGCGACCGGCAGCCGCGCGTCCAGCAGGGCCTCCGCTCGTGGGTAATCGTCCTCGGCGGCATGGTCGGGGTAGATGAATCCGATGGTCGGTGCCGGCATGAGCCCTCCGTTTCCGAGCTGGGTTACGTTCGGGGACATCATCTTTCAGAACACCTCCAGCAGCCAGCGGCCCGGACCCATCATCGGCAGCTTCATCCGCCCGAGACAGGCCCACATGGTGAGCTGGTTGGCCGTGAGAATCGGTTTGCCCAGAACCTTCTCCAGCGGTTCGATGATGTCGTAGGTGGGCAGGTTCGTGCAGCTGACGAAGATCGCTTCGGCGCGCGGATCGTCGGCGCCGAGGATTCGTTCGGCAATGGTGCGGTAGTTGACCTTCCAGATTCCACCGCCCAGGCCGAGATGGTCGGAGCGGACCACCGCGCACCCCGCTTCGTCGAGGAAATCGCGCAGTTTGCCGGTGAGGACCTCGTCGTAGGGGGTCATGATCGACAGTTTCGTGATGCCGAGATGGCCGATCGCCTCGAGGAGCGCGCCGGAGGTCGTGACCGCGTTGGCCGCGCCGGCCCGGCAGATCGTTTCCCGCAGGGAACGTTCGTATTCGATGCCCTTGATGAAACTACCGGAGGTACACAGATAGGCCACGACTTCGGGTTCGACGTGCAGAACGTTGCGGGTCGCGGCGGTCAGATGGGTTGCATCGGAGACCAGTTCGGCCATGGCCAGCGATACCGGGACCGGTTCGTAGGGTGTGCGGGCCAGGTGCAGGCTCACCTCCAGCGGTGCCCAGCGCCAGAGTTCACGCTCCAGGGCGAGGTCGAACGGTGCGATGACACCGATGCCCCGTTGCGCGACCGGGCCCTCGATATCGGGAAAATCGAACTCCACTGTGGCCCCTCTCGCGCTCAGCCGGGAAGACCTCCGAGAACGATCGGATTGTTGACAATCATACGATGTGACCATACTGTGTCAATATGAAATCGGGCCCCATCGTCACGATTGTGCACAGTGACCAGCAGCCCGATCCGGCGCTGATGGCGCCGGTCAGTGCGCGGGCCAGGGTGCGCTACACGGATTCGGCCGGGTTGGCCGCCGCGCTGCCCGGTACCGATGTGCTGTTCGTCTACGACTTCCAGACCCGCGCGCTGCCCGATGCCTGGCCGGCGGCGGACCGGCTGAGCTGGCTGCATATCGGCGCCACCGGCGTCGATACGGTGATGTTCGACGAACTGCGCGACAGCGATGTGGTCGTCACCAACACCCGCGGCGTCTTCGATACCGCGATCGCCGAATACGTGCTCGGCCAGATCCTCGACTTCGCCAAAGACCTGTCCGGGTCGAAGCGGCTGCAGCGGCAGGAGATCTGGCAGCATCGCGAATCCGAGCGGATCGCCGGAACCACCGCGCTCGTCGTCGGCACCGGATCGATCGGTCGCGCCGTCGCCGGGTTGCTGCGGGCCGCTGGTATGCGGATCCGCGGGGTGGGCCGCCGTGCTCGCACCGATGACCCCGATTTCGGTACCGTCAGCACCGATCTGATCGCCGAGCTTCCCGGCGCCGACTATGTCGTCGCCATCGCCCCACTGACCGACGACACCCGGCATATGTTCGACGCCCGGGCCTTCGGTGCCATGAAACCGCATGCGCGCTTCGTCAATGTCGGGCGTGGTGAACTGGTGGTCACCGACGATCTGGTCACCGCGCTGGAGACCGGCGCGATCGCCGGGGCCGCGCTGGATGTGGTGGATCCGGAACCGCTACCACTCGGGCACCCCCTGTGGCAGTTGCCCAATGCGCATATCACCCCGCACAATTCTGGTGATTTCGCCGGCTGGCGTTCGGAGATCGTCACCGCGTTCACCGAGAATTTCGAACACTGGCTGGCCGGTCGGCCACTGGACAATGTCGTCGACAAGACGCTGGGGTATGTGCCCGGCTGAAGGGAAGGCCGCAGATGAACCAGCCCGAGGTACCCCGACCGACCGATCCCGTCGACATGACCGCGGTCGAACTGGTCTCCGCCTACGCCGCCGGCGCATTGTCCCCGGTGGAGGCGACCGAGGCCGTGCTCGCCGCCATCACCGCGCGGGATCCCGATATCAACGCCTACTGTCTCGTCGATCCCGACCGCGCACTGGTGCAGGCCAAGGATTCCGAGGCCCGCTGGCAATCCGGGCACGTCCGCGGCCTGCTCGACGGCGTACCCATCTCGATCAAGGACATCTTCCTCACCGAGGACTGGCCGACCCGCCGCGGCTCGCTGAGTATCGGACCGGAAGGCCCCTGGCCGGTGGACAGCCCCGTCGCCGCGCGGGTGCGTGAGGACGGGATGGTGATGGTGGGTAAGACCACCACACCCGAGATCGCCTGGAAGGGGGTGACGGACAGCCCGCTGACCGGTGTCACCCGCAACCCCGTCGACGTCTCCCGAACCGCCGGCGGCTCCTCCGGCGGTAGCGCCGCGGCGGTCGCGGCCGGGTTGGGTCCGGTCTCGGTGGGTACCGACGGCGGCGGCAGCGTCCGGATTCCCGCCGCGTTCTGCGGCATCGTGGGTTTCAAACCCACCCACGGCCGCATCCCGCTGTACCCGGCCAGCCCGTTCGGCCCGCTCGCGCATGCCGGACCGCTGACCCGCACGGTCGAGGACGCCGCGCTGCTGCTGGATATCCTCGCGCTACCGGACCCGCGCGACCCCACCGCGCTGGCACCCACGCTCACCACCTTCCGCGGCCAGATCCAGCGTGACGTCCGCGGCGTGACCGCCGCCTACTCGCCGACGCTGGGGTATGTGCACGCCGATCCGGAGGTCGAGGCGATCGTCTCCGGGGCGGTCACCGCACTGGAGGCCGCCGGTCTCCGCGTCTCGGCCGCCGACCCCGGGTTCTCCGATCCACGCGACGCCTTCGACGTGTTGTGGGCGGCGGGAGCCGCGGCCATGCTGGCGAACTTCCCGCCGGGCGCCCGCGAGAACGCCGATCCCGGCCTGCGCCGGGTCTGGGAGCACGGCGAAACCCTCTCCGCCACCGACTATCTCGACGCCCGCGCGGTGGCCGCCCAGGTGGCGATCACCATGGGGACGTTCCACACCGTCTACGACCTGCTCATCACGCCCACGGTGCCGATCACCGCGTTCGCGGCGGGTCACGATGTCCCACCGGGTAGCGGGATGTCGGACTGGCCGGAGTGGACGCCCTACACCTATCCGTTCAACCTCACCCAGCAGCCCGCGCTGAGTATCCCGGCCGGGCGGACGAACGACGGGTTGCCCGTAGGCCTGCAGATCGTCGGTCCCCGGCATTCCGACGATCTCGTCCTGGCGGTCGGCCGGTTCGCGGAGGCAGTGCTGGCCGCACGCTGACCCTGCGGTGCCGCGCGAGCTCGGGGCTGTAGGCAGTCCTTGGACGACTGGCCGACGCCGCACATGGTGGGAGCGAACCGTTTGTGGCTGCGCCGAATTCCGCGGGCTGCCGGGTGCTTGCGCCGTGCCCGATACGCGTTTGCGCGGTACTCGACAGCCGGGCCTGTCGATCAGTCGGCGGACGGCCGGGGCGGATCGCCGAAAAGTACGCCGATACCTACCGCTATGAGCGCTGCGCCGACCACCGTGTCGATCCGCCGCCATACGTTCGAATCGGCGAATTTCCTATGCAGGGCGGCGACCGTGGTCGTCAGCGTGAGGTACCAGGCCGCCACCACCACCGCGGCGACCAGTGGAAACACGATCGCATCGGCGACGCCGACCCCACCGGTCGGTACGAATTGCGGGATCAGGGCCACGAACAGCACCGCGGCCTTGGCGTTGAGGATATTCGACAGGAATCCACGGACGGCGTTGTCGAGGGTGGCGCCCGGCCGGACCGGCGTCTCGGCGCCCGGTACACCGCCGAGTCGCCGCGCGGCGAGCAGTGCCCGGACTCCGAGATAGACCAGATACAGCGCGCCCGCGATCTTCACGACAGTGAACGCCTGCGCGGAGGCGGCCAGCAGGGCGGCGATACCGGTCACAGCGGCCAGCACCCAGACGAATATGCCGACAGCCACTCCGACGGTGGCGGCCGCCCCGGCAACCCAGCCGGTCAAGGCCCGGTTGATGATCACCGCCATATCCGGTCCCGGTGAGACGGCGATGAACAGTATCACCACCGCGAACGCGGCGTACTGTCCTACAGACGACATCAGCGGCTCCTGATCACACGGCGAAAGTCACGTCGAGCCGCTCATATCCGGCCCTCTGTACCGAGTGTTCCCGACGGCGCCGACCGCAGGATATCCGGCACTCTCGGCGGCCCGGCCCGGGGCGGCGGGTTGTCCCGCGTTCCGCCGGTATTTGCGTCGCTCGGACCGGACCAGGCGCGGCCTACGCGTTCGCACCGGGCGTGGTGGCCGCCCCGGGCCTCGGCGGCGACGGGACGAACCCCGGCCGGCGCGAGATCCGCTACGCCGCTCGGGTCGACGCCAGGCGCAGAAATATCCCCTGGTCGCCGACAGGAGCCGCGACGACTCCGGCGTGAGGCGGGCGTCGGAATCCAGGGGCGCGCTGAACTGGGCTCCGTCGTGATCGCCGTCTCCGCCGGTGTTCGAGTGCGGATCATCGGTGCGTGCCGGGAGCGCCACGACACCGCCGGGCCGTCCCTGGCCCCGGTACGCGGAGCCGAGGACCCCAATCTGGCTCGCGGGTTGCAGACCGATTTCGCCCGGCTCCACGTCGCGTATCAGGCGCGGGCGAAGGCGAGGGTTTCGCCGGCGACGCCGTGTAACCACAGCGTGTTGCAGGCGGCGGCGAGTTCGTCCAGGCCGTCCTCGATGGTGGCGAAGACATTGCCGGGAACCCAGCCGAGGTCACCGTTGACGAGCAGGTTGTTGCGGCCGTAGAACAGCGCGAGATCGGTGGCGCCCTGGTCGTGATGGGCGGCCGAGCCAGGTTCGTAGCCGTAGGCCGGGTTGCCGATCTCCCAGGGTTCGAAATCGAACAGGCAGACGTCGCCGGGAATAGGTGTGACGGTGGGGTTCTCGCGGTGCGGGGCGCCGGGGATCCGGGGGACGAGGGTATAGACCTCGTTACGGGCGTATTTGGCGTGGAAGGCATCGCCTTCTTGCGGGAGGGCATCCCATACCGCGCCGCAGGTGCGTGGGGCCTGTTCGTCGAGCAGCCGGGCGCGGCAGGTGATTCCGGCTTTGGTGAGGGTGATCGTCAGATAGCGCGCCATGTATTCGTCCTGGGTGATCGTGCGGGGGAGGCCGGCGCGGGACCGGCCTCCTCTCGAGGGGGGTGGGTCAGCGCCCGACTTCGTCGAGTACCTCGGACCAGATATCGAGCCCATCGGCGATCTGGGTTTCGGCGACGACGAGCGGCGGGATCATCCGCACCACATTCATATGCGCACCGCAGGTCAGCAGCAGCAGGCCCTTCGCAGCCGCCAGTTGCTGGGCGGCGGTGGCCGTTTCCCGGTCCGGCGTGCCATCGGCGGTGGTGAACTCCGCGCCGACCAGCAGCCCCAGCCCGCGGGTGTCACCGATGGCCTTCGATTCGGCCGCCCGTACACCGGCCAGCAGTTGTTCGCCGCGCACCCGCGCGTTCTCGACCAGGTTCTCCGATTCGATCACCTCGAGGGTGGCGAGTGCGGCGGCGCAGGCCACCGCGTTACCGCCGTAGGTACCGCCTTGCGACCCGGGCCAGGCGGCGCTCATCAGTTCCGCCGAGGCGGCGATTCCGGAGAGGGGGAAGCCGCTGGCCAACCCTTTGGCCATCGTGATGACATCCGGCCGGACCCCGAAATGCTGGTGGCCGAAGAACTTTCCGGTCCGGCCGAAACCGGTCTGGATCTCGTCGAGGATCAGCAGGATGCCGTGCCGGTCGGCGCGTTCGCGCAGGCCTTCGAAGAACACCCGGTTCCCGGGGATGTACCCGCCCTCGCCGAGAACGGGTTCGACGACGAAGGCCGCGGTTTCGGCGGGGGAGGTGAGGGTGGCGAACACATAGTCGAGTTCGCGCAGGGCGAAGGAGGTGGCTTCTTCCTCACTCCAGCCGTAGCGGTAGGCGGTGGGGAAGGGGGCGACGTGCACACCGGACATGAGCGGGCTGAAACCGGCGGAGAACCGGGTGCCGGAGGTGGTCATGGTCGCGGCGGCCACGGTGCGGCCGTGGAATCCGCCGTGGAAGACGATCACATTGGGCCGCCCGGTGGCCTGGCGGGCCAGCCGCAGCGCCGCTTCGATCGCCTCACTGCCCGAGTTGGAGTAGAACACCGAATCCAATCCCGCGGGCAGCACCGTGCCGAGGCGTTCGGTGAGCTCGAGCAGCGGCCGGTGCATCACGGTCGTGTACTGGCCGTGGATCAGTTTCGCGACCTGGGCTTGTGCCGCCGCCACCACGTGCGGATGACAGTGGCCGGTGCTGGTGACGCCGATACCGGCGGTGAAATCGAGGTATCGGCGACCGTCGGTGTCGTAGAGGTAGCAGCCCTCGCCGTGGTCGACAGTGACTGGGGTGGCCTGCTTCAGGATCGGGGACAGTTCGGCCATGGTGGCGCCTCCCGGGACGGTCGGTGCGGCGGTCCGGACCGACGGGTATGCGAAATCGTGAACTCGCGATTGTCGGATTGTTGACAATATGAATATCACGGCGAGGGCACCCCGGGCAATGCTCGGAAGTCGCTCGCGCCCGCCCCGGGCGTGTCGGAACTATCCCACGGTCAGTCCCGCAACCAGATCGCCTCCGCGGCGATACTGCCCAGATCCGTGAGATTCTCGTCGCGTCCGATCCGTACCGCGATGGTCCCCGCGAAATCCCGCCGTTCCACCACCACGATCACGGTATCCAGCGCGATCCCGACAGAATCGAAATAGCGCAACATATCCGGATCGGAATCGGAGATACGGGCCACTCGGCCGGCGTCACCCGCCTCGAAATCGATCAACCGGCGGGCCGGCGGTGTCGGCACCGCGCCGTCCACCGACGGAATCGGATCGCCGTGCGGATCCCGGTCCGGGAAGCCGAGCTTCGCGTCGATACGGGCCATCAGCAGATCCGAGACCGCATGCTCGAGGATCTCCGCCTCGTCGTGCACCTCGTCCCAGCCGTAACCGAGCTCGCTCACCAGGAACGTCTCGATCAGCCGGTGCCGGCGCACCATCGCGATCGCGGCCCGGCGGCCCTCCTCGGTCAGCGTGATCGATCCGTACCGGGCATGTTCGACCAAACCCTGATCCGACAGTTTGCGCACCGCCTCCGAGACGGTCGACGCGGAGACACCGATCCGCTCTGCGAGCAGTTTCGTGCTCACCCGATCCTGCGACCACTCCTGGGTCGTCCAGATGACTTTCAGGTAATCCTGCGCCACCGACGACAGCCCGGGAGCGGCCGATTCCCCGGCGTCGGCGAGTTCCCGTCGGGTGGCGATATCTCGTTTTCCGGGCACAACCACGAGCTTAAGCATTCGCCGTGCGATACACATATCCCGCCACCTCCGCGAAACCCCGCGTTCGCGCCTGCGTAGCCGGCGCCCGGCAGGCGTCCCCACCCGAATACGGTGCGGCCGCTTGTTTGCGTAGGCTTGGCGTCTGTGCAGAGGTGGCGAAGTCTCGACGACGTACCCGCGGACTGGGGGCGGTGCGTGCTCACAATCGGCGTGTTCGACGGTGTTCATCGCGGTCACGCGCAGTTGATCAGCCGGGCGGTGAAGTCGGCTGCCGCGCGCGGCGTCCCAGCCGTATTGATGACCTTCGATCCGCATCCGATGGAGGTGATCCGGCCGGGTTCCCATCCCGCACAACTCACCACACTGACGCGGCGCGCCGAACTCGCCGAGGAGCTCGGGGTCGACGTGTTCTGCGTGATGCCGTTCACCCACGACTTCATGAAACTCACCCCCGCCGAATACGTGCACGATCTGCTCGTGGAACGACTGCATGTCGCCGAGGTCGTCGTCGGCGACAATTTCACCTTCGGCAAGAAGGCCGCGGGCACGGTCGCCACCATGCGTGAACTCGGCGACCGCTTCGGTTTCGCCGTCGACGGGGTGACCCTGCTGGGTGAACACGCCGTCACTTTCTCCTCCACCTATATCCGCGCCTGTGTGGACGCCGGGGATATGGCCGCCGCCGCGGATGCGCTGGGCCGGCCGCACCGGGTCGAAGGGGTGGTGGTGCGTGGCGACGGCCGCGGTAAGAGCCTGGGATTCCCCACCGCCAATGTCGCACCGCCCATGCATGCCGCGATCCCGGCCGACGGTGTCTACGCGGGCTGGTTCACCGTGCTGGGCCCCGGGCCCACCATCGGCACGGTGACTCCGGGGCAGCGCGCCATGGCGGCGGTCTCGGTGGGGACCAACCCCACCTTCTCCGGTCGCGCCCGCACCGTCGAGGCCTATGTGCTCGACCGCGAGGCCGATCTCTACGGACAGCATGTGGCCGTGGATTTCGTGGACCACCTGCGCGGGATGCGCAAATTCGAGTCGGTCGACGAACTCGTCGCCGCCATGGGTCGCGATGTCGACACCGCCCGGAAAATCCTCGGAGCCGGGAACTAGCCGGCCCACCCGCCGGGCCGGGGCCGTGACGGCTCCGGTAGAGTGGCTCGTCGGGTCTGCTGCGGTCCGCGGCGGCGCCCATCCCGGATACGACGACCGGTGAGCCGTTCACCCGCAGGGGTGGATGATTCCCGGCCGGCCCGGGCACCTTACGCGCGGAACTGAGAAACAGGAGTGGATGCCCCATGGCGCTGACCACCGAGAAGAAGAAGGCGATTCTCGCCGAGTACGGTCTGCACGAAACGGATACCGGTTCCCCGGAGGCGCAGATCGCGCTGCTGTCCAAGCGGATCTCCGAGATCACCGAGCACCTCAAGGTGCACAAGCACGACCACCACACCCGCCACGGCCTGATGGCGCTGATCGGCCGCCGCAAGCGGCTGTCGAAGTACCTGGCCGCCAAGGACATCAACCGGTACCGCAGCCTGATCGAACGACTGGGCCTGCGGCGCTGATTTCGTGAACACGCCCGGTTCCACGAGCCGGGCGTCACGTATGCCGACGGGGCGCATACAATCGCCTCGTCGGCATTTTCGTGTGCGGGGGACCTCCCGCGTACGAGGACGACAGAACCAGCCGTCACACCCGCGCTCGTGGCGTCGGTCTTCGGTAGTGGCTTTTCGGCCCGGGGTCGATACGCCGGAGAGCTTCGATCGTTGACCGCCTCCGCGTCGCCGTATCCAAGGGGATCCGGCCGGGTGTACGCGCCGCAGCCCGCTCTCGGCGGCCGCTGACCTCGACGGTCACCGCGGTTACGCCGTCGCGCCGCGTCCGAACCTGGTACGGCTGACACAGCCGGATCGCGCCACACCGGTGCTGTATCCGGCGAGACGAGAGGTTGAGAACAGAGATATGCCAGAAACCACCGAACGCTCGAAGAGCTCGGCCGTAGAGGTCGAACCGGGTGTTTTCGAATCCGTTGCGCTGATCGACAACGGCGTCTTCGGCACCCGCACCATACGTTTCGAAACCGGCCGCCTGGCCAAGCAGGCCGCCGGTTCGGTCGTCGCCTACCTGGACGACGAGACCATGCTGCTGTCGGCGACCACCGCCGGTAAGCACCCCAAGGACCAGTTCGATTTCTTCCCGCTGACCGTCGATGTCGAAGAGCGGATGTACGCGGCGGGCCGGATTCCCGGCTCGTTCTTCCGCCGTGAGGGCCGCCCCTCCACCGACGCGATCCTCACCTGCCGCCTCATCGACCGGCCGCTGCGCCCCTCCTTCGTGGACGGCCTGCGCAACGAGATCCAGGTCGTGGTGACGGTGCTGAGCCTGGATCCGAAGGATCTCTACGATGTGGTCGCCATCAACGCGGCCTCCGCGTCCACCCAGATCGCGGGCCTGCCGTTCTCCGGTCCGGTCGGCGGCGTGCGGGTCGCGCTGATCAACGATGCCGCGGCCGGTACCCCGGCCGGTGGCCAGTGGGTCGCCTTCCCGACCAACGAACAGCTGGAGAAGGCTGTTTTCGATATGGTCGTGGCCGGTCGGGTCACCGATACCGGTGATGTCGCGATCATGATGGTCGAGGCCGAAGCCACCGAGAACGTGATCGAACTGGTCGAGGGCGGGGCGCAGGCGCCGACCGAAACCGTGGTGGCCGAGGGCCTGGAGGCCGCGAAGCCGTTCATCGCCCGCCTCTGCCGGGCCCAGCAGGACATGGCCGAACTCGCGGCCAAGCCCACCGAGGATTTCCCGCTGTTCCCGCCGTACGCCGACGACGTCTACGCCGCCGTCGAGGATGCCGCCAAGGCGCCGCTGTCGGACGCGCTGAGCATCGCCGGTAAACAGGAGCGCGAGGAGAAGATCGACGAGATCAAGCTCGATGTGCTGTCCCGTCTCGGTGGGTCCTTCGAGGGCCGCGAGAAGGAACTGGGCGCCGCCTTCCGCTCGGTGACCAAGAAGCTGGTCCGCCAGCGCATCCTCACCGACGGTTTCCGGATCGACGGCCGCGGTCTGGCCGATATCCGGGAACTGTCCGCGGAGGTCGCCGTGGTGCCGCGGGCGCACGGCTCGGCGCTGTTCGAGCGTGGCGAAACCCAGATCATGGGTGTCACCACCCTCGATATGGTCAAGATGGCGCAGCAGGTCGATTCGCTCGGCCCGGAAACCTCCAAGCGCTATATGCACCACTACAACTTCCCGCCGTACTCCACCGGTGAAACCGGCCGGGTGGGCTCGCCCAAGCGGCGCGAGATCGGCCACGGCGCGCTGGCCGAGCGGGCGCTGATGCCGGTGCTGCCGAGCCAGGACGAATTCCCGTACGCGATCCGGCAGGTGTCCGAGGCGCTGGGGTCCAACGGGTCCACCTCGATGGGTTCGGTCTGTGCCTCGACCTTGTCGCTGCTCAACGCCGGTGTGCCGCTGAAGGCGCCGGTCGCGGGTATCGCCATGGGTCTGGTGTCGGACACCGTCACCAACGCCGCCGGTGCCGCCGAGGTCCGCTACGTGGCGCTGACCGATATCCTCGGTGCCGAGGACGCCTTCGGTGATATGGACTTCAAGGTCGCCGGAACCCGTGACTTCGTCACCGCCCTGCAGCTGGACACCAAGCTCGACGGCATCCCCTCGCAGGTGCTGGCCGGCGCACTGGGCCAGGCGCACGACGCCCGCACCACCATCCTGGACGTGATGGCCGAGGCCATCGCCACCCCGGACGAGATGAGCCCCTACGCGCCGCGCGTCACCGCGATCAAGATCCCGGTCGACAAGATCGGCGAGGTGATCGGGCCCAAGGGCAAGATGATCAACCAGATCACCGACGACACCGGCGCCAATATCTCCATCGAGGACGACGGCACCGTGTTCGTCGGCGCCACCGACGGCCCGTCCGCGCAGGCCGCGATCGACGCCATCAATGCGATCGCGAACCCGCAGCTGCCCAAGGTCGGCGAGCGGTTCCTCGGCACCGTGGTCAAGACCACCGCCTTCGGCGCGTTCGTCTCGCTGCTGCCCGGTCGCGACGGCCTGGTGCACATCTCCAAGCTCGGCAACGGCAAGCGCGTCGCCAAGGTGGAGGACGTGGTGAACGTCGGCGACAAGCTGCGGGTCGAGATCGCCGATATCGACAACCGCGGCAAGATCTCGCTGGTCCCCGTCGACGAGAACGCCGACGAGGCACCTGCCGAGGCGCCCGCCGATGCGGATACCGCGGCGACCGAGTAGTACTGGTCGTGTGACGGAGCAGAAAACAGCGGCCCCCCTGCGCCCGAGTGGGCAGGGGGGTTCGTCATCGACGTGGCGGATCGGCGAGACCGTCGAAATCGACAACGGAGTGCGGCGTACCGTCCTGCCGGGTGGCCTGCGAGTGGTGACCGAGCACGTCCCCGGCGTCCGTTCGGCGTCCGTGGGGATCTGGGTGGGAGTCGGCTCGCGCGACGAGGGCCCCACCGTCGCGGGTGCCGCGCATTTCCTGGAACACCTGCTGTTCAAGGCCACCCCGACCCGTTCGGCGCTCGATATCGCCGAGGCCATGGACGCGGTCGGGGGTGAGCTCAACGCGTTCACCGCCAAGGAGCAGACCTGCTACTACGCCCATGTCGTGGACGAGGATCTGCCGCTGGCGGTGGATCTGGTCAGCGATGTGGTGCTCAACGGGCTGTGCCGGGCCGTGGATGTGGACCTGGAACGCCAGGTCGTACTGGAAGAGATCGCCATGCGCGACGACGACCCGGAAGATCTGGTCGGCGACGCGTTCCTCACCGCCCTGTTCGGTGATCACCCGATCGGGCGGCCCGTGATCGGGTCCATCGAATCGATCGAGGGGATGCGCGCGAGTCAGCTGCGATCGTTCCATCAGCGCCGGTATACGCCGGACCGGATGGTGGTGGCGGTGGCCGGCAATATCGATCACGACCACACGGTGGAACTGGTGCACCGGGCGGTGGCCGGCCGGCTCGATCCGGCGGCGGCTCCCGCGCCGCGGCGCGAGGGGCAGTTCCGGACCCGGTCCGCCCCGCAACTGAGCTGGAGCCATCGCGACAGCGAACAGGCGCATCTGGTGTTCGGTGTCCGGGCCTACGGCCGGCACGAGGGCCCACGGCGGTGGCCGCTGTCGGTGCTGAACACTGTGATCGGCGGCGGTTTGAGTTCCCGGTTGTTCCAGCGGATCCGGGAGGAACGCGGCCTGGCGTACTCGGTGTACTCCAGCGTGGACACTTTTGCCGATACCGGCGCCTTCTCGGTGTATCTCGGCTGTCAGCCGGAGAACCTGAACGAGGTGGCGGCCCTGGCGCGCGGGGTGCTCGAGGAGGTCGCGGCCGACGGGATCACCGATGCCGAATGCGCCCGGGCGAAAGGGTCGCTACGTGGCGGGCTGGTACTCGGGCTGGAGGATTCGGCGTCACGAATGAACCGGATCGGGCGCAGCGAACTCAGCTACGGGAATCACCGCACCGTCTCCGAAACCCTGGCCCGGATCGAAGCTGTCACCACCGAGGAGGTCGGCGAGATCGCCCGATCGCTGCTCGCCCGCCCGTTCGCCGCCGCGGTCGCCGGACCCTATCGTCGCAAACGCGATCTACCTACCGCTGTTACCCAGTTGGCCGGCTGAGGTATCGCCCGATCGCGAGGGCAGCGGGCATTCCCGCGCGTCGATCGGATCCGCTCCGTCGCGGCGGGCCCGCGGCGGCTGCCGCCCGGCACGGCCGATACCTCGGGATCGGCCATTCGATCGCGAGGGCGTCGGCGCCGCTGCCGGTCGAGCAACACGAAGTTGCCGCCGACAGCGTGGACACCCCCGGACCTCGGGGTGTGGTCCGCTACCACGGGTGGCCCGGGCCGAGGGGTCGATTCTGCCGTGACCGCGCTGCTGATCGCGCACTGGTACCGAGTGGCCGGTTGCCTTCTCGCTCGCTCCGCGTGGTCGTGGAGTGCTACGGTCCCGGACCCCTGACGGTGCAAGGCTATTGCGGTCGGGCGCGGTTGGCGGCGTCGACGACCGACGCCAGAAGACCGGGTAAGGCCGCATCGACCGCTTCGCGACGCAGCCGCTGGTAGGTGTGACCGTCGATCACCAGCCGTTCGGTGACCCCGGCTTCGCGCAGGATCTTGAAATGGTGGGTGGCGGTCGACTTGTTGATCCCGTCATAGAGGTTTGCGCAGCGCAGGGCGGCGCCCGCGTTGCTCAATCTGCGGACCATCTCCAGGCGTACCGGATCCTGTAGCGCGCCGAGCACGGTGGGTAGCGGCGCCACGGAGTGTGCCGCGGCGAGGGTGTCGGTCAAGGGTCCGCCTCGGTGGGTTTGATGAACGTCGTACCGTCGGTTACTGTCGATCAAGTTCGATAATCTTCAAACTTACCTGATCGGGGTTTCGATGGCGGCGACAATCGCGGCACCGGCAACGGATCGGGCGGTGCAGCCCTGGGCCTACGCGCTGGTTTTGGGGGCCACGGGTGTCGCGCTCGGCGTATCGGGTGTGCCCGCCCCGCTGTACAGCATCTACGAGCAGGAATGGCACCTCTCGCCGCTGGTCACCACGATCGTGTTCGCGGTATATGCGGTGGCCGCTCTGGTGGCGGTGCTGGTTTCCGGGCGCATCTCCGATGTGGTCGGACGTAAACCGGTGCTGCTCGGCGCCTTCGCAACCATGATCGCGGGCCTCGTGGTTTTCGTTCTCGCCGATACCGTGGCGATGCTCGTGCTGGCCCGGGCGCTGCACGGGCTGGCGGTCGGGGCGACGGTCGTGGCCGGCGCCGCCGCACTGCTCGATCTGCGCCCGCACCGCGGCGCCCGATCCGGCCAGCTCAGCGGTGTGGCCTTCAACGTCGGTATGGCGGTGGCGATCATGGGATCGGCACTGCTCGCGCAATACGCGCCCAATCCATTGCGCACGCCTTACGTCGTCATCAGCGTGATCTGCTTGATCGTGGCCGCGGGTGTCCTCGCCCTGCGTGAACCGCACGCTGCCCGGGTCGCGGGCCGGATCCGGATCGCGCGCCCAGCGGTACCGCAGGAGATCCGCGCGGATTTCTGGTTCTCGGCGCTGGGTGTGATGGCGGCATGGTCGGTGCTCGGCGTGCTGCTGTCGCTGTACCCCTCGCTGGCCGCGGAGCGGACCGGTATCCACAATCTGGTCTTCGGCGGGGTCGTGGTCGCCTCGACGGCCCTGGCCGCAGCGCTGGTCCAGTTGTTCGCAACGCGGGTGCCTGCACGGCGGGCCGCGATCATCGGCGATATCGGAATGGCGATCACCCTGCTG
Organism: Nocardia sp. NPDC058499; assembly: GCF_042719915.1. Taxonomy (NCBI): domain Bacteria; kingdom Bacillati; phylum Actinomycetota; class Actinomycetes; order Mycobacteriales; family Nocardiaceae; genus Nocardia; species Nocardia sp. NPDC058499. Next base: position 854,634 of record NZ_JBHXMZ010000001.1, on the reverse strand, counting down.
CTGACCATTCCAGCGCTGGGGACACATCAGTGGACGGCTGTGGTCGGTATCGGGCTGGTGCTCGGCGCCACGTTCGGGCTCGGCTTCGGCGGCTCGCTGCGCCACCTGTCCAATGTCGTGCCGGAGCGCAAGCGCGGCGAAACCATGTCCGCGTACTACCTGCTGGCCTATACGGCCATGGCGCTGCCGACTGTACTGGCCGGTTGGGCCGCCACCGCCTGGGGCCTGGACACGGTGTTCCCGTGGTTCATCGCTGCGGTAGCTCTCGCCTGCCTGATCGCGGCCGTACTCGGCATGCGGCGCGGGCGGCCGGTCGCGGCCTGAATCGGGTCCGGGTGGCCGGGGGCCACCCGGACCCGAGTGCGCTAGTCCGGCCAACCCCCGTACGGGACGGTGATCAACTCCATGTAGTGCCCGCTGGGATCGAGGAAGTACACGCCGCGTCCGCCGTCGTTGTGGTTGATCTCGCCGGGCGCATGCTGATGCGGATCGGCCCAGTGCTCGAGACCGTAGCGCCGGATCTTGGCGTAGGCGGCATCGAATTCGGATTCCGAGATCAGGAATGCGTAGTGCTGGCCCTGGATCTCGGTGATATGCGGCGGAACGTTCGCGAAATCGAACGTCACCCCGGTCGCAGTGGGCAAGGGAATGAACGGGCCCCATTCGGGGCCCAGCTCCAGCCCCAGGATATCGGCCCAGAATTCGGCCGATACGCGGTTGTCACGGCAACCGACGATCGTGTGGTTGAACTGAACGGTCAAAGGAAAATCTCCTCGGATCGTGACGATCCCGACCCCGGGCTCGGTACAAGGCGGCCAACGGGAGCACCGTCACGGCGAATCAGGATAGTCCGGCTCGGATCATGAGCAAACCCCCGCCGCGGCTTACCGTGGTCCCATGAGAATTCGTGGCGCAGTCCTGGAACGTATCGGCGCACCCGGACCGTACGCCGAATCGGTACCGATCACCGTCGGCGAACTCGAGCTCGCCGAACCAGGTCCCGGCGAATTGCTGGTGCGGATCGAAGCGGCCGGAATCTGCCATTCGGACCTTTCCGTCGTCGACGGCAACCGGGTCCGGCCGGTGCCCATGCTGCTGGGCCACGAGGCCGCGGGAAGGATCGAGGCCGCCGGTCCGGACGCCGGGCTGCCCGTCGGACAGCGGGTGGTGATGACCTTTCTGCCGCGTTGCGGTGAATGCGCCGGCTGTGCCTCGAACGGCCGGACACCGTGCGTTCCCGGCAGTGCGGCCAACAATGCCGGTGAACTCCTGTCCGGTGGCCGCCGGTTGCACCGTGGCGGCACCGAGGTCCACCACCACCTCGGCGTCTCCGGATTCGCCACCTACGCGGTGGTGGACCGCCGCTCGGTGGTCCCGGTCGACGACGACGTGCCGCCGGACCTCGCGGCCGTTCTGGGCTGCGCAGTTCTCACCGGTGGTGGGGCACTGCTGAACTCGGCGAAACCGGCCGTCTCCGACCGCGTGATGGTGGTGGGCCTCGGCGGTGTAGGGATGGCGGCGGTACTGGTGGCGGTTTCGCTCGGGGTCCGCGAGGTGATCGCCGTCGATACCGTCCCGGAGAAACTGGCACTGGCCCGCGACTTGGGTGCCACCGGTGCCCATACGCCGGCCGAGGTCGCCGACCGGGAGATCCGGGCCGAAGTGGTGGTCGAGGCGGTCGGCTCGGCTCGGGCCTTCGAGAGCGCCGTCGCCGCGACGGCACCGGGCGGTACCACGGTGACAGTCGGTCTCCCGTCACCCGACGCCCGAGCCAGTATCTCGCCGCTGGGATTGGTGGCGCAGGGACGCTCGATCGTCGGCAGCTACCTGGGTTCGGCGGTCCCCTCCCGCGATATCCCCGAATACGTCCGCATGTGGCGGGCGGGCCGGTTGCCGGTGGAGAAACTGATCTCCGCCCGGATCGGGCTGCACGAGATCAACCGGGCGATGGACGAACTGGCCGCCGGGCATGCCCTGCGTCAAGTGATCGTCTTCTGACGCTGCGTGCTGCGCGCCCGGTGCCTGGCGACGTTCACCCGGTTGGCGCACCGGTCGGAACAGAAGCGCCGCCGCCCGTTTCGCGAAGTGTCGACGAACACCAGGGGACATTCCGGCCGCGCGCACCGGCCGATCCGGTCGGGCGCCGCGCAGAACAGTTCGGCCAGTCCGGCGGCAGTGTATGCCTTCACCCGTTCGTCGATCGGGGCGCTCTCGGCGGCGTAGTGCAGATGTGGTGCGCGACCGTCGTGGGTCGAGATATAGGGCCGGCTCGTCGTCTCGGCCAGCAACGCGTTGAGCAAATCGACACCGGGCGCGCGGAAGACCTCGTCGAGCCGCCGGGTCCAGCGCCACAGGGTGGCGGCCTGTGCCGGGGTCACGGTGCCGATCGGCTTGTACCCGGCCTCGGCCAGCAGTAGCGCGAGATCCCCGCCGGGGGTCGCGTTGACCAGCCGTGCGGCCAGTTCGGCTGCCGCGCCGCCGTAAGGGTTGAAATGCATAGAACCATTACATCAGGCTGGCGGTATGACGATCACCTGCTCCGCCTGCGACTGGCCCGCACCCGCCCTGCTGTCCGAACACGGCGCGGTGCGCTATTGGCGTTGTGTGTGCGGGCAATGGCTGGTCAGTGAGGCGGATAAGGTCACGGCCGCACCCGGGAACAGCGATTTCGCCGTGGTGCCGGCGAGCTGACGCGCGGGGGTTCGGCACCGTCGGTCCAGGACCGGGCACGGCGGGCAGCCGCAGACCACGCCCGCGACGCCTATCGTCGTGGTGGGTCCGCAGGAGCGCCGGCGGGCGGCGAATCCGGCTCGGGGACTTCGCTGTCTCGCGTCGCACGGCGAGAATGCCGAGGGGGCCGGTATCGCGACCGTGGGCGCGCCATAGACTCGGTGGATCCGACTATCAGGTAGGAGTGGTGAGGTGACGGCACCGATTCGGGTGGGTGTTCTGGGGGCGCAGGGCAAGGTCGGTCAGGCCATCTGCGCCGCCGTCGAGGCGGCCGGCGATCTCGAACTGGTCGCCACCGTGGACAAGCACGATCCACTGACGCGGTTCACCGAGACCGGCACCCAGGTCGTGGTGGATTTCACCCATCCCGACGTGGTGATGGGCAATCTGCGCTTCCTGGTGGACAACGGTATCCACGCCGTCGTCGGCACCACCGGATTCGACAGTGCCCGGCTCGACGAGGTGCGCGGCTGGTTGTCCGGCCGGCCCGAAGTGGGCGTACTGATCGCCCCGAACTTCGCGATCGGCGCCGTGCTGTCGATGCGGTTCGCCGAACAGGCGGCGCGGTTCTTCGAATCGGTCGAGGTGATCGAACTGCATCACCCGAACAAGGCCGACGCCCCGTCCGGTACTGCCTACCGGACCGCGGGGATCATCGCCGAAGCCCGTAAACAAGCCGGTTCCGCTCCCGTTCCGGATGCCACGACCACCGAACTCGACGGTGCGCGCGGCGCCGAGGTCGACGGGGTGCGGGTGCATTCGGTGCGGCTGGCCGGGCTCGTCGCCCACCAGGAGGTGCTGTTCGGCACCCAGGGGGAGACTCTGACCATCCGGCACGATTCCATCGACCGCTCGTCGTTCGCACCGGGCGTATTGCTGGGAGTCCGGCAGATCGGCGGGCGGCCCGGCCTCACCGTCGGGCTCGATCCGTTCCTCGACCTGTGAGCGAGACCGGCGGCGGGACCGCCGATTCCGGCCCGGACCGCGCAGTGCTGAAGGTCGTCGCCATGGTGGCCTTCCTGGTCGTGGCGCTGATCTTCTACTTCCTGTGGCTGGGCCGGATCGCCGTGGAACTGCTGACCTCCGGTGATATCGCCGCCATCGGCCTGGGGATCGGGGTTCTCATCCTGCCGCTGCTCGGCGTGTGGATGGTCGTGTCCACCATCCGGTCCGCGCTGGATCATCAGCGGCTGGCGCGCCGCATCCACGACGAGGGGCTGGAATTGGAGGTCGACGATCTCCCGCGCCGTCCCTCCGGGCGGATCGAACGGCCGGCCGCGGACGAGTTGTTCCTCACGGTGAAACAGGAATGGGAGGCCGACCCCGACAATTGGCGGGTCTCCTACCGCCTGGCCCGCGCCTACGACTACGCCGGGGATCGGGCCCGGGCGCGCAGCACCATGCGCCGCGCGGTGGAACTGGAACGGCACGAACGGGACTCGGGTAGCCGATAGCGGCAAGGCGGGCCACCGCCTCGCCCGCGGGGGAGGTACCCGCCGGGGCCGGGCACCCCGGCTAGGCTCGCCGGTGTGCCGACGTTGCTGATCATCCATCACACACCGTCGCCGTTCATGCAGGCGATGTTCGAGGCCGTGGTCTCGGGGGCGACCGATCCGGAAATCCAAGGGGTGGAGGTGGTGCGCCGGGCGGCGCTGGCCGTATCGCCGGCGGATGTGCTGGCGGCGGACGGGTACCTGCTCGGCACCCCGGCCAACCTCGGGTACATGAGCGGCGCTCTCAAGCACGCCTTCGATATCGTCTACTACCCCTGCCTCGATTCGACCCGGGGCCGGCCGTTCGGCCTCTACCTGCACGGCAACGAGGGCACCGAGGGAGCCGAGCGCGGTGTCACCTCCATCACCACCGGTCTGGGATGGGCGAAGGCCGCCGACTACGTGGTGGTGTCGGGTAAGCCGGGTAAGGACGACCTCGAAACATGCTGGGAACTCGGCGCGACCGTCGCGGCACAGCTGATGGAATAGGCCGATTCGACCCCGGCCCCGGCGGTTCCCCTGAAATCGGGGGCTGACCTCGGCGCGCGCACAACGCCATACTGCTCTGGACGGGGGCGTGCCTGATGGGAGTTGTGTAGTGACGGACAGCGGCGGAGACCGGAGCGGGCCGCGCCGGATCGGTCTGGTCGAGGACCACGAATCGGTGGCGATCGGCCTGGTGGCGATGCTCGAACCCGAGCCGGACCTGGAATTGGTGGTGACCGCGGGCACGGTGGCCGGACTGCTGGCCGAACCGGCCTGCCGGATCGAGGGTGTACCGGCGTTGGATCTGGTGGTGCTGGATCTGCGGCTCGCCGATGATTCCACGCCCGAGGACAATGTGGCGACCTTGCGTGAGCACGGCGTCGAGGTGCTGGTCTTCACCGGCGCCGACAATCCGTATCTGGTGCGTTCGGCCGCCCGCGCGGGGGTGCTGGGTGTGGTCCGGAAATCCGAGGATGTGGCGACCGTGGTCGGCGCGGTGCGCCGCGCCGCGTCCGGAGAGCAGGTGGTGACCACCGATTGGGCCGCCGCCATCGACGGCGATCCGCAGTTGTCCAGCGTCGGATTGAGTCCGCGCCAGGAAGAGGTACTCACGCTGTACGCGTCGGGGGAGAAGGCGTCGCGGGTGGCGCGCCTGACCGGGCTCTCCGAACAGACCGTGAACGACTATCTGGGCCGGATCCGGCAGAAGTATGCCGACGCGGGCCGACCCGCGCCCACCAAGACGGACCTCTACAAGCGGGCGGTCGAGGACGGCTGGTTGCCGGTTCCCGAACATCGCCGGTCATGAGCGCGACCTCCTCCGTCGAGGCGCCGCGGCGCCCGGCGTTGTCGCTGCAGCGGCCGCGGGACCTCTGGTCGGTATCGGTATCGCTGGTCCGTTCGCGTAATGCCGCTCCCGAACTGGCCGCCGACCGGGTGGTCCGGCGGTTCGGGCTGGTGATCGGACTGGTCGGGACGATCGCCGCGGTCCTCGAGCTGCCCGAGATCATCGTGCAGCATCGCCCGGTCCCGTTGGCCTGGACCCTGATCACCTTCGCGGTCGCCTTCGGCATGCTGCCGGTACTCGCGGTGGTTTCGCTGATCGCGGGGGCACGGCTGGTGCGGGTGGTGGCCGGGGCCGCTGCGCTGGGCTATCTCGCCGGGATGGCGCTGGTGATGCCCTATTACTACGAGATCGCGGAAGCGCCGGGACTGATCTGGGCGCATCGGCTGGTCATGATCGGCGTGCTGGCGGCGGCCGTGGCCTGGCGGCCGTGGCTATCGGTCGGCTATCTCGTGGTCACCGCGGCGACGCCGGGCGTCGCGCTGTATGTGATGTTCGACGACACGACGGTGCTGTCCGTCGTGGAGAACGTCACGCGCAACGCCGGGTTGTGCCTGCTGTTCCTGTGGTGTGTGGTGCATGCGCGTGCGGCCGGTGCGCGGGTGGACCGGGAATCGGTGGTCGCCGGCGACCGCGCGGCGGCGGTCGCGGGGACAGCGGCCAGGGAGCGGGAACGGGCACGCTTCGCCGTGCTGATCCACGATGCGGTGTTGTCCACGCTGCTGGATGCCTCCCGCTCCGGTGCCGGCGGCACATCCGCGGTGCTGCGGCAGCAGGCGCGCCGCACCCTCGACCAGCTCGACGCCACCCGGTTCTCCGGTGCCGATACCGGGCTGCTGGACGCGAGCTCGGCCGTCGGTTTCCTGCGTGCCTCGGTGCACGAGGTCAATGCCGGTGTCGAGTTCACCGTGCACCGCGGTGTCAACGACAGTGAGCTGCGTATGCCGTTGTCCGCGGCCGGTCCGCTGGCCGCGGCACTGGCCGAGGCGGTGCGCAACAGTCTGCGGCACGCCGGAGTTCCCGGCCGCCGGGTACGCCGCGAGGTGACCGCGACCGTCGGTGCGGGTGGGCTGCTGGTGGTGTTCCAGGATGACGGTGCGGGTTTCGACCGGTCGGCGGTCCCCGCCGATCGGCTCGGCATCTCGGCGAGCATTCTGGGCCGGATGCGGCAGCTGCCCGGTGGCGCCGGCTTTGTGGAATCGGAACCGGGACAGGGGACAACGGTCACCCTGATGTGGGGTAATGCAGGAAGCGTCGACTATGACCGGGAAAAGTAGCGCATACGACCGGCCGTACACGGGGTTTCCCGGACGGTCGGGCATCGGTGAGCGAGACGTGGATTTCGAACTACGCTCCCTGCTGGGCATGCGCGGCCGGTCCGGCTGGGTGTTCCGGGTAGGCCTCGCCGCGACCATCACGCTGTATATGACCCCGGCGTTGAACGATGTCCCGGTCGCGCAGTTCGTCGTCGCGATCGCCGCGATGCTGGGTGCCGGGGCGATCCTGGTGCTGCTACCCGGCGACCCGCTGCCGTGGCCGGCCACTGCCGCGGTGATCGCGGCGGGGCCGGTGGCGGTGCTGGCGACGCATCTGAATTTCGCCGAGGGCGCCGTGCGCCAGCCATGGGCGGCCTTCGCTGCGTCCTACGTGCTGGCGGTACTGGCAGTGCGCGGCCGGATCGCCGCGGCCTGGGTAGGGGCCGCGGCCGTGGCGGTGGCGGTCGGCTTCGTGGATATCGTGCTGGATATTTCGGTCGGGTCCCTGTTCATATCGATCCTCGCGCTGGCCTGCCTGGCCGGGGCCACGGTGTGTGCGCTGATCCTGCGGCCCACCCAGCGTTCGCTGCGACTCCTGCACGATGACGTGGCGATGCGCGCGGCGGCCGAGGCGACCATGGCGGCCGAGCATTCCGAACGGATCCGCCAGCTGAGCCGCTTGGACGAGCTGGCCAGGCCGATGCTGGAGCGGATCGCCCGCGGTGTGGAACTGACACCGGCCGATCGGGAGGTGTGCCGCCTGCTGGAGGCCGAACTACGCGACGGCCTGCGGGCGCCGCAACTGGTCACCGATCAGCTCAATGCCGCGGCACGTGGTGCGCGGTCGCGCGGGGTGGAGGTGCTCCTGCTCGACGACGGCGGGTTCACCGGCGTCGCGGCGCCGCTGCGCGCGCGGGTGCTCGAGCTCGCCGTACGCGAGCTGGATGCCGCCAATGCCGGGTCGGTCACCATCCGTGTACTCCCGGCCGGGCGGCGAAATCTGGCGACCATCTTGGCGAGCGCACCCGGTGGCGACCGGCGTACCGAGATCGGCAGTACCGGCGAGATCCTGGTTTCGACCTGATCAGGGGGTGGTGTCGTCGCGTTTACCGGTGCCGTAACCGCCCCGCATCTGATCGCGCAAGGCCCCCGACACCACGCCGGACATCCAGGAGTTCAGGGATTGCCCGCTCTGCGCGGCGGCTTCCTCGGCCCGGGATTTGACCTGTTCGACCAGCCGCAGGGTCACCCGGCTGATATCGCCGGTCATTTCCTCGAAGCTGGGGTTGTCCCCGGCGGGGGCGCGACCCACCTCGATCGTGGCTTCGTCGTCGTGCAGCGAAACACGGACGGTGCGGTCGCCCAGCTCGGTCGAGACGGTATCGGCGAGTTCGGTCAGCGCGGCGAGCAGGGCCAGCCGGGCGGAGTTCTCCACCGCTTTGGCGAGCGCCTCGGCCGTGGCCTGCGTTTTCTCGTCGCCGAGGGCGGCCGCGGCGATCAGGTCGTCGCGAATTCGGGCGGTGTATCGGGTCAGATCCATGACATCAGTGTGACGCCATTTGTGATGCCATACAACCCCTTGGTAGACGCCATGTGGATGCCGGGGTGATGTCACCCCTTGCTCCGGCGGCCCAGAACACCGACGAGGGTGTCGAGGGCTGCCCGGTGACCGGGTAGCCTTTCTGACCATGACGAACGGTGAATCGATGCCTCCGGTGTTGAGCGCGTCCGGCACGGTAGGTGTCGCGATGGTGACCCCCTTCAGCGCCGAGGGCAAGCTCGACATAGACACCGGCGTCAGCCTTGCGCACCGTCTGGTCGAGCGGGGTGTCGACCTGCTCGCGATCTCCGGTACCACCGGCGAATCGCCGACCACCACCGAATCGGAGAAGGCGGACCTGCTGCGGGCGGTGGTGGATGCGGTCGGTAACCGGGCCACCGTCATCGCCGGTGCCGGAACCTACGACACCGCGCATTCGATCGAACTCGCCCGCAATGCCCAGCGCGCGGGTGCACACGGCCTGCTGGTCGTGACCCCCTACTATTCGCGGCCGACCCAGGAGGGTCTGTTCGCACATTTCACCGCCGTCGCCGATGCCACCGATCTCCCGGTGACCCTCTACGACATTCCGCCCAGATCGGTGGTACCGATCGCCTCGGATACGATCCGCCGGCTCGCGGAACATCCACGTATCGTCGCGGTCAAGGACGCCAAGGGCGATCTGAACGCCGGCGCCGCGCTCATCGCCGAAACCGATCTCGCCTTCTACTCGGGCGACGATATGTTGAATCTGCCGTGGCTGGCGATGGGGGCGGTCGGCTTCATCAGCGTTATCGGTCATCTGGTTCCGGAACGGCTGCGCGAGATGGTGGACGCGTTCGCCGCCGGTGATGTGGTGCGTGCCCGGGATATCAACACCAGCCTGCTCTGGCTCAATGCCGCAATGGCGCGGCTCGGGGGAGTGGCTATGACGAAAGGTGGGCTCCGATTGCTCGGCGTCGACGTCGGCGAACCCCGGCTGCCACAGATCATGCCGAGCCCCGAACAGCTCGAGGATCTGGCCGCGGACCTGCGGGCCGCCGGGGTGCTCGAATGACCGACCCCGCCCCGCGCCGTCCCCGGCGCACCGCCCGCCGCAGCGCCGGCCCCGCGGCGCCCGCGCCGGCCCCGCAGCCCGAACCCGCCCGAGCTCCACAGCCGGCGGAACCCGCGGCACCACCGGCCGCCTCCGAACCCGGGACTCCGGCCGCACGGGAACCCGAGACGGCTGCGCGGGCACCGGAAACCCCGGCGGCACGCCAGGAAACGACACCGGAGCCCCGTTCCGCCCGGGACAAACCGCGCCGGGGCAAAGGACGCCAATCCGCGCGCGGCCGCGGTGATTCCGCCCGTTCCGTCCCCGCGGTGCCCCCGGAAACCGCCGCGCAGGACCGGCTTCCGCTGCCCCCGAAGCTGCCACGTAATGGACTGCGAGTGTTCGCGCTCGGCGGTATCGGCGAAATCGGCCGCAATATGACCGTTTTCGAATACGGCGGCACACTGCTCATCGTCGACTGCGGCGTGCTGTTCCCCGAGGATCAGCAGCCCGGCGTGGACCTCATCCTGCCCGATTTCCGGCCGATCGAGGACCGGATGGACGATGTGGCCGCGGTGGTGCTCACCCACGGGCACGAGGACCATATCGGCGCCATACCGTTCCTGCTGCGCCTGCGGCCCGATATCCCGGTGGTGGGATCGAAGTTCACGCTCGCCCTGGTAGCCGCGAAATGCCGGGAACACCGGTTGCATCCGCGGCTCGTCGAGGTCACCGAGGGGGAGCGCACCGAACACGGCCCGTTCGATTGCGAGTACTTCGCGGTCAACCATTCCATCCCGGATGCGCTGGCGGTGGCGATCCGGACCCCCGCCGGGACGATCCTGCACACCGGCGACATCAAACTCGACCAGCTTCCGCTCGACGGCCGGCTGACCGATCTCGCGGGATTCTCCCGCCTCGGCGACGAGGGCGTGGATCTGTTCCTCGTCGACTCCACCAATGCCGAAGTCCCCGGATTCGTCACACCCGAACGGGAGATCGGTGGCGTCCTGGACACCGTGATCGGCAAGGCGCGCAGCCGGGTCATCGTGGCGTCCTTCGCCAGTCATGTGCACCGGATCCAGCAGGTCGTGGACGTGGCCCAGAAATACGGCCGCCGGATATGTTTCGTCGGCCGGTCGATGGTGCGCAATATGCAGATCGCGCAGGACCTCGGCTACCTCACGGTGCCCGACGGCCTGGTCGTCGATCTCGACCAGGCTGCCACCCTGCCGCCCGGCAAACTGGTCCTCATCTCCACCGGCTCCCAGGGGGAACCGCTTTCGGCGCTGTCGCGGATGGCGCGCGGCGATCACCGCCAGATCCACATCCGCGCCGACGATCTGGTGGTGCTGGCGTCCTCGCTGATCCCGGGTAACGAGAACTCGGTGTTCACCGTGGTCAACGGGCTGGCCCGGCTCGGCGCGACCGTGATCACCCAGCAGAACGCGAAAGTGCATGTCTCCGGGCATGCTTCGGCCGGAGAACTGCTGTACCTGTACAACGCCGTACGCCCGACCAATGCGATGCCGGTGCACGGGGAATGGCGGCATCTGCGCGCCAACGCCGCACTCGCGGTCGCCACGGGAGTCCCCGAGGACCGGGTGGTGCTCGCCGAGGACGGCGTGGTCGTGGATCTGGTCGACGGGATCGCCTCCATCGTCGGCCGGGTGCCGGTGGGGCACGTCTATGTCGACGGTCTCTCGGTGGGCGATGTCGGCGAATCGACCCTGTCGGACCGGCTCGTCCTCGGTGAGGGTGGGTTCATCGCCATCACCGTCGCCGTCGACGCGACCACCGGTAAGGCGGTGAGTACGCCCGAGGTGAGCGGCCGCGGTTTCTCCGACGATCCCAGCGCGCTGGCCGAAGCCGCCGAACTGGTGGAGGCCGAACTCCTGCGCCTGGCCGGTGAGGGCATCACCGACACCCATCGCATCGCGCAGAGTGTGCGCCGCGTCGTGGGGCGCTGGGTGGCCGATACCTACCGTCGCCGTCCGATGATCGTGCCGACCGTACTCGGCGTCTGAGACCGGCCCACCGGCGCGCAGAACCGCCGGTGGGTACAGCGCGGAAAACCGCCGGCGGGCAATGCCCTCCGGCGGTTTTCCTGTGTCCGGTACCGGTCGTGCGGATCAGGCTTCGGGCTGGCAGGCCGCCGAATCGAGCTCCGCGGACTTCACGATATTGCACGCGAAATCATGCGCGATCTTCCACTGATCGCCCTCGGCCACGAAATCGACCGAAGCGTTCTCGACCGGGCTGCCGGCGATGGTGACCTCGGCATCCGCCTTCACCTTGCCCTCGGCCGGCTCGCCGACGTTGGTGATCTTCACCGTTACTTCGTTCTTCTTCGCCGCCTCGACGAGCTTGTCGACCAGCTGCGGATCCTGTTCGGCATCCTCGATGAAGGCCAGCTTCTCGTCCTCACTCACCGCACCGTCGAGCGCCCGGGTGAGCTTGTCGTTGAGTTCCTCGACCGTGGGCTTGGGCAGGTTCGGAGCCGCCGTGGTGGTCGGCGCCTTGCCCTCCTCTCCCTGGCCGTCCTGGGTTTTACCCGATTCGAACTCGGCGGCGGCTTCGGTGCTGGTGGCAGCCGCGTCGGTCGAGGACTCCTCGGTGGACGAGCATGCGGTGAAGGTGAGGGCGGCGGCGGCCATCGTTACGGCGGCCACGACCCGGAATGGACGGATTTTCACAGTTCTGTTTCCCCTACGCAGGTGATCGGCGAATTCGGCGCCGGCCGGAAAAGGTGGTCGGTACGAACTCACAGGTCGTAGCCGGAAGTGCAGTTCCAGTGCTCGATGTAGGCGTTGCCCGGGTTGTTGGCCAGCGCCTCGGACCGAGCCGAGGACCGGGACGGCCCGGATCCGTAGCTCAGCCAGTTGTCCGACACGGCGAGTGCGCCGCAACCGTTGCGCCAGGAGATCTTGGCGACACAATCGGCGGCACCGCACCGGTCCTCCGCGGCCGCTTCCGCTTCGGAGTAGCTGTCGTAGTCGTAGGACCATCCGTAGTTACCGGTGGACAGCGACACCGCGATGGCGCCGTAGTCACTGCTGTACTGCGCGTGCGCGGGTGCCACGGAAGCGGCGAACATAGAACCGACGGTCGCCACCAGAACAGCGGCAACGGTGAGAATCTTCTTCAATGGTGTTCCCATTCTGTGTGTATCGGTCCACGACCCTATGGACCGAATGACAAAGTACAGAGCATCTCTGCTGCGTAGCAACCGGATCGGTTCTCATCCCCTCCCCGATGGCTGGGTCTCGGCTAGATTCATCGTGTGAACTTCGCTCAGCGTGAACGCCGTGCAATGGTCGAAACGATGGACGAGACCGGGCCGGACGCGCCAACCCTATGCGGAGACTGGACGGTGCGCGACCTCGCGGCGCATCTGGTCGTCCGGGAACGCCGCCCCGATGCCGCGCCGGGGATCATGTTGCGGCCCTTCGCCGGTTATCTGCAGCGGCGGCAGGACGAGGCGGCGCAGCGTCCGTTCCCGGAGTTGCTCGACAAGGTCCGCACCGGTCCGCCGTGGTGGTCGCCGTTGCGTCCGGTGGACGCGATCGCCAACCTCAGCGAAATGTTCGTCCACCACGAGGATGTCCGGCGGGCACAGCCCGGCTGGGAGCCGCGGGAGCTCCCCGAACAGGATCAGCAGCGGCTGTGGTCGGTACTGCGACGGATGGGCAAGATGGCCTACCGAAAATCCCCGGTGCCGGTGGAACTCTCGACCCCGGCGGGAGACCGCGTCCGGATCGTGGACAAGCCCGGCCCGGTGGTGACCCTGTCCGGTACGCCCGCCGAACTGCTGCTGCACGCATTCGGGCGGGAAGAGGTCCGGATCGAATCGGACGGGGAACCGGAGGCCGTCCGGCAGGTGCTCGAATTGGACCGTTCGATCTGATCCCACCGGTGCGCGGCGAGAATCACTTCCGTCGCGGAGCCCGGTACCAGTGTTGCGGATGGTCCGGATGGGGTGGTTGCGGCTAGCCTGAGCCCATGGCAGGTAAGTCCCGCGGCACAACCACACCGGGTGCGCGGGCGGGATCGGCTCGGGGGCGGACCACCGCGGCCCGTTCTCGTTCGGGCACGCGTCGATCGGACGGCGCCACACGGGCCCAGGGCCCGGCGCGTAAAACCGCACAGCAGGGCGGCGCGCGCAAGGCGCCGGCCACCCGCGCCCGGCGCACCACACGCCGTCCCGCCCCACCGCGGCGTTCGGATACCGCCCCGCTGGCCGTATTCACCCGGTTGGTGAGCGGCGGATGGACCATGGCGGCCCGCGGGGTCGGCGCCACCACGCGCGCTATCAGCCGCGCAGGCGAGATCGAACACGGGCACCGCCGCGACGGGGCCGCGCTGGGGCTGATCGCTCTCAGCGCCGTGATCGCCGCGGCCGTCTGGCTGTCGGCCGGCGGTCCGATCGGACGTTGGGTCGAGGGTCTCATCCGCGCGGTGACCGGCTCGGCCTCCTCGGTCCTGCCGTTCGTGGCCGCCGGTATCGCCGTCGTACTCATGCGCACCGAACCACGACCGGAGATCCGCCCGCGCCTGGTGCTGGGCGGGTTGCTGATCGGGTTGCCGTTCCTCGGGCTCTGGCATATCGCCGACGGCGGACCGGCCGACGCGGCGGGGCGCGCCGAGGCTGCCGGTTTCGCCGGTTTCGTCATCGGCGGCCCGCTCACCGATGGCCTCACCGGGTGGCTGTCGGTGCCGATTCTGTTGCTGGCCATGGTGTTCGGCCTGCTACTGGTCACCGGGACTACGGTGCGTGAGGCACCGCAGCGGTTGCGGGAATTCTTCGGCGCCCCCGGCTACGAGGACGACTATCGCGACGGATACGACCCGATCGACGAATACGAGCCGGCCGAACCGGCCGGGCGGTCCCGCCGCCGAAGCCGTGCCCCGGCCGACAACTATCCGGCCGATGAGTTCACCGGGCCGCCGGTCGGTCCGGACGGTGTCGCCGAACCGCCGCTGCGCGATGCCAAACCGATCGCCGCGGCCGGAGCGGAGAAACCGGCCGGCCGTAAAAAGCGCAAACCCGCTGCGGCGGCACCGGTCGACCAGACCCCGCTGCCGGAGCCGGAGCCGGAATTCGTCGCCGACCGGGTCGCCGAGGGCGACTACACCCTGCCGCCGATGAATCTGCTGGTCGACGGAGACCCGCCGCGCCGCCGCAGCGCCGCCAACGAATCGATGATCGAGGCGATCACCGAGGTACTGGTGCAGTTCAAGATCGACGCGGCAGTTACCGGGTTCGTCCGCGGACCGACGGTCACCCGGTACGAAGTCGAGCTCGGGCCGGGGGTGAAGGTCGAGAAGATCACCGCGCTGACCCGCAATATCGCCTACGCCGTGGCCACCGAGAATGTGCGCCTGCTCGCCCCGATCCCGGGGAAATCCGCCGTCGGTATCGAAGTGCCCAATGCCGACCGCGAACTGGTGCGGCTGGCCGATGTGCTGAAGGCACCGTCCACCCGCAACGACCACCACCCGCTGGTGATCGGCCTGGGCAAGAACATCGAGGGCGAGTTCCTGGCGGCGAATCTGGCCAAGATGCCGCATCTGCTGGTGGCCGGCTCCACCGGTTCCGGTAAGTCCAGTTTCGTCAATTCGATGCTGGTATCGCTGCTGCAGCGGGCCACCCCGGACGAGGTCCGGATGATCCTGATCGACCCGAAGATGGTGGAGCTCACCCCGTACGAGGGCATCCCGCATCTGATCACCCCCATCATCACCCAGCCGAAGAAGGCCGCCGCGGCGCTGGCCTGGCTGGTGGAGGAGATGGAACAGCGCTATCAGGATATGCAGGCCAGCAAGGTCCGCCATATCGACGATTTCAACCGGAAGGTGAAATCCGGCGCCATCACCACACCGCTGGGCAGCGAACGCGTGTACCGGCCCTACCCGTACATACTGGCCATCGTCGACGAACTCGCCGATCTCATGATGACCGCGCCACGCGATGTCGAGGACGCCATCGTGCGCATCACCCAGAAGGCCCGGGCCGCGGGTATCCACCTCGTTCTCGCCACCCAGCGTCCGTCGGTCGACGTGGTGACCGGCCTCATCAAGACCAATGTGCCTTCGCGGCTGGCCTTCGCGACCTCCTCGCTCACCGATTCGCGGGTCATTCTCGACCAGCCCGGCGCCGAGAAGCTCATCGGTATGGGCGACGGGCTGTTCCTGCCGATGGGCGCCGGGAAACCGACCCGCCTGCAGGGCGCCTTCATCAGCGATGAGGAAATCCAGGGTGTCGTCGATTTCGCCAAGAACCAGGCCGAGCCGGAGTACACCGAGGGCGTCACCGCCGCCAAGGCGGGGGAGAAGAAGGATGTCGATCCCGATATCGGCGACGACCTCGATGTTCTGCTGCAGGCCGTGGAGCTGGTGGTGACCTCCCAGTTCGGGTCCACCTCGATGCTGCAGCGCAAACTGCGGGTCGGGTTCGCCAAAGCGGGGCGGTTGATGGATCTGATGGAGACCCGCGGTGTGGTGGGGCCGAGCGAGGGGTCCAAGGCGCGTGATGTGCTGGTGAAACCGGACGAGCTGGATGGTCTGCTCTGGTCGATCCGCGGCGGCGGGGACGAGAATCCGGAACCGGGCGAACAATGACGGATACGTGTGGTGCCCTGGGATACTTCGCCGCGCCGGGTGTGGGAGGATAACCGGCAATCACCCCGCAACACGCCTGAATCGGGCATATCGGGCATGATTGTGGTCATGACTCGTACTGCTGAACGGATTACCGCATGCAGGTAAGTGCTCTCGTGTGGGGGATCACCATCGTGGTGATCCTCGGCCTGTTCGTTTTCGACTTCTTCGCCCATGTGCGCACCCCGCACGAACCGACCTTCCGCGAATCGGCGTTCTGGTCGGCCGTGTACATCGGCCTGGCCCTCGCTTTCGGCGGTGTGATCGCCTGGCAATGGGGTGGCACCTTCTCCGGCGAGTACTACGCCGGCTTCGTCACCGAGAAAGCACTCTCGGTGGACAACCTGTTCGTATTCCTGATCATCATGTCCACCTTCGCCGTGCCGCGGATGTATCAGCAGAAGGTGCTGCTGATCGGCATCGTGGTCGCCCTGGTGATGCGCGGTGGTTTCATCGCCGTTGGTGCCGCGGCGATCAGCGCGTTCAGCTGGGTTTTCTACCTGTTCGGCCTGTTCCTGGTCTACACCGCGGTCAAACTGCTACGGGAGAGCGGGCACGAGGTCGAGGAGGAACAGAAACGCGACAGCCGGATCGTCGCCCTGACCAAACGGCTCGTACCGACCACCGAGGAGTACGACGGCGACAAGCTGATCACCCGGATCGACGGCCGTAAGGTGGTCACCCCGATGCTGCTGGCGTTGCTGGCCATCGGGTTCGCCGATCTGCTGTTTGCGCTCGACTCCATCCCGGCGATCTACGGCCTCACCGAAGAGCCCTACATCGTGTTCACCGCGAACGCATTCGCGCTGATGGGTCTGCGCCAGCTGTACTTCCTGATCGGCGGTCTGCTCGACCGGCTCGTGTACCTGTCCTACGGACTGGCCGCGATCCTGGCCTTCATCGGCGTCAAACTGGTCCTGCACGCCCTGCACGAGAACAACCTGCCGTTCATCAACGGCGGCGAGCATGTGAGTGTGCCGGAGATCTCCACCGGGCTGTCGCTGACGGTGATCCTCGGGATCCTGGTGGTCGCGACGGTGGCCAGTCTGCTGCGTACGCGGGGCAAAGCGCGGCCGTAGCCGGCGGAACCGAAGGACTAGTTAATACCGCGTACCGGCCGCACCGCACCGGCCGGTACGCGGTACCGGCCGGTCCCGGTGTTCGTCAGCCGGCGAACGCGCCGAGGACGGGCTGCCATTCGGTCGCCCGCACCTCGTCGATCAAGCTCTCCTGCGCGAACGGGTCGGCCGCCAGCAGCTGCCCGAGCGCCTTCGAATCCGCGGCGCGGAACAACAGCAGCGCCCCCGAGCCGTCCGGATACGGCCCACTGCTGAGCAGTGTTTCCGCCGCGAGATGATCGGCGAGCCACGCCCGGTGGCGGGGGCGCTGCCTATCGCGTTCGGCGGCTGTGGCCTCGGAATACGTGTACTGGACGGCGAAGATCGGCACGGCACGACTCTAATGCGCGGCCCCGCAGGCCGCCGGGCCCGGAGGAACCCCGCCGGGTCCGAACCCCTCTCAGAGCGTGCGCAGCATCCGGGTGTTGCCCAGCGTGTTCGGTTTCACATAGCTGAGGTCCAGGAACTCCGCGACGCCCGTGTCGTAGGACCGGCACATCTCCGCATAGACCTCCGCCGTCACCGGGGTACCGTCGATCTCGGCGAAACCGTGCCGGGCGAAGAACTCCACCTCGAAAGTGAGCACGAACAAGCGGCTCAACTCGAGTTCGCGGGCTACCTCGACGAGCTGATCCACGATGAGTTTGCCCACACCGTGTCCCTTCACATCGGGCGCCACCGCCACCGTGCGCACCTCACCGAGATCCGCCCACAGCACATGGAGCGCCCCACAGCCCACCACGCGGTCACCGAGATCGGCGACCCAGAACTCCTGTACGGATTCGTACAGGTTGACGAGGTTCTTCTCCAGCAGGATCCGGCCCGCGTACACATCGACCAGCGATTTGATCGCCGAGACATCGGATGTGCGGGCGCGACGCACTCGCACGGAGGCGGTCCGCGTACCGGGCGCATCGCCGGTCGCGCTGCCCAGGGGTCCCCGTGAGGTCATGGGGTGCACAGTAGTCGGCGACCGTACCGATAGTCTGAGTGTGTGCCGCAGACCCCGCCCGCCCGCCCGACCTTGCGCTGCTGTCCCGGCGCGCCGGTGCGGCGACCGGCTCGCGCGGCAGCGCACGGACGATCACGGGCAGCCGGACCAGGACGAGGCGGCGCAGCAGCGCGACGGGGTGCGTACACGCAGGGACGGCTATGAGCGTGCATCCCGAAGAGATGGACCGGCGGCTCGCCGCCCCCGCGCCGGCGCGCGGGGAGCGCGCTCCCGCGCCCGCCGAATCGGCGGTTCCGCTGCTGAACATCGCCAATATCCTCACCATGGCGCGGATCGCGCTGGTCCCGTTGTTCGTCCTGGCCCTGTTCGCCGACGGTGGGCACCAGACCGGGTGGCGGATCACCGCGACCCTGCTGTTCGCGCTCGCTGCGATCACCGACCGCTTCGACGGCCAGCTGGCCCGCAAATACGGTCTGGTCACCGATTTCGGCAAATTGGCCGACCCCATCGCCGACAAAGCGCTCATCGGCTCCGCGCTGATCGGACTGTCCATCCTCGGCGACCTGCCGTGGTGGATGACCGTGGTGATCTGCGCCCGCGAGATCGGGATCACGCTGCTGCGGCTGGCGGTGGTGCGGCGCGGTGTCATACCGGCAGGCCGCGGCGGCAAACTCAAAACCCTGGTCCAATCGCTGGCGATCGGTGTCCTGCTGTTGCCGCTGGCCGGCGGGTTCGCGACCGCGGGAATGGCGTTGATGTGGATCGCGTTGTTGCTGACGGTGGTGACGGGACTGGATTACGTCGGACAGGCCGTCCGCCTGTGGCTGGCCGGACCCCACCGCAGCCGCCGATGACCACGGCCGACCCGCTCGCCGGGGAGACCCCGGCCGCGGAGCTCGTCGCCGCGTTGCGGGACAGCAACCAGACGGTCGCCACCGCGGAATCGCTCACCGCGGGCCTCGTCGCCGCCACGATCGCCGGAGTGCCCGGTGCCAGCGCCGTGCTGCGCGGCGGGCTGGTGGTGTACGCCACCGATCTGAAACATCACCTCGCCGGGGTCGACGAACAGGTACTGGCCGGTGAGGGTCCGGTGGCCGCGAGCACCGCCGAACAGCTCGCGGTCGGCGCGAGGACCAGATGCGCCGCCGACTGGGGAATAGCGTTGACCGGGGTCGCCGGACCCGACCCGCAGAACGGAATCGGGGTCGGCACCGTCTATCTCGGTCTCGCCGGACCCGGGCATACCGAGGTGATGCGGTTGAAACTGACCGGCGACCGGTGGAATATCAGGTTCACAGCGACACGCGCCGCGGTACAGGAACTGCTGCGGTGCGTGCGGGGCGCCCCACCCACCCGGTGAGCGGTTCCGCGTCCGGTCCGGGAACCTCCGGGGCCGGTTCCGACGTTGTGCCAGGAGAGAACCGCGTGCGTGCCGTGGGCTGCGGCATCAGAGGCGACGAGCCTACCGGGAGAAGGAGAACTCGATGACGCTGCTGCGAGAAGCGATCGGGGACAGTCTGCGGCGTGCGCGCCTCGCCCAGAGCCGGACCCTACGTGAAGTATCCACCTCGGCGCGGGTGAGCCTCGGCTACCTGTCCGAAGTGGAGCGGGGGCGTAAGGAGGCGTCCAGCGAACTGCTGGCGGCGATCTGCGAAGCCCTCGACGTACCGCTGGCCCGGGTGCTGTGGGATGTGAG
This sequence comes from Nocardia sp. NPDC058499, assembly GCF_042719915.1. Lineage (NCBI taxonomy): Bacteria > Bacillati > Actinomycetota > Actinomycetes > Mycobacteriales > Nocardiaceae > Nocardia > Nocardia sp. NPDC058499. Next base: position 834,823 of record NZ_JBHXMZ010000001.1, on the reverse strand, counting down.
CACCACCATCGCCGGTGAAGAGCTCCCCGTGGCCGCCGCGCCCGGGCGCGGGGCCGCCGAACCGGCCACCGTCGAGCCGGCTGCCGAACCGGCCACGTCCGAACCCGCTCCGGCCGGTGCCGCCGCGTCCATGTCCGCCGGATCCGCCCGGCCGCAGGTCGACGGTGATACCCGGATCGTCATCCCGGCACCCAACAACGGTCCGCTGGTACTGGTCGAAGCGGCCTGAATCGGTCATAGCCCCGGTATATCCGATCGTGACAATGCGCGTAACGCACCGGAGCAGATAGATTCGTAGAAGGCGTCCGCGGGCCGCCCGCGGCGTGACGCGGCTTTTCGGTAGCCGGTACCGGACGCCGCATGGTGGAGGATAGGTACCGATGAGTGCGTGACGGTCGCGCACTGGCGAGTCGCCCAGGCGGCACAGTAGATGGAGGCGGGATCAACCGATGGCTAATCCGTTCACGAAGGCCTGGAAGTATCTGATGGCCCTCTTCGACTCCAAGATCGAGGAGCACGCGGATCCGAAGGTCCAGATTCAGCAGGCTATCGAAGAAGCACAACGCCAGCACCAGGCCCTGTCCCAGCAGGCCGCCTCGGTGATCGGGAACCAGCGGCAACTCGAGATGAAGCTGAACCGCCAGCTCGACGAGGTGGAGAAGCTCAACGCCAACGCCCGGCAGGCGGTTTCGCTGGCCGATCAGGCCAACGCCGCCGGGGATACCGAGAAGGCAATCCAGTACACCAACGCGGCCGAGGCGTTCGCCGCCCAGTTGGTCACCGCGGAACAGTCGGTCGAAGACCTCAAGGTGCTGCACGACCAGTCGCTGCAGGCCGCCGCGCAGGCCAAGAAGGCGGTCGAGCAGAACGCCATGCTGCTGCAGCAGAAGGTCGCCGAACGCACCAAACTGCTCAGCCAGCTCGAACAGGCGAAAATGCAGGAGCAGGTCAGCGCCTCCCTGCAGCAGATGGACAGCACCCTGTCCGCTCCCGGCAGCGTGCCCAGCCTCGACGCGGTACGCGACAAGATCGAACGGCGGTACGCCAACGCCCTCGGGTCCGCCGAACTCGCCCAGAACACCGTCCAGGGCCGGATGGTCGAGGTCCAGCAGGCCAGCATCCAGATGGCGGGCCACAGCCGCCTGGAACAGATCCGGGCATCCATGCGCGGTGACGCCCTGCCCGCCGGTGACGCCAACGCCGCCATCGATCCGGGTAAATCCGCCGCCGAGCCGGCCCAGTCCCAGCCACAGATGAACAAAGGCCAGACCGCTCAGCAGTAGCGGGACAAGAGTTCGGCGAGGACAGCATATGAAGTCTGATCGAGCCCGGTACCCCGCCGGGGCCCCGGCGTTCGACCCTGCCCGCCCGGACCTCCCGCAGCAGGCCGTCGCCGTAGCCGAGTCGCTCCGGACGGCCGGGGAAAATGCCCTCGTCGCCGTCCGGCGCTGGGCGGACCCGCGCGAACGCGAACTCCGGCGCCGGCGGCGCGCCCGGCGCCGCAGTATCGGCCTGAGCACCGCATCCGGTCTCACCACCGCCGGAACGGTCGGCCTCGTCATCCTGTCCGCTCCCGCCTGGGCCGTGCTCGTCCTGGGCGGTGGCGCTATCGCCCTGGTCACCGGCGCGGCGCTGAGTACCCGGCGCTACCTGCAGTTGCGCCGTGCACCGCTGCCGCTCGCGGGTTACGTCCCGCGCAAACTCCCGTCCGCGCGCTCCGCGGCCCGGCCCGCGATATCGCGGCTGGCCCGCGCCGAACGCGTTCTGCACGATGTGGCCGGCCAGATCGCACGCACCCGTCGGCTCCCCGCCGACGAACTGGACGATCTGGTGGCCACCGCGGCCTCCGGTGCCGCGGCCCTGACCGCGCTCGCCACCGATATCGCCACCATGGAGGGCGCTGTCCGCACCCTCAGTGGCGGCGCGGCCGCCCTCGCTGATACGGCCGATATTCAGCGCCTGAACGAGAACGTGCACTCGATCGTCGCCCGGCTCGATACCGGCGTCACCGAATACGAGCAGGTCGTGGCCGCGGCCACCCGGATCCTGGCCGTGGACGAAACGGGCGCACTGCGCTATGAATTCGACGGTATCGTCGCCGACCTCCGCCAGGCCGCCGACCGGATGGACGGCTGGGCCCAGGCGCTCACCGAGCTCGCCGACCGAGCCCCCGATCCGCTGCTCCCGCCCGCGCCGGCTGTGCCCGCGCCCGCCGCGGAGCCCGTACGGAATACCGGCCGTCGCTGAAATTCCACTCAGGGACAACCCTGATCTTCCCCCTATATTGCCTCTCACCTGGTGATTTCCCGTTCCCGCGGTGCCATGCTCGACGTAGGAACAATCGCTGGGAGGCAAAATGTTGTGGAAGATCATCGGCGTGGTTGCCGTCGTCTGGATCGCGCTGGCAGTGATCGGCGCGCTGATCAAAGGCCTGTTCCCGATCCTGGTGATCAGCGCCGTGGTGTTCGGTCTGTATCTGCTCTACAAGGCGATCTCGGGGTCGGACGACAATACCGTAACCAAGATCTGAACGGCCGTAACGCGAGGAGGTCCGTAGCAGGACGGTTTCCGTCGCGTGCGAGAGGCGGATCGGCCAGGATGGGCGTATGACAACCGTTCCCCCGCTTCCCGAAGACTGGCAGCGTGCACTGGTGATCGTCGCGCACCCCGACGATATCGAGTACGGGGTCGCTGCGGCCGTGGCCCGCTGGACCGGCCAGGGCAAGGATGTCCGATATCTGCTGGTCACCTCCGGAGAGGCCGGAATCGCCGGTCTGCCGCCCGCGCAGTCCGGCCCGCTCCGCGAAGCCGAGGAGCGCGCCTCGGCGGCTGTGGTCGGAGTGCAGGAGGTCGAATTCCTCGGCCATCCCGACGGCCGCGTCGAGGCGAACCTGGCACTACGTCGAGATCTGGCCGCCGCGATCCGGCGGCATCGTCCGGAACTCGTGGTCCTCGGGCATTTCGGTCCGACCTGGGCGCCGGGGGTCGTCAACAGTGCCGATCACCGGGCGGTGGGACGGGCCGGCCTCGACGCGGTATCGGATGCGGGGAACGAATGGATCTTCCCCGAAATCGCCGATCTCGCGCCGTGGAACGCGCGCTGGGCGGCCGTCGCGGTCCCCAGCGGTGCCACCCACGCGGTGGACGTCACCGCCACCGTCGATGCGGCCGAGGCCTCCCTGGCCGAACACCGGCGCTATCTCGAAGTCCTGAATCCGGAGCAGCCCGTGGCCGAACAGGCCCGGGCCGTGGTGACCATGACGACGGGCCCTATCGCGGGTTTCCCGGCCACCCGCGCGGTCGGTTTCGAACTGTTCACTTTCTGAGCCGTGCCGGCCGAACAACGTTGCGCGACCTCGAACCCCGCGCACGCCCGCCTGACGGGTCATGGCAGGCTGGGCGGATGCGAGTAGCTGTTGTCGCCGGTCCCGATCCGGGCCATGCGTTTCCCGCTATCGCACTATGCCTGCGTTTCCGGGAAGCGGGTGACGAACCCGTGCTCTTCACCGGTCCGCGGTGGTTCGACGCCGCCCGCGAAGCCGGGATCGGGGTGCGCCGGCTGAAGGGGCTGGCGCCACGCCCGGGTGACGACGACGCCGATGCCGGCGCGCGGATTCATCAACGGGCGGCCTATATCTCGACCGAGATCCTGCCCGAGCTCAGCGCCATGCTGCCCGAACTGGTCGTATCGGATGTGCTGACGGCCGGTGGCGGGATGGCGGCCGAACGGCTGCGGGTCCCGTGGGTGGAACTCTCCCCACACCCCCTCTATCTCCCGTCGAAGGGGCTGCCGCCCATCGGCAGCGGTCTTGCGCCCGGTACCGGGGTGCGTGGTCGCGCCCGCGACGCGGTACTGCGGAAACTCACCGATCGCGCCGTGCGCACCGGTACGCGCCAACGTGAACTGGCACGTGCCGGAGTGGGGCTACCGGCCGCCGACCCCGGTCCGGCCGCCCGGTTGATCGCCACCCTGCCCGCGCTCGAAGTGCCGCGACCGGATTGGCCGGAGAACGCGCATCTCGCCGGACCGCTGTTCTGGGAGCCCACCGATCGGATCCTCGAACCGCCGCCCGGTGACGAGCCGCTGGTGATGGTGGCTCCTTCCACCGCGCACACCGGTGTGGACGGAATGGTCGATACCGTCCTGACGGCGCTCGACGGGGCCGGGGTGCGGGTGGTGATCTCCACACTGGACGAGCCCCGGGCCGATCTACCGTCCTGGGCGCGGGCCGGGCTGGGACGGCAGGACGAACTGCTGTCCCACGCGTCGGTGGTGATCGGCGGCGGCGGTCACGGGCTGCTGGCCAAAGCCTTGTCCGCGGGGGTCCCCGTAGTCACGGTTCCGGGTGGCGGCGACCAGTGGGAACTGGCGAACCGCGCCGTGCGGCAGGGGAGTTCGTTGCTGATCCGCCCCCTGGCCGCGGATTCGGTGCGCGAGGCGGTCCGCCGGATCCTGGACGACCCCGGTTTCGCCGCCGCGGCCCGTACCGCTGCTGCGGGAGCCGGTGACGTCGCGGACCCGGTGGATATCTGTCGCCGGGTGGCGGGCGGCGTCCGGGCGGGTTGATCCGCGGGTCGCACCGGGGGTGCGGACAGGTATGTTCGGGCACGTGCGGTTGACGGAATTCCAAGAACTCTTGCACACCGAATTCGGCGAGACCCGGGGTGACACCTTGCTCAACGATCACGTCATCCTCGCCCTGGGTGGCCGGACCGGCTCGGCCGCCATCGAAGCCGGTGTGGATCCCCGGGAGGTGTGGCGCGCGCTGTGCGCCGAATTCGACGTTCCACGCTCCAAGTGGTGAACCGGTGAATCGGGTCCGTTACCGGCCCCTGTCCCGTAGGCCGGCGACTCGCGGAACCGGAGCTTGACTCGAACATCTGTTCGTCTAGGCTGAGCTCCGGAACTTGTCGGTGCCGCCCTCTACCGTGGGCACCAACCACACCACCCAACTACCAACCAACCGGTGAAAAGGGGAGTCACGATGGCGCCACAGGCCTACGACCGCGACAAGGCGCTGGAGCTCGCACTCGCACAGGTCGAGAAGAGTTTCGGCAAGGGCGCGGTGATGCGCCTCGGGGAGGAGGCCCGGCAACCGGTCTCGGTCATCCCGACCGGTTCCATCGCACTGGATGTCGCGCTGGGTATCGGGGGGCTGCCACGCGGCCGGATCGTGGAGGTCTACGGTCCGGAATCCTCCGGTAAGACCACCGTCGCGCTGCACGCCGTCGCCAACGCGCAGGCACTCGGTGGAGTCGCCGCCTTCATCGACGCCGAGCACGCCCTCGATCCCGATTACGCCGCCAAGCTCGGCGTCGATACCGATGCCCTGCTGGTATCCCAGCCCGATACCGGTGAACAGGCCCTGGAAATCGCCGATATGCTGGTTCGCTCAGGCGCCATCGATATCATCGTCATCGACTCGGTCGCCGCGCTGGTACCGCGCGCCGAAATCGAGGGCGAAATGGGCGACAGCCATGTCGGCCTGCAGGCCCGCCTGATGAGCCAGGCCCTGCGCAAGATGACCAGCGCCCTGAACAATTCCGGCACCACCGCGATTTTCATCAACCAGCTGCGCGAGAAAATCGGCGTCATGTTCGGTTCTCCCGAAACCACGACCGGTGGTAAGGCATTGAAGTTCTACGCGTCGGTGCGCCTGGATGTCCGGCGTATCGAAACGCTGAAGGACGGTAGCGATGCGGTGGGCAACCGGACCCGGGTGAAGGTCGTGAAGAACAAGGTGAGCCCGCCGTTCAAACAGGCCGAATTCGATATCCTGTACGGTCACGGGATTTCGAAAGAGGGATCGCTGATCGATATGGGAGTGGAGCACGGGTTCATTCGTAAATCCGGCTCCTGGTACACCTACGAGGGCGATCAGCTCGGGCAGGGTAAAGAGAACGCCCGCAAGTTCCTGCTGGACAATATCGATATCCGCGACGAGGTCGAGAAGAAGATCAAGGAAAAGCTGGGTATCGGCGCGGATGTGACCGCTACGGAGGAGACCCCGGCCGATTTCTGATCCGATGAATCAGCGCTCCGTATCCGAGGGCCCGGGCCTGACCGATCCGGTGGCGGAGGTCCGCCGGCAGTTGGACGAGATACTCGCGGCCGGCGGTAGGCCCGCCGGTTCCGGCCGGGGATACCGGGCGGACGAGTCCGATCCGCAGCGGACGCGTTCGCCCGGTTCCGGCTCCGCGCGGGGGAAACAGGGTGCCGGCGATGCTGATGGCAGCCCGCCGGGTGGATCGCTGGAACAGGCGAAAGAAGCATGCCTGCGGCTGCTCGCGGTGCGGGCCCGCAGCCGTGCCGAACTCGCACAGCGGCTGTCCGCCAAGGGGTTCGCCTCCGCGGTGATCGAGCAGTCACTCGACCGGCTGGCCGAGGTGGGACTGGTCGACGATGCCGAATTCGCGCGGCAGTGGGTGCGGCAGCGCCACAGTTTCTCCGGAAAAGGCCGGCAAGCGCTGGCCCAGGAGTTACGCCGCAAGGGCGTGGCACCCGAGGAGGCAACGGCCGCGCTCGACGACATCACCGCTGACGACGAACACGAACGGGCCACCGAACTGGTGCGCCGCAAACTGCGCACGCTGCCCGCGGACCTGGATCGCGAGAAGGCCATCCGGCGGCTGGTCGGAATGCTCGCCCGCCGCGGTTACGGCCACTCCGTGGCCTATACGGTGGTCAAGGCCGAATGGGAGGCGAGCCGAGCAGATTCCGACCTCGGCGAACCCGATGCGCCACTCGGCTGATCGGCCGGTTCACAGCGGCTGCGGCGAATCACGGCGCCGGGACGTGCGGGTCGGTGTCCGCGATGGCGGGGACCGGCGACAACACGGAGAATGCGGTGATGCTGCTGACTCGACTCGACCGGTTCAACCGCCGCCATCCGTGGAGTCACAACGATCATTACAGCCGGTGGGTCGAGCGCCGGGTCGTGGCCGCCGGTGCCCGGGAAGTGCTCGATATCGGGTGCGGGACGGGTAATCTCATCGCCCGGCTCCGCCGCCGGATTCCTCGGATCACCGGACTCGAACCGGACACCACCTCTGCCCGTGCGGCCGAGGAGCGCTTCGCCGGCGACTCTGCTGTGCGAATCGTGCAGGCCGATTTCGCCGGGCGCGAGCCGCAGCGGCGCTGGGAGGCTGTCACCCTTGTCGCCGTCCTGCATCACCTGCCCTTGGTCCCGGCCATGCGTGAACTACGCGATTGTCTGTGTCCGGGCGGGCGACTCGTGATCGTCGGCTGCTACCGCACGGCCGGCCCCGGCGACCTGCTCGTTGCCTTACCTGCCGCTGTTCTCAATCCGATCATCGGAATGATCAAGCATCCGGCGCCCGCTACGGCGCTGCCCGCGCATATGCGGGCACCCACCGCCGAGCCCCGGGAAAGTCTGGCGCAGATCCGGGCTGCGGCCGGCCGGGAACTTCCGGGGGCCCGGATTCGGCGGCGCCTGTTCTGGCGATACACCCTCGTCTACGACGCCCCCGGCGAACAGGGCGTCGCCTAGGGCGCTGAATCCGCGCCGGGCCTCGCGCGGGGGCGCGACCCACCTGTCTGGCGGCGGGAAAGCGCCTTCGCGCTCACCCGCCGCCCGGTATCGATATGCCCTACTTGGTGATGTCCACTCCGGGAGCGGCATCGGTGATCACGGTATCGGCGGCGACCACCGCGCCGCCCCGTTTGCGGCGGCCGGAACGGAGTCGCTTCTCCAGCCGGGTGGCGAGGGTGGAGAGCAGGACGTTCAGCAGGATCATGATGATCGCGACAACGATCAGCGCGGGGATGGTGTTCGATTCCGCGGCGCCGAGTTGCTGGGCGCTGCGGACGACTTCCTCGTAGGTGATCACATAACCCAGTGCGGAATCCTTCAGTGCCACCACCATCTGCGATACCAGCGCGGGCAGCATGGCGGTGATCGCCTGCGGTAGCAGGATCAGGCGCATCAGCTGGCCCTTGCGCAGCCCCAGCGCGACACCGGCCTCGGTCTGGCCTTTGGGCAGGGACAGAATTCCCGCGCGCACGATCTCGGCGATCACCGACCCGTTGTAGACGGTCAGCGCGGTCACCACGGCGCCCAGCGCCAGGTACTCGGAATCGAAGAGGTCGTACTCGGAGTACAGGGCGAAGAGGAAGATCATCAGGATCAGCACCGGGATGGCGCGGGCGATCTCGACGACGGTGCCCGCGGTCCAGCGCAGCCACCGGTGATCGGAGAGCCGGGCGATCCCGAAGATCATGCCGAGTACCAGGGCGAACACAATCGACAGCGCCGCGGCGACCACGGTGCCCTCCAGGCCCGGCAGGATGTAGGTGGTCCAAACCGCCCCGTCGAGGAACGGCTCCCATTTATCGGCCGTGAACTGGCCTTGATCCGCGAAACCGCGGTAGACGTACCAGCCCGCGACCAGTACCGCCGCCAGGACGACGAGCGAGTAGAGGATATTGCGGACGCGGGCGGCGGGGCCCGGTGCGTCGTAGAGAACGGATGCCTTGCCACTCATCGGGCCACCTCGAATCGTTTGGCCAGATGCCCGAACAGCAGGCCGGCCGGCAGCGTCAGGATCACGAAACCGAGGGTGAAGATGAGGCCGATGGTGATCAGCGCCGCCTCGGTTTCGATCATGTTCTTCATCAGGAACGAGGCCTCGGCCACGCTGATCGCGGAGGCAACCGTCGTGTTCTTGGTGAGGGCGATGAACACACTGCCCAGCGGTGCGATCACCGACCGGAAGGCCTGTGGCAGCACGATGATCCGCAGGTTCTGCAGAAAGCTCAGACCGAGGGAACGCCCGGCCTCCGATTGGCCCAGCGGCACCGTATTGATTCCGGCGCGCAGCGATTCGCAGACGAAGGCGGCGGTGTACACGCTCAAGCCGATAACGGCCCAGCGGAAGTTGTTGTCGGCCAGCGAGGTCGGGCCGTCGGCAGCCAGGTTCATCCCGAGCGTGGAATACAGGCCCAGCGAACAGAACACCAGGATGAGGGTGAGCGGGGTGTTACGGAAAATGGTGACGTAGGCCGTGCCGACCCAGCGGGCCACCGGGACGGGCGAGACCCGCATACCGGCTATGAGGGTGCCCAGTACCAGCGAACCGACCGCGGACAGGACGGTCAGCTTGATGGTCATCCAGAATGCGTCGAGCAGCTGGGTGTCGTAATCCGAGATCAAATCGAACACGGTGGTTGCGCGCCTCCGATCGGCGGGAAGGGCCGGGATCGGGGGGGGGGGGGAGGGGGTGATGTGAGCCACACGGAGAGGGGGAAGGAACACTCACCCCCCAGGGTCTTCGTGGG
>NZ_JBHXMZ010000001.1:775220-825515 GCF_042719915.1 Nocardia sp. NPDC058499 | reverse complement strand
AGGGGGGGTGTCGCAACCAAAAACAAAATAAAACGGGGGGGGTGCGCTCTTCGGGGGGGGGGGAGGGGCGGGGGTGGGGGGGCGGGGCGTTCCCCTCCCCGCCCCGCCGATGTAGTGATCAGTACCGGTCCACCTGCGGTGCCTCCGGGGTTTCGTAGCTGGCGGCCTTGCCGACCGATTCCTGGAACGCGGTGTCCCAGGCGCCCGAGCTGATCATTTCCTCGATCGCGTCGTTGATCTTGTCGCGGGTTTCCTGATCGCCCTTCTTCACACCGATCCCGTAGTTCTCGGTGGTGAACTTCTCACCCACGACCTTGTACTTGCCGGGTGCCTGCGAGGCGTAGCCGGCCAGGATGATGTCATCGGTGGTCATCGCCGCCACCGCGCCGCTGTTCAGGCCTTCCAGGCACAGCGAGTAGGTGTCGTAGGTCTGCAGCTGGGTGTCGGGGAACTTCTTCTGGATGTTCTGCGCCGGGGTGGAACCGGTCACCGAGCACACGGTCTTTCCGGCGATACTCTCCGGGCCGGTGATCTCGTTGTTGTCCGCGCGCACCAGCAGGCTCTGCCCGGCCACGTAGTAGGGGCCGGCGAAATCGACCTTCTCCTTACGGGCGTCGGTGATCGAATAGGTGGCGACCACGAAATCGACCTGGCCGTTCTCGATCAGCGTTTCGCGCTGCGCGGACGGTGCTTCCTTGAAGGTGATGGCATCCGGCTGGACACCGAGTTTGGAGGCCACGTATTTGGCCACTTCGACGTCGAAGCCGCTGTAGGTGCCGTCGGTGTTGCGCAAGCCGAGACCGGGCTGGTCGTACTTGATGCCGATGGTGAGCTCGCCCTCCTGGGCGTTCTCCAGGGCGGTCTTATCGCTGCCGCCACCGCAGGCGGCGGTGGTGGCTGCGGTCACGGCCACGGCGACCGCTCCGACCGCGAGGCGGAATGCTCGGTTGATCCTCATCGGGTTTTCCTTCCCTCATCTTCTCGATGGTGCTGTGCTGCCGCGCCGATCGCGCCGGCTGCCACGCTGTGCGCGGAACCGGGCCGGCCATCGTGGCTGTCAGTGGCTGAGTATCTTGCCCAGGAAGTCCTTGGCGCGATCGGACTCGGGTGCACTGAAGAAGGTTTCCGGGTCGGTGTCTTCCACGACCTGGCCGTCGGCCATGAACAGCACGCGGTCGCCGGCGCGGCGCGCGAATCCCATCTCATGGGTGACCACCAGCATGGTCATCCCCTCTTTGGCGAGCGAGACCATCACATCGAGAACCTCGTTGACCATTTCGGGGTCGAGGGCCGAGGTGGGTTCGTCGAACAGCATGACCTTCGGGCTCATCGCCAGGGCACGGGCGATCGCGACCCGCTGCTGCTGGCCCCCGGACAGCTGCGCCGGGTACTTGTCCGCCTGGTCGGCGATACCGACGCGTTTCAGCAGTTCCATCGCCCGTGTGCGGGCGTCTTCTTTTTTGGCCTTGCGCACCTTCATCGGCGCGAGCATGACGTTCTCGACGATCGTCTTGTGCGCGAACAAGTTGAAGGACTGGAAGACCATGCCGACATCGGCGCGCAGGGCGGCCAGACCCCGGCCCTCCGCGGGCAGCGGGATGCCATCGACCCGGATCTCACCGGTGTCGATCGGTTCCAGCCGGTTGATCGTGCGGCACAGTGTCGATTTTCCGGAACCCGAGGGGCCGAGCACGATCACCACTTGCCCGCGGGGCACCTCGAGGTTGATATCGCGCAGAACGTGCAGGGCGCCGAAGTGCTTGTCGACAGCGCGTAGGGAGATCATCGGCGGCGTGGCGGTATCGCCCGCCGCACCTGGCGCGTCGGCGTCGGTGGCGTCGGTCATGCAGATGACCTTAAGCCGAATTTCCGGATTTGCGCGCCTTTCGGCGACACACCCGGCCGCCACACCGACCCGACATACGGCCTTAACCGGACCGCAATCCGCCGTAATCCGTTCGCTCGTCGGCGATTTGCCGCCGGAGCAACCGGCCGGCGCCCCGGACCCGGCCAGTGTGCCCGATAACAGGGAACGGTCCGAGTGCGGGGTGCTTCGCCGGCGACCCGGGCTCCGGAGGGCTCCTCGCCCGATCGACGGATGCCGAGTGATCCAGCCGCGCCCGCACAGCTCCACCTACCCCGTATCGCACCTGAATCGATGGTTCACCTTCCCTGGGTGGGGCCCGCCCGGTTCTGGAGCGACGGAGCGGGTGAGCGAAGCGGAGGAGCGCAGGAGTGAAGAACCGGGCCCGTAAGGGCCCCACCCCTCGAGGCGCGGAGCGCCTCCAAAATTACAGCCCCGCCCCTTCACGGATGGCCTACTCCGAGTCCCGTGGTCAGCGGATGGTCTACTCCGAGTCCCCGTAGTCAACGGATGGTCTATTCCAGGCCTCGTGATCAAGGATGGTCTGCTCCGAGCCCGTGGTCATCCGACCCATCCCACGCCCAGAAGCGGCACCGGACCCAGCGGTGAGCGAAGCGGAGGAGCGCAGGGTTCGACAGCGCCCCCATCCTGCGACGCCGGAGACGGCGCCGAAACGATACCCCGTACCCTGGACGGGTGGATTCGATCGGACAGGTAACGCTTCCTACCAGGGTCGAGCCGGCCGGAACGCGTAGTTACGAGGTCCGCACCTTCGGTTGCCAGATGAACGTGCACGATTCCGAACGCTTGTCCGGCCTGCTCGAGGACGCGGGCTACACACGGGCTGCGCCCGGCGCGCCGGCCGATCTCGTCGTGTTCAATACCTGCGCGGTGCGGGAGAACGCCGATAACAAGCTGTACGGCACGCTCGGTCATCTCGCGCCGGTCAAGGCGTCGCGGCCGGGTATGCAGATCGCCGTCGGCGGCTGTCTGGCCCAGAAGGATCGCGATACGGTGCTGCGCAAGGCGCCGTGGGTCGATGTGGTGTTCGGCACGCACAATCTCGGTTCGCTGCCCGTGCTGCTCGAACGTGCCCGGCACAACGATGCCGCCGAGGTGGAGATCCTGGAATCGCTGGAGGCTTTTCCGTCGACGCTGCCGGCGCGGCGGGAATCGGCGTACGCGGGATGGGTTTCGATCTCCGTCGGATGCAACAACACCTGCACGTTCTGCATCGTGCCGTCGCTGCGCGGTAAGGAGGTCGACCGGCGCCCGGGCGATGTGCTGGCCGAAGTGCAGGCACTGGTGGACCAGGGTGTTCTCGAAGTGACGCTGCTCGGGCAGAACGTCAATTCCTACGGAGCTTCTTTCGCCGACCCCGACCAGCCTCGTGACCGCGGCGCGTTCGCGAAACTGCTGCGGGCGTGCGGGGGTATCGACGGGCTGGAGCGGGTGCGTTTCACCTCGCCGCATCCGGCCGAGTTCACCGACGATGTGATCGAGGCGATGGCCGAGACGCCGAACGTGTGCCCGCAACTGCATATGCCGCTGCAATCGGGTTCGGACCGGGTGCTGAAGTCGATGCGGCGCTCGTACCGGCAGGCCCGCTTCCTCGGCATCATCGACAAGGTGCGGGCGGCGATGCCGCATGCCGCGATCACCACCGATATCATCGTCGGTTTCCCGGGGGAGACCGAGGAAGATTTCCAGCACACCCTCGAGGTCGTGCGGAAAGCCCGGTTCACCAGCGCTTTCACCTTCCAGTATTCGCCGCGTCCGGGAACTCCGGCGGCGGAGATGGCCGATCAGGTGCCCAAACAGGTGGTGCAGGAGCGCTACGACCGGCTCATCGCGCTGCAGGACCAGATCTGCCTGGAGGCCAATCGCGAGCTCGTCGGGACGGAGGTGGAGCTGCTGGTGGCCGACGGTGCCGGGAAGAAGAATGCCGCGACCGCCCGGATGAGCGGACGCGCCCGCGACGGCCGGCTGGTGCATTTCCGGCCCGACGGTGCGGCCGAGCCGATCCGGCCGGGCGATGTGGTCACCGTGGCGGTGACGGGCGCGGCACCGCATCATCTCGTCGCCGACAGTGGGGTCCGCACGCATCGGCGTACCCGTGCCGGTGATGCCCACGAGGCCGGGACCACGCCCAAGACCGCGCCTATCGGGGTGGGTCTCGGGTTGCCGCGGATCGGTGCGCCGGAGCCGGAACCGGTCGGCTCGGGATGCTCCACCGGGTGCGCGGTATGACCCTGCCGGGTGACGACGATCGGGAGCGGGCGGACGAGTCCGGCGCTCCCGGCCCGGTGCCGCCGCCGGCCGGTGACCCGGCGGCGCGAGACGACGAATCAGCCGATGGAAACGAGGATGCAGTGAACCCGGCCGAGACGACCGAGAAGTTCGAGGAGTACCGCGAGGATCTGGACGCGGTGGAACGCCGGATCGCGGGGGAGATCGACCCCGGGGTACGTGCCATGGTGGTGGCGGGCGCAGTGTTCGTCCTGCTGGTATCGCTGGTCCTACCGCACGCCGGCGATGCGCGCGGTTTCGATGTGCTGCTCGGTTCGGAGGTGGCCGGCCTCGAGCACATCGGGCTGCCGTCGCGGATCTTCGTCTGGTTCGCGCTGATATTCGGGATCGGGTTCTCGCTGCTGGCACTGATGACCCGGCGCTGGGCACTCGCGTGGCTGGCCGTGGCCGGTTCGGCGATCGGCAGTGCGTTCGGTGTTTTCTCGATCTGGCATCGGCAGACGCCGGGGATCAACAACTACGTGGGTGCCGGCCCGGGGTTCGGGCTGATCCTGGGCACGCTCGCGATCATGGTGCTGACCTTCCACTGGGTGAAGGTCGTGTGGAGCCGTACCGCGCTGCAGCTCGCGGCGGAGGAACAGCGGCGTATCGCCGCGGCCCGCGATGAGGACCGGGAGTGGCGCCGCCGGCTCGGCGACGACTGAACCCGGCGTGGGGTGGCGTACCGGCGAGTGAGCGCCGGCGCTGCCCGGCGCTACTCAGAGGTTGCTGACCGCGCCCTCCGCGGCTTCGGCCCATTCGCGCCACTGGCGGGCCTGTTCGAGTGCCTTCTCCGCATCGCGGGTCTTGCCCGCGGCGCTGGCCTTCGCGGCCTGCTCTTCGAACTGCGCCACCCGTTCGCGGAATTGCGCGGCCCGGGCCAGCGCCTCCGGATCGGTCCGGCGCCACTGCGCGTCGGCGGCCTGGCGTACCCGCTTTTCCAGTGCCCGCAGCCGGCCTTCCAGGTCGTGCATCCGCTCGCGGGGCACCTTACCGACAGCATCCCAGCGTTCCTGCAGGTCACGCAGTGCCGCCCGGGCGCCTTCGAGATCGGCGTCGGGATCTATCAGCGGTTCGTAGCTGGTGAGTAGTTCTTCTTTCGCGGTCGCGTTATCGGCGAATTCGGCATCGCGTTCGGAGGCCGCGGCATTGCGGGCGGCGAAGAACACGTCCTGGGCGCTCTTGAAACGCCGCCACAGCGCTTCGTCGGCCTCCCGCGGAGCCCGGCCGGCGTTCTTCCATTCGACGAGAAGCTCCCGGAACACCGCGGCCGTCGCCGGCCAATCGGTGGAACCGGACAGTTCCTCGGCGCGGACGCACAGTTCTTCTTTGCGGGTCTTGGCGGCGGCGCGTTCCCGGTCGAGTTCGGCGAAATGGGCGCCGCGGCGACGGTTGAACGCCTCGCGTGCCTTCGAATACCGCCGCCACAATGCATCGTCGACCTTGCGGTCGACGCCGCGGATGGTTTTCCATTCGTCGAGGATTTCGCGCAGCCGGTCACCGGCGGCCTTCCACTGGGTGGATTCTGCGGCGATCTGCTCGGCCTCGGCGGCGAGCGCCTCCTTGCGTTCGGTGTGCTCGTGCCGGGTGCGTTCTTTCTCCTCCTTGGCGTGCGCTGCCGCTTCCTCGGAGTGTTCGGCAATGGCACGCAGGCGGGCGGCCAGCCCCTCGATATCGCCGATGACGGCGGCCGTGGGCAGGGTTTCGGCCAGCGCCAGGGCGGCGGCCTTGGTCTTGCGGGCGTCGGTGCCGGCGGCGAGGCGGGCCTCGAGCAGGGCGACCTCGGTGGCGAGATCGTCGAACCGGCGGCCGAAATGGGCGAGCCCGTCGGCGGCGTTACCGGCCTGCCAGGAACCGACGATCCGTTCCCCGTCGGCGGTCTTCACCCACGCGGTGCCGTCCTCGTCCACCCGGCCCCATCTACTCGGGTCCGTGGTGGTGGGCACCACGACCGGATGCGGATGTTCGGTGGCCGGACCCGCCGGTTTCATTGCCGCGGGCGACGGGTGCGGCTCGCCGGGTTTGGGACGGTTACCGGGCTTGGGAGCGGGCGACGGGCGACCGGCGGTGCCGGGGCCGGGTTTGGCGGTTCCGTTGCTGTGGGTCATTGCTCCTCGTCCCTGCCGCGCGTCACGGCTGCCTGGTTTACGCGCTGCGCATTATGGCTATGCTCTGCTCATTCTGGCTACGCCCGCTCGATCTGGCCACATCCGCCGCTCGGTACGGCCCGCGCGGGCGTGATGCCGGTCGGTCGTCCGCCTGTTGTTCGCGCTCCGGGCCGCCACTGCGCCGAACCGGCGCATACGGCCCGACCTGCGGATCCGGACCGACCGGTACCACTTCCGGATACCTCGCACCCTAGCAATTACCACCCGGTTTCCGGGAGAGACACTCATACCCGTCCCCTGGCCGCGGTCGCGCCGGAGCGACCGAGCGCAGCCCAGCTGTACGGGCACGGGCTACGGTTGACGTCGTGTTCTGTCTTGCGGCTCTCATCCCCTCGCCGCCGGTTCTGGTTCCCGAACTGTGCGGTGGCGCGGCGCCTGCCGGTGGGGCGGGCCCGGTGTCCCCGGGAGAACCTGCCGTGGCGGCGTTGCGGGCTGCCGTTCTCGCCGTCGGACGGGAGCTGGCCGAGGTCGCGTCACAGTGGACGGTGCTGGGATCCGGCGCGGCCGATCAGGCCTACGACTCCGGTGTCACGGGCACGTTCCGGGGCTTCGGCCCGGAGGTGACGGTATCGCTGGGCGGGCCGCCCGAGACATCCGGGCCGGATCCCGATCTGCCGCTGGCGGTGCTCATCGCCGGCTGGCTACGCGGCGCGGTGGCGCCGGATGCGCTGGTCCGGGCACAGTTGCTGGCAGCCGGCAGTTCGCCGGCGCGCTGTGCCGAGGCCGGTGCCAAATTGCGGGCCGAACTCGATGCCGTGGACGAACCGCGGGGCGTCCTGGTCGTCGCGGACGGCGCCGCGACCTTGTCTACGGCCGCGCCCGGCTATTTCGACCCCCGCGCCGAGGCGGTACAGGCCGGAGTGGAGCAGGCCCTGGCCTTGGGTGACCGGGCCGCGCTGCTCGCTCTGGATCCCGCGCTGTGTGCCGAGCTGATGCTGTCCGGACGGGTCGCCTACCAGGCGCTGGCGGGGTTGTTCGCCGGTGACCCCGAACCGCCGGTGGCTGCCGAGCGGTACCGGGACGCGCCCTACGGGGTCGGCTACTACGCCGGGCTGTGGCGACCGGGCGGGGCAGGCCGGTGACCGAGACCGTGCGTCCGGTCGCGGTGGTCGGACCGACCGCCACCGGGAAATCGGATCTCGCGCTCGAGTTGGCCGAACGGCTCGACGGCGAAATCGTCAATATCGACGCCATGCAGCTGTACCGGGGAATGGATATCGGGACCGCGAAACTTCCGCCGGATCAGCGCCGCGGCATCCCGCATCACCAGCTCGACGTGCTCGAGGTGACCGAAACCGCGACGGTCGCCGCGTACCAGGCGACCGCCTCGGCCGATATCGAGGCGATCATGTCGCGCGGGCGGCTGCCGATCATCGTGGGCGGTTCGATGATGTACGTCCAGGCTCTGATGGACCAGTGGGAGTTCCCGGCCACCGATCCACAGGTGCGGGCCAGATGGGAGGAATTGCTGGCCGAGGGGGGTGTCGCCGCGGTGCACGCGGCGTTGCGGCAGGCGGATCCGGCCGCCGCGGCCACCATTCTGCCCACCGACGGTCGCCGGATGGTGCGCGCGCTGGAGGTCGTCGAACTGACCGGCAAACCGTTCGCGGCGTCCGCACCGGCGGTCGGAGAACCGCGCTGGGGCACCCGGATTCTGGGCGTGGATCGTGAGACCGCCGAGCTGGACACGCGGATTGCCCAACGGACGGCGTCGATGTTCGATGCGGGGCTGGTAGAGGAGGTGCGTGGGCTGATCGGCCGCGGTTTGCGGGAGGGGCAGACCGCGCGCCGTGCGATCGGTTACGCCCAGGTGCTGGCCTTCCTGGATGAGGAGTACGACCTGGACGCGGCCCGGGAACGGACCTTCATCGGTACTCGCCGCTATGTGCGGCGGCAGCGCTCCTGGTTCCGCCGGGATCACCGGGTGCGCTGGGTGGATGCGGCGAACCCGGCCGCCACCGAGATCGCGCTATCGCTGCTGGAAGACTCTACGGGCCCCAATACGGTGCGCCCAAGCGCAGGCGCAGTCGCCGACGTGGGATCCGGCACGGTTTCCGACGCCCGCTCCGCCGCGGCGCCCGGCGCGCACAGTGTTGCTGCCTCCCCGGTGCGCGACGCGGCTGCCCCGCTGGCGCGCGATCCTGGTGCGCCGACGGCGTTCGATCCCGATGTCGCGCCGGCGCCCGGCCCGAACGAGCCGCCGATGCACGATCCCACGGGATCCCCGGCGGAGGAATCCACAGCGAAGGAGTCGACCCGGCCGTGACCCGGCAGATACACAGCCGCAATGCCGCCGTCCAGGTGTGGACGGCCTATCTGGACAACCGGGCCACCCGGAATCGGGACGGCCGGTTCCTGGTGCACGGGGTCCGGCCGATCACGCAGGCCCTGGCCTGCGACTGGCCGCTGGAAACCCTGCTGTACCGGCTGGGCGACGATCCCGGATTGTCCTCGTGGGCGCGCGATGTTCTCGACAGCAGTCCGGTATCGGCGGTCGGGCTGGCGCCGGAGCTGATGGCGGAATTGGGGGAGAAGAGCGCAGGCGCTCCCGAACTGGTCGCGGTCGCCGAGCAGGTCCCCGCCGATCTGGCCGGCTACGAGGCCGGCGACCCTGGTGAAGCTCCGGTTGTCGTCGTCTTCGATCGGCCGAATTCGCCGGGCAACCTCGGCACTCTTATCCGCTCTGCCGATGCGTTCGGTGCCTCGGCGGTGGTGGTCAGCGGGCACGGCGCCGACCAGTACGACCCGCGCTGTGTCCGCGCGTCCACCGGTTCGCTGTTCTCGATGCCGGTGTTCCGGGTGGCGGGTCCGGCCGATGTGCTCGCATTCCGGGACCGGCAGGTCGAGCGAGGGATACCGACGCGGATCGTGGGTACCGACGAGCGCGGCGACCGCGCCGTCTTCGATCAGGATCTGATCGATGCCACGATCCTGGTGCTCGGCAATGAGACCAGCGGTATGAGCGCCGCCTGGTCGGCGGCCTGCGACGATACGGTCAACATTCCGATGGGCGGCACCGCCAGTTCGCTGGGTGCGCCGTCGGCCGCGGCGGTGGCGCTGTACGAAATTTCCCGGCAGCGCCGGACGTTTGCCAAATGACAATCGAGGAGAACCGACCGACGTGCACGGAGGCGAAGACGTGAGCACCCGCAACGGGGAAGCCGTCGAATTCACCAAGGGGCACGGCACCCAGAACGATTTCGTGGTGCTGCCCGACCCGCAGGTGCGGCTGGACCTCACCCCGGCCCGGGTGGCCGCGCTGTGTGACCGGCGTCGTGGGCTCGGCGCCGACGGTGTGCTGCGGGTCGCGACCGCCGGCCGGTTGCACGCGGCCGGTGTGCTGGCGGAACTGCCCGCGGGGGTGGGCCCGGACGATTGGTTCATGGATTACCGCAACGCCGACGGGTCGGTAGCCGAGATGTGCGGTAACGGAGTGCGTGTTTTCGCGCACTATCTCGTGTGGCGCGGGCTGGCCGAGGGTGAGCGTTTCGTGGTGGGCAGCCGGGCGGGCGCGCGCCCGGTCGTCGTGCACAGCGCCGGTGCGGTGCTCGGCGAGGTGACGGTGGATATGGGCGCGCTGCGGGTCCTCGGGAAATCGACGGCCACGCTGGCCGGTTGGGGTTACGGGGGACTGGGTGTGGATGTCGGTAATCCGCATCTCGCCTGCGTCGACAGCTCACTGACGGCCGAATCACTGGCCGAACTGGATCTCACAGCGCCCCCCGGATACGACCCGGATATGTTCCCGCGGGGAGTCAATATCGAGATCCTGACCGGGCTCGATACCGGTGGCGGTGTCGATATGCGGGTGTACGAGCGGGGCGTCGGCGAGACCCGGTCCTGCGGTACCGGCACGGTCGCGGCGGCAGCGGCGGCGCTGGCAGCGGACGGTTTCGATCTGGCCACGGGCGGCGGCGAGGTCACCGTCCGGGTTCCCGGCGGGGAGGTCCGGGTGGGTGTCCGCGAGGGTGCGGCGTGGTTGCGTGGCCCGTCGGAACTGGTGGCGAGCGGCGAGCTGGCCGCGGACTGGTGGGATGCGCAGTAAGCCCCCTACCGGGAAATTCGAATGCGCCGACCAGCGCAGGGTGGCAGCATGGAAGGTGTATGAGAAGCACTGACACGTCCGGGACCGGCGAATGGTCCCATGCAGCGTTCGACGCGGAATCCGCCGGATACGATCCGGATGATTCCGGGGACGCTGTCGATATCAGCGTCGCGGGTCACGACGGCGGTGACGCCGCGCCCGGTCGCCGGGACGGCTGGACAGCCGATCCCACCACCGGTGAACTCCAACTGGAGGATCGCAGCGCGCTACGGCGTATTGCCGGTCTGTCCACCGAGCTCACCGATATCACCGAGGTCGAGTACCGGCAGCTGCGCCTGGAACGCGTGGTACTGGTCGGGGTCTGGACCGAGGGCAGCGCCGCGAGCGCGGATGCGAGCATGGCCGAACTGGCCCGGCTCGCCGAAACCGCGGGATCCGAGGTGCTCGAGGCGCTCATCCAGCGCCGTGATCGCCCCGACCCGGCCACCTATATCGGTTCCGGTAAGGCCGAGGAGTTGCGCGCGGTGGTGTTGTCCACCGGCGCGGATACCGTCATCTGTGACGGTGAGCTCACACCCGCTCAGCTGACCGCGCTGGAGAAGGTCGTCAAGGTCAAGGTGGTCGATCGGACCGCGTTGATTCTCGATATCTTCGCCCAGCACGCCACCTCACGCGAAGGTAAGGCGCAGGTCGCGCTGGCCCAGATGGAGTACATGCTGCCGCGGCTGCGCGGCTGGGGTGAGTCCATGTCACGGCAGGCGGGCGGCCGGGCCGGTAGTAACGGCGGTGTGGGTCTGCGTGGTCCCGGTGAGACCAAGATCGAGACCGATCGCCGCCGGATCCGGGAACGGATGGCCAAACTGCGCCGCGAGATCCGCGAGATGAAAACCGCCCGCGACACCAAACGCGCGCGTCGCACATCGAGCGGGGTACCGGCCGTGGCGATCGTGGGCTACACCAACGCCGGTAAATCGAGTCTGATGAACGCGCTGACCGGCTCCGGGGTACTGGTGCAGGACGCGCTGTTCGCCACGCTGGATCCGACCACGCGCCGGGCACAGCTCGAGGACGGCCGCGAGGTGGTGTTCACCGATACCGTCGGATTCGTCCGGCATCTGCCGACCCAGCTGGTCGAGGCATTCCGCTCCACGCTGGAGGAAGTCACCGGCGCCGATCTGCTGCTGCATGTGGTGGACGGTTCCGATGCGCTGCCGGTCGAGCAGATCAAGGCGGTACGCGAGGTCGTCACCGATGTGGTACGCGAATCGGGTCTGCCGGCGCCACCGGAGCTGCTCGTGGTGAACAAGATCGACGAGATCGATCCGCTGGAGCTGACCCGGCTGCGCGGGCTGCTGCCGGATGCCGAATTCGTTTCCGTGCACAAGGATCTCGGTATCGACCGGCTGCGGACGCGGCTGGGCGAGGTCCTCGGCGGCCTGGATGTGGAAGTGAGCGTCTTGCTTCCGTACAGCCGCGGCGATCTGCTGGCCCGGATCCACGCCGACGGCCGGATCTCGCAGTCCGAGCACACCGAGCACGGCACCCGGGTACAGGCGCGGGTACCGCGTGCGCTCGCCGCCGCGCTGTCCGATTACGCGCATGTGGGCGCCGCGGAAACGTGAGGGTTACCTGCGCGCTGATTTCTTGTCCCGGAGTGTGGTACTTCGCATAACCGGGTGTGAATACCGCTGATGTCGATTCACAATCAATATCGATCGACTTCAGGAGGGATTCATGGGGAACACGGGCGAACGCTCCACAGCCGGACGGGACCGGCAGCACGATGATGCGGTACTGCCGCGGCTCAGCGACGGGGCGCCGTTGACGGTCGACCTCGGCGGCGTCGATCTCCGTTTCCTGGAGGCGCTGCTGGCGCCGGTGCGGGCCTGGAGCGATCCCCGGTTCTTCGGATTGCCGAATATCCCCGAGTCCGGGCCGGTGCTGCTGGTCGCGAACCACAATTTGCTCGGCTTGATCGACGCTCCGCTGCTGCTGCCGGAGGTCCTGCGGCGGCGGGGCAGGCTGATCCGCGGGCTCGCCGAGAATGTGCTGATCCGCGTTCCGGGCGTGCGGCATATGCTGCACCACTACGGTTCGGTGCGCGGTACCCGGGAGAACTGCCGGACGCTGCTCGAACACGGCGAAGCGGTGATCGTCTTCCCCGGCGGCGGCCGCGAGGCGATCCGCCGCAAGGGGGAGAAGTACACGCTGCGCTGGGAAGGTCGCACCGGATTCGCCCGGATGGCGATCGAATGCGGGGCCCCGATCCTGCCGGTGGCGATGATCGGGATCGATGACGCCTACGACATCCTCGCCGACAAGGACGACCTGCTGTTGCGGCCACTGCGGCGGGTGGTCGAGGCGCTCGGTATCCACGCCGAACTCACCCCGCCGCTGGTGCGCGGGCTGGGGCCCACCGCCATCCCGCGCCCCGAGCGCTTCTATTTCTCGGTCGGTACCGCGATCGATCCGCAGCCGTGGCGGGAGGCGCACGATCTCGACGAGGCCGCGCAGCAGTTGTCGCTCACGGTGCAGAAGGCCGTACGCGAGGAACTGACCTTCCTGCTCGGCGAACGCGACCGTGACCGCGGCCGCACGCTCGCCGGGCGGCTGCGCGAGCTGCTCCCGGTCTGAGCGCCGCACCCGCCGTGGGTGAATGGTACGGCGGAGCGGAGATCGGACACGGAGCAGGAACACCAGCGAATTCCAGGAGCGAAGTAAACAACCATTCGCACTCCGGGTACGGTGGATCACAGCGACGGGCCGGTGCGGCCCCGTCGGAGTGTTCACTAGGAGGTAGGTGTGGAGCGCACACTGTTCGAACCCGAGCACGACCTGTTCCGGGAGTCGTACCGCAAGTTTCTCGAGACGCATGTGGCGCCCTTCCACGACCAGTGGGCGGAGCAGGGCGCCGTGGACCGTTCCGTCTGGCTGGAAGCCGGCAAACAAGGCTTTCTCGGTATGGCTATGCCGGAAGAGTACGGCGGCGGCGGGGTGAAGGATTTCCGCTACAACTCGATCATCACCGAGGAGACGGTGCGCGGACAGTACTCCGGCCTCGGTTTCTCGCTGCACAACGATGTCATCGCTCCGTATCTGCTGGAACTGGCCAACGAGGAGCAGAAGAAGCGCTGGCTGCCCAAGTTCTGTTCCGGTGAGCTCATCACCGCTATCGCGATGACCGAACCGGGCACCGGTTCGGACCTGCAGGGCATCAAGACCCGCGCGGTCCGCGACGGTGACGACTGGGTGCTCAACGGTGCGAAAACCTTCATCACCAACGGCATCCACTCCGATATCGTCATCGTGGTCGCGCAGACCGACCCGGAGAAGGGCGCCCAGGGCTTCAGCCTGCTGGTGGTCGAGCGCGGTATGCCGGGCTTCGAACGCGGGCGCAACCTGGACAAGCTCGGCCTGAAGGCGCAGGACACCGCCGAACTCAGCTTCACCGATGTCCGGGTGCCCGCCGCGAACCTCCTGGGTCAGGAGGGGATGGGCTTCATCCACCTGATGCAGAACCTGCCGCAGGAGCGGCTCTCGATCGCGGTCATGGCGGCCGCGGCGATGGAAGCCTGCCTGGATATGACCTGCCAGTACGTCCGTGACCGCAAGGCCTTCGGCAAACCGATCGGCGCGCTGCAGAACACCCGCTTCGTGCTGGCCGAGCTGGCCACCAAGACCACCGCGGTGCGGGTGCTGGTGGACCGCTGCATCACCGAGCTGAACGCGGGCACGCTGTCGGTCGAGGACGCGGCCATGGCCAAGTGGTGGAGCACCGAGGAGCAGGTCGCCCTGATCGATCGCTGCCTGCAGCTGCACGGCGGGTACGGCTATATGCGCGAGTACCCGATCGCCCAGGCCTACCTGGATGCGCGCGTGCAGACCATCTACGGCGGCACCACCGAGATCATGAAAGAGATCATCGGGCGCAGCCTGAAACTCTCCTGACCGGATCCGGGTAACGCACCGCAATTCGGGGTGAATACACCGAGGGGCAAGGTATCCGCGGATCCTTGCCCCTCGCCGTATCGCCGGCGCCGTGCGCCCGGACCTGGTGCCGGGTCACGCTGCGCACCGGCTCATTTCGCTTCGGTGCTGATAACCGCGGCCGGCGCGGCCCTGCGGCCACCGGGTCACCGGCCGCCGGTGACATTCCGGATCGCAGCCAACCACTCGGAGCCGGTCGAGGTGCGATGAGAGTCCGGGTGGGTGGGACCCGCTCAATCGAATCCGGTAGGTCGAAGTCCCAGGTGGCTCGGGGCGGAGGACGGCGCGGCCGGAGCAAACGGCGCTGTGTCAATGGGCATTGCCACGGCGGGTGGGTATGCCATCTGCGATGTGCCCACCCGCCGTGCGGGTCGAATCATGAACTGGGAGTGTTCATTTCCCGGCCGGGGCCGGTGACCAGGGGGAGATCCAGGGTGGTCCGGATACCCGGTGCCGCCGCCACCACCGCGGGAATCGCATTGACCACGCGCATCGCCGTGGCCACGAGCCCGGCATGGTTGTGGTCGCCGTGATCGCTGGCCAGGCAGATATCCATGCGGTAGTGCGGTTCACCGGTGATCTCCACCCGGTAGGACCCGCCCTCCTGCGCCGGCTGCGGCCAGTCCGGGGCCAGGTCGGCGCGCAGCCGGGTGACGTGTTCGAGCACCGTGACCACCTCGTCACCGACCATCCCGCGAACCTCGAACCGCAGCCCGGCGGTGGTGCCGGCCGAGATCGCGCCCGCCGCGATCTCGAAATCCTCCGGCGCGGGAATCCTTTGGTGGGTTTCGGTGACGCTGTCCAATTCCACCCCGAGACCCGCCGCCAACTGCCGCACCACGCTGCCCCAGGCGAGCGACAGCACCCCGGGCTGGAGCAGCATGGGCGTTTCGTCCAGGGATTTCCCGAACCCCATGATGTCGAACATCACGGCCGCGTTGTCGTAGGTGGCGTAGTCGACGATCTCCATACAGCGGATCCGGTCGACCCGGCGGCAGGTACCCGCGAGCGCCAGGGGCAGGAGATCATTGGCGAACCCGGGATCGATCCCGTTGACGAACAGCGAGGCGCCGCCCGCCGCCGCGGCCTCCTCGACGGGGCGCAGCAGGTCCTCCGGCAGGACTTTCCACGGGTACTGCAGGAACACCGGCGCGCTGGCCACGACATCGATACCCGCCGACAGAATCGTCCGCAGATCGCCGAGAGCCTCCATGAGCCGGTTATCGGTCATGGCGGTGTAGACCACCACATCGGGTTTCGCGGCGAGCAGCGCCGCCGTATCGATGGTCGCCGATATGCCGGTCCGGATCTCGAGGCCGGCGAGCTCACCGGCGTCGCGACCCTCCTTTTCGCTGCTGGAAACTCGAACGCCGACGAGCTCGAGCCGTGGGTCGCCGATGATGCCGGCCAGGGCGTGCCTGCCGACATTGCCGGTGCCCCAGTGCACGACGCGATAGGTCATGAGGTCACCTCACAGATCCGGGATCGGCATATCGAGATTCGGAGCGATCAGTCCGCCGTCGGTTTCGATCACCTTGCCGGTCAGGTACCCGCCGGCGGGGGAGGCCAGGAACAGGGCGGTGGCAGCGATATCGGCCGGATCGCCGATCCGCCCCAGCGGGGTTGCCTTCTCCAGTGCACCGCGCAGATTGTCGTCGTCGGCGACAACCTTCAACGACGAGGTCGAGATGGAACCGGGGGCGATGGCGTTGACCCGGATACGCGGGCACAGATCCATCGCGGACAGCCGGGTGTAGTGGGCGAGCGCGGCCTTCGCGGTGCCGTAGGCAGCGAAGG
Source organism: Nocardia sp. NPDC058499 (assembly GCF_042719915.1). NCBI lineage: Bacteria > Bacillati > Actinomycetota > Actinomycetes > Mycobacteriales > Nocardiaceae > Nocardia > Nocardia sp. NPDC058499. Next base: position 809,365 of record NZ_JBHXMZ010000001.1, on the reverse strand, counting down.
CCCGGCCCGGCAGGCGGCCCATGGTCGAGGTGATATTGATGATCGAACCGCCGTCGGCGGTATCGAGCATGATCGGTACGGCAGCCCGGATCAGGGCATGCGCGTTGGCGACATTGAACTCGAATGCTTCCGTCATGGTGTCCGGGGAGGTGTCGAGCAGGGGTTTGGGCATCGCGCCGCCGACATTGTTCACCACGATATCGAGCCGGCCGAATTCTGCCGCCGCGGTACCGGCCAACGCGGCGCAGGCGTCGGCGTCGGAGAGATCGGCCACCACGGTATGGGCTCGCCGGCCGAGGTCGCGGATCTGCCCGGCGACCGCGTTCAGATCCGTTTCGGTGCGGGCGGCGATCACCACGTCCGCACCGGCCTCGGCGAAGCCCAGCGCGATCGCGGCGCCCAGACCGCGTCCGGCGCCGGTGACGATCGCGACTCGGTCGTCGAGCCGGAACCTGTCCAGAATCATGGTCTCCTCCTGAAGTGTCTACTACACTGATGACGACTATTCGACAATCTGATACCGAATAGTCGATGCAGTGTAGGGCTCACCCGGGCCGGCGACAAGGGAGTGGATCGAGATGGCGGCTTCGGGATCTCCGCCCACCCGGCGGGTCGTGGCGGTGGTCGAACTGCTCGCGGAGTCACCGCGAGCGCTCACGGTAACCGAGATCGTGGATCGGCTCTCGCTGGCGCGGGCGACGGTCACGGCCGTACTCACCGAACTGTGCGCGGCGCAGTGGGCGACCCGTGATGCGAGCCTGGCGTACCGCCCGGGACCGGCCCTGTCCCGTCTGGCCGGCACCGAAGCCGTCGAGGCGGGCGGGGCTGTCGGCGCGGAACTCGCCGCACTGGCGGAGGCGGCCGGATGCGGGGCGACACTGAGCCGGATCGCCGGCGACCGGCTCACCATCGTCGCGAAACACTATGCGGGCGAGACGATCGTGCCGGGCCTGTCGGTGGGGCAGTCGATTCCGCTGGCATACCCCGCCGGGGCGGCGGTGATGCCATGGCGGTCGACCGATGAACGGGAACGATGGTTGCGCTCGGCGGCCGGCCGCGAGGGCGCCCGGGATCTGCTCTACTTCGTCACCACCCACGGATTCGCGATGTTCCGGCCGAAGGACGACGATGCCGGGCTGGTCGACGTGCTCACCGAACTGTTCGGCGCGCTCGGCGCCGAACTCCTGCAGCCGGCCCTGCGCGCGAAACTGCTGCGCCAGCTTTCCCGGCTGACCTCGCGGGCATACACCACAGCCGATATCGTGACCCCCCGGTCGCTTCCGGTCAGCTACGTCTCCGCGCCGGTGTTCCGCGGCGACGAGGTCCCGTACGAAGTCCAGTTCGGCCCGTTGCGCGCAGAGGTGGGTCCGGCCGACCGGGAGCGCTATGCGCAGCTCATCAAGGTGGGAGCCCAGGCGATCTCGGTGGCGCTGGAAGCGCGCGAGCAAACCGGCCCGGGGCTCGACCGGTCACCGTGAGGGGCCCGTGGCCGCGCCCGACCGGTTCTGTAGAAGTCGTGCCGGGTGCCGGCCCCGGCCTCTGCGGCGATGCGCCACAGCTCCTCGCGCCGTTCGAGCGACGGTGCGCGCGGAGCCGGTTCCGGGGCGGCGGAACCGGCCGGCTCGTTCAGTCGTCGCTGAGTAGTTCGGCGACCATGCGCGGGGTCCAATACCCCGCCGCGCCCGGGCGGGTGGAGAGATAGGCGGCCGTATCGGCATCGCACCAGCGGTGCGCCGCGCGCAGGCCGATGGCGATCCGGCGCAGATAGGCCGGTGCCGGCGGATTTCCGGGCAGGTCGCGCCAGCGCCGATCGGCAGTGCACGTCACGATCGGCACACCCTCGTAAGAACCGGGGCACACAAGGGTTTCGTAGCGGCCGGGGCCGAACCGCGTCCGGCCGGTGCGCAGTGCCTCGGTGAGATCCAGATCGGTTCCGGGCGACCGGTACATCTCCTGCGCAGCGATATCGCTGAACTGGGCGCGGGTGAGCAGGTAGGCGCGAGCAGCTGTTTCGGCGGGCGTTACAGGATCGTAGAAGGCCCGGCCGCCGGTCCAGATCGCCGATTCGGTGGCGAAATAGAGGACTCCGGGGAGAACGATTCCGATCGACCGGGCGGGCGGCGTACGGTCCCGGCAACCGTGAATCGGCGGCCGGCCGGAACCGTCCGCACTCGATACCGTGCCGGGCGTAGCCAGTGCGCCGTCCGGGGTGTCACCGACGAGGTAACAGGCCAGGCGGTCCGGGTCCGCATTCGACCCGTAGGCCGCGTACCACACCAGGCCGGTGTCCTCGGTGCTGCAGCGTGGGCGCGCTACCGGAATGCTGTTGCCGGCCATCCGAGTTCACCCCGTTCCGTTGCCGACCGCGCCCGGTGCTCCGCATGCCCGGAGCGCGCCGGTCACAAGCCGGGCCTTGCCGTCTGAGCGGGAAGGTGCCGCGACCACATCCCTCCGGGTGATTCGCGGCGACCGCGCAGGGGTATCGGTGCTCAGATCTTGCGGATCACCGTGACGACCTTGCCGAGGATGCGCGCGTCGTTACCCGGGATCGGTTCGAACAACGGGTTGTGCGGCATCAGCCAGACATCCTCACCGCTGCGTTTGAACGTTTTGACCGTGGCCTCCCCGTCGAGCATGGCGGCGACGATATCGCCGTTATCGGCCACGTTCTGCTGGCGCACGACCACCCAGTCGCCGTCGCAGATCGCGGCGTCGACCATGGACTCGCCGACCACCTTCAACAGGAACAGCGAGCCGTCGCCGACGAGTTCGCGGGGTAGTGGGAACACGTCCTCCACCGCCTGTTCGGCCAGGATCGGGCCACCGGCGGCGATCCGCCCGAGGACCGGTACGTAGGTGGGGACGGGCTGATCGGCGTTGCCGTCCTCGGTGGCCGGGACCGCAGCCGCTCCCACCGCGGTATCGGCGGGCGCCAAGGTGGTGACCGAACGGACGGCTTCGTCCATACCGCGGACATCCACGGCGCGCGGACGATTGGGGTCGCGGCGTAGATAGCCCTTGCGTTCCAGGGTGCGCAACTGGTGGGCGACCGAGGAGGTGGAGTTCAACCCCACCGCGTCCCCGATCTCGCGGATGCTGGGCGGGTAGCCGCGCAGGCTCACCGAGGAACGGATCACGTCGAGCACTTTGCGCTGACGCACGGTGAGATCCGCCCCGGTTGCCGCCGGCTCGGGACCGGCGCCGGTCCCGGCCCCGTCACCCGTGTCTGATTGGCTCACCACAACCGCCCTTTCTCGTCGGTCTCCGCGTCCGCTGGACCCGCGCCCGGCGGGCGGATCCGCTCCGTACGTACCCGAAGTTCATACCGTGCAGTGAATCTAGTCCGACCGCTGCGATCTATCAAACATCTGTTCGAGGTATGTCCGGCGTTGCTACTGACATCATCCCCCTTTGCATGGTAGAAATCGAACATCAGTTCGTCGAACATTTGATCGAATAACCGCCCGAGGTTCCGCGAGCGACCAGCACGGAGGTCCATCCGATGAACACTGCGATCAGCGTGACCGGCACCGGTGCGTGGGAAGACGCCACCACCCGAACGGCACTCGTTCCCCTACCGCCGACGGAGACCGGTAGTTGCCGTCCGGGCGAGGGCGAGTCACCGGTGCGGGTCCCGCACCCCGGCCGCACGTCCCGGCCCTGCGCCGCGGTCGCGCGGCCGGGGGCACGGCCCGGCGGTCGCGCGCCCGCCGCCCTGCGGCCCGACCCCGCCGCCCGGGGTCGGGCCGGCTCGCGGGAACCCGCCGAACTCGTCCAGCGCGCCCGTGCCGGGTTCGCGGCGACGGCGGTGACGGCCCTGCTCACCGCCGCGGTGGTGGCGGGCTTCCTGGCACTCGCCCATCTGCGTGCCCCCGAGCCGCCACCGGCCCCGGAACTGCCCGGAATTCCGGCCGTGGCGGTGCCCGCGGCGCCCGGTGGTGCGGCCGGAGTCCGGTAGGTCGTGCACCCGTCCGCGCGCCGTCCCGGGGTGAGGGAGAGCGCGGCACACCCCGTGCCGGTATTCTCGATGTGTTATGCAGATGAGCCGGTGCCTGGCACCGGCCCTCCCGGTGCCGGGCAGCCACCCGGTGCCAGCGCTCGCCGGACCCGCGACCGCCGCCGGTTCGGCCGCGAGCGTTCGCAGCGACGAAGGACCCCGGATGCACTGCCCGTACTGCCGACACCCCGACTCCCGGGTCGTCGACTCGCGACTGGCCGACGAGGGCGCCGCCATTCGCCGCAGACGGGCATGCCCGGAATGCGGCCGCCGATTCACCACCGTGGAAACGGCGATTCTCTCCGTGGTCAAACGCAGCGGAGTCACCGAACCCTTCAGCCGCGAGAAGGTTATTCGCGGTGTGCGCCGTGCCTGTCAGGGCCGCGAGGTCGACGACGACGCACTGAATCTGCTGGCCCAGCAGGTCGAGGACGCCGTCCGGGCCAAGGGATCGCCCGAGGTGCCGAGCCATGAGGTCGGGCTGGCGATACTCGGGCCGCTACGCGAACTGGACGAGGTGGCGTATCTGCGCTTCGCCTCGGTGTATCGATCGTTCACCTCAGCCGAGGATTTCGAACGCGAGATCCAGGAGATACGCGAGGCGCGTGCGGCGGTCGCCGCGAGCGACTGATCCGGTACCGCCGGGCGGCCGGCCCGGAGCGCGCCGGTGACCGGCTCGCCTTTGACCGGCGCGCCCTCTCGTTCCCGTCAGCGCACCCGCCGCGCCACAGCCATCCACCCAGGAACGCGGTCCCACCGGTCCGGCCCGGCAGGATCGTCCGCCGCATCGGCATTCGTCGGAGTCCGTTCAGGGCCTTCGTTCCCATAGCAAAAACCGGAGCGGCACAGTGGTCATGTGGCCGCCGACGCCGGACCCGTTCGGCGATGGGCAGAACTCGTTCGGCCGTGGACCGTGGTCTCGGCCCGGCGCTGCCCACCGCATGCCGTGGGCGCGGGAAACCGGCCCCAGGTCGATCGGCGATGTGCCGTGCGCGTCGGCCGGGCGCGGACGGGCGAACGACGTGTGCGTCGTCGTCTCGGCTGCGGCGGTGCTCGCCTTCAGCGCCGGGCGGCGTCTGCTGCCTTCTGTATCCGTTTGACCGACACCGGATACGGCGTCCCGAGTTTTTGCGCGAACAGGCTCACCCGCAATTCCTGGAGCATCCACCAGACCTCGGTCACCGCGGGCAACCGGCGCCGCGATTCCGGAGAACCGGCGATCAGGCGATCGTAGACGGCAGCCGCAGCATCCATTTCCGCCATGGCCCGGCGGTCGCGGTCGGCCGAACCGGGCAGCGCCGCGAGCCGGGCGGTGGCGCCTCGGAGGTAGCGGGGCAGTTCCCGCAACCGCGCCGGACCCCACTCCGAAACGAAACCGTCGAAAACCAGTTCCGCCAGCTGCTCTCGCACATCGTCGGCGATATCGGATTCCCGGACCCCCGGCAGGGCGGCCGAAACCTCGTGCGCCGCGGCGAGTACCGGGACCACCAGGCGGATTATCCGGGCCACCACGTCGTTGAACTTCGGCCGGATCCCCGCCACGAGCCGGTCGAACCGCTCCGGGTCGCGGACCGGTCCGCCGGCGGCGGTGATGAGCTGATCGGCGGCCGCCGCGCGGCAATCCTCCACCAGCGCCTCGACCGACCCGTACGGATTCTGGCTCAGCACCAACCGGTCCGCCGGTGACAGGCCGGCGGTCACCGCACGGGTGGACGTCGGGATCGCGGCCAGCGCCAGTGCCCGCGTTCCGGCGCGCATGGCCCGGGCCTGTTCGCCCGGTGTTTTGAGCACCCGGACCGCGACACCGCCGGTTTCCGGCACCAGCGCGGGATAGCCGGTGACCGGCTGGCCGGCGACCTCCCGGCGCACCGTCGCGGGCAGGGTGCCCAGCGATTCCGATGTCCACACCGTGGCAGCGGCCCGTTCGTCTCCGGCCGTTGCCGCCGCCACCGACGCCGAAACCTGGTCGGACAGCCGGGTTCTGAGCTCGGCCAGGCTCTTGCTTGTATCCAGGACCCGGCCGTCGGTGTCGACGGCGGCGAAGGTCATGCGCAGATGGGCGGGGAGCGCGGCGGGGTTCAGATCGGCCGGGGCAATGGGGATACCCGCCAGCCGGGTGAGCTCGCGGGCCAATCCGGTGCGCAACGGTTCGGCGCGGGCAGTGAGCGCGGACAGCGCGGCGTTGGCGAAATCCGGGGCGGGCACCACCGTCCGCCGCAACTGCTTGGGCAGGGATTTGATGAGCGCCGCGGCCAGCTCCGCCCGCATCCCGGGCACCAGCCAGTCGAAGCCGACCGCCCGGACATGGGCCAGCTGCGCGACCGGAATCCGTACCGTCACACCGTCGTCGGCCTGCCCCGGCTCGAACTGGTAGGTGAGCGGGAACGATAGTTCGCCCTGACGCCAGGTGTCCGGGAAAGCGGCCGGGTCCAGCCGGTCGGCGCCCTCGTTGACCACGGCGTCGGTGGTGAAATCGAGTTGGTGCGGGTCGCTGCGCCGGGCAGCCTTCCACCACGTGTCGAAATGCCGGACCGAAACGATATCGGCCGGTATCCGCTGATCGTAGAAATCGAACAGCACCTCGTCGTCGACGAGGATATCGCGGCGCCGGGCCCGGTGCTCCAGATCGGCGATATCGTCGAGCAGGGCGCGGTTGCGGTGGAAGAACTCGTGCCGGGTCTGCCATTCGCCCTGGACCAGGGCGTGGCGCAGGAACAGTTCCCGGGTGGTTTCCGGGTCGATCCGGCCGTAATCGACGAGCCGTCCGCTGACCAGCGGAACCCCGTAGAGCGTTACACGTTCGTAGGCGCGGGCGGTGCCGCGCCGCGACGACCAATGCGGTTCGGAATAGTGGCGTTTCACCAGGTTCCCGGCGAGCCGTTCGGCCCACTCGGGTTCGATCCGGGCCGCCATCCGCCCCCACAGCCGGGAGGTTTCCACCAGTTCCGCCGCCATCACCCAGCGCGGCGGTTTCTTGGCCAGCCCGGATCCCGGGAAGATCATGAACTTGGCGTTGCGCGCACCGAGGAACTCCCGGGATTCGGCCTCGCGGACACCGATATGCGACAGCATGCCCGATAGCAGCGCCTGATGGATCGACGTCGAATCCCACGGATCGGTATCGGGTGTCATCTCGTCGAGCGGCCGCGGGCCGGACGGGAGGGGATGAGCGGTACCGGTATCGCGGCCGCCCGCTGTGCGCTCCGGTTTCCTGGTGTGGCGACCCCGTCGCCGGGAATCTGTGGCCCGGTCGGAGGTTTCCGCCGCGGTGGGGCGCTGCGCCGGCACGGATTCGGCCGAGCCGTTGTGCAGCGACCAGCCCATACCCTTGGTGATGGTGCGCAACTGGCCGTAGAGATCCTGCCACTCCCGGATCCGCAGATAGTGCAGGAACTCCTCCCGGCACATCCGCCGGAACCGGTTGGCCGACAGAGCCTGTCGCTGACCGTTGAGGTACTCCCACAGCCGCAGATACGCCAGGAAATCCGAGTTCGGCACACTGAACCGGGCGTGTGCGGTATCGGCGGCCTGCTGCTGATCGGCCGGCCGTTCGCGGACATCCTGGATCGACAGCGCGGCCACGATCACCAGCACATCGGCCAGGCAGCCGGTGCGGTGCGCCTCGACGAGCATGCGGCCCATCCGGGGATCCACCGGCAGCCGGGCCATCTCCCGCCCGGTCGCGGTGAGTGTATGCCCCGATGCCGGACCACCCGGACGTGTGTGGCGCCGACCCTGCCGGGACATCGTGGAGTCCGCTTCCGGTCCGGCGGATCCGGCCGGCTCCTCCGGTCCGGTGGGCTCGGCGGTGGACCGAATACCGGCGCCCGATCGGTCGGTGGAGCTCGAGCCGTCCCCGGCGCGCGAGTCCGGCGAGCCGGCCGCCCGCGATTCCGCTGTCCGGCCGACCAGGGCGCCGAGTTCCTCGAGCAGTGCGACACCGTCGCGGACCGCCCTGCTGTCCGGCGCCTCGACGAACGGGAATCGTTCGATATCGCCGAGGCCGAGCGAAGTCATCTGCAGAATGACCGCGGCGAGATTGGTGCGCAGGATCTCCGGGTCCGTGAACGCCGGGCGCGCGTCGAAATCGTCCTCGGAGTACAGGCGGATGCAGATACCGTCGGCCACCCGGCCGCAGCGACCCGACCGCTGCCGCGCCGAGGCCTGGGAAATCGGTTCGATCGGCAGCCGCTGTACCTTGGTCCGCATCGAGTACCGGGAGATCCGCGCGGTGCCGGGGTCGACGACGTAGCGGATTCCCGGAACGGTCAACGACGTCTCGGCGACATTCGTTGCCAGGACCACCCGGCGTCCGGTATGTGGTGCGAAGACGCGGTGCTGTTCGGCTGCCGACAGCCGCGCATACAGCGGCAGGATCTCGGTGCGGGGGAGTTTCAGATCGGTGAGGGCGTCGGCGGTATCGCGGATCTCCCGTTCGCCGGACAGGAATACCAGCACATCGCCGTCGCCTTCGGCGAACAGTTCGACCACGGCATCGCAGATGGCATCGACCGGGTCGCGGTCCACCGCCCGGTCCTCGTCGTCGTCGGTATCGGCCGCGACCGGCAGCGCCAGCGGCCGGTACCGGAGCTCGACGGGATACGACCGGCCCGATACCTCGACGATCGGTGCCGGATCACCCGCTTCGTCCGCGAAATGCCGGGCGAACAACTCCGGGTCGATGGTGGCCGACGTGATGATGATCTTCAGATCCGGCCGGCGCGGCAGCAGCTGTTTCAGATAACCGAGCAGGAAGTCGATATTGAGACTGCGCTCATGGGCCTCATCGATGATGATCGTGTCGTAGGCCCACAGCATGCGGTCGCGCTGTATCTCCGCGAGCAGGATTCCGTCGGTCATCAGTTTGACCAGGGTGTGCTCGGCCGCCTGATCGGTGAACCGCACCGTATAGCCGACCGCGTCACCCAGTTCGGTATCCAGCTCCGTGGCGATCCGCTCCGCGACCGTACGGGCCGCCAGCCGGCGCGGCTGGGTATGCCCGATTGCACCGCGGATACCCCGGCCCAATTCGAGGCAGATCTTCGGGATCTGCGTGGTTTTACCGGACCCGGTCTCGCCGGCGACGACCACTACCTGGTTGGCGGCGATGGCGGCGGCGATATCGGCGCGCCGCGCCGTCACCGGGAGTTGCTCCGGGTAGGTGATCGCGGGTAGCGCCGTGCGCCGGGCGGCGACGCGTTGTTCGGCGGCACCGATCTCGGATTCGATCCGGGCGAGGTCCCCGCCGCGTACCCGGTCGAGCTGTTTGCGCAGCCGGTGTTCGTCGCGGAGGGTGAGTGAGGCCAACCGGGTACGAAGCTCCCGGTGAGTGACGGCAGTCCTGGTCATTGCGACAACCAGCGTAACGAAACCCCGGGCGGCCACCGGCGGCGGTCGCGGCGGGGCGCCACGCGATCGACGGCCGGACGGACTGCGCCACCGTGCGGCGCACGCTCCCGGGGCGCTTCGGCCGGGCGGCAGCCGAGCGGAGGTGCGATACGTCGGTTGGCTCCGTTCCGGTCGAAGCCGTGCTCCGGCCGGGGTTATCGTGCGACCATGTCCGATGGTGCTTCCATCGCGAAAGGCAGTGCGGCATGGGTGAATTCGAGCTCGACCAGATGGCGATAAGGATAGGTGCCGCGCTCGCCTTCACCGTCGCGGCCGCGGTGGTGCTGGCCCGGGTGACGCCGCAGGCGGGGCAGCGGGATCGCGTCGGCGCGGGCTGCGGAAGCGCGGGCGGCGACCACGAATCCGATGCGGCGCATCTCCTGATGTGCGCCGTGATGTCGGTCATGGTGTTGTTCCCCGATCGGGTACACGCCCACGCGCTGCACGGTGTACTGCTCGCGATGACGCTGGTCTTCGGCCTGCTCGCGGTGGCCCGGATCGTGCGGACCCGCTCGCCCCGCCCGGGGCAGGCCGGTGCGCTCGGTTATCACCTCCTCGCGGCGGGTGTGATGCTGGCGACCATGTCGGGTCATTCCGCCGGCGGGCACGGCGGCGGGCAGGGGGTTGTACCGGTAACCGCCCTCGCGCTGTTGTTCCTGGCCGATGCGATCGCGGTGGTTGTGGCCGCGCTGCGTGGAGGTCGTCTGTGGTGGGCTGGGCATACCGCCGCGCCGGGACGCGGATTGCCGGTCGGGGTACTACCGCACGTGATCATGGATCTCGGGATGGCCTACATGCTGGCCGCCGCCGCGTTCCGGTGAGCGAACCCGCGCTGTCCTCCTCGGCCGGTTGCGACGTGCCCGTGCAACGTCCGGGCGCCGGCTCGCCGCCGCCCCTCACCCCGATCGTGGCCAGGGCAGCGGCGACGGACTGCCGGATGCACCCAGGCGTCGTCGGCCGGAGCGCGCCGCGCCCCCGGTGAACTGTCCTGCCCGGAGCAGGCCACCGGCGCACGGCGAGGCAAAGCCAGTCGGCCAGTTCCGCCGGCTACGGCCGAACCAGGACCGAGCGACGCGGCTGCCGGTAGAGCGGGGGTATGACGGGACAGGCGCGGCGGGCAGTAAGTTATCTGCCGAGGATTCCGGCCCCACCCCTTTCGGACGCCGGTGCTCGGCCGCGCCGCACCGTCGAGATCTGCACCCGGCGCGGTGCCAGCGCGGTGCGCAGATGCTCGGCGACGGCTTCGGCGCTGTCGGCGGAGGTCCCGCAGGTGAAGACATCGACGAAGATGTCACCGGTCTCCGGATACGTATGCAGGGAAGCGTGTGATTCGGCCAGCAACGCCAGCACGGTGACCCCGTGCGGTTCGAACTGCTTGCTCACCATCTCGCAGATGGTGACGCCCGCGGTGGTCAGCGCCGCGTGCAGGGCCGCCGTGAGCCCGTCCAGGTCGTCGCACAGCGCACTGTCGACCCCGCCGAACTCGGCCAGCACATGCCGGCCGGTGAACTCCGCCGTCACAGCCCGTCGACCTCGCTCATTTGTTCTCGGCGATCACCCGGATACCACCGTGACCTCGTCGAACACCACATCACCCGCGGCATCGGATTCGGCCAGGTCCACGGTGGCGAGCACCGCCCAGCCGTGATCGCCGGCCGGGTCGTCGATGATCTGCCGTACCTGCCAGAAACCGGGGCGGGTCTCGATCCGGAACAGCTGCGGGCCGCGAGCGTCCGGGCCCGTACCGATAGCGTCGTATTCGGCGAAATAGGGTCCGAGATCGGCCGCCCAGTCCGGGCCCGGGGACAGATCCGCCAGCTCGGCCCAGCGGCGGCGGGCCGCCAGTTCGACCCGGCGGAACATCGCGTTGCGCACCATCACCTTGAAGGCGCGTTCGTTGGCCGTGATGGGACGGACGGTTTCGGCGCCGAACGCGAGCTGTTCGGCATCGGTTTCGGCGCCGGCGCCCGTCAGCTGCTCCCATTCGTCGAGCAGGCTCGAATCCACCTGGCGGACCAGTTCACCCAGCCATTCGGTGAGATCGTCCAATTCCTCGGTCCGGGCCGCCTCCGGCACGGTGCGCCGCAGCGCCCGGTAGGCGTCGGCGAGATACCGCAGGACAACACCTTCCGACCGGGCCAGCTCGTAATAGGAGATCAGCTCGGTGAAGGTCATCGCCCGCTCGACCATATCGCGCACCACCGATTTCGGAGACGGCGCGAACTCCGACAGCCAGGGGTGTCCGGCCCGGTAGGTCTCGTAGGCTGCCTCGATCAGTTCCGCCAGCGGTTTCGGCCAGGTGATCTCCTCGAGCAGTTCCATCCGCTCGTCGTAGTCGATCCCTTCGGCCTTCATCTCGGCCACCGCCTCGCCGCGGGCCTTGTGCTGCTGGGCCATCAGCAGCTGGCGCGGATCCTCGAGCGTGGCCTCGACCAGCGACACCATATCCAGCGCATAACTCGGCGAACCCCGGTCGAGTAGTTCGAACGCCGCCAAGGCGAACGGCGACAGCGGCTGGTCCAACGCGAAATCGCGCTGCAGATCCACGGTGAGCCGGGCGTAACGGCCATGCTCATCGGGTTCCGGCAGCTGTTGCACCACCCCGGCGTCACGCAGCGCCCGATACAGCCGCACGGCCCGCAGAATATGCCGCCGCTGCGCCGGCCGGGGCTCGTGATTGTCCTCCAGCAGATGGCGCATCGCCTCGAAACAGTTGCCCGGGCGCGCGATCACGTTCAGCAGCATGGCGTTGGTCACCGCGAACCGCGACACCATCGGTTCGGGCGCGGCGGCGACCAGGCGCTGAAAGGTTTCCTCGCTCCACGACACGAAACCCTCGGGCGGTTTGCGGCGCTGCACCTTACGCATCTTCTTCGGGTCGTTACCTGCCTTCGCCAGCAGCCTGGCGTTCTCGACCTCGTGCTCCGGCGCCTGCACCACCACGGTGCCCATCGTGTCGTAACCGGCCCGCCCGGCGCGGCCGGCGATCTGATGGAATTCGCGGGCTTTGAGCCGCCGGGTCCGGACACCGTCGAATTTGGTGAGCCCGGTCAGCAATACCGTGCGGATGGGCACGTTGATGCCCACACCGAGCGTGTCGGTACCGCAGACGACTTTCAGCAGCCCTTCCTGCGCGAGGCGTTCGACGAGCCGCCGGTACTTGGGCAGCATCCCCGCATGGTGCACGCCGATCCCGTGCCGGATCAGCCGCGACAGGGTCCGCCCGAAGCCGGAGGAGAACCGGAACTCGCCGAGCGCCTCGGCGATCGCATCCTTCTCGGCCCGGCTGGAGAAGTTGGCGCTGGTCAGCGCTTGTGCCCGCTCCAGCGCGGCGGCCTGGGTGAAATGGACGACATAGACCGGCGCCTGATGGGTGGTCACCAGTTCGGTGAGGGTTTCGGTGATCGGTGTGCGGGCGTAGGAGAAGTTCAGCGGCACCGGGCGTTCGGTACCGGCCACCACCGCGGCACTGCGGCCGGTGCGCCGCTCGAGGTCGGTCGCGAAGAAATCGACCTCGCCGAGCGTCGCGGACATCAGCAGGAACTGTGCGTGCGGTAGCTCCAGCAGCGGAACCTGCCAGGCCCAGCCCCGATCGGGGTCGGCGTAGAAGTGGAACTCGTCCATCACCACCTGGCCGATATCGGCGCCCGCGCCTTCGCGCAACGCGAGGTTGGCCAGGATTTCGGCGGTGGCGCAGATGATCGGTGCGGTCGGATTGACCGCCGCATCGCCGGTCACCATGCCGACCCGTTCGGCACCGAACACCTCGCACAGCGCGAAGAATTTCTCGCTCACCAGCGCTTTGATGGGGGCGGTGTAATACGTACGCCGGCCCCCCGCCAGGGCGAACAGGTGCGCACCGACCGCGACCAGTGATTTTCCCGAGCCGGTCGGGGTGGAGAGGATGACATGGGAGCCGGACGCCAGTTCCATCAGCGCCTCGTCCTGCGCCGGATACAGCGGTGTGCCCTGATCGGCTGCCCATATCGCGAACGACTCGTACAACGCGTCGGCGTCGGTTCCCGGTATCTCCAGCAGTTCGGTCAGATCCACCCGGGACACCCTACGTCGTGCCCGGTCCCGGTCACCGGCACGGTGGCCGTGTGCCGGTGATCGCGTCGCTCAGTTCTGCTCGTCGTCGGAGTAGCCACCCTGTTCGGCGAGGAAGCGTTCGAATTCTGCCCCCAGTTCCTCCCCGCTGGGCAGCTCGCCTTCACCGACCAGCAGACTGGACTGGCGTTCCTGGGCGGTGACGAAGGTGTCGTACTGGCGCTCCAGCGCCTGGACGACCGTCTCCACCTCGGCGTTGCCGGCGATATGCTCGTTGACCTGTTCGCGGACCCGCGCCGCCGCCTCGCCGAGGGCCGCCAGCGGGAATTGCAGACCGGAGTTCTCGCCGAGATGTTCGAGCAGGGTCTGCGCGGCCTCCGGGTAGGACGTCTGCGCCAGATAATGCGGAACGTGCACCGAGAACCCCAGCGATTCGTGGCCGTGCTGGGCCATCCGGTACTCCAGCAGAGTGGAGGCGCTGGCCGGAACCTGCAGCTCACCGGGCCAGCGCTGATTGTCCGGGATGAGATCGCGGTTCGAGGAATGCGCCGTCACACCCAGCGGACGGGTATGCGGAATCGCCATCGGGATGGCGCTGAGACCGATACTGCGGCTCACTCCGAGCTGTTCGGCCAGCAGCCGCACCGCGGTGGTGAACTTCTCCCAGCGCAGGTCGGGTTCCATTCCGGCGAGGAGCAGGAACGGCGTGCCCGCGGTATCGCGTACGGCCCACAGATTCAGTTCGGGTTCGGCGTAGTCGGCGAAATGATCCGTTTTGAAGGTCATCAACGGTCGCCGCGACCGGTAGTCGAGCAGCTCGTCGACATCGAACGACGCGACCAGTTCGCTTTCCAGGCTTTCCCGCAGATGGGTCGTCGCGAGCCGGACGGCGTGGCCGGCGTCGGAGTAACCCTCGAGGCCGTGCACCAGAACCGGCCCGGAGCCGTCGTCGGAGGACAGCTGCGGAGCGGGGAACTCCAGTTCGTACATTCGCGACTCGTAGTCCATCGCGTACTCCTTCCTGCGCGATCCGTCGGCGGGCCGGTCGGGCAACTGCTGTGTCCGCTGCCGCGCCGCGAGCCGCGAATCACACTTCATTGTCCCCCATGACGATGAACGGCCACACGGGGCCGTGCATCGGCTCTCTGCGGTGACAACAGCGGCCGCCGCCGGTGAATTCCCGGCCCCGAGCGGCCTCGATACCGGTAGGGGTGGTGCGCGGCCGGTGAACGAAGGGAGTGTGGCACAGCCCTCGCGCGGATGCACCCGCTTTCGGTTCGGTGGTTTCCCGCGGCCGGATATCCGGTCGCCGGGAGGGCGAATCCATGCACAACCCGAAGTTATCCACAGACTTGTCTGTTCCCGGCATCGTCCCAGCTCACGACGGCGAGCTGGGAGAACGTCCGCCGCATGATCGGTCCATGACACCCGCAGCGACCCCCATCTCACAGCCTCCCGCCGCCCCGCTGTCCGCAGCCGGTCATCCGGGTCCCACAGGCCGGGCGGCCACCGGCACGGGCACCGGTGGCCGTTGCCCGACCGCCCGGGCACTGACCGCCCGGGGGTCCGCACCGGCCGCTGCCGCGCCCGGTGCGCCACCTGCCCGGGCCGGCGACAAACCGGCCGGCTCGGCGCTGCTCCGCTGCGCCGAGGGAGCGACAGGCGAATACGATCGGCTCGCCCGGCCCGGTGGTCCGGCGCGGCTCGACGACCCGGGTGATCTCATCGCGGCGATTCCCGCCATGCTCGGATTCCGGCCCGAACGTTCGCTGGTGCTGGCGGTGCTGTGTGCCGCGCCCGATGCCCCCGACAGCGCCGTCATCGATCTCGTCGTCCGGTTCGATCTCCGGCAGCCCGCCACCGGGCGGCCGTCCGATGAGAGCACCGTCGCGGCGGCGGCATCGCGGGTATGTGGCCGGCCAGGTGTGGTGGGGGTGCTCGTCATCCTGGTCGACGAGGGATTGCCGGATCCGGAACGATCGCTACCGCAACCGATTCCGGTGCTCACCGCATTGGAGCGCCGGATGGCGGCCGCTGCCGTCCCGGTGCGGGCCGTATGGGCGGCCCACTCGATCGGTGGCGGCCGGGCCTGGTGGAGTCTCACCGATCCGGGCCGGCGCGGTCTGATCGCCGATCCGGTGGCCTCCTGGGTGACGCTGAATCGAGTCCTGGACGGCCGGCCGATCCGGCGGTGCCGAGACGAACTCACCGCACTGGTCGCGCCGGATCCCGCATTGCGCGCCGAAGTTTCGGCCGAGCTGGGTGCGGCCCGGGCCCGCGCCAAGGACCGGTACGCCACGGCCGCCCGGCATGCGGATCCGATCGGATTCCTGCGTGGCGAACTCGTCACCGTGCTCTGGCTGATTTCGAACACCGAATCCGGTGCCGATCTCGCCGCCCGCGAACTCGCCGATATCGCGGTCGCACTACGCGACCGGGAACTGCGCGACTGTATGTTCGCGCTCGCCGCAACCGTGCACGCCGAAGCGGCCGAGCAGGTGTGGTCCCGGCTGGCGCGGGCGCTCGAGGGCGCCGACCGGGCCGAAACAGCCATGCTGCTGGGCTATTTCGCCTATGTCCGCGGCGACGGCCCGTTCGCCGGGATCGCCTTGGACGCCGCCCTCGACGCGGACCCGCACCATTCCATGGCCACCCTGCTGCACACCGCGCTGGAGGCCGGGATGCGTCCGGAGCGCCTCCGCGACCTGGCGCGGTGCGGTAAGGACTGTGCCGCCACTCTCGGCGTGGATATGGATACCGCGCGGTGGTGAACGGTGTACCGAGATCAGCGGGCGCTGTGCGCGCGGGAGCCGAGGCTCTGCAGGTAGGCCCACGCGGCGGAGACGATCTCGTCGAGATCGTTGTGCTCGGGTTTCCAGCCGAGTTCGTCGACCGCCCGCCGGCTGGAAGCGATGAGCACCGCCGGGTCGCCCGCGCGGCGGGGCGCGTCGACCGCGGTGATCGGATGGCCGGTGACCCGCCGGCACGCCGAAATCACCTCGCGTACCGAGAACCCCGTGCCGCTACCGAGATTGAACACCCGGTGGGTGCCCGCGGTAGCGGTTTCCAGGGCCAGCAGATGCGCCTGCGCCAGATCCAGAATATGGATGTAATCGCGTACCGCGGTCCCGTCCGGCGTGGGCCAATCGGTACCGAATACCGAGATGGAATCCCGATGGCCCGCCGCGACCTGCAACACCAGCGGAATCAGATGGGTTTCCACCACCCGGTTCTCGCCGAGGCCGCCGTAGGCGCCGGCCACATTGAAATAGCGCAGACTGGTGGCGGCCAGGCCGTGCGCCACCGAATACGACGTGATCGCATGGTCGATGGCCAGTTTGGACGCACCATAGGGGTTGGTGGGCCGGGCCGGCGCATCCTCGGTGATCGGAACCTGCTCAGGTTCGCCGTACACCGCCGCGGTCGAGGAGAACACCAGCCGCGGTGTTCCGGTCTCCCGGATGGCCTCGAGCAGCGTGAGGGTTTTCACCACATTGCCGTGCCAGTATTTCTCGGGCTGCTGTACCGATTCACCGACCAGCGATTGCGCCGCGAAATGCAGAACCCCGTCGAAGCGCCGGGTGCGCAGCAGATCCGGCGCGACCTCGGCCACATCACCTTCGACGAATTCGACGCCCGCCGGCACCCCGTCCGCATTACCGGTCGACAGATCGTCCACCACGACCACTTCGTGTCCCTGCTCGCGCAGGACGAGCGCGCATACCCCACCCACATAACCGGCACCGCCGGTGACCAGGAGTTCCATCGATCAGACCAGCTTCACCTGGACGGCGTGGGCCATTTCGTCGGGAAGTTCGAAACCCCCGTGCCCCGGAACGGTGATCACCACGGCCCCCGGTTTGCTCTCGACCGTAACGCGGGCATCGGGTACGACACCGGCCTCCCGCAATCGGCCGATCACTTCCGGATCGGTCTGGATATGTTCGGCCAGCCGCCGCACCACCACGGCATGCGTCCGGCCCTGCGGCAGCTCGGAGAGCCGCTTGAGTGGTTCCTCGAGCAGATCGGCGGCATTGAGACCGAGTTCGTCCAACCCGGGGATGGGGTTGCCGTACGGCGAGGTGGTGGGATGGTTGAGCACCTCGACCAGCCGCCGCTCGACGTCCTCGCTCATCACATGTTCCCAGCGGCAGGCCTCGGCGTGCACGTTCTGCCAGTCCAGGCCGATGATATCGACCAGCAGTCGTTCGGCCAGCCGGTGTTTGCGCATCACCGCGACCGCCATGCTGCGGCCCTTGTCGGTCAGCTCGAGGTGCCGGTCGCCCGCGACCAGGAGCAGCCCGTCGCGCTCCATCCGTGCCACGGTCTGACTCACCGTCGGCCCGCTCTGCTCGAGGCGCTCCGCGATCCGGGCGCGCAGGGGTACTACGCCCTCCTCCTCGAGGTCGTAGATGGTACGGAGATACATCTCCGTGGTGTCGACCAGATCCTTCACTGTTGCCCCTTCGTCGGCACGAATTCTACCTGCGCACCAGCGACCCCGGTCGGACGGAGCGGGTCGCATGACGCGATGGGAATACCGGCGGCGCGCGGTTCGGCGCCGCTGTCGCACATACATGTATTTCTACTGCATGACAACGTCGGATGGGGTTCCGCCCTTCCCGATACGGTTGCGATCATGGCCACTTCAGCACCGCGGGCAGAATGCGGCGACCCGCAGGCGGCGACCGTCGTGTGGACCGACCGGTTCCTCGAGTACTCCTGGACCCCCGAGCACCCGATGAAACCGGCCCGGTTGCGGTACACCATGGCGCTGGCGCAGGCGCTCGGCGTGCTGGACGGTATCGAAACGCTGGAGCCGGCCGCGGCCGATACCGGCGAGCTGCTCCGGGTGCACACCGGGGACTACATCGAGGCGGTCCGCCGCGCCGTACCCACGGCGGTACCCGGCGCGGAACCGGCGGACCCGCCCTACGGCCTCGGCTCGACCGACAACCCGGTCTTTCCCCGAATGCACGAGGCTTCGTCGGTGATCGTCGGCGGCACCCTGGCCGCAGCCCGGGCGATCGCGGGCGGAACCACCCGGCGCGCGGTGAGCATCGGCGGCGGGATGCACCATGCCATGCCGGCGCGGGCGGCCGGCTTCTGCGTGTACAACGACGTCGCGGTAGCGATCTCCTGGCTGCTCGACCACGGTTTCGACCGGATCGCCTACGTCGATGTGGACGTCCACCACGGGGACGGTGTCCAGCACGCGTTCTACCGGGATCCGCGCGTTCTCACCCTCTCGATCCACCAGCACCCCGCGACGCTGTGGCCGAATACGGGGTGGCCGGAGGAAACGGGCAGCGGGTCCGGCGACGGCACCGCGATCAACCTGCCGCTGCTACCGGGCACCCGTGACCCGCAATGGTTGCGCGCCTTCCATGCGGTCGTCCCCGGTGCGATCGCGGCGTTCCGGCCGCAGCTGATCATCAGCCAGTGCGGAGTCGACACCCACCGGGAGGATCCGCTGGCCGATCTCGACCTCGGCATCGAGGGCCAGGTGGCCGCCTTCGCCGCCATGCGGGACCTGGCCGATCGGTACGCCGAGGGTCGCTGGCTGGCGGTCGGCGGTGGCGGGTACGGCCTGGTCCGGGTGGTGCCGCGGGCGTGGACCCAGCTCCTGGCTCTCGCGCTGGACCGCCCGGTGGACCCGGCGACCGCGATACCGCAGGATTGGATCGATCTCGTGCACACCGAAAGGCCGCGGATATCGCCGCCCCGCACGATGGGCGACGGTGTGGACATCGCGTTCCAGCACTGGGACGGTCCGGGGGGGACCGCGGAAACCGGGGATGCCCGGATCGACCGCGCGCAGCGTGCGGTCGATACCGCCGTCCTCGCCACCCGCCGTGCGTGCTTCGGCCCGCTCGGCCTGGATCCGGAGGACCCGCGTGACTGAATCGGCCGATAGCGTTCCCGACGACCCGGCCCCCGCGCCGCAGCACTGGCACGCCGACGTCCTGGCCTCCGACGGCGGCGTGGTGCGGTTACGCCCGATCACCCCCGCGGACGCCGACGAACTGCAGCGCTTCCATACCGCGCTCTCGGAACGCACCCGGTACCTGCGTTATTTCGGGCCCTATCCGCGGATCTCCCCGAAGGATCTGTACCGCACCACCCACGTCGACTATCGCGATCGGGTAGGTCTGGTCGTCGTCCTGGGGGATTCGATCATCGCCGTGGGCCGCTACGAACTGCTCGACCGCTCGGGGAAGCGTTCCGCGGAGGTCGCGTTCGTCGTGGCGGACGGTCATCAGGGCCGCGGCCTCGGTTCGATCCTGCTGGAGCATCTGGCGGGGGCGGCGGCGGAGAACGGGATCGAAACCTTCGTCGCGGAGGTGCTGGCGGAGAATACGGTGATGGTCACCGTATTCCGGGAGGCCGGTTACCAGGTGGAACGCAGCCGCGACGGGTCGGTGCTGCACCTCGAGTTCGCCATCGATCCCACCGAGGCGCTGCGTTCGGTCCGGGATGCGCGCGAGCGGGCCTCGGAGGCCCGCAGTGTCGGCAACCTGCTCGCGCCGCGTTCGGTAGCGGTGATCGGTGCCACCCCCAGTACAGGGCGGGTCGGTGGGGTGGTCCTGGCGAACCTGCTCGACGGTTCCTACCACGGTGCGGTGTATCCGGTGAATCCCGGCCGTCGTTCGGTCCGGGGAGTGCACGCCTATGCCACGGTGCGCGATATCCCCGACGAGGTGGATCTGGCGGTGGTGGCGGTACCGGCCGCCGAGATCGGTTCGGTGCTCGACGACTGTATGGCCAAGGGCGTCAAAGGTCTGCTCGTGTTGTCGGCCGGATTCAGTGAAACGGGGGAGCAGGGCCGCGGCCCCGAAGCGGAATTGGTCGCGGCCGCCCGCGGCCACGGGATGCGGGTGGTCGGCCCCAGCGCCCTCGGGATCGCCAACACAGATCCCGCGATCGGCCTCAACGCGACGTTGGCGACGGTGTTGCCCGGTCGCGGGCGAATCGGGTTCTTCTGCCAGTCGGGCCCTTTGGGGGTGGCGATCCTGGCCGAGGCGGCCACCCGGAATCTTGGCCTGTCCACCTTCGTCTCCGCCGGTAATCGCGCCGACGTCTCCGGCAACGATCTGCTGCAGTACTGGGATACCGATCCCGATACCGATGTGATCCTGCTGTACCTGGAGAGTTTCGGTAACCCGCGGAAGTTCTCCCGGATCGCGCGCCGGGTCGCGCGGAACAAACCGATCGTGGCCGTGAGCCCGAGCCGGCTGGCGGCGCGTGGGGATTCGGGCGGGGAACTGGACCGCGCCGTCGTTCGCGATCTGTTCGCACAGTCGGGTATCGTTCAGGCGGAGTCGATCTCGGAAATGTTCGACTGTGCGGCGCTGCTGGGCTACCAGCCGCTACCGCGCGGTCCACGCCCGGCGATCGTGGGAAACAGCACGGCCCTGAACTGGCTCACCGCCGACGCCGCACGCAGCGAGGGGCTGAGTGCCGCGGAACCGGTGGATCTCGGGCCGCAGGCAATGCCCGAGGATTACCTCACCGCCGTGACCGCGGCGCTGCGGTCGGACGAAACCGATGCGGTGATCGTTATTTTCGCGCCGCCGATCCCCTTACCGCAGACCGGTTATGCGGAAGCCATCCGCACCGCGGTGGCCACCGTATCCGGCGATAAGCCGGTACTCACCACGTTCGCCAGTGGGGACGGTATTCCTGATCTGCTCGCGGTGCGCGGTCCCGGTGCGGCGGCCATCCGCGGCTCCATCCCGTCGTTCCCGGATCCGGCGCGCGCGGTGCGGGCACTGGCGCGGGTACAGCGTTATGCCCGCTGGCGTGATCGTCCGGTGACGCCGGGACACGACGGCACCGCCCGGCCGGAAGCCGAACAGTGCCGGCCGGCCGGGATCGACAGCGAACGAGCGGTCGCCTTGATGGCCGGATGGATGGGCGATTCGGGTAGCGGTCGACGGCTGGCCGATGACGAGACCGTCGCGCTACTTGCCTGCTACGGAATCTCCGTCGTCGACTTCCGTGCGGTCCGCGATGCCGATTCGGCGGTGGCCGCGGCCGCGGAGCTCGGGTATCCGGTGGCCGCGAAGGCGACGAACGAAAGCTGGCGGCGGCGGCCCGATATGAGCTGGGTGCGTTTAGATTTGTGGCGGCCCGAGGCGGTACGCCAGGCCTACCGTGATCTGGTGGAATTGTGCGGCGATCCACTGCTGCATATCCAGCGCATGGCACCCAAAGGTGTGGGCTGCGTGCTGCGGGTTCAGGACGATCCGGCATTCGGCTCGGTCATCGAATTCGGGCTGTCGGGACCGATTATCGAACTTCTGGGTGATCGGGCCTATCGCGCGCTACCACTGTCCGCGGAGGAGGCCGCCGCCCTGATCGACGCCCCCCGGGCCGCGCCGCTGCTGAATGGCACCCCGGCCAGCCCCCGGGTCGACAAGGCCGCCCTGATCGACCTGACCCGGCGTATATCGGCCCTGTTCGACGACCTCCCCGAAATGCGGGAACTGTCCTGCGAGCCGGTATTGGCCAGTCCGGAATCGGCCGCGATCCTGTACGCCCGCGCCCGCATCGGCCCGCAGCCCAGCCGTTTCGACACCGGCCCCCGGCGCCTGGGCTGACGCCGGGTACCGGCCGTGGCGGTCGACCGGCAGTCCAGGTGCCGCGGCAGGTCCGGGGCCGGTGCGCAAATCGCATTCGTCTCGGCACCGAGAGGTGCACGGTCGGAGCTACCGCTTCGGGGTTGTGATGGCGGCTCTCCGGCCGGGGCATGGTTCGGAAACCGGGGCCGCAAATCCGGCGGACCGCCGTGCAAATGTGATCCGATCAGCGCCGGATGGGAATGAATAGGGACGGGCGGCCGGGCCGGCCCCGTGCGCAGCCGGATGCGGCCGATCGTCTCCCCGAACGACCGATGACCGGCCGAGGTGGCCGGTCATCGTTGCTTTTCTGGGGTGTTCGGCGCTCAGCTGGCGTAGGCGCGCAACCGGTCGGCTCGTTCGCCCTTGCGGAGTTTCGACATGACCTCGCGCTCTATCTGTCGGACCCGCTCACGGGACAGACCGAACAGTTTTCCGATCTGATCGAGAGTGCGCGGCTGCCCGTCATCCAAGCCGAACCGCAACCGGATGACCTGCTGTTCGCGTTCGTCGAGGGTGTTCAGCACGCTGCGGACATCGTGGTGCAGCAGGCCGGCGATCACGGCGCTTTCGGCCGATGTCGCCTCGGAATCCTCGATGAAATCGCCCAGCGGGGCTTCCTCGTCGTTGCCGACCGGCATATCCAGGCTCACCGGATCGCGGCTGTGGTCGAGTAGATCGGAGATCTTCTCCACCGCGATACCCGATTCGGCGGCCAGTTCCGCGTCGGTGGCCTCCCGGCCGAGCTGCTGATGCAGTTCGCGCTTGATCCGGGCGAGCTTGTTGACCTGCTCCACGAGATGAACCGGGAGCCGGATGGTGCGGCTCTGATCGGCCATACCGCGGGTGATGGCCTGGCGGATCCACCAGGTGGCATAAGTCGAGAACTTGAAGCCCTTGGCGTAGTCGAATTTCTCCATCGCGCGGATCAGGCCGAGATTGCCTTCCTGGATCAGGTCCAGGAGCGGCATCCCGCGGCCCGTGTACCGCTTCGCGAGCGAGACGACCAGCCTCAGGTTGGCTTCCAGCAGGTGCGACCGTGCGGCTTGGCCCTCCCGGACGACGATCGCCAGATCACGCTTGCGGGTCGCCGACAAACGCTTGCCGGTCTCCAGCAGGTGCTGGGCATAGAGACCCGCCTCGATGCGCTTGGCCAGTTCCACTTCGTCGGCGGCGGTGAGCAGCGCGGTCCGTCCGATCCCGTTCAGGTACACGCGTACCAGGTCGGCGGCGGGGCTCTGGGCGTCGAGGTCCATATCACTGGGGCGCACACGAGTGGTGGCGGGGCTTGTCATGACTTGCCTCCTGTCGGTGGTGTCTCACTCCGAACAACGGACCCGACATAGGGAAAGTTCCCTCGCCGGGCGCGGATAAACCGCTCTGAACTGCGGTTTTCAGCGATGCGTTCTGAGAAGTTCCTGAGAACAGAACAGACCGGGACACCGGGAACGGCCACCGCCGCAGGGTGAGCGTCTAGACCGGGTGCACCAGTCCGTGCCGCACCAAGCCCGTGACCACCCCCAGTGCCGCCGCGGCGAATTCCGGGTCCACCTCGTCGGATCCCTGGGACAATGCCAGCAGTTCGATCAGTTCGTACAACGGCAGACCGTCCGATCGCATTCCCGCCAGCAGGGAGACCGTGGTCTCGTCGACTTCGTGTTGCCAGCGTGGCCCGTCGCCGCGGTGCAGGCGGGTCACCCGCTGATCCCAGCCGTCGTCGCCGGGCAGGTAGACCCGTTCCAGCGCGGTCGCCGGGTCCACCCGGTAGCGGGCATTCCAGGCGCGGGCCGGGTCCGCTGCCGCCGTACGCAACCAGGCCGACCGTTCGAAATGGGCGAGTGCCTCCGCGCCGAGCGGGTCCTCGAAACCGTGGGTCAGATCTTCGGCCAGCACCTCGGTCGGCCCGTCGATCGCGCGCAGGTAGACGAACCCGAACCCGATTCCGGTGACGCCGGCCCCGTCGAGGGCGGTGAGCCATTCCCCGGCCCGTTCCTGGGCCGCCGGACTCCGCGGATCCAGGCCGGCGTCGCGCAACCAGGTGCCGACGTAGAGGGCGGGGTCGGCGATATCGCGCTGGACGACCCATGCGTCGATGCCGTATTCGGGCAGCCACCCGGAAACACGCTGCCGCCAGTCCTCGTCCTCGTTGTGTACCCAGGCGGCGAGGACGGCCGCCGTCCCGCCGGGTGCGAGCAGGTCCGGGACGCGGGAGAGCACCAGTTCGCTCGCTCCGTCGAGGGCGAGCCCGGAATCCCGGTAGGTGTGCTCGATCCGGGCGGGACCGACGACGAACGGGGGATTGGCGACCACCTGGTCGAACGCGCGCCCGGCCACCGGCTCGAACCACGATCCGGGGAGGAGTTCGAGGTCGAGCTCGTTCAGCGCGGCGGTCGCTTCGGCCAGCCACAGGGCGCGCGGATTGATATCGGTGGCGGTCACCGAACGGGCGTAGCCGGCGGCGTGTATCGCTTGGACACCGCAGCCGGTGCCGAGATCCAGCACCGAACCGACGGGCGCGGTCGGGGTCGCCCGCAGCAACGACAGCGAGGCATGACCGACGCCGAGCACATGGTCCTCGGTCAGCGTCCGGCGGTGCATCGAATCGTCGAGATCGGACAGGACCCAGCGATTACCCGCGCCGGTATCGAGCGGGCGCAGATCGAGGGCCGCGCGCACCAGATCGCCCTCCGTGGACAGGAGGCCGGCCGCGACGGCATCGGCCACCGCGACCGGCGCCAGTGCCGCGGCAACTTCGGTTTCCGGGACCGCATCGCCGAGGAGTAACAGCCGCACCAGTGTGCCCAGGTCGCCCGCGGTGCGGGCGACTCGCCGCACGGGGACCGGCTCACCGCGACCGAGCGCGCTGTGCACCTCCGGGCCCAGGACGTCGAGCAGAGTGCCGGCGTCGTAGCCCACCCGGATCAGCGCCGCGCGCAGGTCCGGGCACAGTGCGGTCAGCGGTGAGGCGGCGGTCGATCCGTGTATGGGCACAGCAGTACTCTGCCACCCGCGTGTGGTGCTGCCGGGAGCGCGCTATCCGTCGATCGCGTCGTGGCTGCGTTCCTCGAGCGCGGTGCGCGGTTGGTCCCAGCGGCTGGGTTCGTTCTTGTCCCGGGGCGGGCGATCGTTGGCGATGAGCACCGCGACCCACGGCAGGGGGACCGAGGCCGCCATGATCAGGATCGCGATCAGGGCGTTCCCGAAGACGGAGTAGGAGATACCGGCCAGGATCAGCGCGGGAATCCGGAACGCCATGATGATCGTGTAACGGCGTACCCGGGCGCGATGCTGGTCCTGGAAAGAAGGCGCCGCCTCGGTGATCAGTGCCGCGTGTTTCGCGTCGTCACCGGGAAAGTATCCGGACGAACGGGGGGTACGCGCCGGCCGCGGTGCGCCGATGTCTTCACCGAGACCGCTCGCACCGGCGTCGATGTGCTCCGGGCCGCGCCCGGAGTCTTCGCCGTGCTGCTGCATACCTTCGAGTCTTGCACTACCGCGCCGTGGGCGTAACCCCGGTGGGTACCCGGCGGTGCGTGAGGACGGCCGCGCGGTACGGCATCATGGAGTGCGTGAGTACCGATACTCTGGTTCGCCCCGATACGACCACCGACGAAACCACCGGTGACGACACCCCGAAGTTCTTCCACTATGTGAAGAAGGACCGGATCGCCGAAAGTGCCGTGATGGGCACGATGGTGGTCGCGCTGTGCGGTGAAGTGTTCCCGGTGACGCGCTCGGCGAAGCCCGGCTCGCCCGTCTGCCCCGAATGCAAGAAGGTCTACGAGCAGCTGCGTAAGGGCGACTGAGCGCCGTATCAGCGCGTGGTCGACGGCGCCGGTTTGCCACCGGTGCCGTTGTGGCGTGCGTGCCCGCGGTGCTGCGGCGGGATCCGGTGCGAACCCGGTTCCGGCGGCTCACGATCCTCGCCCGGCGGTGTATCGCGGCGTTTGGCGAGCCAAGCCTTGAACTGTTCGATGCGGGTCGCCCGCGCCGGCCAGAACTCCTGTACGGCGGCATTGAACTCGGCGCCGAGAATCACCGCGAAACCGAGGAAGAACGTGAACAGCAGGAAGGCGATCGGGGTCGCCAGCGCGCCGTAGGTGACCCCGGTGCGGGTGACCAGCGTGAGGTAGCGGCGCAGCACTTCGCTGGCCGCCATGAAGAACACTCCGGCCAGCAGCGCTCCCCAGAACAGCCGGTGGTATGGCAGTGAGCTGTGCAGCGCGAATTTGTAGAGCGTGGCCAGGCCGACGATGAGTAGTAGCCCCACCGCGGGGTAATAGAACGAATCGATCAGCCGTAGCCCGGGTTCGCGCCAGCTGTCGGGCAGGATCCGGCCGATCAGCACCGGCCCCAGCGCGATCAGCGGCAGGATGAACACCGCCGCGATCAGGAACTGCACGTACAGCAGCAGGGCGAAGATGCGCTGCCAGACCGGGTGGCGCGCGTCCTGCTGGCCGTGTGCTTCCACGATGGCGTCGACGAAGGTCGCCATGGCCGACGAGCCCGCCCAGAGCGAAAGCACGAAGCCGACCGAGACAAAGGCCGCGCGCCCCTGGCCGAGGACATCGCGGACGGTCGGCTCGATGAGATCGGTGACAACGCTGGGGTTGAAGAGATCACGGCTGAAGGTCAGGATTTTCGATTCGACGATCTCGACGGTGTCGGGGCCGAACAGGCCGCTGACATAGCCCAGGCCGCCCAGCAGTCCGAACAACAGTGGTACCAGCGATAACGTCTGCCAGAACGCCGCGGCGGCGGATTTGGCGAAGATCGAATCGTTCCAGGACTTCACGGCCACCCGGACGACCAGCCGCCGCGTCTGGACCAGAGCATGCCGCAGCCACGAGGTATCCCGGCGCGGGCTCCCGTATCCGTTTCCGTAGCTGTGCATGGTCAGTCCAGCATCTCCTACCGATCCACCCTGTGGCGTGGCGCATGGCGAACGTGTCGGCGGTCGGCAGGTGAATCACCGGTGACCGGCGCGGCGCGATCGAGGTGTGACACCCGTCGCGGCGGCCGCGCCGGTTTGGCACCATTGCGGCGGCGGCCGCTAGTGTTTGTCTCCGTGACCGATACGAACGGCGCCACGGCGACGGCAGTTCCGGGCGCATCCCTGCGTGCCTGGCAGCGGCGCGCCCTGACCCGTTATCTGGCCACCAAACCCCGTGATTTCCTTGCTGTTGCCACCCCCGGCGCAGGTAAGACCACGTTCGCGCTGCGGGTGGCCGCCGAACTGCTGGCCGATCGAACGGTGGACCAGATCACCGTGGTCGCGCCGACCGAACATCTCAAACACCAGTGGGCTGCCTCGGCGACGCGTTCGGGGATCGCGCTGGATTCGAACTTCTCCAATACGACCGGCGGCACGTCGGGGGACTATCACGGCGTGGTCGTCACCTACGCCCAGGTGGCGGCGCATCCGTTCAAGCATCGGGTGCGCACGGAGAACCGCCGCACCTTGGTGATTCTGGACGAGATCCATCACGCCGGTGACGCCAAGAGCTGGGGTGATGCGGTGGCCGAGGCTTTCGGCGACGCCACCCGGCGGCTGGCACTGACCGGTACCCCGTTCCGCAGCGACGACAGCCAGATCCCGTTCGTCACCTACGAACCCGACGAAGCCGGGCTGCCGCGGTCGCGGGCGGATCATTCCTACGGCTATTCGGAGGCGCTGGCCGACGGTGTCGTGCGCCCGGTGGTTTTCCTCGCGTATTCGGGTGAGGCGCATTGGCGCGACAGCGCGGGCGAGGAGTACACGGCCCGGCTCGGTGAACCGCTGAACGCCGAGCAGACCGCCCGGGCCTGGCGTACCGCGCTCGATCCCGCCGGCGACTGGATCTACGCCGTCCTGCGCGCCGCGGATATGCGGCTCGCACAGCTGCGCGAAGGCGGTATGTCCGACGCGGGCGGACTGGTGATCGCCTCCGACCAGGAACGCGCCCGGCTGTACGCCGAACTCCTGGAACATCTCACGGGTAACAAACCCGTGCTGGTGCTGTCCGATGATCCGGCGTCCTCGGCCCGGATCGGCGAGTTCGCCGCCGGTAACCAGCCGTGGATGGTCGCGGTGCGCATGGTCTCCGAAGGCGTGGACGTCCCGCGGCTGGCGGTCGGGGTATACGCCACCAGCGCCTCCACACCCCTGTATTTCGCGCAGGCCATCGGACGTTTCGTGCGTGCCCGCCGCAGCGGTGAGACGGCCAGTGTGTTCCTGCCCTCGGTACCGGTTCTGCTGGACCTGGCCGCGCAACTGGAGGTACAGCGCGACCATGTGATCGGGAAGCCGCATCGGGAGAAGGACGGTCTCGACGACGAGCTGCTGACCGAGGCGAACAAGCAGCGCGACGAACCGGGTGAGGAAGAGAAACGGTTCGTTCCGCTGGCCGCCGATGCCGAACTCGATCAGGTGATCTACGACGGGTCCTCGTTCGGCACGGCAACCTTCTCCGGTAGTGCCGAAGAGGCGGATTATCTGGGTATTCCGGGCCTTCTCGACGCCGAGCAGATGCGCGCACTCCTGCGTGAACGTCAGGCGCGTCAGGTCGCCGAGCGGTCCAAGCCCGAACCGGTTTCCACCACACCGGTTCCCGACCCCGCCGGTGGGGCCGCCGCCGGTAATGCCGCCGAGCGGGTGGCGACCGCCGACAAACTGGGTGAACTGCGCCGGGAACTGAACAGCCTGGTCGCGATGCACCACCACCGCACGGGTAAACCGCACGGGGTCATCCACGGCGAACTGCGCCGCCAGTGCGGTGGCCCGCCCACGGCCCTCGCCACGGCAGATCAGCTTACCGAACGCATCGCCGCGCTGCGCCGGATGTGATCCGCCGGCACGTTTTCCGCGGGTCGGCCCGGCCGACGGCGCCGCTCGGGCTACGGTGCTGCCGACGATAACGTTGCCACACTCGCGTTCCTCGCTGGACCGGCTGGGCTCGGCATCAGGGGGATCTTCGTCACGGTCGGCGGCGAGGCGAACGCGTAGCCCGGAACCGGGCTCTGAGGCATCAGCCGCATCGGATGATGCAACAGTGCCCCGAGTGCCGATGGGCACGGGCGTGGACATATTCGGTACGGGCGCCACCGCCCGCTCACCGCCGGCGGAAGCCGGCCAGGCGCTCGGTTGTCTACCATATCTTTTCCGTGCGTGAGCGGGCGCGGCCGTGCGCAGTCCCGAGTAGTTCCCGAACCGCCGCGGAGGTACGTTGCCCCGGGTCGACGACTGCCAGCCAGCCCGCGGTTCCGTACACGGGATGGGCGATGACGGTGTCGCGTGCGCTGGGATCGTCCTCGGCAGAGTTCGCGTCGCGAGGCGTGTGGCCGGTCCACTCGCGGAACGCTTCCGGGCCGGCGCTGATATTCAGGCGGAAACTGCCCGGGCGGTCGAGCTGTGATTGCTCGTCGCCTGGATAGTTCTTGGTCACGATGGTGGCGAACGGCTGGGTCCGGGCCGGTACCTCGCCGTCCGGCGCGTAGTAGAAGAAGGTATCGCCCCAGGCGATTTCGGGGGAGCCGTCGCCGGGGCCCGGCCGCAGCGTCAGGACGCCGTCGAGTGTGGTGAGGTATCCGATGATCTCGTCGATGGTCATGAGTTCAAGCGTTACATTGAATTGCTTGTGGAGACTTCGACCCGAATATGGCAGGTGGTGACATGCAAACTCGCAACTCCGCAGGTCTGCGCACCGCGGAGGTCGCACGCCGCACGGGGTACTCCGTTCAGCAGGTGCGCAACCTGGAGCGCGACGGTGCGCTGCCCCCGGCGACCCGGACCGCAACCGGGTACCGGGTGTACGGCGAGGTCCATATCCGGTCGGCGCGCGCGTATCGCGCGCTGGCCTCCGGTACCGACCCGGCCTCGGCGAAAACAATCCTGCGCGCGGTGCACGACGGAGATCGCCACCGGGTGTTCGCGCTGCTCGATACCGCGCACGCCCGGCTCGACCGCGAACGCCGGGACCTGCACGCCGCACGGACCGCGGCCCGGACCATCGCGGACGAACCCCTCACCGATATCCGCCCCACGGACGCCATGAGTATTTCCGAACTCGGCCGGGCCCTGGGGGTGCGCTCCTCGACACTGCGGCACTGGGACGCCGCCGGTTTGGTGGTACCGCGCCGCGCCGAGACCCGGGAAACCCGTGTCTACTCACCCGACGATGTACGGGCCGCGCGGCTGGTACACCAGCTCCGCCTGGCCGGCTACGGTATCGAATCCCTGCGTCAGCTGGTCCCCGAGCTCCGCGGGCGGCGCCACTGGAACGATCTCGCGACTGCGCTGACGGCGCGCGATACCCGGATCGACTCCCGTTCCGCGGCCCTGTTGCAAGGCGCCGCCGCGCTGAGCACCCTTCTCGGCATCCCTGGGGCCGGATGAGCGACCGTCCTGGGGTACGCGCACAGCGGGTTTCTCCCTCGCTATGCGGCAGCGGTTCGACAGGTGGTCGATCACCGGGAAGCGTGGCGTCGTATGGGCAGCCATCACCCGACACGTGGCGTGCTGCGGCGCGCCGGTGAGAAGGCTGCCCAGCGATGAGGCCCGCCGAACGAGGCAACCGGCGGTATCCGACGCGTCGCTCATACCTCGAAGTACGTTGCGGGATCGACGGCGTTGAGGGGTATCCAGCGCGGGGCCTCGGTGGGTGCCGCGGAATCGTCGGGCCCCGGATCGTGGCAGTAGCCCTGTAGGTCCAGCCCGAACCGAGGGTTATCGTCCACCTGGCGCGCCACGGCGTAAAAGGTCGCCAGAACGTGCACACATCGTTCGGTGCGGGCGGTGCAGGAGCAGTCGATCGCCGCCGGAACCGGAGCCAGCGGCAGGCCCGCATCGGCCGCGGCGGCGTACATCTCGTCGGTCGGCACCGTTGGTGCGGTTCCCACAATCGGGGCCAGCGCGGTCACGACGGGCCGGGGGAGCGGTGTGAGTTCGATATGGGTGACCGACGCCCGACCGCCGCGGTGGATATGCGCCCGCACGATCCGGCCCTCGGCCTCGGTACGGACGCCGTTGTTGCGGGCGATACTGCGGGCGCGGGGCAGCAGCGGATCCGGGCGGGTCTGGCGCAGTGGTTCGGCCAGGCGCACCCAGTCCATCCCCCAGCGGGTGTAACCGAATTCGTTGTCCGCCATCAGTTGCCTCGCTTCCGTCGCAGGATCTCCACCAGCCGGTCGTCGTCGAGCCGGGCCAGTTCGGCGATACCGGTGCCGG
Source organism: Nocardia sp. NPDC058499 (assembly GCF_042719915.1). Taxonomy (NCBI): domain Bacteria; kingdom Bacillati; phylum Actinomycetota; class Actinomycetes; order Mycobacteriales; family Nocardiaceae; genus Nocardia; species Nocardia sp. NPDC058499. Next base: position 778,104 of record NZ_JBHXMZ010000001.1, on the reverse strand, counting down.
CGCCGAAATCGGTCAGCGCGGATTTCCGCCGCTGCATATCCGCGATATGTTCCTCCACGGTGGTGGCCGAGGTGAGGGTCGTGACGGTGACGGTGCGAGTCTGGCCGATGCGGTGCACGCGGTCGGAGGCCTGGGATTCGACCGCGGGATTCCACCAGCGGTCGAAATGGATCACATCGGCGGCCCGGGTCAGAGTGAGCCCGGTGCCGGCCGCCCGCAGGCTCAGAACCAGTACCGGCGGGCCTTCCGGGGACTGGAATTCGTCGACGAGGGTGGCGCGTTCGGTCTGCGAAAGCCCGCCGTGGAAGAAGGGCGCGGTGATCGCGAACTGTTCGTCTAGATGCCGGACCAGTAGCTCACCGGTGCCGCGGTACTGGGTGAAGATCAGTGTCGGCGCGGCATTGTCGAGATTGTTGGCGACGATATCGGCACACAGGTCGAGCTTGCCGGATCGCCCGGCGAGTTCGGTCGTTTCGCCGCTGACGAGCCCGGGATGGTTGCACACCTGCTTCAAGGCGGTCAGCGCCGCCAGGATCCGGGTCTGCCGCCCGGCGCCGGTGCCGAAACCCTCGTCCACGGCCCGGTCGAGCAGACTGTCGTACAGCCGTTCCTGTTCCGGGGTCAGATCGCACAGCAGATCCGAGTGGATCTTTGCGGGCAGCGAGGCAGCGACCTGATCCTTGCGGCGCGTAAGCAGTACGGGTTCGACCGCATCCCGCAGCCGTGCGGCAGCCTCGGACGACCCCTGTTCGATGGGTTTCACGAAACGCCGCCGGAACTGGGTGCGGTGCCCGAAGATCCCTGGTGCGACGAGATGCAGAAGCGCCCACAGTTCGTCGAGGTGATTTTCGACAGGCGTCCCGGTGAGGGCGACGACCGCGCCTGCGGACAGTGCCCGCGCCGCCTTCGCCACCTGGGTTCGCGGATTCTTCAGCGCTTGGGCCTCGTCGTAGGCGATCGTTGCCCACTCGGTGCCGGTGAGCCCGCTGCCGTGCAGGCGCAGCACGGGATAGCCGGTGACGACGACGGTTCCGGGTGCGGTTTCCACCGGCCCGCCTCGCCAGGGCGCCGGCCGCAGACCCGGTGCGAAGCGGTTGATCTCGTGCACCCAGTTGCCGACGAGGGAGGTCGGGCACACCACCAGTTGAGTGCCCTGCTCGGCGCGTTCGGTGAGTAGCCCGATGGTTTGCAAGGTTTTCCCCAAGCCCATCTCGTCGGCCAGGACCGCGCCGCCGTGGTGTGCGACGGTGTCCCGCAGCCAGGCGATCCCCCGTACCTGATAGGGGCGCAGGTCGGCCTTCAACCCGGTCCGCATCCGATCGGCTGTCTCGGCGGTATCTCGCAGGACCGAGAGGGCGTGCTCGGCGTCCACGATCGCGGTGCCCTGGGTGTTGGGGACGGCGTGTGCGGCCACCGGAAGCTGCGCCGCGGTACCGGTCAGATTCGATTGCCAGGCGCGTGTGGAGTTTCCGGGACGGTCGACCGGGAGAGCGGCGAATCGTTCGGGTTCCACCAGAGCGCAGTGGACCTGCGCGATCTGGAGGTGGGCGCTGCCCGCGCGGAGCTGCGCTGTGGTTCCGCCGGGAACGGTCAGCGGCAGAGTCGCGAAATCGCCGAGCCCCGGGGGCGGCGGTCCGGTATCGCGACCCGTCCACGTCCACAGTGCGAACATGTGCCGGTCGGGCAGGTAGGTGGTTTCGACGGTCGGCAGGGGGCACCCCCAATATCATCGTATTGCGTACGGAGTAATATTCGGAACGCGTACGCTACCGGATTTGTTCCCGGGCCCTGCCGCACGGCCGGCGCCCCGGACCGAGAACAGGGAGATCCATGGACGGCTACCCGTATCGGCCGATCGCCGGAGGCATCATCCGGTGCACCGCTCGGCGGCGGTGCACGGACAAGCCCGCCGTACCCCGACCGGCGGATACAGCGTGAGCGAGTCGGCACCGAATGCGGCGGAACACGGTCACGCAGCAGGTTCTGCCGGGAGCCGGGAAAGCGATACGAAGCGGGCCGGCGACCCGGCGCGAACCCTGCTGGAGCTTTTGTGGCGGCACAGCCTGCCGCCGCGGACGGGTGGGCGCGGCCCCCGGCAGACCGTGAGTGTCGACGATGTCGTCACTGCGGCGATCGGCCTGGCCGACCGGGAGGGCTACGAGAAGGTGTCCATCCGCGCCGTCGCCGCCGAGCTGGGGCTGCGGCCCATGAGCCTGTACACCTATGTGCCCAGCAAGGAGGCGCTCACGGTGCTGATGGTCGATGCGGTGGCCGGGGCCGACGCACCGTTGCCCATCGAAGTACCCGCCCGGGAGCGGCTGTCCGCCGTCGCCCGGCAGGTCCGCGACGAGTTCCTGGCACATCCGTGGCTGTTCGAGGTGCCGTCGTGGCGGATGGTGCTGGGGCCGGGTCGGACGCGGCGCTACGAGCAACAGCTGGCGGCCGTGGACGGTATCGGTCTCGACGATCCCGGGATGGACCGGGTGATCTCGGTCCTCACCCAGTTCGCCACCGGTAACGCCCGGACCGCGCTCGCCGCGGCCCGCAGCACGCGCGAGCAATCCGACGCCGACTGGTGGCAGACCTACGGTCCCCTGCTGACCGAGGTCATGCCCGCCGCCGAATACCCGCTGTCGACGCGGGTGGGCGCCGCGGTCGGCGAGCTGTACCAGGCGCCGGGTGATCCGGCCGGCGATTTCGAATACGGGCTCGCGCGGTTGATCGAGGCGATCCTGCCCGGATGAGATGTGGCGGGGGGACAGAGGGGGGGCCTCCACCAACAAAAAGGGGGTTGTTGTTCTCGGACGTTTTTTCTTGAACGCCAAAAAGGCACAAGAGGGGGGGGGAAGCCCCCTTCCCCACCACGTCCCCCCCCCACCAGCCT
>NZ_JBHXMZ010000001.1:624723-775210 GCF_042719915.1 Nocardia sp. NPDC058499 | reverse complement strand
GTCGGTGGGGGGGGGGGTGGACGGGGCGTGGGGGGCTCGGGTGGTGGGTGTGGGGGGGGGGTGTGTGGGTTGGCTGGGGGCAGTCTTGCCGGGGGGGGGGGGGGGGGGCGACGGGGGGTCCCCCCGCCACGAATAAGCGGTGTTCTGTTGTTCGATGCTGTTGTGTCGGACGCGCAGACGGGTCAGAGGGCGGGAGCGGACTCCGTGTCGATCACGGCGTCCAGCTCACGCAGTCGTTCCATATGTTCGTTCGCGTGATGCTGGCAGAAGAGCAACTCGCCACCTGCGGGCAGAACGGCACGCACACGGGCCGCCGCCCCGCAGCGATCGCAGCGATCGACCGCGGTCAGTGGGGTGCTAGTCAGGGTTCCTGGCATGACTCCTCCGTCCTGGCTTCCGGCACAAAGACCGTTCACCTGGTGTGAGGCCCGTGGTCACTCCGCGGGCTCGCTTCCGCTACTTCCCAGCAGTGGTATGACTACTCTGTCAGACGTTCCGGGCATTGGGTTTGTTCCCTGTGGGGAACGACTGTGTTTTCCCTAACACGACCAGCGGTTTCCGCCTGTGGCGAACACCTCCGGCCGGGCGTGGAATACCGGTGTCCCGCTGCCCTGTACGACTGTCGAGTTGTGTATCGGAGGTTACCCGTGCCCTGTGACACTCACACCCTTGTTCACCTCTGTTCTCCCGGTGAGTGGGCCACCGCACGGCAATTCGGCGCGCACCGGCCGGCCTCCCTGGCCACCGAGGGCTTCGTGCACCTGTCGGTGCCGCACCATGTGCACCTGCCGGCAAACCGGCTTTTCGCGGGCCGATCAGATATGGTGCTGCTCCGGCTCGACCCCGCGCGACTGAACGCCCCGGTGCGGTGGGAGCCGGGCGTTCCCGGCGACGATCCCGCGCTGCGGTTCCCGCACCTGTACGGCCCGCTGCCGGTGCAGGCAGTGATCGGCGTGGAACCTTATAGGCCCGGCCCGGATGGGCTGTACCCGCCATTGACCGGCTGACCGGACCGATTGCGCCAGCATTACAGCCAGGCGCCCGATTCGTCCTCCGGCTCCACGGCCAGTTCCCGGGCGAGGATCGCGGCCTGCACCCGGGACCGGAGTCCCAGTTTGGCCAGTATCCGCGAGACATGCGTTTTCACCGTCGTCTCCCCGATGAACAGCCGGGCGGCGATCTGCGCGTTGGACAATCCGGCGCCCAAACAGTCCAGGACCTCGCGCTCCCGGCCGGTCAGATCGGCCAAGCCCGGGGGTGGCTCCGGCCGGGGCGAGGAGTTCGTACTCGCGAAGGCCTGGATCACCGCGCGGGTCACCTCCGGCGCGAGGACACCGTCTCCGGCGGCGACCGACCGGACCGCCTCGATCAGCGCCGGTCCCGACGCGGATTTCAGGACGAAACCGCCGGCCCCAGCACGGAGGCTGCCGAACACGTATTCGTCGAGGTCGAAGGTGGTCAGCACGAGGACCCGAGCCAGGTCGTCGCCGGTGATCCGGGCAGTCGCGGCGATACCGTCCATCCCGGGCATCCGTACGTCCATCAGCACCACATCGGGTCGCAGGGCGCGGGCCTGGGCGAGCGCGACCGCTCCGTCGGCTGCCTCGCCCACCACTTCGATATCGCCGGCGGTGTCCAGGATCATGCGCAGCCCGGCCCGGATCGCCGCGTGATCGTCGGCGAGGAGCACCCGGATCACAGTGGTTCTCCCACGGGTTCCGCGGTCGCGGTGAACGGCAGTCGTGCCTGCACCCACCAGCACCCGGATTCCGGGCCGGACCGGAAGGTGCCGCCGAGCGCGGTCGCGCGTTCGCGCATATTCGCCAGGCCGCGCGGCTCCACGCCGGTATCGAGGGCGGCCGGTGCTGTTTCCTCGACAGGGAGCGGGTTACACACTGTCAGGACGAGCGTTCCGGTCTCGGTGTGCACCTCGATATCGACCTCCTGTCCGGGTGCGTGCTTCATCGCGTTGGTAACAGCTTCCTGGACGATCCGGTACGCCGCCTGATCGACCGCGCCTGCCACCGGGTGACCCACCGTGTCTTGTCGTACCCGCACCCGCATACCTGCCTGCCGGGCCACCGCGACCAGTCCCGGCAACTGGGCCAGCCGGCCCGGCGCGGTGGTTTCGGCCGCATCGTCGTCCCGGCGCAGCAGCCCGATCATGGTCCGCATTTCCTGCAGGCCCTCGACACTGTTGGTGCGGATGGCGGTCAGGATGCCGGTGAGCCGCGGATCGGTGCCGGTTCCGTTCATACCCGCCAGTGCCGCCTCGGAGTGCAGGGCGATCGCCGACAGATGCCCGGCGATCACATCGTGCAGATCGCGGGCCATGGCCTTGCGTTCGTCGGCCACCGCCGCCCGGCGGTCCAGTTCCGCCACCTGCGTCAGTGCCCGCCGGCGGGCGCGTTCGGCCGCGGCGGTCTCCATATGTGCGCGAACCGTGAGCCCCCACCACAAAGAGGTGCCGACGAAGGCCGCTGCCATGATCAGCGCCAGCACCATGAAACGCCAGTTCTCGGTCATCGCCAGCACCACGCCCGCGGCCGTCGCGGACAGCGCCAGCCATGCCACCACCGCCCCCTGCATCTGGCGCCGGGTGCCGTAGACGACCGCCGCATAGATCAGGTCGGAGTAGACGAGCCACACCGGCAGCGTCGGCCCGAGCATCAGATCGAACGCCAGCGGGATCAGCCCGGCCACCATGGCGGTGATCGGCGCCCGCCGCCGCACCAGCAGCACCGCGCACACCATCGCCAGCAGCGCGAAACGTGGCGCCAGCGGTGTGGACGGGCCGTCGGCGGAGATGAACAACATATGGAAGCCGGCCAGGTACAGCAGTGCACCGAACGCGAACCAGACGACCGCGATGACGATGTCCTTGCCCGTCGCCGATAATGCCGACCACCGTTGCATTCCTCAATCTCAGCACACGGCCGGCCGCGCGGAGTCCATCGAAATAACGATCCGCCGTCGCAGCGAACACACCCCCGCATCGCTCGGTACCGTTCATGGTCACGGCGTATTTCGGCCGTATGCGTTCTCGGCCCGCCGCGCCGGTGAGCAGCGGCCCAGACGGAGGGGACCGGCGGATGACTGTCTACACCCAGCAGCTGGGCGGTACGAGTTATCGATTCGACGGCCTGGTGGAGGTGCTGGCCAAGGCCACCCCGCGCCGTAGCGGTGACGAACTGGCCGGGTGTGCCGCGACCACGGATGCCGAGCGGGCTGCGGCCCAGTGGGCGCTGGCCGATCTCCCGTTGACCGAGTTCCTGGCACAGCCGGTGGTGCCGTACGAGACCGACGAGGTGACCCGGCTGATCATGGACACCCACGATCGGAGCGCGTTCGCGCCGATCGCCTCCTGCACTGTGGGGGATCTGCGCGATCATCTGCTGAGTATCGCGGCCGGCGACGGGATCTCGGATCCGGCCGCGACCCTGCGCGATCTGGCGCCCGGTCTCACCCCGGAGATGGTCGCGGCGGTCGCCAAGATCATGCGGAACCAGGATCTCATCGCGGTGGCGCGGGCGGTCCGGGTGCAGTCGGCCTTCCGGACGACCATCGGGCTGCCCGGTACGCTCGCTACCCGATTACAGCCCAATCACCCGACCGACGATCCGCGCGGTATCGCGGCCGCCGTGCTGGACGGGCTGCTGCTCGGCTGCGGCGACGCGGTGATCGGGATCAATCCCGCCACCGATTCCCCACGGGCCGCCACCGAACTGCTGGCGCTGCTCGACGATATCCGCACCCGTTTCGACATCCCCGCCCAATCCTGCGTCCTGGCCCATGTCACGACCACCATCGAGCTGATCGCCGCGGGGGCACCGGTGGATCTGGTGTTCCAGTCGGTGGCGGGGACACAGGCCGCGAACGCCGCGTTCGGGGTGGATCTGGCGTTGCTGCGGGAAGCCGAGGACGCCGGGCGCTCCCTGCGCCGCGGCAGCGCCGGCGATAACGTCATGTACTTCGAAACCGGCCAGGGCTCGGCATTGTCGGCGGGCGCGCATCTGGGTACGGGCGGGAAGCCGGTGGATCAGCAGACGCTGGAGGCGCGGGCCTACGCGGTGGCGCGCGAACTGCGACCGCTCCTGGTGAACACCGTGGTCGGGTTCATCGGGCCGGAATATCTGTACGACGGCAAACAGATCGTCCGCGCGGGCCTCGAGGACCATTTCTGCGGCAAACTGCTGGGCCTGCCGATGGGGGTGGATGTCTGCTACACCAACCACGCCGAAGCCGACCAGGACGATATGGATACCCTGCTCACCTTGCTGGGTGCCGCCGGATGCGCCTTCGTCATCGCGGTGCCCGGCGCCGACGATGTGATGCTCGGGTATCAGAGCCTGAGTTTCCACGACGCGCTCTACGCGCGCCGGGTGCTCGGTCTGCGGCCGGCCCCCGAATTCGCGGGCTGGCTGGACCGGCTCGGGATGCTCGACGAAACGGGCCGGGTGCGGGCGATACCGCCGTCCGCCTCGCCGTTGCGCGCCCTGTTGTAGAGGCGGCAGCGAACCGGTCCCGGCGTCGCCACCGGGCGGGCCGGTTCCCGCAGCGGTGCCGGCGTGCCGAAGGCGTGTACGACCCCGCCGGCTCAGACTCGACGCAGCGCGGCGCAGGCGGTTCGGGGGGATGATGAATCGGGTCAGAAAGGGCGTGGTGACCATGGGAATCGGCAGCGACGGAGATCGGGCGGAGACCGCCGCCGGCCATTCGTTCTGGACCGGATTACGCACGCTCACCCAGGCGCGGATCGGCTTGGGCCGGGCCGGTGACGCACTGCCGACCCGGCAGGTGCTCGAATTCGCCGCGGCGCATGCCCGCGCCCGCGACGCGGTGCATACGGCGCTGGACGTAACCACCTTCTCGGCGCGGGTCGCAGCCCTCGGTCTCGGTGAACCGGTTCACGTACCGAGCCGGGCGCGGGACCGCGCCGAATACCTGCGTCGCCCCGACCTGGGACGGCTCCCGGCCGAGGGACCGATTCCACTCGACCCGATCCCGTCCGGCGCCGAAAACGGGCCTTCCATCGGCGTGGTTCTCGCGGACGGCCTTTCGTCCCGGGCTCTCACCGAGCACGGTCCGTCACTGCTCGAGGCGATCGTGGAACTACTGCGGCCGCGCTATTCGGTCGCCGTGCCCGTGGTAGCCACGCAGGCCCGGGTCGCACTCGGCGACCATATCGGTGCCGCGCTCGGAGTGGCGACCGTTCTCGTGCTGATCGGGGAGCGTCCCGGCCTATCGGTCGCGGACAGTCTCGGCATCTATCTCACCCACCGGCCGCGTCCGGGGGCCACCGACGCGGACCGCAACTGCGTTTCGAATATCCATCCACCGGAAGGCCTCGGTTACCGGCGCGCCGCGGAGGTGACGGCGGGCCTGGTCGCCGGCGCGCACCGGCTCGGCCGCTCCGGTGTCGAACTGAAGGATATGTCCCGGGATCCGGTGTTGCCGGGGCCCGCGGCGCCCCTCGAAGACGGCGGGCGGTGACCCGGCTCCGGACACGCCACGGCCCCTGAGCATCGCGGGAACCGGAGGTTCCGGCGTGTTCAGGGGCCGTAGCGTGGAGCAGGTGCCCGAAGTTCCTCAGTCGAGGTAGTCGCGCAGGACCTGGGAGCGGCTCGGATGGCGCAGCTTGCTCATGGTCTTGGATTCGATCTGCCGGATACGTTCGCGGGTGACCCCGTACACCTGGCCGATCTCGTCGAGGGTCCGCGGCTGGCCGTCGGTGAGGCCGAACCGCAGCCGCACTACGCCCGCCTCACGTTCGGACAGGGTCTCCAGCACCGACTGCAGCTGATCCTGCAGCAGGGTGAAGCTCACCGCGTCCACCGCGACCACGGCCTCGGAATCCTCGATGAAATCACCGAGCTGGCTGTCGCCCTCGTCGCCGATGGTCTGATCCAGCGAAATGGGTTCCCGGGCGTACTGCTGGATCTCCAGCACCTTCTCCGGGGTGATATCCATTTCCTTCGCCAGTTCCTCCGGGGTGGGTTCGCGACCCAGATCCTGGAGCAGCTCGCGCTGGATACGGCCCAGCTTGTTGATGACCTCGACCATATGCACCGGGATACGGATGGTGCGGGCCTGATCGGCCATGGCGCGGGTGATGGCCTGACGGATCCACCAGGTGGCGTATGTGGAGAACTTGTAGCCCTTGGTGTAGTCGAACTTCTCCACCGCGCGGATGAGACCCAGGTTGCCCTCCTGGATCAGGTCCAGGAAGGCCATACCGCGGCCGGTGTAGCGCTTCGCGAGCGATACCACCAGGCGCAGGTTCGCCTCGAGCAGGTGGTTCTTGGCGCGGTTGCCGTCGCGGACGATCCAGTTGAAATCGCGGCGGATCGCAACCGGCGGCTTTTCCCCGGCCTCGGTGAACTCGCGCATCTTCTCGGCCGCGTAGAGGCCGGCCTCGATCCGCTTGGCGAGTTCGACCTCCTCCTCGGCATTGAGCAGCGCGACCTTACCGATCTGCTTGAGGTAGGCGCGTACCGAATCCGCGGAGGCGGTGAGTTCGGCGTCCTTACGGGCCTGGCGCAGCGCCTCGGATTCTTCCTCGTCCCAGACGAAATCACCGGAGGCCTTATCGGCCGCGGTGGGTTCGGCGGTCTCGGCCTCGGGTTCCTCCCCGGCGACCTCGGCCACCAGTTCGTCGCCCTCGTCGGTGAGATCGTCTTCGGAGACCTCGAGATCCCCGAGATCGGCCACATCCAGCGATTCGTCGTCCGGCTGCTCCTCACCCGGGCCGGGCGCGCCTGCGCTACCGGCCTTCTTCGCAGGGGCCTTCTTGGCCGCGCCCTTCTTGGCGGCCGCTTTTTTCGCGGGAGCCTTCTTGGCGGCGGCTTTCTTGGCCGGGGCCTTCTTGGCCACGGCCTTGCGGGCCGGGCGTGCCGCGGGAACTTCCGTGGCCTCGGCGTCGGCCGATTCGGCTGTCTGACGGGTATTCGTGGCTACCACGTACGCCCTTTCGTGACGGTCTCGTGCGGCGTCACGCCAGAGTAGTATTCCGGCGGAGCGGTCTGTCGGGTTTACCGGCTAAAACGCCGGTCGGGTGTCCGGCTCACCGCCGGGGTCCTTCCATTGTAACGATCCACCAGTGTGCCCCTGCCTGCGCGGCGGACATCTTCAGGGGGTGATTCCGGCATCGACAGCCATGGCCGCGCCCACGATACCCGCTGTATTGCGCAGATCGGCCGGGATCACCCGGGTGCGGTTGGTGAGCAGTGGAATCCACTGGTCGGCGTCGCGGCTGATCCCGCCACCGGCGACGAAAACCGTCGGCCAGAACAGGTCCTCCAGCCCGCGCAGCACCGTACTGACCCGGGCCGCCCATTCGGGATAGCTCAGATCTTCGCGTTCCTTCACCGAGGCCGCGGCCCGGTGTTCGGTTTCCATACCGCCGATCTCGAGATGGCCGAGTTCGGTATTCGGGACCAGGTTCCCGTTGTTGAGCAGTGCCGACCCGATTCCGGTGCCGAAGGTCAGCAGCAGGACCAGGCCGTCGATATCGCGGGCGGCTCCGAAACGGTCCTCCGCCAGCCCCGCCGCGTCGGCATCGTTGAGGACCGTGACCTCCCGGCCGTCGAGGGCACCGGAGAACAGGGTCCGGGCGTCGGTACCGATCCAGGATTTGTCGACATTGGCGGCGGTGTGGGCGACGCCGTCGAGGACGACACACGGCAGCGTGAGCCCCACCGGACCGTCCCAGTCCGCCTGGGCGATGAGTTGCGCGACGGCCGTGGCGACCGCGTCCGGAGTGGACGGTTGCGGGGTGGCGATCTTGATGCGTTCGTGCCGGAGTTCCCCGGTGTCGAGGTCGACCGCGGCGCCCTTGACGCCACTGCCGCCGATATCGATCCCGAACGCGTGCCGTCGAGCGGACATGCGAGTTTCCCTCGTTCCCTGTGCTGGCTGCTGTCGTCCGGCGCCGGGGTATGCGCGAGTACTCGAACGGCGCTGATCCGCCACTCGGCCCGCGCTGGCCGCCCCCGGGCCGACTCGGGCCGGTGTGGTGTGCACGACAAGAGTAATGTGCGCGCCCGCATGCCCGGACCGCAGGATCTGTGCTGCGATGGTGGGCGTGCCGGAATCGATTTGGTCCCTGACCGCTGCCACCGAACCCGCTCCCACCGACGCCGTGCTGCTGCGCCGGATCGCGACCCATCTCGCCGGTATCGCCGCCGCCCATGTCCGGGCCCGCCGGCCCGAGGTATTCGGGCCCTCCGGCGTAGCGGATACCGCGGTCCGCACCAAGAGCACCCCGACCGACCCGGTGACCGTCGTCGATACCGAAACCGAACAGCTGATCCGCGACGAACTGGCCCGGCTGCGCCCCGGCGATCACATCCTCGGCGAGGAAGGTGGCGGCGATCTCTCCGCGGCCGGCGACGACGACGTGGTCTGGGTGGTCGACCCGATCGACGGCACGGTCAACTTCCTGTACGGCATACCCGCGTACGCGGTCTCGGTGGCCGCCGTACGCGCCGGGCGCCCGGTGGCCGGTGCGGTGGCCGATATCGCCGCCTCGACGGTGTACGCCGCCGGAGCGGGCCTGGGAGCCGACCGGATCGGCCCGGGCGGAAAGGCGACCACGCTGCGCTGTAACCCGGTGCGCTCGGCGCGACTGGCGCTGGTCGCCACCGGCTTCGGCTACGGCGTCGCGCGGCGGACCCGGCAGGCCGCCTACGTCGCCGAACTGCTGCCCCATGTGCGCGATATCCGCCGCATCGGCGCGGCCGCACTGGATTTGTGCATGGTCGCCGAGGGCCGGGTCGACGCCCATTACGAGCACGGGCTCAACCCCTGGGATTGGGCGGCCGGTGGGCTGATCGCCGCCGAGGCCGGCGCGGTGCTGCGCCTGCCTCCGCTGGCGACCGCGGGATCCGCGGGCGCACTGGTGGTGGCCGCCGCGCCCGGGATCAGCGAGGAACTGTTCGCCTTGCTGGACCGGCTGGAGTTGTCGGCGCCGATTCCGGACGCCTGAGCGCGCTCAGCAGCGCGCGGTCCGGGCCGCCTCGAGCATATCGGGGTCGATTTCCGGGCTTTCGCCGCTCACCGGGTTCTTCAGTGACCGCAGCACCTCTTCGGCGTCGTTGTTGGGTTGCAGATCACCGCCGAACACTGCGCCCAGGACCAGATCGACGCTGTTGTCGCTGCGCTTGTCCTCGACGAGTTCGGCACACGGCACGGCCAGCTGGACGGCGGCCGCGACCGGGCGACCGCTCTCGCCGAACCGGATCTGCCCAGTGCATTCGAGATCACCGTTGGCATATATCGGATCGTTACCATAGGGGTCGCCGGATACGCTGCGGAACCCGAGGTCGCCGAGTTGCGCGGCCACATGCGCGGCCTGCCCGCGCTGGCCGTTGGCGTTGAGGACGCGCACCTTCGTCTCCGCCATCGGAGCGGGTTCCACGTCTGCCAGCGAGTCCGCGCTCAGCCGCTGCCCGGGCAGCGGCTGCGGGGCCGCCTTGGGGTCGGTGGCCGGACTCGGCGCATTACAGGCCATCGGCGTGTAGTCGTCGTCCTTGGTGGTCAGGGCACTGGTCCACAGAGCTGCGGAGATCAGCGTGAGCACAACGACCAGAATGAGCCAGGGGCGCATCCGCCGGCGCGGGTAGGGACGGCCTTTGGCATCCGTCGAACTGCCTTCGGTGATCAGTGAAACCACGTCGATACTGTACGTACCCGAGTCCGGGGTCCGCGCATTACCCAGTCGCCGGCGGGCGCGCCGGACCGGCGCCTCGCACGGCGCCGTGACCCCGCGTATCGATTGCCCGGCGGTTTCGACACGGCTGGGTTTCGATTGCGACAATTTCCGCACGGTCCGCTATTGTCTGCCCGCCCAGACCGAAACATCGGTGAGTAAATCGGCGATCGGTCGCGGGAACAAGCAGGGCAACTCACGCGTTGTCCGGACGCTATCGGCGGTGTGTCCACAGATTCACGCTGATAGGAGACCGGTACGCATGTGAAGTGCACCACCGGCGGGGCGGCTGCCGCGGTCGAAACCGATGGCGTACGCCGATCCGGATATACGGAGTAAGGACGAGGGGAAGACGACATGGCAACCGACTATGACGCACCGAGGCGCACCGAAACCGACGATGTTTCGGAGGATTCGCTCGAGGAGCTGAAGGCGCGTCGCAACGAAGCCCAGTCCGCCGTCGTGGATGTCGACGAATCCGATACCGCGGAGTCGTTCGAGCTCCCCGGCGCGGACCTGTCCGAGGAAGTGCTGACAGTTCGGGTGGTCCCGAAACAGGCCGACGAGTTCACCTGTTCGAGCTGCTTCCTGGTACATCACCGCAGCCGCCTGGCCAGTGAGGCCGGCGGTCGGATGATCTGCATGGATTGCGCGGCCTGACGGCGGCGCGAGGTCATTCCGCGCTCGGGATTCCGAGCGCGGCCAGTACCTCTTCGGGCCGGCGCGTACTGACCAGCCAGTACGGCGTCGGGTCATCCGGATCGTCGAGCACCAGTAGCACCATGGTGCCGATCCACGGGCGATGCTGGACATAGGCGGCCGGGTCGAGCTGGCGGCCCAGGGCTGCGGTCTTGGCGCTGCGGGGCACCACCGTCGCACGGGATACGAACGAGACCGGCAGATGCGCTCGGTCGACGCGCAGTTCCGGTGTTCCGCTGCTGTCGGCAGCGACCTCGACCCGATGCCGGCTGAACCAGAGCAGAACCCAGACCGGGATCGGGAGCAGCAGCACGTACGGCAGCCAGGCCCGCAGGCCGGGCGCTCCCATATGGACCTCCGCGGCGAGCAGGGCGGCGAGTGCGAAGCCCACCGGCCACCACCACAGCGGTACCCAGAGGCGCTCGCGATGGACAGGTGGCGCCGGCCGCACGGAGTGGCCGGATTCGGTGAGTCGGGGCTGGTCGGACACGACTCCACACTAAGCGACATGCCCGCCGGGTCTGCGCGTAGGCTGGTCGGACGTGAACGCACTCTCACCGATACCACTGCTCCGGCTGGATCCGGGGATTCCCATGCCCAGTCGCGCCCACGACGGCGATGCGGGCGTGGACCTGTGCACCGCCGAGGATGTCGTCCTGGAGCCGGGAGAGCGGGTGCTGGTCGGTACCGGTATCGCGATCGCGCTGCCGGTGGGCACGGTCGGGCTCATCCATCCCCGGTCCGGTCTGGCCGCCAAGACGGGTCTGTCCGTGGTGAACACGCCGGGAACGATCGACGCCGGATACCGCGGTGAGATCAAGGTGTGCCTGATCAACCACGATCCACGGACACCCATCGAATTGCGCCGCGGCGACCGGATCGCGCAGTTGCTGGTGCAACGTGTGGAACTGGTCGATTTCGTGGCGGTGGACCGGCTCGACGATTCCGTGCGCGGCGCGGGCGGGTACGGGTCCAGCGGGGGACACGCGAGTTTGATGCCGAACGGTGCCGACGGCGCCCACGGCAAGGAGGCCTGACATGTTCGGACGACGGAAATCGGGCGGACGCAGATCCGAGGACGAACGGTACGACACCGGCGAATACCGCACCGGCGAGTATCAGGGCGAGTACGACGACTACGACAACTACGACGACGGCGGATATCACCGCGCCGCCGACGAGCAATACCCCGGTGACCACGACGACAGCTACGACGACGGGTACGGCGGCGCCGCCTACAGCGACGCCTACGACGCGGCGATCGACGATCCCGATACCGAACCGCACCGGCGGGGTCCCTACGACTACGACGATGTCGCCGAGGTGCTGGCGGAATTCACCGATACCCGGCTCGATCTCGGTTCGGTGATCCTGCCGGTACCGCCGGGCGGGCAGCTGCAGGTGGAGATGACCCCGCAGGGCACCCCGCAGGCGGTGCATCTGGCCACCGAACACGGGCGGATCACGGTCGCGGCCTATGCCGCACCGAAATCCAAGGGGCAGTGGCGCACCGTGGCGGCCGACCTCGCGGAATCGCTGCGCAAGGACGGCGCCCGGGTCTCGGTGGAGAAGGGGCCGTGGGGCCGCGAACTGGTCGCCGTCACTGAGGGGGCCGATCTGCGGTTCATCGGTGTGGACGGTTACCGGTGGATGATTCGCCTGGTGGCGGCCGGCCCGTCGGGGTCCACCGCGGTCGGCAGCCCGCTGGTGGCCGCGGCTCGGGCGGTGCTCAGCGAAACGATCATCCGCCGCGGCACCGATGCGCTCCCGGTACGGGAACCGCTGCCGGTGGTGCTCCCGCAACAGCTCGCCGAGCAGCTCACCGCGGCCCATCAGCAACAGCAGCAACAACAACAGCAGGCCCAGCAGGCGCAGCAAACCGCCGCCGTGCAGCAGAACACCCCGCGACCGGCGCAGACCGGTTCGGTGCTGCCTCCCCAGCAGCCACAACAGCCGCGGCGTGGGGCCGAGGGTTCGGCGATGCAGCAGCTCGGCCGCGGCTGATTACCTCCTCTTCAGGGGCGGCCGGGGGGCCGTGTTCGGTCAGCGGGCGTACCGCAAGCCGAGCCGGCCCACTACCGCGGGATCGGCGCCGAGTTCGTCGAGGGTGATCTCGGTGATCACCGAGCGCGGCGCGCGGCGCGCCCACTCCCGGCCCACGGCGACCGGATGCACCGGATCGTCCGCGGCCGCGATCACCGCCAGCGGGACCGCCAGCGTGTCCAGCAGCGTCGCTTCCGGCCATTTGTACTGGGCGGCTTCCTCCAGGGCGTCCGGCAGCCCGGGCCACTGCGAGCGCCAGGAACGCGTGAGTGCGTCGGCGAGCCAGCGCGGGCTGCTCGCCCGCATCCGGGTGACGACCGGTTCGAGACCCTCCGCGCGCAGTTGTGCGGCGGTGACCGAGGCGCTGAGAGTGGCGGGGCAATGCGCCGTATCGGGGCCGGTCCAAGCCGGCAGCGCGGCGATAACGCCCGCCACGTCCTCGGTTGCGCGGCGGCCGGCCCATTCGAGCGCTACCGCCGCCCCCAGGGAGATACCCGCGGCCAGGACCGGGCCACGGGCAGCGGCGGTATCCAGGGCGGCGAGGTAGCCGGCGATCACCGCGCCCGGTTCGGGGTCGACCGCTATCAGCTCGAGCCCGCGGGCGGTGCAGGCGGGCTCGAAGGCGCGTCGGGCGAAATGCGCATCGGAGCCGGTGCCGGGAAGCGCGACCACGACTGCCGGACGTGGGGAATCGAACACCGGACCGAGCGTAGCGGTGCCGCCGGTACCCATCTACAGTGGCGGGTACGGCCACAGCCGGGCCGTAGCAGAGAATCTCGGATGACGTGCGACCCACGCCGTCCGCGCAGCAGGAGAGCAAGCGATGTCTTCCTCGGCCGGAAGAAAAGCGGGCGCCAAGTCCGCAACAGGATATTTTCGCAGGCTCGGCCGCAGGTTGACCGAGGATCTCGATCAGCTCGACGCCGAGCAACTGGCGGAGTCGGCGGACGCTTCGGGCGCCTGCCGGGTCTCGGAGTGCCGACGCGGTGAGGAGGCGACGATGCTGGGCAGATTGCGCAGCGTCGATTCCTGTCCGCAGGCCGCCGGTGCGAATGTGCAGGCGGAGTTCTTCGACGGCACCGATGCCATCACGCTGGTGTGGATCGGGCGACGCCGGATTCCCGGTATCGAATCGGGCCGGCGCATCATGGTGCGCGGCCGTATCGGTGAACGCGAGGGCCGCAAGGTGATCTACAACCCCTACTACGAATTGCGCGGAAACAGCTGACGCATGGCATCGAGCGACGAGTACGCCACCACGCCGCTACCGCGGACCGTCCCCGCACCGGAATCGTCCGCGGACGATGTACCGGATGAGGAGCGCGCCGAGCCCGCGCAGCAGACCCTGCTGGAACAGCTGGGCGGTTTCTCCGGGCTGATCTACTCCACCCTGCCGGTGCTGGTCTTCGTTCCGGCGAACGCGTTACTCGGGCTCACCGTGGCGATCTGGGCGGCATTGGGCGTCGCGGGGGCCGTGCTGGTCTGGCGGCTGGTGCGGCGGGAACCGATCCAACCGGCGATTTCCGGATTCCTGGGCGTCGGGATCTGCGCGTTGATCGCCTGGCGGGTGGGGGAGGCCAAGGGCTTCTTCCTGTTCGGCATCTACACCAGCCTCGTCTACGGGGCCGCCTTCCTGATCTCGATACTGATCCGCCGCCCGCTCGTCGGCGTGGTGTGGGGCGTACTCAACGGCCACGGCGTCGGCTGGCGCACCGATTCCCGGGTGGTCCGGCTCTACGATGCGGCAACCGCCGCCTGGGTGCTCGTTTTCGGCGCCCGCTACCTGGTGCAGCACCATCTGTACGCGGCCGACAGCACGGGCTGGCTCGCCGCCGCCCGGATCGCGATGGGCTGGCCACTCACCGCACTGGCCCTCGTGGTGACCGTCTGGGCGGTACGCCGGGCCGGGCATCTGCCGGCCTCCTCGGCACGGCACGCCGCCTGACCCGAACATTCGCGGCATGCGCTCGCCCGCCAGGGTGGCGGATGACCCACCCTTTGGTGTCTATCCCGACAGCGCCGTTCATCGGACGATCGTTACAGAAGACGATCTGCCGAGAGGACTGGCGAATGCGTACCGAGCAGCACACGATCACACGTCCGGAGCGGGGGCGTGAGCATCCGGTGCGGTCACAGAGCCGCCTGGTGTCCGCCGAACTCGATCTCCTGGTCGAACCCGCGGCCGCCGGTGACCGCCGCGCGGTAGCCGAAATCCTGCGGCTGGTGCAACCCCTGGTACAGCGCTACTGCCGTACCCGGCTGGGCAACCCGGCCCATCTCCATGTGACGGCCGACGATGTGACCCAGGAAGTCCTGATGGCCACCGTCGCCGCGATTCCCCGCTATCGAGACCAGGGGAAATCGTTCCTCGCCTTCGTCTACGGAATTGCGGCGAACAAGGTGTCCGATGCCTTTCGCGGGGCACAGGTCCACCCCGCCTATCCCGTAGCGGATATTCCCGAGCTGGCGTCGACGGCGGCGGGTCCGGAGGAATGGGCGCTGGCGGCCGAACGGGGCGCGGTGGCCCGCGAGCTCATGCAGCAGCTGAATCCGGTGCACCGGAAGGTGCTGGTGATGCGGATCGTGCTCGGTTTGAGCGCGGCCGAAACCGCGGCAGAACTGGGTACCAGCGCGGGGGTCGTCCGGGTCATGCAGTACCGGGCACTGAACAAACTGCGGGCCCGTGCCGAACGGCCCGTTGCCGCGTGAAATATCGGAGGCGCTCCGCGCCTCGAGGTCGGGGCCCTATCAACCCGGTTCTTCACTCCTCCGCTTCGCTCCCCCGCTCCGTCGCTCCAGAACCGGGCGCGCCCCGACCGAGGAACTTAGACCGTCCGGGGATGCTCGAAATGTGGTGGTCAGTATTCGGCGTCCTGCGAGGGCGTGAGGCCCGTTGCGGCGGCCGTGGATTCGGCGGCGCCGATCGGTGCCAGCACCGAGCGCAGTTCCTCCTCCGCCTCGGCGGAGGCGACGAACAGCAGTTCGTCGTCGCCTTCGAAGGGATCGTCGGGCTGCGGCACGATCACCCGCCCGCCACGAAGGATGGTGACCAAGGCGGAATCGCGCGGCAGCCGCAGACTGCGGACCGGTTTGCCGGCCAGCGTGGTATCGGGCGGCAGGGTGAGTTCGACGAGGTTCGCCTGACCCTGCCGCAGCGTCATCAACCGGACCAGGTCGCCCACCGTGACCGCCTCCTCGACCAGCGACGCCAGCAGTCGCGGGGTCGAGACCGCGACATCGACACCCCACGCCTCGTCGAAGAGCCATTCGTTACGGGGATCGTTGACCCGGGCCACCACCCGGCGTACCCCGAACTCGGTCTTGGCCAGCAGGCTGTGCACCAGGTTGGCTTTGTCGTCGCCGGTGGCAGCGATGACGACCTCGTAGTCCTGCAGGCCCGCGTCCTCCAGCAGTTGTAGTTCGCAGGCGTCGGCGTGCACCCAGACGGCGTCCTGCACCGAATCCCGGTCGATATGGTCGAGCTGGCGTTCGAGCAGCATGACCGTGTGCCCCGACCGCAGCAGCTCGCGCGCGATGGAGCGGCCGACGGCCCCGGCTCCGGCAATGGCCACCTTCATGATCAGTCCTTGTTCACTGGGGGTTTCGCGGCCAGCGCGACGGCCTCACCGGCGGAACCGGAGGTCGCGGCCACGTACACGGTGTCATCGGCCTGGACGACGGTTTTGGCATCGGGCAGGACGCCCTGCCCGAAACGGATGATGAACGCGACCCGGGCGCCGGTGGCGCTCTCCAGCTCGCGCACGGTGCGCCCATACCAGTCCTCGTGCAGGATCAGCTGGGCGACGGCGACCGTGCCGGTGGGATCGCGCCAGGTGGTGGTGCCCGCATCGCCCAGCAGGTTGTGCAGGAAACGGTCGGTGGTCCAGGGCACGGTCGCGATCGTCGGGATGCCGAGCCGTTCGTAGACGGCGGCGCGTTTGGCGTCGTAGATCCGCGCCACCACCCGTTCGATACCGAACATCTCGCGCGCCACCCGGGCCGAGATGATGTTGGAGTTGTCGCCCGAGGAGACCGCCGCGAACGCGCCGGCCCGTTCGATACCCGCCCGGCGCAGCACATCGCGATCGAAACCGACCCCGGTGACCCGTTCGCCCGGGAAATCGTCGCCGAGCCGCCGGAACGCGTCCGGGTTGCGGTCGATCACGGCGACCTCATGCCCTATCCGGACCAGAGCACGGGCCAGCGACGCCCCCACCCGTCCGCATCCCATGATCACCACGTACACCGTGAATCCCGCTCCTGACTCCGTACTGCCGACGACCGCGCCCGATCGTGCGGCACGGCCCCGCGGCGAGTGTTCCCGCGTAGCCACGCGGTTGCCGCGAAACGAACCGTACTCGGCGGTTCGCGCCCACTGCCAGATTCCCCCTGCCGGACCCGGGCAAACCGGTAATCCGGTAATGCCTGACGGCGGCGGGCTGGGTGGGGGCTTATGCTCCGTCCAGTGTCGAAGTTGACGACCGCCACCAAACGCCTGGTGCTGGGGCGGCCTTTCCGTAGTGACGCCCTGGGCCACACCCTGCTGCCGAAACGTATCGCGCTGCCGGTATTCGCCTCGGACGCGATGTCCTCGGTCGCCTATGCGCCCGAGGAGATCTTCCTCGTCCTGTCGGTATCCGGACTCGCCGGTTACGCCTACGCCCCATGGCTCGGACTCGCCGTCGCGGTCGTGATGATCATCGTGGTCGCCAGCTACCGCCAGAATGTGCATGCCTACCCGTCCGGCGGCGGCGACTTCGAGGTGGTCACCACCAATCTCGGCCCCACCGCCGGTTTGGCGGTCGGCAGCGCGCTGCTGGTGGACTATGTGCTGACGGTCGCGGTCTCGATATCCTCGGCGGCTTCCACGATCGGATCGGCCATACCGTTCGTCGCCACCCACAAGGTGTTGTTCGCGGTGGCCGCCATCGCCCTGCTCACCGCGATGAACCTGCGTGGAGTGCGCGAATCCGGGCGGACGTTCGCACTGCTGTCGTACGCCTTCCTGATCGGTATGTTCGCGATGCTCGGCTGGGGCCTGATCCGTATCTTCGTCCTCGGCGACGAAGTGCGAGCCGAATCGGCCTCGTTCGAACTGCGGGCCGAGGAAGAACATCTGGCGGGGATAGCGCTGATTTTCATGCTCGCCCGCGCCTTTTCTTCGGGAAGCGCAGCACTGACCGGTGTCGAGGCGATCAGCAACGGAGTCCCGGCGTTCCGCAAACCGAAATCGCGTAATGCCGCGACCACGCTGCTGATGCTCGGCGGTATCTCCATCACCTTGTTCCTGGGCATCATCGTGGTTGCCCGCGAAGCCCATGTGGTTATCGCCGAGAGCACGGCGCAGCTGATCGGTGCCCCGGCGGACTACCAGCAGAAAACGCTGGTCACGCAGATCGCGCACGCGGTATTCGACACATTCACGCCCGGTTTCTACTTCGTGGCGGTGGTGACGGCGGTGATCCTGGTCCTGGCGGCCAATACCGCCTACAACGGGTTCCCGGTGCTCGGCTCGGTATTGGCCCAGGCCCGGTTCCTGCCCCGCCAGTTGCACACCCGCGGCGACCGGCTGGCCTTCAGCAACGGCATCCTGTTCCTTGCGGTGGGCGCGATCGGATTCGTGGTGGCGTTCGACGCGGAAGTCACCAAACTCATCCAGCTCTACATCATCGGCGTATTCGTCTCCTTCACCCTCAGCCAGACCGGCATGCTGCGGCATTGGACCCGGTTGCTGCGCCGGGAGACCGATCCGGCCGAGCGGTCGCGGATGCGGCGGTCCCGGGCCATCAACGCGCTCGGTCTGGTGGCCACGGGCGCGGTGCTCGTAGTGGTGTTGGTCACGAAGTTCTTCGCCGGCGCCTGGATCGCGATCGTGACGATGGCGGTGATCTTCGTGGTGATGAAGATGATCCACCACCACTACGATTCGGTGGCCCGCGAACTCGAGGAGCACGAATGGGACGGGGTTTTGCCCAGCCGGACCCATTCGATCGTGCTGGTGTCCCGGCTGCACCTGCCGACCCGGCGCGCGCTGGCCTACGCACGGGCGGGTCGCCCGGACACGCTCGAGGCGATCACGGTGAACGTCGACGAGCAGGACACCCGCTCCCTGGTCCGGGACTGGGAGACCAGCGATATCTCGGTACCGTTGAAGGTTGTGGAATCGCCCTACCGCGAGATCACCAAACCCGTTCTCGACTATGTGAAACGGGTACGCAAGGACGCGCCCCGCGATGTGGTGACGGTGTTCATCCCCGAATACGTCGTCGGTCACTGGTGGGAGCAGGTGCTGCACAACCAGAGCGCGTTGCGGTTGAAGGGCCGTCTGCTGTTCGAACCCGGAGTGATGGTGACCAGCGTGCCGTGGCAGCTCAGTTCCTCGGCGCGGGCCCGTACCGCGGGCGAACATGCGGCGCCGGGGTCGGTACGTCGCGGGTACGGCGACAATGGGTGAGTCTGCGGGCCTGCGGGCACGGTGCCGGCCGGTCGGCGTTCGCGGGTACCGGCAGGACGCGCAGGCGTATCGCGTGATCCGCGACTCGATCCGCGTCCGATGCCGGGGCGGTGACGCGCGTCCGGGTCGATATGAGGGTGAGCTCGACCGGTGCGATCCGGTTGTCGCGCCCGGATTCCTGCGCGGCCGTGCAGCTCTCCGGGGAGACAGCATCGAACGCGGACAGGGAGAAACCGATCTATGAATTCCTGGCGCGATCGCCTGCTCGAGGTGCGGCTGGGCCCGCCTGGGCACGGCGGGTTCTGTGTGGCCCGGTACGAGGGGCGGGTGGTGTTCGTCCGGCACGGCCTGCCGGGCGAACTGGTGTCGGCGCGGGTCACCGAGGATCGAGGTGGAGCGTTCTGCCGAGCCGATGCGGTGGAGATCCTGGAGCCCGCACCGGACCGGGTGCCGCGAACTTGCCCGGTATCGGGCCCGGGCGGCGCAGGGTGCTGTGATTTCGCTCACGCGACGCCGTCGGCGCAGCGCGCCTTGAAGTCGATGGTCGTCGCCGAGCAACTGCGCCGGATCACCGGGATAGAACGGGAACCGGAGGTCGAACCGATGCCCGGCCCTTCCGATTCGGCCGGCGGCTGGCGCACCCGGGTCCGGCTCGTGGTGGACGCCGCCGGGCGGGCCGGTGTGCACCGGTACCGCAGTACCGAGGTTCTCCCGGACCTGCGGTGCCCGCAACCGGTTCCCGGTGCGCTCGACGGGATTGCCGAGCGACGCTGGACGCCCGGCGCGGATTTGGTGATCGCGGTCGACGACGAAGGTCACCGGCATATCGTCGAACTCGCCCCGGTGTCGCAGCCGCAAGAGTACCGCGGTGCGGTCGCCCGAGACGGTCGCCGCGGCCCTGCTGACCGGCGGCGGGGTGCCCGGCCGAAACCTGTACGCCGGGCAGGGCCGGAGGGATCGGCGTCCGACACTCCGAATGGGCAGCGGCGTCGCGCCGTGGCCCGCCGAGCTGCCGCGCATACCGCACGCGACGAATGGGTGATCGAGGGGACCGGCCGCGCCGTCCAGTACGTGGCGGGGCGCCGCTGGGACGTGTCGGCTGCCGGGTTCTGGCAGGCGCATCGAGGTTCCGCCGAATGCTATTCCGACCTCGTTGCCGAATGGGCCGATCCGGCCCCGGGGGCGACCGCGTGGGACCTCTACAGCGGTGTGGGCGTATTCGCCGCCCGGCTGGCGGACCGGACAGGATCCGGGGGCGCGGTGCATGCAGTGGAATCCGCGCCGGGCGCGGTCGCCGACGGCAATACCGCGCTCGGCGACCTTCCGTGGCTGACCCTGCAGGCGGGCCGCGTCGAGCGATGGATCGCGGGTCACCCGGGACCCCGGCCGCAGGTCGTCGTGCTCGACCCTCCGCGCGCCGGGGCCGGCAAACCCGTGGTCTCCGCGGTGACCGCGGCCGCACCGGACCGCATCGTGCACATCGGTTGCGACCCCGCCTCCTTCGCCCGCGATCTCCGGCTGTACCTGGACGCCGGTTACCGGCTGGGTGCGCTGCGCGCCTTCGATGCGTTCCCCGCGACCCACCACGTGGAATGCCTCGCGCTGCTGGAACGCTGAGGTGCCGCGGCGGCAACTGGACGGCACACCGCCCGCCCCAGGCGGAGGCCGGCTGAAAGCGACGGTCGAACAGCCGCCGTGCCGGTCGCCGGTCTGTGAACGCCGTGTAGTCAGCCGTTAACCGACGCGGCCACCCGTGGCGCCACGCGGTATTCCACGGTCGGTGTGGCGCAGGGGCATCTCGGGTTGCCCGCGTCGGGTCCGGGGCAGACCGACGGTTACCCAGCGGCACTCGAAGACGGCGCCGCGGCCCGCTTCGTCGCCGACCCCTACAACGGGGCCCGGGCCTGCGCATGTACCGCACCGGCGACCTCGCGTGCTGGACCGCTCCTCGATCGGTTCGGCGATATCGGGGGCGTCCCGGCCTCCCGCCGATACGCATATGCTCGCGTCGGTGGTTCGTTGGGGGCGGCTGGGCTTGCTATCGCCACTCAGCATGAACTCCCGAATTGGTCGGTCCCCAGGTCAGGCACATGACGCTGGCGCTCGGCCGGCGGCCGACGTGCCGTTGTCCGGGGCGCACTTCCGCGGCCGGGGTGGACCGGTGCGTCAGCCCAGTTGCCAGGTAACCCGCAGGATCGCGGAGACCTCCTGTTCGCCGTGCTCCACCGGCACCGGGGACTGGCTCGTCGCCGCGACCATGCGGACACCCCCGGGTTCCTGAGGCGCGCGGGGAGCCGGAGAGGCGGTGTCCTCGGTGATCTCGAGCACCGGTCCGAGGTCGCGCGCGGCCCGGCGGGCGTACTGGCGGGCCCGGTCCAGCGCATCGTCCCAGGCCGCATCCCGCGCCCGCGTCAATAGCCGAGTGCGGTCGGTGAAGGCGTGCTGCAGGCCGCCCAGCCGTGCGTCGTCGCCGCCGGCGGCGACGGCGTGTGCGATGACATCGGCCGGGCCGGCGTCGGCTGCTCCGGATGTGGGCCCGCTCAGGGTGATACGCAGGCCGCTGGTGGCGATATATCCCGTGATTCTGGATACACCGTCCTGCCACGCGATATCCGAACGCACCGACAGCACTCCGGTGGCGATATCGGTATCGGCGACCTCGTCGTCGCGGAGCGCGGTGGTGATCGCGGTCAGCCGCCGGCCGGCCTGTTCGTAGGCGAGGCCCACGGTGCTCGCGCGGCATTCCACCCCGATCCCGACGACGATCAGATCGGGTACCGCACGTACCGTGCCCTGCCCGAATACGGTGACGGTCCCGGTCTGCGGATGGTTCATCCGGCCTCCTCGCCTCGGATCTGCGGCACTCGTGTGGCGCGCCGCGGCCGTCAGTGCACGCGGTTCGCGCGGCATACGTCGTTCACCTTAGGCTGGACGGATACGCCGGACCGCGGATCCGGCCCGGTGCGGCGGTGCGCAGCCCTCGTCGTCGGGTGAGTACTCGGCCGCGGCTCCTAGACTGGTCGGATCAACTGCGCTATCCGGAGGGAGCGAATCAGGTGGGAGTGCTTTCCCGGGTCGATACGCCCGAAGACGTGCGACGGCTGTCGGTACCGCAACTGCGGGAGCTGGCGGCCGAGATCCGTGAGTTCCTGGTGCACAAGGTCGCCGTCACCGGCGGGCACCTGGGCCCGAATCTCGGGGTGGTGGAACTCACGCTCGCACTGCACCGGGTATTCGATTCGCCCGCCGACCCGTTGATCTTCGACACCGGCCACCAGGCCTATGTGCACAAGATCGTGACCGGTCGCAAGGACGGCTTCGACACCCTGCGCCGCAAGGACGGGCTGTCGGGATATCCGAGTCGCGCGGAGAGCGAACACGACTGGGTCGAGTCCTCCCATGCCTCGGCCTCACTCTCCTATGCCGACGGTCTCGCCAAGGCGTTCGCGCTCACCGGGCAGGACCGCCATGTCGTCGCGGTGGTGGGCGACGGGGCGCTCACCGGCGGCATGTGCTGGGAGGCGCTGAACAATATCGCCGGCGCGCCGGACCGGCCGGTGGTGATCGTGGTCAACGACAACGGCCGCTCCTATGCGCCGACCATCGGTGGTCTGGCCGAACGGCTGACCGCGCTGCGTACCCAGCCGGTGTACGAACATATGCTCGACACGGGCCGCCGTTTCCTGAAAAGCATTCCGGGCGTGGGTGATTCCGCGTATTCCATGGTGCACGCGGTAAAAGCCGGGATCAAGGACGCGGTGAGCCCGCAGGAGCTGTTCGGCGATCTCGGGATCAAGTACGTGGGCCCGGTGGACGGCCACGATATCGTCGCGCTGGAATCGGCGCTGCGCCATGCCAAGGAATTCGGTGGCCCGGTGGTGGTGCACGCCGTCACCCAGAAGGGGCACGGGTACGAACCGGCCGAGAACCATGTGGCCGATCAGATGCATGCCTGCGGTCCCATCGATCCTCTCACCGGCGAAGCGGTGAGCAAGGGCGGTGCGGCCAGCTGGACCTCGGTGTTCTCCAAGGAACTCATCGCGCACGCCGAACGCCGCGAGGACATCGTCGCGATCACCGCGGCCATGCCCGGCCCCACCGGCCTGTCCGCGTTCGGGGAGCGCTTCCCGGATCGCCTCTTCGATGTGGGGATCGCCGAACAGCATGCGCTGGCCTCCGCGTCGGGTCTCGCGCTGGGCGGCCTGCATCCGGTGGTCGCGCTGTACTCGACCTTCCTCAACCGCGCCTTCGATCAGTTGCTGATGGATGTGGCGCTGTTGAAGCAACCGGTCACCCTGGTCCTGGATCGCGCCGGTATCACCGGCGCGGACGGTGCCAGTCACAACGGTATGTGGGATCTGTCGCTGCTGGGAATCGTGCCCGGGATGCGGGTCGCCGCGCCTCGCGACGCCACCACCCTGGCCGAGGAACTGACCGAGGCCCTCGCGGTCAACGACGGCCCCACCGCCCTCCGGTTCCCCAAGGACAGTGTCGGCGCCGATATCCGAGCCGTGGAACGACTCGACGGGGTGGACGTGCTGTGGCTGCCGGACCGCGAGGGTCCTTCGGCGCGGGCCCAGCGCGGTGATGTGCTGTTCGTAGCGGTCGGCTCGCTCGTACCGGCCGCGCTGCAGGCCGCGGAGCTGCTGGAGGCCGAGCAGACCAGTGCGACGGTGATCGACCCGCGCTGGGTGCTGCCGGTATCGGACACCATCGTGAAACTCGCGGAGAACTATCGGCTGGTGGTGACCCTGGAGGACAGCGGTGTGCACGGCGGCATCGGTTCGACCGTATCGGCGCGCCTGCGTGCAGCCGGACTCGATGTCCCGGCCCGGGACATCGGGATCCCCCAGGAGTTCCTGGACCACGGCAGTACCGCCCAGATACGTCAGGACCTGGGACTGACGGCCCCCGATATCGCGCGCCGCGTCGCCGGCTGGCTGAACGCCGGCTGACCGCGATTCACTGCGCCGGGGCCTGGGTGAGTGCCCCGGCGAGCGCGTCCACCGTGAGTTCGCGCTGCCACGGCCGGGCGCCGTGCGATTTCAGGAAACCGTCGATCGTCGTGGCGACCTCGCCCGCCGATTCCGGTCCGAGCCGGTAATCGGGCAGTCCGTCCCAGCACAGGCGGCGTACGAGATCGGGTGCGAGCAGATTCTCGACCGGTACCGTGACCCGTTCCGAGATCCCCGTCATCGCGGCCCGGGCGCGGGTGAGCCGGGCGGCTGCGGTGGGGTCGCGGCGTTCCCACCGGTTGACCGGCGGCGGGCCCTCATAGGGCTGACTCATCCGCGGCAGCTCCTCGTCGGACAGGGCGCGGACCCGTTCCACCGCACCCAGCCACTCCCGTGAGTAGCGGCGCTGTCGCGGCCCACCGAACACCGGTAACTCGCGCAGCTGCCCGATGCTCTTGGGGTCCGCGTTCGCGGCGGCGATGATGGCCGAATCCGGGAGGATCCGCGACGGCGCGATATCGCGTCCGCGCGCGAGGGTGTCGCGGGTGGTCCAGAGTTCCCGCACGATCGCGAGCTGGCGGGCCCGGCGCAGGGTGTGGATTCCGGAGGTGCGCCGCCAGCGGTCCGGTTTGGGTGCTGCGGGTTCGGCGAGCCGGATATGCTCGAATTCCTGTGCCGCCCAGCCGGTTTTCCCCTGGTCGGCGAGGTCCGCGGCCACCGCTTCGTGGAGTTCGGGCAATAGTTCGACATCGAGGGCGGCGTAGTTCAGCCACGCTTCGGGCAGCGGCCGGGTCGACCAGTCGGCCGCCCCGTGCCCCTTGCGCAGCGCCCGCCCGAGCAGTTGCTCGACCATGGCGGCCAGGCCGACGCGCGGAAATCCGGCCAGCCGGCCGCCCAGTTCGGTATCGAACAGTTTCGCCGGCCGTAGTCCGAGTTCGGCCAGGCCGGGCAGATCCTGATCGGCGGAATGCAGGATCCACTCCAGGCCGTTGATCGCCTCCGCCAGCGGACCCAGCGCCTCGGTCACCGGAATCGGATCGATGAGTACCGTGCCCGCCCCGGCGCGGCGCAACTGGATCAGGTAGGCACGGGACGAATAGCGGAAACCCGAGGCGCGTTCGGCGTCGACGGCCAGCGGTCCGGTGCCGGCGGCCAGTCGTTCCGCCGCCGTGGCGACCTCGCCGGGGGTCGCGCAGACCGGCGGAATCCCGTCGGCCGGGGCCAGCAGTGGGACCGCAGCGGGTGGTTCGGGCAGCCCGCTCTCCGGTATCGAACCTGCCTGTGCGCTGTCCACCCCCGGCCCGGACGCCGATGACGGCACGGCGCCACCGTCCGGGTGGCCACCGGACAGGTGTTCGGGCTCCTCTACTACCGGCATAAAGGGCCACTCTACGTGGCCGAGGCTACGGCCGATATTCAACCACGGTCGGTGTTGGTGGACTCCGACGGCCGTAGATCGGTGATACCCGCGGGTGGCAGACCCGCCGCATAGGCCAGTACTTCACCGAAAGCTTCTACGTGCGGAGCCATCTCGGTGGTCCGGGCCGTCCAGGACGCCCGCAGTTCCAGCTGATGTGCCCGGGGCGGTCCGGCGATATCGCCGTAGCGCACCGAACTGGTCGAGGTCACCGTTCCGCCGAGCGCGGTGAACGGTTCGTCGTGTGACTCCAGCGCGTCCACCAGCCAGCTCCACGCGACCTCCGGCAGCAGCGGATCGGCCGCCAGGGCGCCGTCGATATCGGCCTGGATATAGGCGACCAGCCGGAACACTCCGTGCCAGGCCTCGTCGCCGTTCGGATCGTGTAGCAGAATCAGCCGGCCGAACGCATCACCCTCCGAATCGATGGGCACCACCGGCGAATCCTCGTGGATCACCTCGGCGCCGAGTGCGTAGGAATACGGGGCGAGACGCTGCGGCGGCCGGATCGGGGACAGTTCGATCCGCGGATGTACGGACGCGGCGCCCATCGCCGAAACGGCAGCGCGAAACGATGCGGGTTCGTCGCCGGGCCCATCGTTCGGTGCGCCGTCGCGGATATCGAGCGGTGTCACGGGAGTGACGGTAGACCTGTAGTAGCCGGGGCGTGCGGAGGCGCGCCGGGCGACCGTTGTTGCTGGGTGTTCGTGCCCCTTCGTGGTAAATACCGCGCAACTGTCCCGCTGGTCATCCGGTCGCGGGCCGGTTCGGCGACCAGGACAGGTGGGCAGTGGGTCCGGGCTTGCACGCCGGGGCGGGCGGGGCCGCATACGATGGCCGGTGATGAGCACTTACACGCGCCGCCAGTTGTCCGATGCCCCGTTCCTGGCCGCCGCATCCGGGGCGGCACCGGCCCGGCGGCCGGTCTGGTTCATGCGGCAGGCCGGGCGGTCGCTGCCCGAATACCGGGAACTGCGGGCAGGTATCGGGATGCTGCAGTCCTGCTTCGATCCGGAACTGGTCTGCGAGATCACACTGCAGCCGGTCCGCCGGCACGGGGTGGATGCGGCGATCCTGTTCTCCGATATCGTCGTCCCGCTGAAAGCGGCCGGTATCGATCTCGATATCGTCCCCGGGGTGGGCCCGGTCGTCACCTCCCCGGTGCGGACCGCGGCCGATATCCAGGCGTTGCCCCGCCTGCGGCCCGAGGAAGTCGGTGCCGTCACCGACGGGGTCCGGTTGCTGGTCGGCGAGCTCGGGCAGACCCCGCTGATCGGATTCGCCGGCGCGCCCTTCACTCTGGCGTCCTACCTGGTCGAGGGTGGGCCCAGTAAGCATCATGAGCGCACCAAGGCGATGATGTACGGCGATCCGGCCTCCTGGCACGCGCTGCTCGGCGTGCTCACCGATATCACCATCGTGTTCCTGCGCGCCCAGCTCGACGCCGGGGTGGACGCGGTCCAGCTGTTCGACTCCTGGGCCGGCGCCCTGTCTCTGGCCGACTACCGCCGCTATGTCCTGCCGCATTCGGAACGGGTTTTCGCCGAGGTCGCCGACGCCGGCGTGCCCCGGATCCACTTCGGTGTGGGTACGGGGGAACTGCTCGGGGCGATGGGGGAGGCCGGCGCCGATGTGGTCGGTGTGGACTGGCGGGTACCGCTCACCGAGGCGGTTCGCCGCGTCGGCCCCGGCAAAGCCCTGCAGGGCAACCTCGACCCATCCGTGCTGTTCGCCGGCGCGCCGGTCGTGGAGGCCGAGGCGCGGCGGATCGCCGACGAAGCGGATTCCGCGGTCGCGATGGGCGCGACGGGCCATATCTTCAACCTCGGCCACGGGGTGCTCCCGGAGACCGACCCCGGGGTGCTGACGGCGCTGGTGGAGCTGGTCCACGAGCTGTAAGACCGCCGGGTCGACCGACCGTTGCTGCGCACGCGCCGGCGACGGCACCGCACTGCTCGTCGTTCCTCCACGGACCTATCGTCCTCGGCCATGTACTTCACATGATTGCAGTAACGGCTACCGTCGGGGTATGAGAATCGCGGTGGTCGGTGGGGGAATCAGTGGGCTGGTCGCGGCATACCGGCTGCGGCAGGCGCTGGGCGCCGCGGCGGACCTCACCGTGATCGAGGGCCGCGATCGGCTGGGCGGTGTGCTGCGGACGGGGTCGGTCGGTGGCGAACCGGTGGATCTGGGTGCGGAAGCGTTCGTCGGGCGGCGGCCGGAGGTCCCGGCATTGTTACGGGAACTGGGGATCGCCGACCAACTGGTGCATCCGGCCGGGCTGCGGCCACTGGTGTGGGCCGGCGGGCGGGCGCATCCGCTGCCGGAACGGACGCTGATGGGTATCCCGTCCGGTCCAGACTCGGTTGCGGGACTTCTCGACCCGGACACAGTGGCGCGGATCGCCGATGAACCCACCCGTCCGTTCAGCTGGCGGCCCGGCGCCGACACCGATGTGTATTCCCTGGTGGCCGACCGGTTCGGGGCCCAAACCGTGGCGCGCAGTGTCGACCCCTTGCTCGGCGGCGTCTACGCGGGCACGGCCCGCTCGATCGGTCTCCGCGCGGCCCTGCCCGCGCTGGCTGCGGCCCTCGACCGGGGCGCCACCAGTCTCACCGCCGCGATATCGGCGTTACTGCCGCCGCCGTCGGATGCCCCGGTGTTCGGTGCGCTCCGCGACGGTTACGGGGCGCTGCTCCGCGCGCTGGCGGACCGGACCGCGGCGACCACAATCCGCGATACCGGGGTCGACGCCCTGCACCGGGCGCCCGGCGGCTGGCGCGTGGACCCGGTCGGCGAGTTCGACGCCGTGGTACTCGCGACCCCGGCGCCCGTGACCGCCCGATTGCTGGCCGAGGTCGCCCCGAGGTCCGCGCGGGCGGCCGCCGGAATCGAACTGTCCTCGTCGGCGCTCGTCGTCCTCGAGTTGCCGAAGGACACCGCATTACCGCAGAACTCGGGGGTGCTGGTGGCGACGGGTGAACCGCTGCGGGCCAAGGCGTTCACGCTGTCGAGCCGGAAATGGCCGCATCTGGCGGCGCGTGATACCGCGGTGGTCCGGATATCGTTCGGGCGCTTCGGCGACGACACCGCAACCGCACTCTCCGATACCGAACTCGTCGCCGCCGCCACCGCCGATCTCGCCACCGTGACCGGTGCCGCCATCACCCCGAATTCGGCGGTCGTCCAGCGCTGGCCCGGTGGGCTCGCCCAATACGCGCCCGGCCACACCGACCGGGTGGCCGAAATCGAGGCCGGGCTGACAGATCTCGACGATCTCGCGGTGACCGGCGCGTACCTGAACGGTGTGGGCGTACCGGCCTGCGTCGCCTCGGCCACCGCCGCAGCCCGCCGGATCGCCACGGCATGCGCTGATGCGGCTTCCGCGGGCCGGTAACTGCCGGCGTCGCCGCT
Organism: Nocardia sp. NPDC058499; assembly: GCF_042719915.1. Taxonomy (NCBI): domain Bacteria; kingdom Bacillati; phylum Actinomycetota; class Actinomycetes; order Mycobacteriales; family Nocardiaceae; genus Nocardia; species Nocardia sp. NPDC058499. Next base: position 746,519 of record NZ_JBHXMZ010000001.1, on the reverse strand, counting down.
ATAGCCACACGCGTACTCCGCGGGCCTCGATTGTTCGCTGGTCGCCTTCCGGAGCCAGGGAACGGGTGTGCAGCGGTGGAGTGAAATCGAGACCGGCGCCCGAACCGGCGCCGTCGGAACTGCCGTGAATCGACACAGCCGGGCGACACAGATTACTCACTCGGAGGCGGTCCGGTTCCGTTCAGGTGGCACGATGGGGGTATGGCGCGACTCGATTACCAGGCTCTCAACTCCACCATCCGCTATCTCATGTTCTCCGTGTACCAGGTGCGGCCGGGCGCGCTGGGCGAGGACCGGGCGGCGGCGATCAAGGAGGCCCAGGCGTTCTTCGACGGTCTCGCGGATCGGGATGTGGTGGTCCGCGGCGTCTACGACGTGGCCGGTATGCGCGCGGACGCCGATTTCATGGTGTGGACCCATGCCGAGCGGGTCGAGGATCTGCAGGCCGCCTACGCGGATTTCCGGCGGACCACCGAACTGGGCCGGGCCAGCACCCCGGTGTGGAGCAATGTGGCGTTGCATCGCCCGGCGGAGTTCAACAAGAGCCATGTTCCGGCGTTCCTGGCGGGAGAGGATCCCGGGAACTACATCTGCGTGTACCCGTTCGTCCGGTCCTACGAGTGGTACCTGCTGCCCGATGACGAACGCCGCAAGATGCTGGCCGATCACGGTAAGGAAGCACGCGGATACGCCGATGTGCGGGCCAATACCGTCTCCTCGTTCGCGCTCGGCGACTACGAGTGGATTCTCGCTTTCGAGGCACCGGAACTGCACCGGATCGTCGATCTGATGCGCGATCTGCGGGCGACCGAGGCGCGTATGCACGTCCGGGAGGAGACCCCGTTCTTCACCGGCCCGCGAGTCGAGATCGAACAGCTCGTCACCGCGCTGCCCTGACCTACCGATACCGACCGCCCGGTAGGGCCCCGGAAAATGGGGGCATGTGAACCGGGCGGTCGTTACGTAACGTACCGATCGGCAAACGGGGAGCTCACTCCGCTGAGCTGGTCGAGGGGTGCAGCCGCAGCGAGATCGAGTTGATGCAGTACCGCTTGTCGGTGGGTGTCGGATATCCCTCACCCTCGAAGACGTGTCCGAGGTGGCTGTGGCAGTTGGCGCACAGCACTTCGACACGCCGCATCCCGAGCGAATCGTCCGCGCGCAACAGCACCGCGTCCGAATCCGCCGGATCGAAGAACGACGGCCAGCCGCAATGCGATTCGAACTTCTCGGAACTGCGGAAGAGTTCGGCACCGCAGGCCCGGCAGCTGTACACGCCTTCGGCCTTGGTGTCGGTGTATTCACCGGTGAACGGCCGCTCGGTGCCGGCTTCCCGGAGCACGGCGTACTCCATCGGATCCAGTTTCGCCCGCCACTGCTGCGGGGTCAGCTGGATTTTCGGGGCGGGCAGGGAGGTATCGGTGGCGTCCGCGTCGGAACTCATGCCTCCACGCTAATACGCTCCCGCCGCCGCGTCCCGTACCGGTTCAGCCGCGCACGCTCTGGGGTTCGGCGAGCCGGGACGTAACCGGCGCCGGATCGGCGGGCCGTTCGTCCCGGCCGCCGCCGGGGACCGCGGGTGCATCGGTGGTCTCCCGGGAATCGGGTGCGGTCGCCATCCACTCCGGGTCCAGATGCGGTAGCCGGCCGGCCCGGCGGGCGGCCAGGTACCGGTCGCCGAGGACGCAGAACACCACGATCAGCAGCAGACCCCAGCCGAAGGTGATCCGCAGGTATTCGAGGTTGCGGCCGATATCGGGCCAGCGGTCCGACAGCCATTTGTCGTAGGACATGAACCCGAATACCGCCAGCCAGGCCGGCCAGTTGCGCAATACCGAATTGCGCAGCACCACCGACATGAGGAATGGGAACAGCAGCATCGAGTAGTACATCTGCCCGAGGGAGAGGAGCACGAACTCGGCGGTGAGCAGCAGACCCAAGGAGGTCGTGACAAAGAACAGCTCGTCTTCGCGGTAGTACCGGTACAGAATCCACAGCGCGATCAGTACCAGCACCGCCATGGCCGCCCGGATGCCCCACATCAACCACGGCGGCAACCCGTAGTACTCGGCGTTGCCGGGGATCGAGCTGTTGAAGTAGTCCCGGGTCTCCATCAGGTACGGGGCGGTCCGGGCGAAGAACGCCTCCGGATCCTTGGACAGCGGCCAGGCGACGCCGGTGAGCGCGATCGGCACGGCCACCGCCGTGGCGACCAATGTCCACTGTTTGCGCACCAGGGCTATCAACAGCAGGGGTGCCAGGGTCGGTTTCACTGCCATACTCAAGCCGAGTATCACGCCGGCCCAGATATCGCGTCTCTGCAGTAGCAGGATCAGGAACAACATCTCGGCGAGGAGCAGGCATCCGTTGACGTTGGTGAACACCAGTGTGTTGATCACCGTCTCGGACAGGAACATTGCCAGCAGCAGCGCCGGTGCGGCGATCGACCGCAGCGTGTAGTTGAACAGCTTGAGCAGCAGATACCAGGCGATGAGGATCGCGACCGCATTGAGCAGGATGAACAGCCAGCGCGACTTCTCGTAGTCGATCACCGCGATCGGCGCGATCAGCAGGGTGCCGCTGGGTGGATACAGGTAGTGCGGGTCGACCGAATCGAAATTCGCCGTGTAGACCTCACGCCCGTTCAGGAAATCCAGCGAGGCTTGATACACCGGCTTGTAGTCGTCGGTGACGAAACCGTTGACAGCCTTGATGAACACCCGGTTCAGCACGGTCATGATTGCCAGCGGCCAGAGCGCGAACCGGATCACGTCGGCGGTGGTTCGAGCGGTGCGGGGCTCGAGCTGTCGAAGGAACACCACGGCACGGTACACCGGACGGTGCCGTGGTGTTGCCGGGACCCACCCTCGACGCGCCGGTCAGACGCACATCGGGCCGGGCGGTGCGGACGGTTGTCAGGCCGGGCAGGCGGTTCCGTCGCCCGGAAGTTTGCCGTCCTTCAGATACTCGACGACGGCGGTCTGCGCGCACCCGGAATGGGCGCTGACCGGATGACCCCAGCCCTGCCAGATCATGGTCGAATGCCGGGCGCCGGCGGCGCCGAGCGCGCCGGTCACCGAGGCCTGGGCGGCGCCGGTGACCGGGTCTGCGGCGCCGGACAGAACCAGTACCGGCAGCTCCAGTTTCTCCAGCGCGGGCGGCGCCTCGTTCACCGGCCACGCCGAGCAGACCAGCATCGACACTGCGGCCGACCGGCCGAACGCGGGATACTTCTCGGCCCAGATCGCCGACAGATCGGTCACCTGGGGCGCGGGCGGCGGCTGCGGCATATCGGTGCAGCTGTTGACGAATTGGCCGTCCCCGGCGGTGGCCTTCTCCTGCCGGTCGATGATCGCCTGCAGCGGGCCCCGGTCGCCCCGGTCCGCCGCGGACAGCGCATCGGCCAGCTCGGCGACCCGGCTCGACTGGTCGGCGCGCGGGCTGCCGAGGAAGCCGGTCACCGCGGTGCGGACCGCGTTTGCCGAAATGTCGCCCAGCTGGCCGGCGGCGGCCTTGCCGACCAGTTCGGTCACCTTGGCCCGCGGGTCGGGGCCGAGCGAACAGGCGATCCCGGCGCACTGTTGCGCGAACGCGCTCAATGCCGCTTCCGCGCCCTGCAGCGCGGTTTCGGTGCGGGTGACAGTGTCCACGCCGACGGGGGTGGGGGAGTCGAGGACCAGCCGGGCGAGCCGATCACCGTATTTGCGCCCGTATTCGAGGCCGACCTGGGCGCCGCTGCCCGTGCCCAGGAGCGCGATGTGCTCGACATCCCATTCCCGGCGCAGCTGCTCGATATCGTCGGCGGCGTGGGCGGCATCGAAGGTGCCGTCGTAGGGCTGCAGGAAATCCCGGCACGCGATGGTTCCGTTCCGGGACATGTCGACCATGGCGGCCACCGGGTCGCCCCCCGGCGCGAATTGCGCGTTGTTCTGCAGGCCGGTGCGGATATCGTCGGGCAGGCAGTCGATCGCCTGGGAGCTGCCGATACCGCGGCGGTCCACCGCGACGACGGGCCGGGCGGCCAGCAGCGCACCGGCGGGCCCGGTGGCCATGCCCGCGAGGGTGGCGGTGGACGAGCGGTCGACACCGGAGGTCAGGACCAGCGGGGGTGCGTCGGCGGGGGTCTGCGGGAGGCGGGCGCGCAGCGCGCCGGCACGGAAATTGCCGCGCACCGTGCCCGCAGTGTCGATCGGGGTGGAGAAATCCGCGCATTCCAGTACCAGACCGCTGGGCCCGGGGCCCAGGCCGAGCTCGTCGAATGTCTCCCGGGTGCAGTCGCGCCAGGCCAGCTCGTTTTTCGGAACCTCTGCCGCGGGCGGCGGCGGAACCTCGGCCGAAGGGGCGGAATCGCCTGGTACCGGCGGACGTTCGACGGCGACATGCGGACGGTCCGAAGGTCCGGCGCCGCAGCCGGCGATCATGATCAAGAGTGCCGAGGCCGGCACCACTGCCCGAGTCCAGCGCATGCGTTACAGCCTGCCAGGTCCGCTCCGGGTTCGCCTGCGCGGGACACCACCGGCGTGCGCGACTCCGCCGGCGTATCGGCCGTGCCGTGCTGCCCGTCGTGTGCACGCGGCGCGGACCGTATCGCCCGCGCGCAGTTCACGGCCCTGCCCGGGCGCCCGGATCAGGCCCGGACCCAGCGGGTGAGGACCGTTCCGTCGGTATCGAACAGCACATGCGCCGGGGTCATCCGGCGGGCGAATTCCTCATGCGATACCGCGATCCGCCGCGCCCCGCCGCCGATGAGCAGCGGCGCGGTCGTCAGGCAGAGTTCGTCGACGGCACCTGCTCCCGCCAGCGCCCCGAACAACTGCGGCCCGCCCTCGCACAGGATGCGCCGCAGCCCGCGGGCGGCGAGCGCGGCCGGCAGGGCGTGCGGTTCGATGAGCCGGTCCCCGACCTCGAGCACCTCCGCGCCCGCGTCCGCCAGCGCTCGCTTCCAGGCGGACGGTGCGGCGGCAGTGGTCAGGATCAGTGTCGGGGTGACGGCCGTGGTGATCACCCGATGCGCCGGATCCACCGCGGCGGATGCGGTGACGATCGCGATCGGCGGCGGGGCGCCGTCCGGATGGCCGCCCACGCCCCGGAGGTACAGGTCGCGACGAAAGTGCGGATCGGTCTGGGCGCCGCCGTAGTTTTCGGCGCGTACGGTCCCCGCACCGACGAGCACCACCTCGGCGAGTTCGCGCAGTAGATGGAACACCCGTTTGTCGGCCGGTGTGCCGAGGAATTCGGAGACCCCGCCCGTCCCCGTCACCGCCCCGTCGATACTGGCGACGAAATTGACCCGTAGCCAACTCCGTTCCCGTTCGGCCGGATAGGCGTACAGATCGGTCAGGGCCTCGTTGTCGAGGTCTGTGAGCTGGATCGCATCGGGGCTACGCTGCATAACAACAGCTCATATCACGTCATTAGGCTGCATTCATGCAAGAACGCCTCGTCGACCGCCGCCCGGAGGTCCCCGCCGACCAGTTGGTCGCCCAGATGGTGCCCCCGCCCATGTTCGACGAGGTCGGTTTCGACACCTACATTCCCGACCCCAACGAGCCGAGCCAGGCCGCAGCGGTGGCCGCGGGCCGCGCATTCGCCGGCAAGGTCGCCGCCATCCACAAGGCCTCGCACAAGAAATCGCTGTTCGGCAAGAAGAAGCCGGCCCAGGGAGCGGGCCTGTACCTGGACGGCGGGTTCGGTGTCGGTAAAACCCACCTGCTGGCCTCGATCTTCCACAGCGCTCCGGCGCCGAAATCGTTCGGTACCTTCGGCGAGCTCACCAACCTCGTGGGCGCGCTGGGTTTCAGCAACGCGGTGGAGCGGCTGTCGGCCAACAGCGTCCTGTGTATCGACGAGTTCGAACTGGATGATCCCGGCGATACGATGCTGGTGTCCCGGCTGCTCACCGAACTCTCCGCGGCCGGTGTCTCGATCGCGGCCACCTCCAACACCTTGCCCGGGCAGCTCGGGGAAGGCCGCTTCGCCGCCCAGGATTTCCTGCGCGAGATCAAGAAGCTGGGCTCGATCTTCGAGGCGGTCCGGGTGGACGGTCCCGATTACCGTCACCGCGATCTGCCGCCCGCTCCCGAACCGAGCAGCCCGGAACAACTGGCTGATCGCGCGGCGGTGACACCCGGCGCGACCCTCGACGATTTCGACGCCCTGCTGCGGCATCTCAGCACCCTGCATCCGTCCAGGTACGGCGCACTGATCGACGGGGTGCCCGCAGTGTTGATCTCGGGCGTACATCCGGTGACCGACCAGGCCGTCGCATTGCGCCTGGTGGTGCTGGCCGACCGGCTCTACGACGCGGGTACGCCCGTCACCGTATCCGGGGCGAAACTCGACGAGATCTTCTCCCAGGAGATGCTGGACGGCGGGTACCGCAAGAAGTATCTGCGGGCGATCTCCCGGCTGCTGGCGCTGTCCAGGTTCGAGGTCGCGGCCTGACGGTCACCGAGTGACAGTCGGGCACGGGCTCCTGCCGTAAGTCCGGGACGCGCGGCGCCACGCCGTTACGTGGTTGACCTCATGGCTCGCGGTTGGTTTGCTGAACCGGGCACCCCTCGGGGATGCCGTCGAATATCGAGGGGAGTCCGGCCATGGTTCATCGTTGCGCGCGCGTACCCGCGGCAGTACTCGCGGGCCTGCTGGTCGGGTTCGGTCCCGCGACGGCGATGGGCCTCGCCGATCCGCCGGCCGCCGCCGAATTGCAGGTGGATCGGTCGCTGCATCTGGCCGGGGCCCCGAATGCCCGGGACGTGGGCGGCTACCGCACCGCCGACGGCCGGACCGTCCGCACCGGAATCGCCTTCCGTACCGATCAGCTCACCGATCTCACCCCGGCGGATCTGGCCGAGCTGAACCGGCTGGGGGTCCGGGAGGTCGACGATCTGCGCACGGTCTACGAGCGCGCCCTCGCCCCCGACCGGATTCCCGCGGGTGCCCAGGCCAACTGGTACGACGTGATCGGCGCCGCCCCGCTGCCGGAGCTGATGTCGACCCTGGCCGGTGGGGCCGATCTGTACCGGGCCTTCATCACCGCTCCGGGCGCGAACCAGGCGGTGGCCGCGGTGCTCCGGGATATCATCGAGACCGGCCGTGACCCCGAGGGCGGGGCCGTTCTGTTCCACTGCACCGCGGGCAAGGACCGCACCGGCTGGGTGGCGGCGGTACTGCTCACCGTTCTCGGCGTGGACCGCGATACCGTCACCGCGGATTTCCTGCTGTCCAACCATTATCGCAACGCCGCGCCCGGTGACGGGCTGGCCGGGGTCGAGCAGGCGTGGCTCGATTCGGCCTTCGATCAGGTCCAGCGCAGCTACGGCAGTTTCGACCGCTACGTCAGCGAGGGCCTGGGACTGAGCGCCGCCGAGATCGACGCACTCGAAGCGCGCATGCTCGGCTGAGGCCCTGGCGGTCAGAACACCAGGCGCAGCACGTAATCGTGGTGCACCTGACGGCCGACGGTGAAGGTTCTGGTGCCCACCTGCTCGAACCCGTACTTGGCGTAGAAACGTTGCGCGCGCAGGTTCTGCTGGTTCACGCCGAGCCAGATACCGGCGTAGTCCGCGCCGCGGGCGCGTTCCAGTGCCGCCCGCATGAGCGCGGCGGACACCCCCACGCCGTGGTGACCCGGCAGGACATACATCTTGCTGATCTCCAGCACCGGGTCGAGCGCTATAGCCGCCGCCACGGCGGGATCGTCCGGCGGGCCCCCGTTCAGGATGGCATAACCCACGATCTCGTCGTCGGCGACCGCTTTGAGCACGGTGCGGGCCGGATCCGACAGGTATTCGCCGAACCGTTCGCCGGACAGCACCTCCGCGACGAACACACCGATATCGTCGGGATCGGTATCCGGAGGGCAGGCGAGCGGGAAGGTCGCAGCGGCGACATCGCTGAGCGCTTCGGCGTCCCACAGTCCGGCCCGGTCCACGGTGACAGTGGTCATAGCTCAATGAGACCACAGCGACCCCGGCGAACGGCATGTGCGCAGGTCCCACGGTGGCGACCGGCCCCACCGGCGGCCCCCGGCGCCGGTCGCGCCGCCTCCTCGCGACCTGCGACGATGGCCGAAATGCGATCTCCGGCTTTGCTGCCGGACGCATCCGACGTAATCTCTCGCCCATGAGGAGCGGGAACCGCATCGCAATCGTCGGTGCGGGTATCGCGGGTCTGGTCTGCGCGAAGGTCCTGACTGAGGATGGGTTCGCGGTCGAAGTGTTCGATCGTTCCCCCGATATCGGCGGCGTGTGGAGCGAGACCCGCCGTTACCCGGGCTTACGGGCGCAGAGCACCAAGAACACCTACCACTTCTCCGACCATCCGATGCCCGCCGACTACCCACGGGTGCTCGACGGCGCACGGATGCAGGAGTACCTGTCCAGCTACGTGCGTGCCTTCGGCCTGACCGACCGGTTGCGCCTGCGCACCGAGGTGGTGGCCGCGGATCCGGTCGAGGGCGGCTGGCTGCTCGAGATCCGCGACGCCGACGGAGTGCATCGCACCTCCTGCGATCACCTGATCATCGCCAACGGTGTGTTCAGCGAACCCGAGATCCCGGACTTCGCGGACACGACCGCCTTCGCCCGCGCGGGCGGACAGCTCGGCCATTCCACCCAGTTCCTCGATGTGGAGGCGGTTCGCGACCGAGCAGTGGTCGTGGTCGGCTACGGCGCCGCCGCCGCCGATCTGGCAACCGAGATCAGCAAGGTCGCCGCGGATACGACGATGGTGGCGCGCCGGCTGCTGTGGAAGATGCCGCGGCGCCTCGCCGCCGGTATCGACGCCGAACGGATCCTGCTCACCCGAACCGGCGCCGCGCATTTCGGCCACCCCGAACCCGGCCGGATCGAACGCCTGCTACATGGCCCCGCACGCTCCTTCCGGGAGAGCAATCTCGATCTGATCGAAGCGCTGGTGGCGCAGCGCTCCGGCGCCGCCGAACTCGGGCTCGTCCCGGACCGGCGGTTCGAACAGGCCTATGACGACGCGTTCGGCCTCGCCGCCGAAGGTTTCGCCGAACAAGTGACCCAAGGCCGCCTCACCGTGCGCGGGCAGACCAAGGTGATCGCGCTCGGCGGGGGACCGGCCGGACCGTTCGCCGAACTGTCCGATGGGCAGCGGGTCCGGGCCGATATCGTCGTCTGCGCGACCGGATTCCAGCAGCGGGTGCCGTTCCTCACCCCGTACGTCCAACGGCAGCTCACCGACGACGACGGCAATTTCCGGCTGTACCGGCAGATCCTGCCGCTGGATGTCCCACATCTGACCTTCGCCGGTTACAACACCTCGCTGCTCGGCGCGGTGAGCGCGGAAATCGGCGCGCACTGGACAGCGGCCCTGCTCACCGGGAACCTGGCGCTGCCGCCGGTCGAGGCCATGAGCGAACGTATCGATACCCGGCTGCGCTGGCTGGACCAGCACACCGGCGGACGCCACGCGCACGGCACGATCACGCCGGACGCGATCCGCGATATCGACGAGCTACTGGGCGATATCGGGGTCCGGTTGCCACTCGCCGCGCGCACCGCGCAGTGGCTACGGCCGGTGCGGCCGGGTGACTACCGGGTGGTGTCGCGCCGCAAACGCGGTCCCGGCACGCAGGCGACCGCGCCCGCCGCCGCGGAACCGGTCGCGGCTCATCCCGCCACGGCCCCGCTAACGGTCGCCTCGCAGGCTGCTCCGCACGGCCCCGCCGAAACCCCTGGCCTCCCCGTCGGGGCGCCGCGGCCCGATGCGGCCGCTCCACTGCCGGCCCGGGCGCAACCTGCACAGTCCCAGGCCCCCGCCGCCTCCGCCGAATCACCGACCGTCCGGATCCCGGAGGCGGTCGCCGCCAGTGCTGTCCAGACGACCACCCTGCCCGCCGTGGACCCCACCGCCCGCACCCGGCCGGTACCCGAGGTACACCCGGCCACCGCGCCCGGCGGGCCCCGGCCGATACCCGCACCCTCCCAATTCGTCCCGGCAACCCCGGTGCCCGCGGTTGCGCCCCGGCCCGCGACCGTAGCTCCTCAGGCTCCGACGCCCCAGTCCTCCCCGGTGGCTTCCCGGCCTCCTGCCGTAGCGCCTCGTTCCACGCCCGCAGCCGCTCGGCAGGCCGCCGCAGAGGCCGAGCGCAGGGCAGCCGCCGAACAGCGCGCCGCCGGAATCGCGGCCCGCTCCAACAATCCGACGGTGCGGATCGATATGCGTACCGCGCAGTCCCTCGCCGAGGGGCCGGCCGCGGCGCAGCCCGAGTCGGCGCCGGTTCCGGGCTCTACCGGAAAGGCAGGCGCCGAGTCGCCGACGCCGCAACCTGCGGATCCCGCCGACGATTCGACGGGCCGGCCCGCCGACTCCGCCGACCGCGAACTCGGTCAACCGGAGACCACTTCCGGCGGCGAACGATCCCTTCCGGAGCAGAACACCGAGTCCCGGAGTCCGATACCCGCAGCGCAGCGCGCCGAAATCGCCTCGGAAACCTCCGAGCCCATAGGTGATATTCGGCCACAGGCCGGAACGTCCGAGGAAACCCGCGGGCCGGTCGCAGCCGGACCGGCGGGGGAGCGTGCGAACAACATTTCGCAACCGACCGGACAAGACGGGGCGGAGGAAACCGGACCAGCCGGGGCGAAGGCAGAGCTACCCGGGGCAGGGCCACGCTCCGCACCCGGCACTGCCGAGGATCCGGGCCCGGCCGGCTCAGCGACCACCTCGGCCGGAACGGACGTCGCTGCGGATAACACCACCACCACGTCCGCCACCCGGGCGACGGGGACGACCGCAGACGATGCGGAGGGGGCTGTCGACAAAGCGGAGGGCGATGCGGCGCCGCCGGTCGCGACCGGCGCCGGTTCGGCCGGGCAGCTATCCGCGTTCGCTTCCGGCGTGACGCAGCCGCCCGACGACGAACTCGGTGTGGCCGAGCCGTCGGGCCGTGCCGCTCCGGCAGATACCGGCGCGGCCGCTGCCGGCAGCGGCCCCTCTGAGCGACCGATCGATTCGGCTGCGGCGGACGACGGGATATCCGCGTCCGCGCCGAGCGCCGACGATATCGGATCGCCGGAACCGGTCGCCGAAACGGTAGCTTCGGGTCCCGGCGGGCAGGTACGGGGGAATACTCCCACCCGGACGACTGTGGATTTGGATGGGAACGAACAGACGCCGGTCGAACCGGTACCTGTGGTGCGAGCCGACCAGGGTCCGAACGGCGTGACAGCGGCTGCTTCCGAGACGGCCGCCGATCCGGGCTCCGGCGTGCAGGCGAACGAGACCGCAACCGAAGCGAACGGGTCCGGAACCGAGGCGACGGAGCAGGGCGTTGCCGGCTCCGGAGCGGATGCGACCGGGGGTGCTCCAGCGTGTGCCGAGTCGGCTGCGCCCGCCGGGTCGGATGCAGAGACCGAGTCGACTGCGCCGGCCGAATCTGCTGGACCCGGGACGAACTCCGCGGAGCCGAAATCCGGGGACGCGGCGGATAACGCCGCGCCGTACCCCGGCACCGGCCCGCGAACCTGACCCGCGGCGTGGCCGACCTCGACCTGAACCTGCTGGTGGCGTTGCACGCGCTGCTCGAAACGAACAGCGTCACTCGCGCCGCCGAACGGCTCAACACCTCACCGCCCGCCATGAGTCGCACGCTGGCCCGGTTGCGCCGCGTCTACGGCGACCCGCTACTGGTGCGCGCCGGCCGCGAACTGGTGCCGACACCGCGCGCCCTCGAGCTGAGATTCGAGGTGAGCGCACTGGTCGAACAGGGCCGGGCGTTGCTGGCGAAACCGGATACCGTCGACCCCACGGCCCTGGTCCGCGGTTTCGCGCTGCATGTGAACGACGCGGTGCTGCCCGAGCTTGCCGGGCAACTGCTGACCGAGGTCCGTGCGCAGGCCCCGGGCGTAACGCTCCGTTTCGTTCCGGCCGATGCGGCCGGGTCTGCCAGCGCCCTGCGCGACGGCCGTATCGATGTCGAGGTCGGCGTGATCGACCGGGCCGATCCGCAGACCCGGGTGGAACGTATTCGCGGCGACCGGCTCATCGGGGTCGCCGCCCCCGGTCACCCACTGGTCGCGGACCGGGTCACCGTCGCCGCCTTCGCCGCGGCCGCCCATATCAGTATCTCGCCGCCCGGTATCGCCCGCGGCGTGATCGACGACCGCCTCGCGTTGCACGGCCGCACCCGCCGGGTTGTGTCGATCGTGCCGGATCTCACCACCGCGCTGCTGGCCGTGCGGTCGGGTGCGGTGGTCTGCCCGGCGCCGGCCGTTGTCGCGAAAACGACACTGCCGGCATTGGGGCTGTGTGCCTTCGAGATCCCGCTGCCGCTGCCGGAAATGACGATTTCGCTGGCCTGGCATCCGCGCAATACACCCGATCCGGCGCATGCCTGGCTGCGCACGTTGATCCGCACCGTGCTGGGGGCCGGTGATCCGGTGACCGGGACAGCGCGGGCGGACAAGGTTCGGCGGGTCCCACTTGGGTAACTGCTGGGCAGAAACCTGGCGCTGACCGGCAGTTGTGGCGCACTCTGGGAAGTACCGGTGTGGTGGTCGGGCCGGCGCGGTGGGACGGGTTAGATGGGTGGTCGCATGCAGACGAAGCGGCGAACGGATATACGGTGTGGGCGCCGGACAATGCTGTCCGACCTGGGGATTTCGGATGGTTCCGGGCGGGTGGAATCGGCCGGGGACAACACCGCACCCGGTTACGGCTGCCGTTGCGGCCGCTGCGCGGAAGCCCAGTGGAATACCCAGCGCCTGAAGTACTGGCTGGCCGCCCGGCTGCTCGCCTTCGGCGCGGACGAGGCGGTCGTCGACCGGCGGTGCGGACCGCTGACCGTCGATGTGTGGTGGCGGCGCGGCACCGAGCAGTTCGCGATCGAGGTGCGTTCCGGGCCACTGACTCAGGAACTCGCACAGCAGCACACCGACCAGTTGAAGGCCCTCGGATATGCCGGAGTGCTGTGGCTGTGTGCGCCGGGTTTCTGGGTGGCGCAGCTGCCCGCGCTCGGTATCGCCGATCTCGCGCCGGAGTCGTGTGAGTATCGCGCCGCGAGCGGCATGCTCGACCTGGGTTCCGAGGGATTGGTGGTGCCGGGGGAGCGCCCGTACGAACTGCGTGAGTTCCTGCGCGAGTGGGTGGCGGGTGAGGTCGCGTGGGGTTACCGCGATCATTTGAGGAAGGGATGGGCGGCAGTGACCGACTGGGAAAAGCACACTCGGACACAGGCGCTGCTGCTCGAACAGCAGCGGCAGGAGCTGATCCAGCAGCGCACCGCGCTCGCGGTTTCCCGGCAGGCAGTGCGGGAGAAGAAGCAGCAGCTCGAGCGCGCGCACGCCCGGATGGAGCGCACCGCGGCGAAGGCCCGTGAGCAGGCCGAGTCGGTGGCCGCGGTGGGGCGGCGAATCGCCGATCAGGAGCGGGTGCACCGCGCGCTGGAGGACACCATCCGCCGCCTGCACAAAACCATCGACAACTGGCAGGTGGTGACGGTTTTCGTAATGCTGCTGCTGGCCACCTTCATCGCGGCGACCATGTTCATCAAACCTTGATCGGTGCGGGCACTTCCGGCTGCGGTTGATTCGCGGCCGACAGCCGGAACGGCGCCCGCTCCCACCGCCATTCGTGACGGACGGTGAGCGCCAGCAGGTCGAGTGGTTCCAGCCCGTCGGCCCGCAGCTGCCGCAACGCGTCGCGGCGCACCGGGCCGTCGGCGAGCAGTCCGGTCAGCCGGTCGCGGACCCCCGCGGGCACCGGATGGGCGGCGAGTTCCGGTTCACCCACCGCACTTCCGGTCCACAGCAGCCAGCCCCAGCCGTGCTCGTGCGCCCAATCCCGGGCGGCACGCGCTTTCAGCCGGTTCACGTGGAAACCGATATGCCCCAGCGGCTGCACATCGATCAGCGCCCTGCGGCCGTCGGCGAGTTCGGCCACCAGGGTCGGGAAATGCAGGTGCTCTTCGCCGTCGACCCGGTATCCGACGGCTTCGGGATATTCCTGAAAGGTGCGAATCCGGTCGTCGGTATCGAGCAGCCGCATCAGGCGCGCCTCGAGCCCGGAGTCGAAGCCGATATCGCGACCCGGTGTGTGCAGATAGAACCGGCCGCGTCCGTCGTCGTCGAGATCGAACGCGCGCGCCGCGGTGGTCGGCAGCGCGGCCGGCGCCCCTGACCGGGTGGGCCAATCGATCCGGTGCGGCCACGGCGCGGGCGGCCCGGCGGGGGGACCGGTCTCGCGGAGCCGGGACAGCAGATGGTTGGTTTTCTTACGCCAGCCCACGATGCGCTGAGTGACATATCCCGCCACCCGTTTCGCATCGGTCGCGTCGTGCCCCGCCAGACGCAATTTGAGATACGCGAGATCATTCACGGCGATATCACCATCGGTGGCATAGGTTTCGGCCAGCAGCGCACGCGTGAGCACCGAATCCCGGGTCCCCACGGGGTAGCGCCGGGCGTACTCGGGAACGGGGAGCCGCCCGGAGTGCGCGGTATGCCGCAGCAGTTCGCCGACCGCCTTGGTGTGCAACTGCCGGGCCCGGTCGCGGGAGAAATCGAACCGGGCCCCGATCCGCGTCAGCGTTTCGGGCCGCTCCCCGGCGATACCGAGCCGGAACCGCAGGATGGCCGCGGCGCGTTCCCGATCCACCCCGTAATCGTCGACCAGTTCGCCGAGCGCGTGCGCGCAGTCCTCCAATTCGAAGGAGAGATGATCCCGCAGATCATCGGGAAAGTCCGTCGTGTCATTCGCATACCCGGATGCGTCGCCACGCACTGGCTCCGCCTGCATACACACCCCCTTCGGGACACCGGTTCACCGGCCGGCTCGAGTTCGTGTGGGCCAGCCTAACGGCGGGCACCGACAGCGCCCGGCACAGCCACGGAATGCCGGAAGCGCAGGGGTCGGCCCGCCGCCGCAGATCCGGTCGCTGCCGCTGCCGTGTGATCTAATGGGTTTGCCGAGAAAATGCTGATAGAGGACCGATCCGGGCGACGCTCCCGCAGCGGCCGTCCGCACCGGACGCCGACCGCCACCTTAATTCCAGGTTCACTCCGCGGGCGCCGGCGTGCCGTTCCGACCGTCCGATGTGGAGGCGCTCGTGCTGCATACCGATATCCCGACCCGCAGTGAGATCAAGGCCCTCGCCGGTGTCACCGACACCTGGTGCGTTTCCATCTACACGCCTACCGAATCCGATACCGCCGACCCGGACCGCAACCGGATCGCCTTCTCGAACCAGGCCCGCCGAGTACTCGATCTCGTCACCGACCCCGAGGCACGCGCCGCGCTGGAAGAAGAATTCGACGCCTATATCGACGACGCCGCGTTCTGGCGCTTCCAGTCCCGCACACTGGTGGTGCTCGCGACACCTACCCGCATCCGCACCTTCCGCATTCCGAACCAGTTGAATGCCTCGGAGACGGTCGGTAACCGCTTCTATCTGAAGCGGCTGCTCCGGGCGGTGACCTTCCCGCAGACCGCCTTTGTCCTCGCCCTGGCCGAGGGCGGCGTCCGGCTGGTAGAAGTGAGCGCCGACCGCCCCGCCCGGACCGTGCCGGTTCCCGGCCTTCCGACCAGCGCCGCCGACCATGCCGGCAAGGCGAGCCTCGGCGATCGCGCCCCGAAGCGTCGCGTCCAGGGCGACGAAGGCCGCAAGATGCGGGCGCGGCAGTTCGCCCGCGCCGTCGACACCGAACTGCGCGATCTGCTCGCCGGCCGGGACACCCCGCTGATCCTGGCCGCCACCGAACCCATCAACGCCTTGTTCCGCTCTGTGAACAGCTACGACAACCTGCTCGACGAGAGCATCCCCGGCAACCCGGAGCACACGACCGACCACGAGTTGGCCGACCGATCCCGCGAAGTACTGGACCGGCACTATGCCGCCCAACTGGCCGATCTCGTCGACCTGGTCGAACTCCGCCGTGGCGAAGGCCGGGCCGCCACCGATGTCTCCGATCTGGCGCGCGCGGCGTCCGCCGGATCCGTCGACACCCTGCTGGTGGATATCGACGCCTCGGTCCCCGGCACGGTAACCGCCGACGGCGCGGTCACTTTCGCCGATTCCGCGGCCGCCGAATCCACCGGAATCCTCGACGAGATCAGCCGCCGCGTACTCCTGACCGGTGGCGACGTCCTCGCCGTACGCGCGGCGGACCTCCCCGACGGGGCCCAGCTCGCCGGTATCCTCCGCTACGCGCCCTAGCTGCTTCCAGCAGTAATTTCCGATTCTGGTAACCGGGGCAACAGTTCCGTGCGGCCGACGTCGATGCCGTCGTGAGGGCCGGTCCGGAACACCTCGGCTCGCTGGAGTGAACCGGGTAATGGACGTAGCCGACGTGGAAACGGTGATACCCGTTAGCGCTACGTCCCCATAGACGGAGAGGCGGAACTCGTATCCGGAAAGCAGAAAAGGCACCCGCCCGGGTTCCGGGAAAGTGCCTTTGATCTGGTAGTACGATGGTGCGCGATACTGGGATTGAACCAGTGACCTCTTCCGTGTCAGGGAAGCGCTCTCCCGCTGAGCTAATCGCGCGAGGTGGAGACGGGAATCGAACCCGTGTGCACGGCTTTGCAGGCCGTTGCCTCACCACTCGGCCACTCCACCGCGCAAAGGGGGAAGGCATTCTATGCGCCTGGCCCTACCTCTCGAGCGGATGACGGGATTCGAACCCGCGACCCTCACCTTGGCAAGGTGATGCGCTACCAGCTGCGCTACATCCGCATTTGCATCCTCGGTGGCTCGCTGTCCTCCGTGGTGCGAGACAGAACATTAGCCGACGTACGCCGCAACCTACAAATCGCCTGGTAGAAGGCTATGAATGACAACGTTGTCATTCAGTCGTCCGGAGGGTGGCCGTCGATGCCCTTTGGCCACCGATGGCGACCGCATCGGTGGCCGGCTCCGTGTAATACGGGAGTCCCGAAGCTTCGTGTGCGTGCCACCGAAGTGAATGACATCGGGGTGATTTGGTGGCGGGTGGGTGGTGCGTGTTAAGGTTCCATCTCGTTCGGAGGGCATCGAAAGAAGCCGCCGAGCGGCTCCCGGTCTCATAGCTCAGCGGGAGAGCGTCCGCCTCACACGCGGAAGGTCGCTGGTTCGATCCCAGCTGGGACCACCGGAATCCCCCCTGATCTTTGCAGGTCAGGGGGAATTTTTGTGTTTTCGGCCCATCTGGGCAGTGGTCCGATTTCTGTCCGGTATCGACTGCTGAATGCCGACGTCGGTCGCACGTGTATTGCATGGACTCGCCGCGCTCGGAATCGGTTCTCATCGTCCTGACGAGGTGGTCGTCGGCCGCTGGTCGTCGTACCGTACTGCGGCCACGGTTCGGGGTGTAGGTGGTCGGAGGCCGGGTATCCGCCGTCCGCAAACCTAGGATTCGGAGGCTCGTCATGAGGACATGGCTTACTCGTCTGTGCGTCTCGGCAGCTGCGGTGGGAGCGGTGGCGGTTGCTGGGGCGGGGCCGGCAGGTGCGGCACCGGCCAGCGTGACGATCGACGGCAGTATGCAGGTTTTGGGCCTGAATATTCTGCACGTCGACGCGCAAGGGCAAGGAGATGGGCCCGCTACCGGCACATACAGCGCGACCGGGCAACTCGGCAATATGCCGTTACCGGTGAAGGTAACCGGCCCGGTCACCTGCCTGCGGGTGCAGGGCAATACGGTTTCGCTGGTATATCCGATCACCACCGCCCAGCCGGTGATGGTCTTTGCGCCGGATTCGATGGCCATTCAAATTACTGTGGCCAAGGGGCAGAACGGCGCACCGAACATGATCGGATACGGCGTTCCGATGCCGACCAGCTCGTTCCGTGACTGCATGCCGGGGCCCACGCCGCTGGTGTTCGACGGAACAATCGACATCAGGTGATTCGGTAAACGAGCCCGTGGATGCTCGTGAAGTCGAAAGGGTGACGATTTCCCTGTAAAGAATGATATTCTTGAAATAGAGAGTAACAATCTGAGGCCTGGCTCGGTGCGGGTGTGGTGGCCTCCCGGCCCGAGTCGGGGTGAGGGTGTCGTGGGCTATGCCGATGAACTGTTCGATCTGAGCGGGCGCGTGGTAATGATCACCGGCGGCAGCCGTGGGCTGGGGCGCGAGATGGCCTTCGCGGCCGCCCGGTGCGGTGCGGATCTGGTGATCGCGAGCCGGAACTACGAGAGTTGCGTGGCGACGGCCGCGGAGATCGAGCAGGAGACCGAGCGGGCCGTGCTGCCCTACAGCGTGCATGTGGGCCGCTGGGACCAGCTCGACGGTTTGGCCGAGGCCGCCTATGCCCGTTTCGGCAGGGTCGATGTGCTGATCAACAATGCGGGTATGCAGCCGGTCTACGATTCGCTGAATACGGTGACCGAGAAGCTGTTCGATTCCGTGGTGAACCTCAATCTGAAGGGCCCGTTCCGGCTGTCGGTGCTCGTGGGGGATCGGATGATGGCCGCAGGGGGTGGCTCGATCATCAATGTCAGTTCCTCCGGGTCGATTCGGCCGCGCCCGTCGATCGTCCCGTATGCGGCCGCCAAGGCCGGGCTCAACGCGATGACGGAAGGTTTGGCGCTGGCATTCGGGCCTACGGTACGAGTGAACACCCTGATGGCGGGTCCACATCTGACCGAGGCCACCGCCGGCTGGAAGCTGGAGGACATCGCCCCGGAAGACAATCCGTTCGCCGCCCACGCGCTGCAACGTCCGGGGCGTCCCGACGAGATCGTCGGTGCCGCGTTGTTTCTCGCCTCGGACGCGTCCAGTTTCACCACCGGGGCCACGTTGCGCTCCGACGGTGGTATGCCCTGACCGGGAAAGCGAGGATCCGGGCATGAACTCGACCCGCGTGAAGGGCGTTGCGCGCTCGAGGTGATGTGCATCGGCGGCGGCCGGGCCGCGGTGGTCGATCGCATGCAGGCGGCGGGCAGGCCGGTGCACTGAGACGGTTTTCCGGTTATGTCAGCAACTTCGCCCATCGTTGGGCCGAGGCGGTGAGGTCGCGACCGACGTGGTCGAGGAAATCGGCCATACCGGCCAGCCGTTCGCCGGCGGCTGTGGTGGCGCCGAGCTCGGCTGCGCCGCTGCGGGCCGCGGACGCGATCGCCGAATTCTGGCGCACCCCCGCCATAGTGGCTCGTGCCCAGGCGGTTTCGTCGATGATGTAGCGGTCGCGGCGCCGAGGTTCATCGCGTTTCCGGTAGATCAGTTCCTGTGCTTGCAAGTACCCGACCGCCGCGGAGATGGCCGCCGGACTCACCCGCAGTGTCGCGGCGAGTTCGGCGGCGACCGAGCTGCCGTCGTCGGCGGTCATCAGGCACGCCAATACGCCGGCGGCGGTGCGTGGCATCCCCGTGTGGACGAACAGCGAAGTGAGGCGGTCGATAACGGGGAGTGCGCGGCTGTCGCCGGTGTGCTGTGCGCGGTCGGGATGCGCGTGCCTGCGGGACCGTTGCAGGCCGGCTCGGTGGGCCTGTTCGGGACGGTAACGTCCGGGTCCGCCGTTGCGGTTGACCTCCCGGCTGATCGTCGATGTCGGGCGGTCCAGCTGCCGTGCGATCGCGGCGTAGCCGATCCCGGCTTGCAGGCCGGCGGCGATCTCTCTGCGGTCCTCCGCGGACAGTCTGGATCCCGGCATCGTGGTGGGCCCTCTCTGTAGGTGGTGTCCGGTCGATAACAGCGTTCACCGGCAGTTGGTTGCAACGATAGCTACCAAGAGTGAGCATTAATCCGCAAGGAAATTGCAACACGGTTACCCCGATTGAGCTGCGCATAACCGAAAACGTGCCGATCTGTTTGTTGAGCAAATTCTTAATGCAATTTAGCGTTCGTCTCGATCTGAACGAAACGGCGAGATCGGGAGCGACGATGACACAGCCTCGGGAAGCAGCTGAGAACACCGCAGCGACGTTGCACACCCGGAAACCACCGGGACGCCCCTTCGATCCCCCGATCGAACTATCGGAACAGCGCGAACAATGTCCGCTCACGCGCTGGACCTTCCCCGACGGTCACCACGGCTGGCTGGCCACCGGCCATACCGAAGTCCGGGCCGTGCTCGCCGACCGCCGGTTCAGTTCCCGCTACGAACTGATGCACAACCCGGTCGCGGATTCGGGGCCGCTGTCGCCTGCTCCGATCGGCGACCTCCTGGGGGTGGACGCACCGCAGCACCCCCGATATCGAGGCCTGCTCATCGGCCGCTTCACCGTGCGCCGGATGCGGCAGCTCACCGCCCGCGTCGAGGAGATCACCCACTCCTGCCTGGAGGCGATGGCGGACTCGGGTGGGCCGCTGGACCTCGTCGAAGAGTTCGCGCACCCGATCCCGGCGCAGGTGATCTGTGAGCTGCTCGGGGTGCCGTTCGCCGAGCGAGCGACTTTCGAACACCATGCGCTCGCCGTCAACAGTGCCGACAGCAGTCAAGCCGATCAACTCACGGCCTTCGCGGCGATCGAGGAGTATGTGCGCGTTCTGGTTGCCGCGAAACGCGCGGCCCCAACCGACGATCTGCTCAGTGATCTGACCGCCACAGACCTCGACGACGACGAACTTGCCGGAATCGGCACCTTCCTCCTCGGCGCCGGCCTGGACACCACCGCGAACATGCTCGGTCTGGGCACCTTCGCCCTGCTCACCCACCCGGACCAGTTCGCCACACTGCGCGACGATCCCGACCTCGCGGACCGCGCAGTCGAAGAACTCATGCGCTACCTGACCATTGTGCACACCAACTCGCGTGTGGCACTCACCGATATCGAGCTGGCCGGCCGGACGATCGCCGCGGGCGAAACCGTTGCCCTGTCGCTACAGACGGCGAACCGGGACGCCCGCCGGTTCGATGACCCCGATACCTTGGATATCCACCGCAACGCCACCGGCCACCTGGGCTTCGGCTACGGCCCGCACCAATGCCTGGGACAGCAACTCGCCCGCGTCGAGATGCGAGTAGCTCTGCCCGCACTGGTATCTCGCTTCCCGGAGCTCCGCCTCGCGGTGGCGCCCGGCGCCGTACCGCTGCGGCACGGTGCGGATGTCTACGGCGTGCACAGCCTGCCGGTCACGTGGTGAGCCGGATGCGGGTATCGGTGGACCGCCGGTCGTGTATCGGTGCGGGAATGTGCGTACTGAACGCATCCGAGGTCTTCGAGCAGACCGACGACGGCAGGTCGGTGGTGCTCGACGCAGAACCGCCGCCCGAGCTCCACGTCAGGGTGCGAGTGGCCGAACAGGAGTGTCCCGCTGCCGCGATACAGCTGTCCCAGAGCCCGGGACCGGTCCCGTCGTAGAGGGCTGTGTTCGGATCGTGGTGGGTCCACACCGGGTAGTCGCCCGGCGTCCTTAAAGTGGCGACGGTTCGCGCCGAGGCGGTGTACGACCGGTCTACAGTCACCGCTCGGGCGGGCCGGGTCGCGCGGAACGCTCTGCCGCAAGACTCTGGTACAGGCCGGTGAGGTCCAGGGAATCGGCCGGACCCGTGCGCACGTGGGCAGTGCGGTCCACCTGGCGGTGCAGCGCTTCCATCTTTTCGTCGAGCTGTGTGGCGACTTCGGCGGCCTGTGCGAGGTCGCTGCGCAGGTTCGGGGGCACCTCGCCCCGGTACTTGTAGTAGATCTTGTGTTCCAGGCTGGCCCAGAAATCCATGGCGATGGTGCGGATCTGGATTTCGACCGGTACCCGTTCGGTGCTTGCGGAGCGAAACACCGGGATCGACACGATCAGGTGCAGGCTCTGGTAGCCGTTCGGTTTACGGTGGGCGATGTAGTCGCGCTCCTCCAGGAGGGTGATGTCTTCCTGGCCGACCAGCATGTCCCGGATCGCGGCGATATCGGAGATGAAGCTGCAGACCACCCGGACCCCGGCGATATCGAGCACATTTTCCCGGATCGCCGCCAAGTTCATCGGGTAATTCTTGCGCTGCACTTTTTCCAGCACGCTTTCGGGCGATTTCAGCCGCGATCTCACATGCTCGATGGGGTTGTACTCGTGGGTGCTGTTGAAATCCTCGCGCAGGATATTGATCTTCGTGGTGATCTCGTCGATCGCGAATTTGTAGCCGAGCATGAAGTCGACGAACTGATCGCGCAGCGCATGGACATGCTCGATATCGATTCGCCCCGACTCACCGGAGAAACCATCGACGGCTGTGGTGTCCGGATGCCAGGGCTTCATTACGCCCATTGTGCCTTCACCTGCGAATTACCCGCCACCTCGAGTGATATCCACCATGATTCCGATCGGGCCGCATCGGCGGCGACGCCTCGGGTCGGATATCCCACCGTTAGACCAGGTCAGGCGACAGAATGTGGCGATGCGAACCTATACCCGCGTGCTGCCGGCGGTCCTCGCCGGAGTGCTCGTCGTCTTCGCGCCTACCGTCGCGGCCGCCCCGGTTCCGGGTGGCTCGGCTCAGCTCCCGTTTCCGCTGACCCTCCAGCCGGAGGGCGTACAGGCGCCCGGGGCGGCGCTGGCGGAGGCCCATACCGGTGTGATCGTGTGGTCGCGGCAGCCGGATACCCGGTTGCCGATCGCCAGTCTCACCAAGGTGATGACGGCGGTGGTCGTGCTCGAATCGGGTGATCTCGAACGGCCGATCACGGTGTCGCAGGCGGCCGTCGATTCCGCCGCCGCCCACGGGGGCAGTACCGCGGGCCTGGTGCCGGGGGAAGTGCTCACAGCGCGGCAGCTGCTGTACGCGATGATGTTGCCGTCCGGTTGCGATGCCTCCTACGCGCTCGCCGAAGCGTTCGGACCCGGCCGCGACGCTTTCATCGCCAAGATGAATGCCACCGCGCACCGGCTGGGTATGCCGAATACGCATTTCACCGACCCCAGCGGTCTGCCCGTCCCCGACGATTTCGCCACCTACTCCACGCCGGCAGAGCTGGTGCGGCTGGGCCGGCATGCGATGACGAACCCGGTGTTCCGGCAGATCGTCGGAACACCGGTCCAGCACCAGCCGGCGGGGCCCGCGAATCGGCATCACGTTTGGGAGAACACCAACGGGCTGCTCCAGGAGTATCCGGGCACCGCGGGTATCAAGACCGGGTCCACGAACGCCGCCGGGACCTGTCTGCTGTTCGAGGCGACCCGCGGCGGCCAGCGGTTGATCGGGGTGGTCCTGAACAGTTCACCCCACGACCTGGACGCCGCGACAGCCGACGCCCGCCGCATCATGGACCGGGGTTTCGTTCCGATCCTCAGCTCGCTGCCCATCGGCTGACCCGGCGCAGTGGCTGCTGAGCAGTCGAGGCGGTCCGGCACCCGCCGACTACCACTACTGATTACATGTCGATTCGCCGATCACCGATCCGCCTCGCTGGGGTCCGCGTGCCGATCGTTCATTCGACGATGATGCGGACCCGGGCCAGGTTGTCCATTCGGGCGTAGGGGGTGGCGGGGTCGCCGTCCGGCTGGGCGGAGACCCGGACGGTGGCGAAATATGTTCCGGGCTCGGTGAAGACGTGGTCGCGTTCCACGGTGACAGTAGTGGCGGGGGAGAGGTCGGTGGTGTCGGTGAAGGAGCCGGTGCCGTCGAAATCCCAGGCGAGGGAGACGATCAGGCCCGCCCCAGGCGGTGTTTCGGCGACGGCTTTCAGCCGGACGGGCCGGCCGGTGGTGGTTTCGGCGCGGTCGGCACCGTCGGCAGTGAGGGTGACGACCGGCTGGACGCCGCGGCGGTCGGCGGCGCGGGCGGGGACGTGGACCTGGCCGTCGTCGACGGTGTATCGGGTGGTGGCGGTGGCCGGCCGGCCGGTTTCGGCCCAGGCGCTGAGTTCGCGCAGCGCCTGGTGCAGTACGCCGAGATAGCTGACCGTGCGGGTGGGGTGTTCCTGGCGGTCGTCGTCGCCGTGCAGGGCGTGGTCGACGTACCAGAGCCGGAAATGGTCGTCGGTGCGGTCACCGAAATGGTCGCGGACCTGCCGGTGGTACCAGTCGGCCTGCCAGGGGAACGCCTCGCGGTCCAGCAGGCAGGCCACGACGATCATCTTTCCGGTGAAACGGCCCGTGGGGAGGTGCCCGGAGGCGGCCTCGGTGAACAGCGGGCCGAGCAACAGCGGCCGCTGCGGGTACCGCGGGGTCCCGTCCTGTCCGCGGAACTGGTCCCACACGGGGTAATCGGGGCCGGGAACCTGGTGGCGGTGGTAGGTCTGGGCAGCGAGGAAAGCACTGTTGTCGATTTCGACGGTATCGCCGGGCCCGAGCCCGGCCAGGGCGCTGTCGGGGATATCGAGCACCGCCATTTCGCCGTGGAGGCCGGTGACGGTGGCGCGGGCCCCGGCGGCCGGGCCGGTGAGTACCACCAGGTCGGCTCCCTGGATCGGAGCATCGGTGGGCAACCCGGGTACACCGACAGCGACGATGGCGCTTTCAGCGCCGGCGGGGCCCTTGAAGGCCACATCGACCCCGCCCTGCGGTGTTCCGGCTGCCCGGTGATCCGGGATGCCGCGAGCGGTGGCCTGTTCGCGGGTGAGTGTGCCGGTGGTCCGGCAGCGGTGACGGATGCGGTCCGCGTGCACGGAGGCAGCGGGGTCCGCGCCGAGGTGGCCCGGGGTGGTCCAGTAGTCCTCGAAATACGCCGGGTCGACGGCCCGGACATGCGGGTAGAGGGCGCCGAACGCGTGGAATCCCATGGTGCGGTGGCCGAACCAGGAGCGCGTCGGGAAACCCATCCGCGTCACCTCTGCCAAGGCTGCGCGCTCGTCCTCGGTGAGGCCGTCCTCGACGGCGTGCGGCGAACCGGCGTCGGCGGCATCCGCGATTCGATCGAGGCTGTGGCGAAGAACCCGCTGGGCGTGCATGCGGACGGCGAAAACGTTCGGGATCGCCATCGGGCTGCCGATGACGTAGGGCACGAACCCGTCCCATACGCCCTCGGTGCTCTCCGCGCCGCCGATGGTCCGGTAACCGCCGCCGCTACCGCCGTAGGCGTAGCCGTACGGGCGATGATCGCCGTAGGCGCTCCGTGCGATCTCGCGGGACTGCTGTGCGGCGGCGGCATTGGCGCGGTAGGTGGTGACGGTCGGATCGCCCGCGCTACCCGGGGTCGCGGGACTGCCGCCGCCGTTGGTCTCCAGGAAGTAGGCGCCGCAGGAGAACGCGAATCCGATCTTGTCCTCGCGGCCGGTGGCGCTCTGGGCGAGGTGCTCGCTGTCGGGTACCGGGGTGATGTGCTGGAAGAAACGGCCGCCGTAATCCTCGGCGGGCGGTAGGTACACCGAGAACCGGGTGTCGGTGCCGCCGAATCCGCCGTGCACGTAACGGTGGGGCACGGGGTTTTCGCGCCACTCGTCGATATCGGTGTAGGGCGCGGTGAAGTCGGGATCGGGCGCGTGGACCACAGAGTCTCCTCGGAGCGAAATTCGAGTACACCACTGTAGATCTCGCAATGCCTTGACGTCTACACGCTACCTATCCGCGTATCGCGGTATAAAAACAAGTATGTACTCAGTTTTTGGCTCCGGATAGAGTCGCAGCATGTCGACAGCATCGACCCGTAGCCGCGGTAGCTACGCCGGGACCGCGGCCCGCCGCCGGACGATTGCCCGTGCGGTCCTGAACCTGGTGCTGGAGAAAGGGCATACCGGCGTGACCACCGCCGAAACCGCGGCCCGCGCCGGCGTCGCCGAGGCCACTGTTCTGTACCACTTCGCGACCCGTGACAATCTCCTGGTGGCGGCGTTGCGCGAGGCGTTCGACGAAGACGAGGAACAGACATCACTCGCCGGGAACACAGCGTTGGATCTGGAACGACTGCGGAACTACGCGACAAGACTCCGCCCGGAGCTCGCGCAGCTCTATACGACACTGGCCGGATACGCCGGGACCCCCGGCCATCCGGCGCAGGAATTCTTCGCCGAGCACTACACCCGGGCGCGGCACCGGTGGACCGCGATCATCACCGCACGGCAGGAGGCGGGCCTGGCGCATCCGGGTCTGGACCCCGCCGAGGTGGCCCGCCAGTTCCTGGCCACCTGGACTGGTTTGCAGACCCAGTGGTCGGTCGAACCGTCGTTCGACCTCGGCACGTTATTGCTGGACGCGTTCCGCCGCTTGACCGGGCAAAACTGGATGGAGGCCAGACAGCAACTGCTCGATCCCGCCGCCGGTCTGTGAGAACCGGCTGTGCCGGCCCATCCCGGATGGCTGGGGTCGCGAGAGCCACAGCGGACGGTCAGCCGACCGCGAAACGGCCGCTCGGGTCGGCATAGCGGGCTTCGTCGACACGGTGCGCAAGGCCCCCATCCCACCGGCCAGCCGGCACATCGCCTGGACCGCAGTGTTCTCGGCGGTATCGTCGGGGGCTGCGCGAACGATGCCACGTGAGGCGCGGTGCCGGGCCATCAGCTCGGATTCGCTGGGCAGCCGCCCGGTGCCGAAAGTGTCGGAGCGCAGTTCCGCGCGCAGTAGATCGCGCAGCCGGCGAGCTGTCAGGGCTCCCGCGGTGGGGAGTAGCCGCCCGACCTGTGCTGTGAACGCGGACCGGTCGCGTGTCCGGTCATATGGGCCGAGCCGTTCGCCGAGTTTCGTAACGTGGTGGCCTCCGGCGATATCGTGCATGCCGATGGCGTGCGACCGGGCCCGGTTACGCGACAAGGCTTCGGGGTAAACGTCCGGTTACTTCCCGCCGAGGGCCATATGCAAGGGTCTGAGCTGGCGGTTTTCCGATTTGCGGCAGAGGGTTCGGAGCACGCGGATGCTTGCCGGTGCCTATGGTTGGTCGCCCTGCGCAGTTACGCGGTCGAGGTGGGCAGACGCCTGCGCCGAGCATCCGTGATCCCGGTATGGGATCGGCACCTGCGAACCCGGGGGAGTCAGAGCTGTGTGCCGGGCGATGTGTCTCAGCGGATCGCGATGTTCCCGGCAATCCGATTCATGCCTGTGACCAGGTGGTTCGCGGCCCGATCGGCGCTCGGGACACCGCGCCTATTGTCATATCTCAAATCATATACGATCATTCTCGCATTACCGGGCGAGACCCACCTCACAGCGACATCACAAAGGAGTGCAGATGTCCACGGATCTTTCGACCGTCTCCGCTGTCGACCGCAGACGCGTCGCTTTCGCCACCGTCGTCGGTACGGCGGTGGAGTGGTACGACTACTTCATCTACGCCTCGGCCGCCGGTCTGGTGTTCGGGACGTTGTTCTTCGAACCGGCCGGGTCCGGATTCGGCACGATTCTGTCCTTCCTCACGGTCGGCGTGAGCTTCCTGTTCCGGCCGCTGGGCGCGTTCCTCGCCGGGCATTTCGGCGATAAGGTCGGCCGGCGGCCGGTGCTGGTGGCCACGCTCGTCCTGATGGGTACCTCGACCGCGCTGATCGGCCTGCTGCCGACGTACGAGGCGATCGGTATCGGCGCGCCTGTGCTGCTGGTGCTGTTGCGGATCCTGCAGGGGGTCTCGGCCGGTGGCGAATGGGGTGGGGCGGTGCTGATGGCCGTCGAACATGCGCCGCGTAACCGCCGCGGCCTGTTCGGTGCGATGCCGCAGATCGGCGTGCCGCTCGGGCTGCTGATGGCCAGCGCCATGATGGCGCTCATGGACATGCTCTTCCCCGGTGACGCATTCCTGAACTGGGGCTGGCGTATTCCGTTCCTGTTCTCGGTGGTGCTCATCCTGGTGGGTTCCTGGCTGCGCCGCAGTGTCGAGGAGAGCCCAGTCTTCGCCGAGATCGCCGAGCGCAAGGAGCAGACCAAGGCGCCCATCGTCGAACTGTTCGCGCGCTTCACTCCGCTGGTGCTGCTGTCGGCGCTGGTCTTCGTCGGTAACAGTGCTGTCGGGTACATGACCACCGGCGGCTATATCCAGGGCTACGCCACCGATCCGGACGGCGCCCTCGGCCTCGATCGCGGGGACGTGCTGTGGGCCGTCACCGTCTCGTCGATCAGCTGGCTCCTCGCGACCCTCGCCGCCGGGTGGCTCTGCGACCTCATCGGCCGCCGCACCACCTACATCATCGGCTGGTGTGTGCAGGGCGTTTTCGTGCTCACCCTGTTCCCGCTGGTGAACACCGGAAACGTGCTGCTGCTCGGCGCCGGTCTGGTGCTGCTCACGCTGGGACTCGGCTTCACCTACGGCGCCCAGTCGGTCTGGTACACCGAGCTGTTCCCCGCGTCGGTGCGGTTCTCCGGGGTGTCGATTTCGTATGCGCTCGGTTCGATCCTCGGCGGTGCCTTCGCTCCGACGATCGCGCAGTGGATCCAGCAGAGCACGGGCTCGTCGACGAATGTCGCCTACTACCTGCTCGGTATGACCGCGCTGGGTCTGGTCGGCACATTGCTGCTGCGGGACCGCAAGGGTATCGATCTGAGCCCCGCCAATGAGGCAAAGCAGCAGGTGGGCATCTACGCGTGGGAGAAGTGACCCCGGGCCGGGGCCGACTTGTGTGAGAGCCGGGTCACCGCATACCATCGACCACAACAGTCAATATTAGAATTCGCTGTTCTATTATCGAACAAATGCGACTCGCCCGCAACGGAGTGAGGAGAGCCCGTGCAGTTCCACCACCACGGCTATGTATCCGGTGACCCGCGCATCCAGGCGCCCGCCGGTGTCGGCCTCGACCGTTCTGTCGAACTTCCCGACGAGGTCGATGTGCTCATCGTCGGCTCCGGTCCCGCGGGCATGATCGCCGCCGCGCAGCTCGCTCAGTTCCCGAATATCAACACCCGTCTCGTGGAGCGCCGCCCCGGCCGGCTCGAGGTCGGGCAGGCCGACGGGATCCAGGCGCGCAGCGTGGAGACCTTCCAGGCGTTCGGTTTCGCCGAGCACATCATCGCCGAGGCCTACCGCATCACCGAGATGGCGTTCTGGAAGCCGGATCCGCAGAACCCGGCGAATATCGTCCGCGCGGCCCGCGCTCTCGACGACGAAGCCGGAATCAGCGAATTTCCGCATCTGATCGTCAATCAGGCGCGGGTGCTCGACTACTTCGCCGAGGTGGCCAGGAATTCACCGACGCGGCTGGAACCGGATTACGGCTACGAGTTCGTGGGTCTCGAGGTGGCCGAGGACGGCGACTATCCCGTCACTGTGACGCTTCGGTATACGGCCGGCGGGCATCTGGGGGAGACCCGGAATATCCAGGCCAAATACGTGATCGGGTGCGACGGCGCGCACAGCCGGGTGCGGGAAGCCATCGGCCGCCGGTTCCTGGGCGAGAAGGCCAACCACGCCTGGGGCGTCATGGATGTCCTCGCCGAAACCGACTTTCCCGATATCCGCCTGAAATGCGCCATCCAATCGCACGACGGCGGCAGCATCCTGCACATCCCGCGCGAGGGCAACCACCTGTTCCGGATGTATGTCGACCTCGGTGAAGTAGCCGAAGACGACGGCGGAAAAGTCCGGCTGACCTCGCAGGAAGAGGTCGAGGCGCGGGCGAACAAGATCCTGCACCCGTACACGGTGACGGTGAAACATGTGGCGTGGCGCAGCGTGTACGAGGTCGGCCACCGGGTGACCGACAAATTCGACGATGTGCACCCCGACCACAGCGGCACCCGGACCCCGCGCGTATTCATCACCGGCGATGCCTGCCATACCCATTCGGCGAAAGCCGGTCAGGGAATGAATGTGTCGATGCAGGACGGCTGGAATATCGCCTGGAAACTGGGGCATGTGCTCGACGGCCGGGCACCGGAATCGATCCTCGACACCTACTCGGCCGAACGTCAGGTGATCGCCCAGAACCTCATCGACTTCGACCGGGAGTGGTCGACGCTGATGGCGACCCGGCCCGAGGAGATGGAGGATCCGTCCCAGCTCGAGGAGTTCTACGTCAAAACCGCGGAGTTCCCGGCCGGTTTCATGACCGAATACACGCCGTCGATGCTGGTCGCCGGGGACAGCCGGCAGGAGCTCGCGACGGGATTCCCGGTGGGTAAGCGGTTCAAGTCGACCCTCGTTACGCGGGTATGCGATGCGAACCCGAAGCAACTCGGTCATCACGCGACGGCCGACGGCCGGTGGCGTATCTATGTTTTCGCCGATGCGCCGGCCGCGGGCGAACCCTCCCGGACGGCCGACCTGGCCGAATGGCTGGTCACCGCACCGTCCTCACCCTTGCTCGCCCACACTCCCCAGGACGCTGACCTCGACGCCTGGTTCGACGTGAAGGTGATCTACCAGCAGCCCCACGCCGATGTGGATCTGGGCAAGGTGCCCGCGGTGTTCCTGCCGAAGGTCGGGCCGTTCCAGCTCACCGACTACGAGAAGGTGTATGCCACCGCGCCGGCCGACGATATCTTCACCGCGCGCGGCGTCTCCCGTGCCGGTGCGGTGGTGGTCGTCCGTCCCGACCAGTACGTCTCCCATATCCTGCCGCTCGACGCCACCGAAGAACTCGCTGAATTCTTCGCCGGGATCTTCGTAACCCGTTCCGACGCGGTCTGATTCGCTAGCCGCCGAGCGCCCGCGCGACCCGCCCCGCCGCGGTCCGCAGGCGTTCGGCGATCTCGGCCTCGGGCCGCGGAAACGACACATGGATTGCGGCAATGGAACCTCGGGGCTGGCCGGGAACCACCAGCGGAACTGCCACCGACCGCAGCGACGGCACCACCTCGTCACTGCTGACGGCAAAACCGCGCGCGCGACTGGTCACCAGCTCGTCACGCAACTCCGCCGGCCAGGCATGTGCGTCCAGTTCCATCAGGATCGCCTTCCCCGGACCGCCCCGGGTGAGCGGATGCCGGTGGCCGGGACGATAGGTCACCGCGACGCTCTGCTCAGGCGCCGCGCTGGTGAGGGTGACGGCCTCGTCGTCGTCGAGCCGCACCACCAGCAGGCACGTCATCCCGAGTTCATTGGCGGCCGTCCGCAATTCGGGTTGCGCCGCCTGCTGGAGGTCGAGGGAGACCCCCGATGCTAGGGCGGCCAGGCCCGCGCCGAGCACGATCCGGCCCGACGGTTCCCGGGCGACGAGACCGTGGTCCTCCAATGTACGAAGCAGTCGATAGGCCACCGAGCGATGCACGCCGAGCGTTTCGGCCAGTTCATCGATACTCAGGCTCCGCCCCGCGGCGGCGAGGATTTCGAGCAGCCGGATACCTCGCCGCAGGGTCTGCGATCCGGCGGACTGTCCTGGTTTATCGGCCACGAAGCCGCCCCTTCTCATACATTCCACGCGGACCCGGCCGCGCCCTACCGCTCGATAGTAGAATAGGGAATTCGTTATTCGATCATCCGACGCGTGCCGTTGCTGTCACCGAAGGAGGGCAGGGATGAGCCCCGCAGAACTGGCACCCATCCGCCACCGCTGCGAATCGGGACAGGGCGATTCGCTGCTGGCCTGGCGCGCGGGTGTACATGCCGCGCGTCACCACGGGCAACACCAACGCCCCCGCGATACTCATCGGGGAAATGGGTGCCCGGTACCTGCTCGAGGATCTGGGGTCGGCCCACCCCGGCTTCACTGCGACGTAAGGGCGGCTACCCCTGCTGGACGGTCCCCGTCGGTGGATACCGAGGTAGGCGGCGGACGACTGGCTTTGTGCCCGATCCGATTCGCCATCGGACCGTCACGGCCACCAGATCGACGCCACGATCACCAGCAGGGGCAGACCTACCGCGATCGCCAAGCCCGCCACCACCAGGGCGCTCATCGAAGCACCCTCCTGAAAGCCCAGCGTGCGAAGCTGAGGCGCGGTACGACCGTTTCCACATCGGCAACGTTCATCACTGCATTGAGTTCGAGTGGGTTCAGGTGGTGGGGTGCAGGCAGGATCACCATGTCGGCGGCAATGTTGCGCGCCTGAACGGCGACCTGTAGCACTGATCGTTCGCACGGCCATTCGAGGTGGTAACCGAGGTGGCGGGCGAGGCGTTGGATTTGGGCGCGATCCCAGTCGGGTGCGTGACTGAGGTCGTAATCGATCCAGCCCAGGGCGATCGAGCGGCCATGGTTCATGATCTTCCGGACCTCTGTGCTTGCTTGTGCATTTCCTCCCCGATCGACGTGTCGTCCAAAGCCCCAGTGCCGAGGGGTCTCGTGGCCGGGGGCATGGCGTGTTGTTTCGCCCACCAGGAATTGCGTGCATTCCCCTCGGGGCGTTGGAGGGCTCCACCCGACCGGCCGTAGACGGCCGGACGGCCCTTGGATCGGTAGCAGTTCGAATCCGCCTTCCGGGGTCAATATTTCTGCGGTGTGGTGAAGCCGGCGAGTGGCATACCTAGTGGTCTCGGAGTGGCATCTCTAGTGGCACGCCCACAGAACCCGGAATATGCGGGCATCATGGCGATATGCACACGGGCACGCTCATCCGCGACCTGCGCCGGGCTCGCGGATGGTCCCAAGGTCGTCTCGCCGACGAACTGGCCGAGCATTCGGGTATGTCGATCAGCCGCGAATACATCTCGCGGCGATGGGAGTCCTGTCGGTCTGTGCCGTCCCCGTTCTGGATGCGGCACCTGGCCGCCGTCCTGGATGTGCCGCTGGCAGTTATGGAGTCCGACGTGAATCGAAGGAAGTTTCTATCGACTCTGGCAGCGACCACTGTCGCGCCGGGGGTCGCGTCCGATCTGCTGCAGGAGGGTTTCTCCGCGCGGCTGAAAGGTGCCGGGCCATCGGTAGAAGCGTGGGCGGACACCTTGACGACCTACGGTGCCGACTACATGACACTGGGCGCGGCCGAGATCCAGAAGCGGCTGGCCGTCGACCTCGCGGTGATCCAGCAGCAGTGCGATTCCCCGCAGATGTGGGCACATGTCGCACGCTTGATGACTTTGTACGCCAAGACGTTTCCCGGGGCGGATGGGAACAGAGCGGTGACCTGGTACCGGATGGCCGCCGAGTCCGCTGATCGCTCCAGAGATATCGGCACCCGGGTCTGGGTTCGCGGCCGGGCAGCCATCGCTCTCGGGTACGAGGGTGCGGCGCTGCCTGTGGCGGCAATGTTCGCCGACCAGGCCCTCGCCATCGACGATCGGCCGTCGTTGGGCCGGTTGAACGCCATTTACGGCAAGGCACACGCCGCAGCGATCGTCGGAGACACCGATACGGCCCGTGGCCTCGATACCGAAGGCAGACGAGTGTTCGATCGTGCCGGTTCGGGAGACGATGAAGCCTCCGACTACGCGGTTCCGTACTGGCGGCTCGGAGTGTTCCGATCGTTGTTACGTGCCCGGCTCGGCGATGAATCGGATGCGGTGGAAGCTCAGGACGAGGCGCGCCGATTGCTGCCGCCGACGCTTCCCCGGTTCGCCACGCACCTGGAAATGCATCGGGGCCTGATGCTCGTTCGGGCGGGTGACCGTGCGGGCGGGGTTTCCTATGCGAGGACAGCACTGGATGCGCTTCCGCCGGAGAAGCACTCACTCACGTTGCGGATGCTCATGGACGAGATCACCGGACCGATATCCGAGTGTTTGTGTCGGTAGGGGCTGTTACCGTGCGCGGGTGCAGCTTCGGTACAACTTCCGCGTCTACCCGACGCCGAGCCAGCGCAACGCGCTGGCACAGGCGTTCGGGTGCGCCCGGGTGGTGTACAACGACAACCTCCGCGCCCGCGGACACGCACATGCAGCCGGGGTGAAACTATCGGATACCGAGGTTCAGCGGCGGGTGGTCACCGAAGCTAAACGCACCCCAGAACGGTCGTGGCTGGCGGAGGTGTCGTCGGTGGTGCTGGTACAAGCCTGCCAGGACGCCCGCGCCGCCTATCGGAACTGGTTCGACTCGCTATCGGGCAAACGTAAAGGCCCGAAACTCGGCAAGCCTCGCTTCCGGTCCCGGAAAGACAATCGGCAAGCGATCCGGCTCACCCGCAACGGTTTCGGTGTGCGGGTGAATCGGAAGTTGTATGTGGCCAAAGTCGGCGAGTTGAAGGTGGCGTGGTCGCGGGAGTTGCCCTCGCAGCCGTCGTCGGTCACGATCGTCAACGATTCGGCGGGCCGGTATTTCGCGTCGTTCGTGGTCACAATCGACGATCGGCCGCTGCCCGAGGCCGCCACTCAGGTGGGTATCGATTTGGGTCTGGCGACGTTCGCGGTCTTGTCGAATGGGCGCAAGATCGACAGTCCTAGGTTTCTTCGGCGCGCCGAGCGCCGGCTGAAGAAGGCGCAACAGTGCTTGTCTCGTAAGGAGAAGGGCTCGCAGAACCGGGTGAAGGCCCGGATCAGGGCCGCCAAGGCACATGCGAAGGTGGCCGATACGCGCAGGGATTTCGCGCACAAGCATTCCACGAGGATCACTCGCGAGAACCAAGCGATATTCGTGGAGGACCTGTGTGTGCAAGGTCTCGCGCGTACGAAGCTCGCGAAGTCGGTGCACGACGCGGGGTGGACCATGTTCAGCCGGATGTTGGAGGAGAAAGCTCGACGGTACGGCCGCGGGTTCGCCCGAGTGGATCGCTGGTTTCCCTCGACGCGGATGTGTTCGGTGTGTGGGGTGGTCGGCGAGAAGAAGCCGTTGCATGTGCGGGAATGGACGTGCGGATGCGGTGCTGTGCACGATCGGGATGTGAATGCTGCTCGTAATATTCTCGCCGCAGGGCTTGCGGAGAGTCGAAACGCTTGTGGAGAGGCGGTAAGTCCGGCCGCGTAGCGGACGGCGTGCCTCGGTGAAGCAGGAACCCACCGGAGAACCATGTGGTTCAGGAGGAATCCGGGCCGTTCTAGGCCTGGAGGAAGTCAATGAGTCAACAAGGGGTGTGTGTGCGGCGGTGGTAGTCCCCGGCGAGCGATCGAGGCTCTGTTCGCCTTCGAACGTAAACCGGTGTCCACAGTGCGGGAGGTTTCCGAATGCACCCGGCTACCGCTGCCGCTGCCGGCCGTGCATCGCTACGTGGCTCTGTGCTGCGGGAGGTGGGGTTGATCAAGGAAGCGCGCACGGCGGTTACCAGCTGACGATGCGGTTGTCGTTCGAGATCGGCCGGCACCTGCCCGCGTGTGCGGGGTACCAGTGCCTGGCTGCTGCTCGAAGGTTTCGACGAGACTGCGCGCCGTGAATACCTGCGGGATGCTCGAGGTGAACGGCCGCTCGTGGAGGGGGTCGAGCAGTTCCTCGCCGATGTGGGGGAGGTGGCAGCGGACGGGTGGGCAGCCAGCTCCGAGGAGATCGATGAGGGCGTGTGGAGTGCGGCAGCGTCGATCCGTAGTGAGGGCCAACCGGTGGGGACGCTGTCCGCCCCGTGTCCGGCATTCCGGATCGATGACGAGAAGGCGGCGGTGATCATCGAATCGGTTCGGCGAACTGCCGATCGGATCAACAGCGCGCTCGGCTCCTGAGGTCCGCTGCCGCTGCCGCGTTCGGTTGGGCTTGTGGATCGCCTAGGTTTGCGGGCCCGATGTTGGTGCGGGACGTTGCCTGGACGTCACAGATCATATACGATTTCAGATATGACCTTGAGCGACAGCGTTCCTTCTTCTGCGCTACCTGCGGAAACCCGGTTCGCCGGCCTGCCCTCGGTGCCGGGGAAGATTATCGCGGTACACCTCAGTTATGAGTCACGCGCCGCTCAGCGCGGGCGTCGGCCGGCCGCGCCGTCGTACTTCTTCAAACCCGCGAGTTCGGTCGCTGCGACCGGATCGGTGGTCGAACGGCCGCAGGGGACCGAACTGCTCGCCTACGAGGGTGAGATCGCGCTCGTCATCGGAGCGCCCGCTCGCCGTGTTGCGCGCGAGGAGGCTTGGTCGCACGTCGCATGGGTTACCGCTGCCAACGACTGGGGGCTCTACGATTTGCGCGGCAACGACAAGGGATCGAATGTCCGCAACAAGGGGCGTGACGGTTACACGCCGCTCGGGCCCGGACTCATCGATGCTCGCCAGGTCGATCCGGGCGCGTTACGTCTGCGTACCTGGCACAACGGCAGCCTCGCGCAAGACGATACGACCGCGGGACTGATCTTCCCGCTTGCGCAGCTCGTGGCCGATCTGTCCCAGCACTGCACGCTGGAAACCGGGGACGTCATACTGACCGGCACTCCGGCGGGGGCCTCGGTGGCGATGCCGGGTGATGTCGTCGAGGTCGAAGTCGACGCGCCTGCGACGGGGTTGTCCAGTGGCCGGCTCGAGACGCGGGTCGCCGACGGTGTGGATACGTTCGATCCGGCGCTCGGTTCGTTGCCTTCTGTCGACGACCGGCAGCGCGAGGAGGCGTGGGGGTCGCGGGAGGCCGCGGGGCTCGGCCCCGCCGAAACCGGTGGCTCGGGGATTTCGCCCGAACTGCTGGCCAAGCTCCAGGAGGCGCCGGTCGCCGGGTTGACCGGGATCCTGCGCAAACGCGGACTGAACAATGTGTGCATCGACGGTGTGCACGCACTGCGGCCCGGAACCAAAATGGTCGGCACGGCGAAGACCCTGCGTTTCGTCCCGAACCGGGAAGACCTGTTCCGCAGTCACGGCGGCGGCTACAACGCCCAGAAGCGTGCCTTCGACACCGTCGCACCCGGCGAAGTCATTGTGATCGAGGCCCGCGGGGAGCGTGGATCGGGCACGCTCGGTGACGTTCTCGCGCTACGCGCCAAGGCCCGGGAAGCTGCGGGCATCGTCACCGATGGTGGTGTCCGGGACTCCGCGGCGGTCGACGAGATCGGCATACCGGTGTTCGGCCAGGGCGGGCATCCCGCCGTTCTCGGCCGTAAACACGTGCCCTGGGAAAGCGATATCGCGGTGGCCTGCGGCGGCGCGACGGTCCTGCCCGGCGACATCATCGTCGGTGACGACGACGGTGTCATCGTCATCCCCGCCGCCATGGCCGAGGAAGTCGTCGACGCGGCATTGGCACAGGAAGCCGAGGACGCGTGGATCGCCGAGCAGGTGGCGGCCGGGCACCCGGTCGACGGACTGTTCCCCATGAACGCCGAATGGCGGGCACGCTACGAGGAGGCACGCGGAAATGTCGACGGGTGATCCGGTGATCGCTGCCGGGAGCAAATCGCAGCGCGCCTACGAATGGATCCACACCCGCATCGCGGACCGCCGGTTCGTCCCCGGGTACCGGCTGGTGCTGGGGTCGATCGCCGAATCGCTCGGGATGAGCGTGGTGCCGGTGCGGGAAGCGATCCGGCGGCTGGAGGCCGAAGGGCTCGTCGAATTCGAACGCAATGTCGGCGCCCGGGTCGCCCAGATCGACCAGAGCGAATACCTGCACACGATGGAGACTCTCGGCGTCGTGGAAGGAGCCGCCACCGCGCTGGCGGTCCCGCATCTCACCGAGGCCGATCTCGACCGGGCCGCCGCCGTCAACGCGCGGCTACGGGCCCTGCTCGACGATTTCGACCCGAATCTGTTCACCCATATCAACGAGCAGTTCCACAGCGTGCTGTTCGAACCCTGCCCGAACCCGCACATCCTCGACCTGGTGCACCGCGGCTGGACCCGGATGTCCGGATTGCGCTCCTCGACTTTCGCTTTCGTGCCCGACCGGGCGCGCGAATCGGTGGAAGAACACGATCAGATCGTCGATCTGATCCGCCGGAAAGCCGATCCCCTCGAAATCGAAATGGCCGCGCGGCAGCACCGCTGGCGCACCATGAACGCCTACCTCGGCGAGTACGAACCCGGCGCGCACCGGTTCGATGCGGCCGAACTCACCGACTGATCCCTTTCCCCGACCTCACACAGGAGGATTCCCATGGCCGACAGCGTGTCGCCACAGCACCACGTACCGGCTGACCTGCCCGACCGTATCCGCCATTACATCGACGGAGCCTTCGTCGATTCCGTCGACGGCGCCACCTTCGAGGTGCTCGATCCGGTCACGAACGACACGTATGTGCAGGCCGCTGCGGGTGGCAAGGCCGATATCGATCGCGCCGTCGCCGCGGCCCGCAAGGCGTTCACCGAGGGCCCGTGGCCGAAGCTGCTGCCCCGCGAGCGTTCCCGGGTGCTGCACCGCATCGCCGATCTGGTCGAATCCCGCGACGCCCGGCTGGCGGAGCTGGAGAGCTTCGATTCCGGTCTGCCCATCACCCAGGCGCTGGGGCAGGCGCGCCGGGCCGCCGAGAACTTCCGCTTCTTCGCCGACCTGATCGTCGCCCAGGCCGACGACACCTACAAGGTGCCGGGCCGCCAGATCAACTACGTCAACCGCAAACCCATCGGTGTCGCGGGCCTGATCACGCCGTGGAATACGCCGTTCATGCTGGAGAGCTGGAAACTGGCGCCGGCGCTGGCCACCGGTAACACCGTGGTGCTCAAGCCGGCGGAATTCACTCCGCTGTCGGCGTCGCTGTGGGCGGGAATCTTCGAGGAAGCCGGACTGCCGCAGGGTGTGTTCAACCTGGTCAACGGTCTCGGTGAGGACGCCGGCGATGCCCTCGTGAAACATCCGGACGTACCGTTGATCTCGTTCACCGGTGAAAGTCGCACCGGGCAGATCATTTTCGGCAACGCAGCGCCCTATCTCAAGGGTCTGTCGATGGAACTCGGCGGGAAATCGCCGGCCGTGGTGTTCGCCGACGCCGATCTCGATGCCGCGATCGACGCCACGGTTTTCGGTGTGTTCTCTCTCAACGGTGAACGCTGCACCGCCGGCAGCCGGATCCTGGTGCAGCGCGAGGTGTACGACGAATTCGTCGAACGCTATGCCGCGCAGGCCGAACGGGTGAAGGTCGGCTACCCGCACGACCCCGCCACCGAGGTCGGCGCGCTGGTGCATCCCGAGCACTACGACAAGGTCGTCAGCTATATCGAGATCGGCAAGGGCGAGGCGCGCCTGGTGGCCGGTGGCGATCGTCCGGCCGAGTTCCCGGCGGGGAACTTCGTGCGCCCCACCGTCTTCGCGGATGTGAAACCCGATGCGCGGATCTTCCAGGAAGAGATCTTCGGCCCGGTCGTGGCGATCACGCCCTTCGATACCGAGGAAGAGGCGCTCGAACTCGCCAACGGCGTGAAATACGGTCTGGCCGCCTATATCTGGACCAACGACCTCAAACGCGCGCACAACTTCTCGCAGGCCGTCGAGGCCGGCATGGTGTGGCTGAACTCGAACAATGTGCGCGATCTGCGCACCCCCTTCGGCGGTGTGAAGGCCTCGGGCCTCGGCCACGAGGGCGGCTACCGCTCCATCGACTTCTACACCGACCAGCAGGCCGTGCACATCACCCTCGGCAAGGTCCACAACCCCACCTTCGGCAAGTCCGCCTGATATCCCGCCCGGACCTGTCCCGACCTCTCACCCCAAGGCAGCAGCAATGACCGAACGTACTCGCACCTCGTCGGGCTTCTTCGTGACCCAGGAAGCCCCCATCCACGCCGACGATCCGGTGGCGACCCCCACCGCGCCGCCGCCGGATATCGTGCGCGCCGCCTACGCCGAACTCGTCGTCACCGATCTGGCCCGCTCCCGCGAGTTCTACGTGGATGTGCTCGGGATGACCGTTACCGAGGAAGACGAGAACGCGGTCTACCTGCGCACCCTCGAGGAGTTCATCCACCACAACCTGGTGATCCGCACGGGCCCGGTCGCCGCGCTCGCCGCACTGTCCTACCGCGTCCGCACGCCCGAGGATCTGGATCGGGCGGTCGCCTTCTACACCGAGCTCGGCTGCCGGACCGAACGCCGGGCCGAGGGCTTCACCAAGGGCATCGGCGATTCGGTACGCGTCGTCGACCCGCTCGGCTTCCCCTACGAATTCTTCTACGACACCGAGCATGTGGAGCGGCTGGCCTGGCGCTACGACCTCTACAGCCCCGGCGCGCTGGTCCGTCTCGACCATTTCAACCAGGTCACCCCGGATGTCCCGCGCGCGGTGAAGCACTACCAGGATCTGGGCTTCCGGGTGACCGAGGATATCCAGGACGAAGCCGGCACCACCTATGCCGCGTGGATGCGCCGCAAACCCACCGTCCACGACACCGCCACCACCGGCGGTGACGGCCCGCGCCTGCACCACGTCGCCTTCGCCACCCACGAGAAGCACAACATCCTGGCGATCTGCGACAAGCTCGGCGCCCTGCGGTTGTCCGACCACATCGAACGCGGCCCCGGCCGCCACGGCGTCTCCAACGCCTTCTACCTCTACCTGCGCGACCCCGACGGGCACCGCATCGAGATCTACACCCAGGACTACTACACCGGCGACCCGGACAATCCGGTCGTCACCTGGGATGTGCACGACAACCAGCGCCGCGACTGGTGGGGCACCCCGGTTGTCCCGTCCTGGTACACCGACGCCTCGCTCGTGCTCGATCTGGACGGTAACCCGCAACCGGTCGTGTCGCGCACCGATTCCAGCGAGCTGGAGGTCACCATCGGTGCCGACGGGTTCTCCTACACCCGCGACCCCGGTGCCGAGGACCTACCGGACTGGAAAAAGGGCGAATACAAGCTGGGCCACCAGCTCTGACGACCACGGCCGGTCCCGGGCCCACAGTTCGGGACCGGCCGGCAGGAAGGATTTCCGATGGCGCTGGACGCCGCAACCCATACGGCGATCGCCGACGAACTGGCCGCCGCGGAACGCGACCGCACGACTGTGCCGCTGCTGACCGGGCGTTATCCGTCGATGACCGTCGAGGATTCCTACGCCGTGCAGAACGAATGGCGCCGCCGCGGTATCGCGGCGGGCCGCCGGCCGGTGGGCCGCAAGATCGGGCTCACCAGCAAGGTCATGCAGGCGGCCACCGGTATCACCGAACCCGATTACGGCGCGATCTTCGCCGACGCGGTATTCGACAACGGCGCGGTGATCGAACATGCGCAGTTCTCGAACGTCCGGATCGAGGTCGAACTCGCCTTCGTCCTCGCCGAGCCACTGCACGGACCCGATACGACCGTTTTCGATGTGCTGCGGTCGACCGAGTACGTCGTCCCGGCGCTGGAGATCCTGTCCTCGCGGGTCGAACTACCGGGCCGGACGATCGTCGACACCATCAGCGATAACGCCGCCTTCGGCGGGCTGGTGTACGGCGGCAATCCGGTGAAACCCGGTGATATCGACCTGCGCTGGGTCGCGGCCCTGCTCTACCGCAACGAGACCATCGAGGAATCGGGAGTCGCCGCGGCGGTGCTCAACCATCCCGCCACCGGCGTCGCCTGGCTCGCGAACAAACTCGCTCAGCACGGCGATCACCTCGACGCCGGCGAGATCGTCCTGGCCGGCTCCTTCACCCGCCCGATGTGGGTGGAGCCCGGCGATACCGTGCTCGCCGACTACGGACCGATGGGAACGATATCGTGCCGCTTCGTCTGACCCCCACCTTCCGGGACCGGCTGGCCGCCACCGACTGCACCCTCTACGGCGGATGGATCTGTTCGGGTTCGCCCGTGGTCGCCGAGATCATGGCCGGCGCGGGCCTGGACTGGCTGCTCATCGATATGGAGCACGCGCCCAACGGGCTGGAATCCACCCTCGCGCAGCTCTACGCCGTATCCGGTTACCCCTCGACCCCGCTGGTCCGCGTGCCCGTGGGTGAAACGGTGATCATCAAACAGGTACTCGATCTCGGCGCGCAGAACCTGCTGGTGCCGATGATCTCGACACCCGAGGAAGCCGCGGACGTGGCGGCCATGACCCGGTACCCGCCCGCCGGCCGGCGCGGTGTGGGCAGCGCCCTGGCTCGTTCCGCACGCTGGAACCGGGTCGAGGGATACCTGAACAACGACGCCGACCATATTTCGGTATTCGTGCAGATCGAATCGATCGAGGGTGTGGACAACGCCCGCGCGATTGCCGAAACACCGGGTGTGGACGGTGTATTCGTGGGCCCCAGCGATCTCGCCGCTTCGATGGGGTTGCTCGGGCAGCAGACCCATCCCGAGGTGGTCACCGCCGTGAAACGCGCATTCGCGGGAATCGCCGCGGCGGGTAAACCCATCGGGGTCAACGCCTTCGACCCCGCCGCCGCGCGGGACTACGCCGCGGCGGGCGCCCGGTTCATCCTCGTCGGCGCCGATGTGGCATTGCTGGCGCGTGGTTCCGAGCAGTTGGCACAGACCTTTGTCGGCAGTAGCGAAGATCCCCCGCGTGCCTCGTACTGACCGTGCTGTGCACGCCCTACCCGACCGCACCGAGGGCCTCCGCCGTGCCCAACTGTTCTCATCCTCAGGAGTGACGAAGTGACCGACCGCGAGAACACGCTGCTCTCCGTGACCCCGAACCAGCTTTTCATCGGCGGCGAATGGCTCGATGCCACCGGCGGCGCCACCTTCGAGGTGCACGATCCCGCGACGGGACAGGTGGTTCGCACGGTTGCCGATGCCACCCCCGACGACGCCCTCCGTGCCCTGGACGCTGCGGTGGGCGCGCAGGAGTCGTGGGCGGCGACCGCACCCCGGGTGCGCAGCGAAATCCTGCGCCGCGCCTGGGAGCTGGTGCAGGAACGCGCCGGCGACCTCGCCCTGCTGATGACGGTGGAAATGGGGAAACCGCTGGCCGAGGCCCGCGGGGAGGTCACCTACGGTGGCGAATTCCTGCGCTGGTTCAGTGAGGAGGCCGTACGCGTCCACGGCCGGTACGGCAGCAATCCCGAGGGCACGGGACAGATGATCGTCTCGCAGCATCCGGTCGGGCCCTCGTTCTTCATCACCCCCTGGAATTTCCCGTTCGCCATGGCCACCCGCAAAATCGCGCCGGCACTGGCCGCGGGGTGCACCACGGTGCTCAAACCGCCGGAGGCCACCCCGCTGACCACCCTGTTCTTCGCGCAGCTACTGGCCGACGCCGGGCTGCCCGCCGGCGTGGTGAACGTGGTGACCACCGCTTCCGCGAGCAGTGTCTCGGCGCCGCTCATCGCCGACCCCCGGCTGCGGAAACTGTCGTTCACCGGGTCGACCGGGGTGGGTCGCAAGCTCATCGCCCAGGCCGCCGATACAGTTCTGCGCGTATCGATGGAACTCGGCGGCAATGCCCCGTTCGTGGTTTTCGACGATGCCGACCTCGACAAGGCGGTCGACGGAGCCCTGGCGGCGA
Source organism: Nocardia sp. NPDC058499 (assembly GCF_042719915.1). Classification (NCBI taxonomy): domain Bacteria; kingdom Bacillati; phylum Actinomycetota; class Actinomycetes; order Mycobacteriales; family Nocardiaceae; genus Nocardia; species Nocardia sp. NPDC058499. Next base: position 703,700 of record NZ_JBHXMZ010000001.1, on the reverse strand, counting down.
AATTCCGCAATATCGGGCAGGCCTGCACGGCCGCGAACCGGTTCATCGTGCACGAGCGGATCGCCGAGGAATTCGCCGACCGGATCACCGCCCGCGTCGCGGCGATGACCATCGGCCGCGGCACCGAGGACGGCGTGACGATCGGCCCGCTCATCGACGACAAGGCGGTACACAAGGCCGCCGAACTCGTCGCCGACGCCACAGCGCGCGGCGCGGTGGTGCGTACCGGTGGGTCCCGGGTCGAGCGCCCCGGCAGTTTCTACGAGCCCACGGTGCTCACCGGCGTCGCCGAGGGCAGCGAAATCCTGCGCGAGGAGATCTTCGGCCCCGTCCTCGCCATCACCACGTTCAGCACCGAAGACGAAGCCGTGCGCCTTGCGAACAACACCGAATACGGTCTCGTCTCCTACGTGTACACCCGCGACCTCGCCCGCGGCCACCGCATGATCGACCGGCTGGAAACCGGCATGATGGGCCTGAACGCCGGTGTCGTTTCCAATGCCGCGGCACCGTTCGGCGGGATCAAACAGTCCGGAATCGGGCGCGAAGGCGGATTCGAGGGTATCCACGAATTCCTCTTCACCAAGTACACCCTCATCCCGAACGACTGAATCGAACCCGGGGCGGGTGCTAGGCACCCAATCGGCTCTGCCGGTATCGGGTGGGACGCCGCTGGGTCGTACCGGCGCGGGGCAGATCCAGTCGCCGTCCGATTTCGGCCGCCGCGGTCTGCACCGACAGGTGTATCCGCTGGTCCGCGCGGATCTTGGCGACCGAGCCGAAAACCGAGACCGCGGCAGGCTCCCCGTGACCCATCGTCCCGATCGGCGCCGCCACACAGCTGAAACCTTTCATGCACCGCTCGTGCTCGTAGACCATGCGCAGTTCCCGTGCCCGGTCGATATCCGGTGAGGCGGCGGGGGCGGGCCGGTCGAGGGCAAGCAGGGCCTTGCCGATCGCCGAGGTCTCCGCGCGCATCCGGCTGCCGACCCGCGACCGGATACCCGTGACGAGTTCCCCGCCGACCTTCTCCAGATAGACCACCTCGTCGCCGTCGAGTACGCCCAGATGCACAATGCAACCGGTCACCCGGTGCAACCAGTGCAGGCTGGGGAGCGCGGCCTGCCGTAGCGCGTTCTGCTGGGATGCGGCCGAGCCGAGCTCGATGATGCGCATACCCAGCTGGTATTTCTTGCCGTGCCGGTGCACCCAGCGCAACGCGACCAGCTGTTCCAGCGCGCGATGCGCCGAAGACAGCGGTAATCCGGTGGCCGCGACGATCTGTGACAGGTTCATGGGTTCGGCGCCGTCGAGCACATCGAGGATCGAGGCCGCGCGCTGCATGACTCCGGTCGGGGTCGCGCGGGAATTCTGCGACCGCATCCGGTCTCCTTCCTCATCGGACGACGCGACGGGATAACTCCACGTCAGGGGGCCGCATCGCTCCTCGCACCATAGATTGCGCCGGGTGCGGCGGGGACGAATACTTCCACTGTCCGGAAACTTCGCTATCGGACGCCGATGCCGGCGGGTTGTAATCCGTGGATGACCGAACTCTGCTCATTCACTCCCGCTGCGCTGCTCGCGGGCCGGCGGGCCGTGGTCACCGGTGGTGCCGCCGGTATCGGCGCCGCCGTCGCGCGGGCCTTCGCCGCGCACGGTGCCGACGTCCTGGTCGCCGATATCGAGCCGATCGGTTCTGCCGATTTCGATGCTGCCGCGGGCGGCTCGATAACGCACGTGAAATGGGATGTGCGGGAATCGCCGTGCCCGCCCGCCATCGTCGAGCACCGGCCCCACGTACTCGTCAACAACGTCGGCCACTACCTGCAACCGCCGCATACCTTCGCCACCAACGCGCCCGCGTTGTGGGACGAACTGCACGACATCAATTTCGCGCACGTCCTGCGCCTGACCCATGCGCTGCTACCCGGGATGACCGAGCGCGGCACCGGTTCCATCATCAACCTCACCACGGTCGAGGGCCATCGCGCGATCCCCGGCCACGCCGTGTACTCGGGGTACAAAGCCGCACTGACCGGATTCACCCGGTCGCTGGCCGCGGAAATCGGTCCCGCCGGAATCCGCGTCAACGCCATCGCCCCGGACCTCATCGAATCGGTCCAGGTGCCCTACGCCACGCTCGTTCCCGAGGAGGACCGGCACCTGTGGCCGACCTGGTCACCGCTCGGCGGTCCGGGACAGCCGGACGATGTGGCCGGTGTGGCGCTGTTCCTCGCCTCCGACCTGTCCCGCTTCGTCACCGGCGGCACTATCCACGTCGACGGCGGAACCCACGCCGCCGGTGGCTGGGTGCCGCGCCACTCCGGCGGCTGGACCAACCGTCCCCGTAATCCCTGACCCGACGCACCGAAAGTCCTCTCAGTTATGAAGATTCTGATCATCGGCGGCACCGGCATGGTCGGCGCGCACGCCGCGCTGCACCTGCGTGAACACGGCGACGACGTCACCATCGCGGCACGCGGGGAGATCCCCGGCAACTCCCCGGTCGCCGGATTCCCGTTGCTCACAGGCGATTACACCGTTCCCACATTCACCCGGGAACAACTGTCGCGGTTCGACGGTATCGTGTTCTCCGCCGGCCAGGATGTGCGGCACAAGAAGGCGGAGGACGACCCTGCACAATTCTGGGCGGATACCCAGATCGAGGGCGTGCCGCGGTTCGCCGAACTCGCCAAACAGGCCGGTGTGGGCCGTTTCGTGCAGGTCGGCAGCTACTACCACCAGCTGCGACCGGACCTCGCGGACAACAACCCGTATATCGCCGCCCGCAAGGCAGCCGACGAGGGTGCCCGCGCGCTCGCGGACGAATCGTTCAGTGTGTGCACGCTCAATCCGCCCTCGATCATCGGCGCGGTTTCCGGTGCCTCGGCCCGCCGCTATCGGCGGATGGTCTCGTGGGCGGCCGGGAACGAGCCCGATATCCCCGATTTCGCCCCGGTCGGCGGCACCAACTACATGTCCGCCGCCTCACTCGCACAGGCGATCCGCGGTGCCCTGGTCGACGGGGAATCCGGTGCGGCGTACCTCATCGGTGACCAGAACCTCTCGTACCGGCAGTTCTTCCAGATGATGGTCGACGCCGCGGGCGGGGCGCGGGAAATCACCGAACGCGACGAACAGCATCCGCTGCTGCCGGACGCCGCCATCATCCAGGGCCGCGGCAACACGCTGGCCTACGAACCCGATGCCGGCGAGGTGCGCCGGCTGGGTTACACCCGCAACGACTGCGCCCGGGCCGTCGAAGCACTCATCGACGTGGCCCGCACGGCCACACACTGAACCATCCGATTTCCGCGCGCCGGGCTACGGCGAGATATTCGCCGTAGCCGGTCCGCGCCGAGGCTTGATCACCGACGCTGGAGTCCCCATGTACACAGAGAAACAACCGCCGAGAGCCGAATCCCCGGCGGCCGCCGCAACGCCGGACGCGGCGAGCGACAACACGCAATTGCGTAAAGTCGCGCTGTCGAGCCTGCTCGGCACCGTCCTGGAGTACTACGACTTCCTTCTCTACAGCACCATGGCCGCCCTGGTCTTCGGCAAGCTGTTCTTCCCGTCGTCGAACTCGGCCGCCTCGACCATCGCCGCCTTCGGCACGCTCGCCGCCGGTTACGCGGCCCGGCCCATCGGCGGCGTCCTGTTCGGTCATTTCGGCGATCGGCTCGGGCGGAAATCGATGCTGATCGTGACCATGGTGATGATGGGCGGCGCCAGCTTCGTCATCGGTCTGCTTCCCGATTACGCGACGATCGGTGTGCTGGCTCCGATCCTGCTGGTCGCGCTGCGCCTGGTCCAGGGCATCGCGATCGGCGGCGAATGGGGTGGGGCGGCACTCATGGTGATCGAACACGCCGACAAGGATCGTCGCGGTAGATGGGCCGGGATCATGCAACTCGGCTCCCCGATCGGCTTCCTGCTCTCCACGGTGGTGGTCATGGTGGTGACCATGCTCCCGGACGAGAGCCTGTACTCCTGGGGCTGGCGTCTGCCCTTCCTGCTCAGCGGCGTGCTGGTGGCCGTCGGCCTGTATGTGCGCCTGGGTGTGGTGGAGAGCCCGGTCTTCCGGGAGGCCTTGGAACAGGCCGAATCCGAGTCCGAACCGAAAGCCGCAACACCGCTGGTTCAACTGCTGCGCAACCCGCGCCCGCTCGTCCTGGCGTGCGCCGCGGGAATCGGGCCGTTTGCGTTGACCGCGCTCACGACCTCGCACATCATCGCCTACGCTACCGATACCGGATACGACGAATCCGAGGTGATGCGCACGCTGGTAGCGATGTCGGTGGTATCGCTGGTCTGCATTCCGTTGTTCTCCGCGTTGTCGGACCGGCTGGGCCGCCGGGCCGTCACACTGGCCGGTGCCCTGGGCGCCGTGGTTTTCGCGCTCCCGCTGTATGCCTTGGTGAACACCGGTTCGGTCCTCTGGCTGACCGTCGGGCTGCTGATCGCGCAGGTGGTGCAGAACCTCATGTACGCGCCGCTGGCGCCCCTGCTGGCGGAGATGTTCGGTACCGAGATGCGGTACACCGGTGTATCACTCGGCTATCAGATGGCCAGCCTGATCGGGGCCGGCTTCGGTCCGCTGATCGCGAGCAGTTTCGTCGCCTCGACGGGGGGCTCCAGTCTGCCGCTCAGTGCGATCATCGGGGTCACCGCGCTCGTCACGGCCACGGCGATCTGGCGTATGGCCGAAACCCGCGGGCGCGATCTGACTGCGGAGTTCGTTCGCGGGTAGGCAGCTGCGGCGGCGACGTGAGCGCCGGGAGGAGACGCCGGTCACCGGATCGAGCCGGCGTCCACCAGTGGCGGCGGTGTGCCGACCGACAACGGCGGGAGTTCGCCGTCGTAGCGTTCGGCCTCCACCAGACAGCTGTTCGCGGAGGGGCCCTGGGCCAGCGAACTGGTGCCGATATCGTTGGTGACCGTATTCGGGTTGCCGTGCACATCAAGCGATTCGGGATCGGAGGGGTCCAGCGGGTCGTACCAGGCGCCGGTCGCCATATGCACCACACCGGGCCGTACCGCATCGCTGATCCGGACGCCGGCGAGCAGGGCGCCGCGATCGTTGTGGACCTGGGCGATATCGCCGTCGCGCAGCCCGCGCGCGGCGGCGTCGGCGGGATTCATCCGCAACGGCTCGCGTCCGCGGACCTTGGCTTCCCGGCTGGTGACGCCGTGATCGAGCTGGCTGTGCAGGCGGGTCGCGGGCTGGTGGGAGAGCAGATGCAGCGGAAAACGTTGCGCCGCCCGGCCGCCGAGCCATTCCTGCGGCGGGAACCAGGCGGGATGGCCGAGGCAGTCCGGATAGCCGAATCCGGCGATGGTCCGGGAGAAGAGTTCGATCCGGCCCGACGGAGTCCGCAACGGGTGCCGCTGCGGATCGTCGCGGAACTGTTCGAGGACGTGGCGGGACTCCGGGAGCTGCGGCCGCAGATCGAGGGGCCCGCCGGCGCAGAAATCCGCGTACTCGGGTAATCGGATACCGGCGGCCGCGGCATTGTCCACAGTGGTACGCCACAGCTGTTCCACCCACTGCCGCGCGGTCCGCCCTTCGGTGAAACGCTCCGCGAAACCGAGTCGTTCGGCGAGACCGGTGAAGATCTCGTAATCGTCGCGTGCCTGGCCGTACGGTGCGAGGCTGCGGTGCATGGGCGTCAACCAGTGATCGGTGCGTCCACCGGTGAAATCCTCCCGCTCCGCGGAGGCGGTGGTGGGCAGCACGATATCGGCCAGCCGGGCGGTCGCGGTCCAGCTGATCTCGTTGACGACCACCGTGCGCGGCCGCGACCATGCCCGCCGCAGCCGGTTCAGATCCTGGTGATGGTGGAACGGATTACCGCCGGCCCAATAGATCAGGTCGATCGGCGGATAGGTGAGGGACCGCCCGTTGTAGTCGACCGTGCCGCCGGGGCGTTCCAGCATCTCGGTGAGCCGGGCGACCGGAACGATATCGGCCACCGGATTTCCCGGCTGCGGCAGCACACCGATCTCGAAGGGCAGATAGCGGCGCTGCATATTGTTGGTCATCCCGACTCCAGTACCCATGAGCACCCCGCCTCCCGGTAGCCCGATATGGCCCAGCGCGGCCGCGAGCGCCCACGCGGCCCAATAACTCTGCTCACCGTGCTCGGCACGCTGCAGGGCGTACGGCAATCCGATCAGGCAGCGTTCGCGGGCCATCAGCCGGGCCAGCGCGCGGATCTCGGCTGCCGGGACCTCGGCGAGCTCCGCGGCCCATTCCGGTGATTTGGGTATGCCGTCGCTGCGGCCGGTGAGGTACTCGGCGAGCCGGTCGAAGCCGGTGCAGTAGCGATCGAGGAATGCGCGGTCGTGCAGGTCTTCGGTGAGGAGGGTGTGCAACAGGGCGAGCATGATCGCGGCGTCGCTGTGCGGGCGGCACGGTATCCAGCGGGCAGCGAGGGCCGGGTCGCAATCGTCGCGGACGGGACCGATATGGACGATTTCGATACCGGCTTCCCGCAGCGCGGTAAGTCTGCCCGGGCCCGGATGTGCCCCGATACCACCGGGGTTGACCTGGGTGTTGCGTTGCGGGGCGCCACCGAAGAACACGATGCGGGCACAGTGCCGGGTGATCTCCTCGGTACTGGGCGCCTGCCGGGCGGCGACGTAGGCGTTCATACCGAGGACGTGGGGAATGAGCACCTCGGCCGCCGCGAACGAATAGGTGTCCACCGACGCCGTATAACCCCCGAAAAGCTGCAGGAAGCGGTGGACCTGCCCCTGGGCGTGGTGGAATCGGCCGGCCCCGGCCCACCCGTAGGAACCGCCGTAGATGGCCCGGTTACCGCCGGTCGCGCGGGCCGTGCGCAGTGCGTCGGCGGCGATATCGAGCGCCTCGTCCCAGTCGACCTCGACGAAGGGTTCGCGCCCGCGGAGCGTGGGATCGGCAGCACCCCGATCACGGTAATAGCCGAGGCGTATTGCCGGTCGGGCAATGCGGTGGGCCGGATCGTGCAGCGCGGCCAGCGAGCGCCCGATAGGGGAGGGGTGCGGGTCGTCGCCGTGCGGTGTCACCGAGAGCGTTCCGTCGGCGGCGGTGTCGACGAGGTAGTTCCCCCAGTGGGTGGCGGTGGGTCGGGCCCGTGTCATCGTCATCCTTCCCGGCGCCGGGCGGCCGGTCACCCCGCCGGCGGGGTGCGGTTCCGGCCCGCGGTCACCGTCTGCCACGCCCGAACCGCTCGGCAGTGGGCGTGTCTCGTGTTCAAGTGTGCATGCGGGCCCCGGGTACCACGTATGCGCGTCCGGAAGCGTAGGGGCTGCGGGCGGTGGTGCTACCTGCGCACGCACGGGACGAGGACGGGTATGGCCCACGCCGTCACGAGTACCGCCTGCCCGGTGCGGCGCAGGCGGGGTATGCGAGTCCGGGCGGGGTCGCGTCTGTGGACGGCGAGCGCGTTGCTATCTTGAACGACGTTCAAGCTCGAGTTTTGCGAAGGATGGCGTCATGAACGGTGTCGAGGACTCGCGGGCGCCGAAGACTCGCACCACTTCGCGGGATATGGCGCAGATCGCGGTATTCGCCGCGCTCATCGCCGCACTGGGCCTGCCGGGCGCGATCACGGTCGGCTTCAGCGGGGTGCCGATCACCGTGCAGACTCTCGGCGTCATCCTCGCCCCCGCCGTGCTGGGAGCGCGGAAGGGGACCGCGGCGGTCGCGGTGTTCATCGCGCTGACGATCATCGGCCTGCCGCTGCTCTCCGGCGGGCGCACGGGACTCGCAGCGCTGGCCGGCCCCAGCGCCGGCTATCTGGTCGGCTGGATACCGGCCGCCCTGGTCATCGGCCTGCTCACGGCACGGATCGTGCCCAAGTACCCGCTGGTGCCCGCACTGCTGATCAACGCGGTCGGCGGAATCGCGGTCATCTACCTGTTCGGCACCCTCGGCCTGCTGCTGCGCACCGACCTCGGAGTACTCGCTGCGATCCAGGCCAACGGGGTTTTCCTGCCCGGTGACCTGCTGAAAGTGGTTGTCGCCACGATCGTGGCCAAAGGTGTGCACCGTGCCTACCCGGGGTTGATCCGTGGATAGCCGCATACTCGGCGGTGCCGCGGCGGCGCCCGCGCTCGACCTCGGCGGCCGCACCCTCGCCTACGCCGAACTCGACCGCGCCGTCGATCACTGGATCGACCGGCACCCACCGGGACCGCATGGTTACGACGCCTCCACCCTGCCGGTCGCCGACGCCCTCATCTGTATCTGCGCCGCCGCGCGGCTCGCCGTGCCGGTCGTTGTCGAGGATCCGGCCGCCCGCCCGCACCGATCCGCCTGGCCTGCCGACGCGTTCCTGCTGGTCGCCACCTCCGGCTCCACCGGCCGCCCGCGACCGCTGGCCCGCACCGCCGCCTCCTGGTACGACAGCTTCCCGGACTTCACCGGGATCACCCGGGTGACCCCGCAGGACCGCGTGCTGCTCACCGGCCCGCTGCACGCGACCATGCATCTGTTCGGTGCCCTGCACGCGCTGTGGTGCGGTGCCTGCGTCACCGACGATCCGGCGCAGGCCACCGCAGTGCATGCCGTTCCCGCGGTCCTGCGTGAGCTGCTACCGCGGGCGCCGCGGCTGCGGACCGCGATCGTGGCCGGTATCGCGGCCGATCCGGGTGCACTGGCCGCGGCCCGCCACCTGCGCGTCGTCGAGTACTACGGCGCCTCCGAAGTGTCGCTGGTCGCGGCCCGGGAGGTCCCCGCACCCCTGCGCGTGCTGCCCGCGGTCGAGACGCGGATCCGGGACGGGTTGCTACACGTACGGTCCCCGTACACCGTGCTCGGCGCGCCGGAATGGTACTGCGTCGGCGATATCGCCGAACTGGGCGCCGACGGTGAATTACGGGTGCACGGCCGCGGCGAAGCGGTGATCAATGTCGGGGGCACCACGGTCGTCGCCGAGGATGTGGAGCGGGTGCTGGGTGGCATCGACGGCGTCGCGGTCGCGGCCGTGATCGGCAGCCCCCATGCGGTGTTCGGCGAAACCATCACCGCGGCAGTCCAATTGGATGGCGCCGAGATCGACGAGGTCCGGCGGCGGGCGCGCGGGCTGCTCACCCGGGAAGCGATGCCGCGGCGCTGGGTACCGGTCCGGGAAATGCCCACCACGGCCGCTGGGAAAATCGCCCGCAGCCGGTTGAAAGACTTGCTCGTATGAACCTCGACCCCGTTTTCGTCGCCGCCCGGCGCACCCCCATCGGCACGGCCGGTCACGGGTTCGCCGATCACACCGTCACCGATCTGGCGGCGCCGGTGCTCGCCTCCGTGGCCGGGACGCTGCGCGATGCGGGCGTGGAACTCCCGATCGATGATGTCGTCCTCGGTAACTGCCTGGGACCCGGCGGCGACCCGGCGCGCGTCGCGGCATTACAGGCCGGCCTCGGCCCGCAGGTGCCCGGAGTGACCGTCGACCGGCAGTGCGGTTCCGGGCTGGACGCGGTGATCCAGGCGGCGCTACGGATCCGCAGCGGAGCCGACCGGCTCATCCTGGCCGGTGGCGCCGAATCGGCCAGTACCGCGCCCTGGCGGTTCTGGCCGCCGGTGGCCGGCGCCGACCCGGTGCGCTACACCCGGGCCCCCTTCGCCCCGGCCGGTTTCCCCGACCCCGATATGGGTGTCGCCGCGGATGATCTCGCCCGGGTCCGGGGAATCTCGCGGGAACGCCAGGACGAATACGCGGCCCGCTCGCACACACTGGCCGCGGCCGCGGATTTCAGCCCGGAGATCGTGCCGGTGGCCGGTGTGAACCGGGACGAACGGATCCGCGCCGGGATGACCACCGCGCGCCTCGCCCGGCTCCGGCCCGGTTTCGGAACCGACGGCACCGCGACCGCCGGAAACTCCTGCGGTATCTCCGACGGTGCGGCTGTGGTAGCGGTGACGACCGCGCAGGAGGCGGCCGGGCTCCCGGCGCTGCGAATCGTGGCCACCGCCGTCGCCGCCGGTGACCCGGCGCTGCCCGGCCTCGGCCCGGTACCGGCGATCCGTGCGGTCCTGCGCCGCGCCGGTCGCTCAGTATCCGATGTGGGAGTAGTCGAGATCACCGAGGCCTTCGCCTCGGTGGTGCTGGCGGTTTCGGACGAGCTGGGTCTCGACGAATCGCTGATCTGCCCCGACGGTGGCGCGATCGCCATGGGGCATCCGTGGGGTGCCTCGGGCGCCGTCCTGCTGGTGCGGCTGGCGAGCCGCATGCTGCGCCCGGGTGGTCCTGAACTCGGCCTCGCCGCTTGTGCTATCGGAGGCGGTCAAGGTGTCGCGATGCTGGTGGAGCGTGCGGCGTGAGTGAGATCGTTTTCGATTCGGTGCACCATTCGTTCGGTGAGCGGCGGGTGCTGCGGGGTATCGATCTGCGGATCGAGGAGCGGCGCGTCGGGATCGTCGGCGCGAACGGGTCGGGGAAATCGACCCTGGCCCGCATGATCAACGGCCTGCTCACCCCGGCCGCCGGGACCGTCACGGTGGACGGTGTAGATACTGCCCGCAAAGGGGCGAAGGTCCGGCGCAAAGTCGGGTTCGTGTTCACCGACCCCGATACCCAGATCGTCATGCCCACGGTCGCCGAGGATCTGGCCTTTTCGCTGCGGCGCAGCGGTCTGGCCAAGACGGAGGTCGCCGCGCGAGTCGCCGAGATCCTCGACCGGTTCGGGCTCGCGGGGCATGCGGAGCATCCGTCGCATCTGCTCTCCGGTGGGCAGAAACAGTTGCTCGCCCTCGGGGCGGTGCTGATCCGCCGGCCGGAGGTGATCGTCGCCGACGAACCCACCACCCTGCTGGATCTGCGCAATGCCCGGATCATCGCCGAGGCGCTGGACGCCGTCGATCAGCAGGTGATCGTGGTGACCCATCAGCTGTCGCTCCTGGCCGGATTCGACCGGGTGATCGTTATCGACGACGGTGCGGTCGCCTTCGACGGCGATCCTGCCGCTGCGCTCCCGGCCTATCGGGAGCTGGTCGAGTGATCGGGCTGTACCGGCCGGGTGATTCGCCGGTGCACCGCACACCGGCGGGGATGAAACTGGTGCTGCTGCTGGTACTCATCACGGCGGCCACGGTGTTCGTGCGTACCCCGCTGCAGCTGGGTGTGGCCGCCCTGGTCGCGGCAGGACTGTTCGTACTGGCCCGGATCCCGTGGCGCGTCGCTGGGGAACAGCTGCGCCCGATGGTGTGGATGCTGGCGATCATCGCGGTCTTCCAGGTGCTGACCACCTCACCGGCGCGGGCAGTCGTCGTGTGCGGGTTGCTGCTGTTGTCGGTGGCGCTGGCCGCGCTGGTCACGCTCACCACCCGGGTCACCGACATGCTGGACGCGATCACGCGGGTGCTGGGGCCGTTGCGGCGGGTCGGCGTGGACCCGGACCGGATCGGCCTACTGCTGGCGCTGGCGATCCGCTGCGTCCCGCTGCTGGCGACGATCGTGCGCGACGTCGCCGAAGCGCGGCGAGCACGGGGTCTGCAATGGTCGATGACCGCACTGGTCACTCCCGTGCTGGTGCGCTCGTTGCGGACCGCCGACGCGATGGGGGATGCGCTCGCGGCACGCGGGGTCGACGATGACTGAACTGCTCGCGCAACGTATCGCACGGCAGGTGCTGGCGCGGTCCGCGGCGCGGGCCGTTCGTACTGCAGACGAGTGCATCGATTATTCCGGGTTCTGGGCGCGGGTCTCGCGGGTCGGCGCGGGCCTGGCCGGTATGCGGCGGGTCGCGGTACTGCCGACCTCGGATATCGACTCGCTGGTCACGGTGGTGGCGGCCATGCGGGCCGGGGTCTGCGTGGTGCTGTTGCACCGGCATCTGTCGCCGGACCAGTTGCGGCGGGTGCTGACCGTGACCCGACCCGGCGCCGTGGTGGCCGTGGCGGCGCAGCATCGGCGGTTGCGGCGGATGGGGTTCGACGGCGTACCGCGCACCGCGGCCGAGCTGGAGTGCGCCGGGTCGGCCGGCGACGCCCGGCCCGGCTCCGAACTGCTCATGGGTGTCACCTCCGGGACCACCGGAGAACCGAAACTCTTCGTCCGGGATCAGGCGTCCTGGGCGGCCACCCTGGACCGATCCGACCGGACCTTCGATATCGGGCCGGGCGATACGGTGGCGGTGCCCGGGGTGCTGGACCATACCCATTTTCTCTACGGCGCCCTGCACGCCCTGACCCGCGGCGCGACGGTCGACCTGCGCCCGGCCGTGGACGCGCTCGCCCACGGTGCGACCCACCTGTACTCGGTGCCGACCCTCGCCTGGGATGTCGTGCGTTCGGCAAGCGGTCCGTACCCGCACGTGCGGGAAGTGCTGTCCTCGGCGGCGCGATGGCCCCGGAGCGGGCGGGCCGCGCTGCGCGAAGTATTGCCGAATGCGGCGCTCACCCATTTCTACGGCGCATCCGAACTCAGCTTCGTCTCGTTCGACCGGGGCTTCGGTAGAGCAGATGAACACGGTACCTCCGGAGCCGGCAGTGACCATGCGGCGCGCGGCGCGGACGGCACGGTCGGAGGCGTTAGCGACGGTGCTGCCGGCGACTATTCGGTGGGGGAGTTGTTCGACGGGGTCGAGGCGGAGATTCGCGACGGCCGGGTGTTCGTGCGCAGCGATATGGTTTTCTGCGGCTATCTGACCGAAACCGGTGTGGTGGACGGGCCGGTGGACGGATGGGTCTCGGTGGGGGATCGCGGTGCCCTGGACGGCCGGCGGCTGCGGTTGTTCGGCCGGGACAGCGAGATGCTCATCCGGGGCGGGTTGAACGTCGAACCGGCGGCGGTGGAGGCCGCCCTGACCGCGATCCCCGGTATCACTGAGGCCGTCTGTCTCGGGGTCGCGGATGACCGCTGGGGGCAGGTACCGGTGGCCGCAGTGGTCGTGGACGGGCGGGCACCGGATCCCGCGGAGATCCGCCGGCAATTGCGCGCGGTGCTGCCGGGCCCGAGTGTGCCGGTGCGGGTTCAGGTGCTCGACACGCTCCCGCGTACGCCCCGGGGCAAAGTGGACCGTCCGGCTGTGATCGCCGTGCTCGGCGGGTCCGGCCGGAGTAACCACGACTCGCCGTGACACGTTGCGGTTTTGCAGCGATTGTCATTTTCGTCACGTCATATCTATTGCCAAGCTTGGGTAGTTCTTTACTATAAGAGGAGTTGACGAACAGCTACGCCGCGTGATGGCCACCGGGTTCCGGCCATCCGTGCCGGTTGTGTTCGTCTACTCATAATCTCCTGTTCTGCAAGGTTTTTCGGCAGTATTCGGGTTCGTAAGCGATCGGACGACGTCGTTCGGTGAGATATCACCAGCAGTGGAGGTGCCCTCTCAGGCTTTGATAAGTCTTTACTCATACTATGGCGACGGTTTAAGTCTCGGCCCGTTGCCGTGCCGAGTACCTACTTCACCGCGAGATGCCGGTTCGCGGTCTGTGCCCGACTGGACATATTGATCGTCAACCGACCTCGGCTCCGGCCGAGTCGGCGAAGGAGAGCGATGGCAATCAAAAGACCGAATCCCCCGGGGACACAAACTGGCCGGGATCCGGAGGGCTCGCCGCCTGCCGGGTCCGGGGCTCGTTTCGATTCCTCTCGCATCACCTCGATCCTGCGTCACGACGTACCGGCCTCGATCGTGGTATTCCTTGTCGCGCTACCTCTTTCGCTAGGTATCGCGATCGCGTCCGGGGCCCCCGTGGCCGCCGGACTCATCGCCGCTGTCATCGGCGGAATCGTCGCCGGTTCACTCGGCGGCTCCCTCCTGCAGGTGAGCGGCCCGGCCGCGGGACTCACCGTGATAGTTGCCTCGTCCATTCAGCAATTCGGTTGGAAGGTAACGGGTTTCATTGTCGTCGTGGCCGGTGTCCTGCAGATCGTTTTCGGTCTCAGCCGGATCGCGCGAGCGGCATTGGCGGTGGCGCCGGTGGTGGTGCACGCGATGCTCGCGGGTATCGGTGTCACCATCGCGCTGCAACAGTTGCACGTACTGCTCGGTGGTGAATCCAACAGCACCGCCTGGAACAACATCACCGACCTTCCCGCACAGCTGATTTCGCTGCACGGGCCCGCCGCGTTGCTCGGCGTGGTGGTGATCGCAATCATGCTCGGCTGGAAGTATCTGCCCGAACGAATCAAGGTCGTTCCCGGCGCCCTGGCCGCGATCGTGGCGGCCACCGTGCTGTCGCTGGTGCTGTCTCTGGATGTCAAAAGGGTCACCATCGACGGCTCGCTGTTCGACGCGATCGGACTGCCCGAGCTGCCCCGCAGCGACTGGGCCGCGATCGTAGTGATGATCCTGACCTTCGCCCTGATCGCCAGTGTGGAGAGCCTGCTGTCGGCCGTTGCGATCGACAAGATGCATACCGGTCCCCGCGCCGACTTCGATCGCGAGATGATCGGCCAGGGGTCGGCGAACGTCCTGTCGGGGCTGCTCGGCGGCCTGCCCGTCACCGGCGTCATCGTGCGCAGTTCCACCAACGTCGCCGCGGGTGCGCGCAGCCGCGCCTCGGCCGTACTGCACGGCTTCTGGGTGCTCATCTTCTCGGTGGCGCTGGTCTCGTTCGTCGAACAGATTCCACTGGCCGCGCTGGCCGGTCTGCTGATCGTCATCGGCGTGCAGCTGGTGAAGCTGGCCCATATCCGGCTCGCCCATCGCACCGGCGATCTGCTCGTGTACGGAGTCACCCTGCTGGTGGTGGTGTTCGTGAACCTGCTCGCGGGCGTGCTCATCGGCCTGGCGCTGGCGTTCGCACTGCTGATCTGGCGTGTCGTGCGCGTCGCGGTCAGCGCCGAACCGCTCGGCGGCACCGACCGCTGGCTCATCCGGATCGACGGTTCCTGCACCTTCCTGTCGCTTCCGAAACTGTCCACCATGTTCGCGACGGTGCCGCAGGGCGTCGCGGTCACCGTGGAGATGACCGTCGACTTCCTCGACCACGCCGCCTACGACGCCATCACCGACTGGGCCCGCCAGCACGAGAGCAATGGTGGCACAGTTGATTTCGTAGAAATCGGCGAAGCGCGGATGGCGCGTGCCGAGGCAGCGCCGCCGTCAC
The DNA here is from genome assembly GCF_042719915.1 of Nocardia sp. NPDC058499. Classification (NCBI taxonomy): domain Bacteria; kingdom Bacillati; phylum Actinomycetota; class Actinomycetes; order Mycobacteriales; family Nocardiaceae; genus Nocardia; species Nocardia sp. NPDC058499. The sequence goes on along the minus strand of NZ_JBHXMZ010000001.1, from coordinate 688,657 downwards.
GCAGCCTCGGCCGCGTGGTGCTCGACGATGTCCTCGGGCCGTGGCGGGTCGATCGCAGCGGGTCGGCGGACGGGTCCGGCGACAAGGACGATCCACTGGTCACCGGTATCGCCGCCTACCACCGCGGCCACGCGCATCTGATGCGGCCGCACCTCGACGAACTGCGCGACGGGCAGGATCCCGATTCGTTCTTCCTCACCTGCTCCGACTCCCGGATCGTGCCCAATGTGATCACCAACAGCGGTCCGGGCGATCTGTTCACCGTCCGCAATGTCGGCAACCTCGTACCCGAACACGGGGACGCCTCTGTCGAAGCGGCACTGGTCTTCGCGCTCGAGAAGCTCAACGTCCGCTCGGTGGTGGTGTGCGGGCACTCGTCCTGCGGTGCAATGGGCGCCCTGCATTCGGGTGAGTCCGCAGGCCCCGGAATCGACAACTGGCTCGAACACGGGCAGGCAAGCCTGACCCGCTACCGCGCCGGTCACGCGGTGGGCCGGGCTGCCGAAGGCGCCGGCTTCGGACCGGTGGAGCAGCTGAGCATGGTCAACATCGCCGTTCAGCTGGAGAATCTGCACCGGCACCCGTCGGTCCGCCGCGCCGTCGACGAACGCGGGGTCGCCGTCTCCGGATTGTTCTTCGATATCGCCAGCGCCCGCCTCATCGAGGTTCGCGTGGACGGGATCGCGCCGATCGAGAACGACGGTGTGCTGCAACAGTTACATCGCGAGACAGCTTCGGCCGGGAAATAACGCTCGGTGTTCTCCGGAGGCCGGGACCTTTCCGTACCAGCGGTGAAGGTCCCGGCCTCCGGTATCGGAGAGAAGGCCGGAACCTCGTCGGCGCCGAGACCGGGGCGTCGCCGGGTGCGTTGGGTTCGGCGGCGGCCGGTACCCGTGGGCGCGGGTGCCGACCGGCGTTGCTGGTCGGTTCGGTTCCGTATGGCCGGCATGCGGCAGCTGCCGAATCGGCAGGGCCGGTGCATCACGTTTTGGAGATCGGGCCGGTGTGCCTCGTAGGCTGGTTTCGTGGAGAAGTCTTCCGATACTGCGGTCGGGCGGGGCGCCGTGCGCGCTGAGGCAGCATCGACACCGGGCACCGGTACCGAGCCGGATGTGGGAGGTGACGGTGGGCCGGAGCGGTCGGGACCCGCCTTCTGGCGTGCCTTCCGCGGGCGGATCGCCGGGCGGCCTACGCTCGAATTGGTCTACCGGGTCGGGGTGGCCGTGGTCGGCACGGTGGTGTTGGTGGTCGGCGTGATCACCATTCCGTTCCCCGGGCCCGGATGGGCATTGGTTTTCGCCGGTATCGGCATCCTCGCCACGGAATTCGCGGTGGCGCGGCACGCACTGGTCTGGCTGCGGGACAAATACCGGCGCGGTATGGCCTGGTATATCTCCCGCGGGCCGTTGATGCAGGTACTGGCGTTCCTGGTGACCTGCGCGGTGGTCGTGGCCACGCTGTGGATACTCGGTACGTTCGGATTGGTCGGCGGCTGGATCGGAATCGAATGGCAGTGGTTGCACAGTCCTCTGATGTCGTGAAAGCGGCGCCGGGGCAGATGCTGGGGGACGAATCGTGGCTGGCCGCCCGGATCGCGGACCTCAACGCTTCCTGGGGTACCGATTCGATGCGGGTGGGCGCCACGCTGTGGTGGTGTATGACCGCCTCGGCGCTGGTCGAGCCGGTGGTGCGGGCCCTGGCTCGACAGACTCCGATCGCGGCGCCAGAACTCGACCGGCTGGAGCTGACGCTTCGCCCGGACGGCACGGTCGAGAGGATACGAATCCTCGATGCCGATGCCGATGCCGATGCCGATGCCGATGCCGATGCCGATGCCGATGCCGATGCCGATGCCGATGCCGATGCCGATGCCGATGCCGTCCCGGGGGCCCTGCGCGCCACTCTCGCCACAGTGATCGATCGGCTCGCCGCTGTCTCCGGAGTGCGGGCGCCGGCACTGTGGGCTGTCGTCACCGATGTGATCGCCAGTTGGGCGGTCGACGCGCGGGCACCGGAGATCGGGCAGCGGCTGGCCGCCGAACTCGGGCCCGCCCTGCCCGCACCGCGGTTCGTCGACGTCGCGGGCCGGACATTCGTGCGTCGCGCCTCGTGTTGTCTCGTCTACGAGGCCCCGGGCTGCGAGAAATGCGTCAGCTGCCCCAAACGCCCGCCGGCCGAACGTGCAGCCTTGCTCGCGGACTACATACGGCCCGCCTGACACCGGGCAGTGTGTTTCGGGCACAGAGCCACGCTCAGGACACGGAGCCGTACAACCGCGGACCGGGGCCGGCGCGGGTAGCGAGGCGAACCGGTTCGCTGTCGCGGGCGGGTTCGTGATGCTGAGATCGGTTCGTACGGCGCAGACGCGCGGCCGCCGCCGGCGAGGGCAGACCGCGAATGACGGGACTGCGCGCGGTCCTGCCGGTGTCCTGCCCGGTCCATCGACACGCGTCCGGGTGTGTCCCGATAGCATGGTCGCGGCCGGGCACTGTCCGGTTACCGATCGACGGACGAGCCGTCACCGAACCGGGGCAGCCGGGAGGGGCGGTCCGTCCGAAGCCGAGCGAGCCGGAGCGGATCCGGCCGCGGAAACCCGAGGAGAGCGCCACCGTGACCACCACAGCCCCCCGCAGCCCAGTCACCCCCGTCCGGGTGCCGGCCGGGACTACGGCGGGTGCCGCGGTTCGTGAGGCGGGTCTGCCGACCAAGGGCCCGGATACCGTGGTGGTCGTCCGGGATGCCGCGGGTGATCTGAAGGATCTGTCCTGGGCGCCGGAACTCGATACCGAGGTCATCCCGGTCGCCGCGAACACCGACGACGGTCGCAGCGTGATCCGGCATTCGGCCGCGCATGTGCTCGCCCAGGCGGTGCAGCAGGAGTTCCCCGAGGCGGTACTGGGGATCGGCCCGCCCATCAAGGACGGCTTCTACTACGACTTCCGCGTCGACCGTCCCTTCACTCCGGAGGATCTGGCGAAGCTGGAAACCCGGATGAAGAAGATCGTCAAGGGCGCGCAGCGCTTCTCCCGGCGCGTGGTCGAGGTGGATCAGGCGCGTATCGAACTGGCGAAGGAGCCGTTCAAACTCGAACTGATCGGGGACAAATCGGGGATCGACGATCCGGAGATCATGGAGGTCGGCGGCAACGAGCTGACCATCTACGACAATCTCGACCCGCGCAGCGGCGAACGTCTCTGGGGCGATCTGTGCCGCGGTCCGCATATCCCCACGACCAAATTCATTCCGGCCTTCAAACTGACCCGCAGTTCCGCCGCCTACTGGCGCGGCGACCAGAACCGCGAAGGCCTGCAGCGTATCTACGGCACCGCGTGGGAATCGGCGGAGGCGCAGGACGAATATCTGACCCTGCTCGCCGAGGCGGAGAAGCGCGATCACCGCAAACTCGGTGCGGAACTGGATCTTTTCTCGTTCCCCGACGAACTGGGTTCGGGCCTGCCGGTGTTCCATCCGAAGGGCGGCATCATCCGCAAGGAGATGGAGGACTACTCGCGCCGGCAGCATGTCGAAGCGGGCTACGAGTTCGTCAACACTCCGCACATCACCAAGGCGCATCTGTTCGAGACCTCCAAGCACCTCGAGTGGTATGCCGAGGGCATGTACCCGCCCATGCATCTGGACGCCGAACTCAACGAGGACGGCACTGTCCGGAAACCGGGCCAGGACTACTACCTCAAACCGATGAACTGTCCGATGCACAACCTGATCTACCGGTCGCGGGGCCGGTCGTATCGGGAACTGCCGCTGCGGTTGTTCGAATTCGGTTCGGTGTACCGGTACGAGAAATCCGGTGTGGTGCACGGCCTGACCCGTGCCCGCGGCTTCACCCAGGACGACGCGCATATCTATTGCACCGAGGAACAGGTCGTCGAGGAACTGACCGGCACCTTGAACTTCGTGCTCGACTTGCTGAAGGCTTACGGCCTCGACGATTTCTACCTGGAACTGTCGACCAAGGACCCGGAGAAGTACGTCGGCTCCGACGAGCTATGGGACGAGGCGACCGCGACCCTGCGTCAGGTCGGGGAGGCCTCCGGGCTGGAACTTGTCCCGGATCCGGGCGGCGCCGCGTTCTACGGCCCGAAGATCTCGGTGCAGACCCGCGATGCGCTGGGCCGCAACTGGCAGATGTCGACCATCCAGCTCGACTTCTTCGAACCCGGCCTGTTCGAACTCGAATACACCGCCTCCGACGGCACCAAGAAGCAGCCGGTGATGATCCACCGCGCGCTGTTCGGGTCGATCGAACGCTTCTTCGGAGTACTCACCGAGCACTACGCGGGCGCGTTCCCGGCCTGGCTGGCGCCGGTGCAGGTGGTAGGAATCCCGGTCGCCGACACCTTCGTCGAACACCTCGACGGTGTGGTCGCGCAGTTGCGGTCGGCCGGTGTCCGCGCGGAGGTGGACCGCGGTGACGACCGGATGCAGAAGAAGATCTTCAACCACACCGCGCAGAAGGTGCCGTTCATGCTGCTGGCCGGTGCGCGGGATGTGGAAGCGGGTGCGGTGAGCTTCCGGTTCCGCGACGGAACCCAGGTCAACGGGGTGCCGGTGGCCGATGCGGTACGACTGGTCGTGGACTGGGTGCAGCGCCGGGACAACACCTCACCCACCGCGGAATCGGTACGTCCCCTGGTGGACGGTGCGGGCGGTGCGCCCGAGTGATACCGGGTCCGCCCGGGCGGGGAAAGGGTATGGATTATGAGTGAGCGCACGGTGCCGGACGGTCTGACCGGATCGGAAACCGAGGCGGCCGAGCGGGCCGAGGAGATCGTGGACCGCGGTGCGGGCGAACCCGACCGGTTGCAGCGGTTGTGGACGCCCTACCGGATGTCCTACATCGCGGAGGCCGCCACGTCCGCGCCCAAGGGCGCGACCGGTCATCCCTTCACCGATATCCCCACCATGTCCGATGAGGACGGGCTGGTCGTGGCCCGCGGCGAGCAGGTGTACGCGGTGCTGAACCTGTACCCCTACAACCCCGGGCACATGATGGTGGTGCCGTATCGCCGGGTGGCGAATCTCGAGGATCTCACCGCCGCCGAGGCCGCGGAGCTGATGGAGTTCACCCAGCGCGCCATCCGGACGATGAAGAAGGTGTCGCGGCCGCACGGTTTCAATGTGGGACTCAATCTGGGCGGGGTCGCCGGTGGCTCCCTCGCCGACCACCTGCATCAGCACATCGTGCCGCGCTGGGGTGGGGACGCCAATTTCATCACCGTGATCGGTGGAGCGAAGGTTATGCCGCAGCTGCTCCGCGAAACCCGGGCCCTGTTGTCGGCGGCCTGGGAGGAGGCGTAGATGCCGCGACCTACGAGGGCCGCGCAGACGACGGCAGGAGGCTGTGATGAGCTGGGGGCGTAGGTGCTGAGCATCTTCGGGCGGGCGACCTTCGCCAAGGCCACCGCGCCGCTGGGGAAAGCGCTGGTGAGTACCGGGCTGACCCCGGATGCCGTCACCCTGATCGGCACCGCCGCGTCGATCGCGGCCGCTGTCACGCTGTTCCCCACCGGGCACCTGTTCTGGGGGACCATGGTGATCTGGCTGTTCGTCATGTTCGACATGCTCGACGGCGCGATGGCCCGGGCGCGTGGCGGCGGTACCCGCTACGGCGCCGTCCTCGACGCCACCTGCGACCGGGTGGCCGACGGCGCGATCTTCGGGGGTCTGGCCTGGTGGGCGGTGTACCACGAGCAGAGCAAACCGCTGTTCGTCGCCACCCTGGTGGTGCTGGTGACCTCGCAGGTCATCTCCTACGCCAAGGCACGCGCCGAGGCCAGTGGGCTGTCCGCCGACGGCGGGCTCATCGAACGGCCGGATCGGCTGGTGATCGTGCTCGTCGGCGCCGGGCTGACCGGTATCGGCGGCTACTGGGGAATCGAATGGCTGACCTGGGCAGTCCATGTGGCCATGTGGGTTCTGGCCGTGCTCAGTATCGTCACCGTGGCCCAGCGGGTGCTGGCGGTGCGTAGTTCGCCGGGTGCCCGCGAGATCCTGGGCGCATCGAATTCGGGAACGGAGCAGCCGTCGTGAGCGGGTGGCGGGCGAATCTGAGTGACCGTGGGTACGCGGCCGGCTGGCGTCTGGTGCGGGCCCTGCCCGACTCCATGGCGCGCACAGTGTTCGACCGCGGCGCCGATTTCGCGGCGCGTAAAGGTGGGCCCGTGCAGTTGCGGCGCAATCTCGCCCGGGTGCTCGGGACCGCGCCGGAAGCGGTGCCCGACGATCTGGTCCGGGCGAGTATGCGCTCCTACGCCCGGTACTGGCGCGAAGCGTTCCGGTTACCGGCCATGGATCACCGGGATCTGGTGGAGTCCGGCCGGATCGTCGTCGAGGGCCTCGACCATCTCGACGCCGCGCTGGCCCGCGGCCGGGGGGTGGTGTTCGTGCTGCCGCATTCGGGGAACTGGGATATGGCCGGGACCTGGCTGGTACAGAACTACGGAACCTTCACCACTGTCGCCGAACGGCTGAAACCCGAATCGTTGTTCGAGCGTTTCGTCGCCTACCGGGAAAGCCTCGGATTCGAGGTGTTCCCGTTGACCGGCGGCGAACAACCCCCGTTCGGCGCGCTGGCCGAACGGCTACGCGCGAACAAAGTCGTCTGCCTGATGGGGGAGCGTGATCTGACCGGGCGCGGGATCCCGGTGACCTTCTTCGGTGAACGCACCTGGATGCCCGCGGGGGCGGCGAAGCTCGCGATCGACACCGGCGCCGCGCTGATGCCCGTGCATGTCTGGTTCACCGTCGACGACAGCGGCCGCGAAGGCTGGATGGTGCGTACGCGGGAACCGCTCGACGTATCCGATGGGGTCGCCGCCGCGACCCAGGCGCTGGCGGATTGTTTCGCCGCCGGTATCGCCGGCCACCCCGCCGATTGGCATATGTTGCAGCCGCTGTGGGAAACGGATCTGTCCGAGGCGCGGCTGGACCGGATCGCCGCCGAACAGGCGCGGCACGGCAGCCGGCCGGTCGGCTCCGGGGAAGATATCGCCCGATGAAGATCGGCATGGTCTGCCCCTACTCGTTCGACGTTCCGGGGGGTGTGCAGGCGCATGTGGTGGAACTGGCGCAGGTTTTCCGGGAGCGCGGGCACAAGGTGAGCGTGCTGGCGCCCGCGTCGGACAGTACCGAGCTCCCCGATTTCGTGGTGTCGGCCGGACGGGCCGTCGCCATCCCGTACAACGGGTCGGTGGCCCGGTTGTCGTTCGGGCCCACCGCGTATACGCGGATCCGGAAGTGGATCGAGGGCAACGATTTCGATGTCCTGCACATCCACGAACCGAACGCGCCGAGCCTGTCCATGCTGGCGCTGAAGATCGCCGAGGGGCCCATCGTGGCCACCTTCCACACATCCACCACGAAATCGCTGATCCTGGCCACTTTCCAGGGGGTACTGCGGCCGTATCACGAGAAGATCAGCGGGCGGATCGCGGTGTCGGAACTGGCCCGGCGCTGGCAGGTGGAGGCGCTCGGCTCGGATGCGGTGGAGATCCCGAACGGTGTCGATGTGCAGGCGTTCCGCCGGGCGCCGCTGCTACCGGGCTATCCGCGGCCCGGGCGGACCGTACTGTTCCTCGGTCGCTACGACGAACCCCGCAAAGGGATGCAGGTACTGCTCGGTGCGCTCCCGGCCCTGGTCGCCCGCCATCCCGACGTCGAAATCCTCGTCGTGGGGCGCGGTGACGAGGCCCGGCTGCGCCGGGAGGCCGGACCACTGGCCCGGCATCTGCGCTTCCTCGGGCAGGTGACCGATACCGAGAAGGCGTCGGCCATGCGGAGCGCGGATGTCTACGTGGCGCCGAACCTCGGCGGGGAGAGTTTCGGCATCATCCTGATCGAGGCCATGGCCGCCGGAACCGCGGTCGTCGCCAGCGAACTCGACGCGTTCCGTCGGGTCCTGCGCGACGGTACCGCCGGTGTGCTGGTCCCGACCGGTGATTCCACCGCGTTGGCCGGTGCGCTGGACGAACTGCTCACCGACGATATCCGCCGGACCGAACTCGTGCACACCGCGACGCAGGTCGTCGGATCCTACGACTGGCCGGTGGTGGCCGAACAGATCCTGCGGGTCTACGAAACCGTGGTGGTCGGCGATCTGCGGGTCCGGGTGGCCGAATGATCACCTTCTCCGCGACCACCGTCCTGGTTCTCGCGCTGATCGCCGCGCTCGTCGTGGCGCTGGGGGTCTGGGCGTACTCCACGGCGAACCGCCTGGACCGCCTCCATGTCCGCACCGACCTCGCCTGGCATGCGCTGGACGGGGCACTGGCCCGCCGTGCCGTGGTGGCGCGCGCGGTCGCGGTCTCCCTGTCCGGCCCCGCCCCGCCCGACCCCGCCGCCGATCCGAAACCCGCCGAACTCGCCCGCCGCCTGACCGTCCTCGCCGACCGGGCCGAACGCACCGGCCGGGAGGACCGCGAAGCGGTCGAGAATCAGCTCGCCGTCACCCTGTCGGCCGTCGATATCGCCGGGCTGCCCCCGCAGCAGGTGGCCGAACTCGCCGACGCCGAAGCCCGGGTGCTCATCGCGCGCCGATTCCACAACGACGCCGTCCGCGACACCCTCGCCCTGCGCACCCGCCGTCCGGTGCGCTGGCTGCGCCTGGGCGGTACCGCGCCGATGCCCACCTACTTCGAGATCGCGGAACGCGCCACCCCGGCGGCCGCGACCGGCCTGGACGTCGATACGACCCGGGTCTCGGCGCGGGTCGCGATCCTGGACGGGCAGGACCGGATCCTGCTCATGCGCGGCCACGATCCGATGCTCCCGGAGGTGTCGTTCTGGTTCACCGTCGGCGGCGGTGTGGAACCAGGGGAGAGCCTGCGGGCGGCGGCGGTCCGCGAACTCCACGAGGAAACCGGCTACACGGCCGATCCGGCCGCGCTGCGCGGCCCCCTCTGGCGCAGGGTGGCGGTTTTCCCGTTCAACGGCGACCTGATCCGCTCCGAAGAACTCTTCTTCGCCCTGCGGGTCACCGAATTCGCGCCCGAACCCGCCGATCTGACCTACGTCGAACAGCGTTCGATCACCGGCAGCCGCTGGTGCGGACCGGCCGATATCCGAGCCCTGGACACGGCCGGTGAAACGGTATACCCGTACCATTTGGACGAACTGCTGCCCGAAGCCGCCCGGGCTGCCGATGCCGATACCGACCCGGAAGTCCGGTCGATTCGTTAGCGCCCCGCCCCGGAAAACACCACCAGACGTAACGACGGCGGCGCCGAGGTAACCACGGCGGCGCCGAGTCCAGCGAGGCCCTGAAAGGGTTCGGCCCGTCGTCCATGCGTTCCGCCCGCGAGACAATGCGGCGCAGCCGCGAGTATCGCGGGCGGAACGCATGGACCTGAAGGGCCGAACCCCCGCGCGCGCCAGCGCGCCAAGAATACTGTGATGGGTTTCACTCGGCGTGATAACGTCAGCGCAGTTTGACGCACCGAGGTTGTGTCGATTCGGTGTGTGGAGGTGAAGAAGTGTCCTACATCCTGTTCGATTACCTGTTGCCGATTCTCGGGCCCAGCGCCGCTGAGTACTGGGCGAAGCTGCTGGTGGTCAACCCGATCTGAGTCGGATTCCCATGCCCCGCCGGGCCGGTGTCGCACCGGTCCGGCGGTGTTTTATCCGGTCCAGTTTCTCTGGTGGTGCACATAACGCCAGGTCGTGATCAGTCCAGTGCTGCCGGACTGGATATGAAGGCCGATTCGGGGCGCACCTAGACTCGTGGTGTTCATCGACGATTTCCCCTGCACCGGACACAGGAGCTGCCGTGACCACGCCCGAGACCGCCCAGACCACCGAAGCAACCCGCGAGGCCGGTACCGCCCGCGTGAAGCGCGGTATGGCCGAGATGCTCAAGGGTGGGGTGATCATGGATGTGGTCACCCCGGACCAGGCCAAGATCGCCGAGGACGCCGGCGCCGTCGCGGTGATGGCGCTCGAGCGGGTGCCCGCCGATATCCGCGCCCAGGGCGGCGTCTCCCGGATGAGCGACCCCGATATGATCGACGGGATCATCGAGGCCGTATCCATCCCCGTGATGGCCAAGGCCCGGATCGGGCATTTCGTCGAGGCGCAGGTGCTGCAGAGCCTCGGGGTCGACTACATCGACGAATCCGAGGTGCTCACCCCCGCCGATTACGCCAACCACATCGACAAATGGCAGTTCACCGTGCCGTTCGTCTGCGGTGCCACCAACCTCGGTGAGGCGCTGCGCCGGATCACCGAAGGTGCGGCGATGATCCGCTCCAAGGGTGAGGCCGGTACCGGCGATGTCTCCAATGCGACCACCCATATGCGTCAGATCCGTCAGGAGATCGCCCGGCTGGGCTCGCTGCCGGCCGACGAACTCTATGTCGCCGCCAAGGAACTGCAGGCCCCCTACGAGCTGGTCCGCGAGGTCGCCGAAACCGGGAAGCTGCCGGTGGTGCTGTTCACCGCGGGCGGTATCGCCACCCCGGCCGACGCCGCGATGATGATGCAGCTCGGTGCCGAGGGTGTGTTCGTGGGTTCGGGCATCTTCAAGTCCGGCAATCCCGAACAGCGCGCGAGCGCCATCGTGAAGGCCACCACCTTCTACGACGACCCCGATGTGCTGGCCAAGGTCTCCCGCGGCCTCGGCGAGGCGATGGTCGGGATCAATGTCGAGGACATCGCCCAGCCGCACCGGCTGGCAGAACGCGGCTGGTAAGCGGGGCGATCGGGGCACGCCACCTATGTCTGGCGGCGGGACCACCCCGATCGGCGGCCCTACGGCCGTGGCCCCGTGCCGTGATCCATGATCGACGGCACGGATATGTCGAGTGGGCGCCTCGGTAGTGAGCGTGAACACCCTGTGCGCCGCCTCGACGTCGCTGGTCGCGTGCTCCATCCGCACGCGACCAGCTTCTACTTCGTCTCGTTCGGATGGCTCGTGTGCACCTGTTCCAGGAACACCGTGCGCTCGTCGACGTAGTACCAGATGCGTGCGGTGCCCTTCGCGGTCGGCTTGTGCTGCCAGCGCTCATGGGCCGCGCCGCCCCGTTCGATGACGCCGAGCTCGCCCTTCAGTCGGTAGTTCGTCGGTGTCGTGTCCAGAGGTGTCCGCGTGAGGAAATCCCAGGATTCCGTCATCGGGTTGCGGATCGTCGCGACGAGATCCCGCCATCCCCTGCGAGCATCGTTGGTTGCGAAGCGGATCTCGTACTCGGTCTTCCTCGGGGGACGGGGGACCAGCTCGCCTTTCTTGGCGGCCGCCACGGCTACGGACGCCCCACGGTCTCATCTTCGTCGAGCCACTCGAGGTCGGCGCTGCCGAGCCCAGCGGCGATAGCTGTGGCCGTCTCCTTCCAGGATGTCAGCTCGGCGATGGCCAGATGTGGCTGGTCGGTGGAGAACGAGGCGCGCGCGGCGTCCACCAGATCCTGCGCGCAAGACTCCCGGTCCGCCGACGACAGCGCCAGCATCCAGGGGAATGCCTTGGACATGCGCTCGGCGAGCGAGCCGTGGTCGTCGAGGGTGACTGTGATGAGCTGTGCGGCGAAGTTCAGCAAGCGCGCGCGGCCCTCGGCCTCGCGTTGCGACATCAGCACCAGGGCCTCGCCGTCGCGCCGAGTTACCGTCACGGGGTGGTCCTCGGCCTCGGCGAAGACTTCGGCGGAGTGCTTGCTCAGGTCTGAGGAGCGCCGGGTTGCCACGGGTAGGCCTGCCGCAATGGTCATGGACTCATGGTATTCGGAATATGTTCGGAAGTCTAGGGTCCAGCGGTGCGGGCGGTGACCGGGATTACCCGCCGGTGGATCATGGGAAATAGGACTCTTCGGGCTAATCTCAGCCAATGGCGACTATCGAAGAGGCGTTGGAGCTCGAACGCCTCGAACGCGATATCTTCCGCGGCGCGTTTCCCAAGACCCAGCTCCCCCGCACCTTCGGCGGGCAGGTGGCGGGTCAGGCGCTGGTCTCGGCGGTGCGCACGGTGGAGCCGCGGTTTCAGGTGCATTCGCTGCACGGTTACTTCCTGCGGCCCGGAAACCCGGAAGCGCCGACGGTGTACATGGTCGACCGCATCCGGGACGGGCGTTCCTTCTGCACCCGCCGGGTCACCGGTGTCCAGGACGGGGACGCGATATTCACCATGTCCGCGTCCTTCCATATCGGTGACGAGGGGCCGTCACACCAGGACGAGATGGCCGAGGTGGCACCGCCCGACGATCTGCCCGACGCCGAGACCTCCATGGATCCCGAACGGCTGTGGGCGATGCGGGAATGGGAGCACTGGGATATCCGGCCGGTACCGCAGGAACAGGTGACCCGGCGCCCCGGCGTGGTGTCGCCGCAGCAGGTGTGGTTCCGGTACCGGCATCCACTGCCCGACGATCCGCTGTTCCATGTGTGCACGCTCGCCTATATGAGCGATATGACGCTGCTGGGTTCGTCGAAAGTCACCCATCCGGACGAACCCACGCAGAACGCCTCGCTGGATCACGCCATGTGGTTCCTGCGCCCGTTCCGCACCGACGATTGGCTGCTGTACGACCAGTCCTCGCCGTCGGCCGGTTTCGGCCGGGCGCTGACCGGCGGGAAGATCTTCGATCGCAGTGGCCGAATGGTCGCCGCGGTGGTTCAGGAAGGGCTGATCCGCACTCTGCGGAAGTGAACACGGGTCCGGAACTCGGCGTGACCTCGCGCACACCGGCCCGCCTCGTAAGCTCGCACAGGTGAACGATACTGCGGTTTCCCGGGACAGCCGGCCGGACGTCGATCTCGTGGCGTCCGCCGACCGGCCCACCATCGGTGTGCTGGCCCTGCAGGGCGATGTCCGCGAGCATGTCGCGGTGCTGGACCTGTGCGGTGCCGACCCGGTGCTGGTACGCCGCCCGGCCGAACTCGCCGCGGTCGACGCGCTGGTACTGCCCGGCGGCGAATCGACCACGATCAGCAAGCTGCTGCAGGTGTTCGAACTACTCGAACCACTGCGGGAACGGTTGCGCGACGGGATGCCCGCGTTCGGATCGTGTGCGGGCATGATCCTGCTGGCCGACGAGGTGCTCGACACCCGCCCCGATGCCCGGCACCTGTCCGGTATCGATATGACCGTGCGCCGCAACGCTTTCGGCCGGCAGGTGGATTCCTTCGAAACCGATCTCGACTTCGCCGGAGTGGACGGCGGCCCGATGCGGGCGGTGTTCATCCGGGCGCCGTGGGTGGAACGGGCCGGTGAGGGGGTCGAGGTGCTGGCCCGGGTACCCAGCGGCCCCGCCGCCGGCCGGATCGTGGCGGTACGCCAGGGCGCCGTGCTGGCTACCTCGTTCCATCCCGAGGTGACCGGCGACCATCGCGTGCACCGGCTGTTCGTGGATCTGGTCCGCGACCGCTGAACTGCTGACCGGCCGCTGTGCGAGTAGGGTGACGGAATTGTCCGCCCGGCCAGCCGGTAGCGTGAACCAGCAGACCAGCCATCGACCTGAAGGAAGTAGGGAATGAGCGGCCACTCCAAATGGGCCACCACCAAGCACAAAAAGGCGGCGATCGATGCGAAGCGCGGCAAGCTGTTCGCCAAGCTGATCAAGAACATCGAGGTGGCGGCCCGCACCGGTGGCGGCGATCCGGAAGGCAACCCGACTCTGTTCGATGCCATCCAGAAGGCGAAGAAATCCTCGGTCCCCAACGACAACATCGAGCGCGCGCGCAAACGCGGCGGTGGTGAGGAAGCCGGCGGCGCCGACTGGCAGACCATCATGTACGAGGGCTACGGCCCCAATGGTGTCGCGGTCCTGATCGAATGTCTCACCGACAACCGTAACCGGGCGGCGGGCGAGGTCCGGGTCGCGATGACCCGCAACGGCGGCAATATGGCCGATCCGGGTTCGGTGGCCTATCTGTTCCATCGTAAGGGCATCGTCACGCTGGAGAAGAACGGTCTCGCCGAGGACGATGTGCTGATGGCGGTGCTCGACGCCGGTGCCGAAGAGGTCAACGACCTCGGTGAATCGTTCGAGATCATCAGTGAGCCCGGCGATCTGATCGCAGTGCGTTCGGCCCTGCAGGCGGCCGGCATCGACTACGACTCCGCCGAATCCGGCTTCCAGCCGTCGGTGAACGTGGCGGTGGACGTCGACGGTGCACGTAAGGTGTTCAAACTGGTCGACGCGCTCGAGGACAGCGACGATGTCCAGAACGTGTACACCAACGTCGACGTCTCCGATGAGGTCCTCGCCGAACTGGACTGATTGCTCCGCCGCCGAGTTCGCGCTCGGCGGCGGTCGCGAACAGGGCAGCTCAGTGCGGGGCGGCGTTCACGTAGTAGTCCCGCATGGCCGGGTAGTAGTCGGCGAAATCGGGGTGGTCCGTGCCGCTGAGAGCGGCGCCGAGCATATCGAGGTAGTACTCCCAGCCCGGACCGGCCTCGCCGGCGATCTCCGGCGACGTCAGGTGGTGGGTGAACACCAGTTCGGTTAGGCCGTCGTGTTCGGTCAGCTCGGCCTCGAGATGCCAGCTGCCGTGTTCGTCGACGGTGCGCAGTGAGAGGTGGCGCGGCGGAGTGCAGGCGTCGATGGTGAAATCGGTCCAGGGCTGTTCGTCTTCGTAGGCCAGTTGGACCTGGATGGTCCGCCCCGGCCCGGCCTCGCCTTTCCACGGACCGAACCAGCGGGCGGTCCGGTCGGATTCGGTGATACCGGCCCACACGTCCTCGATCGGGGCGCGGTAGGTGCGCGTCAGGATCAGGTCCTGTCCGTCCGGAGTGTTTTCCAGGCGTCCGCTCGGTCGGATGGTCATGCGGAATTCTCCTTGTTCTCGGGTTCTGCCGGGTGGCGGCCGGGATTTTCCTGTTCGGCGCGGTGTTCGCGGCGGGTTCGGTAGACCTCGGTGGTCAGTGCGTCCAGGCGGTGTTCCCAGCCGGTCGGCCGGTGGAGCTCGTCGATCCAGGAGCGCAGTTCCCGCAGCGGTGCCACATCCAGGGAGTAGTACCGCTGTCGGCCCACCAGGTCGTCGTGCACGAGTCCGCTGTCGCGGAGTACGCGCAGGTGACGGCTGATCGCCGGGCGACTGATCGGGAACTGTGCGGCGATGGCGCCCGCGGTGAGGCGGGTACCGCGCAACATCGTCAGGATTTCGCGTCGGATCGGGTCGGCAATCGCCGCGGCTGCCTCGTCCACGACAGAAGCGTAACCACGTGGTTACGCGTTTGTCCAGGATCGCCGAGATATCGATCGGAAAAGCCTGCGTGTGCCGGGTGGGCCGGAGCGCGGACAGGGTTGCACAATGACGACATGGTGGCTGTCACGGTCGTGCGCGGAGATATCACCGAGCAGCAGGTCGACGCGGTGGTGAACGCCGCGAACTCCGAACTGCTCGGCGGTGGCGGCGTGGACGGCGCCATCCACCGCCGCGGCGGGCCCGCGATTCTCGCGGAATGCCGGCAGCTGCGGACAACCGAGTTCCCGCGCGGCCTGCCCACCGGACAGGCCGTGGCGACCACGGCCGGTGAGCTGCCGGCGCGCTGGGTCATCCATACCGTCGGCCCGGTGTGGTCGGCCCGCGGGGACCGTGCGGCGCAGCTGGCACCGCTGCTGGCGTCGTGCTACCGCGAATCGCTGCGGGTCGCCGAGGAACTGGGCGCCCGCAGTGTGGCGTTTCCGGCGATCTCCACCGGCGCCTACCGCTGGCCCATGGACGACGCCGCCCGCATCGCGGTCGGCACTGTCCGGGAGGAAAGCCCGGCCGCGATCGAGGAAGTGCGGTTCGTACTGTTCGACGCCGCCGCATACGACGCCTTCTCCGGTCAGGTGGCACTCTGATCTCACCCGGTCCGGTGGGTTCCGCCGGTGCGTGAAAGCGCGACGGCAGTGCCGGACCACCGGTCGCCGAGCCATCTGCCGGAGGTGGGGGTCCGTGTCACTGTCGTCCGGAATTCCCGCGCTGCACTAGACTTCGAACAACTGTTCGTTCTGGGAAAGGTTGTGCGGGTGCGGGTGATGGGCGTCGACCCCGGGCTCACCCGGTGCGGGATCAGCATGGTCGAAGGGGGAGCCGGTCGTACTGTGCGCGCCCTCGCCGTGGATGTGGTGCGGACCCCGGCCGAGCTGGACCTGGCCCAGCGGTTGTTGCGGATCGCGGACGCCGCCGAGGACTGGATGCGGACCCACCGGCCGGAGGTGGTGGCCATCGAGCGGGTCTTCGCCCAGCACAATGTGCGCACCGCCATGGGGACCGCGCAGGCGGGCGGGGTGATCGCACTGGCGGCCGCGCGCCGCGATATCCCGGTGATGTTCCATACTCCCAGTGAGGTGAAGGCCGCCGTGACCGGTCACGGCGGGGCGGACAAGAAGCAGGTGACCGCCATGGTCACCCGGATCCTCGGGCTCGCCGCGCCGCCGAAGCCCGCCGATGCCGCCGACGCGCTGGCACTCGCCATCTGCCATTGCTGGCGGGCACCGCTGATCGAGCGAATGGCGGCCGCCGAGGCGCAGGCCGAGCGGGCCCGCCGGCAGTACACCCAACGACTGGAACAGCAGCGGAAGGCGGTGCGCGGGTGATCGCGTCCATTCGCGGCGAGGTTGTCGAACTCGCCCTCGACCATGTGGTGCTCGAAACCGCCGGGGTGGGGTACCAGCTCAATGCCACTCCGGCCACGTTGGCGGGGCTCACCCGCGGCGAAGAGGCGCGGCTGCACACCGCGTTGATCGTGCGCGAGGATTCGATGACCCTGTACGGGTTCGCCGATACCGAGGCCCGCGATCTGTTCGGCCTGCTGCAGACGGTATCCGGGGTGGGCCCGCGGCTGGCCATGGCGGTCCTGGCGGTGCTCGAACCCGAAACCTTGCGTAAGGCGCTGGCCGCCGGTGATATCGCGGCGCTGACCCGGGTGCCGGGAATCGGGAAGCGTGGAGCCGAGCGGATGGTCGTGGAGTTGCGGGACAAGGTGAACCTGGTGCCGGTGCCGGCGGATGCACCGGGGATCGCGCCGGCCCCGGTCCGCACCCCGGTGCGCGATCAGGTGGTGGAGGCGCTGATCGGCCTCGGTTTCCCGGTGAAACAGGCCGAACCGGCGATCGACGCGGTCCTCGCCGAACAGCCGGACGCGGACAATTCGACCGCACTGCGTGCCGCGCTCGGGATGCTGGCATGAGCGCGTCGGGCCCCGCGAAGGTAGCGAAGCATCAGCACGGACGACCCCTGGGCACGCCCGAGAGAGACGGTGTGAGCGAGCACGGCGCGGCGGTTGCGGCGAAGTATCGCCCTCGAGGGCTATCGCGCACGCCCGATCTGCACGGCGAGAACCTTTAGGCGGTCATGGATTACGACAACTCCCCGGGAGCGGAGGATTCACCGGTCAGCGCCGGTTACCTGCCCTCGGACGGCGATATCGAAACGGGACTGCGGCCCACCTCGCTGGACGGTTTCATCGGCCAGCCCCGGGTGCGCGAACAACTGTCGCTGGTACTGCGCGGCGCCCGGGCGCGTGGCGGCACCCCGGACCATATTCTGCTGTCCGGTCCCCCCGGCCTCGGTAAGACCAGCCTGGCCATGATCATCGCGGGCGAACTCGGTACCGCATTGCGGATCACCTCCGGCCCGGCGCTGGAGCGGGCCGGGGATCTGGCCGCCATGCTCAGCAATCTGGTCGCCGGGGATGTGCTGTTCATCGACGAGATCCACCGGATGGCGCGGCCGGCGGAGGAAATGCTGTATCTGGCGATGGAGGATTTCCGGGTCGACGTGGTAGTCGGCAAAGGTCCCGGGGCGACATCCATACCGCTCGAGATCGCACCGTTCACTCTGGTCGGGGCCACCACTCGGTCCGGCGCGCTGACCGGCCCGCTGCGCGACCGATTCGGTTTCACCGGGCATATGGATTTCTACGAACCGGACGAACTGCTGCACATCGTGCAGCGATCCGCGCAGATCCTCGGGGTGGATATCGATCCCGACGCCGCCGCCGAGATCGCCGGCCGTTCCCGCGGTACACCGCGTATCGCCAACCGGCTGCTGCGCCGGGTCCGCGATTATGCCGAGGTGCGTGCCGACGGCTGGATCACCCTCGCGGTGGCCCGGGCCGCGCTGGAGGTCTACGACGTGGATGCACTGGGTCTGGACCGGTTGGACCGGGCGGTGCTGAGTGCCCTGGTCCGCGGCTTCGGCGGGGGACCGGTCGGCGTGTCCACGCTCGCAGTCGCGGTCGGGGAGGAGGCCACCACCGTCGAGGAGGTGTGCGAACCGTTCCTCGTGCGCGCGGGGATGGTGGCGCGGACGCCGCGCGGCCGGGTCGCCACCGCAGCGGCCTGGACACATCTCGGTTTGACGCCGCCGCCGGATCTCACGTTCGGTGCGCTCGAGGTCCGCGGCCGCGAACCTCAGCCCACACTCGACCTCTTCGACCGGTAACCGCCGGTTGCGCTCGGCCGATGGTCGAGGTGGTGGTTTCGCCGCGGACAACACCTGCGGCATCGTCACGGCAGTCCGATGGGCAGCACTGGATACCGCAACCAGCGGACGGCCTGCGTGCAGACATCTGAGCGGTCGAGTATCCACCGGGTTCGACACTGCCGGCGCGGCCCCGCGGTCCACGCTGTTGCGGCCCTGTCGACCGGCACCATCAGGGCCCGCGCGTTGAACCTCGCCCGCGACGGCCGCCGGTCGGTGGGGCGATGATCGCAGGTCGGCGAGGCGGTTCAGACCTTGAATTCGGTGCGGACTCGCTGCAGGAAATCGTCCACCTCGTCGGGGTGGTAGCCGCGGTTCAGCCAGATGCCGCCCGGCCGGAACCCGCCGCGGAGTTGTTCGGCGCTGAGAGCGGACCGCCCGGCCAGGGCCGCGGCGATACGGTCGAGCAGATCGTCGACATCGTCCACTCGATAGCCGCGGCGGCCCCGCGGCGCCATCGCGAACGTGATGTGGTGCACATCTTCGGGTGTCATGCCCCGATTATGGCCGTAACCGGTTGCCCGGCAGTTGGTTCGCCGGGATCGCGGTTCCACCCACCGGATGGGGTGACAGCAGGCGGATACCACTTTTCCGGCGTGCGGGTGTGGCGCCCGGCCGAGGAACTGGCAGACTGTGTGCGTACCTGCCCCTCTCCCCACCAGATCAGGAACTGACTTCGACCATGGATTTCCTGTTTCCGCTCATACTGGTAGCGCTGCTCGTGCCGATGTTCCTCGGTATGCGCCGCCAGAAGAAAGAGGCCGACAAGGTCACCCAGATGCAGGACAGCCTGAAGGTCGGTGACCGTGTCACCACCACCTCGGGTCTGCTCGGCACCGTGGTCGAGGTCGACGACACCACCGTCGATCTGGAGATCGCCGAGGATGTCGTGACCACCTGGTTGCGGCTGGCGATCCGGGATGTGCGCAGCGATGACGAGGCCTCTACCGATGAGGCCACCGCTGACGAGGCCACCGGTGACGAGGCCGCTGTGACGGCCGATTCCGCCCCCGCGGCCGAGTCCGCCGCGGCTGTCGCGGAGGAAACCCCGAAGCAGACCGAGACCCGGCTGACCAAGGACTGAATTCCACGGCCCGGCCACCGGACCGGATACCCGGGCGACCGGTGGCCTCGGCGTGTGCCCAGCCGATCGATGCGGGCGCGCCCGTGCCGGCCGGCCGTTCCACCCAGAACTTCCGCCTAGGAGATGACGACCTGTGCCACCGTCCCAGGGATCGGCGCATCAACTCCGCTGGCTCGCCCTTTTCGGCGTGCTGGTGGCCGCGATCTACGCGCTGGTGTTCTTCACCGGTGACAAATCACCGACGCCCAAACTCGGCATCGACCTACAGGGCGGTACCAGGGTCACGCTGACCGCTCGGACACCGGACGGGAACCGGCCCAGCCAGGACAGCCTGACCAAGGCCCAGGAGATCATCGAGAACCGCGTGAACGGCCTCGGTGTTTCCGGTTCCGAGGTCGTGATCGACGGCGACAACCTCGTCATCACCGTCCCCGGTGACGACAGTCAGCAGGCTCGTACGCTGGCCACGACCGCCAAGCTCTATATCCGCCCGGTACTCCAGGCCGTCCCGGCGCCCGGCAGCCCGCAGGCGCAGCAGGCGCCCGGCCAGCCCACCGCACCGGCCGTTCCCCAGGCGCCGGCGCCCGCCCCGGCTCCGGAGGCACCGCCGGCCGGCGCCGGCGTACCGGCCGAACCCGAGCAGCCGGCCCCGGAGACTCCCGCCGCCGCTGCCCCGGTATCCGCCGAGGACCTCGAGGTCCGCCCGGCACAGGCCCCCGGGACCCCCGCGCCCGAGCCGCCGCCGTCGACCGAGCCCGCTCCCGCACCGGCGCCGGGTGAACCGGCCCCGGCCGACGAATCGCTGAGCCCGCAGGAACAGGCCCAGCAGGAGATCGAGGCGGCCAAGACGCTGCGGCAGAGCACCGACCCGACCATGCAGCAGCTGGCGATGTCCACGATGGACTGCTCCGCGGCCGACCCGCTGGCCGGTAACGACGACCCGAATCTGCCGCTGGTCACCTGTTCCACGGATGGCGCCGAGGTCTTCCTGCTCGACAAGAGCCGGATCGACGGTCAGGAGATCGCCGACGCCACCTCCGGGTTCAACACCGAGCAGTCCCGGCACGAGATCAATCTAGAATTCAAGTCCGGTGGCAGCGACGCCTGGGCGGCACTCACCGGCGAGTACGTCCAGCAGCGGGTCGCGTTCGTGCTGGATTCGCAGGTCGTCAGTGCCCCGGTCGTACAGCAGGGGCCGCAGCTCGGCGGGCGCACCCAGATCTCGGGTAATTTCACCGCCTCCTCCGCCCAGGATCTGGCGAACACGCTGAAGTACGGTTCGCTGCCGCTGTCGTTCGAAACCTCCGAAGCCGAGACGGTCTCGGCGACGCTCGGACTCTCCTCGCTGCGCGCGGGTCTCATCGCCGGTGCGGTGGGTCTGGCCGTGGTGCTGCTGTACTGCCTGGCCTACTACCGGATGCTGGGTTTCTTGACGGCGTTGTCGCTGGTCGGATCCGGTTTCGCGGTCTACGGGATCATGGTGCTACTCGGCCGGTGGATCGGGTTCACCCTGGACCTCGCCGGTATCGCGGGTCTGATCATCGGTATCGGTATGACCGCCGACTCGTTCGTGGTGTTCTTCGAACGCATCAAGGACGAGATACGGGAGGGCCGAAGTTTCCGGTCCGCGGTTCCGCGCGGCTGGCAGCGAGCCCGGAAAACCATTCTCTCCGGTAACGCCGTCAGTTTCATCGCCGCGGCTGTGCTCTACGTGCTGGCCGTCGGACAGGTGCGCGGGTTCGCCTTCACCCTCGGACTGACCACCATTCTCGATGTGGTGGTGGTGTTCCTGGTGACGGCTCCGCTGGTGCAACTGGCCGCCCGTTCCGCCTTCTGGGCCAAGCCTTCGGTGAACGGTCTCGGCGCGATGCAGCAGCTGGCCCGTGAACGCAAGGCGGCCGAGGCCGCGGTGGGGAAGGCGTGACGATGAAAAGTTCCGTAACCATGGACAAGCCCGAACCCGCGCGTGCGAACGGTGCCCGGCACACCTGGATGAACCGCCTGTACACCGGTACCGGTGTACTGGATGTGGTCGGCAATCGGCGGCGCTGGTACATCATCACTGCGGTTATCGTGCTGATCTGCCTGCTGAGTATGGCGGTACGCGGGTTCACCTTCGGTATCGATTTCGTCGGCGGATCCCGGATCCAGCTTCCGGCCGGTGATGCCACCACCGAACAGGTCGAAACGGTGTATTCCGATGTGCTCGGTTCGGAACCAGAATCGGTGCAGACCGTCGGCACCGGTGATACCGCCACCATCCTGATCCGCTCGGAAACGCTGAGCGCCGAGGACCTCGGCGCCCTGCAGACCGCGTTGTTCGACGAGTTCCAGCCCACCGACGACAGCGGGAACCCGAGCCGCAACGCCATCAGCGCCTCCGATGTCAGCGAAACCTGGGGCGGGCAGATCACCCGGCAGGCGCTGATCGCGCTGGTGGTGTTCCTGGTGATCGTGAGCGTCTACATCGGGTTCCGCTACGAGCGCGATATGGCGCTCGCCGCGCTGGCGGCCCTCGTCTTCGACCTGTTGGTGACGGCCGGTGTCTACTCGCTGGTCGGTTTCGAAGTGACCCCGGCGATGGTGATCGGCATGCTCACCATTCTGGGTTTCTCGCTCTACGATTCGGTCGTTGTCTTCGACAAGGTCGAGGAGAACACCCGCGGCGTAACGCATACCAACCGGCGCACCTACGGCGAACAGGCCAACCTGGCGGTCAACCAGACACTGATGAGGTCGATCAACACCACCCTGATCGGTGCTCTGCCGATCATCGGCCTCATGGTGATCGCGGTATGGATGCTCGGCGTCGGTACGCTGCAGGATCTTGCGCTGGTGCAGCTGGTCGGCACGGTGGTCGGTGCCTATTCGTCCATCTTCTTCGCCACCCCGCTGCTGGTTTCGATCAAGGAACGCTGGGGTCCGGTCGCCGCGCACACCAAGAAGGTGCACGCCCGGCGGGCCGGCCGGGCGCCGCAGGGTGCCGGGCCGGCGCCCCGCCCGCGCCCCACAGAAGCGGGCGACCGGGAACCGCGGGTGGCGCGCGGCGCCGGTACCGCCGGGCCCGCGCCCGGCGCACGTCCCACGGGTAAACGACAGAGGCGGCACTGACTACGAGGGGTACGGATCGATGCGACTGCCATATCTGCGCCGGACCATCGCGTTGCTCGCGGCGACCACCGCGGCCGCCGGGTTGGCGGTGGGATGTTCCGGTGAGGATCAGGTGCCCTCGATCGGTTACGCCGTCGATACCGCGGTCACCAGTTACAACGGTGGTACAGCAGCGGGTGCCGCCTCGGCTCAGGCCGTCTTCGGCCGGGTGCTGACCGGGTTCTTCTACACGGGGCCCGACGGTCAGCCGATCGCCGATACCGATACCGGGACGGCCAAGGAAGTGCCCGGTGAGGCGCAGACGATCCAGTACCGGCTCAATCCGCGGGGCGTCTATTCCGATGGCGTGCCCACATCCTGCGACGATCTCGTCTTCACCTGGGCAGCCCGCAGCGGCCGGTTTCCGGGTTTCGAATCGGCGAGCACGGCCGGTTACGAGGATATCGAGCGGGTGGAATGCCAGCCGGGGTCCAAGGACGGCACCGTGGTGTTCCGGCCCGGGAAGCACTACCTGCCCTGGCGCACTCTGTTCGGTGCCGGCGAGTTGATGCCCGCCCATGTGGCGGCCGAGGCGGCGGATGTTCCCGATATCGTCGCCGCCGTCCAGAACGACGACCGTCCCGCGCTGGACCGGCTGGCGCAGTTCTGGAACACCGGCTGGAATCTGGAACCCGGTGACCTGGACATCACTCGGTTCCCCGCCTCCGGACCGTACCGGATCGAATCGTACGGCCTCGAGGACGGCCTCGTCCTGGTCGCCAACGAGCGCTGGTGGGGGGACGCGCCGGCCACCGGCCGGATCGTCGTGTATCCCAAACCGGCTGATCTCGCGGCCCGGATCGAGGACGGATCGGCGGCCGTGGTGGATATCGGCGCGGGGTCGCTGCCCGAGGTGAACCTGGACGCCTACTCCGTTCAGCAGTTGCCCAGCCGCGGTATCGAACAGCTCGTCCTCAACACCGGCGGGGTATTCGAATCGACCGCCGCGCGGCGCGCTTTCGCCCTCTGCGTGCCCCGGCAGGCGCTGTTCGACCAACTCGGCCGGGTCACCGAGCCGCCGGAGGCGGGGCTGGGCTCGGGGCCGTCGAATTCGCGGACCCTGCAGCAGGATTCGCTGTATTACCCCGCGGCCACCGGCGCGGCCGGACCGTTCGCGGCCGGTGATGTCGAAGGCGCCCAGGCGGCGCTGGCCGACGCCGGTAAGGACGGGATGGTTGTCCGGATCGGCTACCTCGCCCCCGATGCCCGCCGGGCGCAGACGGTGTCGATGATCGCCGATGCGTGTAAAGCGGCCGGTATCACCGTAGAAGACGCGAGCACCCCGGACTTCACGCCCGCGCGGTTGCGTGAGGGGGCGGTGGACGCGGTACTCGGCGGGCCCGGGGGAGCGCAGGGACCGGCGGGTTCGCTCGACGGTATCGCCGCGATCGGCGGCCTGCGCAGCGGTAGCGGACTCAATATCGGCCAGTTCCGCAACGGCCGCTTCGATTCGATCACCGATCAGCTCGCCGCGGAGGACAACTCGACCACGCAGCTGAATCTGCTCACCGAAGCCGAGAACCTGCTGTGGGCACAGCTGCCCAGCGTCCCGCTGTTCGCGACCCCGCGCACGATCGCGTTCTCCGGTGGCCTGGACAACGGTATCGCGGGCCCCACCCGGGCCGGATCCGGCTGGAATATGGACCAGTGGGTTCTGCAGCGTTGATACCGAGTGTGTCCGATGAGAGAGGTATCCCGATGAGTGAGCATGCGGCGGCCGGACCCGCCGAGGTAACCGGCGAACGCCGCGGGCAGGCCGCCGAGCTCGTCCGGAGCCTCACCCGCTGGGCCGATGATTTCCCGGAGCCCGGTGTCCGTTTCGCCGACCTCACCCCGGTTTTCGCCGACCCCGACGGGTTCCGGTCCGTTGTCGACTGCTTGGCAGCGCTGGTTCCGGACGCGGATCTGGTCGCCGGGGTGGATGCCCGCGGGTTCCTGCTCGGCGCCGGGGTCGCGACCACGCTGGGTACCGGGGTGCTCGCCGTCCGCAAACGCGGCAAATTGCCGCCTCCGGTGATCACCCGGGAGTACCAGCTGGAGTACGGGACGGCCGCGCTGGAGGTCCCCGCCACCGGTGTCGAGCTGGCCGGCCGCCGGGTGCTGCTGCTCGACGATGTGCTGGCCACCGGCGGCACCTTGGCGGCGGCCGCGGATCTGTTCACCAGCGCCGGTGCGCAGGTCGTGGCCGCGGCGGTCGTGCTGGAACTCGAGGGCCTGGGTGGACGCGCCCGGCAGGGCGATTACCCGGTCACCTCGATCGTCACCGTCTGAGCGTGCTCGTTGCGGGAATCCTGTGATCGGTGTCGAATAATGCTGGCGTCGCCCCGGGCGGGGGTGTAACCTCGTCGAGGTCTTGTTCCCGGGGATCGGAGTTGCCGTTGCTCTCATGAGGTAGTCGCTCGTGCGGCCTGCATAGTGCGCGCCGCGTCCGTATCGATACCTCAGGGGCAGCCGTGGCCGATATTTCTCTTTCCGATCTCTGTTTTTCCTGGCCGGATGGAACTCCGGTGTTCGACGGGCTCGACGCTGTGCTCGGGCCGGGCCATATCGGTCTCGTCGGGTCCAACGGGGCAGGGAAATCCACTCTCTTACGTCTACTGGCCGGTGAACTGCGCCCGGCGCGTGGTTCGATCACCGTATCCGGCGGGCTCGGTTATCTGCGGCAGGATCTCGGTCTGGCCGTGGGGCAGCGGGTCGATACGGTGCTCGGTATCGCCGAAACGCGAAAGGCGCTGCACCGCATCGAATCCGGATCCGGCGAAGAGGCCGATTTCGATATGGTCGGCACCCGGTGGGATATCGAGGAACGCGCGGTGGCGCTGTTCGGCCGGCTCGGGCTGGATTACCTGGCGGGTTCGGTCGCGCAGCTGGACCGCCGGCTGGAAACCCTCTCCGGCGGGGAAACCGTCCTGCTCGGCCTGGTGGCCGAACTGCTCCGGGAGCCGCAGGTCCTGCTGCTCGACGAACCCACCAACAACCTCGATTCGGCGGCCCGCGC
Source organism: Nocardia sp. NPDC058499 (assembly GCF_042719915.1). Lineage (NCBI taxonomy): Bacteria > Bacillati > Actinomycetota > Actinomycetes > Mycobacteriales > Nocardiaceae > Nocardia > Nocardia sp. NPDC058499. Next base: position 663,008 of record NZ_JBHXMZ010000001.1, on the reverse strand, counting down.
CCGGCTCTACGACGTCGTCGACCAGTTCACCGGCACCGTGCTGGTGGTCAGCCACGACCGGGAGCTGCTGGAGCGTATGAGCGCCATCGCCGAACTGCGCGGAGGCCGGTTGCGGTTGTTCGGCGGTAACTACAGCGACTACGAGCAGATTGTCGAACAGGAACAGGAGGCCGCCCGGGCGGCGATCCGCGACGCGCGCAGCGATATGCGCAAACAATCGCGGGAGCTGGTGGAGGCCCGGATCAAGCTCGACCGGCGGCAGCGGTACGGGCAGAAGATGTACGAGAACAAGCGCGAACCGAAGATCGTGATGGGGCAGCGTAAACGGCAGGCCGAGGTATCGGCGGGCAAACTGCGCAACAACCATATCGAGAAGGTTCAGGAGGCGAAGGACCGGCTCGAGCAGGCCGAGGAATCCTTACGCGACGATCGCGAGATCCGGGTCGAACTACCCGATACGCGGTTGTATCCGGGTCAGCACGTGGTCGCGCTGGAGGCGGTGCGACTGGCCAACGGCCCGGTGGTCTCACTGGCGGTCGACGGCCCGGAGCGAGTGGCGATCACCGGCCGCAACGGGGCCGGGAAAACCACGCTGCTGCGGCGGCTCACCGCCGAACCGCCGCGGGTGCCGTGGCGGATGCTGCCGCAGCGGCTCGATCTGTTCGACGAACGCCGCAGCGTCTTCGACAATGTCGCCGCCGGCGCCCCGCACGCCGAACCGGAGCGGATCCGCGCCCAGCTCGCCCGCTTCCTGTTCCGCGGCGCGGCCGCCGACGTGCCCGCCGCCGCGCTTTCCGGTGGCGAGCGGTTGCGGGCCGCGCTGGCGATGCTGCTGCTCGCCGATCCCGCGCCCAAACTGCTGATTCTCGACGAGCCGACCAATAACCTGGACCTGGTGAGTCTGCGGCATCTCACCCAGGCCCTGGCCGCCTTCCAGGGCGCGCTGCTCGTGGTGAGTCACGATCGGCGGTTCCTGGCCGATATCGGTATCACCAGATGGGTCGAACTGACCCCGGACGGGCTCGGGTGAGGAACCCGGACCCACACGTAGTGGGAAGGACGAGGTCGAATACGGTGTTGTATCGGGTGGGTCCGCGTATCGATAGGTGTCGATGGTGTTGCTCTGGGGTCTCCCGTACTGCTGCGGGGTCTAAAGTTGGTGGTCTGAAGCGTTGCGGTGCTACGCCGCGGCACGGAGAGGTGGTGGCATGACTCAGCATCTGGGCGAGGCGAATGTCGAGCAGACATCGGGATCGCAGTCCAACGGTGCCGGGGCCGCCGCTTCGCCTGCCGGTGCGCGTTCCGGTGCCGAAGTCGAGCCCGCCCGGCAGTCCGGCGCCGTCCCCAGTTCGGCCTCCCGGCGGGTGCGGGCCCGGCTGGCCCGGCGGATGACCGGTCAGCGCGGTATTCCCGCGGTGAAACCGGTGCTCGAACCCCTGGCCACGGTGCACCGGGAGCTGTATCCGAAGGCGAATCTCACCCAGTTGCAGCGCGCCTTCGATGTCGCCGACGAACGCCATGCCACCCAGTTCCGCAAGTCCGGCGATCCGTACATCACCCATCCGCTGGCCGTCGCGAATATCCTCGCCGAGCTGGGGATGGATACCACCACCCTGGTGGCGGCCCTGCTGCACGACACCGTCGAGGACACCGGGTACACGCTGGAGCAGCTCACCGCGGAATTCGGCTCCGAGGTCGCCCACCTGGTCGACGGTGTCACCAAGCTCGACAAGGTCAACCTGGGCGCGGCCGCCGAAGCCGAGACCATCCGCAAGATGATCATCGCCATGGCCCGCGACCCGCGGGTGCTGGTGATCAAGGTGGCCGACCGGCTGCACAATATGCGGACCATGCGGTTCCTGCCGCCGGAAAAACAGGCCAAGAAGGCCCGCGAAACCCTCGAGGTGATCGCGCCGCTGGCGCACCGGCTGGGGATGGCGACCGTCAAATGGGAACTGGAGGATCTCGCGTTCGCGATCCTGCATCCCAAGAAGTACGACGAGATCGTCCGGCTGGTTGCCGACCGGGCTCCGTCACGTGACACCTATCTGGCGAAGGTGCGCGCGGAAATCGTGAATACCCTCGCCGCGTCCCGGATACCCGCGACGGTCGAGGGCCGGCCCAAGCACTACTGGTCGATCTATCAGAAGATGATCGTCAAGGGGAAGGATTTCGACGATATCCACGATCTGGTGGGTATCCGAATCCTGTGCGACGAAGTCCGCGACTGCTATGCCGCCGTGGGTGTGGTGCATTCGCTGTGGCAGCCGATGGCGGGTCGTTTCAAGGACTACATCGCCCAGCCCCGATACGGGGTGTACCAGTCGCTGCACACCACCGTGGTGGGTCCCGACGGTAAACCGCTCGAGGTGCAGATCCGCACGCACGATATGCACCGCACCGCCGAATTCGGGATCGCCGCGCACTGGCGCTACAAGGAGACCAAGGGCCGCCACTCCGGTGACGCGGCCGAAGTCGACGATATGGCCTGGATGCGGCAGCTGCTCGACTGGCAGCGCGAGGCCGCGGACCCGGCCGAATTCCTGGAATCGCTGCGGTTTGACCTCAAGGCCCCGGAGATCTTCGTCTTCACACCGAAGGGCGATGTGATCACGCTGCCGCAGAAGTCCACACCGGTGGATTTCGCCTACGCGGTGCACACCGAGGTCGGGCACAAGTGCATCGGCGCCCGGGTGAACGGCCGGCTGGTCGCGCTGGAACGGCAACTGGAGAACGGCGAGGTCGTGGAGGTCTTCACCTCCAAGGCCCCCAACGCCGGGCCCAGCCGCGATTGGCAGCAGTTCGTGGTCTCGCCGCGCGCCAAGGCCAAGATTCGCCAGTGGTTCGCCAAGGAGCGCCGGGAAGAGGCGCTGGAGAACGGCAAGGAGCAGATCAACAAAGAGGTCAAACGGGTCGGCCTGCCGCTGCAGCGGCTGATGAACGTCGACGCGATGACCGCCGTGGCACACGAACTGCACTACGGCGATATCTCCATGCTCTACACCGCGGTCGGCGAGCATCAGGTCTCCGCGCATCATGTGGTGCAGCGACTCATGGCCCAGCTCGGCGGAATCGGCGATGTGGAGAACGAACTCGCCGAACGCTCCACACCGTCCACCACCCCGCCCCGGCAGCGGCTCAGCGGCGATGCCGGTGTGCTGATCCCCGGGGCTGAGGGCACCGTGGCCAAGCTGGCGAAATGCTGTACTCCCGTGCCCGGCGACGAGATCCTGGGGTTCGTGACCCGCGGGGGTTCGGTGAGCGTGCACCGGGTGGATTGCACCAACGCCGATTCGCTGCAGGAGCAATCGGAACGCATCATCGACGTGGAATGGGCGCCGTCGCCGCATTCGGTTTTCCTGGTGGCCATCCAGATCGAGGCACTGGACCGGACCCGGTTGCTCTCCGATGTCACCAAGGTGCTGGCCGACGAGAAGGTCAACATCCTGTCCGCGGCGGTCACCACACACGGCGACCGGGTGGCGATCAGCAAGTTCACCTTCGAGATGGGTGATCCGAAGCATCTGGGCCATTTGCTCAATGTTGTCCGCAACGTCGAGGGCGTCTACGACGTCTACCGGGTGACCTCCGCCGCCTGAGTGTTTCGGGCCCTTGGCAGCCGCTGCGGGCCGGCCGGAATTTTGTAACGTTCCGGCCGCAACGCGCCGCGGCGCGTCCGGGTGGTGCAGGCGGGTCGCGTAAACTCTTCGCCGCCTCAGCGGTCATAGCCGGAATCTGTTACCGTTTACTGCGTTTCGTCGCGCTCGGTAACTGCGGTAAGAGTGATTGCGGGTCGCTATGGCTGTAAGCAGAAGTTTCTCGGGGATGCTGATCGCACTCACCGTCGCTGTGGCGACCGTGACAGCAGGGACCCTTACCGCTCCCGCATACGCTCAGCCACCCGACCTCTCGGGGCCCTCGGGTTCGTCCAACGAATTGCCGGTCAGTACCTGCCCGGCAATGTACGCCCTGGGTATCCAGGGCACAGGCGAATCGTCGCCGGACGCCGCGCCCACCACCGATACCGGCATGCTGTCCACGGTGTTCCGGCCACTCATGGCCGCCGCACCCGAGGAAGAGCTGGTCCAGCGCGCCTACGTGCCCTACGAATCCAGTTTCGGTGGGATAGACGGCGGTAGCGTCACCCCGTATTCGGAATCGGTGAGCGGCGGGCTGATCCGGTTGCGCACCATGGCCGTGTCGGTGGCGCAACGCTGCCCCGATACCCGGTTCGCGATCGTCGGCTATTCCCAGGGCGCCCATGTCGCTTCGGTATTCGCCCAGGAGATCGGGCAGGGACAGGGCCCGTTGCCCGACGACAAGATCGCGGCCGTGGCCCTCATCGGCGACCCCACCAGAACCCCCGGCGCCGCACTGTTTCCCGGCGCTCCGGGTAAGGCGAACCCGGATCCGGCGCCCGGCACCGAAGGCGCGGAAATCGCCGGGATCGCCGCGCTCCCGCAGGCGCCCGCCACCGGCGGCGGGATCGCCCCGAACCGGGACGCCGCCGAGGATTTCGGCACCCTCACCGGACGGGTGGCCAGCTTCTGCGCCGCGGGCGATCTCGCCTGCGACGCACCCGAGGGTGCGCCGATCCTGAAGGCGGTGGCCAGTATCGTCGGGCAGGCCAAGCTCAGTGGCGGCGATCCCATCGCCTCGCTCACCTCGGTGGCCCAGGCGCTGGCCTTCACCTCGATCAAAACCGCGACCAAGGTGGTCAACGAGGATGTTTCGGGCACCTCGCTGGCGAATCTGAACATCTCGCCGAAGAAGTCGATCTCCGAACGGCTGGCCGATGCCGCCGATCCGCGGACCCCGCTGGATATTCCGGGTGCGATGCGGGCGCTGCTGAAGGTCGGCATGATCGGCCTGAACGCGGTGGTCACCGTGGTGCGTACGGTTCTGAACCCCGCGGCGATCGCCGAACTGGCCACGGCCGGACTGGCGAACCCACCGGCGGCGCTGCTGCTGCTGGGAACCAAGCTGCTGGGCGCGATTCCGCAACTCATCCCGCCGACCACCGGTATCCGGCTGGTGAGCCAGGCTTTCAATGCCGTCGTCGACAATATCCAGGACAACCATGCCCTGCTCGACACCACGACGTGGGTGCGTTACTGGGACACCATCCAGCGGCATCAGGCCTATGGCAACGCCTCGATTTCGGCCACCGGCGAAGCGCCCACGAAGTTCATCGCCGACTGGTTCGCCGCTGCTGCGCGGGATCTCGCGAACGCCTACGGCAGCGGCAGCGAACCGGTTGCCGACGAACCGGCCCCGCTCGGTAGCGCTCCCGGGGCCGCGGCGCCGCCGTCCGCCGGATTCTCAGGAACCGGGCCCGGCGCGTCGCCTGCGCCCGCTCCCTCCGGTACGGGACAATTCCCATTCGGGACAGGAGCCGGCGGCGCGTCCCCGGATCGGCCGTCGGCAGACCGGTCCGATACACCCCCGACAACCGAAAACGACTCGTTCTCCGTGAACTGATCGCCGAGAGGGATCGATGATGCGATATCACGTGCCCGGCGCCACGGGAATGGGGGAATGTTGAAGTCCTACAAAAAACTCGACCGATGGTACGGCCCGCTCGAACCCGAGGGGGACAGTGGTGCCGTGGACCGCCCGGCCGAGCGGTCCGAACCGGAGGTCACCGCGGCCGCCGCCGCCGACGGCCCCGCCAGGTATCCCGACTACATCGCCGAGGCCGGTAGCGCCTCCGCCGCGCCCGACCCGGCGCCCGCCGAACTCTCCGGACGGCGCACCGAATTCACCGGCGGCTGGTCCGACTGGGTGGACGAGCCGGTCGGCGAACGTGACGGCGACCTGCTGCGTATGCCGTGGCCCGACGACGAACTCACCGAACCCGCCCGTATCGGCCGCAATCCCGGCCGGTTGCGCGATATGTCCGGCGATGCCGCGGCCCGCCGGCGCCGGACGTTCGGCGTGCTGGTTGCCGCTGTCATCGTCCTCGCCATCGCGACTGCGGTCGTGGTGTATCTGCTGGCTCCGGGCGCGCCACAGGCCGCTGGACCAGACGACGGCGCCGGATTGCGTTTCACCTCCGGCAGCGCGGGGACAGAATCGAGCGTGCAATGCCCGGAGGAACAGGACGGCCCGGTGTTGCGCGGTGCGGGGCCGGGCGGAACGGATTCCGGGCCCGCCGCGATTATGCGCTTCCAATATGCCTACTACGTCGAGCGTTCCGGTACCGCTGCTCGTGCGGTGGTGGCGCCAGGCGCCCCGGTGTCCTCCGGGGAGGTCATCCAGGCCGGAATCGACAGCGTCGAACCCGGAACCCGGCATTGCGTACGCATCGTGACCGTGGCCGACGGGCGGTACTCCGTCGAGGTCACCGAATACCGGCCCGGTGGTGAACCGGCCACCTACAGCAGGCAGACGGTCACCACCGCGGCGATCGACGGCCGCACCCTCATCACGGGTATTACGGCCGGATAGAGGAGAGTGCAGGATGGGAGAGGATTGGAGCCGCTGGCTCGATACCGCATCGGACTCCGAGGCGGCGGACGAGACCGGCGCGAACCGGAAGGCGTCGGTGGTCCGGCTGCGCGGTAACGGTGGCCGCACCCCGGGCGCGGCCCGGCCGATCCTGGTCGTCGGTGGCTGCGGTGGTGCCGGAACAACCACCACCGCGCTCGGTCTCGCGGGCGAACTGGGGCTTTCGGGAACGGCCACGGTAGCCGTGGACGCCACCCCGGCGGGCGGTGATCTGGCCCTGCGCGGAGCCGACGAGCATCTGCATCCGATCAGCCTGCAGCAGTGGTTGTACGGTCGCGGGGACGACGAACCGGCGCCGCTGAAGGACTGTATGTCGCGTGCTACCTCGGGAATCGGCCTGCTGTGGCGCGATGCGGCGCCGCTGCGCCGCCGGGCCAGCTATCTCACCGTGGCGCGGGCGGTGGACCACGCCGGGTATACCGGGGTCTTCGACGGTGGTAGCCCGATCGCCGGCCGCCAATTGCGTCCCCTGCTCGACGATGCGGATATAGCCCTGGTGCTGGCCATTCCGGCACGTGTCGACGCGGCGAACCGGCTGCGGGTGACGCTCGAATGGCTGGACGACGAATACGGCGACCAGTCGGAGCCGATGGGCGGTGGAATCGTCGGCGACACCACGATCGTGGTATCGCATCAGCATCCGGGCGTCGATTCGCGGGTCGCCGACCATCTGCGTGAGCATCTGTCCGGCTGGGTCCGCGATATCGTCGAGGTGCCCTACGATCCGCATCTCGCCCGTGGTGAGCTGGTCCGGCATATCGCCCTGGCCGACGAGACCCGGCAGACCTACGAGCGGTTACTCGCGGGGGTGGCATCATGACGGCCGCTATGAATCTTCCTCGCCGACCCGACCGTACCGCCGCCGCCGGAGTGGTGCCCCCGCCGGAATCACGTCGCGCCGCGATCTGGGATCGGCCCGTCCCGGGAGCCGGGCGCGCACCGCTGGTCTGGCTGCTGGGTGTGCACGGCGGCGCCGGTGCCAGCACGCTCGCACATATCCTGGCGCCCGCCGCGGATTCCGGGCGCCGCTGGCCGGGTGTTTTCGAACGGGAATCGCCGTTCGTGGTGCTGGTCGCCCGGGAGACCATCGCGGGGCTGACCCATGCCCATGATCTGCTGCGCCAGCATCATGCCGAGTTGGCCGGCCCCTGCGAGGTTCTCGGGCTGATCACGGTGGCGGCCCGGCCGGGCCGGATGGCGCCGGAGATCCGCCGGTATCGCGATGTGGTGGCCTCACTCGCCGGACAGGTCTGGCAGGTGCCGTGGTACGAGGAATGGACCCTGGTGGAGCCGGAGAAGCTGCCGGTGTGGACCCCCGGGGCGGCGGTCGCCGCGCAGCGCCGCCGCCGGATCGATCCGCTCGACGAAGTTCCCCTGGATATCCGGGAACTCGGCTCGGAGATCGTCGCGGCCGCCCGTGCCGCCCTGGAAGAATCGGAGGCCGCCCCCGCGCGGGGCCGATCGAGATTCGTGGAGGAGTGATGCCGTGATGCCCGTCGAGCACATTTCCTGTTCCGTGCTCCCCGCGCTCGCGCGGACCCAATGTTGCACCTCAGCTATCGAGAAAGGCACCCGATGAGCACCGTACTTCTGGCGGTTCACCAGGTCTATGACACGGCCGTACTGGCGCAGATAGGTAATCCGACCCCGGAGGCGCCGCCCGGTTCCGACAAGATCCTGCAACTGGTCCGCTATCTCACCTGGTTCGTGCTGCTGTCCGGTATCTGCGGCATCGTCTACGCGGGCGGTAAGTTCGCGTGGGAGAAGTGGACCGGTGGCGGTCTGGAGTCTCCGAAGATGGTGGCGGGCGCGATGATCGGCGGCGTGGTGGCTACCAGCGCGGGCACCATCATGAACGCTGTCATCGGAACGTGAGGTAGAGATGGATCTGGTCGGGGCGGCCGGTGTACTGGCGTACAAGCAGATGCCGGCCGAGGTGCTGGAACCGCTGATGCAGCTGTTGAACTGGCTGCTGTGGTTCGTCCTCATGGGTTGTCTGGCGTGGTTGATCGTCTCGGCGGGCAAATTATGGCTCACCTTCAAGGGCGATCTGGCGATGAACGACGCCTCGCACGGCGTGCTCATGAGTCTGCTGGGAGCGGCCGTCGCCAGCACCGCTTCCGGTATCGCCCTGGCGTTCCTGCCGGGATGAGCCGGGGCGAGGCGAGGGGAACGACCTGCGGATGAATTCGACCGAGACACCGTCCGCGCCGCGGTTCGGTGCGTTACGGGCTGCCGGATTGCTGTCGGTGGTACTACTGACCGGAGCCGTCGGCTGCGGGGGAGGTGACGCGGCGGCACCGCCGGATCTGTCCGCGCCGCCGACGAATGTGCGCTGGCAGCCTTTCCAGGGTGTGCCACTGCCGCGTACCGATCAAGGGCCCACCGCGGAAACCGACGGTGCGGCAACGGGTTTCGATCATTCGCCGACCGGTGCGGGGGTTGCGGCGATGGTGCACGCCGTGCGACTGTCGGTGGCCGATGACAGTCAATGGTCGAATATCGCTGCCCGCGAAGTGGTTCCGGGGCCGGCGAAGGACGAGTGGGCGGTGAACCGGGTGCAGGTGTCCATCAGCGGGCCCGCGGACCCGGTGTACGCGCCCCGGCTGCTCGGGTACCGGATCACCGAGTACACCGATCAGCGGGCAGCGGTGGATGTGTACAGCGAGTATTCGGACAGTTCGAAGGCCGTGAACCATACGACGGTGGAGTGGTTCGCCCACGATTGGCGGTTACGGCTGCCGGATCCGGAATCGACCGCGCGACCCATCGAACCCGTCGGTGAAATACCGAGTGACACAGTGAAAGTGGAGGCACCGAAGTGAGCGGGAAGGAGACCTATCAGCGTGACCGAGTCTCCTTCGGTGTCGTGGCGTCCGCGGCGGTGCTGGCGCTGATCGTGGTCGTGGGCGTCGTCATGTGGACCGGACGCGACGACGAGCCTGTCGCCGGCCCGACACCTGCGCCGGCGGTGGGTGAGGGGTTCGCCGATCCGGAAGTAGACGTTTTCAACCGCCGCGTGGATATTCCGAACAACCCGGCGGGACAGGTACTGCCGCAGGATCCGTCGCCGCAGCGCAATCCGTCGGATCCGGATTGGCTCACGGCGGCCCCGGCGGGTACCACCGCGCCGCGGGGCTGGCAGCGGGTGTACGGCGCCTCGGTGCCGTTCTCCACCTCCGACGGCCCGCAGCGGATCGAAGACGGTCTGGCAGTGGGGTATTCGCATACACCGCAGGGTGCCGCGCTGGCCGCCGCGCAGATCACCTATCGGCTCAACGCCCGGCCCGCCCACCGCGACCTGTACGTGCGGCAGGTGCGGGTTTCGGCACAGCAGATCGCGGCCTACGACAAGGCCCTGGAAGCGGATGCGCTGCCCGAGCAGCAGCCCGAATCGGTCACCCGGTATCTGGTGGCCTCCGATGCGTTCAAGATCGACGACTACGCCGACGATATGGCGATAGTGCGGCTGGCGCTGCGCGCTCCGGCGCTGGACGGGAAACCGGTGTGGGTGACCATGCGGCTGATCATGGTGTGGGATGCGGGTGATTGGCGGTTGAAGCCCACCACCTCGACTGACACACAGACCGAGTATGTCGAATCGCTGGAGGGGTGGACTCGATGGTGATTCCGTTGTTGGGACGGAAAGTGGAAGCTCAGGTAGTGCGCGAGGACAGCGGCTCCGACGATCGGCGCCCGGATCCGGCCGTTTCCCGGCGAGTATCGCTGGCCAGACGATTCGTCACCATCTTCGCGGTGATCTTCACCGTGATGGTCACGACTCCGGCCGTGGCCAACAGTCAGCCCTACGGCTGGGACCAGACCTGCAACGAGATACACGACGCGCTCGACGATCTCGGTATTCCGGGGATATCCCTGGGCGATGCCGCGGCGGCGGTCTGCAAGGCGGGTAACGCGGCGGCCCATCCCGGCGAGGCCGCGACCGCGGTCAAGGACAAGGCGTGGGATTCCACTTTCGGCAAGGTGGTCGATTCGCTGATGAACGGCCTCGGTGAGGCCATCATCCTGGCTTTGACCTTCTGGATGAAAGTGCCCAACGAGGTGGCCAGTGATTCGGGCACGTTGTTCACCAAGATCAACGACTACACCTATCAGGTGCAGATACTGCTGTTGATCGCCTCGATCATCATCACCGGTCTACGTCTGGCCGAAGCCAGACGCGGGGCCGCGATGAACGAAGCCGCCGAATCGTTCCGGATGTTCACCAGAGTGGTGTTCAGTTCCTGGATGCTCGGTGCGGTTATCGTCGCCGGTACCGTGGCCTCGGACCGGTTCGCCGAGTGGATAATCCAGGACTCCACCGATGGCAACGCCCGCAACATGGCCGAACTCATGGTGAAAACCAGCAAATTGCAGGCGTTCTCACCCGGCTTGGTACTGATCATCGCCATTGTCGGCCTGCTCGGTGCGCTCGCCCAGATCGTCCTGGCCATCGTGCGCCAGGGGTTGCTGGTGATCGCGGCCGGTGTACTGCCGCTCGCGGCCGCGGCGTCCGGGATGAATACGGGTAAACAGTCGTATCAGAAACTGGTCGGCTGGATCATCGCCTTCATGCTGTGGAAACCCGTGGCCGCGATCGTGTACATGATCGCGTTCACCACCGCGGGCCACGTCGACGAGATGACCCCCGCCGGTGGTCTGCCCGAAGCGGAGGAGGCCCAGCGCATGCTGGTCGCCATCGTGCTGCTGTGCAGTGTCGCGTTCGTCCTGCCGGCACTGATGCGCCTGGTCACGCCGGCGGTGGCGATCGTGGGCAGCGGCGGCTCGGGTCTGACCGCGACCGGTGGCACTCTGCTCGCCGCGGCAGGTCTGGGTGCCATGGGTACCAAGGCGGTGGGTGCCAAGGGCGCGGCCGCCCCGGGGCGCGCCGGATACGTCGGCGGCGCAGCGGGTCCCCCGCCGCCCGGAGGTGGACGCGGCGGTGGCGCCCCGCGGCCGGCGCCCCCACCTCGCGGAGGCGGTGGTGGCGGTGCCCCGGCACCGCAACCGCAACGGTCGGGTGAACCGCCACGCGGCGGCGGTGTACCGTCCGGTTCGTCCCGCGTCGCCAGCGGAATCGGCGCCGCCCGGTCCGCCACCTCCGGGATGTCCCGCGCCGATCAAGCCATGGGCGATGTCGCGGGCGACCGCTGGACCAACCGTTCCCCCGACCTCGGTAGGAGCACCATCCCGCGATGACGAGCACCGAAACCTACGAACGCCGGTCCTACGGGCTGTGGCAGAAACCGCGCAGCGCCGGCCTTTTCGGCTTGCGCTGGGAAGAGACCGTGCTCGGCTTCGCGGTGGTCATCACCGCACTGGTCGTCGCCATGGTCGGCGGTTTCCAATGGGGCGCCATCGTGGGCGGGACCGGTGTGGTGATCATGGCGCCCCTGGTCATGCGGCACGGGGGACGCTCGGGCTACGAGACGGGATTGATGATGTTCCACTGGATGCGTTCACGCAGCCGCGGCGAGCACGTGTACCGCGGCGGCCGCTTCTCCCGGGTACCCGGCGGTTTCACCCGCCTGCCCGGTTTGCTCGCACCATCGAAACTCTACGAGGGTATCGACGCCGGCGGTTACAGCTTCGGGATGATCCACCTACCACAGTTCGCGCAGTACACAGTGGTGCTGCGCGCATGGCCGCAGGGTCACGAGGCGGTGGACCAGCCGGTGATCGACCGCTGGGTTTCGGCCTGGGGCACGTTCCTGGCCTCGGTCGGGCAGACCAGCGATATCGTCGCCGTCGTCCCGGTGATCGATACTGTGCCGGAGACCGGGAACCGGTTGCTCACCGAGGTTTCCACGATCACCCGGCCGGAATCTCCCGACCTCGCCCAGCAGGTGATGTACGAACTGGCCACCGAACTCCCGCAGGAACGGGTGCAGTTGCTGCCGCGGGTCGCGATCACCTTCAAGGCGACCACCGCGGAACGGCGGAAGAACCCGGCCGAGGAAGCGGTCGAGATCGGCCGCCGCCTGCCCGGTATCTGCTCCGCGCTCGCCGAGGCCGGGGTGCGTGCCCAGCCGATGTCGGCCGAGGAGGTCATCGGTTTCATCCGGCGCAGCTACGATCCGGCCTCACAGGCCGATCTCGAGGTCGCCGCCGGAGAACCCGAAGGGCACGGCCTGGACTGGGCGGATGCGGGCCCGGTATCGCACGACGAGAAATGGGATCATCTGATCCACGACGGCGGCCGGTCGGTCACCTGGGAGATGGATACCGCACCCGAGGGCGCGGTGGACGAACGGGTTCTGCAGCGCCTGCTCGCCCCGAACCCGGAGGTGCCGCGGAAGCGGGTCGCCATCGTGTACCGGCCGCATTCGGCCGCCGACGCCGCCGAGATCGTGGACGATGATTTCAAGAACGCCCTGGTCGCGCAGCAGAGCGAACGTGGCGTGGTATCGGCCTCGGCGACCCTGCGGGTCGGTGCGACCCAGCAGGCCCGCGAGGAACAGGCCCGCGGGCACGGAGTCACCCGGTTCGGTGCGCTGGTCACCATCACCGAACCCATGCGCGGCGATCTGCCGCGGATCGAAGCCATCACCCGCGACCTGTCGACCCAGGCCCGGTTGAAGATCCGCCGGTGCTACCGCTACCAGGCCGCGGCCTTCGCGGCATCGCTCGGCTGCGGGGTGATCCTGCCCGAGCACGCGACCATTCCGAAAGCATTGGCAGGGTGAACGACTGATGGTACGCGAGCACGAGCCCCCCTTGCGGGAACGGAACCGGGTCCGGGTCGCCACCGGCGAACGGACACGAGCGGGCCGGGACGAGGACCGGCGCGGCCGGGACGCCGAGCCCGGTTCCGCGGCCGGTCAGCGGCGCGAGGGCAGCGGCTCGCGTACCGAACGACGGGGCGCGACAACGCGCAACGCCGATCCCGGCGGCCGGGTCCCGCGCGAACGGGGTGGGGCGAACCGGGAACGGGTGCGCCGTGCCCGGGTCGATACGACCGCGGACCGGGCGATGGGTACGCCGGAATTCGACAAGGCCGCGCGCCGGGCGAAAGTCCGGTCCGAGAAACGTAAGCAGTCGGGGCCGCCGCTGCTCGATCCGGCAACCCGGTCCCGGCTGGAGGAGCTCAGCCGCGAGGGCGCCGGACTACGCGCGGCCTGGGCTACCTTCCGGGTCCGCACCGACGATATCCGGCGCCGCAACTACGAGGCCCGCGCGGAACAGGAATTCCAGGACGGTTTCGACCGGCAGACCGCACAGTTGACCGAGCGTGGTTATGCGGGAGCCGGCGGTGGCCGGATGAACGTCGTGGGCCGCCCGGTCGAATACCGGGCCACCACCGCGCAGGTGGCCGGGCTGTGGCCGTGGTCCGTCGGTGCCGGGGCACCGCTGATCGGAACCCCGCTGGGTTCCCATCTGCATACCGGCGCGCCCGTCTGCTTCGATCCGATGAACTGGTTCATGCGCGGCAGCTTCATCACCGCACCCAGCCTTTTCGTGCTGGGGCTCAATGGTTTCGGTAAGTCGTCGCTGGTCCGCCGGATCGTTCTCGGCGGGGTCGCGCAGAGCATCACCCCGTTGATCCTCGCCGATGTCAAACCCGACTATCGGCGTCTGGTGGAACTGGTCGGCGGGCAGGTGATCGACCTGGGGTACGGCCACGGCAAACTCAATCCACTGGCCGGCGGGGTCCTGGGCGATATCGTGCCGCGGTTGGCAGAGCACCCCGAATTGCAGCGTCAGGTACTGCAGGATCTGCACGCCCGGCAGGTCACGCTGATCGCGGGTCTGGTGGAACTCGTGCGCGGGGCCCGCGTGCGCGACTACGAGGAGACGTTGATCTCCACCGCGCTCGGGATCCTGTACCGGCCGGGCAGCGGGTACAGCCCGGACCGGCCGCCGATCATGGAGAACCTGCTGGAGGTCATCGTCGCCGGCGGCGAGGAGATGATGCTGGACGCCGGCGCCGACAGCGGGAGCGAATACCAGGAGGCGATCAGGGGGCTGCGGCGTTCGTTGCGTGCCCTCACGCAGGGGCCGTTCGGTGCAGTGTTCAACGGCCAGACCACGGTGCCGATCGATACCGATTCGGTGGCGGTGTGCATCGATGTCTCCCATATCCCGAACGGGGACAAGAAGCTCAAGGCCGCCGTCATGCTGGCCTGCTGGGCCGACGGTTTCGCGGCAGTCGAGGCAGCGCACACCCTCACCGATGCGGGGATGGCCCCGCAGCGGTACTTCCAAGTGGTGATGGACGAGCTGTGGCAGGTACTGGGCCTCGGCGATTTCATGGTCGACCGGGTGGACGAACTGACCCGCCTGCAGCGCGGTATCGCCACCGCGCTGATCATGATCAGCCACACCATCAAGGATTTGCAGTCGCTCGGGTCGGAGGCGGCCATCGCCAAGGCGCTGGGCTTCCTGGAACGCGCGCGCGCCAAGATCTTCGGTGCCCTGCCTGCCGAGGAGATCAAACGGCTGGACAGTACGGTGCCGTTCACCGCTGCCGAGGAGGAGATGGTGACCAGTTGGTCGGCTCCCCAGGCGCTCACCGGCGAGGCGCTCAAACCGGGCCAGGTGCGGCCCTCCCCGCCCGGTACCGGCAAGTTCCTGCTGAAGATCGGTGAGGATCGCCGGCCCGGTATTCCGTTCCATATGGAATTCACCGCGGCCGAGAAACTCAGCGGGATCCACGACACCAACCAGCGGTTCGAGGAATTCACCGCGCATCCGGGCCGAGCCGGCGCCCGGGAGACCACGGCAGGCGACGGTGCGTATCCCGGGGGAGGGAGCGGTTCATGATGCCGCACCGGTCGTATCGGCGGGTATCGCCCGAAGTGCGTGCCGCCGCGGTGAAACAGGTCGTCGCGCTGACCGGCAAGCTGCGCAGTGAATCGGAAGCGTGCCGGCTGGTGGCCGAACAGATCGGGGTGCACACGAATTCGGTGCGCAACTGGGTACGGGCCGCGGAGGGGCCGGGTCTGGACCGCATGGACGCGGCCGCCCTGCGGCGCAAGGTCACGCTGCTGCAGCAGCAGCTGGCGGCGGCCGCCGAAGTGAACCGGGCGCTGGCCGATACCCTGAACGAAAGCCGGCGCCACACGTGAACCAGGCGCGGCCGTGAACGCGAAATCGGTGCTGTGGACAGCACTCGGACTGGTACTAGGGCTGATGACGGTGATTCTGGTCATCGTGATGCCCGCGGTCGACGACCCCTGCGAAGGAAGCTCGGTGGTGGACCCGAGCGGCACGGCTCCGCCCGGCGGCGACCCGCGGGCGGCGGGCGATACCCCGAGTGCAACCGCGAACCCCGCCGCCACCGCCACACCCGCGCTCGCGGCCGATGCGGGGCCGCTGGACCGCACCTGGCCGATGGCCGCCGGAACCTTTTCGGTCTCCGACGTCTTCGGCTCGCGCGGCGGCGGCCACAAGGGCATCGACCTGGCGGCGCCGGACGGGACACCCATCTTCTCGGTCACCGACGGGGTGGTGGTGGCCGCCGGTCCGGCGTCCGGCTTCGGGAACTGGATCGTGGTCGATTCCACCGATCCGCGTAACGGCCGCGCCTTCTCGGCCGTCTACGGACATATGTGGGACCACGGGGTGCTGGTGCGAGTGGGGGAGCAGGTGCGGGCGGGGCAGCATATCGGGGCGGTCGGCTCGGCCGGTGAATCCAGCGGTCCGCATCTGCATTTCGAGGTCGTGCCCGGTGGCCGGTTCACCGGTGGCCGGCAGATCGATCCCGTGCCCTGGCTCGACGGCGCGCCGACTCCCGACCTCGGCGGTGCGCGGGCCTATTCGACCGACCCGGAGTGCGTCCGCGGTTTCGGTACGCCCGGTGGGGCGCTGGCCGACGGGAAGGTGCCGCCGGAACTGGAGATCTGGTACCGCCGGGCGGGTTCCCTGTGCCCGGAGGTCACCCCGTCGCTGCTGGCCGCACAGGGCCGCCAGGAGTCCGGTTTCCGGCGCGGCCTCACCTCGCCGGCGGGAGCACAGGGTCTCGCGCAGTTCCTGCCCGGTACCGCCACCAGTACGAACCCCGACGACGGCCGGCCCTATGTCATCGACGCCGACGGTAACGGGGTGGCCAGCGTATGGGACGACGGTGACGCCATCATGGGCCAGGGACGATATATGTGCGCGATCGCGCACAAGATCAACGGATGGATCGCGGAGGGCCGCGTGCACGGCGATGTGGCCGCGTTGACGCTGGCCGCCTACAACGCGGGCGAGGGGGCGGTACTGGCCTCCGGCGGGATGCCCAACCAGGTTGCCGCGCACTATTCGGAAACCCAGCCGTACGTTGCGAATATCCTGGCCATGGAGGCGGAATACCGGGCCCCGGGCGCGTCCGGCCGCTTCACCCCCGATACCGACGCCACCGCCGGCGACGAGATCGTGCGAGCCGCACACGAATGGCTGGGTACCCCGTACGTCTGGGGTGGTGGCGGGCCACAGGGGCCCAGCAGTGGTGGACTCGACGGCCCAGGGCTCACCTCGGCCGCGGTATTCGCCGCCTCCGGTGGCGAGGTTTCGCTACCACGCACCGCGGAACAGCAGTGGGAGGCCGGAACCGAGGTATCGATCAGCGAAATACAGCCGGGCGACCTGGTCTTCAGCGAATTCGCCGACCGCGGTCCCGCCCGGGTCGGGATCTACGCCGGTAACGGGCAGATGATCCACGCGGCCCCAGCGGTGACGGCGGAGGCCGCGGGTGGGGTGGCCGAGGCATCGGTACCCGGCGATGCCCGAGCGAGGAGGGTGCTGTGAACACGCGCGGATCGGCGACTCGTTCGGCGTCGTGGCGGTTAACCTGGAGCCGGAAGACGAGTGCCGGTGCGGGACTGGTGGTGGCGCTGATGCTGGGCATCACGATGCTGAGCGGCTGTGGCGGTGGTGACGACGCGGGAACGGCAGGCGGACCGGCCGTTTCCACCCCGCGGCGGCTGGAGGCCGTCCCTGCACCGGATCCCACGACACCCGACGGAGTGGCCGTTGCCGCGTTGCGGGAGATCTACCGGTGGGAACCGGCTACCGAGGTTCCGGGCGATTCGCTGGAGCGGGCGCGGAGATTCCTGGGCCCCAGCTTGGTCCGGGTGCTGGACGCGCCCACGGATACCGCGGCTGTGCCCGGTGTTTCGCTGCGCTGGGGTGAATGGGCGGCGGCGGGCGCGCGGGTCGAATCGTTCACCTTCGCGTCCGGGGACCGGCCGCCTGCCGGGCCGGATCCCGCTGTGCGGCAGTACAAGATCGGAATCGAGCAGACCGTTGTCTACCCGGACGGCCGCGAGGAACCCCTGGCGCCGGCCACCGTGATCGCGACCGTGGTGCAGACGCCCGCGGGCTGGCGGCTCGACGGCTACCGGTGACCACGGGCGGGGACCACTGAGGAGGCAGGTATGGCGAAGAAGAAACCGGTGAAGGATCCGGCCGTCCCCGGCCCGGACCTGACCCTCATCGCGATATACGTGGGCGGCACGGTCCTGGCCACAGTCTGGGTGGCGCTACATCTGGGCAATATGCTCTCCCTGCAGAAGCAGGATATGCCGGTCAATCCGATCGCCATCGTCGCGGGAATGGTCAAGGGTGAACTGCGCTGGCCCACCGGAGCCACGGTGATCCTGGTGCTGGTTGTCGCCGCGCTGGTCGGGTTCGTCCTGTGGCGCAGGCGGGCCACGGCCAAACGCAGTATCGGCCGGCTGGCAGTGGACGACAAGGCCGATGTCATGGGCAACGGCGGTGCCATCGCCGCGCTCACCGAGGCCGGTGTCCGCGAAAAGGCCGGACAACTCGGTGTCCGGCTGGGTTCCGATGATTCGCCGGGGGTGCCGATCGGAGTCGCTGTCGCCGACGGCTCCATGCTGTACGGCTCCTACGAGGATTTGCACCTCGATATCTGGGGCCCGCGACAGGGAAAGTCCAGTTCACGAGTCATCCCGGCGATACTCAGCGCCATCGGGCCGGTCCTGGCCACTTCCAACAAGCGCGACGTCGTGGATGCCACAAGGGATGTCCGCGAAGCCAAGGGCAGCCGCACCTTCGTCTTCGATCCGCAGGGTGTCGCGGCCGAGGAACCCACCTGGTACTGGAACCCGCTGGATTGGGTGGACGCGCACAGTGACGGCTGTGAGATGCGGGCGGCGCGGCTGGCCGGGCACTTCGCCGACGCCGACAGCGGTGCCGATTCCGGCAAGGACAACTTCTTCGACCCGGAGGCCGAAGATCTGCTGGCAGGCCTGTTCCTGGCCGCGGCGGTGGCCGGGCGGCCCATCACGCAGATCTGGGAATGGGTGACGAACCCGAGCGATGAGGAGCCGGTCACACTGCTGGGCGATGCGGGGCATCGTTATTCGGCGTCCGGTCTGAGCGCGCAGTACAACGCTGATCCGCGGACCCGCAGCGGGATCTTCAGTACGGCGAAGAAAATGGTGCGCTGCCTGAAACTGCGGAATGTGCACAAATGGGTGACCCCGCGCACGGATCCCAACGAAAGGGACCGCGGCCAGTTCGACGAGTTGGAGTTCATCGAGAACAACGGCACGCTCTACAGCCTGTCCCTCGAAGGCCGTGGTTCCGCGGCCCCGCTGGTCAGCGCGCTCACCGAGGCGGTGATCGACGTCGCCATGCGCAAGGCCTCCCGGTCGGCGTTCGGACGACTGCCGATTCCCCTGCTGGCCGTGCTGGACGAGGCCGCGAATGTGGTGCGCTGGAAGGATCTGCCCAAGCAGTACAGCCATTTCGGGTCGCGCGGCATCGTGGTGATGACTGTCTTGCAGTCCTGGGCTCAAGGCGCTCGATGCTGGGGCGACGACGGAATGAACGCGCTCTGGTCTGCCGCCAATATCAAGGTGTTCGGTAGCGGTGTCGACGACGCGAACTTCCTGCGGGAACGTTCGGAGGCCATCGGCGAGCATTCGTCCATCTCCGGGTCGGTCTCGGAATCCAAGGGCAGTAAGAGTTACTCGCGATCGCTGGGGTCGTCGAAGACGTTCACGGTGCAGGCACTGGCCACGCTGCCGCGGGGTCGCGCCATCGTGTTCTCCTCCGGGGCTCCGCCCGTCCTGGTGCGGACTGTGCCATGGTGGGAGGGCGAGTACGCGCCGCTGGTGCAGAAATCCATTGAACAGCACGATCCGCAGCAGAAAACTCGTATCCCCGATCTCATCGGGTCTCCGTCGCTCATCAAAGCAACACCCCCGGAACCGGATAGTGGACCGGGAGAAACACCCCCGGGGCCCGATAACGGACCGGGAGACAGGCAGGAGGTTCGCCCGCTGTGACCGAGACCCCCCAACAGCAAGGACAGCTCGTCTACGAGAACGTGGTGGAGTTCGTCGAGAACTATCTCAGCGTTGTCTATCGCCGCCAGGTCAGCGACCTGAGCGATACCGTCTGGTGCCCGCAATGGTGGCAACACACCGAAGCCATCGTCCGGCTCGACGCGGTATGGCGGGCCTGGGAGCATCTGCGGCAGGACCCGGCCACCGGTATGAGCGTATGGCTCCTCGACCATGCCGACCAGCACATGGCGGTTCTGCTCGACCCGCGCGGGCCGTTCAAGTACTGCAGCGTGCGCAACGGGCACAAGGACAGGCTCGATCCGCTGCCGCTGGCAGCGCCGCCGCAGGGGTTGTTCAGCGTACCGACAGGAAACGGTGACCACTCGGCCGGCGAATCCGAACCTGCCGACGGAATCGAAATCGAGGATCCACGGCACTGACAGATCCGTGGTACCCCGCGCTACAGCACGAGAAAACGCCCGTCGCCGACGGGCGTTTTCCTCGATTTATCGATCGGTGCGGGTGAAACCCCTGCGCGTACGGCCGGAACCGCGTTCACCGGCTCCGTTCCAGCCCGCGGCTGCGGCTTAGCTCCTGCTCCCGGGCCCGCTGGACTGCGGGCGTCCGGTCCGGGCGGTTGCGGGCCGCGTCGCTGGCCGGACCCGCTTGGCCCACCTCGACCAGCATCCGGGCCGCCGCGAGTTCCGGGGCGATCCCGATCCTGGACAGATGTGCGGCCAATGCCGCCCGGCGCTCCACCGAGTCGTAGCTCACCGCCGTCGCGGCCCCGGTCACCTGTTCGGATCTGTCCGCGAACCGTTCCAGTGTGACGCGGTCCTTCTCCAGTTGCACCCCGCGATAACCGCTCGTTTCCCGTTGCGGGACGGTGGAGCCCGGTTTCACCTCGGCCGATGCCCGTGAAATGGTCTGGGCCAATGCGAGGTTGCGTGGATCCTTGGACTTGGCATCACGTGCCTCCCGGATCTGCAGCTCCCGGGCCTCTTTCACCCGGGCTTCGGTGAGCTTCACGCGGGCCTCGGCCTCACGCTGGCCGCGTTCCCGGGTTTTCAGCGCGACGAGGGTCGCGATCTGCAACATCGTCTTCATCATGGCCGCGGTTTCCCGGCCGATATCGTCGATATCCTCGGACATGGCTGCTCCCGATACTGCGGTGGTCACTATGGGTGTTCATGGTGCCCGGTGGCAGCGGGGCCGCCGGGCGGATCGGGATTCGCCACCCGACCCGCGAACGGTCCGCCGGGATCCGCCCTCCGGAAACGTTCGCCGGAAGATCCCGCCGGCAGCGCACCGGCCCGAACGGCGAGGCGATGAGCGCGACATGGTCACGCGCACTCCCACTTTCGAGATTACCCGAGAAACAGGGGCACAGTCTGTACTACCTGTCGCCGACCAGCATATATCTACGGGATCGCTGCGGGGGCGAGCCGGGCGCGTCGAACTCAGTCGATCCGTACCGAATTCAGCGTCACGGGCTGGTTCGGCTTACCGTCGCCCGGACCGTTGGATTCGTCCTGGCCGATCCCGGCGATGGTGTCCAGCGTGGCCAGGCCGGCCTCGTCGACGGTACCGAAGATCGTGTAGTTCGGCGGCAGCATCGAATCGCCGTAGACGATGAAGAACTGGCTACCGTTGGTGCCCGGTCCGGCATTCGCCATGGCCAGCACGCCGCGCTTGTAGCTGATCGGCTCCGACAGGGCCGGATCCTCCGGCGGGTACTGGTCGGTGGGGTATTCGTTGTCGAACTGATAGCCCGGGCCGCCGGTACCGGTACCGGTCGGATCACCGCACTGCAATACCTTCAGGCCCTCGCCCTGGGTGAGACGGTGGCAGTCCGTACCGTCGAAATAGCCCTGGCCCGCCAGGCTGGCAAAACTGTTCACGGTGCACGGCGATTCGGCGTTGTTCAGCGTCAGCCCGAGCGGGCCGTGGTTGGTGTCCACGCTGAGGCTCAGCGTCGCATTGTCGCCGCCCGTCTGGATACCCTCGGCGCGCGGCTTCTCCACTGGTTTGGCCGCCGGCTCGGGGGTGTCGTTGTAGACGCAATTCACACTGGCCGGTTTTGCGGCCGCGGGCGGCGGCGGTGCGGCACCCGGCGTACTGGACAGCGAGGCGTCGGGCGTCTGCGAGGCGGCGGTATCGGCGTTGTCCCCGCCGCGGGTCAGGAAATACACACCGGTCACCGCGGCGATCACCACGACGACACCGAGCGCGGATCCGGCGATGGTGAGTTGCTTACGCTTGCGCGCGCGTTCGGCCCGGTTGGCGAGCTGTCGTTCCAGCTTGCGTTTCGCCGCCGCTCGGCGCTGTTCGTTGCTCGGCACTACCACGTTCCTCCCGTGCGGCGGCCGGGCCCGGGCCCGGCCGGTCGCTTCTGGTCTGTTGGTTCCGGGACTAGAGTCTGCCATCTCCAGCTGTGCGCCCCCGGATATCGCCCCGGGACTCCCCGCTGCGGCACCCCGGCCGGCCGTAACCGGTTGGACTCGACCGGGGCGGGTGGGGGAAACTGGTTCACCGTGACCAAGACCAGCAGCTTCTCCGCCCCGAAGGGGGTGCCGGATTATGTCCCGCCCGGTTCGGCCGAGTTCGTCGCGGTACGCGACGGCCTCCTCCGCGCCGCCCGACTCGCCGGGTACGGGCATATCGAGCTGCCGATCTTCGAGGACACCGAGCTGTTCGCGCGTGGCGTCGGTGAGTCCACCGATGTGGTGAGCAAGGAGATGTTCACCTTCTCCGACCGTAGCGAACGCAGCGTGACCTTGCGGCCGGAAGGTACCGCCGGGGTGATGCGCGCGGTGATCGAACACGGCCTCGACCGCGGT
The DNA here is from genome assembly GCF_042719915.1 of Nocardia sp. NPDC058499. Taxonomy (NCBI): domain Bacteria; kingdom Bacillati; phylum Actinomycetota; class Actinomycetes; order Mycobacteriales; family Nocardiaceae; genus Nocardia; species Nocardia sp. NPDC058499. The sequence continues at coordinate 640,417 of NZ_JBHXMZ010000001.1, read as the reverse complement.
CAGCTGCCCGTGAAACTGAGCTACGCGGGCCCGTTCTTCCGCTACGAACGCCCCCAGAAGGGCCGCTACCGGCAGTTGCAGCAGGTCGGGGTGGAAGCCATCGGCGTCGACGATCCCGCGCTGGACGCCGAAGTCATCGCGGTCGCCGATGCCGGTTTCCGCGGTCTGGGCCTCACCGGGTTCCGGCTCGAAATCACCTCGCTCGGCGACGAGACCTGCCGCCCGCAGTACCGTGAGCGGTTACAGGAATTCCTGTTCGGTCTCGACCTCGACGCCGAGACCCGGCGCCGCGCCGAGATCAACCCGCTGCGCGTACTCGACGACAAGCGGCCCGAGGTGCGCGAGATGACCGCCGGCGCGCCGCTGATGCTCGATCACCTGTCCGAATCGGCGAAGAACCATTTCGACCGGGTTCTCGCCCACCTCGACGCGCTCGGCGTGCCGTATGTGCTGAACCCGCGGATGGTGCGCGGCTTGGACTACTACACGAAGACGACCTTCGAATTCGTGCACGACGGCCTGGGCGCGCAATCCGGGATCGGCGGCGGCGGCCGCTACGACGGTCTGATGGCGGAGCTGGGCGGGCAGGCGCTGTCCGGTATCGGCTTCGGGCTCGGGGTGGACCGCACCGTTCTGGCGCTGGCCGCCGAAGGGGTCGGCGCAGGCGATCCGGCGCGCTGCGAGGTCTTCGGGGTGCCGCTCGGGGACGCCGCGAAACAGCGGATGGTGGTACTGGCCGGTGAACTCCGGGCCGCCGGTATCAGCGCCGATCTGGTTTATGGCGACCGCGGGGTCAAGGGGGCCATGAAGGCCGCCGACCGGTCGGGTGCCCGCTACACGCTGATCCTCGGCGACCGTGATCTGGCGGAGCAGACCATCGGGTTGAAGGATATGCGCACGGGCGACCAGCGGCAGATCCCGTTGGCGGAGATCGTCACCGCGTTGTCCGACCGCCCGTAGTACTCTGCGGGCGACCCTGTCCCTGGACCGAAAAGCGCAGCCGTGACCGATTCGCCCCCGCCCGATGCCGACCAGCGAATCGGGCTGGATCTGGTAGCCCCCGAGATGTATGCGCCGGTTCTCCGCCGGTTGGTGCTGGTCGCGGTAGGTCTTGCCCTGGTTGTGGGCCTGGTGGCCGGGTTGTTCCTCGAACCGGTCACCGGAGTGGTGGCGGCGCTCGTGGTCGCCGTGCCGTCCGCCGGGTATGTCCTGGCGGTCCGGCGCCGCCGCCTGTGGCTGGCCGGGAACACGCTGTACGCGCGCACACTGTGGCGGACCCGGCAGTTGCGGGTTCCCGCCGTGACCGGTGTCGAATTGCTGGTCCACCCCGGCCGCCTCAGTCGCGTGATCCTGCGGCTCACGGCCGGCCCGGACCGCCAACTGGTACCGCTTGCCATGTACACAGACGCGGGCAGCGGCCGTGAACTGCATATCCTGGGTCTGCGACGGCTCGCCGACGCCCTGTCCGGCAGCGAACTGGCCGCCGGTCTCGCGGTCGCCGACCTACTGGTCCATCAGTTACGCGCCGAAGCCCGCGATGCCGCGCTCGCGGAGCGCCCGTTGTACCGGGCGGTCGCCGCGGCGCGCACCAAGGACTACGTCGCCGCGATCGTCCTCACCGACCAGGAGATCGCCGCCCTGTACTGAATCGGATGACTGCCGGTGAATCGCCTGGGATCCGTGAGCAGGCGGAGGCCGGGACGGTGACGACGGCACGGCGGGAGGGGGCAGCCCGGCTACGACGCCGACGCCGATATTTTTCGACCGCCGCTCGGCCCGAAATGCAACGCACCACCTCCGTCGGCTGCGCAACCCGGTGTCATCCGGCCGCCGGTGACGCGGCGACAGGGACAGCGCCCGTCCACCCGCGGTTCGCGGCGTCGCCGGGAACGGACGCTGCGGGATGCCGGCGTCACTGCGGCGCCGGGAGTCGTCACCTCCCGGACGATGCCGGGGATGCCCACCATTTCGCTGAGCAGCTCCCGGGCGGCGCCGATCCGGTGGCTTCGGGCCGGCCCGGAGCACGGGAGGGGCGACTGCGTCGGTCAGACCGTCCAGGTCTCCGACCCGGTGAGTAGACGTTGCAGCGCATCGGGGCCGACCGGGTTCTTTTCCTGGGCCGCGGTGGTTTGTGCGCGGACGCCGTCGTCGTAGGTCGGTCGCCGGACCGCCCGGAAGATACCGGTGACCACGTGATCCAGATCCTGGTCGGATAGGCGCGACAGGGCATAGGCGTACTCAGGGTCGTCGCGGTGGGCGTCGTGGACGACGATATCGGCCTCCGCGACGTCCGCCGTCGGTGCTACGGCGAGCCCGAAACCACGCTGCACCACGGCATATTCGCCGTCGGCGCCGAAACGCAGGGGTTGGCCGTGCCGGAGCGGGATGAGCCGGGATTCGCTGTCGCCGCGGCGCAGCACATCGAAGGAGCCGTCGTTGAAGATCGGGCAGTCCTGCAGGATCTCCACGAACGAGGTACCGCGGTGTTCGGCGGCGGCGCGCAGCACTTCGGTGAGCCCCGCGCGATCGGAGTCCAGAGCGCGGGCGGCGAAGGTCGCCTCCGCACCGAGAGCGACCGACAGCGTGTTGAACGGATGGTCGACCGAGCCCATGGGCGTCGATTTGGTCACCTTGCCCGCTTCGGACGTGGGGGAGTACTGCCCCTTGGTGAGACCGTAGATCCGGTTGTTGAACAGCAGGATGGTCATGTTCACATTGCGGCGCAGGGCGTGGATCAGATGGTTACCGCCGATGGAGAGGGCGTCCCCGTCCCCGGTGACCACCCAGACCGACAGATCCGGGCGGGTCACCGCCAGCCCGGTGGCGATGGCCGGGGCCCGGCCGTGGATCGAATGGATTCCGTAGGCGTCGAGGTAATAGGGGAATCGGCTGGAGCAGCCGATCCCGGACACGAACATCAGGTTTTCCCGGCGCAGGCCGAGTTCGGCCAGGAAACCGCGCACCGTGGCGAGGATGACGTAGTCACCGCAGCCGGGGCACCAGCGTACTTCCTGGTCGGAGGTGTAGTCCTTGGCCTTCTGCGGGCCGTCTGCGGCCGGTACGCCGGTCACTCCCGAGACCGGTGTGATGCCGAGGTCCGCCCCGGTCGGCGAGGTATCGATGATGGTCATGATGCGCCCCCGTTCCTGCGATAGGTCGCTCGAGCTCGCGCGGTGAATGCCTTGCTCTGCTCCAGTTCGGCCAGTGTGCCGTCCAGTGCAGCCTCGATCACGCCGACCAGTTCCTGGGCGGAGAATGCCGTTCCCGCCACCTTTGTCCATGGTTGCACGTCCACGAGATACTTGGCTCGCAGCAGCCAGGCCAGTTGCCCGCTGTTCATCTCCGGCGCCACCACGGTGTCGTAGCGGCGCAGGACCTCGCCGAGGTCCGGCGGTAGCGGATTGAGATGGCGCAGATGCAGCTGGGCGACCCGCGCCCCGCGCCGGCGGACTCGGCGGCAGGCCTCGCCGATCGGCCCGTAGGAACTGCCCCAGCCGACGAGCAGCACCCGCGCCGCGCCGTCCGGGTCGTCGACCTCGGCGGGCGGTACCGAGATACCGTCGATCTTGGCCTGGCGCAGTCGCACCATCAGCTCGTGGTTGGCCGGGTCGTAGGAGATGTCACCGCTGCCGTCGGCCTTCTCCAGGCCACCGATCCGGTGGGCCCGGCCCGCGGTTCCCGGTACCGCCAAGGGGCGGGCAAGGGTTTCCGGGTCGCGGGCATAGGGCTGGAAATCACCGTCGCCCGCGGCCTCGAACGCCGGATCGATCGGCTCGAGTTCGTTCACCGCGGGGATGGCCCACGGCTCGGATCCGTTGGCTATCGCCCCGTCGGACAGTAGGAGAACGGGCGTCCGATAGGTGAGTGCGATCCGGGCCGCCTCCACGGCGGTGGCGAAACAGTCGGCCGGCGAACGTGGCGCCAGGACCGCGACCGGGGATTCGCCGTTGCGGCCGTAGAGGGCCTGCAGCAGATCGGCTTGTTCGGTTTTGGTCGGCAAACCGGTGGACGGGCCACCGCGCTGGACGTCGACGATCACCAGCGGCAGTTCGGTCATCACCGCGAGCCCGATGGTTTCGCTCTTGAGCGCCAGACCCGGCCCCGACGTGCTGGTGACCCCGAGTGCACCGCCGATCGCGGCGCCCAAGGCGGCGCCGATCCCGGCGATCTCGTCCTCGGCCTGGAAGGTGGTGACACCGAAATTCTTGTGCTTGCTCAGCTCGTGCAGGATGTCGGAGGCCGGAGTGATCGGGTAGGTGCCGAGGAACAGCGGCGTCCCCGCCAGCGACCCGGCGGTGACCAGGCCGTAGGCCAGGGCGGTGTTCCCGGTGATCTGCCGGTAGGTGCCTGCGGGCAGGGCCGCTGGGGCGACCCGGTAGGTGGTGGCGAACGCCTCGGTGGTTTCGCCGTAATTCCAGCCGGCCCGGAAGGCGAGGATATTGGCCTCGGCGATTTCCGGCTTCTTCGCGAACTTCTCCCGCAGGAACTTCTCGGTGCCACCGATCGGCCGCCCGTACATCCAGGACAGCAGGCCCAGGGCGAACATATTCTTCGCCCGCTGGCCGTCCTTCTTGCCGACGCCGGCGGATTCGGTTGCGGCCAAGGTCAGTGAGGTCATGGCGACCCGGTGCACGACGAAATCCGCGAGGTCCTCGCCGGCCAGCGGATCGGCGGTGTAGCCGACCTTGGTGAGATTGCGTTTGGTGAATTCGTCGGTGTTGACGATGAGGGTGCCGCCGCGCGGTAACTCGGCCAGATTGGCCTTGAGTGCCGCGGGGTTCATCGCGACCAGCACATCCGGCTGATCGCCGGCAGTGAGAATATCGTGGTCGGCGATCTGGATCTGGAACGACGACACACCCGGAAGGGTGCCCTGCGGGGCCCGGATCTCGGCCGGGAAGTTGGGCTGGGTGGCCAGATCGTTGCCGAACGCCGCCGCCTCATGGGTGAACCGGTCACCGGTGAGCTGCATACCGTCACCGGAATCGCCCGCGAACCGGATGACGACGCGATCCAATATCGCTGCGCCGGAGGTATTTTCGGCCGGCGCGGCATCGGACTGGGCGATGTTGTCGGGGTGCGAAACCATACGCGTGCTTCACTTCCTCGTCGAAATGAGCTACCAGCCGCCAACCTACCCTTGCCGGGGGGCGCCGCGCCGGGAAAGTGCGCGTCCGGTGCGCCGCGCGCGCGGTCCGGCGGGGCGGCCCGGAAAAGTCGGCCGGCCGACCGGCGGGGCGAAACTGCAGCCAGCGGGCTTATTCAGAAGTCTGTTGCACGGCCGTTATGCCGAGACATAGGGCCGGACTGGTGTCCGGTCTGTTATCTGGCGGGGCGCTCACACCTCCGCGTACGAATCCGCCGTGCGACAACGCCACGTACGGGCGAGCAATGCCTTTGCCAACACGTTCTGCGCCGTATCCCGGAAACCGGCACCGGCCCGCCGCACCTCGCGTGCGGGTACTCAGGCGAACAGCTCCAGCTGCGGCGTATCGGCCGGTTCCGGTGCCGGACGGGCTTCTGGGGGGCGTGGTTCTTCCGGGCGTAGGCCGTGCTCGCGCAGCAGTGGATCAACCCGCTCCCGCAGCCACGACGCGTATTCGGGCGCTACCGTCGCACCGCTCCGGTAGAGCTGCCGGTATCGGCGCAGTAGTGCGGGATGGTGTTCGGCGAGCCAGCCCAGGAACCAGCCACGCGTACTGCCGCGCAGATGCAGGGGAATGACCACTGCCGACTCCGCGCCGGCCGCGGCGAGTTCGCCGAACAGTTCGTCGAGCTGGGCCCGGCCGTCGGTGAGATACGGAATCACCGGCGCCACCATCACATCGACCGCGAAACCGGCATCACCGCAGGCACGGACCAGATCCAGCCGAGCCCGCGGTGCGGGGGTGCCGGGTTCCAGGGCGCGCTGCAACTCCGGATCCAGCAGGGCCAGCGAGATCCCGATATGCACGCCGACCTCACGTGCGGCCAGGCTCAGCAGCGGCAGATCCCGGTGCAGCAGGCTTCCTTTGGTGAGAATCGAGAACGGTGTACCGGAATCGGTGAGGGCCCTGATGATTCCGGGCATCAACCGGTATCGGCCCTCGGCCCGCTGGTAGGGGTCGGTATTGGTACCCAACGCGACCCGCTCCCGATGCCAGGAGCGGCGAGTCAGTTCGCGCCGCAGTACCGCCGCGATATTCGTCTTCACCACGATCTGGGTGTCGAAATCCGTTCCGGCATCGAGTTCCAGGTACTCGTGCGACCCTCGGGCGAAGCAGTACCGGCAGGCATGCGAACACCCGCGCATCGGGTTGATCGTCCACCGGAACGGCAGATTCGATTCGTCGGGAACCTTGTTCAGCGCGCTCTTGCAGAGCACCTCGTGAAAGGTGATGCCCTCGAAATCGGGAGTCTGTACGGTGCGGGCGAACCCGGCCCGGCCGAGGCCGGGCAGTGCGCCGTCGTCGGCGTCCAGGGTCTGGTTCTGCCACCGCACGCGACCAGTCGAACACGCGTTCTAACTACTGTCAAGCAGTCGGGGTGAAATCCGGGAGCGGGGCGTGCGGGTCGGCGAAGAAGGCCACCAGATCGCGCACGGTGTCGTCGATCGGCCGGGGCTGGTATCCCAGTTCACGGGTGGCTTTACCGTGGTCGACCAGCGGTGCCGAAACCAGTGCGCCGAGTGCGGCCTTGGAGACGACGTCGGTACCCAGGCGTTTGCCGATCGGTTCCATCACCGGAATGAGGCCCGAGACGAGTTTGGTCGAGATGGAGAAGCGCGGCCCCTTCTTGCCGCCGTGCCGGGCGGCCATCCGGCAGAGGTCGAGCATGGAGATCATCTCGCCGCCGAGCAGGTAGTTCTCCCCGGTGCGGCCGTGTTCACCGGCGAGGATCAGACCGCGTGCCACATCCCGGACGTCCACCAGGTCGAAACCGCCGTCGATCATGGCGGGGATACGGCCCCGGGCTGCGTCGCGCAGGTAGCGGTTGATCCGGGAAAGCGGAGTTCCGTGGTCGGCGGGACCGAATACGCCGGTGGGGTTGCAGAGCACCGCGTCCAGGCCGGACTCGATCACCTTGCGGAGTTCGATCTCGCCGGCCCATTTGGACCGGTCGTAGACGGGGAGATCGGTATCGGTGGAGCGCAGGGTGGTCTCGTCGATCGAGCCGCCGCAGCTGTACTGGTCGAAGGCATGGATCGAACTCGCGTGCACGAACCGGTGGACGCCGACCGCGTGGGCGGCCTCGGCGACCACGCGTACGCCCTCGGTGTTCACCCGCCAGGCGAGGTCGTTCTTGTCCGCCAGGGTGATCACCGCGACCAGGTGGTACACGACTTCGGCGCCGTCGAGGGCGGCGCGCATCGAGGCCGGATCCAGGACATCGGCGCTCACCCAGGTGACGTTCGCCGCGGCGGATTGCCGGGGGGTCACCCGGTCGATGGCGGTGATCTCGTCCCCGCGCTCGGCGAGCAGCGGGAGCAGATTCGTACCCAGGTAGCCGGCTGCGCCGGTCACTGCGACCTTCATGCGGACGACAATATAGAACTCGTTCTAATTTGCAACCTGTTCTAGTTTGGTGGCGGGGCGCGGTCTCGTCCGGGACCGCCGCGGTGGGCTATATTCGGGCGGCAACCATTTGATGCCGCAGGGGCGCGTGTCGTTGTGGCACACGAGAAGTTTCACGCGGTGGCGATGATGTTCACGATGAATCAGGGGGGAGCCCGATGAGTAATACCTCGGTGGAAACCGAAGCGCTGCGGGTATTCGGTACCACGAACGCCGGCATCGGCACCGAGATCGCCGGTGTCGCCAATATCGACGCCCTGCGCAATATCGCCGCGCTGACGCCGGTGTTCGGTCTGATCGGCGCCGACTATCTGGCCATGTTCGCCGCCGCGCAGGTGCTGCAAACCCGCGATATCAACGATCTCGCGGCGAAGTATCAGCACCTGTCGCAGGCTGCGTTCTCCTCCGCGCTCAACTACGACCTCACCGACGACGGCACCGCCGGCGCGCTCGGTACGGCGGGGGGCGCGCTGTGAAACCGCTCGACAACGGCGCAGGTACCGCGGGCCTTATCGCTCCCGAGTTGCAGCATGCCGTTCCCGCCGCGCCCGCCGAGACCCCCGTAACCGCGGCCCCGGCGTCCGCCCCGGACCCCGGCGCGGCGATCCAGGATGTTCCGCTGGCTCAGCTTCCGGAAGGGGAGGCGCCGGCCGAATCGCCGGAATTCGTGCTTTCCCAGCGCGTTTCCGACGACGGTCCCGCAACGGCCGGTATGCCGGGCGGGATGCCGGGACTTTCCGGGCTCACCGGTGGCGCACCGGAGGCCCAGGACATCCTGTCCGGCGCCGTCGAAGACGTATCCGCGCAGGCCGGTCATGTGCTGGGCGTCGTGAACCAGGCGGCAGCGCCCGTGCTGGATACGGCTCAGGGGCTCCTCGGCCAGGCCGCGGCGGCCGCCGGTGTGGGCGCGCCCGCAGGCGCGGCCGCGGGCGTTCCCGCCGCGGCGGCCCCCGCATTACCCGCCGACCCGGTAGGTGCCCTGCTCAACGGCGCCGCCCTGCCGGCGCTGCCCGGAATCGACGTACTTTTCGCGCCCATCCGCGATCTGCTGAGCAGCTTCGGGACCGGTGTCATCGGCGCGCTGGACCCCACCGCCATCCTCAGCCAGGCGTCCCAGGTCATCGAGGTGGCAATGGGCGTGGGTAAGAGCAGCCTGTCCGCCATGGGCGAGTCGTGGGAGAGCGGGGCGGCCCAGACCGCTCAGACGGCCGGGCAGGAAGCCAATAATTCCGGTGCGCAGACCAGCCAGCGCGGATTCGACATCTCGGCCATGACGCAGGCCGCGGCCACCGTGGTGCAGCAGGGTAATGCGCAGCTCACCACCATTGCCGCATCCTTCCTCACCCAGGCCACGGCCCTCGCGCCGGTGGTGATGACTCCGCCCGCGCAGACCGCGCTCATCGCCTCGGCCACCCAACATCTGGGCCAGGCGGTGACGGTCACCAACATCACCCGCGGGGACCTCGCGGGCAGGACCGCCGAACTGAGCGGTGTGGTGCAGCAGATGCTCGGTGTGGACGGGCAGCAGGCGGCTCAGGCCGCCCAGCAAGTGGCGCAGAGCGTCGGCGAACCGATCTTGCAGCAGGCGCAGAGTCTCGCCTCGGATCCGTCGGGCCTGGAATCCGTGCTGGGCTCGGCCACCGGTGAGCCGGCGGCGACCACTGCGGCCGGGCTGAGTACCGGTAGCCCAGGTATGCCGGGTAGCCCCGGTATGCCCAGCGGCAGCCCGGGTTTGTCGACCGGTGGTGCGCCGGGCGGTACACCGGGCCTGCCCGGGTCGCCATCGATGCCGGGTGTGCCCGGTGCGACCACGCCGCCGATCGGCAATATGGTCCGGCCCGGCGCGCTGCCCACCGGTATGGCTCCCGCGGCCACCAGTCCCGCGTCCAGTGGTTTCATGGGTGGCGGCGCGGCGGGTGCGGCCGGTCAGCGCAACAACGAAGAGGAACACGGCCGGACGGTCGAGTCGTATCGCAGCGCGACCGGTAACGACGACCTCACCGGTCCGCTGGGTGAATCGGCACCGGAGGTCATCGGGGCGGTCGATCCCGACGAGGACGCCGGTTACGACAGCCAGTTCTGAACCACCGGTTCAGCGCAGGTCTTCGGGATTGTTCAGATCCGTGGCCGAATACGTATCGCAGGCCCGCACCTCACCGGTGCGGTAACCCGCGAGGAACCATTTCTGTCGTTGCTCGCCCGCGCCGTGCGTCCACACCTCCGGGTTCACCCGGCCCTGCGCCGACTCCTGGATCCGGTCGTCGCCGACGGCTGCCGCCGCCGACAGGGCGTCGCCGATATCGGCATCGCCGAGCGGTTGCAGCAGTGGTGTGTCCGTGCCCGGTGCGGGTGTGCGGTCGGCGTAATGCGCCCAGATACCGGCGTAACAGTCGGCCTGCAATTCCGTGCGTACCGCGCCCGATTGCGGGCCCTGCGGATCCTGCTGGGCCCGGCCGATATCGCCGAGCAGAGTCTGGATGTGGTGGCCGAACTCGTGCGCGACGACGTACTCCTGTGCCAGCGGTCCGCCGGTGGCACCGAAGCGGTCCACCAGTTCCTGGAAGAAGCCGACGTCGAAATACGCGGTCCGGTCGGCCGGGCAGTAGAACGGGCCGACCGCACTGGTCGCATATCCGCAGCCGGTGGACACCGAACCGGTGAACAGGCGTAACCCGGGTTGTTCGTAGGCGACGCCGGTCTGTTGCGGCAGTTGCTCGTCCCAGACGGCGTCGAGGCTCTGTGCGGTGAGCACCACCCGGCAGTCCACATACGTGTTCGCGTCGGCGCCGGTCCGGCAGTGCTCGGGAGTGCCGGCCGTCACCTCGCGCTGCCCCGTGTCCTGGGTGCCGGTGAACTGGCCGAGCGCCGACCCGGGATCGCCGCCCATCAGCAGGGCGATGACCAGCACGATCAGCCCGCCGGCGCCGCCGCCGAGGGCCAGCTTGCCGCCACGGCCGGGGCCGCCACCGGAGGAGGCGCGGCCGGGGTCGATCTGCACGCGTTCGTTGAAGGTCATGCGAGCATCCCGTCTGAAAACGTAGTTGCTGCGACTTTGCTGGTGCTGGCAATATATCCGTTTCAGTCCGCCCGCCGGGGCACACTACGATGGCAACCGCATCCGGTGGCCGTCCCGGTGTGCTCCGAACGTCGAAAGGAATCCCGTGCTGCGCACCCACTTGGCCGGTTCGTTGCGAGCCGAACAGACCGGTCAGACCGTGACCCTCTCCGGTTGGGTGGCGCGGCGGCGTGACCACGGTGGCGTGATCTTCATCGATCTGCGCGATGCCTCCGGTGTGGCGCAGGCGGTGTTCCGGGAAGGGCCGGCGGCCGAGCAGGCGCACCGGCTGCGGGCCGAGTACTGCGTTCGGATCGTCGGTGTGGTCGAACAGCGTCCCGAGGGCAACGAGAACCCCGAACTGCCGACCGGTGCGGTCGAGGTGAACGTCAAAGAGCTCGAGGTACTCAACGAGAGTGCCCCGCTACCGTTCCAGCTCGACGAGCAGCCCGGCGAGGAAGCCCGGCTCCGGTATCGCTACCTGGACCTGCGCCGCGAGGCTCCGGCCCATGCCATTCGCCTGCGGTCGCGGGTGAACGCCGCGGCGCGCTCGGTGCTGGCCCGCCACGAATTCGTCGAGGTGGAAACCCCGACACTGACCCGCTCGACCCCCGAGGGCGCCCGCGATTTCCTGGTCCCGGCGCGGCTGCAGCCCGGAAGTTTCTACGCGCTGCCGCAGAGCCCGCAGCTGTTCAAACAGCTGCTGATGGTGGGCGGTATCGAACGCTACTTCCAGATCGCGCGCTGCTATCGCGACGAGGACTTCCGGGCCGACCGCCAGCCCGAATTCACCCAGCTCGACCTCGAGATGAGCTTTGTGCGCCAGGAGGATGTGATCCTGCTGGCCGAGGACATCCTGGTGGCGCTGTGGGAACTCATCGGCTACCGGATCCCGACCCCGATCCCGCATATGACCTATGCCGAGGCGATGCGCCGGTTCGGCAGCGATAAGCCGGATCTGCGGTTCGGGGTGGAGATCACCGAATGCACCGAATACTTCGCCGAAACACCGTTCCGGGTGTTCCAGGCACCCTATGTCGGTGCCGTCGTCATGCCCGGTGGGGCGGGCCAGCCGCGGCGCCAGCTCGACGCCTGGCAGGAATGGGCCAAACAGCGCGGCGCCAAGGGGCTGGCGTATGTGCTGATCGGTGAGGACGGCACGCTCGGCGGCCCCGTCGCCAAGAACCTCACCGACGCCGAACGGGAAGGGCTGGCCGCGCATGTCGGTGCCCAGCCGGGGGATTGTGTGTTCTTCGCTGCCGGCCCGGCCAAGGCGCAGCGCGCCCTGCTCGGCGCGGCGCGGTCGGAGATCGCGCAGCGGGTCGGGTTGATCGACGAGAACGCGTGGTCGTTCGTCTGGATCGTGGACGCGCCGCTGTTCGAACCCGCCGCCGATGCCACCGCCAGCGGTGATGTGGCGCTGGGACATTCGTCGTGGACGGCGGTGCACCATGCGTTCACCTCGCCGAAACCGGAGTCGATCGACACCTTCGACACCGATCCCGGTTCCGCCCTCGCCTACGCCTACGACATCGTCTGCAACGGTAACGAGATCGGCGGCGGCAGTATCCGCATCCACCGCAAGGATGTGCAGGAACGCGTCTTCCAGGTGATGGGCATCAGCGAGGCCGAGGCGCAGGAGAAATTCGGCTTCCTGCTGGACGCCTTCGCCTTCGGCGCCCCGCCGCACGGCGGTATCGCCTTCGGCTGGGACCGGATCGTCGCGCTGCTCGCCGGTCTCGACTCGATCCGCGAGGTCATCGCCTTCCCGAAGACAGGCGGCGGCGTGGATCCGCTCACCGACGCGCCCGCGCCCATCACCGCGCAACAGCGCAAAGAAGCAGGGCTGGATGCCCGGCCGCAGAACAAGGCGAAGGCCGAGACCAACGGTGCGACCGGGGCCGCGGTCACCGAGGCGGGTACCGGCTAGATATCGGCCCGATGCCCGGCCGCTGGTGTGATCGAGCGGCGGCCGGGTGCGGTCGTCCCGGCAGGTCAGACGGGCGAGATCGGGCCACCGGTGAGGGTGCGGTACGCGTAAGTGACCGCGATCGCCGCCACCGGACCGGCTACCAGCAGCCCGAACCCACAGGCGAGCAGGCCGAGGCAGGTGACCACGACGACGGTCAGCGCCAGCAGGAACACCCGCCACGGATCCCGCAGGGCCAGCAGGAAACTGGACTTGATCGCCGCCACCGGCGTCTGACCCTGGTCGAGGGCGAAATGTAGCGAGAACATGCAGCCGATACCGACCAGCATCCCGGGAATCAGGCACAGCGCGGAGGCGAGAGTGGTGGCCAGGAAGGCAAGTAACGCGGTCAGGAACGCGTTACCGAGATTGCCGATATAGAAATACGAGCCGAAACCCGGCCGGTAGCCGTCGGTTTCGTAGAGCGCGCCGCGTACGAGGGCGGCCTGGAGTATCCAGAGGCCGGCGATGACGACGGCGAAAAGCACCAGCAACGACGTCATCGACCGCGGCTCGGTGATCCGTGCCACCAGGTAGAACAGCAGATAGATGATGAAGCCGAGCGAGGTCGCCGCGATCCAGGGCCCGGGATTGAGGCGGAACTTCTCGAATCCGTAGCTGAGCGCGTGCCCGACATCGAGCCGTCCGGGAATTCCGGTGCCGAGCGCCTGGTAGCCGTAGACCGGTGATTCCGGCCCGGGACCCGTACCGGGTGGGCCGTAGACGGGTTGGCCCGCGGGCGGGTCGGGAACGGTGCCGGCCGATGCGGAGCGCTCCGGTGCTGGCCGTTGCGTGGCGGCCGGTGGTGCGGGTTCATCGGTGACGGTACGCGCGGCAGGGTCGGTACCGGGGCCCGCGGTGGTGACGGGTTTCTCCATCCCGGGCGGGCCGCTACGGTGCGGGTCGTGGACCACACCGCCGGGGAAATCGGCGGTACGCGGGCTGTCCGCCGCCTGGTCGCCCACCGCCGCGGGCCGGGATTCGCCGGATGTGGGTTGCCTGCCTGCCGTGTCCGGGGCGCCGGGGGAGTCGGGGGCGGAACTCGGTGTGTCGGTCACGCTGGGATACCTTTCGGCGGGGCGGGTTTCCGGTGTGGCGCACAGCAGTTCAGATCGAGAAAACCCGACCCGCGCAGCGCTGTCAAGCAGGCCGCAGCTACGCCGGAGAACACGTCTGACACGCCGGGCGACACGGAAAGGTTGTTCAACCGCTCGCTAGAAGTGACCGAATGCGAGTAACTTGAGATGCGATGACTGCACTACTGGCCGAACGAGCCACCGAAGTCGTATCCGCAGCGCAGCAGTTGCTCACAAAGCGAATGGGTGCTCCGGTGAAGCTGAGCGATCCCGCCGAACTCAGTGGCAGTGGACGGACGACCGTCCTGCGGGTCCGGGTCGCCGAGAACGCTTTCTCCCTACCGCGCACGCTGATCGTCAAGCAGGTGCGCGGCTCGGTCGCCGACCCCAAGAACGTGACTATCATGCCGGGTGTCGCCAGCGTCGATTCGGCCTTCCTCCGGGAAGCGGTGTCCTACCAGTTCACCACCGCGCTGAGCCGGGGCGAACGTCCGGGCGCGTACCTGATCGCGCACAGCCTGCCCGACCGGTTGCTCGTGCTCAGCGATCTGGGCGAGAACACCAAACTCACCGATGTGCTGCGGTCCGGTGCCGAACCGGCCGCCCAGAACGCGATGATGGCGTTCGCGCAGGCACTCGGCCGGATGCATGCCGCCACGGTCGGCCGTGAACTCGATTTCGTCGCCCTGCTCCGCCGGGTCGATGTCCTGCACCGGGTGGACGGTATCGCCCAGCAGGCCGAGGCCGCCGTCACGGAGGTGCCCGCCATGCTGCGGCGCGAACTCGGTATCGACGTACCCGACGAGGTGGCCGACCAGGTCGCCCACGGGGCCCGGCTGTTCGGTGGCGGCCGGTTCCGGGCGTTCAGCCCCTCGGACCTGTGCCCGGACAATGTGATCATCAACGACGAGGGTGCCCGCATCCTCGACTACGAATGGGGCGGTTTCCGCGACGCCACCCTCGATATCGCGTATGCGCTGGTGTCCTTCCCCGGCTGCCTGTGCGATATCGAACTGTCCCGCGAACTGGCCACCCAGATGGTGGAGGCCTGGCGGGCCGAGGTCGTCGGTGTATGGCCGGCCCTCGCCGACGACGATCTGCTCGCCGAGAAGATTCTCGAGGCGCGGCTGATCTGGGTCTGGCTCAGCACCTACTGGTTCCTGCCCGCGGACCACACCCGGATCGCGGCGGCCCGCGAACACGGGCTGTCGGTGCCGCGCTCGGATGCCCTGCTCAACCGGTGGGCCGGGCTGGCCGAGGATGCGCGGTGCCTCGGCAACGACGCGGTCGGCGATTTCGCCGAGGGCGTCTGCGCGCTGCTCGACGAACACCTGAGCTGACGCCCGGAGTCCACGCCGGACCGGGTGTCGGCGGCGAACGGTACGGTCACAGGCATGAGTGCGTCAGGCCCGGAGACGGTGGCGAAACGTCACCATGCAGGACTCTCACTCGCGCCCGCGGGGCCAGGGCATGAGTGACGGTCTGTTCGATATGCCCGGTGGGGGAGCGGGCACGCCGGATTTCGCCGCGCCGGATCAGGCCGCTCGGCTC
Source organism: Nocardia sp. NPDC058499 (assembly GCF_042719915.1). Lineage (NCBI taxonomy): Bacteria > Bacillati > Actinomycetota > Actinomycetes > Mycobacteriales > Nocardiaceae > Nocardia > Nocardia sp. NPDC058499. The sequence continues at coordinate 625,213 of NZ_JBHXMZ010000001.1, read as the reverse complement.
GGCGGTACGCGTGCACCACTGGCCGTGCGGATGCGGCCCGCCTCCCTGGACGAGGTCGTCGGGCAGCAGCATCTCCTCGGCCCCGGCTCGCCGCTGCGCCGTCTGGTCGAAGGCTCGGGGGCGGCGTCGGTGCTGCTCTACGGGCCGCCGGGCACCGGAAAGACCACCCTGGCCTCGCTGATCTCCCATGCCACCGGCCGCCGGTTCGAGGCGCTGTCCGCGCTGTCGGCGGGTGTCAAGGAGGTACGCGCGGTGATCGATGTGGCCCGGCGGCGGCTGACCGCGGGGGAGCAGACCGTGCTGTTCATCGACGAGGTCCACCGGTTCTCCAAAACCCAGCAGGATGCGCTGCTCGCCGCGGTCGAGAACCGGATCGTGCTGCTGGTGGGCGGGGGGGGGGGGGGAGAAGCCGTCTTTTTCCTCTCCTTCCCTCTCTCCCCCCTCTCTTTCCCCCCGCTCCCTTCCCCTCCCCCCCACCACACCCCCCACC
>NZ_JBHXMZ010000001.1:592424-624713 GCF_042719915.1 Nocardia sp. NPDC058499 | reverse complement strand
CTTACTCGGTGTTGGAGCGTTCTTTTGTTGGGGGGGCCGGCGAAAAACCCCCCCCCCCCCCCCCCCCCCCCCCCCCCCCCGCTGCTGTCCCGGTCGCTGGTACTGCAGCTGCATTCGCTGACGGGCGACGATATCCGCACCGTGCTCACCCGCGCCCTCACCGACCCCCGCGGGCTGGATGAGCAGTTCACCGTCACCGACGAGGCGATCGACCATATCGTCCGGATCGCCGGCGGCGATGCCCGTCGCGCGCTCACCGCCCTGGAGGCCTCCGCGGAATCCTCGCTCGACGGCGCGATCGACCTCGACCTGGTCGCCGCCAGCGTGGACAAGGCCGCCGTCCGCTACGACCGGGCCGGTGACCAGCACTACGACGTGATCAGCGCGTTCATCAAATCCATTCGCGGCTCCGATGTGGACGCCGCGTTGCACTACCTCGCCCGGATGCTCACCGCGGGGGAGGACCCGCGTTTCATCGCCCGGCGCCTGATGATTCACGCCAGCGAAGACATCGGGATGGCAGACCCCAGCGCGTTGCAGACCGCGACCGCCGCGGCGCAGGTGGTGCAGCTGGTCGGTTTGCCGGAAGCCCGGCTGGCGCTGGCCCAGGCCACCATCCATCTGGCCACGGCCCCGAAATCGGGCGCGGTGGTGGCGGCCATCGGCGCGGCCATGGCCGATGTGGCGGCCGGTAAGGCGGGCGCGGTGCCGCCCCATCTGCGCGACGGCCACTACTCCGGCGCCGCGGCGCTCGGTAACGCGCAGGGCTACCGGTACCCGCACGACGACCCGGACGGTGTGCTCGCCCAGCAGTACCCGCCGGACGAACTGGTCGGGGTGGATTACTACCACCCGACCGACCACGGCAACGAGCGGACCGTCGGCCCGCGGGTGAGCACCCTGCGCCGGATAATCCGGGGTCTGCGGCCCACGAACGGACGCAGCAGGGCATAACCGGCCGTAGCCGTGGCAAAGGGGGTGGTACGCCTAACCCGGCTCGGTGATAAATCGCGTGCGCGGTCCCGGTAGGCTGGATATCTGTGCAGACCCACGAGATCAGACGGCGATTCCTGGACCATTTCGTTCGTGCCGGGCATACGGAGGTGCCCAGTGCATCGCTGATTCTCGACGACCCGAACCTGCTGTTCGTGAACGCGGGCATGGTGCAGTTCAAACCGTACTTCCTCGGTCAGCAGACGCCGCCGTATCCGCGCGCGACCAGTGTGCAGAAATGCGTGCGCACCGGTGATATCGAGGAAGTCGGCGTCACCACCCGGCACAACACCTTCTTCCAGATGGCCGGAAATTTCTCCTTCGGCGATTACTTCAAGGAAGACGCGATCCGCTTCGCCTGGGAACTGATCACCAAATCCCAGGAGGACGGCGGCTACGGGTTCGATCCGGAGCGCATCTGGGTCACCGCCTACGAGGCCGATCCGGAGGCCGCCGAGTTGTGGCGCAAGGTGGCCGGTATCCCCGAGGAGCGGATCCAGTTCCGCGACGGCAAGGACAACTACTGGGATATGGGTGTGCCCGGTCCGGGCGGGCCCTGCTCCGAGATCTACTACGACCGCGGCCCGGAATACGGGCGCGACGGCGGACCGGTTGCCGACGAGGACCGCTACCTGGAGATCTGGAACCTGGTCTTCATGCAGGACATCCGCGGTGAGGACAGCCCCAAGCTCGGGCATCCGCCGATCGGCGTGCTGCCGAAGAAGAATATCGACACCGGGATGGGTATCGAGCGCATCGCGCTGCTGCTCCAGGGGGTCGACAACGTTTACGAAACCGATCTGCTGCGCCCCATCATCGACAAGGCCGAGGAGCTCACCGGCCGGTCCTACGGCGTCGAACACGCCGACGATGTGCGCTTCCGGGTGATCGCCGATCATGCGCGTACCTCCGCCATGCTGATCGCCGACGGTGTCAACCCGGGCAACGACGGGCGCGGTTACGTGCTGCGGCGGCTGCTGCGCCGGATCGTGCGCTCGGCCCGGCTGCTGGGCGCCGAACAACCGGTGATGAGCCAGTTCATGCGGGTGGTGAGCGAACAGATGTCGCCGTCCTATCCCGAACTGTCCACCGATTTCGCGCGGATCGAAACGGTCGCGGTCGGGGAGGAGACGGCGTTCCGTAAGACGCTGGCCACCGGGTCGCGGCTGTTCGACGAAACCGTCGAGGAAGTCAAGGCGGCCACCCCGGCCGGTAAGACCGGCAGGATCTCCGGATCCGACGCCTTCACCCTGCACGACACCTACGGGTTCCCCATCGACCTCACGCTCGAGATGGCGTCCGAAGCCGGTCTGTCCGTCGACGAGGCAGGTTTCCGGTCGCTGATGGCCGAACAGCGGCAGCGGGCCAAGGAAGACGCGCACGCCCGTAAGCACGCCCACGCCGACCTGTCGGTCTACAAGGAACTGGTCGACCGGGGTGATACCGAGTTCACCGGATTCGACGAGCTGACCTCCGAGGCGCGGGTGCTCGCGCTCATCGGCGACGGCGTCCGGGTCCCGACCGCGGTCGCCGGCACCGATATCGAGGTGATCCTGGACCGCAGCCCGCTCTATGCCGAAGCGGGCGGTCAGATCGCCGACCGCGGCACGATCACCGCCGCGGGCACCAAGCTCACGGTCAACGATGTGCAGAAGATCGCGAAGAAGCTCTGGGTGCACCGGTGCACGGTGGACCAGGGCCAGATCACCGAGGGCGATGTGGTGCTCGCGCAGGTGGATCCCGCCTGGCGGCGCGGCGCCACCCAGGGCCATTCCGGCACCCATATGGTGCACGCCGCGCTGCGGCAGATCCTCGGCCCCAATGCGGTGCAGGCCGGTTCGATGAACAAGCCCGGGTATCTGCGATTCGATTTCAACTGGCAGGGTCAGCTCTCCGAACAGCAGAAGACCGATATCGAAGCGGTATCCAATGACGGTGTCGGCGCCGACTACCCGGTGAACACCTTCGTCACCGATCTGCCCAAGGCTCGCGAAATGGGGGCGCTGGCCCTGTTCGGCGAGAACTACGGCGACCGCGTGCGCGTGGTGGAGATGGGTGGACCGTTCTCCATGGAGCTGTGCGGTGGCACCCATGTGGGGCATTCCTCGCAGATCGGCCCGATCACCCTGCTCGGGGAATCGTCGGTCGGTTCGGGTGTGCGCCGGGTAGAGGCGTTCGTCGGACTGGATTCCTATCGGCATCTGGCGAAGGAGCGGGCGCTGCTGGCCGGTGTCGCATCGATGCTGAAGGTGCCCTCCGACGAAGTTCCGGGACGGGTGGAGCAACTCGTGGACCGGCTGAAGGTCGCCGAAAAGGAGCTCGAACGGACCAAGGTCGCCGCGGTGCTGTCCTCGGCCGGTTCGTATGCCGATGCGGCGCAGCGGATCGGTGCCGTACTGCTGGTGGCGGCGGCCGCGCCGGAAGGTGTGGCGGCCGGTGATCTGCGCACCCTGGCCACCGATATCCGCGGCCGGTTGGGCTCCACGCCCGCCATCGTGGTGTTGCTCGGAAATAACGAGGGCAAGGTGCCGTTCGTCGTAACCGTGAACAAGGCGGCCCAGGAATTGGGTTTCGCCGCCGGTGCGCTGGTCGGTGTCTTCGGGCCGAGTATTTCCGGCCGCGGTGGCGGGAAGCCGGAAATGGCCCAGGGTGCGGGTTCGGACCCGTCGGGTATCGAGGCGGGCCTGGCGGCGGTCCGGGACCATATCGGCGCACACGCCGGCTGATGGCGGCTGGTTCCGGCGCAGACACCCCGGTCGACCGGCCGCATCCCGATTCCGACCCCGGTCGCGGCCGGCGGCTCGGTATCGACGTGGGCAGCGTCCGGATCGGAGTGGCGGCCAGTGACCCTGACGGTGTGCTGGCCACCCCGGTGGAGACCGTGCCACGGGCCGGCGCACCGGGTCGCCGCTCCGGCCGCAAATCCGCAGGTTCCACAGGCGGCCGTACGGGCGGAACGCCGGCCGGTGCGGATATCGCGCGGATCGCCGCGATCGCGGCGGAATACGAGGCGGTGGAGATCATCGTCGGGCTGCCGCGCACACTCCGCGGCGAAAGCGGGACCGCGGCACGGCTGGCCGTCGAGTTCGCCGGAAAGTTGCGCGACTCGCTGCCCGAAGTGCCGATCCGCCTTTCCGACGAACGTTTGACTACGGTGTCTGCTGCACGCGCTCTGCGGGACAGCGGTGTCCGAGCACGTGGACAGCGGCAGGTGATCGACCAGGCGGCTGCTGTTTCGATCCTGCAGAGCTGGTTGGACGAACGGAGTTCGATGATGAGGTCGGCCGAGGACGCGGAACGGACCGCGTTGTTCGGAGACGATGAATGACGGATCGGTGGGCGCAGGCGGAGGCGCGATTCCGGCAACGTGAGGCCGAGCGGCGGTACCGCCGCGACGACAAGGCCTGGGAGCGGTCCCGCCGGTCGGCCGCCACGCCGGTAGCCGACGATCCCGAGTGGGACGATGAGCCGGATTCCGGCTGGGACCCCTACGAGGACGACGACACCGCGGTCATTCCCCGCTACGTCGACGAGGACGAATACATCGACGACGAGGACGATTACGACGATGCCGAGCCCGAGCCGCGACCGCGGTCCCGGGCACGCAGTCGCGCCGCTGCCCGCCCTTCGCCTCGCCGCGGTGGCCGGGCGGCGGCCCGCCGGGCCAGGGAACAACAGGGCGGTCACCGCCGGAAACTGTTCTGGGTGGCCGGTGCGGTGGTTCTCGTCCTGATCCTCGGCGCCGGTGTGTACAAACTCGTCAACCGCTACACCCCGGCGGAGGATTTCGCCGGTCCGGGTGGCGCACCGGTGGTCGTCCACGTCGCGTCCGGCGATACTGCCACCGAAATTGCCGCGGCGATGAAGGAAGCCGGCGTGGTGGCCAGTTCGGCCGCGTTCTACGAGGCGGCGGTACAGAACGAGGGGATGAGTTCGGTACAGCCCGGGTACTACGCCATTCCCGAGCGGAGTCCGGGCCGCGACGCCGTCGCGGCACTGGTGTCGCCGGAAGCCCGGGTGGGCAATCTGGTCATCTCCGAGGGCCGGCAGTTACACGATCAGCACGATGTGAACACCGGTGCCCGCAAGGAAGGGATCTACACCAAGATCGCCGCCGCCAGCTGTGTAGGTGCCGACGCCGAACGCCGGTGCGTCACCTACGAACAACTCGAGGAGGCCGGCGCCGGTAGCGATCTGGCTGCCCTCGGGGTGCCGGAATGGGCGATGGACGCTGTACGGCAGGTACCCGACCGGCGGCGTCAGCTCGAGGGGTTGATCGCCGCGGGCAGCTGGAATTTCGACCCCAACAGCTCCGCCCAGGAGATTCTGCGGAAACTGGTCAGCGAAAGCGCGGCGAGCTACGAGGCGACCGGGGTGCTCGAATCCGGGGCCGCCAACGGGCTGAGCCCCTACGAAACGCTGATCGGGGCCTCGCTGGTGGAACGCGAAGCGCTGCCCCAGGATATGAGCAAAGTGGCCCGGGTGATCGTCAACCGGCTCGAGATCGGTCAGCCGTTGCAGTTCGATTCCACGGTCAACTACGCGCTCGACAAGACCGAGGTCGCCACGACCGACGCCGATCGCGCGCAGACCACCCCGTGGAACACCTATGCCATGGCCGGCCTGCCCGCGACCCCCATCGCCGCCCCCTCGATCGGGGCGCTGGAGGCGATGGAGAAGCCCGAGCCGGGTGACTGGCTGTACTTCGTCACGGTGGACAAAGAGGGCACCACGATGTTCACCGAGAGCTACGGCGAGCATCTGCAGAACATCGAATTGGCATTGGAAAGCGGGATTCTCGACAGTGGGCGCTGAATCGGGTACCGGATCGACGGTGAGTTCCGGGACTGCGGACGGCCCCGGGCCGGCGGCGGAAGTATCATCGTCGGCCGCCACACCACGGCGGGCGGCCGTACTCGGCAGCCCCATTACCCATTCCCGCTCGCCGCAGTTGCATCTGGCCGCCTATCGGGCCCTCGGGCTGGACTGGACCTACGACCGGATCGAATGCACCGCGGCCGAGCTGCCACGGCTGGTGGACGGGCTGGGCCCGGAATGGGTCGGTCTGTCGGTGACCATGCCGGGCAAGGAAGCCGCGCTGGCGTACGCGAACGAACGCACCGAACGCGCGGTGCTCGTCGGCTCGGCCAACACCCTGGTCCGGACCGAGGCCGGCTGGCGGGCGGACTGTACCGACGTGGACGGTGTGCTGGGCGCATTGCGGGGCGGTGGCATGACCGGGCTGACCGAAGCGGTCGTACTCGGCGCCGGCGGGACCGCGCGTCCGGCGCTGCTGGCGCTCACCGGACTCGGTGCCCGCCGGGTGACCATCGTGGCGCGCGATGCGGGCCGGGCCGCGGGTGCGCGCGAACTCGCCGCGCAACTCGGCGCCGACACCGAGGTGATCGGCTTCGATGCACCCGAGCTGGCCCGGCGCTGCGCGGCGGCCGGGGCGGTGGTCAGCACCGTCCCGTACCAGGCGGCTGCCGGTATCGCCGGTGCGGTGGCGGCGGCTCCCGTGGTACTCGATGCGCTGTACAACCCGTGGCCGACACCCCTTGCGGAAGCGGTGGCAGCGGCCGGTCACACCGTGATCGGTGGTCTGCACATGCTGCTCGAACAGGCCTACGGGCAGGTCGAACAGTTCACCGGGAAACCGGCCCCGCGGGCGGCGATGGCAGCGGCGGTGTCCGACCTGGGCTGATTGCCCGGTGAGTCACCGTTTGCCACCGATATTCTGTAACCGGTTCTAGCTTTGCGGTGAAGGGGGTTATGGTGATCGGCATGACTGCGTGGTTGTTGCGGGCACTGGCGCTCGGTGGGCTGGCCGTCGTGCTGCGGGTACTCCTCGGATTCGCGATGGGGTTCGTCCCGACCTTCGGGGTGTGGCTGCGGCTGCTCTGCCTGGTGGTGTTGATCGGTGCCGCCGTCGCGTGGGGGCTGCTGGACGGCCGGGCGGACCGGCGGGCCAACCCGAATCCGGAACGCGGCGCCGACCTGACGATTCTGTGGCTGCAGGCCGCCGTGGCCGGTGGTATCGGCTGCGGCCTCGTGTCCTGGCTGCTGGATTTCATTCCCCGGGTCGACCTCGGTGACGCCGGGCTGCTCTTCGAGGCGACCGCCGCCTCCGCGTTCATCGTGCTGCTGATCTTCGTTCCGGCACTCGTCGGCGTGGCCGTAGGCCGGCGGATGGCGCGCCGGGAACAGAACCGGACGATCGATACCGCCGGATTCCGCCCGGCCGGCTCAGCCGCCTGAGATCGACCGGCTGCCGGGCACGATGAGGCCGGTCTCATAGGCGATCGCCACCAATTCGGCGCGGCCGCGCGCCTCTAGTTTGTCCAGTAATCGGCCGATATGAGTCCGGGCCGTCGCCGGGCTCATATGCAGGGCCGCACCGATCTCGATGTTGGAGCAGCCCATGCCCGCAGCGAGCAGGACCTCACGCTCGCGCGGGGTCAGTCGCTCGAGCAGCGCCACCCCCCGCGTGCTCGGCCCGGCGGCCTGCGCCGCCGCCCGCATCACCCGGCGGGTGACAGCCGGTGCGAGCAGCGCCTCCCCGGCGGCGACCGTCCGCACCGCTGTTCGCAGCTCGTCGGGATCGATATCCTTCAACAGGAATCCGGCGGCGCCGGCCCGCATGGCATCGAGGACATTGTCGTCGGTATCGAATGTCGTGAGGACGATGACCTGGACGTGTCGCAGTGCGGGGTCGGCGACGATCCGCCGGGTCGCGTCGAGACCGTCGCCGCCCGGCATCCGGATGTCCATGAGCACCACATCCGGCCGGGTACGGGTTACGAGCGCAACCCCTTCCTCACCGGTACCGGCGAGGCCGGCGACCTCGATATCGGTGGTGCGTTGCAGCAAAGCGCGCAGGCCTTCTCGGATCAAATGCTGATCGTCGACCACTGCGACGCGAATCATGCCGGTTCCCGCACCGGAAGCTGTGCTTCGACGACGAATCCACCTCCATGTATCGGTTCCGCGCGCAGAGTGCCGCCCAGCAGTGCGATTCGTTCACGCATTCCGATGATGCCCCAACCTGCGCCGGGCCGGTCGGTACCGCCCCGGCCGTCATCGGTTACGCGCACCAGAATGCCGTCACGCTGCTGTTCCAGTTCGACTATGGCGTATCGGGCCGCAGCATGCCGGAGTACGTTGCTCAGCGATTCCTGGACCAGCCGGAAAGCCGCGTCGCCGGCAACCGCGGACAACTGGTCGACCGATTCCGCGCCGTGGAGTTCCACAGCGAGCCCGGTGGCCCGGGTGGCGGCAGCGAGCTCGGTCAGGCGGGCCGAAGCCGGAGACAGCGGGCGCTCCAGGTCATTACCCGGTTCACGGAGCGCGTCCAACGTCGCGCGCAGTTCGCGGCCCGCGGTCCGGCATGCGGCGCGCGCCGCCGCCAGCGACTTCTCGGCGGTTGCGGGATCATCACGCAGCGCTTCCCGGGCTACATCGGTGTGCAGGCCGATCACCGAGACAGTATGCGCGAGCAGGTCGTGCAGGTCGCGAGCGATCCGGACCCGCTCCTGCGCGATCCGCCGTCGCGCTTCTCGCTCTCGCTCCGCGGCAGCGGCCGCCGCCTGTTTGGCCAGTTCGGCCCGCCACCCCCGGCGCGACCGCATACTGTCGCCGAGCGCGATGACCGCCGCCATCAACGCGGCCGAAGCCGGCAACTCGAAGCCGAGGACGAAGCCGGGATCGTCACCGTGGAGGAGTCGAACGGTCGTGGAGACGAAGAGAAGGGCGGTCGCGGTGGCTGCCGCCCAGTACAGCCGTCCACACTCGGCCGCGGAGAACAGTGCGGCAGCGAGTGGGAGGGCCAACCCGATCGGCGGATAGCCGAGCATGTAGTAGCCCACCAGTGCGACCGCGGAGACCACCAGAACGGCCACCGGCCGACGTCGCCGTGCAAGGATCAGGGCGCTGAACAACACTCCGAACAGGTACGCCGGCACGGGTACTGCCCCAGGGCCGCCGACATCGGCGGTGATCGCTGCGCCGACCGCGACCAGTACAGCCATCGCCAGAACGATATCGACCAGCCTCGCGGGCCGGTCGCCGGGAAGATCCTGTCCTGGAGGCGGCGTAGACCGGCCGGCCGATGGCGGTGAGCCCGCCCGCACAGCGTCCTGGATGTCGGAGTTCTGTGATATGGCGGGTTTCGGATCAGCGGCTCGGGTCACCGTGATCTCCTTCCGGACGGCTCGGTCCGCATAGGCGACGAGGCGGCGCCGATACAGTGTCCGGCTCACCGCCGGGTAGCATCCGCATTCGGGTCGGTGCGTCCGGCTATCCGGGCGAGCACCCAGGCCACGATTCCGGAAACAGTTCCGAGAACCGCACCCGTGACAATGCTGCTGCCCACGGACGCCAGCCGCAAGACGACCTGCTCCGTTGCGGGAGAGAAGCGCCCGGCGAGATTCCCGCCGAGTTCCGGCGGATTACCGTCGAACGCCTCCAGCCACAGCAGTTGATGGGTGACTGCCAGCAGAATGCCGTAGACGACACCGACTGTTACGAGGGCAGGCACTGGGGGGACTCGACGCCACAACACCCAGCCGATCCATACGGCGAGCGGACCGAAGACCAGTACCGAGTTCGCGACGGGGCCCGCGAGACCTAGATCGTGTAACACCACCCGCGGAACACCGAGGCCGGCGAGCGCGACGACGGACCAGGGATGCATACCGATAACAGGCCGGCGCATCATGCCGTCACCTCCCGTCGCACCTGCTCCCGGTAGGCCCGCAGAAAGCCGATCACCGCCAGGACCGCCGTGACACCGCTGATGGCCAGCCGGAACCAGTGCGCGGTTTCGAACTCGGTGGCTGTCTGCCGGAGAAACTCCACGCTGTGCACCGCAGCGCCTTCGCCGAACATGATCTCGTTGCGGGGCCAGAAATACAGGACCGAGAACAAGTACTCGCCACCGAGGAGGGTGAGCAGACCGGCGCCCAGCCATCTCCGGGCCGCGGTGACTCGCCAGGCTGTACCGACGGCCAGCAGCGCCGCGAGGACGGTCGATGCGCCCAGCGGCGGTAGAACATCCCCGGGGCCGACCACGTCGAAGAATTCGCTCGCCTCGGCCAGTGAATCGGGCACGTCGTGGAACACATTCGGGTAGACGATCAGCGTCTCCACCCCGATACCGCCGAAGGCGAGCACAGCCAGGCCCGCGAACAGCGCGGGCCCGACAGTCGAATACGCAATTCTCCGCATACCGGCGACGCTAGGCGTGGCATCGCGATCGGACATCGGCATGGGCGCGCGAACCGGTTACGTATTTCGACGTACCGGTCGCGAGATGCGGGCCGGCGGCGCGCCGCAGCCACCGGACTCTGCGCCCCGGCTGCCGCGGGTACCACTACGCCAGCCGCCGAGGCGATATCGGTATGCCGCAACGCTTATCAGCCGACGCGGCAATCAACTGCTCTGGAGCCCTTACGACCCGGCACGGTTCAGACGGGCACGACAGCGCGCCGCGTACTCGAGCCTGTCAGAGCAGGATTGCGCTACCGCCACTGGAACCGGCTCCGGCCACCGCCGAATACGCGGCGGCCAGCAGTGCGGGATCCGGGCCCTCCAAGCGGCCGGGTTTGGCCAGGCCGTCCAGTACGACGAACCGCAGGACCCCGGCGCGGGTCTTCTTATCGGTCTGCATACCTTCCAGGAGCTGCGGCAGGGCATCGGGATCGTAGGTGGTGGGCAGGCCCACGCTTTCCAGAATGCTGCGATGCCGGTCGGCGGTGGCATCGTCGAGCCGACCGGCCAACCGGCCCAATTCGGCGGCGAAGACCAGGCCCACCGCGACTGCCGCGCCGTGGCGCCAGCGGTAGCGTTCCCGGCGCTCGATGGCATGGCCGAGAGTGTGTCCGTAGTTGAGAATTTCCCGCAGCGACGATTCCTCGAGATCGGCGGCCACAACATCCGCCTTGACCGCGACGGCGCGCCGGATCAGTTCCGGCAGCACCGCGCCGGTCGGGTCGAGCGCGGCCTCCGGATCGCGTTCGATCAGGTCCAGGATCACCGGATCGGCGATGAAACCGGCCTTGATGATCTCGGCCATCCCGGCGACGATCTCATTGCGCGGCACCGTTTCCAGGGTCACCAGGTCCACCATGACGGCCGACGGTTCATGGAAGCAGCCCACCAGGTTTTTCCCGGCCTCGGTGTTGATACCGGTCTTACCGCCCACCGCCGCGTCCACCATCGCCAGCAGGGTGGTGGGCACATGCACGATTTTCACCCCGCGCATCCAGGTCGCCGCGACGAAACCGGCGAGATCCGTGGCCGCTCCGCCACCGAGACTGATCACCACATCGCTGCGGGTCAGGCCGATCCGGCCCAGCACCTCCCAGCAGAACCCGGCGACGGCGAGTTCTTTACCCGCCTCCGCGTCGGGGATCTCGACCCGATGCGCGTCGAGCCCGGCCTCGGCCAGCGTTGCGCGCACCACCTCGGCGGTTTCGACCAGTGACGGCTGATGGAAGAGGGCGACGGTGCGCACCCCACCGGAGCCGGTCACGGCCTCGACGAGATCACCGAGCAAACCGCGGCCGATGATCACCGGATAGGGCTGGGCGGTGCGGACCTCGATACGCGTCGGTTCTGTCACCTGGGCTGCTCCGTTCCTGTCTTTTCCTGCTCGGCCTGGGTCTGCTCGGCCTGTTCACGTTGTTGTCGACGGGCCCGCGCGCGCCTTGCCCGTGCCCGCCGGGAGCGGCCGGGGGTGCGCGGACCGGTATCGGTGGCTTCGGTGCGGCCCGCCGGTGCGCCGGGCGTGCCCGAACCTTCACCTTCGGCCGGTGCCGCCCGTTTCGCGTCGTTCTTCGCGCCGGTATCTCCGGTATCCGCCGCAGGGGGTTTCGCGGGGGGCGATCCGGTTGTCTTCTGCTGTGCGGCGGCCCGCCGGGCTCGTGCGCGGGCGCGGCGCCGTGCCCGCGACCGGCTCGAACGCTGTGGGGCCGCGTCGGCGGGGAGGCCGGTTTCCGTTGTTTCGGGGTGAACCGGTTCGAGGCCGAGTTTCTCCAGGATCGCGCGGACGACCCGGCCCGGGCTGCGCCCGTCGGTGCGTACCCGTACCGAGGCGACCTCACGGTAGAGCGGGCGCCGGATGCGCATGAGCTCCCGGTATTTCGTACCCGGATCGGCACCGCCGAGCAGCGGCCGGGTGTTCGTGGCACCGGTGCGGCGCAGGCCCTCGGCGATACTGATCTCCAGATATACCACCGTGCATTCGCGCAGCAGGGCCCGGGTTTTCTCGGACAGCACCGCGCCACCGCCGAGGGAGACGACACCCGTTTCGGTGCGCAGCGCCCGGCCCACCACCTCTTCTTCGAGACGCCGGAACCCGGGTTCGCCGTCGGCGGCGAAGATCTCGGGAATGCCGCGCCCGGCAGCCTCCTCGATACCGGCATCGGTGTCGTAGAGTTCGACATCCAATTCGCGGGCCAGCTTGCGGCCGATCGTCGTCTTACCCGCGCCCGGCGGCCCGATCAGCACCACCCGCGGGCCGTGCGGATCGGTGTGCGCGGACATTACGCCGGGTCGGCGACGTGTTCGCCCGGGTTCAGATGCGGGCGAGCGCTGATCCGCTTCACGTAGCCGTCGAGGTTGCTCACCGTTTCGGCGATCGAATCGCCGCCGAACTTTTCCAGCACTGCCTGGGCCACCACCAGCGCGACCATGGATTCGGCCACAACCCCGGCCGCCGGCACCGCGCAGACATCGGAGCGCTGGTGGATCGCCGAAGCTTCCGCGCCGGTGGCCATATCGACGGTGGACAGCGCCCGCGGCACGGTGGAGATGGGTTTCATCGCCGCCCGGACCCGCAGGGCCTCGCCGTTGGTCATCCCGCCCTCGAGACCGCCCGCGCGGTTGGTCGAGCGCAGCACACCGTCGGACCCCGGCCGCATCTCGTCGTGGGCCTGGCTGCCCCGGCGGCGGGCTGTCTCGAAACCGTCGCCGACCTCGACACCCTTGATGGCCTGAATCCCCATGAGCGCGGCCGCGAGCCGCGAATCGAGCCGGTTCTCCCCGCTGGTGAACGAGCCCAAGCCGATCGGCAGCCCGTCGACGACCACCTCGACGACACCGCCCAGGGTGTCGCCATCCTTCTTCGCCGCCTCGATCTCGGCGATCATGGCCGCCTCCGCTGCAGTATCGGAGGCGCGCACCGGGCTTTCGTCGATTGCGGCCAGATCGGCCGCGGTGGGTACCACCCCGGTGGTGTTCGCCGCGGTACCGATGGCGACCACATGCGAAATCACCTCGACCCCGAGCGCCTGACGCAGGAATGCCCGCGCCACCGTGCCGGCCGCGACCCGAGCTGCGGTCTCCCGGGCGCTGGCCCGTTCCAGCACCGGACGGGCGTCGTCGAAACCGTATTTCAGCATTCCCGAATAGTCGGCGTGGCCGGGACGCGGCCGGGTCAGCGGGGCGTTGCGGGCGAGATCGGCGAGTTCGGCCTCGTCCACCGGATCGGCCGACATCACCGTGGTCCATTTGGGCCATTCCGAATTGGCGATCTCGATCGCCACCGGGCCACCCATGGTGCGCCCGTGCCGGACGCCGCCGATCACGGTGACCTTGTCGGCCTCGAACTTCATCCGGGCGCCGCGACCGTAACCGAGCCGGCGGCGCGCCAGCTGAGCGGAGATCTCCGTCGAGGTCACCTCGACTCCGGCGACCATTCCTTCCAGAAGGGCGACGAGGGCGGGTCCGTGGGATTCTCCGGCAGTTATCCAGCGCAGCACGCCGACCATCTTCCCATGTCGGCGTAGCGCCCGGGGCAGGCGGTCGGCGGTGCTGATCGGGCCTGCCGCGTGCGCCGGTATCGGGTTGCCGGGTGATCACCACAGGGCCAGGCCCAGAAGTGTCGCGGCGCACATGGAGGGCCCGTGTGGGACGACGGCGATCGGACCGCCGGGGGAGCGCGCACGTGCCGGAAACCGTGGACGGCCGGACGTGCGGGTGTTCCGGAACGTCGGTGCGGTGACGCGCTGCCCGAGTAGGAGACCGATCGCGGCCGCGGCAGTGAACAGGGGCGCCGCGAGGGCCGACCACATCCAGGTCTGCGCACCACCGAGAGCGGCAGCGGCGCCGAGTCCCACCGCAAGTTTCACATCGCCGGCGCCCAGCGCCGCGGGCCGCAACAGATGCACCACCAGATAAGGGAGTGCCAACAGCGCCGCGCCCCGGAGCGCGGCGCCCAATTGCCCGGCCCATGCCGCGTACGCCAGCACGCCGAGCGCGCCCGTGAGGGTGAGCGGATTCGGCAGGCGCCGGCTTCGGATATCGAAGCCGGCGAGTAGCCCGCACCATCCGGCCAGCAGGAGGAAGAAGAGTGCCGTCACACCGTCCACGATTCCGCGGATTCCGGTCCGAACGGCGGCTCCGCGGTGATCTGTGGACAACCAGGTGCTTTCGCCGCGCACTGTGAATACCGCACATTCCGGATTCTGTTCGCCGAGCTCGGTCCGGCCGGGCCTGTGTCGCGCGTGCGGGTCGGCGGTACTTTTGTCCCATGTCTGCTGATTCCGGCCGCGGCCCCCAGAAACGGCCCGATTACGCCGCGCGGCGGGGGCTGCTGCGCAACCTGCTGGTCGAGAACGAAATCGACGGCCTGCTGGTCACCGATCTGGTGAACATCCGCTACCTGACCGGCTTCACCGGTTCCAATGCCGCGCTGCTGGTGCATTCCTGGGATGGGGTGGGTGCGGAGGATCGCACCGTGATCGCCACCGACGGTCGCTACGACACCCAGGTGGCCGAGCAGGTTCCCGACCTGAGGGCGGAGATCGCGCGCGCGGTGACCCGCCGGGTCGCGGAATTGGCCGGGGAATGGCAGTTCGGCCGGCTCGGCTACGAAAGCCATATCGTCACCGTCGACCAGCATCGTGGTCTCGCCGAGCTCGGCACCGGACTCGATTTCGTCGCCACACCCGGGCTGGTCGAGCAGTTGCGCATGGTCAAGGACGAATACGAGGTGGACTTGTTGCGTGCGGCTTGTACGGTCGGCGACGAGGCGCTGGCCGCACTATTGGAGACCGGGAAACTCCGCCCGGGGCGCACCGAACGTCAGGTCGCCCGCGATCTCGAATGGGCCATGTTCGAACGCGGGGCCGCCGGAATCGCCTTCGAGACCATTGTCGCCGCCGGATCGAATTCCGCGATTCCGCATCATCGGCCCACCGACGCCGTGCTGGCCGCCGGCGATTTCGTGAAAATCGATTTCGGTGCCGTGGTGGGCGGCTATCACTCCGATATGACCCGGACCTTCGTGCTCGGCGAGCCCGCGGGCTGGCAACGCGAGGTCTACGATCTGGTGTACGCCGCGCAGCGCGCCGGTCGGGAGGCGTTACGCCCCGGTATCCCGTGCGCCGATGTGGACGCCGCCGCCCGGGAGGTGATCGCCGCCGCCGGACACGGTTCGTTGTTCGTCCACGGTTTGGGGCACGGGGTGGGACTGCGTATCCACGAAGCGCCCGGCATCGCGAAAACGGGCACGGGTACACTGCTGTCTGGCGTGGCGGTGACCGTCGAACCAGGTGTGTACTTTCCCGGCCGCGGCGGGGTCCGGATCGAGGACACGCTCGTGGTGCGCGAAGGGGGCCCCGAACTGCTCACCAACACCAGCAAAGACCTGACCGTCGTCGGATGACGCCGGTCGCCCGAGAACCGAGGAGACCCGAACACAGTGGCGGACACCAGCGACTTCAAGAACGGCCTCGTGCTGAAGATCGACGGTAATCTCCAGCAGATCGTCGAATTCCAGCACGTCAAGCCGGGCAAAGGTCCTGCCTTCGTACGGACCAAACTGAAGAACGTGCTGTCCGGCAAGACCGTTGACAAAACCTTCAACGCCGGTGTGAAGGTGGAAACCGCCACCGTCGACCGCCGGGATATGACCTACCTCTACCACGACGGTTCGGATTACGTCTTCATGGACGGGGAAACCTTCGACCAGCTCCCCATCGCCGAGCCGGCCATCGGTGAGCAGGCCCGCTTCCTGCTGGAGAACATGACCGTGCAGGTTGCCATGCACGAGGGCGCGCCGCTGTACGTCGAACTGCCGGTCACTGCAGAGCTCGAGGTCACCCATACCGATATCGGCCTGCAGGGCGACCGCTCCACCGGTGGCACCAAACCGGCCACCGTGGAGACCGGCGCCGAGGTCCAGGTGCCGCTGTTCATCAATACCGGTGACAAACTCCGTATCGACACCCGCGACGGCAGCTACCTGGGCCGAGTCAACTCCTGACCGTGGCCGACCAGCCTGCGGACAAGAAGTCCGCCTACAAGAAACTCGGCGCCCGCCACAAGGCCCGGCGCCGCGCGGTGGACCTGCTGTTCGAGGCCGAGGCCCGCGATATCGACCCGTCCGATCTGGCCGACGAGCGGATCGAGCTCGCGGCCCGGGATCAGGCGGTGGCTCCGGTGCACGCCTACACCCGGACCCTGGTCGACGGTATCGCCGAGGACCTCGACCGGGTCGACGGCACCATCGAGTCGTATCTGCAGGACTGGACACTGTCCCGGCTGCCCGCGGTGGACCGCGCGATTCTGCGTGTGGCCGTATGGGAACTGCTGTACGCCACCGACGTCCCGCCGATCGTCGCCGTGGACGAGGCGGTGGAACTGGCCAAGGAGTTGTCCACCGACGATTCCCCCGGTTTCGTCAACGGGGTACTGGGCCAGGTGGTGCTGGTGGCGCCGCAGATCCGTGCCGCCGCCTCCGCGACCCGGGCGGCCGAACCGGAATCCGACGACTGACGTGCGCAAGTACCTGGTTGTGGCGATCCGGACCCTCGCGTACGACCCGGCTGTCGGCGAACCTCACCGGCAGTTCCTGGGCGATCTCCGTACCCGGGGCATGGTGCAGGAAAGCGGGCCGTTCACCGACGGCACCGGAGGCGCCTACATCGTGCTCGCGGAATCGCGTGCGGCGGCCGAGGCAGTGGTGTTCACCGATCCACTGCACACCACCGGCGCAGCCGAGCTGCCCGTGTACGAATGGGAGATCACCGGCTGACCGCCCGCCGGTCGGGGATGAGAGAACGATAGGCTATTTCTCGCAACGTCCCTGATATCGAGGAGTGCGGACGATGACCGAGAACGCCACCATTCTGCCGGCCGGTGGTTGCACCGTGGCGCAGGCCTGGGAGATCTTCGACAGTCTGCCCGCGGCTCCGGTAGCCGAGGTCACCATCGGCCGCTGGCGCGGCGGCGAATTGCCCACCGGCCATCCGATGGACGGAACTCTCACCGAATCCGGTTGGTACGGGAAGCAATTCGACGCCGCGGACGAGGTGCATCCGTTGCTGTTCACCGATGAGCGCGGCACCGTGTTCGCGGTGGATCCGCGCCGGGTTCCGTTATCGCTGGCCGGAAAGATTCCGGCGCACTGGCTGCGGCCCGTGCGGAACAGATTGCGCGCCTTCGCTCCGCTGTTGCGCACCCGGAAGCCGACGGCGCGGCTGCGCGATATCGAGTACCGGGGTGTGGTGAGCGCGGCCATGGTCTACGACCATCTGCCCATCATCGACCATTTCCGGCGGGTCGATGACGACACATTGCTCGGCGTGATGGATATGCGCGGGATGCCCGAACCCTATTTCTTCGTTCTGCGGCGTTGACTGCGCCCGTTCGGTCACAGAGTTGGTCGCGGACCGAGGCGTTGTCACACGATCAAGCGGTCGCGCCCGGCCGCAGGATGACCTTGCCCAGCGGCTGCCGGGATTCCACCAGTTCGTGTCCGCGGGCGGCCGCTTCGAGTGGCAATACGGTCTCGACCGATGGGGCCAGTGTGGGTATCCGTGCGAGGATATCGGCCCGGGCGCGGTCGGCCCGCTGCTGCCAGGCCGGACCCGCGCAGGCGGTGAGGGTGAGTCCGGCCGGGATCAGGTCGGCAGCCGATACCTGTGCGGGTGTGCCGGAGAGCCAGCCGTAGCTGAGCATCCGGCCGGATCCCGGGGTCATGGCGCCCAGGAGGTCCGTCGCAGCGGTGCCGCCGATGGAGTCGAAGACGACGTCGATGGTGCCCGGCGCGCTCGCGGTGAGCGTATCGGTCCACCGTTCCGTCCGGTGGTCGATGACCTGGTCGGCTCCCAGTGCGCGGGCGTGCTCGGTCTTGGCGGAGCCGCCCGCGGTGGCGATGACCTGCGCCGCGCCGAATTCCTTGGCCAGCTGAACCAGGTAGCTGCCCACCCCGGTGGCGCCGGCTTCCACGACGACCGTCTCGATGCCGGTCAGGTGCGCCGTTTTCAGAAGGGCCAGCGCGATCGCACCGCTCATCATCGTGGCCGCCGCGTCGTCCGCCGACACATCGTCCGGAATGAGCGTTGTGTTCTCGACCGGTGCGCAGACGAATTCGGCATACGATCCCGACCCGGCGGTTGCGGCGACAACGCGCCGGCCGACGATGTCGCGGTCGACGCCGGCACCCACATCGACGATCTTCCCGGCGACCTGGTAGCCGAACACCGCCGGCGGGGGCATAACCATGGGGAAGGCTCCGGAGCGCAGCAGGGTCTCGGGGAAGAGGACCGGGATCGCCGCGGCGCGGATGAGCACCTCACCGGGGTCCGGCTGTGGCGTAGGAACCTCGCGCGGTACCAGGACCTCGGGCCCGCCGCTGCCTGTCATTACGATTGCCTGCATCGGAAACTCCATAACTTGACTGCCGGTCCATTTATTGAAGCCAAGATATGGACCGGTGGTCAACTTGTCAACGAAGGTGGTGCCATGCCCCCCGTGAGGGAACGCGCGGACGCGGCCCGCAACCGGCGCGCCATCCTCGACGCCACCGCCGCGCTGCTCGCCGAACACGGTGCCGAAGGGGTCACCATGGACCGGGTCGCGGCGGCTGCCGGGGTGGGGAAGGGCACGATCTTCCATCGCTTCGGCAATCGGGCCGGGTTACTGCACGAGCTGGTGGCCGAGAGCGCCTTCACGCTGCGAGCGCGGGTGGCCGACGGCCCGCCGCCGTTGGGTCCGGGAGCTCCGGCGGGCGATCGGCTGCGCGCATTCCTCGATGCCATGGCCGGGTTGGTGATCGACAACCTGGAACTCATGACGATCTTGCGGACCGAGCCTCCGCATCCGCGTACCGAGGAATTGCACCGGTTCTGGTACGAGCACCTCACGGCTCTGCTCGCAGAAGCTCGGCCGGATGTGGATGCCGAGGTCGTCGGCCGGCTGCTGCTGGATTCGCTGGCCGGTGCGACCGTTCCGGAACTGGCCCGTTCCGGAATGACCGACCGGCTGCTCCGGTCGGTCCGGGAGCTCGTGGATTCGGTGCTGCGGTCTCCCTGACGTCCCGGGCCTCGAAGAAACCCGTTGTCGCGCCATTGCGTTCGTGCTCTGCCCTGTCGAGGTAAAGGTAGCGGGCTCATCGGACGTCACGTGGGCGGAACTGGATGCTGATCCGCGGCCCGGTCGCCCGCCGCGATTTCGGTACCGCATGTTCCCAGGTGCGCTGGCATGAACCACCCATGACGAAAAGGTCGCCGTGCCCGGGCCGGAACCGCAGGCTGGGGCCGCCTGTGCGGGGCCGGAGCAGTAGCGGCCGCGGCGCTCCGAGCGTCAGGATGGCGACCATGGTGTCCTGTACGGCGCCGCGGCCCAGGGTATCGCCGTGCCAGGCCACACTGTCGCGGCCGTCGCGGTAGAAGCACAGTCCGGCGGTCCGGAACGGTTCGCCGAGTTCGGCGCGGTAGTGCTCGCCCAACGCATCCCGCGCCTGGGTGAGAACGGGATCGGGCAAGGGCGCGGATTCGCTGTAGAAGCACAGCAGTCTCGGCACATCGACGACGCGGTCGTACATCGGCCGTTGCTCCCCGCGCCACGGCACCGCGGTGGCGAGGCGGTCGAAGAGTGCGTCGGCACCGCGCAGCCAGCCTGGCCGCAGATCGACCCACGCGCCGTCGGACAGGTGTGTCCGGCGGATGTTCGTGAGCGGTTCGAGCTCGATCGCGCCGAAGCCGTCGAGCAGCGATCCCTGAAAAGGTGCCGGCATGGTGTCAGCATATCCGATATACGAACATATGTTCGACATGGGTTCGAGTACCGCGCAGAACCTGCGCCCGGCGGAAGCTACGCCTCCCAATGGCGCCGCAGTTCTTCGCAGACGACCGTCAGTGCCTCGCTGTGGTGGCGGCGCGGATGGGTGATCAGGTGCAGCTCGCAGGAGGGCAGGACCGGGCCGTCCAGAACCGCCAGTTCGCCGGCCTGTACTTCGGATTCCACGCTGATCGCGGGCAGCGCCGTCCAGCCGAGACCGACGGCTACGCAGCGTTTGATTGCCTCGATACTCCCGAACCGGGAGCGGCGGCCCGATTTCGCGCCGGTGGCGATGAGGTGGGCGGCGACGTCGTCGCTGTAACCACAGCCCTCCTCGATGAGCAGGGCGTCGCGGCCGGCCAGCTCGTCCCAGGTGGTGCGCGTGCCCGCTCGCGCACCGTGATCGAGAAGGGTCAGCCGTTCGGTGCCGATCCGTTCCGAGGTGAGTTCGGTGATCGGGCCCCGGGGTTCCATCGTGAGAGCGAGTTCGGCCGTCCCCTGGCGTACGGCCGCCGTGGCATCGTCCAGCCCGCCCGGAGTGAGCCAGACCTGCACATCGGGCTCCCGCGTCCGTACGGCTCGGATCACGGCGGGCAGGCGATAGGTGCACAGGGACTCCGGGGCGCGGACGCGCACGGTACCGCTGGGCCGGGAACCGCTGCTCCGCGTCGCGGCTCGGAGGCGGTCTTCGGCGTCGAGTACCTCGTCGGCGTGCGCCACGAGCCGGGCCCCGAAATCGGTCGGCACGGCGCCGGCGGGGAAGCGATCCAGGAGCTGGTGACCGAGCTGCCGTTCGAGTTTCTGGATATGGCCGGTGACGGTGGATTGGGTGTAGCCGAGTTCGCGGGCCGCGCCGGTGAAACTTCCCGAGCGCACCACGGCCATGAAGCTGCGCAGAAGCTGGGTTTCCACTTGTTATCGCATTTCGTGATGGCTCGGATGGAAATTCATTGTTGGACAGAATACATCCTCGTAGTGAGGGTGGAGTGGTAGCGCAGGAGTGGGCGGCGATCGGTCCGGAAGGTCGCTCAGGTGCAGGATGGGAGGCCGATGTGATGGTGGCGGCATCGGGACCGGATGGCGGTGGGCCCTCGCCTCGGCCGGCTGTCCGGCACATGCCTCGCGGTGTGGCGGGTGCTCCCGAGGGGGGCGGCCCGGCTTTCGCCGCGCTGCTGGTGGTGACGTTCCTGGCCTTCGTCAACTACGCGGCGCTGTTGTCGGTCGTGCCACTGTGGTCGGCCGCGGGTGGTGCCGCCGGTGTGGCGGTCGGGTCGACGACCGGCGTCATGATGGCGGCCACTGTGGCCACGCAACTGGCAGTGCCCTGGCTCTTCGAGATCTGCACGCTGCGGACGATGGTGATCGTGGGCGCGCTGTTGCTCGGGGCGCCGACGCCGCTGTACATCCTTTCCGACGGTCTCGCGCCGATCGTCGCGATCACGGCGATCCGGGGGATCGGGTTTGCGCTGGTGGTGACGGCCGGCGCGACCTTTGTCGCCGATCTTGCCCCCGCGGGGAAACTGGCCACCGCGGCCTCGCACTACGGCGTAGCAGCCGCGCTCCCCAATCTCGGTGCGCTCGCCGGCGGCGTCTGGCTCGCGAAGACCTGGGGATTTCCGGTGGTGTTCTGGGGCGCGGCCGGTGCGTGTCTTGCGGCAGCGGTGTCGGCCTTGCTGCTGCCCGTCCGGCATCGTGGAAAATTCCGGTTTGCGGCAACGACGGATACCCGCGATATCCGTGTGCCGATCGCCCTGTTCCTGCTGACGGCCGGTTCGTTCGGTGCGGCGACAACGTTTCTGCCGGTAGCGGTTCCGGATGCCGGTGTGGCCTCGTGGGCGTTGCTCGCGGCCGCGGTCGGTCTGGTCGCGGCCCGGCTGACGGCCGGCGCGTTCGCGGATCGTGCCGGTGCGGGCAGATTGCTGCCGGTCTCGGTGCTGTGCTGTGCTGCCGGGTCAGCGCTGATTGCCGTCTCGCTGTCGGCGGTATCCGGGCTGCTGGTTGTGGGGGCGGCACTGCTGGGTGCCGGATTCGGTGCGTGCCAAAACGATTCGTTCGTGCTGACACTCGAGCGTCTCGGTAGCGGGCGTAGCGGTACCGCGAGCACGATCTGGAATATCGCCTACGACGGTGGTCTCGGACTCGGTGCCGTCGTTTTCGGCTGGTTCGTCGCGGCGGCGGGATATGCGGAGGCATTTCTCGGTGTCGCGGCCGGTGTTGCGGTTGTCGCGCTTCTGCTCATCCGGTCGATGGGGCGGCGGGCGCCCTGCTGAGGAGCCGCGGCAGCAGAGGTGGTGTCGCGGGCGTCGAATCAGTTCCTGCGCAGAATGTCCTGGGCGACCGCGACTGCCGCGTGGAAACACTCGTCGTCGGACAGGGGCAGATCGCCCATCATCGCCGTACTCCAGCTGATCGCCAGCAGCGCCTGCCGGGCATGGAAGACGTCCAGGGGTGCGCGCTCGGGTTCGGTCATGAGATCGGCGATCAAACGGAATTGATAGCGCAGGCTGACACCGAAACCCAATTCGCGGAAAGCGGGCTGGTTTTCGTGCATGAACCGCACCATGTCGCGGCCGGTGCTGTGCAGCAGGGCACCGTAGCGGTCGAGGATCTCGGTGGTGCGGGCGGGCCCGGGTGGAGTGGCCTCGGCCCATTCGATCAGCTCGTCGATACCGCGCCGGACATCGTCGGAGAGGCTGGCGACGATATCTTCCTTCGTCCGGAAGTGGTAGTACAGAGCGGCTTTGGTGACGCCGAGATGGTCGGCGATCTGGCGCAACGAGGTTTTCTCGTAGCCCTGTTCGGAGAACAGTTCCATCGCCACCGCGCGGATGCGGTCGCGGGTATCGCTGCGCCGGCCGGCCAACGGTATCTCCTCGGGTTCGACGGTCTGCGTGGGTTTTCGACGGTCTGCCGCAGGGAGCCTAATGGGCCCACGGTGTCGAAGCCCATCGGCCGACCGATCGGAGTAGCCGGAACGCGGGCAGCAGACCGGGGAGCGTGGTTTACTTGCCGGGCGACAAGTAAGTAATTTGAGGAGGGTTACCGATGACCGGAACTTCCGCGCCCGTCCCGACCGCCGGCGTCGCGATGACTGCCCTCGGGGTTGCGCTCATCCGGGTCAGTGAGACCGCCCGCCAAGATCGTCTCTATGCGGACCCGCTGGCCGAGGTTTTCCTCAGCGCTGCCCGGCCGGGATTCGATGCCGAACGCTGGGCGCGGCTGGAGAAATTGGCCGAGCAGTTCTACGAAGGACGCACGCTCGCGGTCAAGGCCGTCGACGACCACATCCAGGCGGTGGCCCGGTCGGACTGTCCGCAGATCGTCCTGCTCGGCGCGGGCCTGGACACCCGGGCCTTCCGCCTCGACCTCCCGCCCGAAACCGTGTTCTTCGAGGTGGACCTCCCCGAACTCTTCGACTTCAAGGAGCCGGTCCTGGCCGCCCACCGGGCGCACCCGGTCTGTACCCGTCACACGGTCGCCGCGGATCTGCGCGGTGACTGGCAGCGGGTCCTGCGCGAGCAGGGTTTCCGCGCCGATCTGCCGACCGCCTGGGTCGACGAGGGTGTGCTCGGCTACATCCCGCGCGCGGCGGCTTACGCGGTGGCGGAGACGGTGACCCGGCTATCGGCGCCGGGTAGCAGGTTCGGGATCGGGCGGTTCCAGGTCGACGCGGCCGCGCCACAGTACCGCGCTTTGCGCGAACTGGTCCGGGAGGCACCGGTCGAGCTTCCGGCGAACGGGCTGGGTCCCGGCGGCGAATCGTGGTTCGCCGAGAATGGCTGGTCGACGACTTTTCGCGCCTGGGACGATCTCGTCGCACCCTACGGGCGGCCTGGTGTGCTGGGTGGTGATCCGGCGGTCGGGCATGTTGTGGCAGTCCGCGAATGAGTACTCCGCGATGTGAGTAACCGTACTCACAGTGGCCGGCCCTTCGGTGGTGAGTGGTCGCGCTCACAACCGGTTCAGCGCCCTCACCTGGTGAAAAGTGCCGTCCACGGGCTGATAGGCTGCTCGGCGTAAGACATCCTTTAACGGACCGTCCAGTGAGGCGGGGAAGGAGGTCGGTATGGCTGTGCCCGAAGAACGGGCCGCCACGTCCGGCGCTGCCGAGGCGGCGCCACCCGTTGCGCGGCATACGCCGGAATGGGTGGCGGCGGGACGGGAACTGTTGTCCCCCTCCGATGTCGGCCGGACCATTGCGCGGATCGCGCATCAGATCATCGAACGCACCGCCCTCGATTCCGGCGAGCCCGGCACCCCGCGCGTGGTGCTCATCGGTATCCCGACCCGCGGGACGACTCTCGCCGCTCGGCTCACCGACAAGATCGAGGAATTCTCCGGTGTCCGCCCGGCCCTCGGTTCCCTCGATATCACGCTCTACCGCGACGACCTGCGCACCAAACCGCATCGCCCGCTGGAGCGGACCTCGGTGCCGGAGGGCGGGGTCGAGGACGCGCTGGTGGTCCTGATCGACGATGTGCTCTTCTCCGGCCGCACCGTGCGGTCCGCGCTCGACGCACTGCGCGATCTGGGCCGGCCGCGCGCCGTGCAGCTCGCCGTTCTGGTCGACCGGGGGCATCGCGAACTGCCGATCCGCGCCGATTTCGTCGGTAAGAACGTGCCCACCTCGCGTACCGAGGACGTGTCGGTGCTGCTGAGTGAACACGACGGCCGCGACGGCGTTTTCCTGCATCAAGGGGAGGGGCAGTGAGACATCTACTGACGGTGACCGACCTGGACCGCGCGGCCGCCGACGCCATGCTCGACGAGGCGGAACGGTTCGAACAGGCGCTGCTGGGCCGCGAAGTACACAAACTGCCCACCCTGCGCGGCCGCACGGTGATGACGGTGTTCTTCGAGAACTCGACCCGGACCCGCGTCTCGTTCGAGGTCGCCGGGAAATGGATGAGCGCCGATGTGATCAATGTCAGCGCGAGTAGTTCCTCGGTCGCCAAGGGGGAATCGCTGCGCGATACCGCGCTCACCCTGCATGCTGCCGGGGCCGACGCGCTGATCGTGCGACATCCGGCCTCCGGTGCGGCGCATCAGATCGCGCACTGGTTCGAGGACTGGTCGCGGCGGTCGGGCAGTGCGGTCCCGGCGGTGATCAACGCCGGCGACGGTATGCACGAACACCCCACCCAGGCCCTGCTCGACGCGCTGACCCTGCGGCAGCGGCTCGGCGATATCGCCGGGCGGCGCGTGGTGATCGTCGGCGATATCCTGCACAGCCGGGTCGCGCGGTCCAATGCCTTCCTGCTGTCCACGCTGGGCGCGGAAGTGGTTCTGGTGGCACCGCGGACACTGCTGCCGGTGGGCGTCGAGGACTGGCCGGTGCGGGTCTCGGTGGATCTGGATTCCGAACTGCCCGGCGCCGATGCGGTGCTCATGCTGCGGGTCCAGGCGGAACGGATGAACGGCGGATTCTTCCCGTCGGCGCGGGAGTACGCGGTGCGCTACGGACTGTCCGAACGGCGGGTCGCGCTGCTCGACGAGCATGCCGTGGTGCTGCATCCAGGGCCGATGCTGCGCGGTATGGAGATCGCGTCGTCGGTGGCGGATTCGCCGCGTGCCGCCGTATTGCAACAGGTGACGAATGGAGTCCATATGCGTATGGCGGTGCTGTTCCGCCTGCTGGTCGGTGTACAGGAGGCCGCGGCGTGAGTGCGTCAGGCCCGGAGGCGGCAGCGGAGCGTAACCACGAAGGGCCCGCACTCACGTCCGATGGACACAGCGTGAGTGCGTCAGGCCCGGAGGCGGCAGCGGAGCGTAACCACGGAGGGCCCGCACCCACGCCCGATGGACACAGCGTGAGTGACAGCGTTCTGATCACCGGGGTGCAGCTCTACGGTGCGGGTGACCCGGTCGATGTGCTGATCGCCGGCGGAGTGATCCGGGAGATCGGGACGGGGCTGCGTGCGGACGGCGCCGAAATCGTCTCCGGCGAGGGCCGGGTGCTGCTGCCCGGGTTCGTGGATCTGCATACGCATCTGCGCGAACCGGGCCGGGAAGACACCGAGACCATCGAATCCGGCTCGGCCGCCGCGGCGCTCGGCGGGTACACCGTGGTGTTCGCCATGGCCAACACTTCGCCGGTCGCCGATTCCCACGTGATCACCGACCATGTGTGGCGGCGCGGCCAGGAGGTCGGGCTCGTCGATGTGTACCCGGTGGGGGCGGTCACGGTCGGGCTCGCGGGCGAGCAGCTCGCCGAAATGGGCACCATGGCCGCCGGTGCCGGTGCGGTCCGGATGTTCTCCGACGATGGGCACTGTGTCCACGACCCGCTGATCATGCGGCGGGCCCTCGAATACGCGCGTTCGCTGGATGTGCTGATCGCCCAGCACGCCGAGGAACCGCGCCTGACTCGCGGTGCGGTCGCGCACGAGGGACCGACGGCGGCGCGGCTGGGTCTGGCCGGTTGGCCGCGGGCCGCGGAGGAATCCATCGTGGCCCGGGATGCGCTACTGGCCCGGGACGCCGGTGCCCGCGTGCATATCTGCCATGCGTCGACCGCGGGCACGGTCGAATTGGTGAAATGGGCCAAGGACCAGGGGATCGCGGTCACCGCCGAGGTGACGCCGCATCATCTGCTGCTCACCGACGCCAGGCTGGAAACCTATGACGCGGTGAACAAGGTGAACCCGCCGCTGCGCGAAGGCTCCGATACCCAGGCTCTGCGGCAGGCGCTGGCCGCCGGGATCGTCGACTGTGTCGCCACCGATCACGCACCTCATGCCGAACAGGACAAATGCTGCGAATTCGCGGCGGCCCGGCCCGGCATGCTCGGGTTGCAGACCGCGTTGTCGATCGTGGTGGAGACCATGGTGCGGCCGGGACTGCTGGATTGGCGCGGGGTGGCGCGCGTGATGAGCGAACGGCCCGCCGAAATCGTCGGACTCGACGATCAGGGGCGGCCGATCGAGGTGGGCGAACCGGCCAATCTCGTGCTGGTCGATCCGGACGCGACCTGGACGGTCGAGGGGGAACACCTCGCCAGTATCGCGAGCAATACGCCCTATCAATCGATGATGCTGCCCGGCCGGGTCGTCGGCACACTGCTGCGCGGCCGGATCACCGCCCGCGACGGTATCGCCGCCGCGCCGGGCGTACCGGTGGGAGGCCGCTGATGGAACGGGCATTGTGGGTCATCCTCTGCGTCGTGCTGTGGGTACTGGCCGTCTACCTGATGTACCGGGGCTGGCGTAATCGGGCCGCCCGGCAGCAGGACCGGATCGGCGAACTGCCGCCGGTGCCGGCCGAAACCGGGCCGCAGGTACTGGAACCCACCACCGGTCTCTACCTCGGCAGCACCATGGCGCCGAGCTGGCAGGACCGCATAGCGGTCGGCGATCTGGGCTACCGCGCCACCGCGGGACTGACCCGCTACGAGCACGGAATTCTGCTGGAACGTGAGGGCGCCACCACGATCTGGATACCGGAGGAATCCATCACTGCCATCCGGACCGAACGCGGGCACGCGGGCAAGGTGATGACCGAAGGCGGTGTCCTGGTGATCCGCTGGACCCTGCCGACCGGAACCGAAATCGATACCGGGTTCCGGGGCGACGACAAATCGGTGTATCCGGCCTGGGCGCGGGCAACGACGGGAGATGACGAATGACGAGTACGACAGCAGCCGCGGCCCTGGTCCTCGAGGACGGGCGGATCTTCCGCGGCACCGCCTACGGTGCGGTGGGGCAGACCCTCGGTGAAGCGGTGTTCTGCACCGCCATGACCGGCTATCAGGAAACCCTCACCGATCCCAGCTACCACCGGCAGATCGTGGTGGCCACGGCCCCGCAGATCGGGAACACCGGCTGGAACGACGAGGACGACGAATCGCAACAGATCTGGGTCGCGGGCTACGCCGTGCGCGACCCCGCTCGCCGGCATTCCAACTGGCGCGCCACCGGCACTCTGCCGGGGCAGCTGGAACAGCAGAGCATTGTCGGTATCGCCGGAATCGACACCCGTGCGGTGGTGCGCCATCTGCGCAGCCGCGGTTCGATGAAGGCCGGGATCTTTTCCGGTGCCGCGCTCGCCGAACCCGCGGAACTGCTCGCCCGGGTCACCGGGCAGCCGTCGATGCTCGGCGCCGACCTGGCCGGCGAGGTCAGCACCGACGAGATCTACACCGTCGAACCCGAGGGTGAGCCGCGGTTCACGGTGGTCGCGGTGGACCTCGGTATCAAATCCAACACTCCGCGTATGTTCGCCCAGCGCGGGATGCGGGTGCATGTGGTGCCTTCCTCGACGAGCCTGGACAAAATCCTGGAACTGAAACCGGACGGCGCGTTCCTGTCCAACGGCCCCGGCGACCCGGCCACCGCCGATACCGCGGTCGCTCTCACCCAGGGCATCCTCGACAAGGGCCTGCCGCTGTTCGGTATCTGCTTCGGTAACCAGATCCTGGGCCGCGCGCTCGGCCGCGGCACCTACAAGATGAAGTTCGGGCACCGGGGGATCAATATCCCGGTCGTCGAGCACGAGACCGGCCGCGTCTCGATCACCGCGCAGAACCACGGGTTCGCGCTGGAAGGTGAGCGCGGCGAACAGTTCGGCACCCCGTTCGGCAAGGCCGAGGTCAGCCACGTCTGCGCCAACGACGGCACGGTGGAAGGGGTGCGGCTGGTGGACGGTCGCGCCTTCTCCGTGCAATACCACCCGGAAGCGGCCGCCGGTCCCCATGACGCCGCGTACTTGTTCGACCGGTTCGCCGGTCTGATGAAGGGAGCCTGATGCCTCGCCGTACCGATCTCGAACATATTCTGGTCATCGGATCGGGCCCGATCGTCATCGGCCAGGCGTGCGAGTTCGACTACTCGGGCACCCAGGCCTGCCGGGTCCTGCGTTCGGAGGGCCTGCGGGTTTCGCTGGTGAACTCCAACCCGGCGACCATCATGACCGACCCGGAATTCGCCGATTCGACCTATGTCGAGCCGATCACCGCGGAGTTCGTCGAAAAGGTTATCGAGAAGGAGCGTCCCGACGCCCTGCTGGCCACCCTCGGCGGGCAGACCGCGCTGAACACCGCGGTCGCACTGCATGAGCGCGGCGTGCTGGAAAAGTACGGGGTCGAACTGATCGGCGCCGATTTCGATGCCATCCAGCGCGGTGAGGACCGGCAGAAGTTCAAAGACATCGTGGCGAGCGTCGGCGGCGAAAGCGCGCGTTCCCGGGTCTGCTACACCATGGACGAGGTCCGCGATACCGTCGCCGATCTGGGCTTCCCGGTGGTCGTGCGGCCGTCGTTCACCATGGGTGGGCTCGGTTCCGGGATGGCCTACAACGACGAGGACCTCGACCGGATCGCCGGCGGCGGCCTGGCCGCCTCGCCCACGGCGAACGTCCTCATCGAGGAATCCATCCTGGGCTGGAAGGAATACGAGCTCGAGCTGATGCGCGACGGCCGCGACAATGTCGTGATCGTCTGCTCCATCGAGAACGTGGACCCGATGGGCGTGCACACCGGCGATTCGATGACGGTGGCCCCCGCGCTGACCCTCACCGACCGCGAGTACCAGAAGATGCGCGATCTCGGTATCGCCATCCTGCGCGAGGTCGGGGTGGATACCGGCGGCTGCAATATCCAGTTCGCGGTGAATCCCGCCGACGGCCGGCTCATCGTCATCGAGATGAACCCCCGCGTCTCGCGGTCGTCCGCGCTGGCGTCCAAGGCCACCGGCTTCCCGATCGCCAAGATCGCGGCGAAACTCGCCATCGGCTACACACTGGACGAGATCGTCAACGACATCACCGGGGAAACCCCGGCCAGCTTCGAACCCACCCTCGACTATGTGGTGGTCAAGGCGCCGCGGTTCGCGTTCGAGAAGTTCCCGGGTGCCGACCCGACGCTCACCACCACCATGAAATCGGTGGGCGAGGCGATGTCGCTGGGTCGCAACTTCGCCGAGGCGCTCGGTAAAGTGCTGCGCTCGCTGGAAACCAAGGCGACCGGTTTCTGGACCGCCGAGGACGGGAAGTGGGCGCCGGCGTCGACAGATCAGGCGGATATCGACGCCGCGATCGAGGCGATCCTGACGGATCTGCGAACCCCCACCGAGGGCCGTATCTACCAGGTCGAGCGGGCCCTGCGGTTCGGGGCGAGTATCGAAGCGGTCGCCGAGGCCTCCGGTATCGACCCGTGGTTCGTCGCCGAGATCGCCGGGCTGGTGGATCTGCGCCGCGAACTGCTCGACACCGCGGTGCTCGACGAAGCGCTGCTGCGCCGGGCCAAATACCACGGCCTGTCCGACCGGCAGATCGCCGCGCTGCGACCGGAACTGGCCGGCGAGGGCGGTGTCCGCGCGCTGCGGCACCGGCTCGGGGTGCGTCCGGTGTTCAAAACCGTGGACACCTGCGCTGCCGAATTCGAGGCGCGGACGCCGTACCACTATTCGGCCTACGAACTCGACCCGGCAGCCGAATCCGAGGTCGCCCCGCAGCCGGATCGGGAGAAGGTGATCATCCTCGGTTCCGGTCCGAACCGGATCGGGCAGGGGATCGAATTCGACTACTCCTGTGTGCACGCCGCGCAGACGCTGTCGGCCGCCGGCTACGAGACGGTGATGGTCAACTGCAACCCGGAGACCGTTTCCACCGACTACGACACCGCCGACCGGCTCTACTT
Organism: Nocardia sp. NPDC058499; assembly: GCF_042719915.1. NCBI lineage: Bacteria > Bacillati > Actinomycetota > Actinomycetes > Mycobacteriales > Nocardiaceae > Nocardia > Nocardia sp. NPDC058499. The sequence continues at coordinate 594,019 of NZ_JBHXMZ010000001.1, read as the reverse complement.
CGAACCGCTCACGTTCGAAGACGTGCTCGAGGTGTACCACGCGGAATCCGATTCGGGCACGGTCGCGGGTGTGATCGTGCAGCTCGGCGGGCAGACCCCGCTGGGGCTGGCGCAGCGGCTCACCACCGCGGGAGTGCCGGTGGTCGGCACCAGTGCCGCCGCCATCGACCTCGCCGAGGACCGCGGGGAATTCGGTGACGTCCTGGTCGCGGCGGGACTGCCCGCTCCCAAATACGGCACCGCCACCACCTTCGAGCACGCCCGCAAGATCGCCGCCGATATCGGCTATCCGGTGCTGGTGCGGCCGTCCTATGTGCTCGGCGGCCGCGGTATGGAGATCGTGTACGACGAGGATTCACTCGAAGGCTATATCTCCCGCGCCACTGAACTCAGCCCCGAACATCCGGTGCTGGTGGACCGCTTCCTCGAAGACGCCATCGAGATCGACGTCGACGCGCTCTGCGACGGCGACGAAGTATTCCTCGGCGGGGTCATGGAACATATCGAAGAAGCCGGTATCCATTCTGGTGACTCCGCGTGTGCGCTCCCGCCGATCACGCTGGGCCGCAGCGATATCGAGGCGGTGCGCCGCTCCACCATCGCGCTGGCCAAGGGGATCGGTGTCAAGGGCCTGCTGAACGTGCAGTACGCGCTCAAGGACGATGTCCTCTACGTGCTCGAGGCCAACCCGCGCGCCAGCCGCACCGTCCCGTTCGTCTCCAAGGCCACCGCGGTACCGCTGGCCAAGGCGGCCGCCCGGATCATGCTGGGTGCCACCATCGCCGAACTGCGCGCCGAGGGCATGCTGCCCGACGGCGACGGCGGGCACGTTCCGCTGGACGCACCGGTCGCGGTGAAAGAGGCGGTGCTGCAGTTCCATCGGTTCCGGGGCCCGGACGGCAGCCAGGTCGATTCGCTGCTTTCGCCGGAGATGAAATCCACCGGCGAGGTGATGGGTATCGACACCGATTTCGGGACGGCGTTCGCCAAGAGCCAGACCGCCGCCTACGGTTCGCTGCCGACCGAGGGCACCGTTTTCGTCTCGATCGCCAACCGCGACAAACGCGCCATGGTGTTCCCGGTGAAACGGCTGCACGACCTCGGCTTCCGTATTCTGGCGACCACCGGTACCGCGGAAATGCTGCGGCGCAACGGTATCCCTTGCGAAGAGGTGCGCAAGCACTCCGACCCGGTGCCCGCGGCCGGTAACGACCAGGTGCCCACGGCGTCCATCGTGGAACAGATCCGCGACGGCGAAGTCGATATGGTCATCAATACGCCCTACGGCAATTCCGGGCCCCGCGTGGACGGTTACGAGATCCGCAGCGCCGCGGTGGGCGTGAGCATCCCCTGCATCACCACCGTGCAGGGCGCCGCTGCGGCGGTCCAGGGGATCGAGGCGAGTATCGCCGGAGGTCTCGGCGTGCGCTCCCTGCAGGAACTGCATTCGGCGTTGCGTGGCTGAGGACGCGGTGATGACAACCACCTTCGGCGTGGGGGCGGGGGCGGGCCAGCAAGACCCCAGCCACGACCCCCTCCTAGACTGCCCACCCCCCACCCCCTTTGCCTCTCTGCGGACGGGCAAAGAAGCCGAC
>NZ_JBHXMZ010000001.1:591098-592414 GCF_042719915.1 Nocardia sp. NPDC058499 | reverse complement strand
GTGGGTGTTCGGAAAAGGGGTGTGGGTATTGGTGGGGGGAGGGGAGGGGGCGAAAGCCCCCCCCCTTTGGTCCCCCCCTCCCCCCCGCCCAGCCCCACGCACGGGCCGATCTGCGTCGGGATCGACCCACATCCCGCGCTGCTGGATGCCTGGGGCCTGGCGGACGATGCGAACGGCCTGGAAACCTTCGCGGAGATCTGCGTGGAGGCCTTCGACGGGATGGCGGCGGTGGTCAAACCGCAGGTCGCCTTCTTCGAGGCGTACGGCTCGGCGGGGATCGCGGTGCTCGAACGCACCATCGAGGTGCTGCGCGGCTCCGGCACCCTGGTTCTCGCCGACGCCAAACGCGGCGATATCGGCTCCACCATGGCCGCCTACGCCCGCACCTGGCTCGGTGACGGGCCGTTGGGGGCGGACGCGGTGACGGTCTCGCCCTACCTCGGATTCGGCGCCCTGCAGCCCGCGCTGGACCTGGCCCGCGCGAACGGGCGTGGTGTTTTCGTCCTGGCCGCCACCTCGAACCCGGAAGCGGCCGGGGTGCAGCAGGCAGTGGTGGACGGGCGCACCCTCGCCCAGACCGTTGTCGATGCCGCCGCGGAAACCAACCGGGGGACAGAACCGGGTTCGGTCGGGGTGGTGGTGGGTGCCACGCTCACCGATATCCCCGATCTCAGCGCATTGAACGGGCCGATTCTCCTGCCGGGGGTCGGGGCTCAGGGCGGTACCGCGGCGGCGGTCCGCGCGCTGCTCCCGGAACCGTTGTGGCCGGCGGCGGTTCCGAATGTCTCGCGCGACGTGCTCGGTGCAGGACCCTCGGTGCCGGCGCTGCGCGACCGGCTGGCGGCTTTCCAGGAGGAGTTCGCCTTCTTGCGCTGATCGACGCTCTGCGGCCGGAAACCACCCGAGGGTTACCGGCGGGTGTTCCGGGGGTATCAGGCCGTCGGCGTCGTGTGTGGACCTGTCTGCGAGGTGCTGTCGTCGGCGTTCCGCCGACGCCGGCCCGTACACAATGAATGACAGAGGTCGGCCGGCTGCGACGAGCGGGTGCAGTCCGTTCACGGCGGACAGCTGCGGAACCCAGCCGGGCGGGTGCATCCGTTCACTTCCGCTCGAGCCCGGACGCGCGCATTCGGCGGGCCGGCCCGCGCGGGGCCGCTACTCGCACTCTGTACCGCCGTAATCCTCAGCTGTCGGTGTTCCCGACTATGGTGACCACCACCCGGCGCCGAGTTCAGCGAGGCCCTCGAAGGGTTCGGCCCGGGGCTGGGGGGGGGGGGGGGGGGAAGAAAAAGCTCAACCAAAAACGGAGGCAGCCA
>NZ_JBHXMZ010000001.1:215736-591083 GCF_042719915.1 Nocardia sp. NPDC058499 | reverse complement strand
GAAGCACGACGCCGAGGGGGCCGAACCCCGCGGCGCCGAAGGCGCCGCAAAAAATTACAGAAAATTCCTGGTAGGGCGGCTGGTAGGTAGCCAGGCTGTGGATAAGTCCGGTGGCTATCGCGCCGCAACCCGGCGCGCGGGCCCAAAATGCCCTGCTGAAAAGGTATTTCGTGGTAGGTGCGCAAGTCGCACGGCTGTGGGCAAGCGGGGATGCGGGGCAGGCGGCAAGGGGGCGTTACGGGGTCCGATTCATGCCCTGACCTGGGGGGTGGGTTCGCAATCCGGGGGCGTCGTGGGTACGGTCGCTGAGACTGCCGGGTAGTTCGGCAGGTTTTGATGCAGAACGATGAGACGGAGGAACCGTGGCCCTTCCCCAGCTGACTGATGAGCAGCGCGCCGCTGCTCTGGAGAAGGCGGCTGCCGCTCGCCGTGCTCGGGCGGAGCTCAAGGATCGCCTGAAGCGCGGCGGCACCGACTTGAAAGAGGTCCTCGGCCAGGCCGAGACCGATGAGATCATCGGTAAGATGAAGGTGCGCGCACTGCTGGAAGCCCTGCCCAAGGTGGGCAAGGTCAAGGCAGAGGAGATCATGAACGAGCTCGAGATCGCGCCGACCCGACGGTTGCGTGGTCTCGGCGATCGGCAGCGCAAAGCGCTGCTCGCCAAATTCGACCTCGGCGCCTGACAGCCTCGGTGATCGAGAACATGACGAAGGGTCGGCTGGTTGTACTGGTCGGCCCCTCGGCCGTGGGCAAGTCCACCGTGGTGCGCTGTGTCCGCGAACGGCTGCCGGAACTGGTTTTCAGCGTGTCGGCGACGACCCGGGACCCGCGTCCCGGCGAGGTCGACGGCCGCGATTACCGGTTCGTCAGCCGGGCCGAGTTCGATGCGATGATCACCGCCGGTGATCTGCTCGAATGGGCAGATATCCACGGCGGACTGCAGCGGTCGGGCACCCCGGCCGCGCCGGTGCGGGCCGCCCTTTCCGAGGGGCTGCCGGTGCTGATCGAGGTCGACCTCGAGGGTGCGCGTTCGATCCGGCAGGTGATGCCGGAGGCCGTTCTGGTGTTCCTCGCGCCGCCCAGCTGGGCGGAGCTGGAGAACCGGCTGCGCGGTCGCGGCACCGAATCTGCTGAGGTCATCGAACGCCGGCTGGCGACCGCACGGGTGGAATTGGCCGCACGTGACGAGTTCGACACCGTGATCGTGAACGACACCGTGACCAGCGCCTGTGCGCAGTTGGTATCGTTGTTCGTCAGCACGAATTCCAATTCGTAGCCGGATACGCCCGGCCCAGCCGCCGCGTACCCGCGCCCCCGACCCCGCAGGAGCTTCCTCAGTGAGCAGTACGGATATCGCCGCGCCCGCCTACGACACTCCGGTCGGCCTCACCAACCCGCCGATCGACGAACTGCTGGACCGCACCTCGTCCAAGTACGCGCTGGTGATCTACGCCGCCAAACGTGCCCGCCAGATCAACGACTACTACAACCAGCTCGGCGACGGCATCCTCGAATATGTCGGCCCGCTGGTCGAGCCGCTGCCGCAGGAGAAGCCGCTGTCGGTGGCGATGCGGGAGATCCACAGCGATCTGCTCGAGCACACCGAAGGCGAATGACCCGGTAGTTCCCGGGCGAACGGCCGATAGGGCAGGAGGCGCGCGATGGCGCGGGTAGTTGTCGGGGTGGGCGGCGGTATCGCCGCGTACAAGGCGTGCGCACTGGTACGGCGGTTCACCGAAACCGGCCACAGCGTGCGGGTGATCCCCACCGAGGCGGCGTTGCAGTTCGTCGGCAAGGCGACCTTCGAGGCGCTGTCCGGCCATCCGGTGCACACCGGGGTGTTCGCCGATGTGCCCGAGGTCCCGCATGTGCGGCTGGGGCAGGAGGCCGAACTGGTGGTGATCGCCCCCGCCACCGCCGATCTGATGGCGCGCGCCGCGCAGGGCCGCGCCGACGACCTGCTGACCGCGACCCTGCTCACCGCCCGATGTCCCGTGCTGTTCGCGCCCGCGATGCATACCGAGATGTGGGAGCATGCGGCGACCGTGGCGAATGTGGCCGCGTTGCGCGCGCACGGTGCGACGGTGATGGAACCCGCGTCGGGCCGGCTCACCGGTACCGATACCGGTCCCGGTCGCCTACCGGAACCCGAGGAGATCTTCGGGCTGGCGTCGCTGCTGCTGGAACGCGCCGACGCCGTACCGCGGGATCTGGCCGGTAAACGGGTCGTGATCACCGCCGGTGGTACCCGCGAACCGCTGGACCCGGTCCGTTTTCTCGGTAACCGCAGCTCCGGTAAGCAGGGCTATGCGCTGGCCCGGGTGGCCGCCCAGCGTGGCGCGCAGGTGACGCTGATCGCCGGGAACACCATCGAGATGGCGCCGCCCGCGGCCGTGGATCTGGTGCACATCACGACCGCCGATCAGCTCAAGACCGCCGTCGACAAGCACGCGGTGGGTGCGGATGCGGTGATCATGGCGGCCGCCGTGGCCGATTTCCGGCCCGCTTCGGTCGCCGGGGCCAAGATCAAAAAGGGTAAGGACGAGCCGGACAGCATCGCGCTGTCGCGGACCGAGGATATTCTCGCGGGCCTGGTCCAGGCACGCCGCGAGGGTCAGCTACCCGGTACCGCCATCGTCGGCTTCGCCGCCGAAACCGGCGACGAGGACGGCGACGTGATCACTTACGCCCGGGCCAAGCTCGCCCGGAAGGGCTGTGACCTGCTGGTCGTCAACGCCGTGGGTGACGGTAAGGCATTCGAGGTGGATAACAACGACGGCTGGCTGCTCGGCGCCGACGGCAGCGAACAGGCCCTCGATCACGGTTCCAAGGCGCTGCTGGCCAGCCGCGTCCTCGATGCCCTGGGCCCGCTGCTGCGTGAGCAGGCCGGGTCCGGCAGCGGCGCGTAACCACGTGAAATCCCCGTGTCGGCGAAGGCACCCGGGTAAGCGCCGCGGACCCCGCCGGCCTCGATGGGGCGCGGGCGGAGAATCGACTCTTCGCGATCCGAACTCTTGCCGCGCGCGCCGGCGACCTGTACTGGTAGTCCGGGCCGATCCGGCGGGTATCCGCCGTGACTGTTCCGGCGGACGGGGCCCCGGACCGGAAACCCGTCCGGTGTGGTGTCCGGAACCACAAACCTGCCGCGCGTTCTAATAGTCTGGTAGTCCAGGGTCACGACCGGAGCCGTGCGCTACGGTCCATATCCGGGACACGAGTAACCGTTGAGGAAGAGGGAAACTGTGCGCACGTCCGGTAGCCGGCTATTCACCAGTGAGTCCGTGACCGAGGGTCACCCGGACAAGATCTGTGATGCCATCAGCGATTCCATCCTCGACTCCATGCTCGCCCAGGATCCGGCCAGCCGGGTCGCCGTGGAAACCCTCGTCACCACCGGTCAGGTGCATGTCGCGGGCGAGGTCACCACGGAGGCGTACGCGGATATCCCGCATATCGTCCGGGAGAAGATCCTGGAGATCGGATACGACTCCTCGGCAAAGGGTTTCGACGGCAACTCCTGCGGCGTCAACGTCGCGATCGGTGCCCAATCGCCCGATATCGCCCAGGGTGTCGACACCTCGCACGAGGCGCGGGTGGGCGGTTCCGGTGACGAGATCGAACAGCAGGGCGCCGGTGATCAGGGCCTGATGTTCGGTTACGCCAATACCGACACCCCCGAGCTGATGCCGCTGCCGATCGCCCTGGCGCACCGGCTGTCCCGCAAACTCACCGAGGTCCGCAAGACCGGTGTGCTGCCGTATCTGCGGCCCGACGGCAAAACCCAGGTCACCATCGAATACGAGGGCGATCGTGCGGTCCGGCTGGACACGGTGGTCGTCTCCACCCAGCATGCCGCCGATATCGACCTGGACAACCTGCTGGCGCCCGATATCCGCGAGAAGGTCGTCGAAGCGGTGCTGGCCGATATCGCCATCCCCGACCTGGACATCTCCGATATCCGGCTGCTGGTGAACCCCACCGGTAAGTTCGTCCTCGGCGGCCCGATGGGCGATGCGGGTCTCACCGGCCGCAAGATCATCGTCGACACCTACGGCGGCATGGCCCGCCACGGTGGTGGCGCGTTCTCCGGTAAGGACCCCTCCAAGGTCGACCGTTCGGCCGCCTACGCCATGCGCTGGGTCGCCAAGAACGTGGTTGCCGCCGGTCTGGCGGAGAAGGTCGAGGTCCAGGTGGCGTACGCGATCGGGAAAGCGGCACCCGTCGGCCTGTTCGTGGAGACCTTCGGCACCGAGAAGACCGATCCGGCCCAGATCTCGGCCGCCATCACCGAGGTGTTCGATCTGCGTCCCGGCGCCATCATCCGCGATCTGGATCTGCTGCGCCCGATCTACGCGCCGACCGCGGCCTACGGGCATTTCGGCCGCACCGATATCGACCTGCCCTGGGAGCGTACGGATCGCGCGGAGAAACTGCGCGCCGCCGCCGGGCTGTAGGTCCGCGTTCCGCGTGCCGCAACCCGCCGCCGACACCCCCGGGGACATCGAGTCGCCGGGGGTTTCGGCTGCTTCGGGGGAACGCCGGGGTGCGCGGCGAGCCGAGAAATCTCCCCGTCCCGACCGGCCACCGGTATCGCATCCGATCGCCCGGGTGCTGCCCCTGCTCACCCCGGCTCATCTCGACCGTGATTTCGATTACCTGGTGCCACCGGAGTTGGACGAGATCGCCCGGCCCGGGGTCCGGGTGCGGGTGCGTTTCGCCGGGCGGCTGGTGGACGGCTACCTGTTGTCCCGGCATACCGAGACCGACCATCCCGGCAAGCTGGTGCGACTGGAACGGGTGGTGTCGGCAGAACAGGTACTCACCCCGGAGATCCTCCGGCTCGCCACGACCGTCGCCGCCCGCTGCGCCGGAACCCGCGCCGATGTCCTGCGCTTGGCGATACCGCCCCGGCACGCGCGCGTCGAGAACGGTGGAGCCGGAAAGAAGGAATCCGGCGGCGCGGTACGGGCGGTACCGCCGCGCAGTGGCGGCCGGTCCGAGGTGGCCGGACCGGCCACCGGGGAGGCCGGGATCGCAGACGCCTCCGTGGAACCGACGTCTCCGGGAGAAGCCGGCACGGGCGGGTTGTTGGGCCCGCCGGCGCCACCCGCTGCGGAACCGGATCATCACGACTCCGATCACGCAGCGGCAGGGGTCGATTACGCGGCGGCCGGGGTCGAGCCAACGCCGACCGGGGGAGAACCGGAAAGGGCCGGGATCGAACAAGCGTCGGTCGACCAGCGGGCCTCGGATGGCGCCGAGCAGGCGTTGGACGGTGGCGATCGGGTGCGGGCCGGAGCGGCGGGTGTCGCCACGACGGACGCGGACCGGCCGCAGACCGCGGATGGCCGAGAAGGCAGTGGTGATCGAGCGTCGCAGCACGGTCGGCTCCGCGCCACCGGCTCGCCGAGCGCTTCGCGAGTCGGGCCTTCCGAACAGCGCGATGCGCGCGTCACCCACAATTCTTCGGGGGCGGCAGACGCCGGTTCCGGCGATCCACAGTATGCGGCCGCTTCGGCGGTGGCGCCGGGTTCGGCGGACCCTGGCAAACCTCAGGAGGTCGGTGGGGCCGTGGGCGGGCCATCGATTGCCGGTACGGGGGTGGGCGCCGGGACCGTTCCGGCCGGTGTCGACCTCGCGGCCTGGCGGCGGTATCGGCACGGGGAATCGTTTCTCACCGCACTCGCCGGGCGCAAAGGTGCGCGCGCGGCATGGCAGGCGCTACCGGGTGAGGATTGGGCACGTCGGCTGGCCGAACTGGCGGCCGTCGTGGTGGCCGGTGGGCGTAGCGCGATCCTGATGGTTCCCGACCAGCGCGACCTGGACCGGGTGCTGCGCGAATGTGAGTCCCTGGTCGGGGATTCGGCGGTCGGGCTCTCGGCGGGGCTGGGGCCGGCGGCACGGTATCGGCGCTGGCTGGCCGTCCTGCGTGGGACCGCCCGGGTTGTGATCGGCACCCGCAGCGCCGTTTTCGCGCCGACCACCGACCTGGGGCTCATCGCGATCTGGGACGACGGCGACGACACCTACGCCGAACCGCGGTCCCCGTACCCGCATGCCCGGGAGGTGTCGATGCTGCGTGCGCACGAGACCGGAGCGGCGTTCGTTGCCGCGGGTTTCGCGCGGACCGCGGAGGTGCAGGCGGTGGTGGAATCGGGCTGGGCACACGATTTGCTCGCCGACCGGGCCTTGGTGCGGGCGGCCTCACCCCGGATCGGCGCGCCGGGAGATTCCGATGCGGCACTCGATCGCGACCCCATCGCGCGCGCGGTCCGGATTCCGGGCGCCGCCTTCGCCGCAGCCCGCCGAGCACTAGCCGCGGGGGAGGGGGTGCTGGTGCAGGTGCCCCGCCGGGGGTATGTCCCGGCTCTGGCATGCACCAAATGCCGCACCCCCGCGCGCTGCAGGCAGTGTGTGGGCCCGCTGTCGTTACCTGAAGGGGGTCCTGCGGACCCCGCCGCGCAGGTCGCCCATAGCCCGGTGTGCCGATGGTGCGGGCGGACCGAGGCTGCTTTCCGCTGTCCCGGCTGCGGCGGGCGAGTGCTGCGCGCCGTGGTCATCGGCGCCGCCCGGACGGCGGAGGAACTGGGCCGGGCCTTTCCCGGGGTGCCGATCCGGGGGTCGAGCGGTGCCGCGATGCTCGACACTGTAGAACCGGGCCCGCAGGTTGTGGTGGCCACCGTCGGCGCCGAACCACTGCTACCCGGTGGTTACGGGGTCGGTTTGCTGCTGGACGGATGGGCGCTGCTGGGCCGTGCCGATCTCCGTGCCGCCGAGGACGCCCTGCGCCGCTGGCTGGGCGCCGCCGCCCTGGTGAAACCCGCGGGCCGGGTTCTGGTTATGGCGGATCCGGGTGTGCCGACCGTGCAGGCGCTGCTGCGGTGGGACCCGGCAGGGCACGCGGCTGCCGAACTCGCCCAGCGCGCGGAGGTCGGGTTTCCGCCTGCGGTGCGGATGGCCGCGATCGACGGGGTCCCCGATGCGGTTGCCGAGCTACTCGCAGTTACCGAACTTCCCGGCGCCGCCGAAGTGCTGGGCCCGGTACCGCTGCCCGTCACTGCGCGTAAACCGTCGGGCGCCCGCACCGACGACGTCCGCGGTGAACCGGTGGAGGTCGAGCGGGTGCTGTTACGTGTGCCCCGGCCGCAGGGCGGCGCGCTGGCGCGTGCACTGACCGCGGCGCAGGCTGTCCGCAGCAGCCAGCGTGCGGAAACTTCGGCGCGCGTGCAGATCGATCCCTTGGACATCGGCTGATCGGTATTCGCCCGTGACGTGGCGGCCGGCGTAGCGTCCCGTTCGCTGCCGCAGGGGCTGGCGGTGGTCTCGGGCGCCGCTGTATGGCGGCGCCCGTTTCGGAGATGTGAGACAGGCGCCCTGCCCTTCCGTGCCTGTGGTCGACGGTCGGAGTGCTGTGCACTGTGGGCTATCCCATGCTCGGTGGTCGTTCCGGCGTGGCTTATCCGGAGGTCGATCGGCGAGGGCAGGGGAAGCGCCGAGGCGCTCGTAGGCCACCTTTTACTCGGGCGATGCAGCTGTGGACCGCCGCGGCCATATATCGGCACCCTCCCTGGTCAGCGTCCTCGAAGCACCACATGACTCGACGCCGCTGCCGGGTTACTGCTTTGCGACGTGGCGGCCGTGGGGGGCGCGAGTGCCGGCCGAGATCGTCGCGCCGTTCGACGCGCTCGGCCGGGGCGTGCAGGTTGTCTGACGGCAGGCCGCCGGTTCCGGCCCGAATTTGGTCGGCACCGCCACAATTTCGGGCCGAGGGGGTTGCCATGGATAGAGTGCCGATATATCGTCGATGCTATGCAAACCGATCGAGTAGCTCAGGAGGCTGCCATGGAAGACATGGAGAACACGGAATTTCGCAAGGAACGGCTCCGCTGGGCCCGGCGTCATCGTCCCGATATGGAACACGGGCCGGGCCGCGGCGGTTTCCGGCACGGTGGCCCACCCGGTTTCGGTGGTCCGGGTTTCGGCCCGGGCTTCGGGCCCGGCTTCGGCCCCGGTTTCGGTCCAGGCTTCGGCCGTGGCCGCGGGCGGGGCGGCCGCGGGCGGCGCGGGGATGTGCGGGCGGCGGTGCTGCTGCTGCTCACCGAACGCCCGATGCACGGTTACGAACTCATCCAGCAGATCCGGGAACGCAGCGAGGATCTGTGGCGCCCCAGCCCGGGATCCGTCTATCCCGCGCTGTCCCAGCTGGAAGACGAGGGCCTGATCACCATCGAGAAGGTCGCCGGCCGGAAAACCGCGCAACTGACCGAGACGGGCACAGCCTATGTCGCCGAACACCGGGACGAACTCGGTGACCCGTGGGCCGAGGTCAAAGACGGCGTCGGCGCCCACACCAACGATCTGCGTGCGCTGGTCCCGCCCCTGATGGGCGCGATTGCGCAGGTCGCGGGTGCCGGTACCCCGGAACAGGCGGCCAAGGCGGCCGATGTGCTCACCGAGGCACGGAAAGCGCTGTACCGCATCCTGGCCGGCGACGAGGACAACCCGAAGTAACGGGGTGATCAAGACCTCGGCCACGGGTTTTCCGCCGCGCCGGGAGGGTGGAAGATTATGTGGTGAAACGTTTTCTGTGGTCGGCCCGCCCGCGCGGCGGGTTCGGCAGGCGCGTGCTGACGGTGTTCGTCGCACTGGCTGGGTCGGTGTTGCTCGGCACGTCCGTGGGCACCGCCCAGCCCGCCGGATACCTCCCCCCGGAGGTCCCTACCGAGTGGGCGCCGCCGCAGGCCGACCATCTCGGCGCTGTGCTGTACATGAAGGATCATCCCGCCGCCGTACCGCAGGGAGTCAACGATTTCGGTTGTGTCCCGGACGCGGCCCATCCGCGTCCGGTGATCCTGGCCCACGGCACCGATGCGAGCGCCTACACCGATTGGTCGGCCATCGGCCCGCGCCTGGTCGACGAGGGGTTCTGCGTTTTCGCACTCAACTACGGCGGTAAACCCGGCGCCGTCAGCTTCGGCACCGAGGACATCGTGCTCAGCGCCCATCAGTTCGCCGCTTTCGTGGACCGGGTGCGGGCCGCCACCCGGGCGCCTCAGGTGGACCTGGTGGGCTTCTCGCAAGGCGCCAATATGACCCGGTACTACATCAACAAGCTGGGCGGCGCGCCCGCCGTCGCCACCTGGGTCGGTCTCGCATCCCCAACCTACGGCGGTGTCATGTACGGACTGGTGCCGGTGGCGCAGCAGATACCCGGCGCGCTGACCGTGGCGGAGAAGACGATCTCGGTGGCGGCCGTGCAACAGGCACAAGGGTCGCCGTTCATGCTGGATCTCAATGCCGGCGGCGATACCGTCCCCGGCGTCCGGTACGTGACGATCGGCAGCCGGGTCGACGAGATGATCCAGCCGTTCGGCAATATCGCACTGCGTGGGCCCGGGGTGGAGAACATCGTCGTGCAGGATCGCTGCCCCGCCGATCTCACCGGGCACTTCCACATGGTGTACGACCCGTTCGTAGCGCAACTGGTGCTCGAGGTACTCGACCCGGACCATGCGCCGGAACCGGTCTGCGCGCCGGTCGCGCTCGGCACCGGGATTCCTCAGGTGATCATCGGCGGCAATATCTGAGGGCCCCGGCCCGGCCGCTGCGTTCCGGGTCGAGAGCGCGATACTCGCCGTTGCGCAGCATTGTCTTGCCGGCGCAAGCAGAGACGGCCCGATCTTTCGACTGTTTTCGCCGAACTCGGCACTGCTGCGGGTGCGCGCGGTGCGCGGCAATGGCCTGGCGGGAAGACCCCGTACGTGTCGGCGGGTGCACGGGGCGACCTAGAATGGATTCTTCCTGCCCTGTCTCATGTCTCCGGGAGCCGACCTTGACCGTCCAGTCCGTCCGCCTGTTCGGCGATCCGATCCTGCGAGCCCGCGCGACCGAGGTCACCGAATTCGGCCCCGAACTGCGGCAGCTGGTGACCGACCTGACCGACACCATGTACGACGACGGCGGGGTGGGGATGGCCGCGCCACAGATCGGAGTCGGACTGCGGGTCTTCGTCTACGACACCCGGGATGCCCGGGGCCACCTGATCAACCCGGTCTGGACCGCGCTCGACGACGAGGAACAGGTCGGACCGGAGGGCTGCCTGTCGATACCGGGGGTCAATCACGACACCCGCCGGGCGATGCGGGTGCGCGCGAGCGGGGTCGATATGACCGGTGCACCGGTCGAGTTCGAGGCCGAGGGGTTGCTGGCGCGCTGTGTCCAGCACGAGACCGATCACCTGGACGGCACCCTTTTCATCGACCGCCTGGATCCACCGGACCGCAAGCAGGCCATGCGCACCATCCGTGAGTCCGACTGGTTCACCGCCGGTATCACCGTCCGGCCCAGTCGCGCACTGGCCGAGCGGGACCGCTGATGCGGATCGTCTTCGCCGGTACTCCCGAACCGGCCGTACCGTCGCTGCGCCGGCTGATCGAATCACGGCACGAGGTGATCGCCGTGGTCACCCGTCCCGACGCTGTCGCCGGTCGCGGGCGGAAATTACAGCGCTCGCCGATCGGGCAGCTCGCCGACGAATACGGGATCCCGGTGCTGACGCCGCGCAAACCCGCCGAACCCGAATTCGTCGAAGCGCTCACGGAGCTCGCGCCGGACTGCTGTCCGGTGGTCGCCTACGGTGCGCTGCTGCCCGCGGAAATCCTCGATATCCCCCGCCACGGATGGATCAACCTGCATTTCTCGTTACTTCCGGCATGGCGCGGCGCGGCACCGGTACAGGCGGCCATCGCGGCGGGTGACGAGATCACCGGGGCGTCCACGTTCCGGATCGAAACCGGCCTGGACACCGGGCCGGTCTACGGCGTGGTGACCGAACGGATCGCCGTCACCGATACCGCCGCAGATCTGCTGGGCCGGCTGGCCGACAGCGGGGCGGCCCTGCTGGAACAGACACTGCACGGGGTGGAAGACGGGACCTTGCAGGCGATTCCGCAATCCACCGAGGGCGTGTCCTACGCACCGAAGATCACGGTGGAGGCGGCGCAGGTGCGCTGGGATCAGCCCGCTCTCGCGGTCGGCCGCGCCATCCGGGCGGTGACACCGCATCCCGGGGCCTGGACGATCGTGGCCGGTAACCGGCTCAAGTTGGGCCCCGTGGAACTGGTCGAGGAGGCGCTGCCGGAACGGCAGATCGATGTACGCAAAACCGGCGTCTATATCGGCACCGCGACCACCGCGGTGCGCCTGGACCGGGTGCAGCCACAAGGTAAACGCATGATGGCGGCGCTGGACTGGGCACGCGGTGCCCGCCTGGAGCCCGGCGCGGTGGTCGAATGACCGGCCCTGCCGGCCCGCTGCCGCGCGGCTTCCGGCGCCACCCGAAACCCCAATCCACGGACAGCGGGTCCGGCGGCATGGATCGCGATTCGAGCGCAGACCGTGGTGCGGCGGGGCACGGCCCCGAATCCCGCTCGCAGGACCGATCCGGTACCGGTCGCGATCGCCCGGGTTCTGCGGATTCGCCGGGCGAGGGACGCGCCGGCAGGCGGGCGAAGGATACGAAGCCAGGTGGTTCCCACCGGGACGGAACCGGTCGGAACCCCGATGGCGGCGGCCGCCGGGGCGATGCCGCGGCAGGGGAGCGGCGGACAGGACACGTGAGTGCCGCCGGTGACCGGCGTAGGGACGCCGGGCACGGCGGGAAATCATCGCGCTCGGGCGGGGAACGGGGTGACAGGCCGGGGCGTCGCGAACAGCAGGGGCGCCCGTCCGGCTCCGCGGCGGGGAAGCCGCCGGAGCGCGACCGCCCGGGCGGTTCGGCGCAGGGCGGCCGTCGAAGGGGCGTCGGAAACGGCGGGAAATCATCAGGTTTCGGCGGGGAACGGCCTGACTACCGGGGTGAGGGTCCGGGTCGGCACGAAAAGCAAGGGCGCAGGCCGGATTCGGGCGGCCGCGCGGCCGATCAGGGCGCGGCGGCACGCGGCGGCCGGTCGGATTCCCGATACCGCAGTGAATTCGGCGAGGACCGAGCGGATCGCGCGAAAAGCGTCCGCGAGGGCGGCCCGCGTTCACCCAAGGGCAGGGACACGGGCGCAGGCGGGCGCGGCGGAGAGGAGCGCGACCCCCGCGGGCGGCGCGGCGATACATCCGGGCGGTCCGCAGGCCGCGGCAGTTCCCCGGCAGCCGGGGGCGGCGACAGGCGCGGCGCGAACGGGCCTGGCCGACGCGGCGACGGCCACCGGCGTTCGGATGAGGGATCCAAGACGACCAGCGCGGGTAAACGATCCGGTGCCGACCGGACACGCCCTGGACGTGGCGAGTCCGCGGCGCGACCGAAACGGGTCAAGGATCCGGCACGCACCGTCGCGCTGGAAACCCTGCGCGCGGTCCGGGAGCGGGATGCCTACGCCAACCTGGTGCTCCCGGCGTTCCTGCGCGAATACTCCGTGCAGGGCCGCGATGCCGCACTGGCCACCGAACTGGGGTACGGCGCGTGCCGCAGTCTCGGCGTTCTCGATGCGGTGATCGCCGAATGCGCCGGCCGTGAGATCGCGGATATCGACGGTCCGCTGCTCGATGTCCTGCGCCTGGGTACCTATCAATTGCTGCGCACTCGGGTCGAACCGCATGCCGCCGTGCACACCGCGGTGGAACTTGCCCGTGCCGAATCCGGGGCGAGCCGTGCCGGATTCGTCAACGCCGTACTGCGCAGGGTTACCGAACGCTCTCCGGAGGACTGGGTGGCGCGGCTGGCCCCGCCGGACCCGATCGGCCGGCTGGCCTTCGAATACGCGCATCCGGAATGGATCGCTCAGGCCTTCGCCGACGCGCTCGGCCGCGATGCGGGTGAACTGCGTGACCTGCTCGCCGCTGATGACGCACGACCCGTGGTGCATCTGGTGGCCCGTCCCGGCGATATCACCGCCGAGGAACTCGCTCTCGTCACCGGCGGTGAGGAAGGCCGCTGGTCCCCGTACGCGGTATATCTCGAGGGCGGCGACCCGGGCTCGCTGGAACCTGTCCGCGAGGGGATGGCAGCGGTCCAGGACGAGGGCAGTCAACTCGTGGCGCTCGCGCTCACCCGCGCGTCGTTGCTCGGCCCGGATACCGGACGCTGGCTCGACCTCTGCGCCGGGCCGGGCGGTAAAACCGCACTGCTGGGTGCCCTCGCCGGTATCGACGGCTACCGGGTGGATGCGGTGGAACCGTCCGCGCATCGTGCCGAGCTGGTCCGTTCGGCGACCCGGGACATGCCGGTCGAGGTGCATATCGCCGATGGCCGGGACAGCGGCCTGCCCGCCGGTTACGACCGGATCCTCGTGGACGCCCCGTGCACCGGGCTGGGCGCCCTGCGCCGCCGCCCGGAGGCCCGCTGGCGGCGCACCCCGGGAGATGTCGCGGACCTGGTGGCGCTGCAACGCGAACTGGTGACCGCGGCCTGGGATCTGCTGCGCCCCGGCGGCGTCCTGGTCTACTCGACCTGCTCCCCGCACCTCCCCGAAACCGTTGCGGTGGTGGCGGATACGGTGCGCCGTACCGGGGCTGAACAGTTGGACGCCCGCGAGCTGCTACCCGGCGTCACCGGACTCGGCGGCGGACCCACGGTGCAGTTGTGGCCGCACCGGCAGGGCACCGACGCCATGTTCGTGGCCGCACTGCGCAAACCGCAGTAGCGCGGCAGCCGGGCTAGCGCGCGGTAGGCGACGGATTTCCAAGCCTGCCGGCACCGACCCGGGCAGACTCGGTGGTATGAGCCTCACCTGGGAGAACGTGGTCCGACTCGCCAGCGAACTGCCGGAGGTCGCGGAATCGACCTCCTACCGGACCCCGGCGCTGAAGGTATCGGGCAAGAGTTTCGCTCGATTGCGCACGCAGGCCGAGGGCGGTCTTGCGCTGCGCTGCGAGATGACCGAGAAAGAAGCCCTGCTGGCCTCCGGTGATCCGGCCTTCTACACCACCCCGCACTACGACGGATATCCCTACATCCTCATCGACCTGGAGCGCGTCGACACCGGGCAATTGCGGGAACTGCTCGACGCCGCGTGGTGGCTCGTCGCTCCGGCGAAGCTGCGCAGAACCAGGGATCGGGGAACCAGTGGATAGCTGGACGAGCATGCACATCGTCTTCGCCGGTCGTTTACATTCCGCCCCGGCCGCGCAGGTTCTGTCCGTGGACTCGGGCAGTTGTCCCACACCCTTGCACTCACAGGTCCATCGGCCCTGTCGGTGACCAGGCCCGGAGGCAGCCGACGGTATCAGCCGGCGGTGGCCGCCGCTTTCCCGGCCGGTTCGATCCTGACCCAGGTGCTGTTCACCGCGGCGGTCCCCGAGATACGGTCCACCTGCTCCGGATCGTGCAGCAGGTTGACGTTCGCGCCCGGCAGCGAGGCCGCCACGGTCCAGCCGACGCCTGGTTCGCGATGACCCCAGCCGTGCGGGATGGCCACCGTCCCGGGCCGGATATCGGCGCTGACCTCCACCGGTACGGCGATGGCACCGATCGGCGAACTCACTGTCGCCTGGTCACCGTCGGCCAAACCGCGCGCGGCGGCATCGTCGGGATGCATCAGCGCGGTGCAGCGGTCGCGGCCTTTCACCATCGACGGCACATTGTGCAGCCACGAATTGTTACTGCGCAGATGCCGGCGGCCGATCAGGCGCAGGTCGAAACCTACGCCGCGTGCGGACCCGGCGTCGGCGAGCAACCGGCGGGCTTCGGCGACGAAGGTTGCCGGGGCGAGCTGT
This sequence comes from Nocardia sp. NPDC058499, assembly GCF_042719915.1. NCBI lineage: Bacteria > Bacillati > Actinomycetota > Actinomycetes > Mycobacteriales > Nocardiaceae > Nocardia > Nocardia sp. NPDC058499. The sequence goes on along the minus strand of NZ_JBHXMZ010000001.1, from coordinate 576,380 downwards.
ACCTTCCGGTCAGCGGTGGCGATGAGGGACGGCAGCCGGGGACGCAGCGGTCCCAGATCGATACCGCCGCGGGCCGCGCGGACTTTCGCCAGGGTGACGCCGCGGCGGCCTCGGCGGAGGACACCGTGCGGGCCGACCGCGATCCCCAGGGCTGCCGCGCGCACCGGGCTGAATCGGGCGAATACCGCGTTGAGGGCCCGGCCGGTAAGTGAACGCACCGGCAGCGGCAGGATCTCGGTGGTCAGCCGGGCCATGATCTCCCAGTCCTCGAGACCGTCCGGCGGGGCGTCGACCGCCCGCGCGTTGTAGCGAACGTTGTTGTGCACGCTGAACATGGTCAGCAGGATGTCGAGATCCTCGCGTTCCAGCGGCGATACCGGCGGCAGGATGATATCGGCGTGGCGGGTGGTTTCGGTGATGTACATATCCACGGCCACGTAGAAATCCAGGGAACTCAGCGCCTTGTCCAGTTGCCCGCGCTGCGGGGTGGACAGTACCGGGTTCCCGGCATAGGTGATCATGGCGCGGATCTGTTCCGGCCCCTCGTCCAGGATTTCGGAAGCCAGAGCGGCCACGGGCAGTTCGAAGCGGAACGATTTGTACTTCCCGGAGCGGTCGGTCCAGGCGCCGTGGAACGGCGGCATCCGCCGCGCCAGCGGCAGCAGATCCACCGCGGGGGTGGCGTACATCTGGCCGCCGGGCCGGTCGAGGTTTCCGGTGACCGCGTTGATCGTGTTGACGAGCCAGTGGGTGATCGTCCCGGTGAGGGTCTGGCACACCCCGATCCGGGCGTACATCACCGCCGATTTCGCCGCCGCGTGTTCGCGGGCCAGCCGCCGGATGGCCGCGGCGTCGACGCCTGCGTACGGCGCGGCATCCTCCGGGGAGAACCCGGATACCAACTCGCGCAATGTATCCGATCCGGCGCACTGCGTGCGGACGGCGGTCCGGTCGCACAGATCCTCGGTGAGCAGCACGTGCAGGACAGCCAGCAACAGATACGGGTCGCCGCCCGGCAAAACGGGCAGATGTTCGTCGGCCAGCCGCGCGGTTTCGGTACGCCGCGGATCGATCACCACGACCTTGCCGCCCCGGGCCCGCACCTGCTTGATCCGGTTCTTGGCGCCCGGCATGTTGGTCACCGAACCGTTTGACACCGCCGGGTTGGCACCGATGATCACCAGCCGATCGGTGCGGTCGATATCGGCGATGGGCATCAGGAAATTCGAGCCGTACATCTGCCAGGCCACGAACTCCTGGGGGAACTGATCGATCGAGGAAGCGGTGTAGAAGTTGCGGGTCATGAGGCCGGCCCGCAATGCCATGGCGTACATGATCGCCGAATTGTGGGCGGCCGGATTACCCAGATACATACCGACCGCATGGGGGCCGTGGTCGCGCCGTACCTGCCGTAGCCGGGTGCCGACCTCGCGGAACGCCTCGTCCCAGCCGATCGCTTCGAACCGGTCACCCACCCGTCGCATCGGGGTGCGCAACCGGTCCGGATCGTCGTGCAGGCCGGCCATCGCCGTCGCCTTGGGGCAGATATATCCCTTGGACAGCACATCCTCGGGATTACCTTCGATCCTGGTGACGGCCGAATCCTCGACGGTCACCAGGATGCCGCAGTGGGCCTCGCACAGGGTGCATTGCCGGGCGACGGTTTCTGTGGTCATGGCCTCACCTTGTGAATGGTTCGTTGAGATAATTACCCACTCGATCTCTCACAATTGAGGGTAGACCGATCGGCGAACCGGACACAACAGTCACCGGAAAAGAACCGGCGCGCCTACTCCCGCGACGACTGTTCCCGCAGCCGCGCCAGCGTTTTCGTGAGGATTCGCGAAACATGCATCTGCGATATCCCCATCTGCTGGGCGATCTGCGTCTGGGTCATCGATTCGAAGAACCGCATGGTCAGGATCCGGCGTTCCCGCTCCGGCAGGCCCGCCAGCAGCGGCCGGATCGCCACATACTCCTCGACCCGGTCGAACTGCGCTTCCTCCTCGCCGAGCGTGTCCAGCAGTGAGGCATCGGTATCCCGGCCGACCGACGCCGCATCGATCGATGTCGGCTGGTAGGCGTTGCCGGCGATCACCGCCTGCGTCACCTCGTCGGGATCCACATCGAGCTCGGCCGCGATCTCCTTGGCCGTCGGCGAGCGGCCCAGCGACTGCGACAGCGCATCCACCGCCGCCCCGATACGCAGATGGGTTTCCTTCACCCGGCGCGGCACCCGCATCGCCCAGGTGTTGTCCCGGAAATACCGGCGGACCTCGCCCATGATCGTCGGTACCGCGAACGACAGGAAATTCGAACCGCGCGATACATCGAAACGATCGACCGCGTGCACCAGCCCCACCCGGGCCACCTGGGTCAGATCGTCGAACGGCTCCCCGCGGCCGCTGAACTTGCGGGCGATATGGTCGGCCAGCGGTATACAGCGGCCGATCAGTTCGTTACGGAGCGTGGCATGCTGGGCCGACTCCGGTTCCGCCGCCGCCAACTGCGTGAACAGGCCGGCGACATCGTCGTATCCGCCGGCCTGACCCGAATCCGCCAGCTCTGCCTCGGTCTCGGAATCGGCGTCCGGGGCCGAGGCAGCCTCCGCAGCCGACCTGGCCTCCGCATCCGGCGCGGCGCCGGTGCCCCGGCCGGAATCGGGTTCCGGACCATGAGTATCGGGCGTGCCGGTGGGAGGGTCGAGCGGCTTGTCCTGGTCGGTCACGCTTTCCCCCGGACCCGACGGAACTCGACCGCTGTCGGAAATCCGGAAACCTGCTGGTCGAAGGGCTCTTGCCGGGCGTCCACGGCATCGGTCAGCGTACGCAGCACATGCCAGCCGAAACTGCGCGAATCGGGCAGCCCCTCCCGTGCCGCGACACCGGCGACCCGTACCCGCAGATCGGTCTCACCGATGGTGAACACGCAGTGCAGGGTGGTCTCGGGTGCCGCCAGGCCGATCAGCGTCGAACAGGCCTCGTCTACTGCGAGCCGGATATCGGCGACCTCGTCCAAGGTGAAATCGCTGAGCAGGACCAGAGTTTCGGCGAGACCGCGCACGATCGGCAGCTGCGTCACCGATGCCGCCACTCGAATCTCCACCGGGGAGCCGTGAATCCCCTCTTCCGCCGAAGTATTGATCACTCTGGCAGGTTACTGGGTTTGCGGCGCATCGGCGCGCGCGGGGTTTGGCGCCCTCTATACCGGCGAATCCCCGCGGCCCGACCCGGCACGTCGGCGCGGTCGGGCGCATTCGGCGGCGCCGCCGGACCGCACTAGACTGCGCCGCGTGACTGCGTCCGAGCCCACCTTCACCCGTCCGGCGGCCCCGATGATCGCCCCGTCCATCCTGTCCGCGGATTTCGCGCGGCTGGCCGATGAGGCCGAGGCGGTGGCGAGTGCCGACTGGCTACACGTCGATGTGATGGACGCGCATTTCGTGCCGAACCTGACACTGGGTCTGCCGGTGGTACAGAGCCTGCTGAAGGCCACCGATATTCCGCTGGACTGCCATCTGATGATCGAGGACCCGGCGCGGTGGGCCCCGCCCTACGCGGAGGCCGGCGCCTACAACGTGACCTTCCACGCCGAGGCGACCGACGATCCGGTCGCGGTGGCCCGCGATATCCGGGCGGCCGGGGCGAAGGCCGGACTGTCGGTGAAACCGAATACGCCGATCGAGCCGTACCTGGAGATTCTCCGCGATTTCGACACCTTGCTGGTGATGAGTGTCGAGCCCGGTTTCGGTGGCCAGTCGTTCATCGCCTCCGTGCTGGACAAAGCGAAGATCGTGCGGCGGCTGGTCGACGCGGGGGAGTTGCGGCTGGTGGTGGAGATCGACGGCGGGATCAACGCCGACACCATCGAACAGGCCGCCGAGGCCGGGATCGACTGTTTCGTCGCGGGATCGGCCGTGTACAACACCGCCGACCCCGGCGCGACCGTGGAGAAACTGCGCGGCCAGGCGGCCGCGGCGCGATTGCCACACCACGCCGCACACTGAAGCGCTCTGTGCCGACCGGCACAACGAAGGTCTGAGCCCGCCGCTGTGGTGGCTCGGATCGGTCGGTGCGCCGAGGGTCGCACCGACTTCTGCCCGCGGCCGGTGGGGCATGCGGGCAGGCCGCCTCTTGCCGCACCTCGGTACCGCCGGTCCTCACCCGGGCGCGACGGTCGGAGCCGTCTCCGTCGGTCGCCGCCCGGAACAGTTGCCATCGGGTCGTACTGTGCGCGGCTATCGAGCGCTCCACGTGATGAGCCGCAACGGCGGCGGGTTCGGTTCGCGGTGGACACTTGCGGGTCTGGTGGTGTCGGCACCTGCGCGTGGGGGCGGGGATTGTGCTCGCTCGCGCTGACCGGCGGTGGACGCTCGCCGAGCGACTTCGGGTGACCGCTCGCCTTCAGCGACTGTGACAACCGCTCGCACAGACCGCGTCGATCACCGCCTGCTGTGGCGGGCGGGTGCCGTAGGTATCCGGTCCGGCGATCCATAGTCGGTAGCCGCTGGCTTCGTCCTCCGCGGAGGGCAGCACGATCTGGCTACCGGTGCCGGCGACCGTGGTGTAGCGGCGGAACAATTCGGCCGCGGCGGCGGCCGGGAATTCGTCGTGCCGAGTGGGGCCGGTGAGGAACGTCCAGCGTCCGGCCCGGGGGTGTGCGAAAACCGGTCCGGCCGACCCGGCGACCCGGAGCCGCTGCAGTACCGGTTCGCCGAGCTCGGTGGGCATGGTCACCGCACCGTAGGCGGCGCCGATATGCAGCAGGATGCGGTGCGATACCGGATCGACCACGGCCGGCAGCAGATCCCGCTCCCGGTATCGCCGGCAGTGCTGTTCGAGGGCGGACTCGGTGAATGTGGTCATGACGCTCGGGCTTCCTCGAGTGATGGACGTGCCTGACTGGGCGCGGTCTTCCGGGGCGCGGAGCCCGCGCGGATCCGCCCGGTGCTGTCACCGCGGGATCCGATGCCCGGACAACACTGTCGCTGGGGCGAGGGGTACCGGATCGCCGATCCGCGGCCGTATGTTCCGGCCGCGTTGTGGTGCTTCGATCCGGTTGTTCGTGAAGGCTTGTGGCGCACGGTCTTCCGCGGCGGTGGCCGTCATCGGTGAACTTCGTGTCCCGCCGCGCCGCAGGGTGTTCGAGGGCGGTGGAACGATCACCTCACCATATTGCGTCGACCGGTGTGAGCGCGCAAATCGAGGAACATTTCCGGTTTCGATGCGGTCTCGGCCGGGAAAAGGTGAACCGCCGGGAACCGGTCCGGACCAGAAAGCCACTCGTCGGAGCGTTCATATGACCTGGCGTGATAATTGTGACGACGGTCATTCGACCGCAAAATTTCCGGCAGGGGTCGGGCGGACCGGCTCGGCTGTGCCGCACCGGTAGGGGATCGGAGCGACGGTGTTCCGGCGAGCGGGCGGCCATGGTTCGCGCGCGCGGGCGCCAACTAGTCTGGTCGTGGACGGCGAACTGGGAATATTCGGTACCGCTGGCGCCGTTCCGTAGGCGGAACACCGATGCGAACGGGAGAAGGCATGTTCACAGGCATTGTCGAGGAGCTGGGTGAGATCGTCGCCTGCGAACAGCTGACCGACGCGGCCCGGCTGACCATCCGCGGCAAACTGGTCACCTCCGATGCCGGGCACGGCGATTCCATTGCGGTCAACGGGGTGTGCCTCACCGTGGTCGATGTCATCGACGATGTATTCACCGTCGACGTGATGGGCGAAACGCTGCGCCGGTCGAGTATCGGCGGCCTCGGGCCCGGCGCGCAGGTCAATCTCGAGCGGGCCGCTGCCGTGAACAGCCGCCTCGGCGGCCATATCGTGCAGGGCCACGTGGACGGTACCGGCACCATCCTGGCCCGCACGCCCAGCGAGAACTGGGAGGTCGTCCGGATCTCGCTGCCCGACGCGATCGCCAAATATGTGGTGGAGAAGGGCTCCATCACGGTGAACGGTATTTCGCTGACCGTATCCGGGCTCGGGCGCGCCGAAACACCGGCCGCCGACGGCGCCCGCGACTGGTTCGAGGTCTCCCTCATCCCGACCACTCTGAGCCTGACCGATCTCGGCTCCGCCGCTGCCGGGACCGTGGTGAACCTGGAAGTCGATGTGATCGCGAAGTATGTCGAGCGCCTCCATCAGCGCGGTTGATACTTCCGGCCGCGCCCGGACGGGCCGGACGGACCCAGTAGTGTGATCAGCGACCAATCGAGATGGAGCATTGCAGACGTGACCAGGTTCGACAGCATCGAGCGCGCCGTCGCCGATATCGCGGCCGGTAAACCGGTCGTCGTGGTCGACGACGAGGACCGGGAGAACGAGGGCGACCTCATCTTCGCCGCCGAGAAAGCCACCCCGGAGCTCGTGGCGTTCATGATCCGGTACACCTCGGGGTATATCTGCGTACCGCTCACCGGTGACGACTGCGACCGTCTCGGCCTGCCGCCGATGTACGCGGTGAACCAGGACAAGCACGGGACCGCCTACACCGTCTCCGTCGATGCCAAGGAAGGCGTGACGACCGGTATCTCCGGCGCCGATCGCGCCACCACCATCCGGTTACTCGCCGACGGCGACGCCAAACCCAACGATTTCACCCGGCCGGGGCATGTGGTGCCGCTGCGCGCCAAGGACGGCGGGGTGCTGCGCCGTCCCGGTCATACCGAGGCTGCGGTGGACCTGGCCCGGATGGCGGGGCTGCGGCCGGCGGGCGTGATCTGCGAGATCGTCAGCCAGAAGGAAGACGGGCATATGGCCCGCACCGATGAGCTGCGCGTTTTCGCCGACGAACACGAACTGGCGTTGATCTCCATCGCGGAGATGATCTCGTGGCGCCGTAAGCACGAAAAGCATGTCGTGCGGGTGGCGCAGGCGCGGATCCCGACCCTGCACGGCGAGTTCACCGCGGTCGGCTACCAGAGCATCTACGACGATGTCGAACATGTGGCGCTGGTGCGCGGCGATATCGGCGACGGCGAGGACGTCCTGGTCCGGGTGCATTCGGAATGCCTCACCGGCGACGTCTTCGGTTCGCTGCGCTGCGATTGCGGCCCGCAACTGGACGCGGCCATGGAAATGGTGGCCGCCGAGGGTCGCGGTGTGGTGCTGTACATGCGCGGGCACGAGGGCCGCGGGATCGGCCTGATGCACAAACTGCAGGCCTATCAACTGCAGGATTCCGGCCACGACACCGTCGACGCCAATATCGAACTCGGGCTACCGGCCGATGCCCGCGATTACGGTACCGGCGCGCAGATCCTGGTCGATCTGGGCCTGCGGTCGATGCGGCTGCTCACGAACAACCCGGCGAAACGGGTCGGGCTCGACGGTTACGGCCTGCGGATCACCGAACGCGTACCGATGCCGGTGCGGGCCAATGCCGAGAACCTGCGCTATCTGCGCACCAAACGCGACCGGATGGGCCACGACCTGGTGGGCCTGGACGATCTGGATCTGGGGGAGACAGCGCAATGAACGCAGCCGGATCGAAAGGCGGAAACCGATGAGCGGCACCGGCGTACCGGAGTTCGCGCTCGCCGACGCGCAGGGGTTGCGCCTGGCCATTGTCGCCTCGCGCTGGCATACCGAGATCTGCGACACCCTCGTGGCGAACGCCGAGCGTGTGGCGGCGGATGCGGGCGTCCGGCACACCACTGTCGCCCGCTGTGCCGGTGCGATGGAACTGCCGGTACTGGCGCAGGAGCTGGCCCGCACCCATGACGCGGTGGTCGCGCTCGGTGTGGTGATCCGCGGCGATACCCCGCATTTCGAGTATGTCTGCGATGCCGTGACCGCCGGCCTGACCCGGGTCTCGCTGGACGAGAGCACCCCGGTCGCCAACGGTGTCCTCACCACGAACAACGAACAGCAGGCGCTGGACCGGGCCGGGCTGCCCGACTCGGTGGAGAACAAAGGCGAGCAGGCGGCCGCGGCCGCCCTCGATGCCGCCCTGACCCTGCGCGGGCTGCGCGCGGCGGGCTGAGTGATGCCGGTGGTGCGTATTCTGCGGCGAGGTATCGACCCGGGCGCGGATCAGCCGTCCGACTGGGAGTTCGAGGTGCGCCCGCGTAAAGCGCGCCGGACCGCGTTCATCGTGGCCATCTGCCTGGTAGTGGCGTTCGTCCTGCTCGGGGTGTTCCTGCGGATCGACTACACCGGGGTGAACTTCCGGGTCGTGGACCAGTTCGCGATGGCATGTATCGGTGTTTTCGGTGCCATCGCCGTACTACTGCTCACCAGGCCGCGTGTGCGCGCCGGGGAACACGGTGTGGTGGTACGTAATGTGCTGGGCGACAGTGAATTCGAATGGAAGCATATCCGGGGCGTATCCTTCCCGGACCGTAAGGCGTGGGCCCGGCTGGAGCTGGTGAACGACGACTACGTCCCGATGCTGGCCATCCGCTCCAACGACGGTGAGCGCGCCGCCGCGGCGCTGGACCGGCTCCGCGAGCTCGGCACGAAGTACACCGACACCGCCTGATTCCGCCCGCAATCGACGCCGTCTGCGGGCGGCCGGAGAGGCGGGCACCGTAGGAAGACACTTCACCATGCGGTCGCACCCACTGGTCGCCTTCGTGGTTCCGGGACAAACCCCGGGAACCTGATCCTGCCCGTGGAGAGGGCCCACCGCTCGGCCGAGGTCTGAGCGCCGGTGCGACCGCACGGGCCGAGATCACCGGCGCCGTCCGGCTCGGCCGCCGTTGTCCACCGCTACCGGTGCCACACCTGGGCGTGGCGCCGGCCTGCGTATTCGGCGTTCGTCGCGACGCTCAGTGGGCGAGCTTCAGTCCGACCACTCCGGAGATGATCATGGTCAGGAAGACCAGTTTTCCGATCGTGACCGGCTCCTCCCCGGTGGCCATGGCATAGATGACGGTGAGTACCGCGCCGATACCCACCCATACCGAGTACGCCGTGCCCACCGGCAGATCGCGCATTGCGTAGGCGAGTCCGCCCATACTGGCGACGAGCGCGACGACGAACAGCACCGTCGGGGGCCATTTGGAGAAGCCTTCGGTTTTGCCCAGAGCGGTGGCCCACACCGCCTCCAGTACACCGGATACCACGAGAACGATCCATGCCAATGCCATGACGACCTCCGTGGGTCGTCTTGTCGCACGCCGGGTACGACCCTCTCGTCCGGAAGCCCACCTCATCGGGGCTATGAAACCAAAATCGCACAACCGCTACCGGCTGGCAACCTTATTGCCGTGTTCGGCGAGGCACCTCACACTCGCGGCGCCCCGGGAACAGACACACGCACAGGTGCCTGGGGTGCGATCAGCGGGTATCGCCCAAGACCTCACCTTCACGCCGCGGATCGGCGCCGCCGATCCAATGATTCTCACCGTCGCGGCTCAGAACACTGAGCCCGCTCGTCTGCGGCGCCACCGATACCTGGTGACCCCGCTCGCGCAAGGCGGTGACGAGTGGATCGTGGGCACCGTCGTCACGTGTATCGATCGCGGGATGCTCCCCGCCCACGCCGGTGAGCGGGGTGTTCGCGGCACCGAACGATACGGCGGAGACCGCCTGCTGCGGATCCAGGCCCCAATCCAGCATGCCCACCAGGGTTTTCACCACGAACTGGATGATCACCGAACCACCCGGTGAGCCGACCACATGGGTCAGGGTGCCGGGCTCGGTGCCGGGACCGGGTTCGAAGACCAGGGTCGGGCTCATGGAGCTGCGCGGGCGTTTACCCGGTTCGACCCGATTCGCCACGGGAACGCCGGCGGTATCGACCGGGTCGGCCGAGAAATCGGTGAGCTGGTTGTTCAGCAGGAACCCGTCGACCATGTGGAACGAGCCGAACGCCGATTCCACGGTGGTGGTCATCGCCGCGGCATTACCGTAGGAGTCGACCACCGAGATATGGCTGGTGCCGTGCTCGGGGGTCTGGGGTCCGGCTCCCAGTGTGGTGGCGCCGAAGTCGCCGGGCCGGGCGCTGCCCATGCTCCGGTCCGGATCGATCAGCCCGGCCCGCTCTCGCAGATACTCCGGGTCGACCAGGGTCTGCGGGGAATCGCCGGGCGGTGGAACATAATCTGGATCGGCGATGTATTTGTCGCGGTCGGCGTACGCGAGCCGCTCGGCTTCCGCGATCAGATGGACGGCCTCGGCACGCGGGACTCCGCCGTTGTGGTCGACCCGTTCGGGCGGCAGGCCCGGGAGATCGAAATTTTCCAGGATACCGAGGGTGGCCGCGACGGTGGTGCCGCCGGAGGAGGGACCCGGCATACCGCAGATCTCGTGTTCCCGGTAACCGGTGCACAGCGGTGTTCGCTTCACCGCCCGATAGCCGGCCAGATCCGCGGCCGTCAGCGCACCGGGCGTGCGTCCGCCGGTGCGCGCCGCGGTGGCGGCGACGATGTCCTGTGCGATGGGCCCGGTGTAGAAGGCGTCCGCGCCGTCGGTGGCCAGGGTGCTCAGGGTTTTCGACAGCGCCGGGTTGGTGAGGACCGTACCGGCGGGTTTGGGCGAACCGTCCGGCTCGAGGAAGTATTCGGCAGCCGCCGGATCACGGGCCAGTTCGGGTGCGGATTCGGCGATCTGCCCGGCCAGCCGCGGGCTGATCTCGAACCCCTGATCGGCCAGTGCGACGGCGGGGCCGAACAGTTCGCGCCAGGCAGTCTGCCCGTGCTCGGCATGCACCATCCCGAGCATGCGCACGACTCCCGGGACCCCGATGGAGCGCCCACTGGCGCGGGCATCCGGTCGCGGTTCGGTGCGGTCGGTATCGCTGATCCAGCGCAGATAGTTCTCCGTCGCCGCCTCCGGTGCGGTCTCCCGCCCGTCGTAGGCCTCGACGGTGGCGTTCTCCGCGTTGTAGTACAGCAGGAAGGCGCCGCCGCCGAGCCCGGAAGCCTGTGGTTCGGTGATCCCGAGCACGGTTTGTGCGGTGATCAGCGCATCCGCCGCGGTACCGCCGGCGCGCAGGACCTCGCAGGCGGCACGGGTGGCATGGGAGTTGGCGGTGGAAACGGCATAACCGGTGGTACGCACGGCAGTCATATCGGACCGGTAGCCCGAAGCGATCTCGGGGTTTGTCGCGAGATCGCGGGTCGCCGGTGCCGCCGAACCGGTGCCGGGGGCGGCGGTGACGGCGGTGCCGTTGGGCACCGGCGTGCACGGGCCCGCGGTATCGGTCTCACTGGAACATCCACTGAGGGACGCGGCCACGAGTAGGCCCGTAATGGTCAGTGCGTACCGAATCCGTTGTACCGGGCGCATATTCCGCACTGTAGCCGCCCGGTACGACAGTTGGCGGCCGAACCACCGAGCGGATCGCGCCACCGCGCACCGATTCTCCGAGCGCCGTGATGTGTCGTCGCGGCGGGCGCGCTGCCGAACCTCCGAACTCCCGCCCGCCGGTTCGGCGGGCACACGGTGGCGATCCCCGGTCGGGCAGCCTCCGGCGATCCGACCGGGCGGAAGTCTGTCCGAGGTCGCTACTAACCTTGGACCCGTGGCAGATCCCGCGACGTACCGGCCGCAGCCGGGCAGTATTCCGCTCGAACCCGGTGTCTACAAATTCCGTGACTCCTACGGGCAGGTCGTCTACGTCGGCAAGGCGAAAAGTCTGCGTAATCGGCTCAACTCGTATTTCGCCGATGTGGCCGCATTACATCCGCGGACGCGGCAGATGGTCACCACCGCCGCGAGCGTGGAATGGACCGTGGTTTCCACCGAGGTCGAAGCGCTGCAGCTGGAATACAACTGGATCAAGGAATTCGATCCGCGATTCAACGTCCGCTACCGCGACGACAAATCCTATCCGGTGCTGGCCGTCACCCTGAACGAGGAATATCCGCGGCTATTCGTTTATCGGGGCGCACGGAAGAAAGGGGTCCGTTATTTCGGGCCCTATGCCCATGCGTGGGCGATCCGGGAAACCCTCGATCTGTTGCTGCGGGTTTTTCCGGCCCGTACCTGCTCGGCGGGGGTGTTCAAACGGCACGGGCAGATCGGCCGGCCCTGTTTGCTCGGTTATATCGACAAATGTTCGGCGCCGTGTGTGGGCCGGGTTTCGGCAGACGAGCACCGGCGTATCGTCGACGATTTCTGCGATTTCCTGGCCGGGCGTACCGATCGGATGGTCAAGGAATTGGAGCGCCGGATGCATACCGCGTCCGAGGACCTCGATTTCGAAACCGCGGCCCGGCTCCGCGACGATGTGCAGGCCCTGCGCCGGGCGCTGGAAAAGCAGGCCGTGGTGCTGGGCGACGGTACCGATGCCGATGTGATTGCTTTTGCCGGCGACGATCTGGAAGTCGCGGTGCAGGTATTCCATGTGCGCGCCGGCCGGGTGCGCGGCCAGCGCGGCTGGGTGGTGGACAAATCCGGCGATGCGGCAGACACCCCGGAACAGGGCGGAGAGCTGGCCGCACTGGTGGAACAGTTCCTCACCCAGTTCTACGGTGAGCAGGCCGCCGTCGCCGCGCAGACCGCCGGGGACCAGCCCGCGGCGGTCGTACCGCGGGAGGTCCTGGTACCGGAGGTACCCGCCGATGTCGACGAGGTCCAGCGCTGGTTGTCGCAATTGCGGGGCGGCGCCGTGCGGGTGCGGGTACCGCAGCGTGGCGACAAGAAGGCCCTCGCCGAGACCGTCGCCCGCAATGCCACCGAGGCGCTCGCGCAGCACAAACTCCGCCGGGCCGGCGATCTGACCTCGCGTTCGGTGGCGCTGCAGGATATCCAGGACGCCCTCGACCTCGATACCGCGCCGCTGCGGATCGAATGCGTCGATATCAGTCATGTCCAGGGCACCGATGTGGTGGCCTCGCTGGTGGTGTTCGAGGACGGACTGCCCAAGAAATCCGATTACCGGCACTATGCGATCCGGGAGGCGGCCGGCGGGGGCCGGTCCGATGACGTCGCCAGTATCGCCGAGGTCACCCGGCGCCGGTTCCTGCGGTTGCGCCGGGAACGTGATGCCACCGAACAGGCCGATCTCGCCGGTACGGCCGAGGTACCGGAGTTCGGGACCACACCCGGGGCCGAAGACCTCGCCGAGGAGGAGATCACCACCCGGCCCGGAATCGATCCGAAGACCGGCCGCCCCCGCAAGTTCGCCTATCCGCCGAATCTGTACGTCGTCGACGGTGGCGCACCGCAGGTCGCGGCCGCGGCCGAGGTGCTCGACGAGCTCGGGATCACCGATGTCGCGGTGGTGGGGCTGGCGAAACGGCTGGAAGAGGTCTGGGTACCGGGCGAACCGGACCCGGTGATCCTGCCGCGCACCAGTGAGGCGCTCTACCTGCTGCAACGCGTGCGTGACGAAGCCCACCGCTTCGCCATCGCCTTCCATCGCAGTAAACGATCCCGGCGGATGACAGCCTCCGCGCTGGATTCGGTGCGCGGGCTCGGCGCGGCCCGCCGGACCGCGCTGGTCACGCATTTCGGGTCGGTGGCGCGGTTGAAGGAGGCGACCGTGGAGGAGATCATCGAGGTGCCCGGTATCGGCCGGGCCACCGCGGAGGCGGTGCTGGCCGCCCTGCACGGCCGATAGCCTCCGGCGCGGCGCACGGCGCAACAGCGCGGTGACCGGCGCGGGTCACGTACGTTTGTTCCTGCGCCCCCGCGGCCGTGTTTCTGCGCTCCGGGACAGGGACCGGGCGTACGCGCTACAGCAGGGTGACCGAAACGCATTCCCGAACAAGATCCGGGTGGTACATGACTCGCGTCGAATCGAACAGCAGTACGAAAGTGGTGCCGGGTGGGGCGCCGGGTGCGGGGACCCCGGTCGAGGTCGTGATGGTGACCGGGCTGTCCGGTGCCGGGCGGGGGACCGCCGCGCGAGTTCTGGAGGATCTCGGCTGGTACGTCACCGATAATCTGCCGCCGGAACTGATCGGGCGGATGGTGGAACTCGGCGCGTCCGCGGATCCGCCCATCCGGCGGCTGGCGATCGTGATGGATGTGCGCAGCCGCTTCTTCACCGGCGATCTCCCGGCGGTCACCGAACAGCTGCGCGCCCGCGGCGTGCCCACCCGGATCCTGTTCCTGGAAGCCTCCGACGATGTGCTGATCCGCCGGTTCGGGTTCGCCCGGCGCCGGCACCCGCTGCAGAACGACAGTGCCGATGGCACCCTGTCGGCCGGGATCGCCGCCGAACGGGTCCGGCTCGCCGGGGTGAAGGCCGCCGCCGATGTGGTCATCGACACCACGGAGCTGTCGATCCACCAGTTGCACCGGAAACTGGAGGAGGTCTACGGCGGCGGCACGCCCGCCGCACTGCAGCTGACCGTGCAATCGTTCGGATTCAAGTACGGTGTCCCGCTGGACGCGGACATGGTGCTGGATGTGCGTTTCCTGCCCAACCCGCACTGGGTACCAGAACTTCGGCAGCACACAGGTCAGGAATCGGTGGTCAGTGACTATGTGCTGTCGCGTCCGGGTGCCGAGGACTATCTGCGGACCTGCGAGCATCTGATCGAGCTGACCACCCAGGGTTACCGCCAAGAGGGGAAGCGATACATGACCGTCGCAGTGGGCTGTACCGGCGGCAGACATCGCAGTGTCGCGATCGCCGAGGCCCTCGGTCAGCTGGCGGGCCGCAGCATCGACAACGATGCGGACGGCCCGGTCGATACGGTGCGGGTACTGCACCGGGATCTGGGGCGCGAATGAGCGGCCTCGATTCCGGTCCCGAGACTCGCCGCGGTCCCGAAGTCGTCGCACTCGGCGGCGGACACGGGCTCTACGCCACCCTGTCGGCGGTGCGCCGGCTGACCCGGCGGATCAGCGCGGTCGTGACCGTCGCCGACGACGGCGGCTCTTCCGGCCGGCTGCGTCGCGAATTGGGGGTCCCGCCGCCCGGTGATCTGCGGATGGCCCTGGCCGCGCTGGCGGCCGACGCCGACGGTGTCCTCACCCGGACCGTGCAGCACCGGTTCGGCGGTACCGGCGCGCTGGCGGGACATTCGGTCGGCAATCTGCTGCTGGCCGGACTCACCGAGGTGCTGGGTGATCCGGTGGCCGCTCTCGACAAGGTCGGTGAGCTGCTCGGCGTCAGCGGCCGGGTACTGCCGATGTCGACCCTCCCGCTCGATATCGAGGCCGATGTCTCGGGTTTGGAAACCGACCCGCGGGTCAGCCGCTGTATTCGCGGTCAGGTGGCCGTGGCCACGACCCCCGGCAAGGTGCGCCGGGTGCGGTTGCTGCCCGCCGACCCGCCTGCCTGCGCCGAGGCCACCGCCGCCATCGAACGAGCGGATGCGGTGGTCCTCGGGCCCGGATCGTGGTTCACCAGTGTCATCCCGCATCTGCTGGTGCCCGGCCTACGCGATGCACTGGTGTATACGCGGGCGCGTAAGGTGCTGATTCTGAACCTGGTCGCACAACCCGGTGAGACGGCGGGTTTCTCCGCCGAACGTCATCTGCATGTATTGTCCCAGCACGCACCGGATTTCGCGGTCGACGAGGTTCTGGTCGATTCCGGGTGCGTACCGGAGGGACGCGAGCGCGAACATGTGGCCAGAGCGGCCGGGCAACTGCGGGCACGAGTAGTCTTTTCCGATGTCGCCGACGCGGGAACGGCCCGGCACGATGCCGGAAAGCTCGCCGCCGCACTGGATCAACTGATCCACGAGCCCCGTCCGGCGTTGCCGGGGCTTCGAGTCGAGGGACGGCACATGGGTCAGGATGTGCGGTCCGGGTTGGGTGGAAAGGAGCACGTCTCGTGGCGATGACAGCCGAAGTGAAAGACGAGCTGAGCCGGCTCGCCGTAACACAGGTGAGTGCGCGTAAAGCCGAACTGTCCGCCCTGCTGCGTTTCGCCGGCGGTCTGCATATCGTCGGCGGGCGGGTGATCGTCGAAGCCGAAGTCGATATGGGGTCCATCGCGCGGCGGCTGCGGCGGGAGATCTTCGAACTCTACGGATACGGGTCGGATGTGCATGTGCTCAGTGCCGGTGGCCTGCGCAAATCCTCCCGGTACGTGGTCCGGGTGGCGAAGGAGGGCGAAGCCCTCGCGCGCCAGACCGGACTGCTGGATGTGCGCGGCCGGCCCGTGCGCGGACTACCCGCCCAGGTCGTCGGCGGCAGTGTCGCCGATGCCGAGGCCGCATGGCGCGGCGCCTTCCTGGCCCACGGCTCGCTCACCGAACCCGGCCGCTCCTCGGCGCTCGAGGTGAGCTGCCCCGGTCCGGAGGCGGCGTTGGCGCTGGTGGGCGCCGCGCGGCGGCTCGGTATCTCGGCGAAGGCGCGGGAAGTACGCGGTACCGACCGGGTCGTGGTCCGCGACGGCGAGGCGATCGGTGCGCTGCTCACCCGGATGGGCGCGCAGGACACCCGGCTCACCTGGGAGGAACGGCGGATGCGGCGCGAGGTCCGCGCCACCGCCAACCGGCTCGCCAATTTCGACGACGCCAACCTGCGTCGATCGGCCCGCGCCGCGGTCGCGGCGGCGGCCAGGGTCGAACGCGCGCTGGAGCTGCTCGGCGACGACGTTCCGGACCATCTGGCGGCGGCGGGGAAGCTGCGCGTCGAACACCGGCAGGCCTCACTCGAAGAGCTCGGCCAGCTCGCCGACCCCCCGATGACCAAGGACGCGGTGGCCGGGCGGATCCGGCGGCTGCTGTCCATGGCCGACCGGCGCGCCAAGGAACTCGGCGTGCCGGATACCGAATCGGCGGTCACGGCCGAACTGCTCGACGACGCCTGAGCCGTCATACGCCCCGGACAGGTTGGCCGGGACGCCGTGCCGCGGTCAGGCCTGGCTCACACGACACGGCGCGGAGACGTTCCAGCACGATGCGCCCGCCGCGATCGGCTCATCTGCCGTGGAGTCGACACGGTGCGCGCAGGCCGTGAGAGCGGTGGCTCGTCGCGGGCGATCTCGACGGTGATCGGCGAGGTCGCCTTCGGTCTGTAGGCGCCGGCAGGGAAGGCAGAGGTAGACACCGCTTTGCCGAGCTGCGGATCGACCGATCCGCGGCCGCACGGCATCGGCGTCCGAGTGCACGGGCTGCATCCGGGCGCGATGGTCTCGAGGAAAGCCCCGGCGGACATCGGCGTCCGCTCAGAGGCATTACGGGCCGGACCGAGGGGCGACGGTGTTCTCCGTTGTCGATCGAACAGGCCCTGATTTCGCTCCGGCGACGGATCTGCTCCCTCGCCGGGCCGGCGGCGGCCCGGCGAGAGAACTGCTACGGCTGCCGCAACATGCACCAGGTCAGGGGGCCGCCGCCGGGGATATCCACTTCTGCGGTCACGTGGAAACCGAGGTGTTCGTAGAACCGCACGTTCTCCGCGGTCGACGTCTCCAGGAACGCCCCGACCCCCTCGCGTCCGGCAGCGGCCAGGCCGGGCTCGATCACGGCGCGGCCCAGTCCGCCGCCTCGGCGGGCGGGGTCGACGCCGACGGTGCCGAGGAACCAGACGGGCTCGACCGGGCGGTGTGGCTGCATTGCCGCCTCCGCCGCTGCATGCGCCTCGGCGCGGTCACCGGCCAGTTCGGTGAAGCGGGGCGCCAGTTCGGTGAAGACCGCGCCGGCATCGGTGGCGGGGGTGGTCCAGACCGCGACCGCGTCACCGTCGTCGGCGACCCACACCTTGCCGTGCGGTAATCCGATGCGGGTGAGGAAGAGTTCCTGGAACTCGGCCAGCCGGCGTTCGTGCTCGTCCGCGGCGATGGTGTGCCGGGTCCAGGGGTAGTCGGCGAAGGCGCGGGTGAGGCTTCGGGTGGCGCGGGGGATATCGGCGGGAGTGGCCGGACGGACGTTCGGGCCGGAATCGGGGAGAGGTGTACTGGGCATCCCGACCATCCTGCGATGCGGCGCCCGGAGTTGCCAGGGTTTTTCGGGAGCCGGCCGTGGCCGCGCCCGGTGGGATCGCGGATTCGGGGCGGAGCTGCGGTTGCCCGCCGGATCGGGCCGGCGCGGTCCGACACGCGGAGGTAGCGCCGCCGGATGAGGTCCGAGCTTGCCCGGATAGCCGGTGCTCGCGAACACCAGGGGTGTGTCGGAGAGAAGTCCCGAAGGCATTAGTGTGGGTGGCGTCGGAATCATCCGCTTGACAGCTGAGGAGCGAGAAACGTGACTGTCCGGGTAGGTATCAACGGCTTCGGCCGTATCGGACGTAACTTCTTCCGGGCGGTGGAGGCGCAGAAAGCGCTCGGCACCACCGATATCGAGATCGTGGCGGTCAACGACCTCACCGACAACGCGACTCTGGCCACCCTGCTGAAATACGATTCGATCCTCGGCCGGCTGCCGAAGGATGTCTCGCTGGAAGGCGAGGACACCATCGTGGTCGGTGACCAGCGCATCAAGGCGCTGGCCATCAAGGAGGGCCCGGCGGCGCTGCCGTGGGGCGATCTGGGCGTGGACGTCGTCGTCGAATCCACCGGTATCTTCACCGACGCCACCAAGGCCAAGGGGCACCTGGCCGCCGGTGCCAAGAAGGTCATCATCTCCGCGCCCGCCAAGGGCGAGGACATCACCATCGTGATGGGCGTCAACGACGACAAGTACGACGGCAGCCAGAACATCATCTCCAACGCGTCTTGCACCACCAACTGCCTGGGCCCGCTGGCGAAGGTGCTGAACGACGAGTTCGGCATCGTCAAGGGTCTGATGACCACCATCCACGCCTACACGCAGGACCAGAACCTGCAGGACGGCCCGCACAAGGATCTGCGTCGCGCCCGCGCCGCCGCGGTGAACATCGTGCCGACCAGCACCGGTGCGGCCAAGGCCATCGGCCTGGTGCTGCCCGAGCTCAACGGCAAGCTCGACGGCTACTCGCTCCGGGTCCCGATCCCCACCGGCTCGATCACCGACCTGACCGCCGATCTGGAGAAGAAGGCCACGGTCGACGAGATCAACGCGGCGTTCAAGGCCGCCGCGGAAGGTCCGCTGAAGGGCATCCTGAAGTACAACGTGGACCCGATCGTCTCCAGCGATATCGTCACCGATCCACATTCCTCGATCTACGACGCGCCGCTGACCAAGGTCATCGACGACCAGGTGAAGGTCTACTCCTGGTACGACAACGAGTGGGGCTACTCCAACCGCCTCGCCGACCTCATCGGCCTCGTCGGCAAGTCCCTCTAGGACCGGCGTGAGCATCAAAACTCTGGACGATCTCCTCGCCGAGGGCGTCGAGGGCCGCGGCGTACTGGTGCGTTCCGACCTCAACGTCCCCCTCGACAACGGCGAGATCACCGATCCGGGCCGGATCATCGCCTCGGTGCCGACCATCCGCGCACTGGTGGAAGCCGGTGCGAAGGTGGTCGTCACCGCGCATCTCGGCCGCCCGAAGGGGGCCTCGGATCCGGCGCTGTCGCTGGCCCCGGTGGCGACCCGCCTGGCCGCCGAATTGGGTCGCAATGTGCAGCTCGCCGGCGATGTGGTGGGACAGGACGCGCTTGCGCGCTCCGAGGGCCTCACCGACGGCGATGTGCTGCTGCTGGAGAACATCCGGTTCGATCCGCGCGAGACCGGCAAGGACGACGCCGACCGCGCGAAGCTGGCCGCCGCGCTGGTGGAACTGGTCGGCGACGACGGCGCTTTCGTCTCCGACGGTTTCGGTGTGGTGCACCGGAAGCAGGCATCGGTGTACGACGTGGCGAAACTGCTGCCGCACTACGCGGGCACGCTGGTCGCCGCGGAGGCGGATGTGCTGGCCAAGCTCACCGAATCCACCGACCGCCCTTACGCGGTGGTCCTCGGCGGATCGAAGGTCTCGGACAAACTGGCCGTGATCGAGGCGTTGGCCCCCAAGGTCGACACCCTGGTCATCGGCGGCGGGATGTGCTTCACCTTCCTGGCTGCGGAGGGCCTGTCCGTCGGTTCCTCGCTGCTGCAGGAGGAGATGATCGACACCTGTAAGCAGCTGCTGGACCGCTACGCCGATGTCATCCATCTGCCCCGCGATATCGTCGTCGCCGATTCCTTCGCCGCGGACGCGGAATCGAAGGTCGTACCGTGCCACGAGATCCCGGACGGCTGGATGGGCCTGGATATCGGCCCGGAATCGGTGCAGCGTTTCGCCGCACTGCTCACCGAGGCACGCACGGTGTTCTGGAACGGCCCGATGGGTGTGTTCGAGTTCGACAAGTTCGCGGCCGGTACCCGCGGTGTGGCCGAGGCCATCGCCAAGGCCACCGGTAAGGGCGCGTTCACCGTTGTCGGTGGCGGTGATTCCGCGGCGGCCGTGCGGGCGCTCGGTATCCCGGAGAGCGATTTCTCGCATATCTCCACCGGTGGCGGTGCCTCGCTGGAGTACCTGGAAGGTAAGACGCTGCCCGGCATCAGCGTGCTCGACGATGCGGAGGACGCGTAATGGCTCGGAAACCGCTGATCGCGGGCAACTGGAAGATGAACCTCAATCACCTCGAGGCCATCGCCCTGGTGCAGAAGATCGCGTTCGCGCTGCCGGACAAGTACTTCGACAAGGTCGATGTCACGGTGATTCCGCCGTTCGTGGATATCCGCAGCGTGCAGACGCTGATCGAAGGCGACAAGCTGCGGGTCACCTACGGTGCGCAGGATGTTTCGGTACACGAATCCGGTGCCTACACCGGTGAGGTCAGCGCGGCCATGCTGGCCAAGCTGGGGTGCCGGTTCGCGGTGGTCGGGCATTCCGAGCGCCGCCAGTACCACAACGAGGACGACGCCACGGTGCTCGCCAAGGCGAAGCAGGCGTTGAAGCACGGGGTCACCCCGATTGTCTGCATCGGCGAGGGGCTGAACGTCCGCGAGGCGGGCACCCACGTCGAGTACAACCTCGAGCAACTGCGGGGTTCGCTGAAGGGCCTGAAGTCCGAGGAGATCGCGAAGGTCGTCATCGCCTACGAACCGGTGTGGGCGATCGGCACCGGTAAGGTTGCCACCCCGGCCGATGCGCAGGAGGTGTGCGGCGCCATCCGTGGCGAGCTCGCCCAACTGGCCGGAGCCGAGGTCGCCGAGACCGTGCGGGTGCTCTACGGCGGTTCGGTGAACGCCAAGAATGTCGGTGAGCTGAGCAAGCAAACCGATATCGACGGTGCACTGGTGGGCGGAGCGTCGCTCAAGGGCGACGAGTTCGCCACGCTGTCCGCGATCGCTGCGGGCGGTCCGCTGCCCTGAGCAGGTGAAGTATTCGAGGCCCGCCGGGTACCGTCCCGGCGGGCCTCGCTGTTTCGGGTGGTCCGGGCGCCCAGAAGACGAACACGGCCGCGGCAACGAGGCTGATGACCGCGAGGACGAATACCGTCTGGTGCAAGCCGTCGAGGAAGGCGCCCCGGGCGAGGTCGAGCAGTGGTTTCGCTTGCGGGCCGGCCTGCTCGGCGAGCTGGGTGGTGGCGGCGAGGGAGTGCGCGACGGGTTCGCGAGCCGGTGCGGGCAGCTGGGGCAGGCCAGGGGCGATACCGGCGCGGTAGCCGGTGGCCAGGACGGTGCCGGCCACGGCGATACCGATGGCCGCGCCGATCTCGCGGGCGGCGTCGTTGACCGCCGCGGCGACGCTGTGCATATCGATATCGGCGTCGGTCATGATCGCGGTGGTGGCCGGCGCCGCGGCCAGGCCGATTCCGATGCCCACGATGGACAACGGGATCAGTACACCGGGATAACCGGCTTCGGCTGTCAGGCGGGTCAGGAGCAGCAGCCCGGTGGCGAGAACGATCAGGCCGGCGATCGTGGGCAGCCGAAGCCCGTAGCGGGCGGTGAGCCGGGACGACAACAACGACAGTCCGACAACGGCGACCCCCATGGGCAGGACGGCGACGGCGGCATGCAGGGGGCTGTATCCCAGGATCAGCTGCAGATACTGGACGACGATCATGAACAGCCCGAAGGTGACGAGGAACTGGACGGCCAGCGATGCGGCACCGCAGCCGAAGCCGCGCCGTGCGAACAACCGCAGGTCCAGCATGGGATACCGGACACGGAGTTCGGCCAGGATGAAGAGTTCGGTGGCGAGCGCGGCGCCCGCCAGACCGGCCAGAATGTAGGGATCACTCCATCCGCGGTCGGCAACCGAGATCAACGACCAGACCAGTAGCGCAATCGCGGTCACCCCGGTGAACGCGCCGAGTGGATCCAGTCCGGTCGGCGCGGTACTGCGGGATTCGGTGAGGGTGAATCCCGCGGCGGCGAGCACTGCCGCGGCGGCGGCCATGCCGATGAAGATGGACTGCCACGACCACCACTGCAACAGCAGCCCGGAGCCGATCAGACCGAGCAGGCCGCCGGAGCCGGCGGCCCCGGCCCAGACCCCGACGGCCCGTGCCGAGGCCCCCGGCGGAAATGCGGTGGTGATCATGGACAGGGTGGACGGCATAACCAGTGCGGCACCGATACCGGCGAGCACGCGGGCGCCGATGATCCAGTCGACCGACGAGGTGACCGTGGGAATCATCGAGGCGGCCGCGAAGACGAGCAGCCCGCTGACCAGCAGCCGGCGCCGGCCGTAGCGGTCGCCCAGGGCGCCGGCGGGCAGGACCAGGCAGGCCAGGGCGAGGGTGTAACCGTCGACGATCCAGGTCGCCTGGGTGTGGTCCGCGCCCGTGGCGATCGAGATCTGCGCCAACGAGGTGTACAGGGCGGCCATCGACGCGATCACCAAGGTGACGGCGAGGCAGGACACGACGAGAGTCCGGCGTTGCGTCCACGACCAGCCGCCGACGGGGCGATCCAGCAATTCGGTGGTCGACATCCGATCTCCGTTCGCAATCCGAGGCGCCGGCGGCTTCGGGTACCGGGTGGTAGCCGAAGCCGGCCGTGCGCCGCGCCGAGTACCGGCGGCCCGGCACGGCGAACATCGGTCGCCGGCGCCGCACCTTGCCTCCACAGTTGTCCCCGGGTGACGCCGGAACAAGATCTGCGACTGAAGTCGATACACATCGGGTCGTCGTTCCGCCCATTGTTGTCTCAGCACATGCTCCTGAACTGGGCGATATCCGGACCTTCGACGCCGTCGATGTCTCATACTGAAGCGATGGCGCGAGACTGGCTACTCGGCGCGGATCGCCACGACACCGCGGCCGACCACATCTACGCCGCGGTCGCGGATCTGATCACGCGGCGCGGTTTCGACGGTCTCGATGTCGATACGGTGGCGCGGCACGCGCACTGCTCGCGCGCCACCGTCTACCGCCATACCGGTGGTGTGACCCATCTGCGTGAGACCGTCCTCGCTCGCGCGGCGAACCGTATCGCCGGAGAAGTGGAGCTCGCGCTCGGTGACCTCACCGGCCCCGAACGCGTGTACGCAGCGCTCACCGTAACGCTGCGTGAGGTGCGTTCCGATCCGATCGTTGTCGCGTTTCTCGCCTCGCAGCACGGGCCCCGGTCGGTGGTGACCTTCGCCGAATCGCCGGCCCTGCTCGGCATCGTTTCCGAAATGCTGGGCACGCGCCCGGACGACCCTCTGACCGGCGTCTGGTTCATCCGGTCGGTGTTGTCGTTGCTGCTGTGGCCGGCCGACGCCGAATCGGAATCGCAGCTGCTGCAACGCTTTCTCATCCCGGCCCTCTACCAGTGGGAAGATCCGGGCACGACCGGATACCGGGCCGCGCCGCGCGCCCGGTGAGTTCGCCCGGGTGTTCCGGGATGCTGCGACGGGCCCATCGACGGGCGGTTCCGCCCGCTTACCGCAGACCAGGGTGCGGGTCCGGAATACTGCGGTGCTGGACGCGAACAGCCCGCAATTCCGAGCGAAAGGACCAGTGCGTGCGATATATCGTCGAAACCGTGGGTGCCTTCGCCGTCGGCGCCGCGATCACCCTGACCGTTCCGCTCGGCGCGCACGCGGCGCCGGGGGAATTCGTCTACCGTTCACAGATCGGCGGCCCGGCCGTGCTCGACGATCTCGACCCCGACCGCTGCTACAACACACCGGGCGCGGCCGGAGTTCTCGCCAATGACACCGATATGTACGTGGCCGCGTTTCCCGGACCCAACTGCGAGGGTGTGCCGATGGATGCCGAAACGCGGGCCTTCGAGAGCGTGGTGTTCAGCCCGTAGCCCCGCGACCGGATCGCGGCCGCCGCTACGGGTCGCGAACCCGGTCTTGTGCGAGCCGTTCCGGCAGTCGGCCTACCCGGCGCGCAGCGTCAGACCGTGGCCGTTGGAGTTGCGCAGGGTGAGGGTGTCGGCGTCGACGGTGGCCTGTGCCGTGCCGTCCAGGGCGGCGAGTACCGCGCGTTCCACCTCCATGACCTCGGGGGTGCACATCATCCGGGTGGTGGCCGCGGTGAACGCGATATCGGCGCCGGCCGGGGTTTCGGTTATCTCGGCGCGACCCGTCAGCCGGTTGCAGCCGGCGAACCCGGTGAGCCCGCCGTCCTCGGCGATGGTGAGGTGGGGCCGCACTTCGTCGATCGTGCGCGACGATACCCGGGCCTCCGGGGTGAGCAGCGTGGTGACGACCCATTCGGTACCGCGGATCGGCCGGTCCGGTTGCACCACCTTCTTGTCCGTGAGGACCACCGTCGACTTCTTGCCGACCAGCGTCAGCCGGTCGCGGTCGAGCTCCCACGTCGGCTCCCCGCGCAGCAGTTCGCCCACCCAGGTATCGGATCCGGCGCGTTCACCGGGACAGGCGGCGAGGGTGCTCGCGAGTTCGGAAACGTGCAGCACGTGATCGTGGAGATCCACGGCGCCGCTGTGTTTGTTGCAGCCGGCGTCGGCGGTGATCCGGCCGTCGGCGAACACCAGGGTGAGGGGTCCACCGCCCGGGATCGCTGTGCCGGTGACCTCGGTGGAGATATAGGTGTGGCCCATCGGCGTCGCATCGGGGGCCGCGGGCTCCGGCTCCTCATCGTCCGAGCAGGCCGTGGCGGCCAGCAGGATCAGCGCGAGGGCCGCACCGAATCGGAGCAGTCGTCCGGGCATGCCGCCGATGCTACCCGGCGCGCGCCGGGCACCCGGGCGGCGACATCCGGCAGCGGCCGCCGCTCGAACCGCGTTGGTACCTCGCCTCACCGCGTGAGCGGGCGGAATACCGGTCAGAGCACGCGGCTATGCTGTCCCGAGTGACTACAGCCGCGCCGAAACCAGTTTCCACATGGGCGCCGCTGCGGTCCCCGGTCTACCGGGCGCTCTGGATCGCCCAGCTGGTCTCCAATCTCGGCACCTGGATGCAGATGGTGGGCGCCCAGTGGGTACTGGTCGACGAGCCCAACGCGGCGGCCCTGGTGTCGTTCGTCCAGACCGCGACGACGCTGCCGGTGATGATCCTGTCGATACCGTCCGGGGTGCTCGCGGATCTGCTGGACCGCCGGCGCCTGCTGCTCGGCGCGCAGTCCACCATGGCGGTGCTGGCGGCGGTCCTGGCGATCGCCACCGCCACCGGCCACACCACGCCCTCGGTGTTGCTCATCCTGTTGTTCCTGCTCGGCTGTGGTCAGGCGGTGGTCGCTCCCTCGTGGCAGGCGATCCAGCCCGAACTGGTCCCACGCGACCAGATTCCGTCCGCTGCGGCGCTGGGCAGTATGAATATGAACATCGGGCGAGCAGTGGGCCCGGCGGTCGCGGGCGTGCTGGTCGCGCTGTCCGGGCCGGCGCTGGTGTTCACCCTCAACGCATTCTCCTTCTGCGCGATCGTCGGCGCGCTGCTGCTGTGGCGGCGGCCGAAGGTGGCGCGCGAATTCCCCAGCGAACGCCCGCTGGCCGCGCTGCAGGCCGGGACCCGGTTCATCAAATCGGCACCGGCCATCCGGCGGGTGCTGCTGCGCACCGCGCTGTTCGTCGCCCCAGGTAGCGCGTTGTGGGCGCTGCTACCGGTGATCGCACGCGATCAGCTGGGCCTGGGATCCTCCGGTTACGGCGTGATGCTCGGCGCGCTCGGAGTGGGGGCGGTACTCGGCGCGGTCAGCCTGGCGCGCGTACGGGCCCTGCTCACCCCCACCCAGCAGGTCGCCGTCGCCGCGCTGATGTTCGGTGTGGCCTGCGTCGGAACCGCGCTGCTGCGGGTCGAGGCGCTGGTGCTGATCCTGCTGGTATTCGCCGGCGCGGCCTGGCTGCTCACCCTCTCGACCATGAACGCCACCATGCAGCTGCTGCTCCCCGGATGGGTGCGGGCGCGCGGACTGTCGGTGTACATGCTGGTCTTCATGGCCGGTCAGGCGATCGGTTCGGTGGCGTGGGGCCTGGTCGCCGGCGCCTACGGTGCGGTCACCGCCCTGCTGATCGCCGGTGCGCTGCTCGGGTTGGCCGCGCTCAGCACCGTCTGGCTGCCCATGCGCCAATTCGCTGCGGGCTTCGATCTGACGCCGCAGGCGTACTGGCCGGAACCGCAGCTGGTGGTGGAACCGGAACCGGACGACGGCCCGGTGCTGGTGCTGAAGGACTACGACGTGCCGGCGGACCGGGTCCCCGAATTCCTCGACGCCATGAGTTACGTGGGCCGGTCGCGGCAGCGCACCGGTGCGATGGAATGGCGGCTGTACCGCGATGTCGGCGCCGAGGACCGCTACGTCGAGGCCTTCGTGGTGCGCTCCTGGTCGGAGCATATGCAGCAGCACAAGGTGCGGCTGACCGCCCAGGACCTGATGCGCGAACGCGCGGTCGCGGAATTCGCCCACGACGAGACGCTCACCCACCTGGTGTCGGTCGGACCGCGCGCATAGATACACTGTCCGGCATGCGGATGTTCCTGGATATCCTCCTGATCGTCACCAGCCTGCTGCTGGTGCTGATGGTGCTGCTGCACCGTGCCAAGGGCGGAGGTCTGTCCAGCCTGTTCGGCGGTGGGACGCAGTCGGCGCTGTCCGGTTCGACCGTTGCGGAGAAGAACCTCAACCGCATCACCATCTTCACCGGGCTGATCTGGTTCATCGCGATTCTGGGGATCGGGCTGGAGATCAAGTTCGCCTGATCGTCAGTCGGTCCGGGGTATCCGTCCGTCGATATCGGTGAATCCGTACTCCTCGGCCAGATCGGCGACTTTCCAGGCCTTGCCCGCTCGCTTCTTACGTCCGGCGTCGGCGGCCAGCGCCACCACCGCGCGTCCCGCGAACCGGGGCGTTTCGGCCTCGTCCAGGTCGAAGCTGCCCTCACCGGGCAGGGTCACGACGCGTTTACCCGTGTCATCGGCGGGCACCAGTTGCAGTAGTTCGGTGGCCACCAGACCCGGCCAGATCGAGACGGCGGTGACCTCGGTATCGGCGAGGTCGCGGGCGAAATCGGCGGTCATCCGGTCCAAGGCCGTTTTCGCGACCCCGTAGACGGCGTTGTGCATCGCGCGCTGCGCGCCGGGCGAGGACACGTTCACGAGGAGACCGCCTGCTTTCAGCAGTAACGGTGCCGCGTACACAGCCGCGACGTAATGGGAACGCACCCCGATCCGGAACGTCTCGTCCCAGGCTTTCGGGGGGACATCCCAGAATTTGCGGCCCAGCCAGCGGGCGGCGGCGGGGGAGTTGTAGACGTTGTTGACCAGGACATCGAGCCTGTCCTGTTCGGTGCCGATGCGCTCGAAGAGGGCCGCTGTGGCCTCGTCGTCGCCGTGATCACAGACGACGGGTACGCCGGTGCCGCCCAGTTCGTTGATCTGCGCGGCCGTTTCGTGCACCGTGCCCGGAAGCTTGCCGGGCTGCTGCGATCGCCCGGTGACGTATACGGTCGCGCCGGCCGCGCCGAGTTCCAGCGCGATACCTTTGCCGATACCGCGACTCGCACCGGTGACCACTGCGATCCGGTTTTTCAGGGGATGTGGTGTTCCGCTCACAGTCCCGGGACGTTACCGTGAAACTGTAACGCGTTCTAGTATTCGGGAGGTTCCGTGGCGCCGATACACCGGTTCATCGATACCGGGGGTGTGCGGATGCACATCACTGAACAGGGGCAGGGCGATCCGGTGATCTTCTGTCACGGATTCCCGCATACCGGGTACGTCTGGCACCGGCAACTCGCCGCCGTGTCGGCGGCCGGATACCGCGCGATCGCTCCCGACCTGCGCGGCGCCGGGCGTACCGACGCCCCCGCGGCCGTCGAGGAGTACACCAACCGGGCCGTGATCGGTGATCTGCTGGCGTTGCTCGACGATATCGGCGCCGAACGAGCGGTGTTCGCGGGTGTCGACTTCGGCGCCGCCCTGCTGTGGGAACTCGGGATGCGGGCACCGGAACGGGTGCGCGGCCTGATCGTGCTGAACAATCCGTTCGCGCCGCGCTCGCCGAAACCACCCGGGTATTACTGGGCGAAAATGGCCGAACGGCACTTCCTGCATATGCAGTACTTCCAGGAGCCCGGCGTCGCCGACGCCCATCTCGCCGAGCAACCGCGAGAATTCCTGTCCCGGGTGTATTACGCGCTGAGCGGCGATTACCACTATCTCGATGTCTGGCAGAACCCGCCGGGGATGCGCTATATCGATGCGCTGCCGCAGGCCCCGCAATTACCGTGGCCGTGGCTTCCCGAAGCGGAATTCGACGTCCTGGCCACGGAATTCGAACGCACCGGTTTCACCGGCGGACTGAACTGGTACCGCGCCCTCGACCGCAACTGGGAGCTGACCGCCGAATACGCGCAGGCCGCCCCCGCCGCGCCGGTGTATTTCGTCTACGGGGAGAACGATCCGGATATGGAGGGTTTCAGCGGCCGCGATCCGCTCGACACCATGCGTGCGACGCTCCCGGACCTTCGGGCGGTCCGGCGCGTCCCCGGGGCCGGTCATCTGGTCCAGTTGGAAGCCACCGATGCGGTGAACACCTTCCTGCTCGACAGCCTCGGCGACCTGCCGTCCTGAGGTTCCGCCGGACCCGGTGCGAGCGGCGCATCCACGGCCGCCGGGAAACCGCTCGTCCGCACGCTGCGGGTGCTCCGTAACCTGGCCGGTATGACTGTCCGCGGTGTGCTGTTCGACTTCTCCGGTACCCTTTTCCGATTCGAGCCGGAACTGGACGGGCTGGCCGGGCACGACGGTGAAGCCCTCGACGGTGCAGCCCAGGCCGAGGTGGTGCGGCGGATGACTGCACCGGTCGGGCGGCCGGGCGGTCTGCCGGAGCGGCTGCGCGACGAATGGGGACGACGGGACCTGGACCCGCCGCTGCATCGCGAACTGTATCTGGCGGTGCTGCGGGGGTCCGGGGTCGGTAATCCGGAATATCTGTACGAACAACTGCTGTCGGCGGAGGCCTGGCGGCCGTACCCGGATACGGAGGCGGCCCTGACCGCGGTGGCGGCGGCCGGGATGCCGATCGCCGTGGTCAGCAATATCGCCTGGGATATCCGGCCGGTGTTCAAACGCGCCGGGGCGGCCGAACAGGTGACCGAATTCGTCCTGTCGTATGCCGAGGGGGCGGTGAAACCCGACCCGCGGCTCTTCGATATCGCCTGTCGCCGTATCGGTATCGCCCCCGGTGAGGTGCTGATGATCGGTGACAGCTACGAGGCGGACGGTGCCGCCGCCGAACTGGGCTGTGCGGTCACCCTGGTGGAACCCGGGCCGGTCGACCAGCGGCCGTGCGCACTGCTGGATGCGCTCGCCGAGTACGGGATCCGCTGACACACAGCGGATTCAGCCGGTCAGCGTGGCGGTCGCCGCAAGGGTGGTGTACGGCATGGTGAAACCGCCGCCGATCTCGTCGATGGCGGCGCCGACACTGTCGAGCACGATCGCCAACCGATCCGGTGCGAGCCGGGTGAGCGGGCCGGTGGTGGGCAGATGGTCGAGCCACTGGTCCCGGGTGTAGGACTGCTCCCAGTCGAAACGCCACTGCTCGGGTTCGTCGAATCGGCCCGCCCGGCGGATACCGTCGGCGGCCGCGGCGAACATCTCCCGGTAGGTTTCGAGCGCGGATTTCGCCTCGGCGGCGGCACGGGTGAAGGGGGAATCGGGCGCGACCTTCGCGAAGGCCGCGGCCAGTGCCCGGGTGACTTCGGCGGGGGCGTCGAAAGCATGCCCGAACACGGCTATCCGGCCGCCCGGGCGCAGGACCTGCGCGGCCTTCGCGGGTCCGGCGACCGGGGCGACCCAGTGCCAGGCCTGGCCGGCGACGACCGCATCGAAGGTGCGGCCGGCCGGATCCCAGGCTTCGAACGTGCAGGTTTCGACCTCGACCCCGGTGCCGCGGGCGAATTCGGCCATCCGATCGTCCGGGTCGATACCGAGCACCGCGCATCCGGCCTCCTGGAATTGCCGGGCTTCGATACCGGTACCGCAACCGATATCGAGAACATCGCGGCCGGGGCTCGTGGCGGTGATCCGGGTGATCAGCGCGTCGGGGTAGCGAGGACGGGCCCGGTCGTAGCGTTGTGGGTCGACGCCGAACGATTCGGCGACCGCACGGTGCCGGTGCGGCTCCGGCTGGGGAGGTGTAGCAGAGTCCCGCGGTAGAGTGGGCATGCGCCCACACTAGTGGGCGAGCGCCCACTAGGCAATCGGTGGGCCGGAAACAGTGAAGGGACGGGCCCGGTGCCGACCGGTGTGCATATCCGAGACGCGCGTCAGCAGTTGTTCGACGCGGCCGAACGAATCCTGCTGCGGGACGGGGCGGGCGCGCTGACCAGCCGCGCCGTCACCACCGAAGCCGGCGTGGCCAAAGGTGTTCTGCACCGGTATTTCGCCGATTTCGACGCGTTCCTCGCCGAACTGGTCGGAGACCGGCTGGCCCGGCTCGCGGACCAGGCGGTGACTCTGCGTGGGTCCGCCGGCACCGGGACCGTCACCGGCAATCTCACCGAGGCCCTGCTCGAGCTCTTCGACCCGGTAGCGGTGGCGATCGTCGCCCTGATCGTCGCCCGGGACGAATTGCGCGCGCGACTGCGCCGGAACCGGACCACCCCCGGTCTGCCCGTCCTCACCGAGGCCGGCACCATGATCGCCGACTACCTGGCCGAGGAATGCGCGCAGGGCCGGATCGCGGCCGATGCGGATACCGAGACGCTGGCGCTGTCGTTGATCGGTGCCGGACATCTGCTGTTCGCAGGCGCCCCGGCACGTCCGGACACCACGGCGGTCGGCCGGATCGTGGACACGGTCATGGCCGATGCCGTACAGCGGCGCCTCATCTGAGCTGATTCAGCGCACGGTTCGTCGGTCCCGGTGCGGGCGCTGTCCCGGTCGGTGCGGTCCGTCACACCGCAATCAAGGTTGCGTCAACGCCGGTTCGGTTTCCGGTCGAGCCGTCCGACACTCGCCTTCGTGACTGTTCTCTCGCCCCCTGCCGAACCTGTACCCGGTCCGCCGCCCCGGGCTGCCGCACGTGGTCTGACCGTGCCCACCGGCTTGGCGGGTCTTTCGCTCGACGCGATGGCGTCGGTGTCCTACGGTCCGGAAGCGATCGTCCTGGTGCTCGCCACGGCCGGAGCCGCGGGGCTCGGGATGACCCTGCCGGTCACCCTGGCCATCGCGGCGCTGCTCACGGTGCTGATCGCTTCCTACCGGCAGGTGATCAAGGCTTTCCCAGACGGTGGCGGTGCGTACGCGGTGGCGAAACGGTACTTCGGCGCCCGCACCGGACTGGTCGCGGCGGCTTCGCTCATCGTCGACTACGTCCTCAACGTCGCGGTCTCGGTCGCGGCCGGCGTAGCCGCCCTGACCTCGGCGTTTCCTGGGTTACACGGGGCGACGGCAGAGATCTGCGTCGCCGTCGCCGTCGGTATCACCGTGCTGAACCTGTTCGGGATCGTGCACAGCGCCCGGGCTTTCATGCTGCCCACCTTCGTGTTCGTGACCGGAATCTTCGCGGTGATCATCGGCGGTCTGCTGCGCGCGGAACCGGCCGTCGCCCCGGCGGCCGGGGTCGCGGTGGGGGATATGCAGACAGTGGGTGTCCTGTTGTTGCTGAAGGCTTTTTCCAGTGGATGCGCCGCGCTCACCGGTGTGGAGGCGATCGCGAACGCGGTGCCGAGCTTCGCGCAGCCGCGGATACGCCGCGCCCGACGCGCCGAGGTCGCGCTCGGTGTGCTCCTGGGCGCCATGCTGCTGGGCCTCGCCGTACTGATCGAGAAATTCGAGGTGGGTCCCACCGCGGACACCACGGTCCTCGCCCAGCTCACCGCAGCCTCGCTCGGCGACGGAACCGCCTACTACATCGTGCAATTCGCCACCATCGTGCTGCTCGCACTGGCCGCGAACACCTCCTACGGTGGTCTGCCCACACTGACCAGAATCCTCGCCGACGACAACTGCCTCCCGCACCGCTTCGCGGTCGCCTCACCCCGCCGGGTCTACCGGTACGGGGTGGTACTGCTCGGTTTGTGCGCCGTGATCCTGCTGATCGCTTCCGGCGGCGAGATGAACGCCCTGGTCCCATTGTTCGCGATCGGCGTTTTCGTCGGCTTCACCATCGCCCAGGCGGGGATGGTGCGCCACTGGTGGCAGCACCGCAGCGGTCGCTGGCGGGCCCGGCTCGCGCTCAACGGGTTCGGGGCGGTGCTCACCGCCGCGGCCGCCGTGGTCACCACGGCGATGAAGTTCACCGAGGGGGCGTGGCTGATCGTTCTGGTGCTGCCGTTGCTCGTCGTCGCCATGCAGCGGGTGCGCGCCGCCTACGGGCGGATCGGCGAATGCCGCGGCGCGAACACCGTGCCCGCGCTACCCCGGCCGGGTGAACCGGTGGTCGTCGTCCCGATCTCGGAAGTATCCGAACTCGGCCGCGAAGCCCTGTCCGCCGCATTGTCCCTCGGCGACGACGTGGTCGCGGTCCATGTCCGCCTGCCCGGTTCCGATCCCCGGCTGTTCAGCGAGAAATGGAACAGCTGGCATCCCGGCGTCCCGCTGGTGCTCCTCGACGACGCGACCGTCGGGCAACCCGTCGCCCGGTTCATCCGGGAAAACTTCGCCGAACGCACCACGATCGTCGTCATCGCCGAAATCGACCCGCCCACCGGCTGGAACCATATCCTGCCCAGCCATCGCAGCGAGGAGCTGGAACGACAGCTGCGCCGTATCCCCGGCACACTGGTCACCCGCCTCCACCTCCATACCGGCCCAGCAGCTCGCGGCGTCCGGGCCGGCGGACAGGCAGTATCTGAACCATGAACTTGCTCTGGGACCAGCACGCATGCCTGCCCCTACAGGTCGGAACGGATGTGGGCGTACTGTCCCGCTTCGGGCGTCCGGGACCGACGTTCGTCTCGGTCAACGCCGGGTACTCGCCGCACAGCTTCGCGGATTCGGTCGCGTTGCTGAACTACTACCGGACTGCCGCAGCCTGCCACCCGGAGCTGGCGGTGATCGCCGCCGTCGACGATATCGAGGCCGCCGGCGCGACGGGACGTATTGCCGTGGCGTTCGATCTCGAGGACTCCAACCCTCTCGACGGCGACCTGGCCAACGTGCACGCCTTCGCCGACCTGGGTGTCCGCACACTGGTGCCTGCCTACAACCATGCGAACCGGGCAGGCTGTGGTTGCCTGGATACCGAGGACACCGGGTTGACCGGGTGGGGTCGCGCGCTGGTACAGGAGATGAACGCCGCCGGGATGGTGCCCGACGGGTCGCATTGCAGCGAACGCACCGGGCTGGATATGTGCGAAGTCTCCACTTTGCCCGTGGTGTACAGCCATTCGTGCATGCGTTCGGTATGGGATCACCCACGAAACGTCACCGACGACCAAGCGCGGGCCTGTGCGGAGACCGGGGGCGTCGTGGGGATCACCGGCGTCGGTATTTTCCTGGGACCCAATACTCCGACTCCAGAGGCCATGATCAGACATCTCGAATATGCCGTCGAACTGGTGGGAATCGACCATGTCGGCGTGAGTACCGATCACTCGTTCGATGCCGAGGACTTCGTGGCCGAAGTCGCCGCGAACCCTGACCTGTTCGACGAGTCGTATACGCGTTGGGGTCCCATTTGCTGGATGCCGCCGGAAACATTCGTCGCCCTGGGCGGCCATCTCCGCGCGCGGGGATGGCCCGATAGCGATATCGGCGCGGTGCTCGGCCGGAATTTCGAGCGAGTCGCGCGGGCGACCTGGCGAGATCGGGACCGGGTGGCCACGGTGGGTAGCTGAATGGCTGCGATAAGCAGGGAGGGCTCGGGCGCCGGTCCGGGACGTGCGACTATTCGGGCGTGACCGATTTCGCGACGCCGCAGGACCTTGCCCGCCGTACGTCCGCCGCTGTCGATGCGGCGGTCGGCGCTGCCCGCGATCTGGGGCTGCTGGTGACAGATGCTGCTGTGCTGCACGATGTGTTCTCGGTGGTGGTACATCTCGAGCCCGCGCCCCTGGTGGCGCGGATTCCCACTGTGTTGTCGCCGGCCCAGCTCGCATCGCTGGGCAGGCGTCAGCAGGCGGAACTGGAGGTGACGACCTGGCTAGCCGGGCAGGGGGTTCCGGTGATCGCCCCGAGTCCGGCCGTGCCGCGGGAACCTGTCCGGCGCGACGGATTCTCGATGACTTTCTGGCAGTACGTAGAAGAAGACCGGGGCGCACCGCCCGACTATGCGGCGAACTGCGATCTCGTCGCCGATCTGCATGCCGCGCTCCGGGCGTACCCGGGGTCACTGCCGTTCCTGTCCGCGGCGGAACCGGATTTCGTCACCGAAAGTCTCACGGTACTCGGCGAATACCCGGATCTGCTCGACGCCGCCGATCTGGATCGGGCTCGCCGCGAGTGGCATGTTCTCGCCCCGCTCGTCCGGTCCCGGCAGGGTTTCGAGGAGTACTTCCCCGGGATCGGCCTGCAACCCGTGCACGGGGACTCGCCGCCGGCCAACATCTTCTCCGGTGTGAACGGACACCTGTTCGCCGACTTCGAACTCGTCACGCTGGGCCCGGTCGAATGGGACCTGGCCGGTCTCGGGCCCGAGCTCGAGGCCGCCTACGACAGCGGTGCGCGGCGTAACGGCATCCGCTCGTTGGACGCCGGTGTTCTGCGTTTCGTGAACGCGGTGGGCATGCTGCGGGTGGTCGCCTGCCTGGCCCTCGTACCGCAGCAGCCGGTCCTGCACGACTATCTGACGCCCGCCCTCGCACAGTGGCGTGAGTCGCCGTTCGCCGGTGGAATCGCCGGATAGCCCGGCCCGGCGCACAGCAGACTCCCAGCCGATTCGCAGCCGGTGGTGAGTTTGCGAGCCCTATCCGGTTCTAGCGTGTGAAGTGCTCGTCTGTCGTTCCCGGCGGGCCGAGGGGTGCGAAGGAGACTGCGGATGAACGACGAGGTCGAGGTGAGCCGGCGCCGGGTGAGCCGGCGGCGGGCGCTCGCCCTGGGTGGGACCCTCAGCGTGGGGGCGTTGCTGGCCGCCGCGTGCGGCGACGACCGGACGGGTGGCGGTTCCGCATCGCCGACCACGGCGGCGCCCGGCGATGCGGTCCAGAATTTGCTCGCCACGGCGCTGACGTGCGTGATGACGTCGGCGGCGATCGTCGGACCGTACTGGTTCGACGTCGACGATATTCGCGACGATATCCGCGAGGACCGACCCGGTACACGGCTGAACCTGGCACTGCGGGTCCACGATGTCTCGCAATGTTCCGCCGGCGGCGCGGCGAAACCGGTGCCGAACGCGGTGGTCGAACTCTGGCACTGTGACGCCGGCGGTGTCTACTCCGGTTTCGAACAGGGCTCCCTGGCGGCTGGTTCCGGGCCGGGCGGTGCACCGCCGCCGGGTGGTCCACCGGAAGGCGGGCCGAGGGGCGAGCTGCCGGAGGGCGGGCCGGGAGGCGGGCCACCGCCGGGTATGCCGCCGGGCGCGGGCAGTGATGTGGAAGGGACCGGTTCGGGTGGTTCCTCCGACGGCTCCTACAGCTCCGGCGATGCGGAATCGGCGACCACCGACGACGGCACCTACCTGCGCGGTGCCCAGCCCACCGACGCCGCCGGTATCGCGTATTTCACCACGATCTTCCCGGGCTGGTACACCGGCCGGACCACACATATCCATGTGAAGGTGCATATGGACAAGAAGACGGTGCTGACCACCCAGCTCTACTTCGACGACGACACCAAGAAAGCGGTGTACGCGACCGCGCCGTACACCGATCACGCGGGCTGGCAGGACAACACTCAGAACTCGGACGATTTCATCTTCGACGAGTCCGGAATGTTCGCCATTGCGCGGCAGGGCGACGGGTATCTGGCGGCGATCAACCTCGGCATCGATATCTGACGCCGGCGCTGCCGGGCGGGCCGGGATTCACGCGGGCCGGGGAGGGCCCGTGCCGGCGAGCAACCGGCGGGCGGCGGCTTCGATATCGGATTCGCTCAGCAAGACCGACGCGGCGGCCGGCCCGAGGGGAACGAAGCTGTCCGCGCTGGTCACCCGGGCCTGGGCCCCGGTGAACCCCCCGTCCACCAATGCCGCGCACACCGATTCGCTGATACCGCCACTGCGCCGGGTCTCGTCGGCGACGAGAACGCGACCGGTCGCTTCGGCATGCCGCAGCAGATCCTCGTAGGGGAGCGGTGACAGCCAGCGGAGGTCGAGGACACGGCCGGTGATTCCGTCCTGCGACAGCCGGCGGGCGACCCGCAGGCTCATGGGGACGGAATTGGCGAAAGCAACGATCGTCAGATCGGTCCCTTCGCCGTACACGCGGGCCCGCCCGATCGGCACATGGGCGCCGGTGACAGGTGCCGCCCATCGGTCGTCACCCGCTTCATACAGATCGCGGGTGTGATAGAGCGCGATGGGTTCGAGCAGTACACAGACCCGCCCGTCCACCCGTGCCGCCGAAACACAGGTGCGGAGTACGGCCGCCGCATCGTCGGGACGAGACGGCGACGCCACCACGAGTCCGGGGATATCGCGTAGCGCGGCCACAGAGTTGTCGTTGTGGAAATGCCCGCCGAAACCGCGCTGGTAGCCGTAGCCGGCGATCCGCACCACCATCGGATTGCGGTAACGGCCGGCCGAGAAGAACGACAGGGTGGCCGCCTCGCCCCGCAACTGGTCCAGGGCGTTGTGCACGTAGGCGAGGTATTGGATTTCCGGGACCGGGACGAATCCGGCGAGTCCGGCGCCGAGCGCGGTACCGAGAATGCTCTGCTCGTCGAGCAAGGTATCGAACACGCGGCGCGCGCCGAATTTCTTACGGAGTCCTTTGGTTACTCCGTAGACACCGCCCTTGCGCGCGACGTCCTCGCCGAAAACCAGGACATCGCGATCGCGGGCGAGCAATTCGGCAAGGGTCTGGTTGAGTGCCTGGGCCAGCGTCACCGGGTTCGTCGGTGGTGCCTCCGGTCCATCGGGGCCGGATTGATCCGTGGCAGATGGCGGGGGCTCGTGGTGAGCGCCGTCCGCGTGCCTGTCGTGCCCGGGTGCCGGACACCGCTCGTACCGGGAGTTCGAATCCCGGACCTGTCCCGTCGGCTGATCGTGGTGAATCGGCGGCGGACCCGGCCCGTGGGTGTCGTCGACGGGTATCTCTTCGCCGTTCCTGGCGCCGGGTATCTCGGTGGCCGCAGACGTGTCGTTTCCCGGGGCAGCGGAGACAGCGTCGCGACTGCCGGTTTCGTGCGGTGCGCCCGGGTGCTGTGGCGCCCGTATCGGCGGATCGGAACGCAGGACGTCGGTGCGCACCACGTCCGGGCGGGACGGCGCCAACGGTGCGATCACCCGGTCCGCCGAGCCGAGTTTCGGTTCCCGGCACACGTCTTCGGCCGTGGCGGCCACCTGTGCCGCCAAGCGGTCGTAGTGATCGAGGATCTCCCGCGGAGTCCGGATTCCCGCAGTGATCAGTAGTCGAGCGGTGGCGGTGACCGGGTCGCGGGCCAGATCGGCGGCGATCGCGGCGCTGTCGCGGTAGGCGGATTCCACATCGGACCCGGCATGCCCGAACAACCGCACCGTACGCAGGCGCAGGAACGCCGGCCGCCGCTGTGCGCGCACCCATTCCACGGCAGCGGACGCGGTGGTGACGGCGTCGAGCAGATCGCATCCATCCGCACCGAAATAGCGCAGCCCCGGCCGGTGACCGTAGGCCTGCTCGATCCACTCCGGCGGCGTGGGGACGCTGATCCCGATCCCGTTGTCCTCGCAGACGAACAACACCGGAACCGGCACACCGAGATGAGCCGTATGCACTGCGGCATTGACCGCTCCGGTGGCGGTCGAATGATTGGCCGAGGCATCGCCGAAACCGCACAGCACCACCGCATCCCGTGGCCAAGGGCAGTCGAGGGCGAGCCGGGCGGCGCGGTCGATCGCGAACGCGAGCCCCACCGCGCGCGGTAGCTGGGAGGCGATCGTCGAGGTCTGCGGGATGATATGGGCCGCCGCGCTGCCGAACACCTTGTGCCGGCCGCCGGAAATGGGATCCGCGGCAGCGGCGACCACCCCGAGCAGCAGATCCCGTACCGGGTCCCCACCGCCTGCCCGGCGCACCCGCTCGACGAACAGTGCACCGGAACGGTAATGCGGCAGGAGTGGATCGGTGACCCGGCTCGCAGCGGCCAACGCGACATTGCCCTCATGCCCCGACGATCCGATGCTGTAGAACCCTTGCCCGCTCGCCCCCAGCCGCCGGGCCGCCAGATCGGCCTGCCTGCTCAGCACCTGCGCGGTGAAAAACTCGAGGCAGCGGGCACCGGTGATCCCGGGCGCGAGTTCATGGTCGGGTGAAGTCGCTGCCGGACCCAGCCCCGCGATCTCCGCGCGGAACCGCTGTTCGGCCTCGTCGATATTCACCGGACGCTCACCGTTACGAGCCTAATTCGCGGACCGGAAGCTCGGGGTTGTCCGGACACGGCAAGTCGCGGCGCGCTTGCAGAACACTCTGTCGCGTTCTCTCTTTCGCCGCGGGTTTCCGAACAGATCCGCAACGGCTTCCAGACCGAACCGCCACGCAAGCCGGCCTTCGATAGCGTCATCGACGTCGGGTACCTCGATGGCATGCGCGGGCCGCGGCGGCCAGGAGCCGGTAGGCGCCGACTCCCATGTTCGCCTCCAGTTGCTGTGGAGGCCGACGCTTGAGCAAGCGGAGGGCGTTCCGTGTGGGCACCCTCCGGTCGGGGGGTCGCCGATATCGAGAGGCCGCAGCGGCAGCGCTCGGACGGAGCAGGTTCAAGGACCGGGCCGGCCCTGCCCGGCAGTCGGCAGGAACGGCGCCGGCGCGTGCGGAACTGAACCCTCGCCCTCCTGGCGCCCGGCGACCACACCTATCTGACGTGGTGGAGTTCGCTCGCACCGTGTCCGTATGTGCGGCGGCGGCCATGACCAGCCGGTGCGGTCGGGTGAAATTACTATCCGCGGCACCGATGCGGCCCGGCGCCCTCCACCCATGTCGGGGCATCACCGGGACTTCGCACTTACTCGGCTAGGGCGCGAGTCCGACGACGGTTTCCAGGTCTTCGAGGCCGGTCAAGTGCGCGGTGAGTTCGCTGCGTTCGGTTTCGGTAAGGGGGACGGCGCGGGCGCGAGTGAGGGCATCGACTGCTGCGGTGGTGTCGTCGACGCGGATGGCGAGTTCAGCGCGGTAAGCCAACGCCTCGACCAGTTCGGCGGCCGGAGCGCACTCTTGCTCCCGGGCCAGCGTGGCGTCGAGGATCTTCGCCGCCTGCTCATTGTCGCCCTTGGAGTCGCCGAGTACAACGGCGTTCGCCAGCGCCCTGGCCAGCTTGCCGCCTGCCGGCGCACCGGTGTTGCCGGTGCCCGGGGACGGGAAGAACCGGATCCAGTTCCCGCCGGGGTCGATGACCGTGAACCCGGAGTGGTTGCCGGCATTCTTGCGTTTCCGCGGGCGGGTCATCCGCGGGATCCCGGAGACCAGGAGCTTGCCGTGAACTGCGCGCATGCCCGCGGCGAACGCCTCGAAGAGCTGCTGGGTGTCGGGCACGATGACCACACAACTGCCGTAGGAGTCTTCCGGTCTGAAGTCCGGCATGCCGAAGAACTGCAGCTGGATGTCTTCTCGCCGCAGGCCCACGCACGGGTTCGGGCGGACCTGGTAGTAGGTCCGGGTGAAGCCGAGCATGGTGTAGAACTCGACGATCTCGTCGATGGATCCGCACGGAAGCAGCGGGACGGTTATCTCGTGGGCCATGACATTGCTCCGTCTCGAAAAGGAAGGTTTCGCCGATGCTCCCGGCCGCTATTCGGCCGGCTGTGCGGGGCGGCGGGTGGGGGAGCCGGGCTCGCCGGCCATGCTGAATGCGCCCTCTTCCAGGCGCTGGATCAGCCGCCGGGTCCACTGGGCGCCGGTATCGGCGGTCGCCAGCCACAGCGATATGACCTCACCCACCGGGCCCCAGGCGTCCAGCTCCGTGTCCGCGGGCAGGTGTGCGGTGATGCTGGTGCGCCAGTCGCGCATCGCGTCGGCTCGGGTGCGCAGGACCTGTAGGGCCTGCTCTCGGGGCAGGTCCTCGATCAGGCCCACCGCAGCACACAGGACGTCCAGCCGCGGCTCGCGGTCGGCCAAGGCCCGGCGCAGGAGGCTGAGGTACTCCTGCTCACCTTTGTCCGTCAGCTCGTATTCGATCCTCGGCGGTCCCCCGGCGGCCGAGGGATCCGCATCGGACGTCGCCGCCAGCAGGCCTTGTCCAGCCATGCTCTTGAGCGCGTGATACACCGAACCCGATGTGGCGGTGGACCACTCGTGTGCACCCCAGGCCTCCAGGTCTGCGCGGATCTGATAGCCGTGCGCGCGACCGCGCCTGCGCAATGCGCCCAGGACCAGGAGTCGTACCGGCTTCATCGCACCCCTTCCGCCGGGATGGCCAAATTTGGCTACTAGGGGAACCGTAGTTCACTTCGGCCGCATTAGCCAAATTTGGTTACGCCGCCGCTGCGGCCACTGCACGCCTGCGGTGCAGCTGTGACCCGCGAGTAGTGAGGTGGGAGTGGCCGATTCATTACGCGGATCCTCGGCGGATTGCGCCAGGCCCGCGCGGAGGGGTAACACCGCCGCACCCCGACGGGCGGTTCAGCGGATCGCGGTAGCTGCGTCCTTGTCGAGGATCCAGGTGGTGGATTCGGTGCCGTGAGCGCCCGCGGCGGGTATGTCGAGCGGATCGGCGCCGTTCAGCGCGGCCGCGACGGGGTCGGCCTTGTTCGCGCCCGACACCACCAGGACCACGTGCCGTGACCGCCGGATCGCCGGATAGGTCAGGGTGACCCGGACCGGGGGTGGTTTGGGGGAGTCGGTGACCGCGACGGCCGGTTCGCGGTCTTCGCGGATCGTATCGGTATGCCCGGGGAACAACGAGTTGATATGCCCGTCCGGGCCCATCCCGAGCAGATGCAGGTCGAAACCGCCGGAGGCGGCGAGGTGGGCGCGGACCGCGGTGGCGTATTCGGCGGCTGCTTCGACCGGGTCCGGGTATTCGCCGTCGGAGGTGGCCACGGTGTGGACTCGGGCGGGGTCCACGGGGACGTGGTCGAGCAGTGCCCGGTGGGCCTGTAGTTCGTTACGTTCGGGGTCGCCCGCGGGGACGAAACGTTCGTCGCCCCAGAAGATATCGAGTTTCGACCAGTCCAGTTCGCCCGGTTGTGCGCGAACCTTCTCGAGCAGGGTGATACCGGTACCGCCGCCGGTCAGCACCACCGATGCGGTGCCGCGTTCGGCCTGCGCCGCCACCAGTACCTCGACGAAACGCCGGGCGGCTGCGGTGGTCAGGGCGTCGCTGTCGGGATGTACATCC
Source organism: Nocardia sp. NPDC058499 (assembly GCF_042719915.1). NCBI lineage: Bacteria > Bacillati > Actinomycetota > Actinomycetes > Mycobacteriales > Nocardiaceae > Nocardia > Nocardia sp. NPDC058499. The sequence goes on along the minus strand of NZ_JBHXMZ010000001.1, from coordinate 534,903 downwards.
ACGGTGGCGGCAGGGGCGGCGTCACGGCTGGTGGTCATAGGTCACCCTTTCGATTCCGGCGAGGGCTTCGGCGTAGATTTCGTCGGCGTCCAGACGGCGCAGTTCCTCGGCCAGGCAGTCGCGGGTCTCGCGGCGTGCCAGCGCGATCCGCTGTTCGGGTTCGCCGGTGCGGGTGAGTGTCGCGGTGACCCCGGTCTGCGGGCGGGCGATGGCGATCGACACCGTCGGGCGATGGAGTTCGACCACCAGATCGCCGGTTTTCCGATACACCGGACAGTCGAGTCGCCGGGCGAGCCAGCCCGCGAGCATATCCAGCGCAGGTTCTTCACGCAGCCCGGAGACCGTCACCGATTGCACCGGTTCGTGCGGGGCCTCGTCCATCGCGGCCGCCAGCAGGGCCCGCCAGTAGGTGATCCGGCTCCACGCGAGATCGGAATCGCCGGGGGCGTAAGAGCCGTGGCGCTTCTTGATGGTGGCCTGCGGGTCGTGCGCGAAGGTGGCGTCGGTGATCCGGCGCGCAGCCAGCCGGCCCACCGAATCCTTCGACGGGAATTCCGGTGCGCCCCGCGGCCACCAGGCCACCACGGGGGTGTCGGGCAGCAGGAACGGGATCACCACGCTGCTTTCGTGGTTCACCAGCTGTCCCTGCAAGCGCAGCACGATCACCTCCGCGGCGCCGGCATCGCCGCCGACCCGGATCTGTGCGTCCAGCCGGGTTTCGGCCGAGCGGTCCCCGCGGGCGAGGACGACCACCCGGCAGGGGTGTTCACGGCTGGCGTCGTTGGCGGCGTCGATGGCGCCCTCGGCTTCGGAACTGTCCAGCGTGCACACGACCAGGGTCAGCACCCGGCCCATGGTGATGACGCCGTTGCTCTCACGCAGCTGGACCAGGCGTTTGGTGACGGCGCCGGTGGTGGTGTCGGGGATATCGATGATCACGGCCGCCGCCATTCCCGGCCCGTGCGGGCCAGCATCTCGGCGGCGGAATCCGGGCCCCAGGTCCCGGCCTCGTACTGTTCGGGTTTGCCGTCGGCTGCCCAATGGGCGAGCACGGGATCGAGGATGCGCCAGGACAATTCGACCTCCGCATTGACCGGGAAAAGGGAGGGTTCACCGAGCAGGACGTCGAGGATGAGACGTTCGTAGGCCTCCGGGGAGGATTCGGTGAACGCTTCCCCGTAGCTGAAATCCATGTTCACATCGCGTACTTCCATGGACGATCCGGGTACCTTCGAACCGAAGCGCATGGTGATGCCCTCGTCCGGCTGGACGCGGATGACAAGTGCGTTCTCGCCGAGTTCCTCGGTCATCGTCTGGTCGAACGGCAGATGCGGGGCGCGTTTGAACACCACCGCTATCTCGGTGACCCGCCGGCCCAGGCGTTTACCGGTCCGCAGGTAGAACGGAACCCCCGCCCAGCGCCGGGTATCGACCTCGAGGGTCAGCGCGGCATAGGTTTCGGTGCGCGACTGCGGATCGAAACCTTCCTCGTCCAGCAACCCCACCACTTCCTGCCCGCCCTGCCAGCCGGCCGCGTACTGGCCGCGGGCGGTCGTCTCGTCGAGCGGTTCCACGAGTTTCGTGGCGGAAAGGACCTTGATCTTCTCCATCTGCAGCTGCCGGGGTTCGAAGCTGATCGGCTCCTCCATGGCGGTGAGCGCGAGCAGTTGCAGCAGATGGTTCTGGATCACATCGCGGGCGGCGCCGATGCCGTCGTAGTAGCCGGCGCGGCCGCCGAGGCCGATATCTTCGGCCATGGTGATCTGCACGTGGTCGACATAGTTGGCGTTCCAGATCGGATCGAACAACTGGTTCGCGAAACGCAACGCCAGGATGTTCTGCACCGTCTCCTTACCGAGATAGTGGTCGATCCGGAAGACGGTTTCTTCGGGGAACACCCGGTTCACCAGGGCGTTGAGTTCGCGGGCGCTGTCGAGATCGTGCCCGAACGGTTTCTCGATCACCACCCGCCGCCACGGTGCCGGACCCTGCTCGGCGTGCCGGCTGGTGAGCCGATGCCGGTGCAGCTGGTCGAGCACGACCGGGAACGAATCGGGCGGAATCGAGAGGTAGAAGGCGTGATTGCCGCCGGTACCCCGTTCGGCATCGAGCCGGGCCAGGGTATCGGCGAGCGTCGCGAAGGCTGCGTCGTCTTCGAAGGTGCCCTGCACGAAGCGGAACCCTTCCGCCAGATGATCCCAGACCTCCTGGCGGAACGGAGTCCGTGAATGCGCGCGTACCGCGTCGTGCACGATATCGCCGAAATCCCGGTCCGACATCTCGCGGCGTGCAAAACCGACCAGCGCGAAACCCGGGGGCAGCAGCCCCCGGTTCGCCAGGTCGTAGATGGCCGGCATGAGTTTGCGCCGGGAGAGATCTCCGGTGACGCCGAAGATCACCATGCTGCACGGGCCCGCGATCCGCGGTATCCGTTTGTCCCGGCTGTCCCGCAGCGGATTACGCCACGGGGTGCCGGATGCCGTCACTGTGCTCTCCGGAGCGCCGGCCATCGGGGTCAGTTACCTCCTGCGGCAGCCAATTCGGCGGTGGTGGCGTCCAGCAGTTCCTGCCAGGACTTCTCGAATTTGTCCACGCCCTCGCGTTCGAGGACCGCGAACACATCGTCGAGATCGATACCCACCTCGCGGAGCTGCTCGAACACCCCGGCAGCCTCGTCGGCCGTCCCGGAGACGGTGTCGCCGCGGACCCGACCGTGATCGGCGACGGCCTCGAGCGTTTTCTCCGGCAGCGTGTTCACCGTGTTCGTGGCGACCAGTTCGGTGACGTACATGGTGTCGGGGTACTCGGGGTTCTTCACCCCGGTCGACGCCCACAGCGGCCGCTGCCGGTTCGCGCCGGCGGAGGCCAGATGGTTGTAGGTCGAGGCGTGGTCACCAGCGGAACCGAACACATCCAGGTATTCGGCGTAGGCGAGCCGAGCGTTGGCCACGCCCGCCTTACCGCGCAGCGCCAGGGCCTCGGGTGTACCGATCGCCTCGAGCCGCTTATCGATCTCGCTATCCACCCGGGAGACGAAGAACGAAGCCACCGAATGGATCTTGGCCAGATCGTGGCCGGCGACCCGGGCCTTACGCAGCCCGTCCAGATAGGCGCCCATCACCGAGCGGTACCGCTGCACCGAGAAGATCAGGGTCACGTTGACGCTGATGCCCTCCTCGATGACCGCGGTGATGGCCGGCAGGCCGGCCTCGGTGGCCGGGATCTTGATGAACAGGTTCGGCCGGTCGACGATCTTCCACAGTTCGACGGCCTGGGCCACCGTTTTGTCGGCGTCGAAGGCCAGCCGCGGATCGACCTCGAGGGAGACCCGCCCGTCCACGCCACCGGTCTGTTCGAAAACCGGGGCCAGCACATCGCAGGCCGCGCGGACATCGTCGGTGGTGATGGTGCGGACAGCGGCGTCGGTATCGGCGCCCCGGGCGGCCAGCGCCCGGACCTGCTCGTCGTAGGCGTGTCCCTTACTGAGGGCACCCTGGAAGATGGTCGGGTTGGTGGTGACCCCGACGACCCCGCGGGTGGCGATCAGTTCGGCGAGGTTGCCGGAGTTGATCCGATCGCGTGACAGATCGTCCAGCCACACCGACACTCCGGCCGCGGCCAGGGCGGCGACGTTCTCGTTCTGTGCCATGAACCCTTATCCCTTCACATTGTCGAGCGTGCGCTGCGCAGCGGCCACGACAGCCTCCGGCGTGAAGCCGAACTCGCGGAACAAGGTCTTGTAATCGGCCGAGGCGCCGAAATGCTCGATCGACACGATCTCGCCCGCATCGCCGGTGAACCGGTGCCACGGCATCGCGATACCGGCTTCGACCGCGACCCGGGCGGCCACTGCCGGGGGCAGCACCTCGTCGCGATAGGCCTTGTCCTGCGCGTCGAACCATTCCACACACGGCATCGAGACCACCCGGGTGCCGATGCCCTGCTCCTCCAGGGTAGTGCGCGCGGCCACGGCGAGCTGGAGCTCGGAGCCCGTGCCGATCAGAATCACCTGCGGAACGCCGGTGGAGGCCTCCGCGAGGATGTAACCGCCCTTGGACACGCCGTCGAGGCTGGTGCCCTCGAGCACCGGCAGATCCTGGCGGGTCAGTGCCAGCGCGGCCGGGCCGCCGGTGCCCACGGCATCGCTGGAGACGAACGGCGAATTGTGCTTACCGCTGTGCTTCTCGATGACCGCGCGCCAGGCGTAGGCAGTTTCGTTGGCGTCACCGGGGCGCACCACCGACAGGCCGGGGATGGCGCGCAGCGCGGCCAGATGCTCGATCGGCTGGTGGGTGGGGCCGTCCTCGCCGAGGCCGATGGAATCGTGGGTCCAGACGTAGGTCACCGGCACCCGCATGAGCGCGGCCAGGCGCACCGCCGGGCGCATGTAGTCGCTGAACACCAGGAAGGTGCCGCCGTAGGGGCGGGTGGGCCCGTGCAGGGCGATACCGTTGAGGATCGACCCCATCGCGTGCTCGCGGACACCGAAGTGCAGGGTGCGACCGTACGGGCTCGCCTTCCACATTCCGGTGGAGATGGATTCGGGACCGAAGCTCATCGATTCCGGAATGGTGGTGTTGTTGGATTCGGCGAGGTCGGCCGAACCGCCCCACAACTCCGGCAGTACCGGGCCGACGGCGGCCAGCACCTTGGCCGAGGCCTTCCGGGTGGCCAGGCCCTTGGCGTCCGGCTCCCAGGTGGGCAGGCCGTCGGTCCAGCCGTCCGGCAGCTGACCGTTGAACAGCCGGTCGAACAGCGCCTTGCCCTGCGGCACCCGCTGGGCCCAGGCGTCGAATTCGACGGTCCAGTCGGCATGCGCTTTCGCGCCGCGTTCGGCGGCCTTGCGGGTATGCGTGATGACATCGTCGTCGACCTGGAAGGTCTGCTCGGGATCGAAGCCCAGAGCACGCTTGGCGGCGGCCACCTCGTCGGCGCCCAGCGCCGCACCGTGCGCCGCGCCGGTGTTCATCTTGTTCGGCGCGGGATAACCGATGATGGTGCGCAGCAGGATCAGCGACGGCTTACCGGTCTCGGCCTTCGCCGCGGCCAGCGCCGCTTCGATCGCGACGACATCCTCGCCGCCCTCGACCACCTCGACATGCCAGCCGTACGCCGCGTAGCGGGCCGCCACATCCTCGGTGAAGGCGATGGTGGTGTCGTCCTCGATGGAGATCTTGTTGTCGTCGTAGATCACTACCAGGTTCCCCAGCTGCTGGGTGCCCGCGATCGAGGAGGCCTCGGAAGTGACGCCCTCCTCCATATCGCCGTCGGAAGCGATCACGTAGATGTGATGGTCGAACGGGCTCGCGCCGGTCGCGGCCTCCGGATCGAACAGGCCGCGCTCACGGCGGGCCGCCATCGCCATACCCACCGCCGACGCCAGCCCCTGGCCCAGCGGACCGGTGGTGATCTCGACGCCCTTGGTGTGCCGGTATTCCGGATGTCCCGGTGTCAGCGAACCCCATTTGCGCAGATTCTTCAGGTCGTCGAGTTCCAGCCCGAAACCCGCCAGGTACAGCTGAATGTAGAGGGTGAGGCTGGAATGGCCGCAGGACAGCACGAACCGGTCGCGCCCGACCCATTCCGGGTCGGCGGGGTCGTGCCGCATGGTGCGCTGGAACAGCGTGTACGCCAGCGGCGCCAGGCTCATCGCGGTGCCCGGATGCCCGTTGCCCGCGGTCTGTACGGCGTCGGCGGCCAGGACACGGACCGTATCGACGGCCTTGGTGTCCAGATCGGTCCAGTCGTCCGGCAGGTTCGGCTGGGTGAGGGCGCGGATGTCGTCTGTCACTGACACGACCGTGTTTCTCCTGACATTTTCGAGGCGTCGAAAAGGGGGCGGGCAGGGGCGGCGAACCGGTACGGCGCGGTGACGGCGGCGCCGCATACACCCCATACCCTAGATGCGTCCGGCCGCCCCTGCGCACGGCCCCCGGCGAAGAAGGACCCGCCGGTCCCGCCGGGTACCCGCGGGGCGTAGCCCGGGAATGTGGGCGGGGTCGCAGGGGCCGCGCGGCAAGGCGTCGCGGTCCGGGGTCTACCATCGTGTGTAGTAGTAGCCGCGTCGCAGCCGCGCGCTGCTCGCCCGCGAACCGGATGCGATGCGCAGCGGCCTCCGGCTCCGCTCCGGCCGGTGTGGCTGCGAGCGAGGTGGATCCGGCTGCGCCCGTTCGACAGTGTGCGAGGAGAGACAGTGCGGATCGGTCATGACCCGGGGGTCGGCGGCGCCCACGATTCCGCCCCGGCACCTGCGGACCGCGTCCTCGGCAGTGCGAAACTCGCCCGGATAGCCCGTCGCCCGCTGGCGTATATCGCGCTCACCAAACCGCGCGTGATCGAGCTGCTGCTGGTGGCGACCATTCCCACCATGCTGCTGGCCGACCGCGGACACGTCGATATCCGGCTCATCCTGGCCACCCTGTTCGGCGGCTGGATGGGCGCGGCGAGCGCGAACACGCTGAACTGCGTGGCCGACGCCGATATCGACAAGGTGATGAAGCGGACCGCCAAACGCCCGCTGGCCCGCGATGCCGTTCCCACCTCGCATGCCTTCGTTTTCGGTGTCGCCCTGGGAATCGGTTCCTTCGCGTGGCTGTGGTGGCAGGCGAATCTGCTCAGCGGCGCGCTCGTGGTCGCCACGATCCTCTTCTACGTTTTCGTCTACACCCTGGGTTTGAAACGGCGCACCGCGCAGAACGTCGTCTGGGGCGGCGCCGCCGGCTGTATGCCCGCGCTCGTCGGCTGGTCCGCGGTGACCGGCACCATCGGCTGGCCCGCACTGGCCCTGTTCGGCGTGATCTTCTTCTGGACACCGCCGCATACCTGGGCGCTGGCCATGCGCTACAAGGAGGACTACCGGGCCGCCGGCGTGCCGATGCTGCCCGTGGTGGCCACCGAGCAGGCCGTGACCAAGCAGATCGTCATCTACACCTGGCTCACCGTCCTCACCACCCTGGCACTGGTCCCGGCGACCGGAGTGATCTACGCGGCGGTGGCATTGGTTGCCGGGGCCTGGTTCCTGCTCATGGCGCACCAGCTGTATTCGGGTGTCCGCCGCGGCGAATCGGTGAAACCGCTGCGCCTGTTCCTGCAGTCCAACAATTACCTGGCCGTGGTGTTCTGCGGCCTGGCCGTCGATTCGGTCCTCGGCTGGACCACCCTCGGCGAGGTCTTCTTCGGCTGACCCTACGGGGCGGGCGCGGTGCCGAGATACCCGTCCGGCCGCACCAGGATCCGCGTTCCGTCGACGGCGTCGTAGGCGGCGTATGCGTGACCGTCCACATCGATCAGCTCGTCGGCACCGGCCGGTACGCCGGGACGGACCACGGTGTACCGGCGGGTTCCGGGCCCGGCGGGCGGGTATCCGGCGGATCCGAAACACAGCAGGGTCGCATGCGGACCGCGGAACAGGTCGAACAGGCGCACCGCCTGTCCGGCGGCGTTCTTCAGCGGGGCATCGGGCGCACGGTCACCGGGCGCGATCCGGCGGGGATCGGCGGGGTCGCGATAGGTGATGCCGAGTTGGTCGGTGTCCGCGCCGCGTTTCATCGCGTCCTCCGCGCCGTCGATCAGTTTGCCGAGCAATTCGGTGCTGATCCCGAGAACCCGGGCCGCCACGGCCCGCCGTTCCGGTTCGTAGGTGTCCAGCAGCGTCTCCTCGCCGTCCAGCGCGGCGCCGAGCTTCCAGCCCAGGTTGTAGGCGTCCTGGATACCGGTGTTCATCCCCTGGCCGCCGGTCGGTGGGTGGACCTGGGCGGCGTCACCGATCAGGAATACCCGTCCCACCCGGAACCGTTCGGCCAGCCGGATATTGGGCCGCCACACGGTGGCCCAGGTGAGGTCGGTCAGGGTAATGCGTTGCTCGCCGGTCAAACGGTCCAGCCGGCGCTGCAAACTCTCCAGGGTGGGCTCCGTATCTCCCGGCAGCGGCGCCGCGAACTGGAAGTGTGCACCACCCGGCAACGGTGAGAGGCCGATCCCGTCCATAGGGCTATCGGCCGTGGCGAACCAGTGGCCGAAGTCGTGGTCGAGCGCATCGGCGCGGATATCGCCGAGCAGCATCCGGATCGATTCGTCGGTGGTGCCGGTGAAGGCGATACCGAGCGACCTGCGCACTGTGCTGCTCCCGCCGTCGGCGCCGACCAGATACGACGTTTCTACGATTTCGGTACCGTGCGCCGTCGACAGTCGTGCGGTGACACCGGAGGAGTCGTGGTCGAACGACTCCAGTGCGGTGCCCAGCTCGACCCGGACCCCCAATCCGGCCAATCGCTCGCGCAGGATCGCCTCGGTCTGCGCCTGGCCGAGGAACCACCCGTTGGGGTAGGGCGTGGCCGGGCTCGGCTCGACGATCTCGCTCATCCGGTGTTCCCCGGCGGGCCGCCCGTCGAGGTAGGCCCGGAATGCCGGGGGTGGGGCTCCGGCGGAATGGACGGCGTCGAGGACTCCGAGGTCGTCGAACACTTCGAGAGTGCGGGGCTGGATCCCGTCGCCGCGAGAGCCGACCGGAAACTCGGCGGCCAGGTCGACGATGCGTACCGGGACGTTCCGGCGGGCGAGGTCGATGGCGAGGGTGAGGCCGGCCGGGCCGGCGCCGGCGATGAGGACAGAAGGCGACATGGAGACTCCTGACGAGCATTGGATGAATTCAGATTCAGTGAATATGAATTCATTATTCGGGTTGGTAGGTTGCCGTGTCAAGGAGGTGCGGTGGTGGGAACGAGCCGGCGGGAACGCGCGGAGGAAACCGAACAGGCGCTCAAGACCGCTGCGCGGCAGGTCTTCGCCGAGCGCGGCTATCTGAACACCAAGATCACCGATATCACCGCCGCCGCCGGACGGTCGGCGGGGTCGTTCTACAACCATTTCTCCGATAAGGAACAGCTGCTCCGGGCGTTACTGGCCGATCTGGGCGAAGCCGGTGACGAACAAGCCCTGCAACCCGGCCACAGCCCGGATTTCAGCGACCCGGAAGCCGTGCGTTATCACCTCGCCGGGTACTGGCGCTTCGCCCGGGAGCATGCCGTCGTGATGCGGTCGGTGAACCAGGCGGCCCTGGTGAACGAGGAATTCGGCCGCGAGATGGCGCAATTCGGTGCCGAGCAGCGGCTCGATATCGCCGACCACCTCGACGGTCTGGTGGCGAAGGGGATGCGGTTGCCCAGCACCCCCGATGCCAGCCTGGCGATGTTCTTCCTGCTCGCCCAGGCGCTGTTCGCCGCGGTCGAGGAGGGGTCGGTGGAATTGTCCGACGCCGAAGCTGTGGAGGGCCTGACCCGTTTCGTCTACCGAGGGCTGACCGGGCGCGACTACTGACACCGCGCCGGGCGCGACTGTCCACGCCGCGCCCGGCGTCCGGGTCAGGGAAGTAGGACGATCGAACCCGTGGTCTTACGGCTCTCCAGGTCGCGGTGGGCCTGTGCGGCCTCGGCGAGCGGATAGGTCGCGCCGATGCGGACGGTGAGCGAACCGTCGGCAACGGCCTCGAAGATATCGCCCGCGCGCCAATCCAGTTCGGCGCGGTCGCGGGTGTAGTGGGCGATATTGGGCCGGGTCACGAAGACCGAACCCGCCGCGTTCAACCGCTGCAGGTCGACCGGCGGCACCGGACCGCTGGCAGCGCCGAACAGGGCAAGCATGCCGCGGACCCGCAACGAGGCGAGGCTGGCGTCGAACGTCGCCGCGCCCACCCCGTCGTAGACCGCGGCCACGCCGGTGCCGCCGGTCAGTTCGCGAACCCGGTCGGCGAGATCGTCGCCGTAGCGCAAGACCTCCGAGGCTCCGGCGCCGCGGGACAGGGACTCTTTCTCGTCCGAGGATACCGTGGTGATCACCCGGATATCGCGGGACGCCGCCAGCTGGGTGAGCAGCAGCCCGACCCCACCCGCACCCGCGTGAACCAGCACGGTCTCACCCGGTTCCGGCCGGTAGACCGATTCGATCAGATAGTGCGCGGTCATGCCCTGCAGCAGCGTCGAGGCGGCGACCGGCGGATCGACCCCTTCGGGGACCGCCACCGCGACCGCCTCGTCCACCACGGTGCGCGGTGCGTAACTGTTCGGTCCGGCGGCCCACGCCACCCGGTCGCCGACGGCGAATGCGGTGACCTGTGCGCCGATTTCGGTGACGACGCCGGTGCCCTCGGACCCCGGGATGTACGGCACCGGTCTCGGATAGGTGCCGGTCCGGAAATAGGTGTCGATGTAGTTCACACCGACGGCGTCGACCTCGACCAGTAGCTGATTCGGCCCGGGCGACGGGTCGGCAACTTCGGTGAGGGTCAGTACCTCCGGACCGCCGTGCCGGTCCACCTGGATGGCGCGCATGGTCCAGTTCTACACGTGTGCCCGGGCCGGCAATACGCGGGTCCGGTGGCGACGGCGGCAACGGCCGCGGGTGGGCGGTACTACCCGCCGGTAAACTCCGGGATATGAGTACAGATACCGCAACCGCCACCGTTCGCGCGCCGAAGGAGATCGTCGGCTCGGTGCGTAAGTTCGTCGCCGCGCACGGCGGTTCGGCCGAGGCCGTTCCGCAGCCGGTCGGGCGCCGGGGCGTCCGGATCACGCTGGTCGGCGCCGACGGTGTGCTGGGTGACCGGATGGTCGCCGATACGGCCACGGCGCAGGCCGTGATCGACGCCGTGGACGGCCTGACCGCTGCCGACGGCTGGGAGCGGGATCTGGTGGCCAAGACGACGCCGCGTACCGGGCACTGGGAGAAGATGGCGGGCTGGGTCGCGAAGCAGACACGGTTTCCCCGGGCGCGTAACGAGAACTGAGTTGTTGCGACGGCGGTTCTGTGTGTGCTCACAGGCCGCCGGTCCGGGCGGCAGGTAGCTCGGACAGTTTCCCGGCCAAAACCTACTGGCGAGTAACCGCTTCGCGCTACCGTTGAGGCTTCGAGCGTCAGCCCGGGGTAGAAGGAGCCGATATGACGGTCAGTAGTCCGACCCGTACCCGACTTACGGTGTCCGGCCGTCCGATTTCGAACCATCTACGTGATGTGTCGACCCTCTCGCGTCAGATGGTCGGGCATTTCGTCGAGAATGTGGCGCCCTGCGGCACCTTGCCCGGCGATGCGCTACAGGGCGATGTCACCGCGGTGACCCGGCTATGCCTCGAACTCACCCTCGGCCGCCTCGACGGCCGCGAACTCCCGCACGAGATCGAACAGGTGCGTGAGGCCGCCGCCGAATGGGCGCGCGAGGGTATTCCGGTCGACACCATCAACCACGCCATCCACGAGGGCTTCAAACTCGGTTTCGACCACATCATGTCCACCGCCGGCCCGGCGGATTCGGCAACGCTGGTCGCCACCGCCCGCCGGATGCTGGAGATCCTCGACACGATCACCTCGGAAGTCGCGCTGGCCTATGTGAGCGAATACCGCGGGGTGGTCGCCGAACATCACACCGCCGTACACACGCTGATCTCCGCGCTGCTCGGCGGGCACAGTACCGCGACCATGGCCCGGGAATGCGGGATCGAGATCGCGCCGTCGTATCAGGTACTGGCCCTGGGATTGCCGCCGCATCCGGACGAATCCGCGCCGCGGGTGGACGGCCGTATCGTCGCGCGCCGGAAATTGCGCCGGGTGCAGGCCGAACTCGCGCGCAGTTGCGGTGAGCGCGCCCTGTCGTTGCTCAGTATCGACGGCGGCACGGTACTGCTGCCCGCGCATATGTTTCCCGAGGACGCGCTCGACGAACTGATCGCCCGGCTGTCGCAGGCCGCTCAGGTACCGGTCACCGCCACCGTCGTCACCGCGGAGACCGCCGATATCCCCGGTGCGACCGATCGCGCCCACGAACTCCTCGATATCGTCTCGCGGATCACCACCGGCGGTGGGCTGCACCGGTTCTCGGATCTGGCGCTGGAATTCCAGATCACCCGGCCCGGCCCGGCCCGGGAACATCTCAGCGCCATCCTGGACCCGCTCGACGAGCATCCCGAACTACTGGAAACACTGCGCCAGCACATCGCCAACAATTTCAACCGGCAGCGCACCGCCCGGCTCATGCATATGCACACCAACACCCTCGACTACCGCCTCAAACGGGTCCGGCTGCTCACCGGTTACGACCCGGCCATACCCAACGGCCTGTGGTACCTGACCTCGGCCCTGGTCGCGCGCAGCTATCAGAAGCGCCCCAGCAGCGAATGACACAGAGGTAGCCCGCTTTCGGCGGGCGCCGGAGCGGTCATCCCGGCCCGGCGGTGCGGCGGCGTAGGTGTGCTCCTGGTTGCGGGACCGGTCGAGCGCTGCGAAACCACCGACCGAGCGCTACGCCGGTCCTCGGTTCACGCGGGTTGAGTGTGGGGTTCCGGTGCGCCGACGGGGAGGCGCTCACGTGTATGTAGCGATGCCCACAGGGCTGCGGTGGCGGCGGTGCACAGCGCCGCGCCACCCACGTGGATCGCCACGAGGGCCGCGGGGACGTCGGTGAAGTACTGCACGACCCCGACCAGCGATTGCGCCAGGACCAACCCGATCAGCACGAAGAAGCGATTGCGGACCGGTGCGGTGATACCGGTGGCGTACAGGCCGAAGCCGAGGCCGATCAGCAGGGCCAGGTAGCCGATCAGCAGTTGCGAGTGCAGATGTACCAGTGTGGTGATCTCGATTTCGAGCCGGGCCACCGGGCGTTCGATGCTCTTGTCGCCGGCATGTGGTCCGGCGGCGGTGACCAGGGTGCCCGCGACGAGCACACCGGCGAGGGCGATACCGCTGAGCACGGTGAGCCAGCGCAGCGGCGCGGGCGCGCGGACCGTATCGACTCCGTCGTCGGGGGCGGCGACCTTGGCGTACATCACCGCGGCCACCCACACCATGAGCATCGAGGCGAGTAGATGCAGGGCGACCGTCCACCACAGCAACCCGGACAGCACGGTGATACCGCCGATGATCGCCTGCAGCACCGTGCCGGCCGGCATCAGCCACGCATAGATCAGGACCTCCCGGCGCCGCCGGGCCCGGGTGACCGCGAGCACGATGAGCGCGGCGCACAGCGTGACGACGAAGGTGAGCAGCCGGTTGCCGAACTCCACGACCTGATGCAGCACCGCCACCTCGGAAACCCCGACCGGGGTGAAGCTGCCGGGGAAGCACTGGGGCCAGGCGGGGCAGCCGAGCCCGGAGGCGGTGACCCGCACGATCGCACCGGTCACCGCGATCCCGGCCTGGGTGCCGAGTACCGAGAGGGCGATCAGCAGCTGGACGCGCCGGGAGGGCAGTGGGAGCCGGTCCACGACTCGCAGGAATGCGCGATAGAGCACGTCACGATGGTAGCGGGCGGTACTGCGACGGCCGCAGCCGGACTACTACAAGTTGTCGTGGTCACTCATTCGAAGCGGAACCAGCGGGCGGCCAGGAGCCCGGCGACGGTTCCCCAGACGAGTAGCACCACCACGCCGAGCCAGTCGACACTACCGCTGAGCGCGTGTTCCAGGGCGACCGCCAGCGCCCCCGAGGGCACCAGCCGGACCAGCGTGTGCACGATCTCGGGCAGCTCTTCGGAGGCGAAGACCACGCTGGCGATACCCAGCATGACGAACCAGAGGATATTGGCCAGTGCGAGCACGATCTCGGCCTTGAGCGTGCCGCCGAGCAGCAGGCCCATGGCCGCGAAGGTCGCGGTCCCCAGGGTGATCAGCACCGCGCCGAGTGCCAGCCCGGCGAGGCCGGGCCGCCAGCCGAGGGCGACTCCGATCGACCCGAGCAGTACCGCCTGCAGGATCACCACCAGCAGGACCGCGCCGCTCTTACCGGCGACGATGCCCCATCGCGGCAGGGGAGTGGCACCCAGCCGTTTGAGCGCGCCATAGCGCCGGTCGAATCCGACGGCGATGGCCTGGCCGGTGAAGGCGGTCGACATCACGGCCACCATCATGACGGCGGGCACGATCTTGTCGATCTTGTCCGGGCCCATATCGCCGAACGGCAGTAGCGCCAGTCCTACCAGCAGCGTGATCGGGATGAACATGGTGAGCAGCAACTGCTCGCCATTGCGCAGCAGCAGTACGAGGTCGAGGCGGGTCTGCGCGAACAACATGGCCGCCCGCGGTGCCGGTTGGGGCGCGGGGGCGAAAATACCCGGTTCGAACCGGTTGGCCGAGAGATCCGGTTTGGTCACCAGGCCTCCTTCGACGGTGATACATGCGGTGCGCGGAGGCTGTAGCGGAGGTATCGCATCACCAGGCCTCCTTCGAAGCCGACAGATGCGGTCGGCGGAGGCGGAGATTCAACCGCATCATGCGCGCAGGTCCCGTCCGGTGAGTTCCAGGAAAACATCCTCCAGCCGGCGCTGGTCGATGCGGATATCGGTAGCGAGGACGTTCACCCGGGCACACCAGGCGGTCACCGTTGCCAGCACCTGTGGGTTGATCTCGCCCTCCACGAGATAGGAGCCGGGACTGGTTTCGGTGGGTGCGAAACCCTCCGGCAGCGCACGCTGCAGCAGCTCCAGGTCCAGCCGCGGCGGGGCGGCGAATCGCAACTGTCCGGCCGCGCCGTGCGCGGTGACCTCCGCGGGTGTGCCGGAGGCGACGATCCGCCCGTGGTCGATGATCACCAGATGGTCGGCCAGTTCTTCGGCCTCGTCCATCAGGTGGGTGGTGAGCAGCACGCTGACCCCGTCGCGGCGCAGCGCGTCGATCAGCTCCCACACCATGATCCGGGCCTGCGCGTCCATCCCCGCGGTCGGTTCGTCCAGGAAGACGATCTCGGGCCGCCCCACGAGCGCACAGGCCAGTGAGAGCCGCTGCTGCTGACCGCCGGACAGCCGCCGGTAAGGGGTACGCCGGCTGTCGGACAGTCCCAGCACACCCAGCAGCCAATCGGGGTCGAGCGGATTCGCCGAATACGAGGCGACCAGATCCAGCATCTCGCCGGCGCGGGCCCCGGGATACGCGCCGCCGCCCTGCAGCATCACCCCGATCCGCGGCCGCAGCCGTTCGGACTCGGTGTGCGGGTCGAGCCCCAGGACACGGACGGAGCCCGCGTCCGGGCGGACG
The DNA here is from genome assembly GCF_042719915.1 of Nocardia sp. NPDC058499. NCBI lineage: Bacteria > Bacillati > Actinomycetota > Actinomycetes > Mycobacteriales > Nocardiaceae > Nocardia > Nocardia sp. NPDC058499. Next base: position 519,889 of record NZ_JBHXMZ010000001.1, on the reverse strand, counting down.
AATCCCTCGCACATCTCCACCGTGGTGGTCTTGCCGGCCCCGTTCGGCCCGAGCAGGGCGAATACCTGCGCCGGTTCGACGGTGAAACCGATACCGTCCACCGCGACGGTTTCGCCGTAGTGTTTGGCGACGTGGTCCACCTGGACGGCGGGTACACGGGAAGCGGTCGTCACGAGGTCACACCGTATGCCCCGGCCGGCTGTGACGGGGCCGACACCCCCTGCTGAGTGCGCCACGGCAAGGCGTTGCGGGTGACCACGATGAACAGCACGGACACGATCACCGTCGCGACCGCGGACCCGACGATCTGGAAAACCTCGAGGTCGGCGCCGCGCGGCATGAGGATCACGCTGACCACCGCGGAGATACCGATGGCCGGAACCCGGAATACCGGTTTGGTGGCCCAGGCCGCCATGGGCACGATCGCCCACAGCAGGTACCACGGCTGGACCACCGGGAACAGCAGCACGATCGCGCCGAGCGATACGCCCAGCGCGCCCACGGGATGGATGCGGCCGGTCCAGGTCGCGACGAGCATACGTACGGTGATGTAGGCCGCGATCACCCCGGCGATCGGCCGGGTGATGCTCAGCAGCGCCGTGGTGTGGTCGCCCAATCCCAGCAGCACACCGCCGAAGCCGGTGATGATCCCCAGTGCCGTCGGCAGTGACATCCAGCTGCGTACCGCGTTGGCCACGCTGACCGTATCGAGCCAGCCGAATCCGAGACCGCTCGCCGTGCTGATCACCAGCGTTGTCAGCGCCGCGACGACTCCGAGTATCGCCGCGGCTTTGATGACCGGTCGGATCCCCGGACCCCAGCGCCGGGCCAGTGCCATACCCGCGAACCCGAGCACGATGATCGACGTGATCTTGACCGACGAGGAGAGGCTGACGGTGATCGCACCGCCGATCAGCAACGCCCAGCCGCGGACGTCCAGCGGCGGTGGCCCCCCGTCGCCCGGCACGCCGTGGATGGCGCGCAACATGAGTTCCAGCCCGGCCAGCATCAGCCCGAGCATCAGCGCGTCGTTGTGCACACCGCCGATGAGGTGGAAGAGCACCAGCGGATTGGCCACGCCCAGCCAGAGGGCGCTCACCGGCGCCACCCCGCAGCGCACCGACAGGCGCGGTAGCGCCCAGACGATCAGCGCGACCCCCGCCAGCGCCAGCAGCCGGTGTACCCAGACCCCGGCGAGGATGTTGTCGCCGGTGATCTCGGCGATACCGTGACCTATCCACAGGAACAGCGGGCCGTACGGTGCCGGGGTCTCGCGCCAGATGTTCGGGACATTGTTGGTGAGGACATTGTCGATGCCGAGGCCCGCGACCGGGCCTTCCACATAGGGATCGATCCCGCGTGCGGTGATCTCGCTCTGCGCGAGATACGAGTACACATCGTTGCTGAACATGGGTGGTGCGACGCAGAGCGGGATGATCCATACGAGCAGAGTGCGGTCGAGCTGACGGCGGGTGATCCGGCGCAGTGGTGAGCCGCCGAGGCCGCCGATGGCGAAACGGCCGAGAAGTAACCAGGCCAGGACGACCGTGACAGTACCGACCATGCACATCGCCAGCGATCCGGTGTGCGCCCGCGCGAAGATGCCCAGCACCCGCATGCCGGACGTGGGGTTCTGGTGCACGGGCTGTGCGCCGATACCGAGGGCGCTGATCGCCATCAGCACGGTGCCGGTGGTGCCCATCAACCGGATCCGGTCCAGTTGCCGCAGTTCCCGGCGATCGAGCCCCGGTGCCTCGGATGATTCGTCGCTGTGCAGGACGGCGATGGTGTGATCCGAGGCTTTGACATCCAGTCCGAGGGCGCGTCGCATCAGATGCAGCGCACGCTGCCGGAGCGATGCCGATGCGCCCGGGGCGCCTGCCTGTCCTGCCACGGCCACCGAGACTAGTTCGCCGGAGTCCGCGGTGGACCCCGGGCCGCGGCACACGGTGTGCCGAATCGCCGGGCTCGTGCCGAGGAGGCCGCCGCCGGCTTCGTTGATGCCGCGTCCGGAAACCGCTCAGTTATCGGACATGGTCTGCTCTGCTGTGGGTATTCTCCCGAATCGACACCGGGCAGGACGTGGAGTCGTACCGGTTCGCGGACGCGGGTCCCGTCTTGTTCGCGGTCGAGTGCCCGCCCTGTGCAGCCGGACAGCAACCGGGTGGGCCGCGATCCGGTTTCCGGTCGCCTCGGCGGCGGAGTGAAGCAGATCACTGTAGGTATTCGGTCCGGTCGAGGTGAACGGGACTTTCTAGGTGGAACAGGGGTTTCCGGTTTCCGGCCGGGACGGGTGGCCCTATGACGACCACCCTGCTCAGGGCACCCTTATTAGATTTCGGGAACGAATTCCGCCACACTGATGTTGTGAAAACTGTGGGTTTGCCGAATGTGGACGAAGGGGCTGGTCACCGGGCCGGTGCCGGGTCCGTCGGCGCGCCCGTGATCGGCGGTGAGGGACACACTCGGGCGGCGATCATCCAGCTGCTGCTCGAGGAGGGCCCGATCACCGCGACCGCGATCGGTGCCGCGCTGGGGCTGGCTCCGGCCGGCGTGCGGCGCCATCTGGACGCACTCATCGAATCCGGTCAGGCGCGGGCGGGCCGGTCCGCGCCGTGGCAGCAGAAGGGGCGTGGACGTCCGGCCAAGCAGTATCAGCTCACCGCCGCCGGACGCAGCATGCTCGGGCACGCGTACGACGATCTCGCCGGTGCGGCCATCCGGCAGCTGCGTGAGATCGGCGGCGAGGATGCCGTGACGGCCTTCGCCCGGAAACGGGCACGCACCCTGGTCGACGGCATCGATCCGCTGCCCGCCCAGCAGAAGGGGCAGTCGGTCGATCCCGGCGCGACCGGGGACGATACCGTTCGGTCCGAAACGGTGGCCAAGGCCGACGAGATCGCTACGGCGCTGTCGGATGCCGGGTTCGCCGCGAGTACCCGGCGAGTGGGCGCGGGTGTGCAGATCTGCCAGCACCACTGCCCGGTCTCGCATGTGGCCGAGGAATTCCCCGAGCTCTGCGAGGCCGAGCTCGAGGCCTTCCGGGAAGTGCTCGGCACGCATGTGCAGCGGCTGGCGACCATCGCCAACGGCGACTGCGCCTGCACCACGCATGTCCCGCTCACCGTCCTGCCGGACCGGGCGGGCGGCCCCCAACCGAACAACGCTTCACCATCAACCGTTGCACAGCCCGCAACGGACGTATCGAACGACTCCGGAAGGAGTGCCGAATGACGACCACCACCGACCAGGTGCCGCAGCTGACCCAGGAGGAGGCCATCGCCTCACTGGGTAACTACGGCTACGGCTGGGCCGACTCGGACGTGGCGGGCGCCAGTGCGCAGCGTGGTCTGTCCGAAGAGGTCGTACGCGATATCTCGGACAAGAAGAGCGAACCCTCCTGGATGCTGGAGAACCGGCTCAAGGCGCTGCGCATCTTCGATCGCAAGCCGATGCCGCACTGGGGATCCAACCTCGACGGTATCGACTTCGACAACATCAAATACTTCGTGCGCTCGACCGAGAAGCAGGCCGAGACCTGGGAAGACCTCCCCGAGGACATCAAGAACACCTACGACAAGCTGGGCATCCCGGAAGCGGAGAAGCAGCGGCTGGTCTCGGGCGTCGCCGCACAGTACGAGAGCGAAGTCGTCTACCACCAGATCCGCGAGGATCTGGAGGAACAGGGCGTCATCTTCCTCGACACCGATACGGCGTTGAAGGAGCACCCGGAGATCTTCCACGAGTACTTCGGCACCGTCATCCCGGCCGGTGACAACAAGTTCTCCGCGCTGAACACCGCGGTGTGGTCGGGCGGCTCGTTCATCTACGTTCCGCCGGGCGTGCACGTCGATATCCCGCTGCAGGCCTACTTCCGGATCAACACCGAGAACATGGGCCAGTTCGAGCGCACGCTGATCATCGTCGACGAGGACGCCTACGTGCACTATGTCGAGGGCTGCACCGCGCCGATCTACAAATCGGATTCGCTGCACTCGGCCGTGGTCGAGATCATCGTGAAGAAGGGCGGCCGCTGCCGCTACACCACCATCCAGAACTGGTCGAACAACGTCTACAACCTGGTCACCAAGCGGGCCAAGGCCGAGGCGGGCGCGACCATGGAGTGGATCGACGGCAATATCGGCTCCAAGGTCACCATGAAGTACCCGGCCGTGTGGATGACCGGTGAGCACGCCAAGGGCGAGGTGCTCTCGGTGGCGTTCGCCGGCGAGGGCCAGCATCAGGACACGGGCGCCAAGATGGTGCACCTGGCGCCGCACACCTCCTCGACCATCGTCTCCAAGTCGGTGGCGCGCGGCGGTGGCCGCGCCTCCTACCGCGGCCTGGTCCAGGTCAACAAGGGCGCGCACGGGTCGAAGTCGACGGTGAAATGCGATGCGCTGCTGGTCGATACCGTGAGCCGGTCCGATACCTACCCCTACGTCGATATCCGCGAGGACGACGTGACGATGGGGCATGAGGCGACCGTTTCGAAGGTGTCGGAGGACCAGCTGTTCTACCTGATGAGCCGCGGTCTCACCGAGGACGAGGCCATGGCGATGGTGGTGCGCGGGTTCGTCGAGCCCATCGCCAAGGAACTCCCGATGGAGTACGCGCTCGAGCTCAACCGCCTGATCGAACTGCAGATGGAAGGAGCCGTCGGCTAGTGAGCGAGCTTGCGAGCGAACCGAAAAGCACAGCCCGTCGTCCTTCGAATCTTTCGGAGGCCGCCGAGGCTCGCACACCGGCGATCAACAAGGGCGAGGTGTTCACGTCCTTCGAGGTGAACGCCTTCGAGATCCCCTCCGGGAAGGACGAGGCGTGGCGGTTCACCCCGCTGCGCCGGCTACGCGGGCTGCACAACGGCACCGCCACCGCGGACGGGCAGGCCCGTATCGAGGTGACCGACGCCCCCGGTGTGACCGTGGAGACCGTGGGTCGCGACGATACCCGGCTGGGTGCCGGCGGTACCCCAGCCGATCGGGTCGCGGCTCAGGCGTACTCCGGGTTCGAACAGGCCACGATCGTCTCGGTGGGCAAGGAGACCGAGGTCGCCGACCCTGTCGTCGTGCGGATCACCGGTCCCGGCGAGGGGAAGACGGCCTACGGGCATCTGCAGGTGCGGCTGGCCGAATTCGCCGTCGCGACGGTCGTCATCGACCAGCGCGGTAGCGGGACCTACGCCGAGAACGTCGAATTCGTCCTCGGCGACAGCGCCAAGCTCACTGTCGTCGCGGTGCAGGATTGGGCCGACGATGTCGTGCACGCCACTGCCCACCACGCGAACCTCGGTCGCGATGCCGTCCTGCGGCATACCGCGGTCACCCTCGGCGGCGATCTGGTCCGGCTCACCGGCACCGTCCGCTACGCCGGGCCGGGTGGCGACGCCGAACTGCTGGGCCTCTACTTCGCCGACGCCGGACAGCATTTCGAACAGCGCCTGCTGGTCGATCACGCGGAACCGCACTGCAAATCGAACGTGCTGTACAAGGGCGCATTGCAGGGCGACCCCGATTCGCGCAAGGGCGACGCCCGCACGGTGTGGGTCGGCGATGTGCTGATCCGCGCCGCCGCCGAGGGCACCGACACCTTCGAGATCAACCGCAATCTCGTGCTCACCGACGGGGCGCGCGCCGATTCGGTGCCGAACCTGGAGATCGAAACCGGTGAGATCGTCGGCGCCGGGCACGCATCGGCGACCGGTCGCTTCGACGACGAACAGCTGTTCTATCTACGGGCACGCGGTATTCCGGAGGACGCTGCGCGTCGTCTCGTGGTGCGCGGTTTCTTCCACGAGATCATCCAGAAGATCGGGGTGCCCGAAGTCGCCGAGCGGCTGGAGGCGGCCATCGAGGCCGAACTCGCCGCCATCGGCGCCTGACCGACCACCCAGCCACAGCCACCGAAGGAATTCAGAAACCGATGACCACCCTGGAAATCAAGGACCTGCACGCCGAGGTCGCCACCCCGGACGGCGATACCGTCAAGATCCTCAAGGGCGTGAACCTCACCGTGAAATCCGGTGAGACGCACGCCATCATGGGTCCGAACGGCTCGGGTAAGTCGACTCTGTCCTATGCGATCGCCGGACATCCCAAGTACACCGTCACCAGCGGCTCGATCACCCTCGACGGTGAGGACGTGCTGGAGATGTCGGTGGACGAGCGGGCGCGCGCCGGCCTGTTCCTGGCGATGCAGTACCCCGTCGAGGTTCCCGGGGTCTCCATGTCCAACTTCCTGCGGACCGCCGCCACCTCGGTGCGCGGCGAGGCGCCGAAGCTGCGGCACTGGGTGAAGGAGGTGAAGGAATCGATGAACGAACTCGATATCGACGCTGCCTTCGCCGACCGCAGTGTGAACGAGGGCTTCTCCGGCGGTGAGAAGAAGCGGCACGAGATCCTGCAGCTGGGCCTGCTCAAGCCGAAGATCGCCATCCTCGACGAAACCGATTCGGGCCTGGACGTGGACGCGTTGCGTATCGTGTCCGAGGGCGTCAACCGCTACAAGGAGCGGGACAACGGCGGCGTTCTGCTGATCACCCACTACACCCGCATCCTGCGCTATATCCAGCCGCAGTTCGTGCACGTCTTCGTGGGCGGCCGCATCGTCGCCGAGGGCGGCGCGGAACTGGCCGAGGAACTGGACGCCAACGGCTATGTGAAATTCACTCAGACTGCCACCGCCGGAGCGTGATATGACTGCGACCCTTCCCGCCTTCGATGTCGCCCGGATCCGGGCCGACTTCCCGATCCTGAACCGTACGGTCCGGGACGGGAAGCCGCTGGTGTACCTGGATTCCGGTGCCACCTCGCAGCGGCCGCTGGCGGTGCTGGACGCCGAACGCGATTTCCTGCTCGAAAGCAATTCGGCGGTGCACCGGGGCGCGCATCAGCTGTCCGAGGAGGCCACCGACGCCTACGAGGCGGCCCGCGCCGAGATCGCCGGATTCGTCGGCGCCGAGGCCGACGAGATCGTGTTCACCAAGAACGCCACCGAATCGCTGAATCTGGTGACGTACTCCTTCGCCGACGCGCGGTTCCCGTACCACGTGGGTCCCGGCGACGAGATCGTGATCACCGAACTCGAACACCATGCGAACCTGGTGCCGTGGCAGGAGCTGGCGCGGCGGACCGGCGCGACCCTGCGCTGGTACGGGGTGACCGAGGACGGCCGGATCGATCTGTCGTCGCTGGAACTCTCGCCGGCCACCAAGGTCGTGGCCTTCACCCACCAGTCCAATGTCACCGGAGCGGTGGCGCCGGTCGCCGAGCTCGTGCGCCGGGCCCACGCCGTCGGTGCGCTGGTGGTGCTGGACGCCTGCCAGTCGGTACCGCACGCGCCGGTCGACTTCCGTGCCCTGGACGTGGACTTCGCCGCGTTCTCCGGGCACAAGATGCTCGGCCCGTCGGGTGTGGGTGTGCTGTACGGCAAACGGGATCTGCTCACCGAGACCCCGCCGTTCATCACCGGCGGCTCGATGATCGAAACGGTCACCATGGAGGAGACCACCTACGCGCCGCCGCCGCAGCGGTTCGAGGCCGGGGTGCCGATGACCTCGCAGGTGGTCGGGCTCGGGGCCGCGGTGCGCTATCTGCGGGAAATCGGCATGGACGCGGTGGCCGCGCACGAGCACACCCTGGTCGAGGCGGCGCTGGAAGGCCTGGGCGCGGTGCCGGGTATCCGGATCGTCGGGCCGACCGACAACGTCGACCGCGGTGGTGCGGTGGCCTTCGTCGCCGACGGTATCCACGCGCACGACCTGGGCCAGATCCTGGACGACGAGGGTGTCGCCATCCGGGTCGGCCACCATTGCGCCTGGCCGCTGCACCGGCGCTTCGGTATCGCCGCGACCGCCCGTGCCTCGTTCGCGCTGTACAACACCGTGGACGAGGTGGAGAAACTGGTCGCCGCGGTGCGGAAGGCCCAGAGCTTCTTCGGGGTTGCCTAGAACATGCGTATGGAACAGATGTACCAGGAAGTGATCCTGGATCACTACAAGCACCCGCACAATCGCGGGTTGCGGGATCCGTACGGCGCCGAGGTGCACCATGTGAACCCGACCTGCGGCGACGAAGTGACCCTGCGGGTGCATCTCGGCGACGCCGGGGATGTCGCCGATGTGTCCTACGACGGGCAGGGCTGTTCGATCAGCCAGGCGTCGATCTCGGTGCTCACCGATCAGGTGATCGGCCTGCCGGTGGGTGAGGCGCTGGGCGTCGTCGACTCGTTCAACGAGATGATCGGCAGCCGGGGTACCGTCGAGGGCGACGAGGACGTCATCGGCGACGGGATCGCCTTCGCCGGTGTTGCCAAGTATCCGGCCCGCGTGAAATGTGCTCTTCTGGGCTGGATGGCGTTCAAGGATGCGGTGCTCCGGATCGACGGTGCCGCCGATGCCGTCGCCCCGGCCGCCGCGACGCCGGAGACCGACCGAGTACGGAACGGGGAAACATCATGACCGAAACATCCGCCACCGAATCCACCGCGGATCCCGCACCCGCCGAGGCCGAACTGTCGGCCGAGGATCTCGCGCAGCTCGCCGATCTCGAGGAGGCGATGCGCGATGTGGTCGATCCCGAGCTCGGTATCAATGTCGTGGATCTGGGCCTGGTGTACGGCATGCGGGTCGAGGAGAGCACCGCGGTACTCGATATGACCCTGACTTCTGCGGCCTGCCCGCTCACCGATGTCATCGAGGATCAGTCGCGGAATGCGCTGGTGCGCAGCGGACTGGTCGACGATCTGAAGATCAACTGGGTCTGGATGCCGCCGTGGGGTCCCGACAAGATCACCGAGGACGGCCGGGAACAGTTGCGGGCGCTGGGTTTCACCGTCTAGGCGGGACCTCGGCACAACTTCGGCGATGCCGAATTCGGGCGGCGACCTATCGGTCGCCGCCCGAAATTGGTCTATACCCGAATTGGTCCGGACTGGCAGCCGGAAGCCGTCCACTGGTATGGACCGCTACGGCCTCGATCGGAAACGGTCGCATTTCCTTGCGTTAATGCCGGTGTGGTATCGGATCCCGGACATATTCGCGCAGCCGAGTTCTGCGGCCGGGGCGGGGATTGTGTAGAGCGGCATTATTGTTTTCCGCGCGGCCGGCACCGGTATCGGCCGTATGGCCGGGAGATTCGGCCGAGCCTCCAATATCAATTTTCGGCGCGCGTTGCCAATCGCCGACCGGTCGGTCCGGTTTCGGTTCCGTCGCTGGTGATAGGGGACGGTCGCGCGATGTGGGCTGTGGCACGCGCGAGTCCGCGGGGTCGCCGTGAGGGGAATCGAGTTCGTGATCTTCACCAGCGCAATACCTTTCCGCATTCCGCGAGGTCCCGGCACTATCACGGATCGGTGACAATCGATTATCGACCGTTATTGAGAGAGTTCACGACAATGCTGCTACTGTGAGCGAGTCGTCGGGTTCCGGGCCATCGAGGATGTGCTCCGATGGTCAGCGAACGGCCGAATGACTTGTCCCTTAGTTACTTTCGAGTAGCCGAAAGTGCCTAAGGGATATGTCACCGACCGGACCGCTGGTGCCCGGCGCGGACCTCATCCGGCCAGGGGCGAACATGGTCGGCGTCGCGAGGAAGGCGAGACGAAGCGCCGTGGCCTGCCACGGCACCGCGTGGCGCACCTCGAGCCCCGTCAACGACGAGAAAGCTGATGAATCTGAATACCGCCGTGCTGCTTCCCTGGATCCTCGCCACCTTACTGGTGCTCGGCGTGGCGTGGTACGCCGTTCGGGCCGTGCGCGAACAACAGAAGCGCCTCTCCGTACTCGAGCGGGAGCTGGCCGTTCGCGAAGATGCCCTCGAACATCTCGCTGCCAGTACACTGCCCGCGCTCTCGGAATCCGTACGCCGGTTCGAACAGACCGCCGTCGGTCCCGAAGTGCCGCCGGGACTCGAGAACTCGCGTTTCGCGCAGTGCCTGCGCTGGATCCTCGATCGGGTGTCCGAGGATCTGCGCACCGTCCAGAGCGAAACCCGTGAAACCGTCACCCGCGAAACCGAGGAACAAACCCGCGCCGCCGTCGCCGCGGCCGAGCAGAGCGTGCGCACCGAGGCCGACAGCGGCCGCGAACGCGCCGAATCTCTTGCGCGCGAAGCGACCAGCGCCGCGGTGCGTTCCTTCGGTACCTCGGTGGTGAGCCTCGGCGCCGACGTCAGCCAGGTGGTGAGCGCCGCGCTGCGCGAACACCGCGACGACCGCGTATACGAGACCCTCATCCGTATCGACCACACCGTGCAGCAGATGATCCGCCAGGCGCAGTCCTATGTGATCGTCTGTGGTGGCCTGCCCGGCCGCCGTTGGCCCGCCCAGTCGCTCACCGATGTGGTGGGCGGCGCGACCGGCCGTGTGCGCGACTATCTGCGCGTACGGCCCGCCCAGCTCGACCGCGTCGTCATCAGCCGCGCGGTGGAACCGCTGGTACACACCCTGGCCTCGCTCATCGACAACGCCCTGCGCTATTCGCCGCCCACCTCGTTCGTCGACGTCACCTTCCAGGAAGGCCATCACGGCGTGACCGTGATCGTCGACGACGCCGGCGTGCGGATGAACGCCGAGCAGATGGAGGAGTCGCGCCAGGTTCTGGCCAACGAACGCACGGTCGATATCCATCAGCTGGGCCCGGCCCCCAAGGTCGGTTTCCCCGGCATCGCCGCCCTCGCTCGCCGCTACGGGTTCACCGTCTACATCGACGGCCCGAACGCCTACGGCGGTATGCGCGCCATGGTCTACATTCCGGAGGCACTGCTGGTCGCTCCAAAGGCCGATAACGACAACGACGCTCTCTCCAACGGCGGTCCGGCCCCCCGGGAACTCGCCGCGGTACCCGGCGGCCAGGCCTCCTCGGTATCGAGTGGTAACGGCAATGCCCTGACCGGCGGCACGATGCCGGCCCGGGGCGGTGCGCATGCCGCCACCGAGACCGGCGCCCACGCCGCGGTACCCGCCGCCGAGGCACCGGCGCCCGGCGAATGGGCCTCGGCGGGCGAATCCGCCGAGGACAGCGGCACCGAACAGCGGACAACCGTGCACGACATCACCAGCGGTGGTCTGCCCAGGCGGCGACGCCGTGCCGCGGCCGTACCCGCGGATATCAACGATCGTCTGTCCGGGCAACCCAGGACCGAACCGGGGCAGGCTCGCCCCGATATCGCCGCCGCCTGGCAGAGCGGCTCCAAGAGCGGCCGAGCCGCCGCAACCGAAAACACCGAAGGGATGACATCCTGATGGGTTCACCGAGGACAGTGGTATCAGACAGCACCAATAAACTGGGCTGGTTACTGGACGATCTCGAGGTTCCCGGCGTCCGATTTGCCGTTCTGCTCTCCGAGGACGGACTGCGTATCGCGCATTCTGCCGGTATCGCCAAAGACGATGCCGAACGGTTCGCGGCCGCGGCCTCGGGGCTGCGCTCGCTGGGCAAGGCGCTCGGGGAGTTCTGCGGCAGCACCGGAAACGATGTGCGGCAGAACATGACCGAATACGACCAGGGCATGATCATGATCACCGCCGCCGGCGAGGGTGCGCTGCTCGGCGTGGCGACCATGACCGATATCGATGTGGGTCTCATCGCGCATCGCATGAACGAGCTGGCCGGCCGGGTGGGCCACGAGCTCGGTAGTGAGCCCCGCAGAGGCGCACACGGCGGCGATCTGCAATGAGCCGGTCGCGGCGTGACCCAGACCTGGTCCGTGCCTACGTGCGGACCGGCGGGCGCTCGCGTCCGACCCGCGAGCTGGGCCTGGTGACGCTTGTCGTCGCCGTATCGGACCCGGCGCCGGGCGCCACCCCGGACGCGCGCCGAGTGGTCGATGTATGCGCTCGTGGTGCCCTGTCGATCGCGGAGGTCGCCGCGTATCTCGACCTGCCGCCGTCGGTGGTGACGATCGTCGTCTCCGATCTGCTGGACAGCGGACACCTGAATATCCCGACCCCGGCGGAGATCATGCCGGAGATCGCCCTGCTCGAGGAGGTACTCAATGGGCTCCGTGCTCTCCCGGCCTGATCGGTCCGCGGATTACGGCCGCGCGGTCGACTATGTTGCGGAGACGGTGACCCGGTCGGTGAAATTGCTGGTCGCCGGTAATTTCGGCGTCGGCAAAACCACCTTCGTGAGCAGTGTTTCGGAGATCAAACCGCTGCGTACCGAGGAGACCATCACCGAGGCCAGCGTCGGGATCGATGATCTGGGCGGGCTGGGGTCGAAAACAACGACCACGGTCGCGATGGATTTCGGCCGCATCACACTCAATCCCGAGTTGGCGCTGTACCTTTTCGGCACGCCGGGGCAGCAGCGGTTCATCCCGCTGTGGGAAGAACTGGCCAAGGGCGCCCTGGGCGCCCTGGTGCTGGTCGACACCCGCCGGATCGAAAAGGCCGACGAGGTGCTCGCTACGCTGGAAGAGCGTGGTGTGCCCTATGCGGTCGGGGTGAACGAGTTCGAGGGATCGAATCGCTATCCGTTGTCGGAGATTCGTGAAGCGCTCGACCTGACCGAAGACACTCCACTCGTCGCACTCGACGCCCGGGATCGGCGCACCTGCCTGCAGGGGCTGATCACGCTCGTCGAATATCTGTTCCATCGATTGGAGTCTCGTCTTTGACCACGCAGCACTCTCCGGTTCCGCAGCAACAACCTCCGTTCACCGGCAGCCCGGTGGTCCACGGAGAGCCCACCGGAGGCGTTGGCCCACGATTCAGTCTCTACACCGAGGAATTCGCCGGCGATCCGCATCGCGCCTATGCCGCGATGCGCAGCCGGTACGGTTCCCTGGTTCCCATCGACCTGGCGCCGGACGTTCCGGCCACCCTGGTGATCGGGTACGAGGCGGCGGTCCGGATTCTCAACGATCCCGATCGTTTTCCCGCCGATCCGCGGACCTGGCAGGCCAGTATCCCACCCGATTCGCCGATCCGGCCGATGATGGAGTGGTATCCGAATGCGCTGCGTAACAGCGGTGATCTGCATCTGCGCTATCGCCAGGCGTATGTGCACGCGATCGACGGGATCGACCTGCACGAGTTGAACCAGACGGTGGAGCGGATCGCCGTTCCGCTGATCAACTCGTTCTGCGGGACCGGTAAAGCCGATCTCGTCATGCAATACGCCTTCCCCCTGGTTTTCGAGGTGCTCAACCGGATGGTCGGCTGCACACCGGAACTGGGGGAGCGGGTGGCCAACGGGATGGCCGCGCTGTTCGATACGGTCAACGCCGAGTGGGGGATGAACCATCTGAGCGAAGCGTTGATGGAGCTGATCTTCCAGAAGCGGTCCGATCCCGGTAACGATGTCACCTCACGGCTGGTCCACCATCCGGCGAAACTGGACGACGAAGAGCTGCTGTCGAATCTGATCAGCTTCTACGGCGCCGGTGTGGAACCGCAGCAGAACCTGATCAACAACACCCTGCTGCTGATGATGACCGATGAGCGGTTCGGCGGAAGTATGCTCGGCGGCAGTCTGTCCACCCGGGACGCGCTCGACGAGGTGTTGTTCAACGACCCTCCGATGGCGAATTTCTGCACCACCTACCCGCGTCAGCCGATTCTCGTGGAGAACACGTGGCTACCGGCCCACCAGCCGGTGCTGATCAGCCTGGCCGCGTGTAACAACGATCCGGCCATCCGGGGTGGCGACCATATCGGTAACCGGTCCCATCTGGCCTGGAGTATCGGACCGCATACCTGTCCGGCGCAGTCTCCGGCGCTCGTCGTGGTCCAGGGAGCGATCGACCTGCTGCTCGACGCGCTCCCGGAGTTGGAACTTGCGGTGCCGTCCGAGGAACTCGGCTGGCGCCCGGGGCCTTTCCACCGGGCCCTGGCGGCGTTGCCGGTCGTCTTCCCGCCCTCGCCGCCCCTGAATACCGTTTAAGGAGAACGTTCGTTGGAACGCGAAACCATCGTCCTGGATATGGCCGGTGCCGATGTCGTCGGTGAGTCCGCCCGGTTGCGTGCCCAGGGACCGGCGGCGCTGGTGGAGTTGCCCGGCGAGGTGCCGGCCTGGGCGGTCACCGATGCGGCGGTTCTGAAGAGCCTGCTGGCGGATCCCCGGGTGTCGAAGGATCCGCGGCAGCACTGGACGGCGTTCGCCAACGGCGAGATCACCGAGGACTGGCCGTTGCTGCCGTGGATCGCGGTGGAGAATATGTTCACCGCCTACGGTGCCGACCATCGGCGGCTGCGCAAACTGGTATCGCCGGCGTTCACTCATCGCCGCACCGTGGGCCTGCGGCCCCGGGTCGAGGCATTGGTCGCCGAACTCCTCGATGAACTGGCCGCCGTCCCGGCCGGTGAGGTCGTCGATCTACGCGAACACTACGCCTACCCGGTGCCGATCCAGGTGATCACCGAACTGCTCGGGGTCCCGGATACGCTGGGCCCGGGCCTGCGGGTCTGTGTCGACCGGTATTTCGACACCACCATCGGGCAGGAAGAAGCCCAGGCGAACTATGTCGAGATGTACGGGCTGGTCACCGAACTCGTGGCCTACCGGCGCGCGAATCCCGGTGACGACATCACCAGCGTGATGATCACGAACCGGGACGAGGACGGTGCGCAGCTCGCCGAGAATCAGATCATCGATACGCTGATGCTGGTTATCAACGCGGGGCATGAGACGACGGTCAACCTGCTGGATCAGGCCATCGTCGCGCTGCTCACGCATCCGCAGCAGCGTGCCGCCGCGCTGGCCGGCGACATCGGCTGGGTGGATGTGGTGGAGGAGACGCTGCGCTACCAGGCCCCCGTGGCGCATCTGCCGCTGCGTTTCGCGGTGGAGGATATCGAGATCGAGGGCCTGCGGATCGGTAAGGGCGAAGCCATCCTCGCGTCGTACGCGGCCGCCAGCCGTGATCCGAAGGTGCACGGCGCCACCACCGATACCTTCGATGCGGCGCGTGCGGTCAAAGACCATATTGCCTTCGGGCACGGCGCCCACCATTGCATCGGCGCGCCGCTGGCCCGGATGGAAGGCGAACTGGCGCTGCCCGCGCTGTTCCGGCGCTTCCCGAACATGCGGTTGGCGGTGGAGCCGGACGAGCTGAAACCGGTGGTGAGTTTCGTTTCCAACGGTCATCAGAAATTGCCTGTGTACCTGTCCTGATACCGGTACCGTGCTCAGGACGGATACCTACAACTTCATGCTGATGGCTCGTCGCGGACGTCGCTGAACGGGAGGTATGAGTCGGCGGATAGGTCTGCGAACCCGCACTATTCGCTGATTCGTACGAACCTCGGAGTGTGATGTCTTGACCACAGCGAAAACTGATCGGTACGACACGGTCGACAGCGTCCCGTTGACCCACGGATCTCCCGTGGACACCGCTGGCCCGCGAATTCCCCTGTATACCGAGGAATTCGCGGCCGACCCGCACCAGGCCTATCGTGCGATGCGCCAACGCTTCGGCTCGCTGGCCCCGGTGGAACTGGCCCCGGGCGTTCCGGCGACCCTGGTGATCGGCTACCACACCGCGGTGCGGATCATGCACGATCCCGAGCATTTCCCCGCCGACCCGCGCGTCTGGCAGCAGGGTGTCCGCGCGGACTGCCCGGTGCTGCCGATGATGGAATACCGCCCGAACCCGCTGCGCACCGTGGGACACGACCGGGCGCGCTATCGGTCGGCCGCGGTCGCGGCGATCGACGGTGTCGATATGCACGAACTGCACGCGATCATCGAGGAGATCTCGATCTCGCTGATCAACTCGTTCTGCGCGGACGGCTATTGCGATGTGGTCGGCCAGTACGCAACCCCGCTCATCTTCGCCACCCTCAACGCGTTACTCGGCTGCCCACCCGAACTCGGGCATCGGGCGGCACAGGGACTGGCGGCCATGTTCGACACGGTGGATGCGGAAGCGGGTAATGCGACGCAGGCCGACGCTCTGCTCGAGCTGGCCCGGCTCAAACGCCTGCGGCCGGGCGACGATATCACCAGCCGTCTGGTGCAGCATCCGGTTCACCTCAGCGACGAGGAGATCCGTCAGCAGCTGGCGCTGATGTACGGCGCCGGTACCGAACCGCCGCAGAGCCTCATCTCGAATACCTTGCTGCTGATGCTCACCGATGAGCGTTTCGCCGCCACGGTCCTCGACGGCAGTCTGTCCACCCGCGATGCCCTCGACGAGGTGCTGTTCAACGATCCACCGCTGGCGAACTACTGCATCAGTTATCCGCGCCAGCCCATCCTGATCGACGGTATCTGGCTGCCGGCGCATCAACCGGTGCTGATCAGTATGAGCGCCTGTAACAACGACCCGTCGATCAATACCGGCGGCCTCGCCCACAACCGGTCGCATCTGGCGTTCAGTATCGGCCCGCACAGCTGCCCGGCCCAATCGGTCGCGCTGCTGATCGTGCGCGATGCCATCGACCAGCTCCTGGACGCGATCCCGGAAATGCAGCTCGCCGTACCGCGTGCGGAACTGCGCTGGCGACCGGGCCCGTTCCATCGAGCCCTGGTCTCGCTGCCGGTCACTTTCCCCGCGAGTCCGCCGATACTCACCGGCGGTCACTGAAACCGTCGGCCGGGCCGGAATGACGGTAGCCCGCCGACCGGGGACCACTGCCTTGCGGTGAACCCGGGCGAGGGACATGTCTACGCCGGGCGTGCGGCCCCGGTTGCGCGGCCGGGCCGTGCGGCGATCAGTTGGTCTCCAGGTCGCGGCGGCGGAAGCCGAACGCGCCCGCCGCGCAGAGCAGCAGGGCCACCGCCAGGGTGATCAGAACCGGGGCGAGGTCGAACGATTGGGCCGGTACCAGCGGGATATTGTCGAACGGCGACAGGCTCATCAGCCAGCCGGGGAACTTCAGGGTCGCGCCGAACATCAGCACGACCACGCAGAACGCCATCGCCAGCCACGCCCAGGCCGTGGCCTGCGGTGCGAACCCGAACAGGAACAGGGTGATCCCGCCCAGCACCCACACTGCCGGGAGGTAGGTCAGCGCGGCACCCGTCAGCGTGATCACCTGCGATAGATCGCCGGCCAGAATGCCGTAGGTGAGGCCCATCCCGAACCCGCTGAGCGCGATCACGACCGCCGAACCGGCCAGCATGATCACGGCATGCCCGGCCAGCCACCGCAAACGGGAGAGTTGGGTGGAGAGCAGGGGCTCGGCCTGCCCGGCCGCCTCTTCACCACGCGGGCGCAATCCGGCGGAGATCGTGTACGCAGAACTGATGATGGCTAGTATCGCTACGGCCATCGCATAGAAGGCGTCGACCATACTGCCCATGTTCTGGCCCAGCACCTGATTCAGGTCGATTTCCCCCAGCAGATCCTCGACATCGTCGCCGATCGTGCCGAAGGCCAGGCCGCCGAAGAACATACCCAGCGCCCAGCCGACCAGACTGCCGCGCTGGAGCCGCCAGGCCAGGCCGAACGTGCCGTGCAGGGTTTCCGGCGCCCGCGCCGGCCCGGGCCGGGGCGGTAGCATTCCGGCGCCGAAATCCCGCCGGTCCAGCACCCGTGCCGCCGCCACCCCGATGCCGATCGCGACCACCATCGACAGCAGCGCCGGCCACCAGATCTCGTTGTCGTAGGGCCGCATCGCCTGACCCCAGCCCAGCGGCGAGAACCAGGACAGGACGCCGTTGCCGACATCGCCCACCGCGCGCAGCAGATAGGAGATGCCCAGCACCGCGCCGGTGATCGCATAGGCGGTGCGGGTACTCGCGCTGAGCTGGGCCGCCAGCAGGGCGACCGCACCGAACACCAGTCCGGCGCAGGTGGCGCCGACCCCCAGCGCGATCGAGCCCGCGGCCGGGAGTCCGTAGCCGATCAGGCTGAGCGCGATCGCCGCGCCCAGCACGATATTCGCGGCCACCGTCACCAGCGCCGCCGCGCAGGAAGGGGCGTAGCGGCCCACCACACCCGACCGGATGAGTTCGTCGCGGCCGGATTCCTCGTTGGACCGGGTGTGCCGGCCGATGAGGAACATACTCATCAGCCCGGCCACCAGCATGCCGAATGCAGCGGACTGGAAGGCGACCTGGCCTTCGACCGTGTTCAGCACCCGCGGTGGTCCCGCCATCGCGATCATCGCGGCATTACTGCCCAAACTCTCGGCGAGCGCATCCAGTTCGGCCTGCTCCGGGTAGGCGGCGTCCAACGCGACCGCCTGCGACCAGTAGATCAGGGTGCCGCCCACGATCCAGGCCACCAGTGGCAGGCGTTCCCGGCGCAGCGCGAACCGGGTGAGGACACCGGTACCGGTGAATGTGCCCGCATATCGGGCCGGATTCCGCACGGTCACGATTCCGGCACCCCCGCCGCCGCCAGTTCGTCGCCGTAGTGGCGGAGGAACAGTTCCTCGAGAGTCGGAGGTTGACTGGTCAGTGTGCGGATCCCGAAGGGCGTCAGATGTTCCATCACCGCACCCAGGTCGACGGTGTCCACCTGGAAGCGGACGCGGGTGCCGTCGGCGATCAGATCGTGGACACCGGGTAGTTCGTCCAGGCCGGTGATCGGGCGCTGGGTTTCGGCGTCGATGGAGGTCCGGGTGAGGTGGCGTAGCTGGGTCAGCGTCCCGGATTCCACCGCCCGGCCGTGCCGGATGATGGTCACCCGGTCGCACAGCGCCTCGACCTGGGCCAGGATATGGCTGGACAGCAGCACGGTCCGGCCCGCCCGGCGCACCTCCTCCACGCACTCCTGGAATACCGCCTCCATCAGAGGGTCCAGGCCTGCGGTGGGCTCGTCGAGCAGCAGTAGTTCCACATCGGAGGCGAGCGCCGCGACCAGGGCGACCTTCTGCCGGTTGCCCTTGGAATAGGTGCGGCCTTTCTTCGTCGGGTCCAGGTCGAATCGTTCCAGCAGATCCTTGCGTCGGCTCTCGTCCAGGCCGCCGCGCAGCCGCCCGAGCAGATCGATCACCTCGCCGCCGGTGAGGCCGGGCCACAGGTTCACATCACCCGGAACATAGGCGAGCCGGCGATGCAGTTCGGCAGCCTGCGCCCACGGGTCACCGCCGAGTAACCGCGCCGATCCGCCGTCGCTCCGCAGCAGACCGAGGAGCACGCGGATGGTGGTGGATTTACCGGCCCCGTTGGGGCCGAGGAAACCGTGTACCTCGCCGGCGGAGACCTGCAGGTCGAGACCGTCCAGGGCACGAGTGCGGCCGAATTTCTTCACCAGACCGGAGATATCGATCGCGGCTGTCATGAATGCACCCTATTCCGGTGCCGCCGGGATTCGCGGGTTTTCCGCGCCGGGACATCGGGGCGCCCACAGGTGTGCGGTGCTCAGTTCACCGGGGTACCAGTTCCGGTCGCGGAGCGAGCTCGCCGGTGGAACTCCTGGCCCGCAGTGCTTCGTCGATGCATTCCGCTCGCCACTGCCGCAGCAGTTCGTGGAAAGCATAGGCGCCGTGCGGATACGCGCCCGCTCCGCTGGTACGCCCACGCCCCTCCCGGTTGTAGTAGCCGGGGGTGCATTCGGCGTGGAACCACTCGTGGTCCGGCGCGTCCTGCGAAAGGGTTTCGAGCCAGGCGTCCTCGGCGGCGCGGGACGGTTCCACGAGGGCATCCGCGGCCTCGGCGGCCGCGATGAGGGCGGCGGCGTGGCAGGCCTGTTCGTCCAGGATATGGGTGAAATTGACGCTACTGGCGTTCTGCTGGGGGCCCATATGGATCAGGTTGGGGAACCCGTTTCCAGTGAATCCGTGCAGGGTCCGGGTGCCGTGCCGGTCCCACGCGTCGAGCAGCAGAGTGCCGCCCCGGCCCCGGACCGGGAGTTTGCCGGAGCGGATACCGGAGATACCGACGGAGAATCCGGTGGCGAAGACCAGACAGTCGAGTTCGTACTCGATACCGTCGACGACCACGCCGTTTTCGGTGACCCGCTCGATCCCGTGCGAATCCGCCGTATCGACCAGGGTGACGTTGCTGCGGTTGAATGCCGGATAGTAGTTGTCGGAGAACGTGGGTCGCTTACAGGCGTACCGATACCAGGGCGCGAGTTTTTCCGCCGTCTCCGTATCCGTGACCGTCTGCCGGACGCGGTCGCGGATATCGTTCATCTTGACGGCGTCGGCCACTTCGTAGGCGGCTTCGAAGGTTTCGCGGTCGCCGCGCCGCCGGAAGCTGGGCAACAGCTTTTCGAGCAGGCCGGCCGATGCCGTCCACCCGTCGGCCACGAGATCCTCCTCGGTCGTTTCGCCGGAGACGATGCGCAGGAAGTTGTCCCGGCGTTCCCGGGCCCATCCCGCGCGGTCCGCGCCGACGTCTGTGGCCGTCGTCCGGCGGTTGGCCCGGACGCCGACAGTGGAGGGGGTGCGCTGAAACACATAGAGGTGTGCGGTATCCGCGGCCAGCATGGGAACGACCTGGACCCCGGTCGCGCCGGTGCCCACGACGCCCACCCGTTTGTCGCGGAGCCCGGTCATCCCGCCGTCCGGGGTGCCGCCGGTATAGCTGTAATCCCAGCGGGAGGTGTGGAACGTGTGGCCCCGGAAGTCCTGGATGCCGGGGATCCCCGGCAGTTTCGGCTCGGTCAGGGTGCCGGTGGCGGTGATGACGTATCGCGCGGAGAAGTAGTCCCCGCGGTCCGTTGTCACGAGCCAGTACTCGGTGGTGTCGTCCCAGGTCAGGTCGGTGACAGTGGTGGAGAACAGGGCGTCCGGGTAGAGGTCGTATTCTTCCGCGATCCGGATTGCGTGGCGCCGTATCTCCTCGCCGGGTGAGTACTTCCATTCCGGCACGTATCCGGTCTCGTCGAGCAGAGGCAAGTAGACATGCGATTCGATATCGCAGTGGATGCCCGGGTAGCGGTTCCAGTACCAGGTGCCGCCGAAATCGCCCGCTGTATCGATGATCCGGACCCGTTCCACGCCCTGATCGCGTAGGTGTGCTCCGGCCAGTATTCCGCCGAATCCGCCGCCGACGACGGCGACGTCCACGGTGTCGTTGCGCGGCGCGCGCTCGGCCACCTCGCCCACGTAGGGGTCGGCGGCGTAGTAGCCGAATTCGGCATCGGTGGCGAGGTATTGGCCGGTGCCGTCGGGCCGTACCCGTCGCTCGCGCTCATGGTGATAGCGGCGCCGCAGTGTGGCGAGATCTTCGGGGGTCGGTGCTGGCGCGGACGGTGTCATGGGTGGGGGCCTCGATTCTCTCGGCTGTCGGGGGACCGGCCGGATCTCCGGCTACTGGCGAACTGCTCTCGGCGGGAGCGTCCTTCACCTACGGTAACAAGTACCGGACAACAGTGTCCGGTTAGGGTTGTCGTCACGACAGCCCCAGGAAGAAAGAGCGAAACCTCCATGCGACAACCTCGGATCCGATTCCTGACGGCATCGGCCACGCTTGCAGCGCTGGTCCTGACCGGGTGCGGTACCGGCGACAGCGCCGGCGAAACAGCACACAACGGCGCGGGACCGACCATCGCCGCCGAGGAATTCATGCGCCTGAAAACGACACCGGAAAAGAACGGAATGACCCTGCTGGAAGGGCCGACGTTCGACGAGAACGGTGATTTGATCGTCGTCGACGTCCCCGCACCCGCCGGCGAGCCGAAAGTGATGCGGGTCGATATCGAACAGAAGACCTCGCGCTCGCTGTTCACCGACGACCGGGGCGCCTATACATCGGCCCAGTTCAGCCCGCACGACGGCCGGCCCTACCTGACCGACTTCGCGCACGGCGAGATCGTCTCGCTGGCTCCCGGCGGCACCGATCGGCGGACCTTCTTCACCGGCCCCGTCGGCGGTGCCCGGATGCAGCCCGACGATATCGCCTTCGACCAGGAGGGCAACCTCTACATCAGCGATTCCCGGGGTCTCTCCGACGGCGCTGCGATCGGACGGGTGGTGCGGATCGACCGGACCGGCAAGCAGGCCACCGTCCTGGCCGACGACCTGGCGGCGCCGAACGGGATCTCGTTCGACCCCGGCTATCGCGGGCTGTGGGTCAGCGAGCTGATCGAGAACCGGATCTCCTACCTGCACCTCGGTGCCAAGGGCGGAACCGGCCCCCGGCACACCGCCATCCGGGTCGACGGCGGTATCGCCCAGACCGACTCGATCGCCGTGGACGCGGCCGGGAATCTCTACCAGGCCCTGCACGGCCGGGCCGCGATGGCCGTGTACAGCCCGAACGGGCAGCGGCTCGCGACAGTGGAGTTACCGGATGGCACCGAAGGCCTGGAATCGGCGACCAATGTGGCGATCACACCGGGTGCGACCACGGCGTACATGACCGTCAGCGGCCCCGCCGGTGGCTATCTGTACACATTCGAGGCGCTCGCGGAAGGTATCCGCCAGTCGAACGGCGGGTGACACCGGACGCCTCACTCGTCCTCGAACGGGCGCACCGGTCCCACCGTGATGCCGAGCAGGCGCCAGGCCGCCACCGCGCGGCGCTCACGTTCCTGCGGAGTGGGACCGGTGGCGGCGCCGGAGACCATGGCAATGGCCAGCATGAGATCGTCCGCGCCCAGCCGATGGTCGGCCGGTAGGCAGTGGCGCAGGGCGTTCTCGACCCGTTCGGACAGGCTCCGGGACCACGCCCGGCTACCGGCGGGGTGGTTCATCCCGTCGGCGTGCAACAGGCCGATGAACGCGGCCGACTGCGTCTGATGCCAGGTCACCACCCCGAGCACCGCGGCGAGCGTGGCGCCGTCGGCCGCGGCCGCCCCCTCGATCTCCCGGACATTCTTCTCCAGGACCGCGGCCGCAATGGCCTCCCGATCGGGAAAATGCCGATACAGCACGCCCTGCCCGACCCCGGCCCGGCGGGCGATCGCCGAGAGCGGTGCGGCCAAGCCCTGTACCGCGAAGATCTCCCGGGCCGCGGTGATCAGGGCCGCCCGGTTGTGGGCGGCAGCCTTCGGTCCGCGATTCGCGGGCCGCCGCTCCTCCGGACCGGGCTGCTGGGTCGTCATCACGACAGAGTAACGGGTGGCCGGGCGGGACAACCGGGCATTCTGCCCGATGCTCCCCGCGCCGTGAACCGCATCAGCCCAACCGGTGCAGCTCCAGGAAATCACCCACCGGGCGGCGTGGTGTCGGCGGTTGCGCGGCAGTGGTGGGCGCCGTACCGACCCGGACAACCACCTGCGGTTCCACTCGTCCGGGCACCAGGTTCGCGATGGCGCGGCGGCTCGTCGGCACCTCGGTGATATGGGTCAGCGGGCAGGTGGCCAGCCCCGCGGCCGTACATTCGAGCAGCACCGCGGACAGGGCCTCGCCGGCCCGCAACCATTGGACGGGCGTATCCGCGGCCGAGCCGAGCACCAGCAGTTGCGACGCATCGGTGAGTTCGCCGCGCCGTAGCGAGGGCGGCGCGGCCGGGAAGGCCCGGCCCACCCCCACCTGGGCGAGTTCCGCGGCCGACACCAGGGCCGAGAGCGGGACACCGTCGGCGGGGGCGTCGTTACCGGCCCACCAGTGCAGTTCGTTCAGGTACTGCGGATCGTAGGCCCGCAACGCCGCCGACTGCGCGGATGCGGCGGCCAGCCGGAGCCGGGCCGAGGACGCGAGCACGGTCACGGTGACCTCGCAGTCCGCCGCCACGGCCCGAAGTACGGGCTCCACCCGCTCCCAATCGCGCGGCGGCAGCATCGGCAACCGGTCGGTATAGCGGCGATCGATGGCCGCCGCGCGCGCCCGGACGGTATCGGAGACATCCCGTGCGGGTTCGAACTCGATCTCGGCGAAATGGTCCGCGGCGGTATCGGGCAACCGGGTCACCCGGGTGGACCAGCCCGCCGCCGCGAACGCGGTGCGAATATGGTCCAGCAGGGCGCCGCAGCTGATGATCAGCTGCCGGCCCTGCGGATCCGCCGAGGACAATCGCCGGTAGGTATCGCCGTACAACTGCAGCCGATGGCCGTCGAAGACCAGCCGCCAGGGTTGGGTGTTGTGGACCGAAGGGGCGCGGCGAGCGAGGGAGAGAGCGGCCTGCACCGTCGGATGGTCGGGAACCCGAGCCGTACCGATAGCGTCCATCTTCCGAGTCTGCCCGGCTACCGGGCCCCCGACCACCACCTGCGGGGATCCGCACCGAATCGTGGCAGTCAGGGCATGGGGCCGATACCGGTGATCAGGGTTCGGTCACCGATTCGCATCGTCGTCACCAGTTGCGGGTTGTATCCCAGTGGCGCGGATCCGGGCCGGTGTTCGGTGACGACCACGGTGTACTGGCCGACGAATGCCCCCGGTGTGATCTGGAGGCAGTGCGTCGTACCCGCGGGAATCGTGTCGATACCGTGCTGGATATCGGCGGCGGGCGGGACCGCGGCATCCGGAGCGACCACGGTCCGTGCCTGTTCACCGGATCGGGTCACGTAGTAGGCGTGCTGGAAACCGAAGATGGCATCGGTTCCGGAAGCGGTGCCGCCGGGACCGTTCCCCTGCACCGTGTTCCCGAGGCGCTCGGCCGGGCAGTTCGGGTCCGCTGCCGGCGGGATGTCCTGTGCCCGGGACGCGGGTGGATTCGCCGCCGCGGGCGCCGGGTCGGGTTCGCCGGCTCCCACCACCGCGAATTGCACATAGGCGGCGGCCCCGAGCGCCGCGACCCCCGCCACGCCCAGTAGTACCGGGAGGAGCCGGTTTCGCCCCGGAGTGCCGGGGGTGCGGGTGGATGCCGGTGTCGGTGCGGGCACCTCGCGGGGTGTCAGACGGGCCCGGAGCCGGTCACGCGCGGTGGCCGGCACGGTGCCGGCATCCGGATCCGGTGCGCCCGCCACGGACCCGTCCGGACTATCCGCCGGAATGTCATCGACCGGTGGTCCGTCGCCCCACGAAGCCGATCCGGTGCCGGTGCCGTCCGGTTGTGCGGACTCGCCGCCGGGTCGCGGTGGATAGCCGTCCGAAGACGTCATCCAGTCCGACCAACTGCCCTCGTATCCGGCGTACGCGGGCTGCTCGGCGGCGCGCGACGAGAAATGACCGGGTGCGGAACCCGGCGGTGGCGTCGAGTAACCGGCCGGGGCCGGTGGCAGATACTGCGGTTCGGTCACGGCCGGTGGCAGGAGTTCCGGGTCTGCCACGCCCCCAGGGGGCTCGACGGGAGATCCCGGGTGGCCACTGCCCGCGTCCGGTAGCCGCGGGATGGGCACTGTGGGCATGGGGTCGGCTCGGTCGATGGGCGTGTCCCCGGGGGCGGGGCCTGGAGAGGCCGGGGGTACGGGGCCGAATGCGGCGTGGGGGTCGGGCGGTTGTTCGCCGTAGTCCGGGAACGTGTGTTCCGGGGGTCGCGTCCGGCCCGGGTCGCCGGCATAGGGGCCCGGCCGGGTGGGCGGGTTCTCCCCACCGGCCCCGGGTGTGCCGGGTCCCGGCGGTGGTCGGTCCATCACGCGGGCCCCCTTCATCGATTCACTGCGCGCGCTCGCTGTCCATTGTTCTAGTGGATCCGCGGGCGCGGCGCAGCGCAGGGGCCGTGGCGGCTCACCAGTGGATGTTCACCGGATCACCGATACCGACGTTCTCGTAGTACCAGGACGCGTCACCGGGTGCCAGGTTGATACACCCGTGGCTGACATTGGAATTCCCCTGTTGACCCACCGACCACGGTGCGGAGTGGACGAACACACCGCCCCAGGTGAGACGTACCGCCCATTCGCCGTCGATCAGGTACCCCTCCGGCGAATCCAGCGGAATCCCGATGGTGCGGGAATCGAAGATGAGGTTGCGGAACTTCTCCAGGACCGGGTAAGTGCCGGTCGGGGTTTCGTAACCGGGCTTACCCATGGACGCCGGCATGGTCCGCACCACGTGACCGCCGATGGAGACGGTGAAGGTGTGGGTGGACATGTTCGCGTCGGCGACCACTCCGCCGTTGGTCTGGAACTGGGTGCGCTGATCACCGAAATTCACCGTGAATGTGGTGTTCGCCGGGAGGAACCCGCTGGGTGTCCAGGTCAGTTCCCGGTCACCGTGCCAGGAATAGGTTCCGGGCAGTGGCCGGTCGGCGGTGACCGACAGCGTTTTCTCCGCGCGGGCCCGGTCGGTGACCGGATCGGAAAACCGGACGGTAACCGGATGGGCGATTCCGACGACTGCGCCGTCGGCCGGTGCGACCGAGGTGACCGCGGCGGAGCCGGTTTCACCGGCGGTCGCGGCGTGTGCCCCCGCCGGGACGACGATCATCGACAGTGCGATCGCGAGAGCCAGAAACAGGTGCCGGGCAACAATATTCATGGTTCCACCCCTTAAGGAGGACTGGTGGACAGAAGTCCATCCTAAGGGGGCATGATCAACTAAACCAGCCAGGATATCGTCCCGGCACCCGTTTGCGATGTAGACACACCGGGCGATTGCTATTCGGTGACAAGTTTCCAGTCATCGGGTAGCCCGTGGACATGCATGGTCGAGCCTTCGGCGTGAATGCTCACCGTGGCCGGACCCAATCGCAGATCGGTCAGCCCGACCTTGCCCCATTCCCGCGGAAGCTGCGGGGTCACCCGCAGGGTGCGCGTCGGCGCACACGGGGACAGGCCGAGGAAAGAGCGCACCAGCAGCAGCGGGGCGGCGCTCGCCCAGGCCTGGGGGGAACAGGAGGTGGGGTAGGGGACCGGTGATCGGAAATCGGTGCGGGCGAAACCGCAGAACAATTCGGGTAGCCGCCCGCCGAACTCGCCGGCGGCGTCGAGCAGGCCGGTGGTGAGCCGTTCGGCCAGTTCGCTCGCACCCGGGATATGCCGATACCGCAACAGTCCGGCCACGGCGATGGCGGTGTCGTGCGGCCATACCGAGCCGTTGTGATAGCTCATCGGGTTGAAGGCGCCCATCGTGGCGGCCAGGGTGCGCAGCCCGAAACCGCTGTCCATGGCCACATCGGCGAGCCGTTCGATCAGTTCGGCGGCGCGTTCGTCGGAAACGATTCCCGTCCACAGGCATTGCGCGGCGTTACTGGTCAGGGCGTCGACCTGGTTCTTCTGGCCGTCCAGAGCCACCGCGTACCAGCCGTTCTTGGCGACCCAGAAGGCCTCGTCGAACTGCGCCTTGAGCGTTTCGGCCTGTTCGCGCAGGCGTTCGGCGGTGCCCGTATCGCCGAAGTATTCGGCGAGCTGGGCGCGGGCCCGCCGCGCCGCGTACACGTACCCCTGGACCTCGCACAGCGCGATGGACGGTTCGGCCAGATGCCCGGTCGCGTCGTTGATCGCGTCGAAGCTGTCCTTCCAGCCCTGATTGCTCAGCCCGCGATCGGTTTTGCGTCGGTATTCGACGAACCCGTCGCCGTCGGAGTCACCGTATTCGTCGATCCAGGCCAGCGCCGCGTCCGCCGCCGGGAGCAGTTCCCGGACCACCGCGTCCCCGGCGCCCCAGCGCCAGCATTCGGCCAGCAGCATCACGAACAGCGGCGTGGCGTCGACCGACCCGTAGTACACGGTGCCGCCGAGTACCTGGCCGCTGGCCGGGCCGTGCCGCATCTCGTGCATGATGCGCCCCGGCTCTTCCTCGGTGATCGGATTGACTTTCGTGCCCTGTAGATCGGCCAGGCGTCGCAGGGTGCCGACCGCCAGCGCCGAATCCAGTGGCAGCGCCATCCAGGAGGTGAGCAGACTGTCCCGGCCGAACAGCGCCATGAACCAGGGCGCGCCCGCGGCCACATAGGCCGGGGCGCCGTCGGTACTGCCGTCGATACGCAGGGCGCCCAGATCGCTCTCGGTGCGCTGCAGGACATCGGACAAGGCCGGATCGGTGGCGGTCAGATCGGTGGCGGTGGCCCGCCACGCCTTGAGCCGGCTGATCGGGCTGTCCTCGTCGTCACCGAAAGCCATCTGCACCCTGCGGTGCGAGACCACGGGCTGAGCCAGGATCTCGGTATCCCAGCGGCCCCGCGCCGGCACCACCACCTGCCAGGTGATGGTGCCGGGCAGCATGACCGCCCCGCCGGTGGCGGTGATGGTCAGGCCACGACCGGGTTCGTTGTGGTCGGTCAGATGCAGATCGCCGTCGACGGCGTTGTGTTCGGCGCCGCCGCCGTGGTTGCGGCCCTCTTTCACCGCGAACAGATCCGCGAAATCGGAGTCGACGAACAACGTGATGGTCATCGCCGTGTCCTCGTGACCGAGATTGTGCACGGAGATGGCCTCTTTGAGCCCGTTGCCGATGAGCCGGCGGCGGACCACCAGCACAGTGCTGTCGGCGACCCCGGCCCGCGGGGGCTTACGCAGGATGAACCTGCCTTTGAACGCCTCGGGCGTGAGCACCGTGAGATGTTCGGCGGGCTGGCCGTCCAGGCGCAGTTCCCAGCGCGAGATCACCCGCGCATCGCGATAGAACAGTCCTTGCGAAGTGCCGGAATGGATATCGCCGAGTGGGTCGGAAAGGCAGAACGTGCTTGCCTCGACCAGGGTGACCGTCCCCCCGCCGCCATTGATGGCGGCGGGCTGGCCGGAGTTGAGAATACTCGGCGTTGCATTCATGCCCTACTCCATACCGGTGTCGTGCCGGCGTCGGCGCGGATCGCGGGTACCGCGGTGCGGCGCATACCGACGGCGGACAGTGCCTGGCCCCTGCTGTGGGCCTCGTCCCATGCATCGAGTATGCGGTAATAGGCGGCCTCGTAGCCCGCACCGAGCTGATCCACGCCGAAATAGTCTTCGACGCGGCGGCGGCAGGCATGCGGGTCGAGTTCGCTCGCTTTCGCGATGGCGGCGGGCAATTCGTCCGGATGATCGCAGATGATGCCGGTGACACCGTCTTCGATCACTTCCTCCACCGCGCCGCCACGCAGCGCCACCACCGGCGTACCGCAGGCCATCGCCTCGATCATCACGATGCCGAAGGGCTCTTCCCAGCGGATCGGGAACAGCAGGCAGCGCGCACCGGCCAGGAGTTCGCGTTTGGCGACCGCATCCGCTTCCCCGAAGATGTGGTCGGTATCGGTGAGCAGCGGTTCGATCTCCTTGGCGAAGAACGCCTTCTCCGGCGGCTCGTTGCACTTACCGGCCAGAACGAGTTTGATCCCGGCTTCGTGTGCGGCCCGCAGGGCCAGATGCGGCCCCTTGTAGGGGGCGTAGCGGCCGAGGAACAGCGCGTAGTCCTGCTTCTCGGTGCGGAACGGCCATTCGCTCGGGCGCAAGGCGTTGTGCACCCGGCCGATCCAGTTGAAACTCGGCGCGAGCTCCCGCTGCCGGTCACTGATCGCCACCAGGCGGGTGTGCTCGTCGAGAGCGCCGTAGTACTCCCACATATCGTTGTCGACCGGCCCGTGCACAGTGACGGCGGTCGGGATGCCCAGGTTCTCGTAGGCAGGGGCGTTCAGGGGACCGGCGAACGTGTGGTCGTGAATGATGTCGATATGCCGCGAGCGGGCCAGTTTCTCCACCATGCGCCGCACCTTCAGCGCGTTCACGACCTCGGGGAACGGGTCGCCGAGCCGTTCGGCCTGAGTGGTCTCCCAGACCGGCACGAATTCCGCTTCCGTACCGGGCTTTCCGGCGCCCAGTAGCGTCACCCGGTGCCCGCGCGCGACCAGGGTGTCGGCGAGTTCGGCCACCACGGCCTCGACGCCGCCGTAACCGGCCGGGGGCACATCGAAATACGGCGGCGCGACCAGCACGATGTTCAACGGGTGGTTACGCCCGGCCCCGCCGAAGCGGGCGCGCCGGGGTTTTCGCGCCGGAGTATCCGATTCGGATTCCGCATTCGTGAATATGGTGCTCAACTTTCCTCCTCGTTTAGTGGCCGCACGACAGTTGTCGAGCGCCGCCCGGCCAATGGGTGGAGCTGATCAAGAACCATTCGTTGGGAGCGCGTGGAGCTATTGAAAGCACGCCGGAATATCCCGGCGGGCAGAATGAAGCGCGGCATGCGGGGCTGTTCGCCTCCGCCGCGCGGGAATATCAATCGCCGTAACAGGCCGAGCGGCCGGGCGAAATACCGAAAGCGGGCCGGTCCGGCGGTGCGGCGATGGCCAGGGTCAGGCCGGCGCGTCTGCGGACCAGACATTCGGGAGAACAGAGTCTGTGGATATCGTGGGCGCGCCGGGCCTGGCCCGGTGTCAAAGTGCCCGGATCCGCCGAGCAGTCGGCGATATTGGAGACGACTCCGTGTTCGGTGATGACATCGATTCCCGGCTCAGAGACTTCCGCCGCTACCGGCGTCGATGTGTACCCGATCCTCACCGTTACCTCCTGCACTCGTCGAGCTGGAGCAAACAGTTCCCGGCCACCGGAACTCCGCCGGCCGGTCTAGCCGATGGTGCCTGGGTCGAGCGGTGGAGCGCTGTGAATATCTCCGAACGCCGCCCATTCTACGCGTGCCGTGATGTTCCTAATATCTCGAATAATCCCAGTTCGGCATATACCTGGTTAATTCGCGCGTGCAGATATGTGCACGCGTTTCAGGTACGGACCGCATGGAGCACTTCCTGGTGTAGCGAATCCGCGCGTGCGGCGATTTCCGAAATCCGGCCCAGGACCTCGGTGAATGCCGAGGCGCGTGCGGCCGGAAGTGACCCCAGATTGATCTCGATATTCAGTTGTGAGGTCACCGCGGCGGCCCGTGCGGCCGCACCGGCAGCGCCGATATCGGTGACTACATTCGGGTTTCCGATCGGCAGCAATTCGGCTGCGAGGGCCAGTACACCGTCGGCCGCGTCGACCACGGCCGCGGGAACCCGGGCGGCCTCGAGCAGTGCCGCCTCGATCGCGGTGCCGCGCTCGGTCTTCTCGGCCTCGGATTCCTTGGGCAGCTTGTACGCCGCCCCCACCGCGGTGAAGGCCGCGGCATCGGCGTCGGCGAGGGCGAGCGCGCGCTCGCGGGCCGCGTCGGCCGCCTCGATGATCCGGTCGACGACCGGCCGGTGCTCGACGTCCTTGGCCCGGGTGGTGTACCGCGCGACCATGGCGACCAGTGCCGCACCCTGGGCCGCATGTAGTGCGGCGACGGCGCCGCCGCCCGGCGCCGGCACCTTCGCCGCGAGTTCGCCCAGGTAGTCGCCGATCGGCGATCCGCCGAAACCGGATTCGGTGGGTGGGGGCGATTGGGTGGGCTGCGACACGATCAGGCCTTTCTCGACACGGTAGCTCGAAGTTAGCTGCACTGCGCACGGGGTTACTGCCCTCAACCTACCGCGTCCATCGGCGTGGCCGGTGCCGGGCCACCCCGTAGCCGGGTTTATGTTGAGGGCATGCGGATCGGATTGAGCATCAATTATTCGGGCGGCTTCACGGAAGCCGCGGCCGAAGTGGCCGATTTGGAACGGGCCGGCCTGGATATCGTGTTCGTCCCAGAGGCGTACTCGTTCGACGCGGTGAGTGCTCTGGGCTACTTGGCGGCCAAAACCTCCCGGCTGCAACTGGCCTCGGGAATCATGCAGCTCTACACCCGCACACCCACGCTGACCGCGATGACCGCGGCCGGGCTCGATTACGTCTCCGACGGCCGCTTCGTGCTGGGCCTGGGCGCCTCCGGGCCGCAGGTCATCGAGGGCTTCCACGGCGTCCCCTACGATGCGCCGATCGGGCGTACCCGCGAACTCATCGAGATCTGTCGCAAGGTATGGCGCCGGGAACGGCTCACCTACCAGGGCAAGTACTATCAGATCCCGCTTCCCGAAGGCGCCGGTACCGGTCTCGGCAAGCCGTTGAAGCTGATCAACCATCCTGTCCGCGAACGTATCCCGGTGCTGCTGGCCGCACTCGGCCCGAAAAATGTCGCTCTGGCCGCGGAAGTCGCCGAAGGCTGGCAACCGATCTTCTTCCTGCCCGAACGCGCCGACGCCGTCTTCGGTGACGCCCTGCGGGCGGGCACCCAGAAGCGTGACCCGGATCTCGGCCCGCTCGACGTCTACGCCGGCCCGGCCCTGGCGATCGGTGAGAACGTCGAGCCGCTCCTGGAATTCGTCAAACCCATGCTCGCGCTCTATATCGGCGGTATGGGCGCCAAGGGCAAGAACTTCTACCACACCCTCGCCACCAAGTACGGCTACGGCGCCGAGGCCGACCGCATCCAGGAGTTGTACCTCGCGGGGAAGAAGGACGAGGCGACCCAGGTCGTTCCCGACCAGCTGGTCCGGGATGTTTCACTGATCGGCCCCGCCGGATACGTCAAGGAACGTATCGCCGCCTTCGCCGAAGCCGGCGTCACCGTCCTCAATGTCGCACCCCTGGCGGCCACCCCGGCCGACCGGGTTGCGCTGATCGAACAACTCCGCACCCTCTGCGACTGACCTGAGCGCCGGCCGGGTGCGCGAGGCAGATGACGGCCTCGCGCACCCGGCTGGAATGCCCGGCCTCGAACTCCGGGAGTGCTGCCGTATCGCCGGTTGAGGCGACGATGAACCGCATCGGCCGCAGATCGTGTGCGGCCGCAGTTCGTACGGCCGATCGGCATCGTGGTCGGGGTCCATTCGACATCGCCGGGCCGGTCCGAGGCGTCATGCCCGCTACCGGCCGACCCGGTCCGATTGCCGGCGAGCAGGGCGGTCCGGCGTGCCTGGAAAGCTCCGGCGTATCGCCGATTCGGCACCCGTGGATTCTCGCTCGGTTTGTCTCGGGTCGTGGCCGCGAAACCGTGGGCAGAAAATGGCCACGTTCGGGGACTGTTCGCGAGCAGGGGCTCCGTAGCCGTGGCCGTGGAAGTTTCGCCCGAATTCGGAGTGCTGTGGTCCGCGTATCCCGGGATGCGCGGACCCTGTCCTCTTGCGGGCGGTATGTGAAACCGGAGCAGATCCGAATCGCCGGTTACGGGAATCGTGCGGTGCCGCAGGTCCCGGCGACCGCCGGTCGAGCCGGGCGGATCGCCGGGGCGGCGGTGAGGTCAGGCGCCCCGGGCGCTCGCCAAGGCGTCGTCGAGGGTGGAATGCAGATCGAAGACCTGGTCCAGCGCCGTCATCTTCAACTGACGGCTGGTAGCCGGCCCCTCGGCGACCAGGGCGATGGTGGTTTTGTCCCCGGCGCGCTGATGTGCGGCGACCAGTGCGGCCATCCCGGCCGAGGCCAGGAAGCTCACGGCCGCGAGGTCGATGACCAGATTGTCCGTGCCGGCGTCGAGTGCCGTGTCGATCGCGGTCTCCAGGGCGGGTGCCGTGGCGAGATCGACCTCGCCGGTCACCGTGAGCACGGTGACGCCGTCGTGGTCGGCGACCGAAGTCGTCATCGTATCCGTCAGTGGGTTCGCGTCCGGGGAAGAGTTCGTCACATCATCACAATCTGCCATGGGCCTCTCGATCTCGCTGCATCGTACCCCCGCGGGAGCGGTTGTTCGTTCCGCGCAGGGCGCTGGCCACCGGGAACGTGATCGCCGGCAGGGTCACCGACATCCGCACCCGGGTGCCGGGACCCGGATGGTCGATCTCGAGTTCCTCGGTGAGTGCCCGCATCATATCGATTCCCCGGCCCCGCGGGCCCGGATCTGCGGGGCGGGGCCGCCAGGTGCCGGTATCGGTGGTTTCGATGACCACCCGGTCGCCGTCGCATTCGGCGCTGATCATCACCCGTTCGGTATCCGCGGCGCCTTCCTGATAGGCGTGTTCGATGCTGTTGCTGCACGCCTCGTTGGTCGCGGCGACCAGATCGGCGGTCAGGTTGTGCGGGACCGCCGCCGCGCACAGCCAGGCCGTGAGGCTGCGTCGCAGCATGGTCAGCCGGTCGGGCCGGGCGGGTAGGTCCAGTTTCAGCGGTTCCGGGGGCTGGCGGTAGACCACCATGGCGATATCGTCGTCGTATCCGCCGTCCGGCCGCAGGGCCGAAAGTACCGAATCGGCCACCTCGCGCGGTAGTTTCTCGGCCGCATCGGCCAGAGTTTCGGCGATCTTCGTGAAACCCTCGTCGATATCCTCGCCGCGGCGTTCCACCAGCCCGTCGGTGAACAACACCAGCGTCGATCCCGGCGGCAGGGGAGTGGTGGCCTCGGGGCGGCGCAGCGTTTCGAAGGTCGCCAGCGGGACGGACCGGCCGCCCTCGAGCAGCCGGCCGGTTTTGTCCACATCGGCCAGGATGGGCGGCATATGCCCGGCATTGCTGTAGCGGACCAGCCCGCGTACCGGGTCGAGGACCGCCGCGCAGACGGTGGTGCACAGGGCCCCGGGGATACGCGCGGCCACCGGGTCCAGCTCGGTGAGCAGCTGCGCCGGTCCGGCACCGCGTAGCAGCAGCGCGCGGGCGGCTGTGCGTAGCTGACCCATCACCACGGCCGCGGACAATCCGCGCCCCACACAGTCACCGACCACGACCCCGATGGTCCCGTCCGGTAGCGGCACCACGTCGTACCAGTCGCCGCCGATCTCGAGCGGCGGCAGCGCGGGCTCGTAATGCACCGAGAAGCGGGGTGGGAGTTCGATCGGGCCGAGCATGGCCCGCTGCAGGGTGAGCGAGGTCGAACGGGCCTGGTCGAAGTTGCGTGCCCGCTGTACGGCGAGACTGAGATGCCCGATGAGCAGCGAGAACAGTGTCCAATCGGCGGCGTCGACCACCCGCGGTACGGCGAACCGCAACCAGAGGGCGGCGTCCCCTGTTTCCCCCAGCGGTGCCACGATCCCCTCCGCGCTGCCCGCGCCCTCGGGGACGGCGATGAGGGTGCGTCCCGGGCGCAGTCGCGCGCGTTTGAGAATGGCCTCGGTGGCGGGTTCGAGACCGGTGGCGGTCGCCTCCGTGGACCCGGTGGGCGGTGTTCCGGAGGCATGCACCTCCGGCGCCTGATGCGCGGCCCAGACGGCCACCACCGCGGTTTCCGCGCCGACCGTACGCCGCAGTTCGTCGAGCCCCACCTCGAGCACCTCGGCCACCGTGGTCGCCGCGGCCAGGGCGGTGGCGAGGCGGTTGGCGGCCTGATCGCGGGCCTGGGCGTCGTGTTCGGCGGTGACATCGCGGACGGTGCCGACGAAGATATGTTCCTCGCCGTCCGGTTGCACCAGTGCGCTGGTGCTCACCCCGATCCAGCGGCGGCGGCCGTCCTTGTGCTGGATCGGCACCACGAACCGCGACGCCTCGGTCCCCAGATCGGGGTAGCGCGGTCCCTCCGGTATCGACCACGGATGCGGTATCGGATAGGGCACGCCCGAGGCGCCGTATCCGGTGAGCTCACCGAAAGCCTTGTTCACCTCGATGATCGAGCCGCGGGCGTCGGCGACGAAGAAGCCGTCCTGCAGCGATTCCACCAGCGCCGTACGGAATTCGTCGCGTCCGGCGAGATCGTCGGCGCGGGAACGCTGCTGTTCGTAGCGGCGGGTGCCGTCGAGGTAGCCGCGGGTGGCCACATCGAGGGTGATCAAGGTCTGCAACAGGAATTCGAGCGCGTTCTCGGCCAGCGGGCTGTCGGCGCGGGCGGCCCCGGTGGCAGCAGTTTCCTGCTCATCCGCTTCGAGCTGTACCTGTTTCGCCACCCGGAAGTGGTGCTCGGTGAGGTCGAGGAGGCTGATCCCCTCCACGAGCGCGCGGCGGCCGAGTTCGTGCGCTTCGGCCAGCCCGTCGCGTTCGGGCGCGGCGAGATGACGGCGCAAGGCATCGGCATAGGTGTCGAGGAACGCCGTCAGGATCTCGCTCATATCCTGCCCCGGCGGGTCATGACGCTTCGTGTCCGGGCGCGGCGTCGTGGGCGACACCGCGGGCCCGGGCGGCGAGCACCAGTGCGTCATCGGTGTCCTTGGCATGCCGGTCCACGAGTTCGCGGGCGATATCCGCCGTCGACGCGGCCAGGTCGATACCCGCGTCCGGTTCGACCACCACCCCGTCGGTGGACATGAGCAGCAGATCGCCCGGGCGCACCGGCACGGTCTGCGGCTGCAGGTTCGGTGGCAGCCGGTAGCCGACGATCCCGCCGCTCTGCAATACGGTGGCGCTGACCTGCGGCCCGGTGGGTCCCGCGGTTACCACCTGGGAATCCACATTCCCGACGCCGAGCCACTGTGCTTCCTGCGCGCCGAACAGCGCCAGCGTCACCGCGGCGCCGCGGGTGTCCGACATCGCCCGATGGCACAGCACCATCAGCACATCCAACGGTTCGGCACAGTTCTCGCCGAGGATCCGGGTTGCGCGATCCACCGCTGCCGCCGCGGCGCTGCCGTGGCCGAGACCGTCGAGTACCGCGAAAAGTACGGAGCCGGTACCGGTGTCCAGGACCACGCAGCGATCCCCGGAAACATCTTGTCCGGGAAGAGCGCGGCCGGCCACGGCCCATTCGATCCGGCCGATGAAGCCGTCCTCATGCACCCTGGGGTACCCACTTCCACATCTCCACCAACGTGCCCTGATTGGGTGCGGATTCGATGGACATCCCGTCCATCAGCCGTTCGGCGCCCGGCAGGCCCAAACCGAGGCCCCGGCCCGTGGAGTACCCGTCTTCCATGGCGCGCGGGATATCGATGATGCCCGGCCCCTGGTCCTTGGCCTGGACCACGAGAGCGCGACGTCCGTCGCGCTCGGCCACCTGCAGGCGGATCTCGCCGCTGCCGGCGTAACTGGTGATATTCCGGGCGACCTCGGAGATCGCCGTGGAGATCATGGTCCGGTCGGTGAGCGTGAAGCCGAGTTCCTCGGCCAGCTCACGCCCGGCCTGACGTGCGGTCACGATGTCGTTCGACATCTTCACCGCGATTACCACCCGATCAGCGGCCACTGTCACGACCATCTCGGAGCTGGTGATGGTGCTGGTGCCGGTGCTTGGCCGAAGCCTTCCGGTTCAGCCAAGCCAGGCCCTCCTCGAGGTCAAGTGCGGTGTGCATATCCTCGAAGGTGAGGCCGAGTTGCACCATAGCGAAGGCGACCTCGGGCTGCAGGCCGACGATGACGGTCTCAGCACCACGCAGCTGCGTCATATGCGCGATAGTGCGCAAAGATCTGGCGGCGAAGGAATCCATCACATCGATGGCTGTCACGTCGACGATGATGCCCTGGGCACGATACTTGCTTACCTGGCTCATCAGGTCGGACTGTAGGCGCTCGGTGTCGGCGTCAGTGAGTGCGGATTGTACTGACGCGATCAGATATGTGCCCTGTTTGAGGATCGGTACCGGCATATCGATTCCGTCAGCGCGAATCGCGGTCGCTGCGTTCGGTTGCAGTTGCACGGGATACTTCGTAGCCCAGCAACCTCTCCGCTTCCTCGATGCCGCCCTGCAGATCGCCGACCGCGTTCACCTTCGACAGATCCAAGCCAATGGTCACGAGGGTCAACGCAATCTCCGAAGACAAGCCGGTCATGATCACGCTCGCGCCCATCAAACCGGAGGCATCCACAGTCTGTACCAGGTGGTTGGCCACCGTGGAGTCGATATCGGGCACGCCGGTGATATCAATGACCACAACCTTCGCGCGGTTGTCTCGTATCGCCCTCAGCAGCTGTTCGGTGAGCTGCCGGGCCCGCTGACTGTCGAGAACGCCGATTATCGGCAAGATCAGCAACTGTTCGCGTACCTGGAGCACTGGGGTGGACAGCTCACGGATCGCTTCCTGCTGCTGTCGTATTACGCGCTCACGTTCTTGTACGAAGGAGATGGCCACCGTGTTGGCGATCCGATTCGCGGCCGGCTCGTAGGCGTCGAGGACAGCATTGAGGAGGTCGAAGTTGGATTGGTACTTCTCGAACAACGAGCGGGCCAAAACGTCTCGCAGCAGCAACACCATGCCGAGGATCTCGTCGGTTTCCACCCCTCTCGGGATGATGCGCTCGGACAGGTCACGGGCGTAGCCCTGTAGTGCTTCGACACTTCCGGTCTCTAGCACCTCGACGTAATAGTCATACGTCGAGGTCGCCTCGGAGAAAACCTCCTCGGGCGTCATCGCTGTGAGCAGCCGTGCTTCACTGATGCGCCGTGCCCACTCCTCCCGCAGTGCGGTGCGGTTCTGGCGCAGATGTTCGACGAGCTGGGGGAGCAGTTTGTCGACGGGAACTTCGGCCAATGAGTCCGCCGAAAGGTCCATGGACACCTCGGACATGTAACTTGTGCCCCTTTCGACGGCGGTCCGGTACATGGTAGTGACTTCGGCGGTCGTGCCGATACCGAGCCTAGTCATACCCTCGTTCCCATGCTGGTCAAACCTGTGAGTCCGGTTACTCATAAGTTGTGATCTGAGGTGCGTACTATACGACGAAACCTCCTTCCAATGCCGCGAGCGCATGGTCGAGGTAAGCGGTCAGATCGGAATCGGCGCGGGCTAGCCACGCGTCGAAGGCTGCACGAGCGGCAGCCAGGGTGGTCCGGCCCACCGCCATCGGGATCAACGAATCCGCCGGTTCGCCCAGCCGGGAGGCCGCGAACTCGCTCACCGTGCGTTCCCATGCGTCGTAATGGGCACCAGCGGTGGCGGACAGTGCTGGGACCTCGGCCACCAACTTCATCCGGGTTCGCAGTTCCGCGACATCCTCGGCTCGATAGTGGTTGGCGTTCACCACCACCCGCCGGACAGCCGCCATCATTGGTTCGTCCGGTCCTACGGCGGCGAAGGCGGCACGCAACCCGGCGACCTCGTCGTCGAATGAGAACCAGAGGACTTCGGCCTTACCAGGGAAGTAACGGAAGAAGGTACGTCCGCTGATTCCTGCCGCCGCTGCGATCTGCTCGACCGTGGTCTCGTCGAACCCCTGTTCATCGAACATCTGCATGGCGATCAGTTCGAGTTCGCGCTTGGTGGTGCCTCGGGGGCGTCCTCGCGAATGCTGTGCCGTCACGATGCGATTTTGCCGCTGACTTCGTCGGTGCGATATACCGGGGCCTGTTCTTCCTACAGATGTGGTCCGGGGACCATTGCCGTCACTCCGCGCCGGTGGCTCCTCGTCAGGCCTCGTTCGACCACTCCGGCGCTCAATTGTCGAGCTGGGCCGGGAGGGTAGGGCCAGGCGCTGCGCCAAGTCCATGAGGTGAACTCACTGGTCTGCCGGGGGTTTGATGGCTACATGATGCCAGTAACTCTCGATCGGGAAGGGGAGGTGCGATAGTACACGCAGTGCTTTGAGGGCGCGGATGAAACGGTCGTTCTCGACACCGGCGAACTCTGCGCCATAGCCGTTCATCTGGAAATACTCTCCGATGCGGCGCGGGAGGAACCACGTGCCGGACACCTCCATTTTTCGCTGGAACGACGTACGAAACAGGCTGCCGGGCGCCATGCGACGGACCACCGATGACCGGACCTCGGGTGAAATGTCCCGGCTGTGAATCCAAGTGAGGCCGGTGTTCTCGCGCTTCAGGCGTTCCATTCGTTCATATCGCGCCCGGGTGTACAGATCGACATGCGATAGCACGCCACCTGGACGTAGGACCCGTTCGACTTCGCTGAAGAATCGGCTCAGATTCGGGTAGTTGTGCGAACTCTCGATGTTGAGGACACAATCGATCTCATTGTCTCCGAAAGGTAACTGTTCGGCATCACCCTGGACGAACCGGAGAGAGTCGCCACGGGACAGCAGCGCGTTGGCGCGCGCCACAGCGCTCGGTGCGAGGTCGAGCCCGATCATGCTCTTCGCGTCCAGAAACCGGGACAAGAGGTTCAGTCCCTCTCCCAAACCGCATCCTACTTCCAGAACCGTCAGTCCGTCGTAGGCGTCAAGGGGTATCGGACAATCGCGTACCGCGAGGAGATAGAGTTGTTCGGAGAAACCGTCGGTGCCGAATTCTGTAAGATCCGGGGCGAGCCGGTTCAACTCTTCGGCAAGCGTCTCGTCGTGAACCCCCCAATTCCATATCTCGCCTTTAGAAGACTCCGCCGCGGTCGCCTCGTAAATCGACGAAATCGCCCGTCTCATCCGACGGCTGCGGGGATCGCTGGGTGCGATATCGGAATCGGAGGTATTCATTTCCAAAAGGCATTTGAAATCCTCCAGAATTTCGGTGGCGTTGTTCACTGTCTTTCTCCTGGTCTCTCGGTGCAGTCGTGGAATCCCGGGAAGTCGAAGGTCTTTGAGCAGTCCGGAGGCCGTGCCGGGCGGTCGGGTTCGGTGTGTCACCGGCCGATAGGCTCGGGAGTCGGAGTTGATGCTGCGGTGCAACTCCTTGTGTAGTGCAATGGAACATGTTTGGCACTAGGCCGTGTTTCATAAGCCGTGGCCGGATAACCACAGGTTGATCGCGGCGACCCGGACGGTAGCCAGGTATCGGACAGCGAGTTTGATGCCCCTATGGATGTCAAGCGGCTGTGGCGAGCGGAGTGGCGGTCTGGCTGCTGGATGTGGTGATGATCTGATAGATCTCTCGCGCGACGTAACGTTTGAGGCATCGGATGGCCTCGCGGCGGGTCTTACCTTCGGATTGTCGGCGGGCGACGTAGTCGCGGGTGCGGCATTCCAGCGCAGACGTGCGATGACGATGGTGTAGAGGGCGGAGTTGGCGCGGCGGTCGCCGCCGCGGTTGAGTCTGCGGCGTCTGGCTTTTCCCGATGATGCCTCGATGGGGCTGACGCCGCACAGGGCAGCGAAGGATGCCTCGTTGTGGAGGCGTTCGGGGTTGTCGCCAGCGGTGACGAGCAAGGCTGCGGCGGTGTCTGGGCCGACGCCGTAGCAGTCCAGCAGCGCGGGGCAGGAGGCGGCGATGGTGGCGGTGATCTGGGCGGTGAGGTCGTCGATCTCTTCGGTCAGAACCAGGATGCGCCGTGCCAGAGACCGCAGCGTGTAGACCGCGGCCGCTTCCGCGGTCGTCGGGGCCGGGCGTTCGAGGTCGGCGCAGCGCTGGATCAGTCGGGGATTGGTCAGCCCGGTCAGCGATTCACGCAATGCCGGATCGGCGCGGACCACGACGGCTTTGAGCTGGTTGATGGCTTGTGATCGGGACTTGGTCGCCGATTCCTTGGTCATCTTGAGCATGCGCACTATCTCCACGGGTCCGTCGCTGGTCTTGGCAACGGCTTTCGCGCGGCCCGACAGCACGGCCCTGGCGGCGGCCTCGGCATCGATGACGTCGGTCTTGCCGCGGCGGCGTCGATTCCCTTTGTCGGGCTGATTGACCTCCAAGACACGCACGCCGGCTTCCTGCAGGTAGCGAGTCAGCGCGGTGCCGTAGGAGCTGGTGCCCTCCATTCCGGCGCGCTGCAGGTTGCCGAAACCCTTCGCCCAGCTCAATAGCTGCCGATATCCGGCTGTCGTTGTGGGGAACGCGCAGTGCCCCAGTGCATTTTCCTGAGCTCCGATAACGAAGGCGACGTGGGTGTCTTTGTGGGTATCGACTCCCAGGATCACGGTTTCGTCGCTGGTGTCGGTCTGACCAGAGTGGTCGGCTTGCGGCATGCTGGGCACGAGTCGGCTGTCTCCTGACGGATTCGGGACTGAGCTGGCCGACGCCGGGCCGGGCGTGGATGGTCAGGACTGTGATGGTGCCTTGTTCGCGGCAAGGCCCCTATCGGGACACATCCGGCCTGGTCCGGCGGCAGCAAGCACCACCCCCGACAGTGGTCGACAGATCAAACTCAAGGCCCGATGGCCAGTCATAGCGCGGGTCAGACCACCGCCGGGGGCGGCACCCATTCATCCTCACAGTCGTAGCGAGTGGCCACTGCCCGGTGCTGTTTGAGGCGACTGATCGCGCATTCCACCGCATGCCGCAACACGTTGAGGCTCGGCTCGAACGCCGGCGGCCGGCCGCCGGCATGGCCTCTCGCCGCGCGATGCGCGGCTTGGTCGGCCTTGGTCGGGATCGTGGCCTTGATCCCGCGTCGCCGCAGGTAAGCACGGTTGGCCGCTGACGAATACGCCTTATCGGCCAGCACCCGATCCGGGCGAGACCGGGTGCCACCGACCCCGAGTCGCGGGACCCGGATCTCGCCGAGCACCGTCGCGAACTGCGGACAGTCCGCCCACTGACCGGGCGTAACCACGAGCGCCAGCGGGCGCTGGCACTGATCAGCGGCCAGATGCAGTTTCGTGGTGAACCCACCACGCGAGCGCCCGAGCCCGTGATCAGCGGGTTCGGCGTCGAAACCACCCGCCGGTTCGACCTGCCGGTCCGAGTCACGGCGGGCCCCGGCTGCATGTTGATGGGCTCGGGCGATCGTGGAATCCACACTCACTGTCCACTCGATACCGCCGACCGCGTCGGCGTGGGCTTGCAGCGCGGTCAGCAGTGATTCCCATGTTCCGTCGC
The DNA here is from genome assembly GCF_042719915.1 of Nocardia sp. NPDC058499. Classification (NCBI taxonomy): domain Bacteria; kingdom Bacillati; phylum Actinomycetota; class Actinomycetes; order Mycobacteriales; family Nocardiaceae; genus Nocardia; species Nocardia sp. NPDC058499. Next base: position 477,921 of record NZ_JBHXMZ010000001.1, on the reverse strand, counting down.
GCTGCCAGCGGCGGAACAACCCGTAGACGGTTTGCCACGGCCCATATGCTGGCGGGATGTCACGCCACGGGCTGCCGGTGCGGATCCGCCACCGGATCCCGTCGATCAAGCGTCGTTTCGACCACCGCGGCGGCCGGCCGGCTTTCATACCGGCAGGTAGCAGTGGTTCCAGCATCGCCCATTGGGCATCAGTCAAATCCGCACGGCACGACGCCGTTACGCTGTTCACGAGGTCCTACCTTTTTCCCGGGTCGTGCAGGCCAGTCGTAAGGTCTGAAGGCCCTGGGGAACCGGGTGTGGCTTTCACGAGGTCGCCGTTTTATGGCTCCGGAGACTTGGCCGCCCGGTTCCCCGCGACGACCCGGCCGCCAATTGGGATGTGCGAGCGAATCGCTGTGTAGGACAACGCCGGCGTGGTCGTCCGCAGGACGAATGTGTATCGAGCGACCGGAGGTATTCATGGCCCAGATCTGGGCCGGCGTCGATGTCGGAAGAACTCACCACCATTGCGTGGTCATCGACTCCGAAGGAAAGCGTCTGTTGTCGAGGCGGATCGCAAACGACGAGACCGAACTCCTGCGTCTGATGGGTGATGCCGCCGACTTCGGTGACCAGGCCACGTGGGCGATGGATGTGCCCGACGGTGGTGCGGCATTGCTGATCGGTCTGCTCGTCGCCCACGACCAGCGACTGCTCTACCTGCCCGGCCGTGCGCTCAATCGCGCGGCCGGCGGCTACCGAGGCGAAGGTAAGACCGACTCACGAGACGCCACGATCATCGCCGATCAAGCGAGGATGCGGCGTGACCTGCGCTCGCTGCGTCCCGGCGACGAGGTCATCGTGGAATTGAAGCTGCTGACCGCCCGACGCAGCGACCTGGTTGCCGACCGCACCCGAGTCATCAACCGGCTGCGAGGTCTGCTGGTCGGGATCTTCCCGGCACTCGACCGCGCCCTCGAAGACCTCACCCGCACCGGGCAGCTGATGCTGCTGACCGGCTACCAAACCCCCGCCGCACTACGCCGAATCGGCCTGGCCCGGCTCGGATGCTGGTTACGTACCAGGAAAGCCCGTCACGCCGACAAGATCGCGGCAGCGGCTGTGGCCGCCGCTCACCAGCAGCACATCCGCCTGCCGGGTGAGGCGCTGACCGCCACCGTGATAGCTGAACTGGCCAAAGAGGTAATGGCGCTCAATGACCAGATCAAGAAGACCGAAAGACTCATCGAGACCCGATTCCGCCAGCACGAACTCGCCGAGGTGATCACCAGCCTTCCCGGGTTCGGAAGCTTGCTCGGCGCGGAATTTCTCGCCGTCACCGGCGGTGACATGGCTTCCTTCGCGACCCCGGACCGCCTGGCCGCGTTCGCTGGGCTCGCGCCGGCGCCCTGGGATTCCGGCCGGATCCGCGGCAATCTGCACAGGCCCCGCCGCTACCACCGCGGCCTCAACCGTGTTTTCTACATGTCAGCCATGGTCAGTATCACCTGTTGTCCGGAATCGAGGCGGTTCTACGACCGGAAACGAGTCGAAGGAAAGCGCCACAACCAGGCAGTCCTCGCACTCGCTCGACGACGCGTCAACGTCGTATGGGCGCTCATCCGCGACCACCGAGTCTACCAACCCTCCCCAGCCGCTACAGCGGCGGCCTGACCCGGCTTGACAACTCCATTGGGAAGTCTCCGGTGTTCAGTTGGATCTTGGTCGATCAAACCAGTTACCGGAGACCTCGCCATATCACCAACTTCTCCACCCGGACAACGGGTTCCGCACTTGCCCCACGGGCTTATGAAACACGGCCTAGGCAGGGCACGTTGAAGAACGCACTGACCGTCAAGATGTTTTGTGGCCAAGCGGGGTGGGATATTGCCGGCGCAGGGTCGGAACTGCTCGGCGGCCTCGGCTACACCAACGAGTCACCGATGGCGAAGCTGCTGCGGGACATGCGCTATGTGTCGATCGTCGAGGGCGGTAACGAGGTATTGCGTGACCTCCTGTACCGCAGGTACGTGATCCCGGTACCGCGCCGGGCATGACCGCACCGGGCATTCGTCTCGATCGAGCCCAGCACTCGGCCGGTCGAGGAATGTGGATGACCTCTTTGCCGCAACACTGTTGATTTTGTCAGTCGCTGACGTTAATGTCGGCGGCATGTTGGTGGCGGACCTCACATGGCCGGAGGCAGGTGACCTCGGCAACAGCGGGGCGCTGCTCGTGGTACCCGTGGGATCCACCGAGCAGCACGGCCCCCACCTGCCCCTGTCCACCGATACCGACATTGCCGGCGCGCTGTGCGCGGGACTGGCCGCCCGCCGCCGTGACGTGGTGGTCGCGCCGGCTGTCGCCTACGGCGCCAGCGGTGAGCACAGCGGTTTCCCGGGCACACTCTCCATCGGGCAGGGCGCGCTGGAACTGCTGATCGTCGAACTGTGCCGGTCGGCCACCGATACCTTCGAGCGGATCGTGCTGGTCAACGGGCACGGCGGAAATGTGGAACCGCTGCGCCGGGCCGTAGCCCTGTTGCGTAGCGAATCCCGCGATATCCGGCTGTTCCTGCCGCGCTACTCCGGCGACGCCCACGCCGGCCGCACCGAAACCGCACTGCAGCTCACTCTTTCACCGGACCGTGTCCGCGCCGATCGCGCCCGGCCCGGTGACACCCGCCCCCTGCCGGAGGTGTTGCCACAGTTGCGCGCCGGTGGGGTGCGTGCCGTCAGCGCCAACGGGGTCCTCGGCGATCCCACCGGCGCCACCGCCGCCGAGGGCGAGCGGTTGCTCACCCAGCTCGTCAACCAGTTGTTCGATCAGGTCCGGCAATGGTGGCCGGAACCAGTGGAAAGGATCCGACCATGAATCCGTGGTTCGAAACCGTCGCCGAGGCGCACCGCCGGGCCAAGAAGCGGCTGCCGAAATCCGTGTACGGCGCCCTGGTCGCCGGTTCGGAGCGCGGCCAGACCATCGACGACAACCAGGCCGCGTTCACCGAGCTCGGTTTCGCCCCGCACGTCGCCGGCCCGATCGGCGAACGCGACCAGTCCACCACCGTGATGGGCCAGCAGATCTCGATGCCGGTCATGATCTCGCCGACCGGTGTGCAGGCCGTCCATCCCGACGGTGAGGTCGCCGTGGCGCGCGCCGCGGCCGCCCGGGGCACCGCCATGGGGCTGTCTTCCTTCGCCAGCAAACCCGTGGAGGAGGTCGTCGCCGCGAATCCGATGACCTTCTTCCAGCTCTACTGGTGCGGTAGCAAGGACGATATCTCCGCGCGGATGGCACGGGCGAAGGCCGCGGGCGCGGTCGGACTGATCCTCACCCTCGACTGGTCGTTCTCGATGGGCCGGGACTGGGGTTCGCCGGTCATCCCGGAAAAACTGGACCTGCGCACCATGGCGAGTTTCGCGCCGCAGGTCATCACCAAACCGCGCTGGCTGACCGCCTACCTGCGTTCGGGTGCCCTGCCCGACCTCACCGCCCCCAATATGGCGCTCGGCGATGCCCCCGCCCCCGGTTTCTTCGGCGCCTACGGCGAATGGATGGGCACCGCGGCCCCGGACTGGTCCGATGTGGCCTGGGTCTGCGAACAGTGGGACGGCCCGGTGATGCTCAAGGGTGTGATGCGGGTGGACGACGCCCGGCGCGCAGTCGATGCCGGTGTCGCGGCCATTTCGGTGTCCAACCACGGCGGTAACAACCTGGACGGCACCCCGGCGTCCATCCGTGCACTGCCGGTGGTGGCCGATGCGGTGGGCCACGAGATCGAGATCCTGCTCGACGGCGGTATCCGGCGCGGTAGCGATGTCGTGAAGGCCGTGGCGCTCGGTGCCCGGGCGGTCATGATCGGCCGCGCCTACCTGTGGGGTCTGGCGGCCAACGGGCAGGCCGGGGTCGAGAACGTACTGGACCTGTTGCGCGGCGGTATCGATTCCGCGCTGCTCGGGCTGCGCAAGACCAACGTCACCGACCTGGACCGGTCGGACATCGTGATTCCGGAGGGTTTCGAACGCCGGCTCGGCGTCGAGGCGCCGGCGCAGTTGCGGGTTCCGGACTCGGCCGCAGAAGCCGTATAACCGGCAGCCGGCTGGTCGCGGCATGACACTGGACGCGTGAGCATCAGAACCGTGGCGTCCAGGGTCGTGTACGAAAATCCGTGGTTGACGGTGCGTGAGGACCGGATCGAGCGCGGGGACGGGTCACCCGGCCTGTACTCGGTGATCGAGAAACCGGACTTCGCGCTCGTCATCCCCATGGACAACGAGGGCTTCCATCTCGTGGAGCAATATCGGTACCCGGTGCGCGCCCGGACCTGGGAGTTCCCGTCGGGCGCGTTTCCGGCCGGGGTGACGGGAACTCCGGAGGAATTGGCCGCGGCCGAACTCGCCGAGGAAACCGGTTTCACGGCGGGCCGGCTGGAGTGGCTCGGCCGGGTCCAGGTCGCGAATGCGATGACCGGGGAGGGGTGCCATGTTTTCCTCGCCACAGATCTGTCGCCCGGTGAGCCGAATCGCGAGCACACCGAGCAGGACATGCACCAGCAGTGGTTTTCGCGGTCGGATGTGGAGGGCATGCTGCGGGACGGGGTGATCGCCGACAGTCCGTCGCTGGCCGCCTACCTGTTGCTGAAACTTCATCGGCAGTAGCGCCGCGGACGCCCTCCGGAGGTTACGATTTAGGTTTGCCTAACTTCCGGCTGCGTGGGGGCCGGTCGCTAAGCTCGCTGTGCTCGACCTCCGGTACAGCGGCGTCCACCGTGGCTGTGCTCTGTTCCACCCGCAGCCCACTTCCGAAGGAGTGCGATCGGTGACCGCTCCCGAGTTCCGCTATTCAGACCTGCTCCCGATCGGCGCCGACGACACCCCGTACCGGCTGCTCACCACCGAGGGTGTCCGCACCTTCGAATCCGGCGGCCGGGCCTTCCTGCAGGTCGACCCGGAGGTGCTGCGCATGCTCACCGCCGAGGCGATGCACGACATCAGCCACTATCTGCGGCCCGCGCATCTGGCGCAGCTGCGCCGGATCATCGACGATCCCGAGGCCAGCGGTAACGACCGGTTCGTCGCACTCGACCTGCTCAAGAACGTCAATATCTCCGCCGGTGGCGTCCTGCCCATGTGCCAGGACACCGGCACGGCCATCGTGATGGGTAAGAAGTCCGAGGGCGTGCTCACCGGCGTGGACGACGCCGAATGGATCAGCCGTGGCGTTTTCGACGCCTACACGAAACTGAATCTGCGGTATTCCCAGCTGGCGCCCGTGACCATGTGGGACGAGAAGAACACCGGCTCGAATCTGCCCGCCCAGGTCGAGCTGTATTCCGCGCCGGGCGATCCCGCGCAGCCGTCCTACAAATTCCTGTACATGGCCAAGGGTGGCGGTTCGGCGAACAAATCCTTTCTCTACCAGGAAACCAAGGCCATCCTGAATCCCACCCGGATGCTGGAATTCCTGGACGAGAAGATCCGCTCACTGGGCACCGCGGCCTGCCCGCCGTACCACCTCGCTGTGGTCATCGGCGGTACCAGCGCCGAATTCGCGCTGAAAACCGCCAAATACGCTTCTGCGCACTATCTGGACAACCTGCCCACCAAAGGCTCGATGGCCGGGCACGCCTTCCGCGATCTCGAACTCGAGCAGGAAGTGTTCAAACTGACCCAGTCGTTCGGTATCGGCGCCCAGTTCGGCGGTAAGTACTTCTGCCACGATGTGCGCGTGGTCCGGTTGCCCCGGCACGGTGCGAGCTGCCCGGTCGCCCTGGCGGTCTCCTGTTCCGCCGACCGGCAGGCGCTGGCCAAGATCACGCCCGAGGGTGTGTTCCTGGAACAGCTCGAACGCGAACCCGCGCAGTACCTGCCGGAACAGACCGACGAGATCCTCGGCGGCGATGTCGTGAAGGTCGACCTGAACCGGCCGATGGACGAGATCCGCGCCGAGTTGTCGAAATACCCGGTCAAGACCCGGCTTTCGCTGTCCGGTCCGCTGGTGGTGGCCCGCGATATCGCGCACGCCAAGATCAAGGAACGGCTCGACGCGGGCGAGGAGATGCCGCAGTACCTGCGGGATATGGCCGTCTACTACGCCGGCCCCGCCAAAACCCCCGACGGTTACGCCTCCGGTTCCTTCGGCCCCACCACCGCGGGCCGCATGGACTCCTACGTCGACCAATTCCAGGCCGCCGGCGGTTCCTTCGTCATGCTCGCCAAGGGCAACCGCTCCGCCCAGGTCACCCGCGCCTGCAAGGAACACGGCGGTTTCTACCTCGGCTCGATCGGCGGCCCCGCCGCCCGGCTCGCCCTGGACTGCATCAAATCGGTGGAGGTCCTCGAATACCCCGAACTGGGTATGGAAGCGGTCTGGAAGATCGAGGTCGAGGATTTCCCGGCGTTCATCGTGGTCGACGACAAAGGCAACGATTTCTTCGCCGAAACCCAGAAACCGATCGCCCTGCGCGTGCGCACCCGGTCCAAAGAACGGGTCTGAGCTGAACCCCCATGCGCAGGCCTGGTCCGGGTCGCCCCTGCGGGGCCGTGCTGGTCTCGATGAGGCCCGGGTCCAATCCAGGTATCGGCCACCTCAGTGAGCTTACTGACATGACCCCTTCCAGCCGACCCCGAAAGCAGCAACCACTCCGCCACCGACCGGAACCGGGCAGGCGGACCGCACGGCCACCAATCGCCCGGCCGCACCAGGCCCGGCTCGACGATCTGCAGGCATCGAAAAGCCGGTGATCTGCGCGCGAGTGCGAAACCGGCCGGACCCGAGCATTCCCAGATTCAGGTCTGACACACGGCCGCTGTTCGGTGCAGGAGCCCGCCAGGGTCGTGGAGGTGGGTGAGGACCCGGAACGCGCCCGGCGGCAGCACCTCCGCCCGGCCGTGCACGATCCCTGCAGGATCGAGGCGATCGTCGAGGTGAGGCAGGACCCCGCACAGCAAGACGCAGATCGGATGGTCGAGGTCGAAGTATGTGGCGACGGCTGGATCGTGCAGCAGATGCGGATCGGTGATATCGCGGGGAAGATAATGCGACTGCCCGTTTGTGAGCAGTGCACGACCGTGCGCGACACAGACCGGGTCGCTATCGATGTAGACAACTGTTGCCCGGTCCGCTTCAGCGACCCCGCGCACCGTATTCACGACCTGGTGGGTATTCATCCGACCGGGCTCCGGAAACGACAGACCGGCACCGAGATCGAGAAACTGCCGCACTCCGGCCGTGCTCACGAGGTACCACAGGACCCGTTGCTGGAACTCCCTGCTTGCCCTGGCGGCAGCGGGCTGTCCCGGCGCAAGCTGCTCCAATTCCAGAACGACGCGCTCGTCCGGCGGGTAATTGTCCTTCCCGCCGAGCATCGAGTTCCACACTCGCGCAACACTCGGCCGGTCGAAACCGAACCCCGCGAGCTCCGCCGCCCCTTCGAGCCTCGTCGACGGCATCGCGGCGCCTGCCCGGTCAGTAGTCACGGCGTACCTCCGGATGTTCGGCGTTCCACCGTGCGATCACACCGTCCACCTCGTGTTGCGGACGTTCGCAGTCATCACGTGTGACCTCGCACGCCGCCGAAGTCTGAACATCGAGGGCGTTGAGCCCGGCTCGAGTACGTTCGAGAAGTTTCAGATACTGATCGACATTTGGATACGGCCGCGACGCACTCCACGTCTCCTTGTCCCTCGCTGCCTCGAGCCCCACCGATGCCGCCGGCGACACCCGGCCTTCGGGTCGGTTAGAGGGTTCACGGCCGTTCTCCGGCGCTCACGCGCTCTCGACGCGGCAATGTTTGACCTTCCCGCCCTGCGGGACAGCCGGCTGGGCCTTGTTCTATGGGGCGCTTCGGTCAGAACTCCAGATAGGTGACAATCCTGGTCAGCACGCTCACCCCGAACGAGGGCGGTAGGTGGCGCCACGCGCAACCGCTGGTCAACACGAACACGACTGCGGTGAACACAGCGCGCTCGTCCACAGGTGAAGTCCCGCCGTCCTGCCGCCTGGGCGTGAACTCGGGAAGCAGAGGTTTCACGATGTCCCACAACGCATCCGGGACCAGTCTATGAGCAAGCCTGTCGACCACGGGTCACATCATGCCGGACAACGAATTACACCCACGTAAGACGCCCTGTAAGGCGGGAGCATGTCGGTTACTTTCCGAGAATGACCGAAGAGGAGGCATGGACCTCGGGCCGGGGAGTATGGAAGGCCAACAGAGAACGCCTGTCCCGAGAGCAGTTCGCGTTGATCATCGGTGACAGCCGGGTATGCGCCGTAGGCGAGATCACGGGTACGCCGTGTTCGCCGGCCATGCGGTCGACCCAGCGGATGAATTCGAGCGCCGATCCGGCGAACATCCGCCGGACCCGGTCCTGGAAGGCGCGTACATCGTGGCCGGGCAGGAAATCACGGGTGGATATCTCGCCGCACCCGCAGCCGCAGGGCCGTTCCCGGAACTGCGCTTCTTCGGGGAGGTCGCAGTAGCCGACCGGGTGGTTCGAGGCATTCATCACAGGATCGGGTTGCCCGATCCACGCATCCCGTACCGGGTGGCCCTCGGCGAGCACTTCGCCGTCGACAGCGACCCGATCACCGTGGACGGCGACCCCGGCCAGGAGCACACACTCCCCAGGGCTCCTCACCCTCGCTTCAGCGAGCTGGTCATCCGCAAATGTTGCTGCTCGTGTGGCATTCGTTACCCGACAACGGGATACCCAGGGATGGAGAGAGTTGTCCAGCAGGTTTCCCCGAGTCGCGCGTCGGCTGCTCGTCCGGCGCCGGATTCGAGTCCTCACCGGCCGATCCGCACACGACAGTGGCGCGGCACTGTCGGGAAAACACCACGATCCGGCTGTCTAGCGGATGTTAAATCGGGGATGGCAGGTCAGCCAGGAAGATGTACGCTCGATCTACCATCGTTGGCGGCTAGGATCTCTGTAGATCCTGAAAGGCGCGGTGATGCCGTGCTGAGTCAATTGCGAGCGATAGTGACCAGAACGTCGACGTTGCCGCGGATCGCGTTCGAGTATGGACAGCGCTGGTGCGCCTTGTCGGCGAGGACTTGCGCCTCCTGGGGCGACAGGTGCGGCAGGGAAACCTCAAGCGTGACGGTGAGACCGAATGCACCGCTATCGTCGGACCCGAGACCGACCCGCGCGCCAACTCCGGAATCAGCGACATTATGATCCGCATCCTTCGCAGCCAGGCGGAGCGCCGCATGGAAGCACGCGGCGTAGCCGGCGGCGAAGAGTTGCTCGGGGTTCGTGCCTTCCCCTGCGCCACCGAGTTCTCTGGGGGCGGACAGCGGCACGTCGAGCTTGCCGTCAGTGGTCCGTGCGTGTCCGTTCCGTCCGTCTCCGGTGGCAAGAGCTTCTGCGGTATACAAGATGTTCACGTCGGTCCTATCGATTCTTTTCGGTGGATGGATATCGAACAGACATCAGGGGGCGGGTACGCCCGCCGTGCCTGTGGCGTTGCGCGGCCTCCGGATGCCGATCAGCCCCAGTTGGCGAGCAGCCAATCGTGGAGTATCAGGGTTGTTTCCAGCGGATTTCGGTGCAGTTGTGTATAGAAATAGCCGCGAGGTCGCTCGAGCAGAGTCCGCAACCGATCGGGATCGATCATGTCGAACGCCGGTGAGGAATTCTCGTCGAGGAGGGTGGTCACCGACTCTCGCAACTCTTGCTCGTAGTGGTCGCTGCCGTTGGTGGGGTAGGGACTCTTCTTTCGACTCAGCACCGATGCCGGCAGTAGATCCGCGACGGCTCCACGCAGGACACTTTTTTCCCGCCCATCGCAACTCTTGATACTCCATGGGACGTTGTATAGGTATTCGACCAGCCTGTGGTCGCAGAAGGGTACGCGCACTTCCAGGCCTGCGGCCATGCTGAGGCGGTCTTTGCGGTCGAGAAGAATCTGCAGCCACCGAGTCAGGTGGAGATAGCTGATCTCGCGCATTCGACGATTCTGCTGGTCGTAATCGGACAGATGCTCCACCTCGTCGATGGCTTGTTTGTAGCTGTCGATCCGCGAACTGTCGAACTGGGTCTGGTTGCGAAAGTTGTCGGTGAGCAGATCGGAGGTGATGAGTTGCATACGGCTCAGCCAGGGAAAATCGTCGTTCCCGATGACTTTTGGGTCGTGGAACCAGACATAGCCGCCGAAGACCTCGTCCGCCGATTCACCGGACAGTGCGACGGTCGACCGTCTTCTGATATTCGCGAACAACAGATGCAATGAGGTGTCCACGTCACCGAAAGTCAGTGGGAGGTCGTGGGCATCTAGGACCGCCTGCCGCACTCCCCGCTCGGACAGTGCTCGGTGAGACAGCTCGATTGTGCTGTGCACGGTGCCGACGTGCTGGGAAACGGCGATGGCGTACGGATTGTCCCGATCGGGCCGGAATTCACTGCTCTCGAAATCGTCCGCACTGCCGACAAAATCGACCGAGAAGGAGCGGACTTGTCCGGCGTCGTGCGTTTTCAGCGAATTGGCGGCAATCGCCGTCAGTGCGCTGGAGTCAAGTCCGCCGGACAGTAGGGTACACAGGGGGACATCGGTGATCAGCTGGCGTTCGACAATGTCCTCCAACAACTCGCGCACATGGCCGATGGTGGTGGGGATGTCGTCGTCATGGGGTCTGCTCTGCAAACTCCAGTACTGTTGGCGGCGGGTCCCGCTGCGGTCGACGACCAGTAGGTGACCGGGTGGCAGCTCGTAGAGGCCTCGAAATGGGGTTTTACCAGGTGTTTTCGCCAGGGAGAGCATATCGGCGAGGCCGTCGTGGTCGAGTTTGCGGTCGAACTCGGGATGTGCGAACACCGCTTTGGGCTCTGAGCCGAACAGGACGCCCGATCCCAGCTTGGCATAGTAGAGCGGCTTCACACCCAGTCGGTCCCTGACCAGGAGAAGGCGTTGCCGGCGTGCGTCCCAGAGCGCGAACGCGAACATTCCGTTGAAGTGCTGAACAGAGTCGATACCCCATTCGAGGTAGGCGTTCAGGACGACCTCGGTGTCACTGCTGGTGTTGAATGTGTGGCCCCGGTCGGCCAGCTCGGCCCGAAGCTCGCGGAAGTTGTATACCTCTCCGCTATAGGAGAGCACCGCCCGCGGTTCGGCGCTCGGGCCGGACACCATGGGCTGGTTGCCTCCGTGGATGTCGATGACCGCCAATCGGCGGTGCCCGAGGGCCACATGGGTATCGAGCCACAGCCCGCTCGAATCGGGGCCCCGGAGCGCCATTGTCTCGGTTACTCGCGCCAATACAGCACGTTCAGATCTGTGAGAACGGCTGAAGTCGATCCATCCCGCGATACCGCACATGGATTCCTCCTGAAATGTTCGTTTTCTGTTCAACTGTTAGCAATGGAAAAGTTTACAAGATTACGGCAGACGGGGCTGCACAGAATGGGCAGCGGCGATCCTATAATGGGGAAGATTGTAGCGTCAACCCCTTGCGGGGTTGACGATTTAGATCTAAACTGGCACCATTCGAGGGAATAGGTATTAGCGGATACTCCGCAGTGCGTGATAGGGGGATTTATCGTGCTGGTCAACAGCATTGACCGTTTCCATTTACTGGAAAGGTCCCGCAGCGAGGTTCTCGATAATTACGACAGGACGCCCACCGAAAGCTTTTATTCTAAGAAATTGGCGTCTGCGTGGTCGCGGGCGAGGCGGGCCAGCGCTTACCGCTCGCTGGGAGAGTTCAATAATCCGGAATTCAGAGCTTTGCCGGTCACTTCCAAGGACCAACTCAAAGCGGCGCCGGCTAAATTCATGACGGCTGATATGGATTCCGCCGCGAAATATTACGAGACCACGGGTACTACGGGGCTCCCGACCCCGACACCGCGACATGCGGCTGACACAATTTGGAATGTGGTGTCCGTCGCCGAGGCCTGGCGCCGGTTGTTCACAGCGAATGAGCGCGTCCTGATCATGGTTCCGTCCGATGTAGTGCCGGTCGCGGACATGATCGTCGGAGTCTGTGAATATCTCGGTATTCCGCATGTCCGGGCCTACCCCTTCGCTACCGGCATTTGTGACTGGGATCGCATCATCGGCATGTGGGAGGCATTGCAGCCGACTACCATCTTTGTGGCTCCGGGTGTGGCGCTGCAATTCAGCCGGTTGCTGAGGCAGCGGGGTGCGCTGGGTGAGATGAACCGGTCGGTGTCGAAGTTGATGTTGCTCGGTGAGGTCAGTACCCCAGCCTTCCGTGGGCGGCTGGGTCAGTGGTGGGACGCCCACGCGTTCGACGCGAGCTATGGCAGCACAGAGACCGGGACGCTCGCGGCCACCTGCCGCAACGACCGCCTGCACCTGTTGTCGGCGACCAACTATTTCGAACTCGCCCTCGGTGACGAGGTGGTGCCGTTACCTGAGTCGGGAACGGGCAGGCTCATCGTGACGCCGCTGAACATGAGCGCTCGGGCGCTGCTCCGGCTGGACACTGGGGATAGTGTCACGGTCAGCTCGGGCTGTGGGTGCGGCAGCGCCAACCCGGTGGTCGTCGTTCTCGGTCGCAGCTCTGACGCGCTGACCGTGCGCCAGGTGGGCCTGGACATCCGGGGTGTCGAAGAAGTTGTCTACGGCGCCACGGAAGCAACAGGGTACCTGATAGAAGCGGATGCCTCGGGACAGTTCGCACGCCTGCTCTTGGAGCGGGACGTTTTCTGGGACCGGGCCACCGAGTCGGAGACCGTAGAACGGCTACAGCGCAGGTCCCGCGACACATTGCACGTCGAATGGGACGAGGTGCTGTTCGTCAATCAACTGCCGGCTCAGACCAAAAGCGGTGCGTCGCAGAAGAGTTGGAAGCGTTCGAACTTCCGGGTGTTGGAGACGAGCCGATGATCGTCGGCAACTCGCCCGTCGCGCCCGCAGGGCCGTCGATAGCTACGGGTGAGCCCGATCTCTGGTGTACCTATGCGGCTGTACGAACTCTGCGCTGGTTGGATCGAGTCGATAGCGTCCCCGATGTGGCGGCGACTGCGGCCAATCTCGTCGGTCGGCAGAATTCGGATGGCGGGTACTCCTGGAGCCGGGGCATGGCCTCCGATGCTTGGGCGACCTTCTATTGCACGCAGGCATTGGCCGATCTCGGAGTCGAGGTACCGCGCCTCGACCGGACATTGGCATGGCTGGACAGTTCGTGGACCGATGGCGCGTACGCCATGATGCCGGGCCAGGCTCCGGATGTCTGGGCGACACACTTCTCCACCCGGACTGTGGTCGAGCTGTTTCGCAGCGATGTGCCTGACCGGCAGCGGTTGCTCACCTGGCTGAGTCGGTTGCAAACGCGCGAGGGTGGACTGAGCTGGACTCCCGAACACGCGGCGACGAACGGAGCCGACACTCGTGCCTGCTTCTACGGCGTGATGGCGTGGCGTGCGTTGCGATCCGGGGAGCCGGAGCTCGCACCACCGTGGAATGTTCCCTTGCTCGTAGAATGGATTCGCGCGCAGCAGGTGGCCGCGGGTGGGTTTCGTTTCGGCGCTGCTGCGTCCGTTCCGTGTATGTGGGCCACGTATCGTGCGACGGCGACGCTCGAGGCATTGGGAAGCGGTCCTCGTGATCGTGGGAGTTGCCTCGAATGGATCATGGGGCTCCGGAACTCCGCCGGCGCGTTCGTCCGGTGGAGTGGCTACGACGTGGCCGACGTGTGGGCATCGTTCTGTGCAATCGGTTCACTGCGCGCGCTCGGCGGTGACCTCGGCGCACACACGATTCCAGTGGTCGCGAGAGTGCACGAACTGGCATGCTCGGCAGGGGGGTTCACCTATCGCGAGCCGTCCGAGGCCGGTGACGCGCTGAGCACTGCGGCCGCTACGTTGAGCAGTTCGCCGGACCATCCCGACCGGTCCGCGTGGTTGCGCTGGCTCGAAGGATGCCGACTGCCGAACGAAGGCGGGGTCATGTACATGCCGGCGCGCGGCAGCGAGATCCGATGCACCCTGTGGGCGCTCGCCGCAGGAGCAGGCCAGGGCGACCCCGTCGCGCGAGGCGAGATCATCGAGTGGTTGCGGGAGCTACAGAACCCCGATGGTGGATTCGGCTACTGGCACGGTCGTGGATCGGACCTCGTCTCGACATCGGCCGCTGTGGAAATACTGCGACTGTTGGACGTCGCACCCGAGCGGGCAGTCGATGTCGAGGGTGTCCTACGGTTCGTCGCCGCTTGTCGAGACGGTGACACGGTGGCCTACCGCCAGGTACCGGGGGCGCCGGTGACTCTGCGAGCCGGATTGCAGGCTCTACGGATTCGGAGTCACCTCGGTAGTCAGGCGCGTGCGGAGGCGACCGAACTGCTGGATCGTCATCGCGTGAACAGCGGTGGGTTCGCCAACGAGGGCGCCCGAATGCCGGACCTACTCAGCAGCTATGAGGCCGCGGCGACGGCCGACCGCTTCGGAATCGACATCGATACCGGACCGATGCACCGGTTCCTGGATCGGATTTCCGTACCCCAGGGTACCGCGTGGACCCCCTTGGCCGTGGCCGGTGGCGGCCAACTGGCCGAGTGTCTCGCGCAGCTGCTCCGCCGCCGTTTCGGCGGTGACCCGACGGAATTGCCCGCATTGACACTGTCCTGAGAGGCGAGTTCGTGCCGACCATCATCATCAATGCTCCCGCCATGCCCACGACAACTCGTCGGATGATTTCGATTCGACTGACCCGATGGCTGTCCGACCACGGCAGTGACCGAAAGCATGTGGTCGTCCGGTTCGAGCCGGCCACGAAAGGAACTGTATTCGTCGGCGGTCTGCCGATCGAGGCGCTTCCCAATAACGAAGCCGGTCTTCAGCACGCCAGCGTCACGTGCTGTATTGCCCCCGACCGTGACGACGAATACCGCGCGGAATTGGCGGCCGAGATCAGCGACGCGCTCGGCACAAGCGATTCCTCGGCATTTCTCTACATCGAGTTCCGGCCGACCCCGCTGGACCATGTGCATTTCAGTGTGGGTGGACATCTCCAGCGCGCGGATGCCGAATTCTGACCCCGACGTTCATTACCGCCACGAGTGGAGTAGATCTGATGAAAAAATCACACGTTCCCAATATCGATGACATCCGTACTCGTCTTCGAGGCTTGCTTGTCGCGCAATTCGGTCCCGTGTGCGCGGAGGTGCCCGAGGATGCGATCCTTCCGGAAGCTCTCGGTGACCGCTACGACAGCCTTGCCGCGCTCCAATGCATCACCACTGTGGAGAAAGAATTCGGTTTCGAGGTCGATTTCGTTACCCACGATGTCCGTCATGCGTTCTCGCGAATCGACCGCATCATCCAGTTCATCCAGGAGCGGCTGGAAGACAATGCGGTCCTGGAGGCCAGACTATGACCGAGTTGGGTTTCGAGACCTCCGGGCATACCGGTGCACCGGTGACCTGGCTGCGTACGCACGAACAGCTAGCGGCGGAGGCCGTATTGATCGCTGACGATCTGATCGGCGATATCGATCAGATCGTCAGCTTCGCGCCGAAAAGGCATCTTTTCGGCCATTTGTTCGGTGTGCAGCTTCCCGAACAACGCGGTGTCCCGGTGCTGCATGTGGATCACACACCGATCGGCCTCCCGCCAACGACGGCTGGCAAGCGCACCCTGATCGTGTGCCTACCATCGAGCTGGCTGATGCTGCGGCACATGCTCGGTCAGCTGCGCGCACTGCCGTCTGTGGTAGCACTCCACTCGACAGGGCCGACCGTGCCCGCCACCACCGAGGTCGTCTCTGCCCTGGCCGACACCGACTTCCGCGCCCTCGAACTCTTCGGCAGCACCGAAACCGGGGGCATCGCCTACCGGCAAATCCCGCCGTTGCCGGCCGAGCCACCGTTGTGGACACTGCTTCCGGATGCGACATTCGCAGATACGGTCGAAGAGAACGGCCAGTGGCTACATATCCGCAGCCCCCGACTGGCCCGACGGTCGGACATGGCCGAGCCGCCCGAATCGTGGCGGCTTCCCGATCTCGTCCACCGATCTGGATCCCGATCGTTCAAATTCGAAGGCCGGGCCTCCGCGCTGGTCAAGATCAACGGTCGGCGCTGCAACCTCGACGAGGTCAGCAGTACACTGCGGACCCTGGTCCCCGGGGTGGACGTGGCGTGTCTGCCGGTGCAAGATCCAGTTCGAGCCGAAAACTACGAATTGTTCTACAGCTCACCCGAACTCGAACTCGGGCCGGAGCAGGTCATCGATCGTCTTGCCACGACCATTGCCGAGTTCGTCATGCCCCGCTCCGTCCACCGGGTGAACCGTATCCCGCGCACGCTGACCGGAAAGGTCGCGGTGACAGCGCTGTACTCTCAGATCGACGATGCAACCCGTCAGGCCCCGGCAGTGGAGGCCGGCGGATGACGACCAGGGGGGAGAACACGCGGGCCGGTGCTGGGGAAGACGTCACGGCGAGTGTGAAGGGTTCGGCCGGTCGGCCGGTCGAGACCATGGCACGCTTCGTCGCCCAGACCGGGATCAGGTATCCCGACCATCGACCGCGGCTGCCGAGCCTGCTCGAGATACCACTGCCCGAGCGGGTTCGACGCATCGAAGCGGACGAATGGGATCACTCCGCATGGAGCGAACAGACCGAGGCATGGACCGCGATCGCGGATGCCCGCTATCGGGCCATCGCTGCACAGCGACGCCCGCAACCGGCGCCCGCCGTGCGGGTCGGCGTGAAAGACACCATCGACGTCGCTGGCTTTCCGACAAGTCTCGGCTTGCGGCACTATCGGCACCACCCGACCACCTCGGCCGTCGCGGTGGATTCGATCGAACAGGTCCGGACGCAAGTGATCGCGAAGGTCGCCAGCACCGAGCTGAACATCGGGGTCGGGTCGGGTTGTGTGAATCCGTACTTCCCGCATATTCACCCCGCCGGATCCAGTACGGGATCGGCGGTGTCCGTCGCCGCGAATCTCTGCGACCTGTCCATGGGGACCGATGTGCTCGGTTCGATGCGATGGCCGGCCGGAAATTGCGGTGCCGTCGGTTTACGGATGACCCACTCTGCCGCACTGCTGGACGGGATCTTCCCGCTATCACCGCTGATGGACGCGATCGGCTGGGTTGCGAGAACAGCCGACGATCTCGCCTTCTTGTGGAAACTGCTGGGCCTCGGCACCCTCGTGGACAGCGAGGGCGCCGAAACCGCCGACCGATATCGGATCGGCGCGGTGTCGAACATCTCCGACGGACTGTGCAGCCCGGAGATGCTCGACACTGTCGATACCGTGTGCGGTTGGCTGGCAGACGACGGAAATGCGGTGGACTCCCTACGGATCGATGACCTGTGGCGCTCACGCGGGGATGCCTGGCAGCTGTGTGCCCGTCAGGCGTGGGAAGGACACCAACTGTGGCGCCACTTCATCACCGTACCGATCGACGCGAGTACGACCAAAGCCTTGGAAGTCGGTGCGCGCGTCGGTGACCGCGAGTACTTCGCGGTCCTGTCGGACATGGACGAGTGTCGCAAGTCGGTGCGCGCTCGTTTCGGCGACGACTGCCATGCCTGGATATTGCCGCTGGATCCGTCCGCGCCACCCGATCTGAGAGTTCGCGGCGGACCGGTCAGCACGATTCCGGCGCCGGGCGACCCCGACTACGACAGGAGCATCGGCTACACGCCGGTCGCCAGCTTCGCTGGCCTGCCTGCCATCGCCGTCCCGGCGCGGCTCAGCCCGATCAACGGCGCGCCGCTCGGGGTGCAGATCATCGGCCCACCCGGCAGTGAAGAACGCCTGATCGACCTGGCTCAGCGAGTACAGCGCCGCTCCGGCGACCTCGGTTTGTATCCGCGATGACCAACTCGGCACATGAGGTAACACCGTGACCACATATTCTGAACCTCGGGAAATCAAAGCCGCTCACCAACCAGACTGGCCCGACCCGAAGCTGCTGGACGACGTCGTAGACGAGCTCCAGCGGCGCCAACCGCTGGTAGAGGCTCAGGCGTGCCATGCGCTCGCCGGTGAGCTCGAGTTCGTCGCTCGCGGTGAGTCGTTCGTGATCCAAGCCGGAGAGTGCGCCGAACTATTCGCTGATTCCACGCGTCCCAGGATTCAGGCGAAAGCTGCCCAGCTGCACCAACTCTGCGACGTCGTCGAGGCGATCGGCCTGCCGACCGTCGGAATAGGACGCTTCGCCGGGCAGTATGCCAAACCGCGGTCGAAGCCCACCGAGATGCGGACCGATGGATCTGTTGTGCCGGTGTATCTGGGTGACGCAGTGAACGGGCTCGCCCCCACCGAGGCTGCCAGACGCGCCGACCCGACACGTTTGCTTCGCGCCTACGACCACGCCGCAGAAGGATTGCACTCCTTGTTCATGCGTCAACTGCTGCTGGCCGACGGCGACAAGACCTGCTCGATGCTCGCGCCGACCTACATCAGCCACGAGGCCCTGATCCTACCGTTCGAGAGCGCCTTGGTCCGGGCTGATCACGTCAAAGGAGGGCGCTACGCCTCGTCGGCGCATATGCTGTGGATCGGTGAGCGGACCCGGCAACTCGATCACGCACATCTGAGATTCGCCGAAAGCATCAACAATCCGGTCGGAGTCAAACTGGGCCCCTCGACCGAGCCGCCGGATCTCGTCGAGATCGTGGAGACGCTGACGCGAGGACGGCCTGCAGGTCGGCTGTGCCTGGTGGTGCGACAGGGCGTCGACAAGATTGCCGAACGGCTGCCCCGGCTGGTTACGGCGTTGGGCGGGCGCGCACGTGACGTCGTGTGGCTGTCGGATCCCATGCACGGCAATACCCGCACGACCACTTCCGGGCAGAAGACACGGGTGCTTGCCGACATGATGGACGAGGTCGAGCAGTTCAGCAACATTCTGCGCAAGCATGGTTGCTGGCCGGGCGGACTGCACCTGGAAATCACACCGGACGCGGTCACGGAATGTGTGGCAACCCACCGAGAACTGGCCAGCGGCCCGGACCTGAGCCGGTACGAGTCCGCGTGCGACCCCCGATTGAATCCCGGCCAGGCCGAGCAACTGGTGCGCCACGTGGCCGATCTACTGGTCTGATCGATCATCCGCACCGTCATTGTGTGCGCCGACATGAGAGACGCCGTGGTCATTGCACCGATCCTGCACGTCGTGAAGCAGGATCGCCAGCAGCTCGCTCAGCTGTCGGCGTTGCTCGGCGTCGAGGCTGGACAGCAGTTCAAGCTCTCTGACGAGCACACGATCGACTGTGCGCTCGACCAGGCGATGGCCTGCCGGCATCAGATCGACCCGCACGCTGCGGCTGTCGGGGCCGGGGCGTCTGCGCACCAAGCCCTCGCTTTCCGCGCGGGCGACTCGCTGGGAAATCGCTCCCGCGGTAACCAGGGTCCGTCGAGCAAGCTCCTTGGTGGTCAGCGAATAAGGCGGCGAACTACGGCGAAGTGTGCTCAGCAGATCCAAGGTCGCTGGATCTACCGATGATGCGGCCAGTACCTTTCGGCGGTCCTCACCGAATAGTTTGGCGAGCCGCCAGACCCTGGTGACGATGCCGATCGACTCGGTCGGTGTGCCGGGTCGTTCGCGTTGCCAGGCTTCGGCGATCTCGTCCACGGGATCACGATCTGCCTCAGATGCCGGCGCCATCAGATGCCTCCCGGGGTTCGACGCCGAGCAAGCATAACCCGATTGGTATTCGACGCTGAAGAACCGTATCATTTAGACCTAAACGAGGAGAGGAGTGCTCTATGGACCGCATTGTCCTGATCACTGGCGGGGGGACCGGTATCGGTTACGCGGTAGCGGCCCGGTTCGCGACCGAGGGGGCTACTGTCTATATCACCGGACGTCGCAAAGAGATCCTGGATAAACGCGCTGCAGACCTCGGCGACGGGGTACGCACGCTGCCGTGTGACAATACCGATCCCGATCAACTGATTGCGGCCGCAGCGGAACTACCGGACCATATCGATGTGCTGGTCAACAATGCGGGCGGAAACACCGACTTCGATGCACCTTCGGAAAACGGTCTCCACGCGGTTGCCAGCCGGTGGTCGACCAATCTGAACGCCAATCTACTCAGCGCGGTATTGACCACCCATGCAGTGGGAGACCGGCTCACCTCAGGTGGATCCGTGATCCACATCGGCTCCATCGCTGCAGACCAGGGCGCGGGCTCCTATGGTGCGGCGAAGGCCGGCCTGGCGAGTTGGAATATCGACTTGGCACAAGAGTTCGGCCCGCGTGAGATCACCTGCAATGTTGTCGCGCCCGGATATATCCGCGATACCGAGTTCTTTCGGGACAAGCTCACGGCCGAGCGCGTCGACTTTCTGATCGACCGCACCTTCACCGGCCGGGCCGGCGTCCCCACGGACATCGCCGAAACCGTCTATTTTCTCGCGTCATCCGGTGCCCGCCATATCACCGGACAAGTCATCAACGTCAACGGTGGAGCACACACCGTCCGATAGATACGAGCCTTCGTTGAGTTCCTTTGGGTTCCGTCCCCTGTCCTTGTCGAGGCAGGCGCCGTCGCGGCGCGTATGGATCGGCATCGGCGTAGTCTTGCTCGCCACGTTCATGGGCCAGGTCGATATGTTCATCGTGAACGTGGCGAGCCCAGCAATGCAGGAGGACCTGCAAGCAGATTTCAGTCAGATCCAGTTGATCATCGACGGTTACGTGGTCGCCTATGCGGCGGGAATGGTTGCCGGTGGCAAGCTCGGCGATCTGATCGGAAGAAAGCGGGTCTTCGCCTACGGCGTGCTCGCCTTCACTGTGGCGTCGGTGTTGTGCGCGGCCTGTACAACGGCGAACCAACTGATCGGCGCGCGGATTCTCCAAGGCGCCGCCGCCGCCATGGTCATGCCACAGGTGCTGTCGATCATTCAGAGCACCTTCTCGCAGGCGCGAGATCGACAGCGCGCAATCGGTGTATACGGGGCAGTCATCGGACTCGGCGTGATCGCCGGTCTGATCGGCGGCGGCTTGCTGCTGCAATGGAACGTCGCCGGATTGGAATGGCGAACCATCTTCCTGATCAACGTCCCCATCGGAGTCGCGATCCTGTTGGCCGTTCCAACGGTAAAGGAAAGCCGGGGTCCGGAGGGCGCCCGGCTGGACCTGGTCGGCGCGGCTCTCACCGCGCTCGCGCTGCCCGCACTGTTGGTCCCGCTGTCACTCGGCCCCGAACACGGCTGGCCGATGTGGACCCTGCTATGTTTTCCGCTGTTCGCTCTGCTCGTGTTGGGACTCGTGTATTACGAACGGCGTCTGGATGCTCGTGGGGGCGACCCCTTGCTCCCACCTTGGCTGTTCCGGCCGCGCGGATTTCGGATCAGCATGCTCGCGGTAATCGTGTTCTTCAGTGGAAACGCGGGCTTTTTTCTTGTATTGACCTATCACCTCCAGTCCGGGCTCGACCTCGGTCCGATGGGCACCGGTTTGGTGTTCGTTCCGCTCGGGTTGGGATTCACCATCGCGTCGTTGGTCAGTCGCTCCCTGATGGAGCGATACGGAACTCGAGTTCTGATCACTGGTGCGGTGATGATGGCGATCGGCTACGGCGTGATGCCAGCCATCGTGCACGCCGACAGGGAACTTCAGCTAACCCTGCTAGCCGCGGTAATCGGACTCGGCGGAATCGGCCAAGGGCTGATCGTATCCCCGCTGACCAGCATCGTCATGGCGCAGGTGCCGACGGCGGCGCTCGGGGCGGGCTCCGGAGTTCTCAACACCATGACCCAGGCCGCCATGGCATTAGGCGTAGCGGTTGTCGGAGCACTCTATCGAATCGTCCTGGGCGCTAACCCGCAGGACGCCGGCGGCGCAATGGTGTGGAACGACTTCGCCTCCGCTTTCGCGGCCACCTGCCTGCTGCTCGGCGTCCTCGCGGTGATCATGACAGTGCTGATCAGACTGCTACGCGGAACCGGACAGCCGCAAGCTGTTCCGGAAACCGAGAGTGTGAGGAGCGGCTGATGGCTGTCCGGATCGACGGACAAACTCTTCGATTGACAGATGTCAGAAGGATCGCCGAGGAGAAAGCGCAATGCGCGATTGCCCCAGAGGCGATCGATCGGGTGGCCGGCAACCGAGCAGTGCTCGAGAGGCTCGTCCACGCCGGACAGCCGATCTACGGCGTCACGACCGGGTACGGCGAAATGGTGTATGTCCTGGTCGACACTGCAAAGGAGACAGAACTCCAGACCAATCTGGTTCGCAGCCACAGCGCGGGAGTCGGTCCCCTTTTCGATGAAGCCGAATCCCGCGCGATCCTGTGTAGCCGGTTGAACGCGCTGGTGCGGGGTCATTCGGCGGTGCGGCCGAAGCTCGTCGAGCGTTTGGCGCTGTATCTCAACGAGAACATCGTTCCGGCGATACCGGAAATCGGATCCCTGGGCGCCAGCGGTGATCTCGTGCCATTGGCCCACTTGGCCAGCACGGTCATCGGCGAGGGCTACGTGCTGAGAGATGGTCGGCCCATACCCGCGGACGAGATATTGAAGGAACGCCGCATAATCCCATTACCGCTTCGCTTCAAAGAAGGGCTGGCACTCATCAACGGCACCTCGGCGATGACCGGTGTCGGGGCGCTGGTTCTCTGCCACGCATTCGACCAAGTACGGCAGGCGGAAATGGTTACCGCCCTGGTACTGGAGGTGCTGAGGGCATCGGCCGGGCCTTTCGCCGCCAAAGGCCACGAGGTGGCGAAGCCACACCGCGGACAGATCGAGACTGCAGCCAATATTCTCGCCTTGACCGAGGGGAGTGGCCTGTTGCAGCGACACTCGGGGTTGCTGTCGGCGATTCGACATCAGCAGGGAACCGGCGACTCGGTACGAACCACTGACACCTATCTTCAAAAGGCCTACTCGCTCCGGGCGGTTCCGCAAGTACTCGGCGCGGTCCGCGACGCACTGGTACACGCCGTGCACGTGGTGGAGACCGAGTTGAATTCAGCCAATGACAATCCTCTGGTGTTCGAGGACGACGAGGTCTTTCACGGCGCCAACTTCCATGGCCAATCTGTGGCGTTCGTGATGGACTACGTGACCATCGCGCTGACACAGCTCGGTGTGCTGTCGGAGAGACGACTCAACCGACTGTTGAATCGTCATCTGAACGACAGCCTGCCCGCGTTCCTGGTCGCGGGGCAACCCGGCCTCAGTAGCGGATTCGCGGGAGCACAATACCCAGCCACCGCGCTGGTGGCGGAAAACCGGACGATCGGACCGGCGAGCATCCAGAGCATTCCGTCCAACGGTGACAACCAGGATGTGGTCAGTATGGGTCTGATTGCCGCACGAAATGCCCGACGTGTGCTGCGCAACAACACTCGGATACTCGCGATCGAATGGCTCGCTGCGGCGCAGGCAGTAGACGTCTCCGGGCGGTATCGGAAACTCAGCCCGGCGGGTAAGCAGACCTACGACCTGTTGCGTTCACTCGTTCCCGCCCTGGACAGCGATCGATTCATGGGCGACGACCTCGAACTGGTTGCCGCAGCGCTTGACCACGGGAAACTCCTGGACACGGCGCACCAAAGCGGAATCCCGATGTACTGAGATATCGTTCGGAGCCCGACGCCTCTCAGAGCACCAGGCCGACAACCCTGCGAACTCGGAGGTGAGCCCGGTGCACGGACACGATGTTCCCGAGGACCTCCAGTCCCATGGCACGGTGTCCGGCGGAACCCCTCAGCCCCCGGGGAAATCACAAGCCTCGTGTCCAGGCTCGGGGTCAAGAAGGTCCACCTACTGACATTCCGTGTCGCCTACCTCTGGCACCCGATGTCGTCTCGCCTGGTCGGCTCCCTGACGTTACGGTGTCGCCTCGCAGTTCGGTGTAGGCAACGGAAGGTTCCACTGAATCTTGATGCCATGATTTTGCTACTATTCTGGCATGTCCATGTTTCAGGTGAGCGATCTCGCGGGCGCGCGGCGCCGCGAGTTTCTCGACGAGGCGAAGCAGTCGTCGGCCTCGCTGCGCGATACCGACGGCTCGGTGCTTGTCATGCTGGAAGCGCAGCGGATCGCCGCATTACGTGAAGCGACTGCCACGATCACTCAGCTGTTCGCCGCCGAAGCCGTACTCGCGCGCACCGCGGCTCCGACCCCGGTGGAGCTGGGCGGACTGGCGTGGTTGTCGGAGTTCGACAGCGATGACCGTGCCGAGGCATTGACCGAGATTCGCAATGCTGTGGTGCTCACCGTGGCATCCGAGGATCCCGGTCCGCTGCGCGAAGTCCTGCATGCATGGGCCACCACTGCGGCGGTGATGCGTGATCCCCTGCGCCGGGCCGTGCACTCCGGCGCCGTCGACGAGTCCGATTTCATCGAGGTAGACGCTCCCCAGCCGAGCGACGATGCCTGACCGCCACCCGTTGCCCGGTGCGTATCGGCCATTCGTCGCCGCCCGCTCGCCAGGCGGGCGACCGTCCACCAAGCCGGCCTATCGCGTTCTGGTGCACCGCCAGTACCTCGGCGTGTGGAACGAACTCTCGGATCGCGTCGGGGTCACCTCGGCATGCCAGTTCTGGGACCATGTCTCCTCCACGCCCGGCACACCGCCCGCTGTGGGTACCACAACGGTGCTCCGAGGTAAGCATCATGGCCCGAAATGGGCGGGGTACTCGCGCACCATCCATTACGAGATCAGCGGTGCCGGGCGGATCGATTATCAATATTGCAACGCAACCCGGGAAGGGAAGCAGGGTGACCCCCACGCCGTCGTGAAGATTCTCAGTATCGATCTCGGCAGTCACTGAAAACCGCTCCCGTTCGTGGTACCGGGCAACGAGTTCGGCGATGCGCAACCAGCTCTGGGGTATGTACGGGATCTACCTCGAGTAGGTCCTCGGCGAACTCTGAGCCAGTGCCGTGCCACGTGCTCAAAGAATGGATCACCAGGACTTCTCGGATGAGCTCGGTCGCCGCAATGCCCAATCTCGAGGTCGTACGGCGATCGAGTGGTTGATCTTCGGCGGGTGATCTGCCGGCGGCGGTTACGGCCGGTCGAACCGGCCCGACTTCGCGGCGTAAAGGAACGCATCCCATTGGCCGGGGGTCAGGATCAGCGCGGGACCGCTCGGGTTCTTGGAGTCCCGAACACCGACGAAGCCTCCGTTCAGATGGGCGGCTTCTACGCAATCCTTCCCGCCATGGCTCCGGCTACTCTTGAACCATTGGGCGGCCGTCTGATCGGTCACGCTTGCCACTCCTTCAATGCCCTCAGCATCAGATTCTTCGATGCCGACCTGGACAACGCTACATGACGGATCTTCTCGGCTTCCTGGGAATACATGCTGACCTCTGTCCTCCGTTCCAGGTAAAGATCGCCGGCGAGTCCCTCTACGTAGGCAACCGGCGGTTCCTGAAGCTTGGAGGTCAGTAGCGGTGGGAAGGAGAACAATACAAACGGGGAGGCAATGAGACCGCAGGGGTTCTTGGCACGGAACGGAACAAACCGGATCTCGGCCTGTTCGCACTTTTCCAGCAGGGTTTGAATCTGTGCCGCCATGATTTCTGGGTTTCCGACCTGGTAGTGCAGTACCCCCTCGGCCAGCAGCGCCTCGAAGCGGAATCCTTCGCGGTCGAGTATGGATTGTCGCTTGGCGGCCATATCCAGCATACGATCGACTTCCTTGGATGGCGTATCCGGAGACGTCGCCCATGTGATCGCACGGCGGTACTCCCGTGTCTGCAGTAGCCCTGGTACCAGGGTTGTTTGCCACGAGGTGACCCAGTTCGCCGCTTCTTCGAGTGACAGGTAATGGTCGAAATTGGTGGCCAATGAATCCGCGTAGGCGCGCCACCAACCGCCCCCGTTGGTGGACGATGTGCGGATCTCCTGCGCCAGCGCGAGTAGGAGCCGTCGCTCGGTATCGGTGGCCTTGTAGGCGTTCGCGAGCGTATTCAACAGCATATCGGTGACCTTGGTGATGCGGCCGTCTTCGAGCCGGCCGTAGGTCTGGGGACTCGTCTCGGCGATTCGGGAGGCCGCCGTTGCGGTGAACCCGTTGCGTTCACGAAGTTTTCGCAGTTGGCGGCCCAGAGCGCGCCGCGGAAGGGTGGATCCAGGGGGCATCGCTTCTTACCTTCGCTAATCGGATCGATGGAATATGGATGCGTCCATGGAGAAAAACCATGCTGTCGGCCATGGAAACTCCACGGTAGCTCTGTCGAAGTCGTTGCGGCAGAGATCTACTGAGGACGCACCCGGCGCAGGCCGGCCTCAGAAGTGCTGGGGACACCGGTTCAACGCCCGGAGCGCCGCGAGCTGGTGGTCCGACATTCACAGTTCGGCTGCTGATGCACTGTCGGACCCTGCGCCGGGTGCATGCCAACACTATTCCGGAAGCAGAGGATTGACCATGTCTGTCAAAGGATTACGGGAACGCCTTCCATCAGACGCGGCAGCACCGGATCGACTACCCGCCCGTATGCCGGGAGTGGCCGGCGTTCCGGACGGTCCCGCGGCGATGCTACCGCCGATCGAACGGTTGGAACGTATCGCGCACGCCCTTCGGTGCTGGTGTGCCGAGCCGGGAGGTCCGCGTGGCGCTTGCTGAACTTCCCGCCGCGATAGCTCTGATCCGGCGCGATGTGCCGATACCGGCCGTCGATCTGAGCGAGCTGGCGGCCCGGCAGGGGTATCGGCTCGTATTCACTGTTTTCACCGGAGCGGGCCCGTTCGTGACCGCGCTGGCTGTGGCCCGGCACGTGGAGGACTACGCCGCCGAGGCTGTGGTGGTTCCGGGTTTCGAGCATGCGGATGCGGTGCGGCAGTTCGTCACGGACCTCGCGGTGCTGATCACCCCGATGCGGTCGTACCCACGTGGTCACCGCTGGATCGGTGCCGACCGGCCGTGGGAGAGACCAGGGGATGGCTGATCTGGCGCTGGCCCAGTTGGTCCTGGGCCTGGCGGGCCTCACGGTCGCCCTGTGGTGGCCTGAATAGCTCCTGTGCGCCCCGGCCGTGGACGTTGCGGTGGCGAGTCCGAGAGTACGTGGCCGGGATCGCGGTGTCCTGCGTGAGCGTCGGTCCCAGTAGTCGGACACCGACGGAGGCCGAGGCCCGGCCATGGTGGCGCTGCACGGGAGTGCGACCTGTGCATGGCTATCGGAGTTCGACAGCGATGACCGACGAGTCCGATTTTTGTGGCGGTCGACGTTCCGCGGGAGAGCAACACGCCGCCTGACATTGCGGATACCCGACCCAGGTAGAGATCACGGAAGCAACTGGAAGGCCGCCGTATGACGCGGCCGGACCGCGCCGAAGTGTCGCCGATCGACCGTGGCAATATGCTCGATACCCAGTCGCTCGGCCGCGGCAACTACTGAGGCGTCAGCCGTCCCCAGCGGCCAGTCGCGGTATCGGGCAACAAGCTCGGCGATGCGCAACCAGTCCTTGGGGTGTACCGGTTCCACCTCGAACAGGCCCTCGGCGAAATCGCCGAGAAAGCGCACCTCCGCTTCAGAACCGAGGCGGGTACCGATGAGGTAGGCCGCCTCGGTGATCACCAGCGTGGGGACGACCAATGGTCCGCGATGGTTCTGGAGCAACTCCAGGCAGCTGCGGTGATGTGCGTCGTCCGCATCGACGTAGGCATACAGTGGACCTGCGTCGACCATGAGCCGGGCTATCGGTCCCACTCCCCGCGCAAGATCTCCTCTACTCGCTCGGAGATATCCGACCGTCCGCTACGGCCGGCGCCGGCCGCGCCGAACCTTCTTGCTCCAGCGTTCGGCAGGTGTGCTGCTAGTGCTTCCCGTGTCCAGTCGGAAACCGTCATATCCCGCCGAGCCGCTTCATGGCGTATCCGGCCGTCCAGGTCATCTGGGAGTTTGATGGTCGTCCGCTTCATGGTATGCCAGCATACCCTTGTGTGTCGGCTCTGAGCCAGTGCCGCGACCCACGCAATATCGGTGACATGATCCGGACGAACCGGATCGGAACCGCAACATCAGTGCAGAAACGAGGCGTGATCAGCGTCTTCTGCCCGCAGGACATATCGTGTGCGAGGGTTGATCGCTCATGCATGTGGTTCTACGGCGGTCGGCGACGAGTGCCGGAGGAATTCTGGAACGAGGAGAGCTTGGTGGAAACAGCGTTGGATACGGCCGGTCTGGTGGGGTACCGCTACCGCGTACCCGACTACTACGAGGTGGGCCGGGAGAAGATCCGCGAATACGCGCGGGCTGTCCAGGATTTCCACCCGGCGCACTGGAGCGAGGACGCTGCATGGGCGCTCGGGCACAGTGAGCTGGTTGCGCCGACCACCTTTGTCTCGATCGCCGCGATGCTCGCCAACCGCAGGCTTTTCCAAGAGGTCATCACCGGCTACGACGTATTCGTGCAGACCGATCAGGTCTTCGAACTGCATAAACCATTGCACACCGGCGACCGGTTGATCAGCGATGTCGAACTCTCGTCGGTGCGCACCATCGCGGGCAAAGACCTGCTCACCGTCACCAACACCTTCACCGATCAATCCGGCGACGTCGTCCACATCATGCATACGACGGTGGTCGGCGTCACCGGAGAAGAAGTCGACGCGGGTATCGGCCAGGCATTCGAGCGCGTGCTCATGCACGGCCTCGAGAGGTCACCGTCCGGATCGGTAACGCCCGATGGTGTGGACGGGCCGCAGGCCGAACATCCGGTTCCGGAGGACGGCCCGCGGCTTTCCACGGTTTCCCGGACACGTGCTCTGCGCACTGCACTCCGATTCGAGGACATCGCGGCCGGTGACGAACTCGCCGCGCGAACCGTGCGGCTGCGGCTGGGTGATCTGGTGAATTACGCCGGAGTTTCGGGTGATGCGAATCCGATTCATTGGCACGGTGACGTCGCCGCGCTCGCGGGCCTGCCGGATGTGATCGCCCACGGCATGCTCACGATGGGGCTGGGGGCGGGATTCGTCACCGAGTGGCTCGGCGACCCGGGGGCGATGCTCCGGTACAAGGTACGGCTGTCGAACTATACCGTCGTCGAATCCGGTTCCGCGGGCAGCACTATCGAGTTCACCGGCCGGATCAAATCGGTCGACCCCGCGACCAGGAGCGCCGTTGTCGTCATCGCCGCGAAATCCGCGGGCCGCAAGATCTTCGGCCTCGCGACCGCGGACGTCCGCCTCGCATAGTCCTCGCCGGTCTGCTCACCCGGACCCCGGGCACAGGCCGAGGGATCGGCCGCTGGAAGCACTGCTGCGCGACCGGTGGTTGCGGTAACCTCATTCCGGTTAGCACAGGCTAACCTTGTATCGGGCTGGATGAGGTCGAGCTGTGGAACTGAACAGGCGTCATATCTTGAAGGCAGGCCTGGGTCTGGGTGCGGTATTGCTGGTTGCCGGTTGCGGTGACGGTTCCTCATCATCCGAAAGTCCGGACGGCCCACCGCAGCCCGGGGGAACACTTCGGGTCGGTGCGATCGGGAAATCGTCGAAAATCGAGCGGGACCCACATCAGACCTTGAGCAACGAGAGTGATTTCCTGATCGCCTCGCTGGTCTACGATGCGCTGACCGTTCCCGGCGCGGATCCGAATGTGGCTCCGCGGCTGGCCTCGACCTGGGAAGCGGATGCGCAGCAGCGGAAATGGACCTTCACGATCGCGGAGGGAGCGCGGTTCCACGACGGCCGCCCCGTGACCTCCGACGATGTCGTCTGGTCGCTGCGCCGGCTACGGGAGATCGCGGGCGAAACCAAGGTCCCCGTACCGTCCGGCGACGCTATCCAGGCCGCCGGTGCGAACGCGGTGGTATTGACCTGTGCGGCACCGAACAGCCAGTTACCGCTGCTGCTGCGGATGATGACGTTCGTGGTACCCGCGGGGACCACCGATTTCACCGCGGCCGTGGGCACCGGACCGTTCCGGCTCGAGTCCTACGACAACGGCAACGCACGCCTGGTGCGCAATGAGAACTGGTATCGGGAAGCCCCGTTGCTGGACGCCATCGAGGTCACGCTGTTCGAAAGCCCTGAATCGATGGCCAACGCGGTCATGGCGGGCCAGATCGATCTCGCCTCGAGTGTGGGCGCGGTGGCCGGGCGGACGGCGGAAACGCGGGACGATCTGGAGGTCATCCGTCGTCCGGACGATGTCGCGGTGGCGATCGCGATGCGCACCTCCGACGGGCCGTTCGCCGACCCCCGGGTGCGGGAGGCGTTGCGGCTCGCGGTGGATCGCGAAGCGATGGTGGCGCAGGTGCTGTCGGGGTACGGCACCGTCGCCAACGATATCCTCGGCACCGCCGACCCCGAATACGATACGTCGATCCCGCAGCGCGAACGCGATCTCGACCGCGCCCGGGGTCTGCTCGCCGACGCGAAATTCGATACCGCGAAGACGTATCGCCTGCTGACGAAACAGGAAGCGGTGGGTGAGGTCGAATCGGCGAAGGTTTTCGCGAGCCAGGCCGCCGATATCGGGTTGAAGGTCGAGGTCGTCGTGCAGGAGGCCAACGCCTTCTACGACGAGACCTGGCTGACGGCGCCGCTGTACACGGTGAACTGGGGCACCAACGATTCGGTGGTCTTCTTCGCCAGCAAGGTCATGTATTCGCGGACGAAATGGAACGAGACCGGATTCCGTGACGCCGCGTTCGACCAGGCCTACACCGAGGCCCTCGCCGCACCGCCCGGCCCGGAGTACACCGCCGCGTGCCGGGAGATCCAGCGAATCCAGCACGATCACGGCGGATACCTCGTATGGGGGATGGCCGACGGAATCGATATCGCCGCCCGGTCCGTGCACGGCCTGCCGACACTGGGCGGATACGGTCGCGTGCAGCTCGAGCGGGCGTGGTTATCGCGTTGATCGGATTCGCCGTGACGGTGGCGCGTCGCATCGGACTGCTGATCGCCCTGCTCGCAGTGGTGTTCGTGGTCGTCGACCTGCTGCCCGGTAACGCGGCCCGGGCCGTGCTGGGGCGGGATGCGAGCGCGGGACGGGTCGCGGCCAAGGAGCACGAACTCGGCCTGGATCGGCCGCTCCCCGCCCGCTTCTGGGATTGGTTCAGTGGCGCGGTCACGGGTGATTTCGGGACCAC
Source organism: Nocardia sp. NPDC058499 (assembly GCF_042719915.1). Classification (NCBI taxonomy): domain Bacteria; kingdom Bacillati; phylum Actinomycetota; class Actinomycetes; order Mycobacteriales; family Nocardiaceae; genus Nocardia; species Nocardia sp. NPDC058499. The sequence goes on along the minus strand of NZ_JBHXMZ010000001.1, from coordinate 446,935 downwards.
TGCGCGCGGGCAGCCGGTGAACGAGCTGCTGGCGGACAAGTTCCCGCAAACACTGCTGCTGGCGTCCCTCGCCCTGCTTGTCACGGTGACGGTCGCGCTGCTGCTGGGACTGTGGTGGGCTGCCCGGCCCACCGGTCGCTCCGCGCGCGTATTCCAGCCCGGTTCGGCCTTCGTGATCGCGGTCCCCGAATTCGTCATCGCGACCTTGCTCGTACTCGTCTTCTCCCTCTGGCTGGGCTGGTTGCCTGCGGTGACCTTCACGGACCGGTCCGGATACCCGGCCGGTGCGGAAATGCTGATCCTGCCGGTGGTGGCCCTGGCGATACCGCAAGTGGGCTGGAACCTCCGGGTCGTCCGAGGGGCGGTGACCGATGCCGCCGCCGCGCCGCATGTGGAAAGCGCAGTCTTGAACGGCCTTCCGGAGCGGACGGTGCTGCTGCGTCATATCCTGCCGTTCGCGTGGCCGACCATCGCGATGTCGTTCGCCACCTCCGTCGGCACCCTGTTCGGCGGGGCGCTGGTCGTGGAGACGATCTTCAACTATCCGGGTATGGGCGCCATGGTCGCCGGTTCCGTATCGGATCGCGATACGGCGCTGGTCGCGGCCGTCGTTGCCGTCACCGGGACGACGATCATGGGCGTTCTGCTCGTGGCCGATGCCGTGCGGGCCTGGTCGAACCGAGGCCGGCCGTGACCCTGCCGATCACCGCTCGCCGGCTCCGGCCCGCCACCGCATCGCTGCGGCTCGGGTTGCCCGCGCTGACCGCCGTCGTGGTGCTGGTCGTCGCGATACTCGGGCCGATGCTCGCGCCCCGCGCCGTCGACCATCCGGTCGGTATAACCTTCGCGGAACCGAGCGGGGAGGCATGGCTGGGCGGTGACCGGCTCGGCCACGATGTATTCAGCCAGCTACTGCACGGCGGATGGGGGCTGTTGCTGGTCGCCGTGATCATCGCACTGCTGGTGACCGGATGCGCGGCGGTGCTCGGTTCTGTCGCCGCACTGTATCCGCGGGTGGGTGCGTGGATCGAGCGGGCCGCGGACCTGGGCATGCTCCTACCGCCGATGCTCGCGATGCTGCTGTTCATGCTCTCCTGGCCGGAATCCGGTGCGGCAGGTCTCGTGATCATCTGCGTTGTCGCCGGAACGCCGTATACCGCGCGTGTTTTCGCGGCCGCGGCCACCGGGGTAGCGGCCTCCGGTTTCATCGAGGCGGCTCGGGGTCGCGGGGAGGGCGCGGCGTATCTCGTGGTCCGGGAATTGCTGCCGAACCTGCGGGAAACGCTGCTCACCCAGCTGGGTCTGCGTTTCGTGGAGGCGATGTATCTGGTGAGCACCGCCGCGTTCCTGCAGTTGCCGACCACGCTCGGCGATGCGAACTGGGCGGTCATGGTCCGCGAGAACGCCTCCGGAATCCTGCTCAATCCGGCCGCCGTCTTGGCCCCGAGCCTGGCGATCGGATTGCTCGCGGTGAGTGTGAACAGTGCCGTAGCGGCCTTCGGGCGGGGGAGGCGCAGCGTATGACCACGGGTGTCGTGGTCGAGGAACTCTCGATCCGTACACGTACCGGCGCCGAACTACTGGTGCCCACGTCGTTGCGGGTGGAGCCGGGCACGATCACGGCGATCACCGGACCGTCCGGCGCCGGGAAAACGACCCTGATGCGGGCTGTGCTCGGTCATCTGGCCGCAGGCACCACACGGGTGAGCGGTTCGGTTCATATCAGCGGACAGGACATCTTCGCCCTCGAACGTGCGGCGTTGCAGACCTTCCGCCGCGCGCACCTGGCCTATGTCGGCCAGGATCCGGGCGCCGCGCTGAACCCGGCCATGCGTATCCGTGCACTCCTCGCCGAGGCGGCGGGACGGTCCGCTCCCGCCGAACCAGCTGCGGCGCTCGAACGGGTCGGGTTGCCGCAACATATGCTGCGCAGCCGGCCCGGGGAACTGTCCGGCGGCGAACAGCGTCGGGTCGCGCTTGCGTCGGCGCTCGTCCGCGGAGCCGCCGTGCTCGTCGTCGACGAACCGCTCGCCGGACTGCACGAACAACTGCGCACCGATATCGCGGCCCTGCTGCGATCGCTGGCCGCCGAGGAGAAGGTCGCCGTACTGGTATCCGGCCACGACACCGCGACCCTGCATCGGCTCGCCGACGAGGTGATCTGTCTGGGCGAGCCCCGGGCGGCGTTGCTCGGCCAGTTGCCCGCAACCACGGGCCCGGGCCCGGTCATGGACGAGAGTGCGCTGCGTGCGGAAGCGATATCTGCGCGCGCAGGCAGGCGCATCCTGCTGGAATCGGTCGACCTCACCGTCGGCGCCGGCGAATCGGTCGCGCTAATCGGACCATCGGGAGCCGGGAAGACAACGGTGGCGCGGGTACTCGCGGGCCTTCATACCCAGGCGTCGGGGCGACTCGAGGTGAACGGCCGCCGATTGGGGATCGGAGCCGCACGCCGTTCCCGCCGGCGTATCCAGCTCATACCCCAGAACCCGCTGTCCACACTGAACCCGAAACACACTGTGTTACAGACGCTGTCCCGTCCATTGCGGCTGAGCGGAACGCGGTCGCGCGAAGTGGGCGGCCGCGCGGCAACACTGCTGCAGCAGGTGGAACTGGACCCCGCGATGTTGCACCGCTACCCGGACGAGCTGTCGGGCGGCCAGCGGCAACGGGTGGCGATCGCCCGGGCGCTGGCCGCCGCGCCCGAGGTACTGATCTGCGACGAGATCACCTCCGCCCTCGACGCCGATACAGCCGCCGCGATCATGGGGGTGATCGACCGTGTCCGCGCCGACCGCGGGATCAGCGTTGTTGTGATCAGTCACGATATGTCGGTGGTGGCCGGACACTGTCACCGGATACTCGTCCTCGCCGGCGGCCGGGTGGTCGAAGCCGGGAACACCGCCGCTGTCCTCGCCGAGCCCACTGCCCCACAGACGCGAGCCCTGCTCGCTTGATCCCCGCAATGCCGGAAGCCCGGAGTCGGTTCCTACCATCGCCTCCTCTGGCTGCGCGGTGCGATTCGGCGCAGGGTGACCGGGATCGTGCGTGCCTCAGCCTGTTCCGGAATTCGGCACTCCCTCGGAGCCGGGGAAGCGGACGAACGCGATCGGGGCCGGTGCGTCCTGCCCTGGACCGACTACGGCCGGTGTCCGGGTCGCTTCGGTGAAGAACTCCAGGCCCTGATAGAGCTCCGGCCCCACCCGGGCGCGGCGGTCCTCGATATAATCCCGGCAGATCAGGAAGCACCGGGACATGGTGCCGCCGCGCAGATTACGGACCAGCGGCACATCGATCAGGCCCTGCTCGGCCAGCACCGCGAGGAACTCGTAATAGTCGAGCATCGCGATGACCCGGGGCTCGTCGGCGAGGCAGACATCCGCCGTGATCGGTAGGTCGTTGGCAATCTGGTTGGCCATCCACGTATCGGCCGCCGCCAGATGGTCTGTCGTCTGGAAAGCGGCGATGAGTTCCACGGTGTACTGGCGGCGTTGTGCCTGCCGGTGCTGAAGCACCGTGGCGCTCCCGAAAACCACCGCTACCAGCAGAGAAGCGGCCGTCGCGTCGATAGCGTCGGTGGTCTGCAGGATGGCGAAGATCGCCAAACCGAGAGTGGTGACCGCTGCGGTCTGGATCGCCAGCCGCAACGGCAGGCCGAGGAGACGCCACCGGACGCGGATACGGCGTAGGCGGCTTTCATGCGAAGCGGTCACGGCGGTGCCTCATAACGTAGATCGAGGAGACGGCCCAGTTCCGTCAGTGGAAAGTCGTGGTCATCCACCCGGAGATCGATCTCGATGTCCGAGCCCAGGATATAGTCCGAACCGCGCCGGGCGACCAGGATTGCGGCGGACTGCCTACCGCGCCGATCCCCGCCGGCCGTTTCTCCCGCCTGTAGAACCTCCCGGAGGCGATGCGCCAGTGGCCGTTCCGGATCGCCGCCGGTCCAGGTATCCGCCATGGCTGCGATGACTTCCTGGCCGGTCAATAGGTTACCCAGAACCGCGTAGCCGTCTCCTCGGGTGCCGCCCGCGTAGGGACTGCAGTCACTGCCCGTCCAGAGGGCCGACCCGCCACGGCCGTCGACGATGCCGATCTGCCGGGCCGCACGGCCGGAGTCCCCGGACAGCAGAGAATCGAGCGTCTCATCGGCGCTACGCCCGTTGCGCAGGGCCGACAGACCCAGTGGCCGGAACGATGCGTTGGTGTAGGCCTGCGTGGCGAGGGCGCCGACGTCTGCCTGGGCGGCCGGCACCATCGATCCGGCAGCGAGGTATTTCGAGGCCACTCCCACACCCCAGGAGCCGGTCCTCGGATCACACGCGACGATGGAGAACGTCATCGGTTCAGACCAGTTGGTCGAGGAGGGCCGCCAGTTCGCGCGCCCGCAGCACCACACCGCCGTGCCCGGCGTCCAGGGTGTGCACGCCGAACGGGTTGCCGGGAGTGAGGCGGTCGGCGTCGGCGATCATCTTTGTGACCAGGGCAGGGGAGGGGACATTGTCCTGGGTGAGACGGATGTAGCTGCGGGGTACGCGGCCCCAGGTCTCGGGCTGGACGCGGGTATCGGCGAACTGGGTGCGGGCGCCGTCCTCGTGCTGCATACCGAAGTTCAGGATGGCCAATGTCTGTTCGAGGGTCGCCTCGGGCATGTTGAGCATCCGGAAATTTTCGAGCGCTTCGATATCGGCCGAACGCAAGTTGAAGCGGATGATGCCCGGAGGGACCGCGTCCAACCCGAGGAACAGAGAATGGTCCGGGTTCGCGGCCGGAATGTCCTCGGCTGCTTCGGGGGTTTGCGCCAAGGCCATGGCGCTGGGGGCTTCGGGCGTGGAAGGACAGAACGCGGAGAGGTAGACCAGCCGGTGGATCGCCTCGGGGATCTTGTTGGCGACCATACCGATCGTGACCCCGCCGAGGCTGTGCCCGATCAGGACTACCGGGCCGTGCCGCTGTACCTGCTGCACCACATCGACCACATGGGCGACATTGTCCTCCACCGTTATTCCGGCCAATGGTGAATCCGCGGCGGTGAATGCGGCGAGGTCCTGCGGCGCCTGATACGACAGCGGAAACGGTGCGTCCAAGCCGTGGCCGGGGAGGTCGACCGCCAGACTCCGGTGGCCGAGCAGGGCCAGTTCGCGAACCACAGGTGTCCAATAGAAGCTGTTGCAGGTCAGGCCGTGCACGAAAACGAAGGTCGGTGTGGCGGTGGTGGTTTCCGAACGTCGTGCGGTATCGGGCACGTATCCCCCAGGGTGAGAAGCGGTAGACAACGCTTTCTTACCCGTCCGGAACCTCGGTCAACCTTGCAAATGCTTCGGGTGCCCGCTCCGACACTGTGCGACCCCGCTCTTCTTGCTCGGTTCGAGTCTGTCGTGAGTCGGTCGAAACGTGCATGTCTGGTCGGACTGGTTCGTCAACCTAGCGTCAACCTGCCTCTGTTTGTAGTATGTATGCTACGATCAGCAATAGTTATTCGTAGATTGATAGGGGATATCCATGCCGAAGATCGGACGATTCACCAGCGACGATGCAAAGGTCGAATATCTGCGCGTGTACGACGCATGGGCACAGCGGTGGCCGGTTCCCTCGACGGTCCTCGACGTCGAAACGTCGTTCGGGACGACGCGTGTGCGCAAATCCGGAACCGGCAAGGGGGAACCGGTGTTTCTGCTTCCCGGCATCATGGGCAACGGCCTGGTGTGGCACCGGTTCATCGAGGACTTCGCCCGGGACCGGGTGGTATACACGCCGGATGTCATCGGCTGGCCGGGGCGCTGTGTGCAGACCGCACCCGTGCGGGACGGTGCCGATGTGGCGAAGTGGGTGGTCGAGACACTCGACGGACTCGGCGAGGACCGAGTTCACCTCGCCGGAAATTCTCTCGGCGCGTGGCTGTCCGCCATGGTCGGCATCCACTACTCCGATCGCTTGTCGAGTCTCACCATGTTCGAGCCCGGCGGCGCCACCTTCGCCAAGCCGAAGTGGAGTCTCTTGTTCAAATTTCTCGTCGCCGGTATGCGCCCGACTCCCGAACGTATGCGCAAGCTCAACGCCTGGCTCACGCCTCGTGTGGAGCACACCGACGAGGAATTCGCGATGGTGATGGCGAGCTTGAAGTTCCGGACGGGGATGCCGTGGGATCGGTTGCTCACCGACGCGGAACTGGCGGCCATCGCCGTCCCGGTGCTGGTGCTGTTCGGCGCCGAAACGGTGGTCAACGATCCCGAAATCGGGGCGGCCCGCGCCCGGAGGCAGATCCCGTCGGTCGATGTGGAGATCTATCCGAATATCGGGCACGACCTGCTGTGGGCGAACCAGGAGGTGGTGATCCCTTGCTTTCTGGAATTCGCCGATAAGCACGATCGAATCCGGAAGTGACGGTGTGGAGTACGTGGCCGGACGCGCCGTCCCGGCTCGATATCGCGGGGGCGCCGCTGTGGCGCTGACGGCGCTGCTGCCCGCTGCAGGTGACAGTCGCACTCGTTGATGCGGAGGGGTGACTCCATGCCGGACAAGGCGGCCTCTTCCGTTCCTTCGGCCTCGATATCGGTGTGGGTATCGACCTGTTCCTCAGGTGGCTCGCCGTCATGTTCGGTTTCGATATCGGCATCAGCTGGTACACGAGCCCAGTGTCACGCCGACGGCAGCTGTCCCTTGCCGGATAGTTGCTTCTGGGGGAGCGGGGACCGCGGTGACGCCGCATTGCCTGCCGCCTCGAGGGTTCCTGTACTTGACCTTCTCACTGTGACAAGGTCTTGACTGGCTGTCGGAGGTGGTACCCATCAATACGACACACAGGAACTCTGGACACACACGGCTGCTCGGCGCATTGGCCGCCCCGGACTCGTCGACGCGGCTGCAGGCGGCGCTGGCCGCGGGCACCGATCCCGCGCCGGAACTCGTCGACGCGCTGGTGCAGCGGTGCGCGGTCGAACCGGATTTCTTCGTACGTGACATGCTCACCTGGGCGTTGACCCGGCTTCCGGCGCAGACCACGCTTCCGAAACTCCGCGCGGAGCTCACTTCCGAGTGTGCACAGGCGCGCAGTCAGGCCCTGCATACGTTGTCGAAGATCGGTGACCGCGCCGTCTGGCCCGCGATCACGCGCTCATTGCTGCGTGACCCCGACGACGAGGTCGCGCGGAGTGCCTGGCGCGCCGCCGTCGTACTGGCGCCGGAGCAGGAGAAGGGCGCGCTGGCCGGGGAACTGGCCACACAATTGGGCCGCGGCGATCGAGAAGTCCAGCTCAGTCTCAGCCGGGCCTTCGTCGCGCTCGGTGAGCCGGCCGAACCCGTACTCGACGCCGCGGCGGTCGCGCAAAATCCGGCGGTGCGGGCACATGCGAACGCCACACAGCGCCTCCTGCGTGATCCGGACGCCGGTTTCGACCTCGCCGTCGACGCTGCCCGGCGGGTGGTGGCGCTCGGACCGGACGGCGAGGAGGCCGCATGCTGATCGGTGAGGTCGCACGACGCTCGGGGGTGAGCACCCGGATGCTCCGGCATTACGACTCCCTCGGGCTCGTGCGCCCCACCGGCCGCACCGTGGGCGGCTACCGCGAATACTCGCCCGAGGACATCCGGCGGATCTTCCATGTGGAGGGTCTGCGGTCGCTGGGATTGTCGCTGCGTGAGATCGGACGGGCCATCGACGATCCCGGTTTCACCCCGTCTGCGCTGGTCGGCGACCTGATCCGGAAGACCGGCGAACGACTGAACCGGGAGCAGGAGCTCCTCGACCGGCTGCGCACCGTCGATGCCGCCGGCCCCACCGGCTGGCAGGACGTCCTGCGTATCGTCGAACTCCTGCACGGACTCGGGTCGCCGTATGCCGCGCGACGCCAGCAGGCGATCCTGGCTCCGCCCGAGGATGTGCCGCCGCCCGCCGAACTGCTGGCTGCCGCAGTTCTCGCCGAATCCGATCCGAACGTCGCCGGTTCGCTGCGCTGGGCCCTCGCCCGAGCCGAGGGGGATGCGGTGGATGGTCTCGCATCGGGTCTGCGCTCGGGCGACGCCGATATCCGCCGGCGTGCGATCCACGCGCTCGCCGAGCTACCCGAGGCCACTCCGGTGCTGACCGAGGCGCTCACGGATCAAGACCCGGCGGTCCGCCGGTATGCGGCTCTCGCGCTCGGTGCGCGGGGAGTGACCACGGCCGTACCGCAGCTCATTCGCACAGTCGTCGAGGGCCCGAACGATGTCGAGGCGGCCGAACTTCTGGGCAGTTTGGCCGCGGACGCGGTATGGGCCGACCGGATCATGACCGCGCTGGCCGCCGAATTCGCCGCGCACCCGGCCGATCCCGCGGTCCGGACGCGGCTGACCCAGGCGCTCGCCGAGATGCCGGGAACTCTCGCACTGAATCTCCTTCGGCAATTGGCCCATGACGACGAACGGGCTGTCGCACTGCTCGCGTCGGCACTCGTGCAGGCGGTCGAGGAACGGTCAGCCGCGGATTCGTGAGTCGCGGTCGACCGCGCCCAGTTCGGTGACCGAGCATGCGACGCCGGGCAGTCGCGGCAGCCGGCCGACCGCGGTGGCGAGCAATGCGAGCGCGCGGATACCAGGATCGTTCAGCGGCCGGATCCGATAGCCCTGCATGGCGATCAGGCGGGCCAGTACATACGTCACCCGCGCGACCGGCATCGTCGTGCAGGTTCAGCACGGGCGCCAGCTGCGGCGGGGGAGTGGCGGGTGTGGTTTCACTGGTCACGACGTGCCCCAGGAGACGAACAATGACCACCGGAACCGAAAACCGCGGGACCGATCGGGTGCGCACGATTCCGAATTCGACGGCGTGCAAGATATCTGGCCCCGCGGGGAACGCCTCGCCGCAAATCCGCGAGGCCGCCACCCGCTACCGCGCCCCGAGGTGATCGAGGGCGAATCCGCGCCGCGGGCACACTCCCGACGGCATCGGGGTCTCCTCGGAAAGCGGGATGGCCGCGGACAGCTGGCAGCCCGAACTGTCCACCGTTCCCGGAGTGAAACAGCAAGCGGCGTTCTACGGCCGCGAGGTCGTCCTCAACGGCAACACCCTGGAAAACTCGCTCGACCAGTACGATTCGATGGTCAAGGAGAAAACCCTGGCCTCGCCCTCGCCCCGCGACCCGCGCTGGCGGCAGATCATCCCGTCCTCGGAATGCGCGCCGTGGAAACGCCGATGGCCCGTCGTGCCCACCTACAGTCACGGTGGGCTCGACTGCGGCACCATCGTCGCCCCGGACCGGACGCCCGCGTAATGCGAGAAGTCAGTTCGCGCCGAGGGAGTCGATAGCGGCACGGAGTTTCGTCGCCGCCTCGGCGGCGACGGGATTCAGCGCGGGTTCGGCGGTGACCTCGACCATGATGTCGGGATTCATCGCCTCGACGATGACGGTATCGGCGGCGGTGGGGTCGCGGCGGACCACCACATTGCACGGCAACAGCAGCCCGATCCGCCGGTCCACACCCACGGCTCGATGCGCCAGCGGCGGGTTGCAGGCGCCGAGGATCAGGTACTCCTCCATCTCCTCGCCGAGTTTGGCCTTCAGGGTGGCCTGCATATCGATCTCGGTCAGCACCCCGAAGCCCTGTTCGGACAGTGCGGTGCGGGTCCTTTCGACGGCCTCGTCGAAGCCGGTGTGCAGGGTCGTCGACAGTGCGATGTTCACGGTATGTCCTTTCTGTTCGTTTTCGGGCGCGGGGGCGGGCGGCAGCGCACCGATCAGGCGAGGGCGAGAAAGAGCTTCTCCAGTTCGGCCTCGGTCATCGGCTCGGAGCCGTTCTCTGCCTCCTCGGTCATACATTCGCGCAGGCCGGTAGCGATGATCTTGAACCCGGCGCGGTCCAGCGCCCGGGATACCGCGGCGAGCTGCGTGACGACATCCTTGCAGTCACGACCCTGTTCGATCATCGAGATCACCCCGGCGAGCTGCCCGTGTGCCCGGCGCAGCCGGTTGAGCACCTGGCCAATCGTCTCTTCGTTGCCGACCATCGCGTTGTCCTTTCCTGGAACTCACCACCGACAATACCCCTGGGGGTATCTTGGGGAAGGTGTCGCCGAGCACTCCGGCCGATTGAGGGCCGTCGGAAACCGCAAGTGACCGGCACTCTCGCCGATTCAGGACAAAAACTGGCCTGAATTCGCGGCACACTCGAATCGTGAGCGAAATCGAAACGAGTGCGGGTCAGCCGGAGCAGGCCGATATCACCGACTACAACGATCCGAACGCGCCGTGGAACCAGTCCTGGGACCAGGAGGGCGGCATCGCCAACTGGAACGATGACGTGATCAAGGAATTCCGGGAGAACTCGGGCAAGGTGGGCGGTGCTTACGCCGGCGGCGACCTCATCCTGCTCACTACCACGGGAGCCAAGAGCGGCAAGCGGCACACCACACCGCTGGGCCCCCTGTACCGGGGTGAAACCATGTACGTGAGCTCGTTCATCGAAGACAAGTACCCGGCCTGGTGGTACAACATCAAGGCGAATCCCCAGGTCACCATCGAACTCCGGGACAAGACCCACCAGGCGACCGGCAAGGTGCTCGAAGGCGCGGACTACGACGAGTTCGCGGGCTGGGTACTGGCCAACAACCCCTTGCTGGCCGACTTCCAGTCCAAGATCGACCGCCCCATGCCGCTGGTCGTGCTGACCCTCGCGGGCTGAGCGCTCGGCGTCAGGGAGAAACTACCTGCCGCCCACGGTTCAGCGCGAGACCTCGGAAACGGCAGCGAACTGTGGTGCCGCGGGGTGGTAGGAAGCTCCGGCGACGTCACCGGTTATCTCGACAAGAGCGAGTCCGGCCTCGCCCAACTCCGCGGTGAGTTGTTCGGGCGTGAAGAACTGGATCCAGTTGAAGTACTTTTTCGTCTGTGTCTCCTCGACGATCTCGTACTTGTCGAGAGACACTCGCTCGGTTTCATAGCGGAAGGTGTTCAGGAAACCGAAGTACGGTCGGGCAGACCAGAACCCGTCCATCAGCGAGGGGCTGTACACGGCCTTCTCCTCGACAGCGTCGAAGGCGGGTACGGCGTCGACATCGAACAGGAATGCCCCGCCGGGAGCCAGGTGCTGCCGAACTACGCGGAGCAACCGGCGGCGTGCGTCGGGGACCATCGCGCTGTAGTCGCGCATGATCATGATGATGACGTCGTAGCGTTCGGTATCGCGGTAGCTGAGGTAGTCCTGGTGCAGGTACCTCGCGTCGACGCCCGACTTCGCGGCCGCCGCTCGTGCGTACTCGACCGAGCGGGAGGAGAAATCCAGACCGGTGACTGCGCAGCCGGTGGCGGCCAGCCGGTTCGCGTAGAGGCCGGGCCCGCATCCGAAGTCCGCCAGCCGCTTTCCAGGGCCGAGTTCGAAGTAGCCGGTGATGAAGGTGACCGCCCGCTCGATGAACTCGGCGCGGTAGGAGGACAGGTCGAGGTCGGGATCGAGATGCGCGGCGAGCATCCTCTCGGAGATATGGGGGTCGGTCCACAGTTCGGGGGTGGTCACCGTGGAGAAAAGGGCGGGACGGGCGTTGAGCTCCGACAGTTCGTCGAACATGGATTTCACCAGCATTCGGTTCGTAGGGTCGATTGTCCGCAATTCGCCTATCGACCTGCGCGAATCCGGGATGGAAGCGCGGGACCGGCGGCGGGACGAGTACCAGAACGGGACAGCGCACACTCGGCGCGCTACTGCCGTGGCGCGCGGGCCGCAAGGATGGAATCAGCCTAGGAACTCATAGCCGGAATCGTAGCGGGCGGGAGCTCCGGCAGACCGAGGAGGTGTCCGGTTCGTGGCCCGGCATCACGGGGCCACTGGCATGGCGGGCCACATCTATTTACGTCGTGCACGACAGCGATGAGTTCCCGGTTCGGCCGGCGACCAACGTGATCAGATGAGCGCAACTAGGATCCGGATCGGAGTCTATGACCGGTCGGGGCCGCCCGTCCGAGACGGGAGGGGTTTGCCGGATGACAGTTTCTCCGCACGGATCCGGTGATCAGCCACAAGGGCACTGGCCGCAGGAGCAGCTTCCGCCGCCGGCGTACCCGCCGCAGCCGGCCGGACGCGGCCCCTCGTGGCTGATCCTCGTCGGTGCTGCCGGGGCGGCCGTGGTGGTGCTGGTGATCGGCGTGGTGGCCGGTGTGATACTGGGCGGCCGAAATGACGACAGTGTCCCCACCGCCATCCCGGAACCTGCCATCTACTCGATGAAGGCGGTCACCAATGCGTGCGATCTGGTCGATCCCACGCCGTTGACAAGGTGGGCGTCCACGCCGGGTCTCGATCCTGTCGATGAGCTGACTCGGTCGTCCGGGGACTTCGGAAACCTGCGGTGCAGTTTCTACTACGACAATTCGACCCGCGACGAATTTCCCATGAACACCGCCACGATGAGGGTGTGGGCCGACGTTATGGACGGTTCGGCCGCGCGAAAGTACGACCATTGCATACGCACGGCCGCCGAACTCGCCGATACCGGTTCGGAGGTGACGTCCGGGAAGTTCACCGGAATCGGTACCCGGGGCTATTGGCAATTCGAGGCCGATAACTTCGGTGGCATCGTCGACGCCGACTACGGGCTGTGCGTATTGGACGGTGGTGTCGCGGTGCGGGTCCGGATCGAACTCTCTCTGGAGAAGGATTCCCCGGCGGTGGGCCGCGACGAGCTCGATTCGGTTGCCAGGGCTCAGGCCCGCACGGTACTGGATGGACTGCGGCAAAACTAGAAAGATCAGACTGTTGAGGAACTACGCGGCCGACGGCACAGTAGGATGGCGCGGCAAGGAAGGTCGGCGGGAGAACGCCGAGGAATCGAAGGGCCGCAAGAGATGACAGACCCTCGACACGGACCCGACCAACCACTCGCAGGCAGCGCCCAACCCCCTGCGCAGCGACCATATTTCTCGAAGGGCGACGGGACACACCCCGTCACCGGGCACGGCCGGCCCGGACAGGGATACCAGCAGCCGCAGTTCATACCTGCACCGACCGGCCCAGGTAACGCAGGCCTGATCGCTGCCGGTGTCGTCGGGTTGGTGGTAGTGCTGGCCGCGGGGGTGGTGATCGGCGTCGTCATCGCCGGTGGGGGCAGTGAACCTCGGCCCGCCGCGGTCGCGGCGTCCTCCAGCACCCCGGCGAGGTCCAGTACCCCCACCACTACACCGCTCCCGGCAGCATCGCCGGGAATGTACTCGATGAACGGGGTCGCCAATGCGTGCGATCTGGTCGACCCCACTCCGTTGCACAAGTGGTCGTCCACTCCGGATCAAGCGCCCTACCATCACGAAACTCCGCCGAGCGACGACGACCCCGGCCGGCTGGCGTGTCAATTCTCCTACAGAAGCCAGTCCGGTGACGGCGTCCACTGGAATCAAGCCGCCATCGACCTCCAGGTCGAGTTCACCGCCCGCGGAGCCGCGCCGGCCTATGACGAATGGAAACAACAGGACACCGCCGGGCCCGGTGTGAATTTTGGCGAGGTCACCGGAATCGGATCCCAGGGCTACTGGCACACCTCGACCTCGGACACCAGCCACACCACCGGATTCGACTACATCGTGGGCGTGCAGGACGACAATGTCTCGCTGCGAGTGCGGGTCCCCATCCTGCGCCAACACGGCGAGCCCGTGCCGAACGCGGACGAACTCGGGATGATCGCCCGAGACCAGGCCCGGCGGACTCTGGACGGACTGAAACAGAAGTAATCGGTCCATATCTCCGCCATCACGGGACAGGGCCTTCAGGCGGATTCGGGCTCGTTTCTCTCGCGAAGGCACTGCACCGCCGCTATCTGCTGTTACTGCCGCTGGGAACTTTGCTCATCGGCACGAGATTTGCCGCATTAAAGTTACTTTCGTTCCGCCGCGTAGACCCGACGGTAGGCGCCGAGGCCCTCTTTCCGGTTGGAGGCCCTTCGTGGGCGGGTGCCGACAATGTCTGAGGAGTTGAGAGAAGCTGATCGAGTCCGGCGCATCGTGGATTGACCAGCCCTCTCGAATTGTTTTCCGCCTCACCGGCGCGGTCTGCGGAGGAGCAACCACAACGCTCGAGTCGGCGACCGTCGGTCCTCCGCGCCGGCGTAGGCCGGATGCACCGGTCTCGGTGTCGCCTGGAGGCAGCCAAACGCCTCGCTGAAACCATGGCCGCCAAAGCCGCCCCGCGAGTCAGTGCAGCGCATCGACAATTCCCGGACGGCATTCGGTACGGCCTCGACCGGACGACCCGTACCCAGGAGCAGTCCGCAGCCGAACTCGACAGGCTCAGCGCTGGGCACGGAAACCATGATTCCGGCGCAGCAGGTCCGGTCTGTCGCGTCCGGTCCGAAATATCGGCTGGAGAGGCCCGCAATCTGTATGAACAAGTCCGGAACCTGGAGCCGGATGCTGCGGGAACCGGGAACCGGGTCAACATTGTCGATAGCAGCGCGGGCCCCGCAGTGGTCAGGCGAGGGCTGGATCAGCCGCGGGTGACCATGCTGAAGAAATGGATGGCGGAGAACACAGCCATTACTTACGCGCGCGAGTGCGGTGTGCGAACCCCCAGGATCCTCTACTCCGGGACGGACCGATCGACCGGACAGCCGTTCACGATCATGCAGTACGTGCCCGGAGAAACACGGGGCTTCAATGATCCCGAGATGATGAACTGGCTGCCCGATCTCCTCGATCAGGTCCAGTTGATGTCCGCCCGCTCCCTGCCACCGGGAATGAACCTCGATATACCTCAGTGGCAGCAGCAGATGATCCAGCACGCCGACGACGCCTATCGCCACCTGCCACCAGAGCGGCACGCCAGACTGGACCAACTCGGAATCGGCCCGCTGTCGGACTATGTCGAGCCCGACCTCGGCCGCTCCGGCGAGCCCACTGTCTTCGCCCACAACGACCTGTATCCATCCAACCTCCGACTCGACGACCACAGAAAACTGTGGATCTTCGACTGGGAGACCGCCGGCCCGGGCGACCCGCTGTACAACGCGAACTTCTTCCTCCAGCGCATGGGGGCAAACATCGATGAGGCAACCCACGCCCAGGCCACCGGCATGTGGCTCGACCGGATGCCACCTTCAGCCACTTCGGTCGACAGTGGACCGGTACTCGACATGTACCGCACGATGGAAGACTGGCGCGGAATAACGATGACCACAGAGACCGCGCCGCGCTTCATATCCGAAGACCCGGACCGCCTCGAAGGCTGGGTCGACTGGTATGACACACGCTTCTCCCGCAACCCCGAGCCCTGGCCCGATATCCCGAAAGACGAACTACGCACGATACTCCGCGGGTGGGCCGAATAAGCGTGCACGAGCCGGACCGGCACCCACGAGCGCCGCGCGGGAGACCGGAAGATCGAAATCGCGTCCCGGCAATGCCGGCCCGGCAGCCACGATGTCTAGGCTCCGCTCATGACCGTGCTGCGTTCCATCTTGTTGTTCGTCCTGGCTGCTGTCGCGGAAATCGGCGGGGCGTGGCTGGTTTGGCAGGGTGTGCGCGAACACCGCGGCTGGGCCTGGATCGGGGCCGGTGTGATCGCACTCGGCCTCTACGGTTTCGTCGCCACTCTTCAACCGGACGCCCACTTCGGCCGTATCCTCGCCGCCTACGGTGGTGTGTTCGTCGCGGGATCACTGCTGTGGGGTATGGCGCTCGACGGTTTCCGCCCCGACCGGTGGGACGTCGCCGGCGCCACGATCTGCCTCATCGGAGTCGCCGTCATCATGTACGCACCCCGGCCCGCCTGAACGACGTCACTCGCGGTGTGCGGGTTTCCAGTTCCGCCAACGCGGAATCCACCAGCAGTTGCCGTTGTCCAGGGCAGACGCGACGCGTTCGGCCTCCCGCCACACCGCATCGGCCTCGCCGGGTGTGAGGCGACCACAGGCAACCTGTTCCGCGACATCCTCGCGGTCCTTCCACTGCCACGTACCGTCTCGGGCGACGATATCGAGCCCGTGATCGTCGGTATCGAAGAAGCCGTCGCCCCGGCGGTAGGGCATTTCGAAATTGATGTACCAGTGATCGAACCGGCCGTGCCGGAAGAACGCCCACACCGAATAGGCGTCGCCGGGGCGATACAGCTGCAGCACACTGCTGCCGGTCCACCGGTCGTTTCGCGACCACGGATGCGGACCGAACGGATGTGGCACAAAAGTGAAGGGAGTGCCGTCGTCGATCCAGACAGCAAGCACCTCGTCGTCCGCGACGACTTGCACCGGCATCGTCATCCACACCTGACCGTGCAGAACTTCGCGCCGCTGCACCGTGGACCCGACCACGAATCTGCACATGGTTGCCAGGTTAGCTTTCATCCGCGCCCCTGAGGCCGGCGAAAGAGTCAGCCCTCCGGTGTTCCGGCGCGCATTTTCCCGGCGCGTTCGCGTGGATCGTAATCGGGGCCGACGCCCTCGATGGTGCTAGCCGGCGGCGTGGAGCGCGGCCAGATAGCCGAAAACGATGGCCGGGCCGATGGTGGCTCCGGGGCCGGCATAGGTGTGACCCATGACGGGTGCACTGGTGTTTCCGGCGGCGTAGAGGCCGGGGATGACGGTGCCGTCGTCCCGTTGAACACGGGCGTCGATATCGGTGACCAGACCACCTTTGGTGCCGAGGTCGCCGGGGACGAGTCGCGCGGCGTAGAAGGGGCCGGTTTCCAAGGCACCCAGGTTCGGGTTCGGGCGTTGGCGTGGGTCCCCGTAGTAGCGGTCATAGGCACTGGTGCCGCGGCCGAAATCCTCGTCGGTACCGGAGCGGGCGAAGGTATTGAACCGGGCGACCGTGGCGGCGAGATGGTCCGCCGGGACCCCGATTTTGTCCGCGAGTTCGCTGACCGTATCTGCGCGGGAGAGTACGCCGGTGTCGAACCAGCGCCGCGGCAGTGGTTGCCGGGGTGGCAGGCCGGCGAAGAGGTACCGGTTGCGGTAGCGCTGGTCGAAGATGAGCCAGGCCGGGATGTTGGTGCCGGGGCCGTCGCCCTGCCCGTATTCCCCGCCGTACATGCGGTGCGTGGCCTCGACATAGGGCAGTGATTCGTTCATGAACCGCACACCACGGTCGTTCACGATGAGACTGCCGGGCAGGTTTCGTTCGGCCAGGCAGAACCAGGGCATGCGGGGGAGCGGGATCGAGGGCCCCCACCAGGCGTCGTCCATGAATGCGGTGGCCGCGCCGACGGCCTGGCCCGCGCGAATACCGTCGCCGGTGTTGGCTGCCGCGCCGACGGTCCATTCGGTGCCGATCGGTGCACGCTGGTACTGCTTGCGCATGGTGTCGTTTTTTTCGAAACCGCCGCAGGCCAGGATCACTCCGTGTCGTGCGGTCATTGCGTGGTCGGTGCCCTCGCGCCGGATCACGACACCGGTGACCCGTTCGCCGGTCGTCCGGAGTTCCATCAACGCGGTGTCCAGCAGCAGCGGAACACCGGAATCGCGCATGCCGACGCGCAGCATGGCGCTCAAGGCCTGACCGCGCGCGAGCAGATGCCGCCCGCGTAGGCGGCCCGCGGCCCAGCGTGCCCCGATCCGGGCCGCGCGGAACGGCGCCCGTGGATTGCGCAGCCCGAGATGGATCTGCCGGAAATCGGACTGGGTCAGCACGAAATTACGCGGTGCCTTGGAGTAGTCGGGTTCCATGGTGGCGAGTTCGGCACCGAGTGTGCGGGCATCGAAGGGGTCCGGTTCGACCGACCGCCCGTGCGACCGTCCGCCCGGGGCCTCGGGATAGTAGTCGCTGTATCCGGGGACCCAGCGCATTGCCAGCGGTGCGTGCCGGGCGAGGAACTCGAATGCCTCCGCACCGCGGTCGATATAGGTGTCGATCATCTCCGGTGCGACCCCGTCGCCGATGATGGCGGTGAGGTAGGCGCGGGCGGCGTCGATATCGTCGGCGGGCGCCTCGCGACGGAGTACCGGATTGCCGGGAATCCAGACGCCGCCGCCGGAGCGGGCGGTGGAACCGCCCCATCGGCTCGCTTTCTCCACCACCACCGCGGACAGGCCGTGCCGGGCCGCGGTGATCGCCGCGGTCATACCCGCCGCTCCCGACCCGACGATCACGACGTCGACCGAATCCGGAATCACGGTGTCCTGCTTCATGGGAGCCTTCTCTGCTTCGAATCGTGGGCGATGAGCGTCAGCGACGTTTCCGCCACCGGTCGTCGAGGACCGCGGCGACTGCCGCCTCGACGCAGACCGGTAGGGATGCCGAGTGATTTCTGGTGCTGCGCAACCACTGCAGGTACCCGAACTCGGCAGCTGCGAGCATGAGGTGCACCAGCAGGCCGGGACTGCTGTCGGTCGCCGGATCGGTGCCCATCCGCCGGGCTGCCAACTCCACCAGTCGCTTTCGATGGTCTGCCGGAACCAGGGCGACCCGGTCGAGCAGGTGTGGTGCGGTGGCGAACGCTGCCCGCCACTGTTCGACTTCGTCTGTGGCGAGGGCGCTGGAACGGGCGAGGATGGATTGTGCGAGTGCGATATCGGCGGGCTCGTCCTCCGGCCGGCCCTCGAGCAGGGCCGCGATTCCCGCGCCGCCTTCCCGCACCGGGTCGAGGAGGAGGTCCTCTTTGCTGCGCACATGCCGGAAGTATGTGCTTGGGGATACCCCTGCGGCCGCGGCGATCTGTTCTGTGGTCACCGCATCGAATCCGGAGCGCGCGAACAACGTGAATGCCGCGCTCTGGATTTCCGCGCGAACCTGCCGCCGCTGACGCTCCCGCAAGGACACCGCGCACCTCCTGTTGATCAGTCCACTGGTGGAACTGTCTAACGGAAGTATCTACCTATACGACAGTAACTGTCAAGAAGGCAGTTTCTTTCTGCGATGTGTGCGACGCCGGAGCCACCACGCCGCTGCGCCGATTCCCAGGCACGGGACCAGCACGAAGACGTTCGACACCTGCCCGCCGAGTTCGGCCACACCCGTCTCGATCCGGTACTGGTCGGCGATGGAGAGGATGCCGCCCGCTTCCGGATCGCGGGCCACGAACAGCAGGAGAACGCCGAGGGCGGTGGACAACAGGCCGGAGATGATCGCGTGCCAGCTGTTCGTCCAGCGGCCGACCGTGAGTTCCCGTGGTGTGAGCGCGGCGCGGAGTCCGGTCGACCATCGCTTCCACACCAGGGCGAGCACCAGCAGCGGTAGAGCCATCCCGGCCGCGTAGACCGCGAGCAGGATCGCCCCGTAGGCGGGGCTCGCGCCGACCGCGGCGATCATCAGGACGGACCCGAGAATGGGGCCGGTGCAGACGCCCGCGACCCCGTATGCCGTGCCGAGAACGTAGACGGTCCAGGCGCGGCCGGCGTCGCCGCCCGGCCGGGAAGTGCGGGACAAACCCGGAATCGGGATCCCTGCCAGCTGGATGACACCGAACAGGATCACCACGCAGGCGACGAGGGTGAGCAGCAGACTGCGGTTCTCGTTGAGAAACGCCCCGACGGTGCCGGCGAAAACGCCCAGCGGTACGAGGCTGGTGATCAGTCCGAGGTAGAAGACCCCGGTGCGCGCGACGAGCGTGGCGGGGTCGGAGAACGCATAGGCGAAGAACGCGGGCAGCAGCATGACCGAACACGGTGACAGGAGGCTGAGTATGCCGCCGAGGAAGGCACCGGCGTAGCCGATATCCATCAGCCCACTTCCTCGAGCTGTGCGTCGATGACCTGCCGGAAAGCGTCGACGGGCTGCGCGCCTTGCAGTATCTGGTCGCCCACGACGAAGGTGGGCGTTCCCGATACCCCGAGATTCCGGGAGTCGTCGGCCTCCTGGTCCACGGCTGCCGCCAGTGCGGGATCGTCCAATGCGGCGGTGAACGCTGCGGTATCGAGACCCGCGACCTTGCCTGCGATGCCGATCAGGGTTTCGCGCTGGTAATCCTTGGATCCGGAATAGGTGTGCGCGAACAGCTCTCGTGAGAATTCCCAGAACAGGTCCTGTTCCGCCGCTGCTCGTCCGGCGATCGCCGTTTCGACCGAGTAGTCGGTGAGGATGGGGGTATCGCGCCATTCGATACGAACGTGACCGGCCTCGACATACTCCGCGAGCAGCGCCGGGAGGGTGTTGACCGCGAAGGCGCTGCAGTAGGGGCACGTGAAATCGGCGTATTCGATGACGACGACCGGGGCGTCGACGGCGCCGATGGCGAACGGGTCGTTGTCGTCGCGGCGCGCCAGGTCCAGCAGGGCGCTGTTTCCTCCGGTGGCCGGCGACGCGGCCGGGGATCGATCGTTGCCGGTGCTCATACTGATCGCGGCGCCGACGGACAACAGTGCGACGGCTATCGCGCCGAGCGCGATGGCCTTCCATGGAAGTGAGCGAGTGGGAGTGTCCTGCGAGGAAATCGTCGTGCTCCTTACTGGTCGGGAGGGCGCTGCCGCCCGGCGCGCTACACCGGCATCGGGTGGTCGGGCGGTGGGCGCCTCGACTATCTCGGATAGTCGACTATGCAAGATAGTCGACTATCCGGCATAGTAAAACTGTGAGTCGGATCGAACAGTGGGTGAGTCGCCGGAAAGCGTCGCTGGGTCTCGCGGCGCAGGCCTTGGTTGCGTGGAGTCCTCGGCAGGTGGGCCTGGCCGCGACGGCGGCCGGGGTGGTCGGTGTGGTGGTCGGTCTCGTCACCGTCCTGATTCCGAACCCGGTCTTCGGGCGGGAGATACCGCCCGAGCCGTGGAACTACCCGGTGTGGATTGTCACGTCCGCTCTCACCGGGATCTTGTTCGCCACCTATGTGCGCCCGGGCGCCACAGCGACTTCCCGGTCCGGCGAACCGGCGGCAGCCGGCGACGGTTCGGACCGGCGCAGTGCCCGGCTCGGCGGATTCGCCGCGGTGCTGGCCTGGTTCGCGGTCGGCTGCCCGGTCTGCAACAAGATCGCGCTACTCGCCCTCGGCTACACCGGCGCCCTCACCTGGTTCGCGCCCGCCCAGCCGGTTCTGGCCGCGACCGCGCTCGTGCTGTCCGCGGTCGCCGTTGTGCGGCGCCTCCAGGGCCAGGTCGTATGCCCGGTGCCTGCAGTACGGTAGGGAGGTCATGGTGTCCGGGAAGAAGCGCGATCAGCAGTCCGAGCCGGTGCGGCTGGGGGCCCTCGAACAACAGGTGATGGACGTGCTGTGGGATCACGGAGCCGCCACGATCCGGCAGGTGATCACCCGGCTCGGCGGTGACCTCGCCTACACCACCATCGCCACCGTGCTGACCAACCTCGAACGCAAACAACTCGTCACCCCCGAACGGGAAGGCCGGTCCGTGCGCTACGCGCCGCGCCACACCCGGGAGAAACACGCCGCCCAGCTCATGAAACAGGCGCTGTCCACCAGCAACGACCCGATGGCGTCGATCCTGCATTTCATCGACGATATCGATCAGCGTGACCTGCAACTGCTCCGCGACTACCTCGACAAGAGCGGGCGCAGCGGATGAGCGCACTGGTAGTGCCGGCCGTTCTGGCGCTCGTACTGGCCGCGTCCTCGGTGGGCGGGCCCGGGCTCGTCCGTGCCGCCGCACCGGCGCTGACGCGGGTACCCCGGACAGCCGTACTCGTCCTCACCGGCAGTCTGCTGCTGTGGGTCCTCGCGGTCGCGTCACTGAGCCTGATGGCGGCGTGGATGGTCACCGGTCCGAGTGTGCTTCCCGCGCCGTTCGCCGAAGCGTGCCGGCAGTGCCTGGATGCCGCCAGCCCGTTCGCCCCGACCACCGTGGACACGGCGATTCCCGTCGTGATGCTTCTGCTGCTACCGGCGTTCGCGTTGGTCGCCGTGCTGGGGCTGGGGATACCGCGGTGGCTGCGCCGCCACCGCGCCACCCGGTCGGCCGCGCAGGCGCTCGCGGACCGGGCCCGCACGGCGTACCTCGGCGGATATCGCGTTCTGGTGGTCGACGATCCACGGCCGGTGGCGTTCTCACTGCCGCGCCGGTACGGCGGGATCGTCGTCTCCGACGGACTGTATGCCTCGCTGGAGTCCGACGAACTCGCGGCGGTCCTCGAGCACGAAAGCGCCCACCTGCGCCAGCACCACCATCTGATCCTGACGCTGCTCGGTGCGCTGACCTGGCCGTTGCGCTGGGTGCCGTTGGTATCGGCGATCGCCGCTGCGATCCCGCACTATCTCGAGATCGCGGCGGACAACGCGGCCCGCGACCACGCGGGCACGCCGGCATTGGCCAGCGCGCTGCTCAAACTCGGTACGCCCGGAAGCCACCTCACCGCGGCTCCGGGTACACCTCTTGCGGGTCTACTGCTCCATGCCGCGGGACCCGACCGGATCGGCCACCTGGTATCGCCCAGCCGGGCCCGTTCGGCAGTGCTGCCGGCGTCGACGCTGGGCATACAGCTGCTCGTATTCGCCGTGGTGGTGGTGGCCGTCCATGGGCCCTATCTATATGTCGTGCTGTCCGGGTGTGCCACGGGGTTTTGAGAATGGCAGGCATGACCGACACCGACCACGCCGACGGTCTGACCGTCGGTCAGGCCGCGACACGGCTGGGTGTGACGGTCCGCGCGCTGCACCACTGGGATGAGATCGGCCTGGCGCGGCCCTCGCTGCGTACGGCCGCCGGGTACCGGCTGTACACGGCGCACGACCTCGAACGCCTGCACCGCATCGTCGTCTACCGAGAACTCGGTCTCGGTTTGGACCGGATCCAGGGCATCATGGACGACCCGGACGCCGATGTGACCGAAGCGTTGCGCACCCAGCGAGCCCAGGTCGCCGACCGTATCGACCGCCTCCAGCGGCTCGGCGCCGGCCTCGACCGGATGATCGAAGCCCACGAGCGCGGCCCACTCCTCACCGCCGACCAGCAGGCCGAGGTCTTCGGGCCCCGATGGAACCCGGACTGGCCGGCCCGAGCCCGGGAACGCTACGGCGATACCGCGCAATGGCAGCAATACGCCGAACGCTCGGCGGCCCGGAATCCGGAACAATGGCAGGCCGTCGCCGACACCATCACCGCCCTCGACCGCGCGTTCGCCGACGCGATGGACGCGGGTGTCGACCCCGGCAGTCCGGAAGCGAATCAGCTCGTCGAGCGGCACCGCGAAGTGTTCAGTGCC
Source organism: Nocardia sp. NPDC058499 (assembly GCF_042719915.1). NCBI lineage: Bacteria > Bacillati > Actinomycetota > Actinomycetes > Mycobacteriales > Nocardiaceae > Nocardia > Nocardia sp. NPDC058499. The sequence continues at coordinate 423,908 of NZ_JBHXMZ010000001.1, read as the reverse complement.
GCGTACTTTCCCCTCAGCAGGCAGAGGCAGGTCTGCCTGGGCCGCATGTACGAAGACGATCCGGGCTTCGCCGCCCACTACGACGGGATCCGCGCCGGCCTCGCCACCTGGTTCCGCCGCATCGTCGACGCCGCCGCCCGCGCGCACGGCATCGACCCCGATTCCGCAACCTGGCAGTAGCCCGGAAACCCACAGCGCATCTGGAGATTATCGTCCGCGCCGGGGGTTTCGATGGAATGCTCACGTAGTCGAGGGGACAACCAGAGGGTCGATAGCCGATTACCGGCTGAGCAGGGAGGCGCATGGTGCAGGTTCGTAATCCGTTCGCGGTGGACGGGAGGTTCCCCGATATCGTCGTCACAGCGGTGGCGGCCTCGACCTCGCTCGCCGGAGATATCGACGCGACCTGGACCGGCCTACTGGAAGGGGCCTCCGGCATCGGGCGCCTGGAGGAGAGCTGGGTCCGGGAACACGACCTCCCGGTGCGGATCGGCGGGCCGTTGAAGGTCCGGCCGGAAACGCATCTGACCCGGGTGGAGTTGCGGCGTCTGGCCTATGTGGAACGTCTGGCCACGGTGCTCGGGCGGGAAATATGGCGGAACGCGGGTAGCCCGGAGGTAGACCGGGAGCGGCTCGCGGTGGCGATCGGCACCGGTCAGGGCGGTGGTGATGCCGTCGTGGAATCGCGTGACACTCTCGAAAGTGGCGGGTACCGGCGGGTTTCGCCACTGGCGGTCCAGATGATGATGCCCAACGGCCCGGCCGCCGTGGTCGGCCTCGAACTCCAGGCCCGCGCCGGTGTGGTGACCCCGGTGTCGGCGTGCTCGTCCGGTTCCGAAGCGATCGCGCGCGCCTGGCAGATGATCGCGATGGGTGACGCCGATATGGTGGTCGCCGGCGGTGTCGAAGGCTATATCGATCCCGTGCCGATCGCGGCGTTCACGATGATGCGGGCAATGAGTACCCGCAACGACGACCCGGAAGGGGCCTCGCGTCCCTTCGACGCCGACCGCGACGGTTTCGTCTTCGGTGAAGCGGGCGCCCTGCTGATCCTCGAAACCGAGGAACACGCCCGAGCCCGCGGCGCCACCGTCCTCGCCCGTTTGCTCGGTGCCGGAATCACCTCCGACGGTTTCCATCTCGTCGCGCCCGACCCCCAGGGCGCCGGCGCGGCGCGCGCGATCACCCGTGCGATACAGACCGCGGGCCTGACCGAACAAGACATCACCCATGTCAACGCGCACGCCACCGCGACCCCGATCGGCGATACCGCCGAAGCATCCGCGATCAACCAGGCCATCGGCACCCATCCCGCGGTGTACGCGCCGAAATCGGCGCTGGGCCATTCGATCGGAGCCGCCGGCGCACTGGAATCGGTACTGACGGTTCTCACCCTCCGCGACGAGGTCATCCCACCGACCCTGAACCTGGACCACCAGGACCCCGCGATCGACCTCGATATCGTCACCGGCGCGCCCCGCCGCGGTCGAATCGACTACGCGATCAACAATTCGTTCGGGTTCGGTGGGCACAACGTCGCCCTCGCCTTCGGCCGGAAATGAAGCCTCTACGCCTCCGAATGTCCTTCTCGCGGTGATCCGCTGGTGATCGCGCTGCCGGCGCAGAACATGGCTGCGGGCGCTAACGTGGCGGAATGACAACGGTGCATGGGGGATCAAGGCTCGAGCAGCGGTGGCTGACCGGGTGGGCGCGGACCGCGCCATCGGTGGCGCAGGTGGTGTCGGCGTCCGATATCGACCTGGTCGCCAAGACTGTCAGGGAGGCCGGGCCACGTGGTGTGATCGCCCGGGGCCTCGGGCGCAGCTACGGTGATCCGGCGCAGAACAGCGGCGGTGTGGTCGTCGATATGACGGCCTTCGATCGGATCCACCATATCGACCCCGGCAGCGGTGTCGTCGATGTCGATGCCGGCGTCAGCCTGGACGCGCTGATGCGCGCCGTATTGCCGCACGGGCTCTGGGTTCCGGTGCTGCCCGGAACCCGGCAGGTCACGGTCGGCGGGGCGATCGGTGCCGATATCCACGGGAAAAATCATCACTCGCACGGCAGTTTCGGCAATCACGTGCTGTCGATCGATATGCTCACCGCCGACGGATCATTGCGAACGCTCACACCCGAGGGCGCTGACTCCGCGTTGTTCTGGGCGACTGTCGGCGGAATGGGGTTGACCGGCATCGTGGTGCGGGCGCGCGTGCGAATGAAGCACACCGAGACTGCATACTTCATTGTCGACAACGATCGCACCAGCACGCTGGACGAGACGATGGAATTGCTCACCGGCGGCTCCGATGACGGGTACGAGTACTCGATGTCGGTCCCGGACACGATCAGTACCGATTCCCGGCTGGGTCGTGCCGGGTTCAGCCGGGGATCACTCGCCACCCTCGACCAGTTGCCGGCCAAACTGCGACGGGATCCGCTGAGATTCGATGCACCGCAACTGTTGACCGTTCCGGACGTTTTCCCGAACGGCATGGTCAACAAGTTCACGATCCGCGCAGCCGCCGAAGCCGCCTACCGGGTGTACCCGAAACGGGCGCGCGGCCGGATCCAGAATCTGACCCAGTTCTATCACCCCCTGGACATGCTCGGGGAATGGAACCGCGCCTACGGGCGCCGCGGTTTCCTGCAGTACCAGTTCTCGATGCCCTTCGGCGCCGAACAGCAGCTGGCGGACGCGGTGCGGGCGATCGCCCATTCCGGGCACCGGTCGTTTCTCAACGTGTTCAAGCGCATGGGTCCGGGGAATCCGGCGCCGCTGTCCTGGCCGCATCCGGGGTTCATGCTCAGCCTCGACTTTCCCCTCACTCCCGGGCTCGGCGATTTCTGCACCGAACTCGACCAGCAGGTACTCGAGGCAGGGGGACGCCTGTACTTCGCGAAGGATTCACGCACGACACCGGAGATGGTGCGGGCCATGTATCCACGACTCGGAGAATGGCGTCGGATCCGCGACGAGGTGGACCCGGGGCGCGTTTTCGTCTCCGATCTGGCACGCCGCCTGCAACTGATCGACGACCAGCCCTCCCCGGATCGCAGGGAGGCCAGGGGCCGTAGCTTGCGGTGACTCGGCGGGGCCGGGCCACCTCGGTCCTTCGCTGGATGCGCGGTGCGGAAGACTGAGGTGGTGGCGCAGGGGACTGTCGACGACTTCGAGCGGCAACGCGGGCGGTTGTTCGGGTTGGCGTATCGGATGCTCGGGTCCGCCGCGGACGCGGAAGATATCGTGCAGGACACCTTCCTGCGTTGGCAGCGCGTCGAGCCGGGCGCGGTCGCGAAGCCGGATGCGTGGCTCGTGAAGGTTGCGACGAATCTCTGCCTGAACCTGCTGGGGTCGGCCCGGTATCGGCGGGAGACCTATATCGGTCCCTGGCTGCCGGAACCGGTGCTGACCGGTGACGGTGTACTCGATCCGCTGGCGACCGCCGAGCAGCGCGACACCGTGTCGCTGGGGTTCCTGCTGCTCGCCGAGCGGCTCACCCCGGCCGAGCGCGCGGTATTCGTGCTTCGCGAAGCGTTCGGGTACAGCCACAGTGAGGTGGCCGCGGTGCTCGAGCTGTCGGACTCGAACTGCCGGCAATTGCATCATCGGGCGCGCAACCGGCTCGCCGGTACCGGGCAACGTCCCGGTACCGGCGATATCCGCGGACACCGGGAGTTGGTCGAGCGGTTCCTCGACGCGGCGCAGGGCGGCGACCTGGCCGCCTTGGAGCTGATGCTGGCCGAGGATGCGATATCCGTCGCGGACGGTAACGGCGCCCCGGGAGTGGCGCGGCGCCCGGTTCGCGGTGCGGCGAAGGTCGCGCGATACCTGGCGTCGGTCACCGTCCGCTCGGGTGCCGGTCTCACCGTGTCCATTCATGAGGTGAACGGTGCACCGGCCGGTATCGCCCGGTTCTCCGCGACCCTGATCGGGGTATTCGTACCGGAGATCGTGGACGGCCGGCTCACGGATATCCGGATCATCGTCAACCCGGACAAGCTCCGGTTCGCCGGCCGGCAGCTGGACGGGCTGTCACATTCCGAAGGGCTGCCCGGTTCCTAGTGGTGTATGCCGAGAAGAATCTCGCCGACCACGGAGGAGTTATGGCGGAATCGAAGACAGTACTGGTCACCGGGGGCACCGGGCGGCTGGGTCGCGCGCTGGTACCCCGGCTGCTCGATGCCGGGCACCGGGTGCGGGTGCTCACCCGGACGACCCGGGAACCGGCAGCGCAGGAGTGGGTGACCGGCGATCTGCGCACGCGCGGCGGACCGGCCGATGCGGTCGCCGGTGTCGATACGATCGTGCATTTGGCGACGACCAACGGTAAAGGCGACGTGGCCGCCACCGGCAATCTGATCGAGGCCGCGCGGGCAGCCGGCGCCCCGCACCTCGTGTATGTCTCCATCGTCGGGATCGAAAACGTCGAGTTCGGCTACTACCGGGCCAAGCTCGCATGCGAACACCTGGTCGAGGAGTCGGGCCTGCCGTGGACGATCCTGCGCACCACACAGTTCCACGACCTGGTCACGGCGATCTGCGATGCGCAGCGCGTATCGCCTGTCACGATCGTGCCGGCCGGGATGTGTGTGCAGCCGATCGACGTGACCGAGGTGGCGGACCGCCTCGTCACGATCGTCGCAGGCCCGGCCGTGAACCGGGTACCGGATCTGGGTGGGCCGCAAGTGCGTGACCTGGCCGAACTGGCCCGTACCTACCACCGGATGGTCGGGCGCCGACGCCTGGTGTGTCCGGTTCGGTTGCCGGGCAAGGTGTTCCGCGACTACCGTGCGGGCAACCATCTCACCCCGGACCGCGCGGTCGGGCGCATCACGTTCGACGAATTCCTCGGCGGGCGCCGGATCAGTGCAGGAGACCGGTGATGTGGGCCGGGATCCGCGCAGGCGTCGGGTTCCTCGCCGCCGTTCAGATCGTCGTCGGCATCTGGGCGTTGTTCTTTCCCGCCCGGTTCTTCGCATTGGCCGTGGTCGGCATGGGCATGGCCTACAACGAGCATCTGATGCGTGATTACGGCGCCATGACGCTGGCCAGCGCGGTGGTCCTCGGCGCGGCGACGGTCCACGGCGGCCGGTGGGCGGTTCGAACTGCCCTGGTCATGTATCTGACCTGGTCGGTTCCGCACTTCCTGGTGCACTGGACCATGCTCGACCACCTTGCTCCGGCAACGGGTGCGCTACTGATGGTCGCGCTCGCAGGCGCTATCGCATTACCGGCCGCGTTACTCCTGCTCAGCACCCGAAAGCAACGCACCGGATAGCCGACGGGCAGGCCTCCAAGTGTTCCTGTGTTCTCGGTCAACCAGGACCGTTCGAACGCGGGTGCCGGGTCCGAGGTGTGGGTCAACGAGTGAAGTGCCGGCCCACAACATGTTCTGCGGGCAGCTGTGTCCATATGCGCGCGCGAGGGGTGGGCGGTCAGATGCCCACCTGCGATCATGTCGAGGTGACCAGTCCCACCTCTGTGCAGCAGATCCGCGTAGCAACGTTCAATGTCCTCACGCCTCTGCTCGCCGACTGGCCTGCCCGGCGGCGAGCAATTGCCGCTCAGATCGAAGAAGCGCGCCCGGACATCATTGCTCTTCAGGAAGTGGACGCCGGCCCTGATCGCGACGAGGCATTGCATGACCTCCTCGGTCCCGGATGGCATGCCGCATGGCATTCACACACCACTCCGGACGGCATCGGATTGGTCCTGGCAAGCCGTTGGCCGTTCGGCGAGATCCGTGAACACAGGTTGGGCGTAACCGACCGGGCCGCAGCCGCCCCGTGGTCGGCGGTGGTGCTCGCCGAAGTTCTCGCACCGGCACCGCTGGGCCCGGTGTACTTCGCCCACCACAAGCCGGTCTTTCCCTTCGACTATGAACACGAGCGCGAACTCCAAGCGGTCCAGGCTGCACGCTTCATCCGAAGTGAGATTCCTTCCCCGGAGGAGCACGTCATCTTGCTGGGAGATTTCGATGCGGCCCCGGACTCCGCCGGCATCCGTTTCCTGACCGGTCGCCAGTCGTTGTCGGGCATCAGTGTCTGCTATCACGATGTCTGGGAGGCGGTTCATCCCGGCGATCCGGGACACACCTTCACGCCACAAAATCCGCTCGTGGCTGCGGGCGACATGTTCTCGGCGCCGGGGCGGCGCATCGACTACGTAATGGTCCGCGGCGCAAGTTTCGGCCCGACCCTCCAAGCCCGGTCCGCCGAACGCTTCGGTGTTGCGGGCGTGGACGGCGTTCAAGCGAGTGACCACTACGGCGTGATCGCCGAACTCGAGGTTCCGCCGCGTCTCCCCGGCACCTGGGGTTGATCCACGCTGTTCACCATGTGGTTGAAGAGGGCATAGCGGAGATCGCTGCCGGATGGCTCACTGCGCTGCGCCCGGTGGGACTGTGAGGCAGAAGGGGTGACCCGAGGGGTCGGTCAGCACCCGCCAACGATCTGGTGCAGGTTGATAGCCGGCCTTGACTGCGCCACATTCGATCGCTGCTCGCTCCGCCGTATCGAGATCGTCGACGAAGAGATCGAGATGCATTTGCTTGGGGACCTCGTCGCCGGGCCAGTCCGGCGGTCGGTGGTTTTCCACGAGTTCGATCGTCAGCATTACCCCTTGGCCCTGGAGAACGACCAGTTCGTCCGATTCGTACCGGACTTCGAAATCCAACAGCACTCGATAGAACTGCCCTAACCGGTGCGGATCCCGGCTATCGAGTGACACTGCACCGAATCTGGCTATCGCAGTCATAGCTCCCCCTGCTCATCGCCCCAGCCATGTGCCGGGGCACGTACCTGCCATGGTTACCACAGTCCAACTCGACTGCTGGCTACAGGTAAAGCCGGTCGGTGGGGCGATAGCCTGGGTGTGGGCTATCGCGACTGGCGTCGGGTGGACTACCACCAGGGAGCATGAGCACAGCAAGCATCGACCGCCTGGGTGCTTCGCCGCGAAAAGTGCAGGAGTGCCTCATGCTCGAAATCGGTGTTGCTCGCTCCGGCGATATCGATGAGATCGTCGCGCTGCGGCATGCGGCGGAGGACTGGCTGCATTCCTGTGGGATCGACCAGTGGCCTCGGCGAACGATTCCTGTCCGGCGATTCCATGACGAGGTCGCGGCCGGCGAGTACCACGTAGCCCGACGGCGCGGGCGTCCGCCGATCGTTGGTGCTTTCCGGCTTGTGTGGACCGACCCGTCGATCTGGGGTGACGACGGCGTCCCCGCCGGCTACGCACACTCCCTGGTCATCGACCGGAAACATGCTGGGCAGGGCATCGGTCGCGTCATGCTCGAATGGGCCGCGTGCACCGCCGCTTCCTCCGGTGCGTCGGTGCTGAGATTGGATTGCGTCGAGAACAACCCCCGGCTGTGTGACTACTACCGCGGTCTCGGATTCCGAAGGGTGGGACGCCGAGCTCTCGCCGGATATGCGTATGGTGTCGCGCTTTTCGAGCGACGACTCACCTCGCCGCGACACTCGCCTGCCACCATCAAGACCGTCGAAGGTAGCTGACCCAGCTGTACCCGTCGCGCTGTATGCGTTCGGTTTCCTGCCAGCGGTTGCGGTCGATCGGCGGGAAGTAGACATCGCCGTCGAGACTGGTTTCGATTTCGGTGATTTCCAGGCGGTCGGCCTCGTCGATGAGCTGAGTGTATATCTCGCCGCCGCCGAAACAGACGATCTCCTCGCCGCCGGCCGCGGCGATTGCTTCATCGATGGACCCGGCGGCGGTCACACCGTCCCGAGACCAGGCATTCCGGCGCGTCACCACTATCGTTGTCCGCCCGGGCAAGGGCCGGCCGACGGATTCGAATGTGCGCCGCCCCATGATCAGTGTTTTCCCCATCGTGAGTCGCTTGACCCGCTGCAGGTCCTCCCGGTCACGCCAGGCAAGGTCCCCGTCGCGGCCGATCACTCCGTTGCGGGCCACTGCGGCGACGAGGGTCATAACCACTGCTTCATCATGCCTCACCCGGCAGCGAGGGTTCACCGGCGCACGTTCGGTGCCGGACCTCGGGTTGTGTAGCGGCTGAACGCTTCGATGCTGTCGGGCACGAACCGGCGGTGACGGATCAGATCGGGTAGCTGCGTATCCGGAACCCACTCGTGCCAGGCGATCTCGGCGGGGTCTGGGATGATTTCGCTGCTGATGACGGTTTCGTGCAGTCCCAGCCAATAGGGCGCGACCGCGCCCCGGCACAGGAATTTGAACAGGAACCGCGGGCGGCCGGTGATACCGAGTTCCTCGGCGAGTTCGCGGGCGGCAGCTTGCTCGTAGGCCTCGCCGACTGCCACGGCGCCGCCTATCAGCCAGTTGTAGTGGCCCGGAAACAGCGCGTCGGTTACCGGCCTGCGGTGTAGCAGAATCCTGTTCGCCCTATCGCGGCACACGGTCGTGGCGACGCGATGCAGCCAGTGCGCCCGGATAGCTGCGGTCCGTTCCACCACGGCCAGCACCTGATCGCGCTCATCGACTCGCTCGACCAACTCGCCCACGCCACACTCGCTTCTGTCTTGTTCCGGGGCCTTCGCCGCTCCCGACCAGTGGGCTTGCCCTACCGGGTGTGGGTTGCGAAGGCTGCCCAGCCGTCGGTGGCACTCGGGAATGAGGGGGACCACGGGGTTGCCTCCCGGAATTTCGCGTTGCTGACGCGCAGCGACCGGGTCAAGGAGGTGGTGCGGGCGCCCAGGAGTGCCGCGAGGCGGCCGGGTGCGCGGAGGTAGTGGGTGCGGCCGGCGGTATGAGCGATCGCGTCGGCGTACCGGGACTTGGTGATCGGGTGGTCGTCGACCACGTTGTAGACACCGGCCGGGACTTCGAGGGCGGCCGCGACGGCCGCGCCCGCGTCGGCGAGGTGGATGGAGGATACGAAGCTGTCACCTCGCCCGAACATCGGGGCGATACCGCTGCGGGCCATGGTCAGGAATTCTCTACTGTGCACGGATTCGGGACCGTAGAACAGCCCGAACCGCAGGACGACGCCGGTTCCGCCCGCATCGATGAACCGCTGCGTATTCGCTTCCGCGGCATGGTTGGTGCGCGCCAGCGGAAAATCATCGGTGGGCCACTGCTCGTCGATCCACTGGTCGGCTCGGTCGCGGTAGATCATGCAGACCGACTCCTGTATCAGCCGATCGATTCCCGCGGCGCCGGCGGCAGCCACCACTGCCGCCGACCCTTCCGTTCGGACCCGCGTATTCTCCGCCCACGCGCGGCTGTCGAGGAACTTCGACGAGGGCGGTAGCGCGGTAGCGAGATTGGCTACGGCGTCGTGGCCGGCAAATGCTTCGGCCAACCGGTCACGGTCGAAAAGCGAGACGGTGACCGGCTCGGCTCCCTGCGCGCGGAGTGCTGCCGCTTTCGCTGCATTGCGGGCGAGTCCGGTGACCGTATGACCGGCACCGATCAAGGCCGGAACGGCGTGGCAGCCCAGCGCCCCAGTGGCGCCGGTGACGAAAACCTTCATCGCTCGGGCGCTCCTTCAGGCTCGTCGGTATTGCGGAGGCGGAAGATGCTTGCCGGTCGGTGGTGCCCGCGGAGTGTCGCCGCGGGGCTACTCGGCGAGGACCTCGTCGATATCGGCGGCAGTGATGGCGCGGTCGAACCAGCGGTCGAGAACGTCGAGGTCCGTGCAGGCCTCCATATGTTCCCGGGCCGATTCGGGAATATCGATCCCGCGGGCTTCCAACAGTCGCAGGGTTTTGCCGATGACCTCCTCGACACGGCCCTCGACTCTGCCTTCGACGCGTCCTTCGAATCGGCCCTCGGCGCGCCCTTCGACCCGGCCCTCGGCGCGTCCTTCCGCGCGCAGGCGCTGGGATGTACGCGAACGGTAGAACGACAGATCCACGCTCATCAGTTTGCTCCAGGTTTTCGCGGCTCGGGTCGCGCCGAGGCCGAGTTCGGTGAGTTCGGCGAAGACGTGGAGATCTTCCTCGTCTTCGAGTTCGTGCAGGGCGTCGGCGAGTGTTTTCAGTATCGCATCAATACTGCGGTCCTTGGCGTGGGTGATCGCCGACAGCACAGCCAGGGGGATGTCGGCGGCCGCGACGGCGGGATCGGTCACGACGGGGACGTTGTGCGGGCCGAGGACGAGTGGGCGCACGATGATACTGGTCCACTGCGGCAGGCCGATGGTGATCGGTTGGATGGCCCAATCGGCTGTCCTGGTATCGCGGCAGACGACGAGCAGCACGACGGGCAGCCGGTACTTCTCGTGCAGATGCGCCAGGTAGTAGGCCCAGGCGCTCGGTTTGTCCGGATCCGGTTTGTTCTGGGCTTCGACCAACAGCAAGAACGGGCCTTCCCGCACGGTGGTGATGCGCAGCAGGGTGTCGACCCTGCGCTCCAGCGGGCGGATCTCGGTGAGGTCGTTGGTGAGGACTGCGACTTCGGCGGGATCGTCGAAGGGTAGTCCGAGGACTCGGAAAGCTCGGGCGAATACCCCAGGGTTGTCTTGGAAGAGGCGGTGCATCGCCTCGTGTGCGGAGCCGACCATGCGGGCAAGCTATCGGAGATACCGCGAGTAACAGTAGAAAGTGTGTTCGAATACCGGCGTGTTTGCTCGTTCGGCGCGTCGCTGAAATGTACTCTCGAATAATTACGGTACGTATCGTACTGTAATGAGGTGACCATCGACGATTGGCCCGATTCCCTCGATGTAGTGCAGGTCAGATTCGCCCGTCCGACCGATCGCCTCGAGGAGGTGACCCGGTTCTATGTGGACGGGCTCGGCTTGAACGAGCTCTACCGGTTCGAGAACCACGCGGGTTACGACGGTGTGATGCTAGGGCTTCCGGGCACGGATTATCACCTCGAATTCACCACCCACGCCGACGGCAGTCCGGGGGACGCGCCGAGCAAGGAGAACCTGCTCGTGCTGTATTTCTCCTCAGAAGCTCGCATGTACGAAGCGGTGGAGCGGCTGGGGGAGTCCGGGGTCGAACCGGTCGCGACCGAGAATCCGTATTGGGCGGAAAACGGGGCGATCGCGTTCCCGGATCCGGACGGCTGGCAGGTGGTTCTCGTGCCGCGGCCGGTGTTCTGATGGCGGGCCGGGCCCGGGACGAGCGGATCGATACAGCCGTGCTGGCGGCGGCGCGCGCCGTGCTCGACGCCGAGGGGTATGCGCGGATGACCATCGGCCGGGTCGCTACCGAATCGGGTGTTCATCGCCCGGCGATCTATCGGCGATGGCCGTCCAAACGCCACCTGGTGGTGGATATCGTCGCTGATCTGCTCGGGCTCGAACCGACGGCGGATACCGGTGATCTCCGCGCGGATCTCGTCGCCTCGATGCGGGAACTGGTGGTGGCAGTGCGTGATACCTCGCTGGGGCGGGTGCTGCCGGCGCTGGTGGCCGACCTCGACGCCGACCCGGAACTTCGTGAACAGCTGTGGTCCAGCGTGTTCGGTCCACGTCGGGACACGACGGCCCGTGCGCTGGAATCGGCGATCGATCGTGGTGAGGTCGAGCCGGATATCGATATCGGATTCGTACTCGATGCGGTGGCCGCGCCGATCTATTTCCGCGCCCTGTTCCGGCATCTGCCGCTGCCGGACGAGCTGGCCGAGCAGTCGGTGGACGCGGTATTGGCGGCTATTCGGCGTAATCCGTAGCCCTGGCGCGCGCGGTTCGGCTCTGTGGTGACCACGGCATCCTGCCGGGTCAGCTTGCGGGTGTGCCGGCCGCGGGCGGGCCGGGCGTTTTCTCGACCTGGCCGTAAACGAGTCGGCGCAACAGGTTTTCGGCAGGTCCCGGGCTTGCTCGCCGTTCGAGCAAGAGAGCGTAGGCGATCGTGATGATCCAGACGCCGATGGCGAACGCGGCCATACTCGCACTGCCGAGTTCGGCGCCGAGCCCGAGGCCCCAGGCCGCCAGCAGTGGCGCGCACAGCACCGACTGGGCCAGGTAGCAGGTCATCGAACGTTTACCCACCGCGGTCACCGCGTGCGCGATCGGTCCGAGCGGGCGACCGGCCAGGCGCTCGCCGATTAGCCCGAACACCGCGACATAGCCGAGGCCGCACAGCAGACCGGTGGCCATCTGTGGTGCCAGCAATGCCGCCATCGCCGGTTCCATACCGCTGATCACCCCGGTGTGGGCGAGCGCGTGGACGAGCCCGAAGCCCCAGCCGATGCCGATCCCGGCGGTCGCGGTCACCCACAGCAGCCGGCGGTGTTCCTGCGGCCGCTCCAATACCCGATGGCGCGCGGCCCAGAATCCGAGCAGGATCGATACGGGGACAACCAGCCCGAGCAGGCCCTGTACGAAAGTGATCTGGACCGGCCACATCGTCATCCGCGCGACGGCGGCATCCCAGAAATTCTCCGCCGAAATGCTGGCATACGCCGCGTTCGCGAATCCCGGGTCGAATTCGCCTCCGGTGTCTTCGCCGGCCAGCACAGCCACCGCCCCGAGCGTGGACAGGGCCGCCACCAGGGTGACGAGGGCGGTGCCGATCCCGGCCCAGACCAGCAGTGTGCGATCGGAGCGGCGCAGGAACAGCCACACCAGAACGAGGCCGGTGAGGCCGTACGCGCCGAGTATGTCGCCGCCCCACAGCAGTAGGGCGTGCACCGCGCCGAACACGATGAGCCACAGGTTCCGGCGCTGAATCACCGACCGGACGTGTTTTTCGGACAGCCCGCGCTGCTCCTGCCGCCGGGCGATCATCACCAGGCCGTAACCGAACAGGAACGCGAACATCGGGTAGACCCGCAGATCGACAGTGGTGATGAGAATGCCCTGCACCACGGTGTCGAGTGCCGAACCGTCCACGGGATGTGCCCCGGACGCCGAACGCTGCCCGCCGTACAGGTAGTAGGCCGAATTGGCCAGCACGATCAGGAGCAGCATGAATCCGCGGGCGAGATCCGGTCCCGGGATCCGTTCGCTTCCGCCCAGCGGTGCGGGACCGCGTGCCGTCGCCTGGTCGGTTGTCATGACTGCACCTCGGATGTGGTCGGGCTCGCGGTGATCGCGTGCGTGATGAGATCCGCCAGTTCCTCGGCGTGTGCTGCGAGGTCGTGTTCGGGGTAGGAATGCCAGTAGGCGATCATCGCGTCGATCCCGGCCTGCACCGTGACGGCCATGACGCGGGTATCGAACGGGCGTAGTTCCCCGGATGCCTGGCCGGTACGGAACTCGGCTTCCAAACCCTGGTAGATGGATTCGTTGAATTGGTCGCCGTAGACCGGGCGCCCGTTCTCGTCGAGGAGATTGTGGAGCACCTCGGTCAGCGCACGCAGTTCGGCGGGGTTGGTGCGCACATAGTCGGCGACGGCCCGGATGCGTTCGCCGATCCGGCGCAGCACCGTCTCTTCCGCGGTGACTCGCGGCACCACGAACTCGGTGATCTCTGCGTAGACGTGTTCGACGAGCCGCTCCATCAGTTCGTCCTTGCCGGCGAAGTGATAGGAGATCACACCCTTGCTGATACCGGCCCGTTCGGCGATCCGGGAGAGGGATGCTTTCGCGTACCCGAGTTCGGCGAACACGGTGACGGCGCTTTCGAGAATCTGTCGGCGCCGGACCTCTTCGATGAGTGAGGGGCGACGAATCTGGCCGGTCGTACTGTTTTCTGGCCGCATGGTCAGATTTTAGACGGCCGGCCAGCAGTCGGGCAATGGCCTTTGTTTATGGCTGTTTACGGCATCGATTCAGGAAAGGGTGCGCGGCGTGTCAGCACCCGAGGGAGCGTTCGATCATCGCGACCGCAGCGGTTTTGGCGAGTCGCAGCTCTGTCCCGCGACCAAAGGTGCCCTGGCGAGTCTCACCCGTGGTCTTGCGCGTGAACTGGCGCCGCGCGGAATCACCGTCAACAACGTCCAGCCCGGCCCGGTGGACACCGACGCCAACCCCGCCGACGGGCCCAACGTCGCGAACCTGCTAGGGGTGATGGCAACGGACCGGTTCGGCACCTCGGCCGAGGCCGGCGCTTTCGTCTCGTATCTCGCAGGTCCCGACGCCGCCTATATCACCGGCGCCGGCCTGGACACCGACGGTGGATTCGGCTCCTGATTCCGCCGGGTGTGATGCCGACTCCGGGTCGCGTGAGCGCCGGTCAGGAGCTGTGCGCTGAAAGTGTTTCCAGCCAAGGATGTCCGGGGTGCACGCGGGCAAGCCACTCGGACAGCCGGGACTGCCGAAACCGGTCCATTGCCGGGAGGGCGCGCAGGAAGTCCGTCTCGTCTTTGGCTCGGCGGGCTTTCGCCTTGAACACAAGGACGGCTTCGGGGATCACATAGGGGATGCCGTCGGCGGTGTGGAGGATCAGCTCGTCGTAGGGCAGGGTGATCGAGGTATCGCGGCGGCACACCCATGTATCACCTCGGTGTGGTTCGCGGAATACATCGAGGTGATACAGCCCGGTCGCCGGATCGCGCAGCCAGGTTTGGTGCTGATCATCGGCTTCCTCGGGAAACGGCCAGATGTACCCGTCGCCGACGACGTCCCATTCATAGCCTGGGAGGGCGTTCGCGATATCGGCGAATCGACTGCTGGGCACACCGATTTCGAGGTCGGAATGCTCGCGCCCGAGACCGCCGACGAACAGATCCAGCGCCCACCCGCCGGTGACGTACCAGCACGGCGGAGCGCTCGACAGCTGTCCGGCGGCTTCGGCCGGGGTCCAGCCTCGCCAGCGCCGGTCGCATTCCTCGGCGGACAACGAACGTCCGGTCATCTCCTACGGCCTCCTTTGCAAGGAACCCCCTCCGTTCGGGAGGGGGTTCCTTGTCTGTGGGGAGTCAGGCTCGGTCGAACTCGCCGGACTTGGTGCCGGAGAGGAAGGCGTCCCATTCACCAGGCGCGAAGACCAAGGCCGGGCCGGCCGGATTCTTGGAGTCGCGAACGCCGACGAAACCTTTGTCCAGGTGTGCCGTCTCGACGCACTCCTTGTTGCTCGCGCTGCGGCTGCTCTTGAACCACCGTGCAGCAGATAGGTCAGCGCTGTTCATCGTGCTCCTTCGCGATCTTCAGAACCAAGTCTCTGGTTTCGTGCTCGCCCAACGCCGATTGCTTGATGCGAGAAGCGGCATCCCGATATCGGGCTATCTCTTCCGGACGCTCCAGGTATTGGTCGCTGGTATAGCCCTGAACGTACACAACCGGCGGTTCTGCCGTCCACGTGTTGTGCTGCTCAGGGAATTCCAGCAGCACGAACAGCCCGACCTCCAATCCGACGTGGGTGGTGCCGAACGGCACGGTCCGGAGGGATACATTCGGTAGGCGGCTGACCTCGGCCAGGTACCGAAGTTGCTCGGCCATGACGGCTCCACCTCCGATCCGGTGATGGAGGGCTGCTTCGCTCACCAGGAGGTCCAACTGTAGGTCGGGATCGTCGCGTAGCCGCGATTGTCTACGGGCTGCGATCTCGATACGCTGCTCGACCTCGATGCTCGACATCCCCGGGTTCCCCGACCAGGCCATTGCGCGGCGGTAGGGCTGAGTTTGCACCAGGCCTGGCAACAAGGTGGGCGCGTAACTCATGAACCGGCCGGCCGCGATCTCCAGCCCCAGATACAGATCGAAATCCTTCGGAACCGCTTCGCGATACGCGTGCCACCACGACTTGTACGAGAGTCCCCCCAAAAGTTCCAATAGAACGTCCGTAACCTCCTGGGTGGCCTTGTAGATACGGCACAGCTCCCGCACCTGCAAGGCCGAGATCCGGGTCGACTGCCCGGTCTCCAAGCGCCACAGGGTCTGATGTCCGACCCCGATTGCCTGCCGGGCTGTTTGTACGCTGACGCCTGAAGTCTCGCGCAGGTGCCGTAGCTGCCTACCGAGCATCCGTCGCGCGAAAGTGCTGTCTGTCTTCTCCCTATCTGTCATCCCTCTCCCCTTTGTGCGGGCATCCGCATCCCGCACTGGAATGCAGTGTGCCTCGTACTGGAATGCACCGAATACGAAAACTGGAATGTTGCGGACTTTCTCAGAAATTTGAGCTTCGGAAGGTTCCAAAACCGCTGTCGCACCTGTCTACTGATGGCGCACCCGGCGCAGGCCACCTCCCAGAACCACTGGGAGACACCAGTTCAACGCCAGGAGCGCCGCGAACTGGCGGTCCAGCAATCACAGTTTGGTCGCTGATGCCGTGCTGGACCCTGCGCCGGGTGCTTGCCAATCCTATTCCAGGAGCAGGGGACTACTCATGTCTGTCAACGGGTTTCAGGAGCATGGCCGATCGATCGGGGCCCGACCGGGGCTGCTACCCAAGCGGGTTCGCGGATCTTTCGGGATCCCGGAAGGACCTGGGGCGGTGCTTCCGCCGGTCGAGCGATTGGAAGGCATCGCAGCGGCCGTGCGTCGCTGGTGCGCGGACTCGGAGGACTCGCGTGACCATCGATGAGCGTCCCAAGGCAGTCGCGCTGGTCCGGCGCGACGTCCCGGTATCCGTGGTCGACTTGTACGCGCTGGCGGAAAGACACGGCTATCGGCTCGTGTTCACCGTGTTCACGGATGCAGGTCCGAAAGTTGCCGCGCTGGCGTTGGCCCGGCACGCGGGGGAGCACGGTGCGGCCGCCGTAGTCGTCCCGGGCTTCGAGCACATCGATGCGATCCGCCACCTCGTCACCGATAACGCCGGACTCATCACCCCGATGCGCCTGTACCCGCGCGGCCACCGTTGGGTCGGGAATCCGGACGAACACGAGCAGCAGAGGAATGGCTGACGTGGCACTGGTGCAGCTCGTGCTCGGTCTACTCGGTCTCACCATCGCCCTGTGGTGGCCCGACCAAGCACCCTGAACCGGGCGTAGTTCCCGGCCAGGGTGGCAGCGACCGTCCGTGTGGGTGGCTTTGGGCGGAATCACATCTGTGCAGCTCATCGGTAACGTAGCCGGTCAGGGGAGGAAGCGGTCGATAAGATCATCCGCATGCCCTTTCCTCTGTCGGCAAAAGCTGGTCGTGCCGCCGCGGTGGCGATATCGGCGGTAGCTGCCGGTGCCCTCGCCTTCGGTGGCGGCGAGGCCGCCGCTTCACCGTTCCCGGTCCCGCCGCTGACGGAGACCGCGGCGGCGGGGACCGAGGGGCTCGATCCGTTGCTGGCGCTCGCCTACACCATGGCCGAGCGGGAAGCGCATGCCGCGGGCGTGCCGATGTGGATCAATTCCGGCTATCGGAGCCCGGGCGAACAGCAGGCGATGTGGGAGGACGGGCTGCGTACCTACGGCACGCCGGAGGAGGCGCGCCGCTGGGTGCTGCCGCCGGAAGAGTCCACGCATGTCACCGGCCGGGCCGTCGATATCGCGCCGCGCGACGGTGCCGCCTGGCTGGAGGCCAACGGCAATCGGTGGGGGCTGTGCCGCACGTTCGACAACGAATGGTGGCATTTCGAGCTGGTCACGATCCCGGGGACGGCCTGTCCGCCCCGGGTGCCCGACGCCGCCCACCGCTGAAGTGTGAATCCGCGCCGGGCGTGCGCCCACGGAACAGATCAGGTGCCGGATACTGCGCGGAGTTCGTCCAGGTACTCCTGAGTTCGAGGATCGTCGGGGAAATGTGCCATCAATTCCCGCCCGACCTCGCCGCCGATACACAACAGTGAGGGCAGCGACCGGCGTTTGGATTCGAAGGCTTGCCGCCCCTCCGAAACCGCCAGTTCGAGATCGCGGCCGCGGGCGGCGACCATTGCCAGGGTGAGGTGGGCTTCGGCGACCCGCATCGGGTTGCGGACCGTGCCGTCCAGGGTGGTGGAGTCGGCCAGGACGGCACGGGCGAATCGTTCGGCCCGAGCATCGTCGCCGACCACCCGGCAGCAGTCCATGGCATAGAAATCGAACTTCTGGGGGTCGACGACGAAATGGTTCTCCAGGTCCTCGGGGTGGCCGAGCCGGTCCAGCAGCATACGTCCCTGCGCCAGTGCCGCATCCACCGCGCTGCGGTCACCGAGGCGGGCCCAGGCTTTGGCGCGCTGGGCGGCGAGCTGGACGCCGACGCCGCTGTCGGCGCATTCCGGCGGTACCGAATCGACGGCCTGGATGACCCCGCGGTTGTTGCCCTGGGTCAGCGCGAACCAGGCCGCCAGTTCTGAACTCCACCCGATTATTTCGATGTTCCCGGATTCCAGTCCCAGGGACCGCGCGGCTCGCCGGGTGGCCTCGGCGCCGCCGCGGCGGCCGAGATCGTATTCGAGGCAGCCGAGCAGTAGCGCGACCCACCCCGCCAGCTCGAGGACTTCCTTGTGCTGGGCCAGCGTCAGCCGGCTGTCGAGCAGGGCCGCGATCCGCCGCAGCCAGCCCGATGCTTCACGGTGCAGTTGGTGGGCATCGGTGGAGGCATAGTCGCGGCATAACCGTTCGGCGGTGATCCGGACGGCGTCGAGGGTGGCGGTCGAAACATCGGACATCCGTAGCCGTCCCATGAATTCGAGCGTGTCCATACCCGTCGCGGTGAGCAATTCGTCGTCGCGGCTCGGGCGGGCCTTGGGGAAGAACGCCGCGGCGACGGTGTCGAAGGCGGCGGCGATGAGGGGAGCGTAGAAATCGTCGGGGCGGGATTCGCCCGATTCCCAACGCCGCCAGTTACGTAGCAGGGTGCTGTCGGTCGGTAGATTCTGGGACGATTTGGCGCGTAGCGCGCGTACCGCCTCGGCCTGTGACCACCCACGCGCATCGCGTTCCGAGCGCATCCGGATGGCCCACAGCGGACGATCTTCAGCAGCAGTCACGCCGCCAGTATTGCACCAGCAAACTTTTCGTGGACCCCATAGGGCATGAAGATGTCCCCCGCATGACCTCTTCTGCATGCGTTCCCCGTCGGTCATGCTCGAATCGAACCGGCTCCGTGCCGGTTCAAGCAACACCCCCGCGAACGCGGGAGGAGATCCCGGAGCAGGAAATGGTTCCCCGTCTCGTGCGGGGAAGGATTCAGGAGGTTCGGGTGGAAGCGTTGGTATATGGGTATTTACGCGACGATCTGGCCGCGGGCGACGGCGACGATATGGAGGCCGCGCTACGTGAGCTGGCCGATGCCCACGGATTATGCTTCGCCGCGACTTTCCACGAATCACATGCGGGTGACGGAACGGCATTCGCCGAACTGACCCGGGAACTCCAACGGGCGGATGCCCACCACGTGGTGGTGCCCTCGCTCGATCACCTCACCGGCCAGACCATTCCACGCGAACTGCTGATCGCGAAACTGGCCAACGACGCCGCCGCCCGCATCTGGTCGGTGGCGAGCTGAACCGGCGGTCCGGCGGCTCGGCGTACCCCCTCAGCGTCCGAAGCCGCCGGGCCCCCGCCGGCGCAGATACTTCTCGAATTCGGCCGCGATGGCATCACCGTCGATCTTGGCCATGACCTCGTTCACATCGATCGCGGCGTCACCGCGTTCCTCGAGGGAATGCACGTACTCGGCGATCTCCTCGTCGGCGACGGTCATCTCGTTCACCGTCGACTCCCACTCCTCGGCCTGCTGCGGCAGCTCCCGCAACGGCACCTCGATATCGAGGACATCCTCCACCCGGTGCAGTAGCGCGATCGTGGCCTTCGGGTTCGGCGGCTGCGAGACATAATGCGGAACTGCCGCCCAGAAGGACACCGCCGGGATGCCGGCCTTCACGCACTGGTCCTGCAGCACGCCGGTGATCCCGGTCGGGCCCTCGTAGCGGGTCTGTTCCAGACCGAACCGTTCGGCCGCCTCTTTGCTGTAGGCCGAACCCGTCACCGGCACCGGCCGGGTATGCGGGGTATCGGCCAGCAGCGCCCCGAGGATGACCACCGTCTCGACACCGAGCTGATCGATGAGCTCCAGGAGGTCCGCGCAGAACCGGCGCCACCGCATATTGGGTTCGATACCGCGCAGCAGGACCACATCGCGGTCGCTACCGGGCGGGGAACACACCGACAGCACCGTCGCCGGCCAGACGATCTCGCGGGTGACACCCTCCACCTGCCGGACCATCGGCCGGTTCACCTGATAGTCGTAGTAGTCCTCGGAATCGAGTTCGGCCAGCGGGCGCGCATCCCAGATCAACTCCAGGTGCTCGACGGCGCCGCTGGCCGCGTCACCAGCGTCGTTCCAGCCTTCGAAGGCGGCAACGAGCACCGGGTCACGCAACGCGGGCAGTTCCCGATCCACCGGAGATTCACTCGAGCTCACCCCAGTCAGCCTACGGTGCTGGTCGTGACCGGCGCGCAGTATCGGTCCCCCCGCGCCTGTCGCGGCCGGTCGCCGGGCCCGCACGGTGGTGGTGGGAGGCGCCGGTGACCGCCGGCTCGTGGGTCTCGTGCCGGGTGCGGGGCTACGGCTCGGCGGGGCGCCGGACGGCCCGGGTGCGCCGGTCCCGGCTGTGGCCGCCCCCACAGGTGTGAACTAGGCGAACAGCGTCGCGGAGCCGCCCACTACTCTGGAATCCATGTCTGTCTCCCGCCCCGCCGAGTTCGATACCACCTTGCTCGACACGCTCAGCCGCCGTGTCGTGATCGGTGACGGGGCGATGGGCACGATGTTGCAGGCCGTGGATCTCACACTCGACGATTTCCGCGGCCTCGAAGGATGCAACGAAATCCTCAACGACACCCGTCCCGAGGTGCTGCGCGATATCCACCGCGCCTATTTCGAGGCCGGCGCCGACGCCGTGGAAACCAATACTTTCGGCTGCAACCTGCCCAACCTCGCCGACTACGATATCGCGGACCGGATCCGGGATCTGTCCGAGAAGGGCACCCGGCTGGCCCGTGAGGTCGCCGACGAAATGGGTCCCGGCGCCGACGGGACGCCTCGTTACGTCCTCGGCTCGATGGGCCCCGGCACCAAACTGCCGACCCTCGGTCACGCCCCCTATGCGAGCCTGCGCGACGCCTACGTCGAGGCCGCGCTCGGCATGCTCGACGGCGGCGCCGATGCGGTACTCATCGAAACCTGCCAGGACCTGCTGCAGGTCAAGGCGGCGATCAACGGCACCCGCCGGGCCATGGAACGGGCCGGACGCCGTATTCCGATCATCACCCACGTCACGGTCGAGACCACCGGCACCATGCTGGTCGGCAGCGAGATCGGGGCGGCGCTCACCGCGCTCGAGCCGCTGGGTATCGATCTGATCGGGCTCAACTGCGCGACCGGCCCGGACGAGATGAGCGAACATCTGCGCTTCCTCTCGCAGCACGCCCGGATTCCCGTGTCCGTGATGCCCAACGCCGGTCTGCCGGTGCTCGGGGCCAACGGCGCCGAGTACCCGCTGACCCCCGAGGAGCTGGCTGCGGCGCTGCGCGGTTTCGTCGCCGACTACGGCCTGGCCCTGGTCGGCGGCTGCTGCGGCACCACCCCCGAGCACATCCGGCAGGTCGCCGAAGCCGTCCGCGAGGTGGAAACCACGCTGCCGCCGATCGGGCAGCGCCGGACGCCGCAGCCGGAACCGAGCATTTCCAGCATGTACACCGCGGTGCCGTTCGAACAGGACGCCAGCGTGCTCATGATCGGCGAGCGCACCAACGCGAACGGGTCGAAGGCGTTCCGGGAGGCCATGCTGGCCCAGGACTGGGGCAAATGCCTCGATATCGCCAAGGACCAGACCCGCGACGGCGCCCATCTGCTCGACCTCTGCATCGACTACGTCGGTCGCGACGGTAGCGCCGATATGTCGGAACTGGCCTCCCGGCTGGCCACCGCCTCCACCCTGCCGATCATGCTCGACTCCACCGAGCCGCCCGTACTGCAAACCGGGCTCGAGCACCTCGGCGGGCGCTGCGCGGTGAACTCGGTGAACTACGAGGACGGCGACGGACCGGACTCCCGGTTCCACCAGATCATGAGCCTGGTCGCCGAACACGGCGCCGCGGTGGTCGCGCTGACCATCGACGAGGAAGGGCAGGCGCGGACCGCCGAGCACAAGGTCGCCATCGCCGAACGGCTGATCGCCGATATCACCGGCAACTGGGGGCTGCAGGTCGGCGATATCATCATCGATACCCTGACCTTCACCCTCGGCACCGGGCAGGAGGAATCGCGGCGTGACGGCCTGGAAACGATCGAGGCCATCCGTGAACTCAAACGCCGTCACCCCGGCGTGCAGACCACGCTGGGTCTGTCGAATATCTCCTTCGGCCTGAACCCCGCCGCGCGCCAGGTCCTGAACTCGGTGTTCATGCACGAATGCGTGCAGGCCGGCCTGGACAGCGCCATCGTGCACGCCTCCAAGATCCTGCCGATGAGCCGGATCCCCGACGAGCAGCGCGAAACCGCCCTCGACCTGGTCTACGACCGGCGCCGCGAGGGCTATGACCCGCTGCAGAAGCTCATGCAACTGTTCGAAGGTGTGTCGACGGCCGATTCGCGGGCCTCGCGCGCCGACGAACTGGCCGCGCTGCCACTGTTCGAACGTCTCGAGCGGCGCATCGTCGACGGTGAACGTGCCGGGATGGACGCCGATCTCGACGAGGCGATGCGCGAGGTGCCGCCGCTGAAGATCATCAACGAAACCCTGCTCTCGGGGATGAAAACCGTCGGCGAACTGTTCGGGTCGGGACAGATGCAGCTGCCGTTCGTGCTGCAGTCGGCCGAGGTGATGAAGGCGGCCGTGGCGCATCTGGAGCCGCATATGGAGGCCACCGACGACAGCGGTAAGGGCCGCGTGGTGCTGGCCACCGTCAAGGGCGATGTGCACGATATCGGCAAGAACCTGGTCGACATCATCCTGTCCAACAACGGCTACGAGGTGGTGAACCTCGGGATCAAACAGCCCATCGCCAGCATTCTCGACGCCGCGGTGGACAAGAAGGCCGATGTGATCGGAATGTCGGGCCTGCTGGTGAAATCCACTGTGGTGATGAAGGAGAACCTGCAGGAACTCAACAGCAGGGGAGTGGCCGACCAGTTCCCGGTGCTGCTCGGTGGCGCCGCGCTCACCCGTTCCTATGTGGAGAACGATCTCACCGATGTCTACGAGGGCGATGTGCACTACGCACGCGATGCCTTCGAAGGTCTGCGGTTGATGGACGAGATCATGGCCGTCAAACGCGGGGACGGGCCCGATCCGGACAGCCCGGAGGCGGAGGAGCGGCGGCGCAAGGCCGCCGAACGGAAAGCCCGCCACGAACGTTCGCGGCGGATCGCCGAGGAGCGGCGGGCCGCCGAAACGCCGATCGTGGTGCCGGAACGGTCCGATGTGGCCGCCGATGTCCCCGTACCGGTTCCGCCGTTCTGGGGCACCCGTGTGGTGAAAGGACTACCGGTCCACGAATATTCGGGCCTGCTGGACGAACGGGCCCTGTTCCTCGGCCAGTGGGGTCTGCGGGGGCAACGCGGCGGTGAAGGACCCAGCTACGAGGAACTCGTGGAATCCGACGGCCGGCCGCGGCTGCGGGCCTGGCTGGACCGGCTCAGCACCGAAGGCGTCCTGCAGCATGCGGCGGTGGTGTACGGGTACTTCCCGGCGGTGTCCGAGGGTGACGACGTGGTCGTGCTCACCGAACCGGAACCCGATGCACCGCAGCGGTACCGCTTCACCTTCCCGCGCCAGCAGCGCGACCGGTTCCTGTGCGTGTCCGATTTCATCCGCTCCCGCGAGCACGCCCGCGAGACCGGACAGGTCGATGTGCTGCCGTTCCAGCTCGTCACCATGGGGCAGCCGATCGCCGATTTCGCGAACGAACTGTTCGCCGCCGACAACTACCGGGACTACCTGGAGGTGCACGGAATCGGCGTCCAGCTCACCGAGGCGCTCGCCGAATACTGGCATCGCCGGATCCGCGAGGAACTCACTCTCGACGGGCACGCCATCGCCGAATCCGATCCGGCGGATGTGACCGAGTACTTCAAACTGGGTTACCGCGGTGCCCGCTACTCGTTCGGCTACGGCGCCTGCCCGGAGCTGGAGGATCGCGCCAAGCTGGTGGACCTGCTCGACGCCGGGCGGCTCGGTGTCACGTTGTCGGAGGAGTTGCAGCTGCATCCCGAACAGTCCACCGATGCGTTCGTGCTGCTGCATCCGGAGGCGAAGTACTTCAATGCCTGAGCCGGGCTAAACACCCGACTGATGTGATTGTGGTCACTTTTACGTGTCACTACTGCGCCTACTGTCGGGGCTACCCGCGGAAACCGCAGGTGACCGGTGCGCGATCGGGTCCGAAATCCCGTACTGCCCGCAGGGGTTCGGGGGGCCGGAGCGTACGATTTCCGGGAATTTCCGCCGAGGTTCCCGCGGAACCAGAAATCCGGACAAAGCCGTTCGGGTGCGTTGCACGCGCCGGGTCGACGCGGAACCGTAGGCAACCGCCTGTGACGCGCGGAGTGCTGGACGACTCGGCGGCAAGCAGAAGGGGCCACGACTTCAGATGAGCAAGGATCGGCTGATAGCCGGACGTTATCGGCTCACCGATCCCATCGGCACCGGTGCCATGGGAGTGGTGTGGCGGGCGCTCGATATCCGGCTGCAGCGCACCGTCGCGGTGAAACAGGTGCTGCTCGGCCCGAACCTGACCGAACAGCAGACCGCGGAGGCGCGTAAACGCGCACTGCGCGAAGGCCGGATCGCCGCGCGCCTGCACCACCCCAACGCCATCTCGGTGTTCGACGTCGCCGACGAGGACGGGCAGCCGTGGCTGGTCATGGAATACATGAACGCGCCCAGCCTGGCCAACCGGCTGAACCTCGACGGCACGCTCGCACCGCTGAAGGTCGCCGAACTCGGCGCGCAGGCCGCGGCCGCGCTCGCCGCCGCGCACGACGCCGGAATCGTGCACCGGGATGTGAAACCGGCGAACCTGCTGGTCGGCGACGACGGTACGGTGAAGATCACCGATTTCGGAATCTCGCGCGCCACCGGCGATGTCACCGTCACCGCGACCGGATTCCTGGCGGGCACCCCGGCCTACCTCGCCCCCGAGGTCGCCCGCGGTGAACAGCCGATACCGTCCTCGGACGTCTTCGCGCTGGGATCCACGCTCTACCACGCGATCACCGGCCGCCCGCCTTTCGGCGACGGGGACAATCCCCTGGCCGTGCTGCACGCGGTCGCCGGCGGACAGGTCGAACCGCCCGAAGGGGCGGGCGCGCTGGGCCCGGTGGTGATGCGGCTGCTGGCGACCGAGGTCGCCAACCGCCCCACCATGGACGAGGCGCGGGTCATGCTGGAAGAAGTGGCCGCCGGGCGGGCGCCGGAACCGGTCGATACCGCGCCGTCCGCCACGACGAAGGTCCTCCCGTCCACGCTCGCCGCCACGGCCACACTCGACCGGCCCGATCCGGAGCCGGGCCCCGCCGAGACGCCCCCACCTGCTGCGGGGCCCGCCCCCGCGCCGGCCTTCCGGGGGGCCGGGGCCCCGCCGGCTGCGGGATCGGCGCCCACACCCGCCGCGCCCGCACCCACCGGCCCTGCCGCCCAACGTGGTTCGGGCGTGCGGTCCCGGACCGCCGTGCTGGCGGGTGCCGCGGCGCTGCTCCTGGTGGTCGTGGTGGGTTTGGTTCTCGCCGATGTCACCGGCGGGGACGACAACACCACCGCCGCCGGGCCCGAAACCAGCCAGGTGGACACACCGGAGCAGACCGGTGAACCGGAGGCGGAGTCCAGCGCTGCGACCACCACCGCTGCCTCGACGACCACGACGGCCACCACCGAAACGGGCCCGCCCTCGGCCGCTCGCGTGGAACAGTTCGTCCGCGGCTATTACGGGCTGCTGCCCGGCAACACGGCCGCCGCATGGTCGCAGCTCGCGCCCGAATATCAGGCCGTCGCCGGTGGTTACGCCGACTACCAGGGCTTCTGGTCGACCATCAGCGCGGTCGGTATCGGCTCGGTCAGCCGATCCGGTGACGGCAGCGCGGTCGCGACCGTCACCTACACGATGCGCGACGGTTCGGTGCAGTCGGAGAGCCGGTCGTTCCGGGTCGCGCCCAACGGCGGACAGCTGGTCATCACCGACTCACAAGTATTGTGACCGCGACCGGCCGGGTTTGCTGCCGCTTACCCGGCCGGGCTACCGTCGGCCCCAGGCTTCCGATCGTGCTGCGCGGCTCGGTGCCGTCCCGATCCACCATGACGAAAGGTCCGAACGTATGGCCCAGCCGGCCGGTGTCCTGTGGGATATGGACGGCACGCTGCTCGATTCGGAGAAGCTGTGGGATATCGGCGTCCGTGAGCTGGCGCGGGAACTCGGCCGGGAGATGACGCAGGAGATCCGGCACGCGCTGATCGGGGCGTCGGGAGCGAATGCGCTGCGGATCATGTTCACCGAACTGGGGGTCGACCCGCATCCCGAGGCCGTCGACGCGGCCGGTCGGTTCTTGGAGCAGCGGGTCGCCGAACTCATGACCGGTCCGATCCCGTGGCGGCCGGGCGCGGTGGAAGCGCTGGATATGGTGCGGGAGGCCGGTCTGCCCTGTGCTCTGGTGACCAACACGAAACGGTCGCTCACCGAGCTGGCCCTGGAAACGCTGGGCCGGGACCGATTCGACGTCTCGGTCTGTGGCGACGAGGTGCCGCACGGGAAACCCGACCCGGCCGTTTACCTGCGTGCCGCGCAACTACTCGGCCTGGATGCCCGCGACTGCGTGGCCGTCGAGGATTCGGTCACCGGGGTGGCGGCCGCCACGGCGGCGGGCTGCGCGGTCCTGGTGGTGCCCTGCGAGGTCCCGGTACCTCTCGACCCGGCCCGCACGCATCGTGACACCCTCATCGGGTTGACCCGTGACGATCTGGAACTGTGCTTGCGGACGCGCCTCCAGTTCGCCGAATCCCAGAGCTGCTGACGCTGCCTCCGGAAGCCCGTGTTTCGCGGGCGCGGGAGCTCGCTGCTGCGGCTCGCCGATGCTCCCCGGTAGCGACCGGACGGGCCGCGTAACGGCCGGCCTCGGAGGCGAGGTTTCCAGCGGGGTGCGTCGGTAAACGGTGCGGAACGACAACGTTGCGCGGCCAATGGTGTTGCGGATCAACAAAACCGGATGGTCCGTGACCGGGCTCACCAGGCATCTCGCGCATTCGCCGGGCGTGTCGGCCGCCCGGCGGCAACAATATCGCTATGGCCGCCACGGTGACCTTGGACGAGATCGTCGATACTTCCCGCTACCCGCTCGCGGAGCCCGATACGCCGGGCTGGTATGCCGCGGTCGCGGCCGCGCGGGCCGATCTCGCGGAGGACGGCTGCACCGTACTGCGCGAGTTCATCCGGCCGGAGCTGCACGCCCTGCTGGCGGAGCAGGGGGAGCAGATGGCTCCGCACGCCTACTACCGCACCGAACAGGTGAACGCCTACAACATTCCGCTCGATACCGAACTGCCCGCGGACCATCCGGGCCGGATCATCTTCGAACGCGGTAACGCCTTCGTCCCGCGCGACCGGATCCCGGCCGGCGCACTGATCCACCAGCTGTACACCGGCACCGAATTCCAGCGATTTCTCGCCGCCTGCTTCGGCCGGCCACAGTTGCACGAATTCGCCGACCCGCTGGCCGGTCTCGTCCTGAACGTGGTGGCCCCGGGCAACTCGCATCCCTGGCATTTCGACACCAACGAATTCACCGTCAGCATGCTCACGGCGGCACCGGAGTCCGGGGGTGTGTTCGAGTACTGCCCGAATATCCGTTCCCCGCACACCGAGAACCTCCTCGATGTGCACGCCGTGCTCACCGGCAGCGGCGACGGTCTCGTCCGGCGGCTGGAGCTGCGCCCCGGCGACCTGCAGCTTTTCCAGGGAAGGTTCTCACTGCACCGGGTGTCGCCGGTGCAGGGCGCGACCCCTCGGCATACGGCGATCTTCGCCTACAGTGACCGCCCCGGTGTCATCGGCACCGTGGAACGCACCCGCCAGCTCTTCGGACGGGTGCTGCCGGATCATCACGCGGCGGCCGATGCCGTCCGTGGTGACCGGCTGCTGGATTGATCAGGGACCCGATCGAGTGGGTACCGCCCTACCGAGAGGAACACAACGTGCCAGTGCCGTTGCACACCACCGGGAAAGCTTCCTTCGACGATATCTACTCTCGGCCCGACCCCCGCGACTACTACGCGCGCATGTCCGAACTGGGCTATCGGATACCGGAACTGGCGAAACCGTATCTGCGCGAGCAGATAGCGGAGTATCAGGCCGTGGCGGGAACCGCCCCGGCCGTGCTGGACATCGGATGTTCCTACGGTGTGAACGCCGCCCTGCTCCGCCTGGATATGAGCCTCGCCGAGCTGGCCGGCTCCTACACCGAATCGGTGCTCGGCACCGGTGATCTCATCGCCCGCGACCGGGACCGTGTCCGCAACGCCACCGCCCTGCCCGGGGTCCGGTTCATCGGAATGGACGCCTCCGCACCCGCCCTGGACTATGCCCGGGCGGCCGGGCTGCTGGACAGCGTCGTCCACGCCGACCTCGAGGCCGCCGACCCCACCGACGAACAACGCGCGATCCTCGCCACGGCCGATCTGGTGATCTCCACCGGCTGTATCGGCTATGTCACCGAGAAGACACTCGTCCGGATAGCGACCGCCGCCCCGGACCGCCGCCCCTGGATGGCACACTTCGTCTTGCGCATGTACGGTTTCGGACCGATCGAGGCGGAACTGGACGCCCTGGGCTATCGGACCCGGCGGATGCCGGGCGAGTTCGCCCAGCGCCGATTCGCCTCCGACGCCGAACGCGAGCAGGTACTGGACACCCTCACCACCAACGGTATCGACCCCACCGGCCTGGAGTCCGAAGGCCGGCTGTATGCCAATCTTTATGTGTCCCGGCCGGTTTCGTAGTACACCGAAATCGTGCGATACCGGGAACAGCCCGACCGTCGAGCAGCACCGACCCGAACCGGAGAGACGACTTGACCGAACGCACCTTTGCCGCCGAAGACCAACTGCCCAGGGTCCCGCTGCCGACCCTGGAGGACAGCTGCGCCCGCTTCGTGCAGTGGTGTACACCCCTGCTGACCGCCGAGGAACTGGCGGCCACCGAGGACGCCGTGGCGGATCTGCTGCGTCCCGGCGGCGCCGGCCGGACCCTGCACGCGGCCCTGCGTGAATACGACGAAACCCCCGGCGTCGGCAGCTGGCTGGACCGGTTCTGGCCGTCCCGCTACCTGGGCCGGCGCGACCGGATCGCGTTGAACGCCAACTTCTTCTTCCTGTTCCGCGACGATACCGCGCTGGCCGCCTCCACCGCGGCGGGTCAGGCGGACCGGGCCGCGGCGCTGGTCGCGGCCGCTGTCGACTACAAACTGGCCCTGGACCGGGAGGAGATCCCGCCGGTCACCCAGCGTGGGCAGCGATTGTCGATGTGGCAGAACAAATACCTGTTCTCCGAAACCCGGATCCCCGGCGCCGAACAGGACACCGTGCGTGTGCCCTACAGCGAGGAGTGGCCGGGTCCGTCCGGCGCCCGCCATATCCTCGTCCTGCACCGCGGCAACATGTTCCGGCTGGATGTGCTCGGCGCAGACGGCGCCCCGTACGCTTTCGAGGATCTGCTCGGCGGTCTGTGCACCATCCTGAAATCCGCGACCGAACCCGCGCCCGCCGGGACCTCGGTGGGACATCTGACCACCGCGGCCCGGGCCGACTGGGCGCACGCCCGCGCCGAACTGCTCACCGATCCGCACAACGCCGCCGCGCTCGAGACGATCGAAACCGCGCTGTTCTGCGTCTGCCTCGAAGATTTCGCACCCCGCGACGAACTGCACGCCGGTGACACCCTCTTGCACGGTGACAGCGCCAACCGCTGGTTCGACAAATCGGTGTCGTTCATCGTGTTCGCCGACGGTCAGGCCGGAATCAATATCGAGCACTGCGGGCTGGACGGTACAACGGTGCTGTCCTTCGTCGACGCCCTGCTGGAAACACCGGTCACCGGGCATGCGGAACGATCCGGGGCACGGGACCAGGGGCTGCCCCCGATCGAGCAGATCGAATTCCGGCTGACCGACGAACAGCGCGCCGCGGTGACCGCCGCCGGTGCCGCCTTCGCGCAGTACGCCGCCGACAATGCCACCACCACCGTGTCCTTCGACGATTTCGGAACGGCCCGCGCCAAACAGCTCGGTATCTCGCCGGACGCCTTCGCCCAGCTGAGCTATCAGCTGGCCCATCGCCGCAGCAAAGGTCTCACCGGAGCCACCTACGAATCCATCGCGACCCGGCAGTACCGCAACGGCCGCACCGAGGCGATGCGCGTGATCACCCCGGAAATGGTCGCCTTCGTCGACACCATGCAGGATCCCGCCGCCGATACCGCCGCAAAACTCGCCGCGGCCCGCGCCGCCGCGGGCGCCCATGTCGCCCGGGCCAAACAGTGCCAGTCCGGTGAAGCACCGGAACAGCATCTGTGGGAACTCGAATGGATCCAGCGGCGCCGCGGCGCCGAACTCGGCGTCACCGATCCCCTCCCGCTGTACGACAGCCCCGGCTGGACGATCATGCGCGACGACTACCTCAGCACCAGTTCGGCGCCGTCGGTGAACATCCGGTACTTCGGATTCGGCTCCACCAGCCCGAAATGCATCGGCATCGCCTACGTCCTGCTGCCGGACCGGTGGAACCTCTACCTGGCCACCCCGGCCGCGGTGGCCGGCGAGATGCACACCTTCGCCGACCACCTCCGCACCGCGGTCGCCGAACTGGAGGAGTTGCTCGCCGCGCAGTAGAGCCACGGTCGGCACACAGTCCGTCGGCAGGCACCCGTAGCCCGACGAGCAACATGCCACTGCGGTGGCTCTGCGGCGGCCGGGCCAACGATTCCGGCCGGCACCCGCGTGCCGGCCGAGCCGCCGGGGGCGCTCGCGAATGCCCCGGACGGTACTGCCGTCTGGGGCATCCGGACGTTACCCGGCTCTCGGTAGCGGGTCCACGGTTGTCCATCGCATCGGTCGCAGGGGCCGTCCCGGTCGCCCCGATCGCGGGGATCGTGCCGACTGTGGGGAGCGCGCGGACCGCGGCGATCGAGCTGACCGCAGGGATATTGGCGATCGCGGGGATCGTGCTGACCGCCGGGGGCGCGCCGACCGTAGCGATCCCGAGGCAGCAGTCGGCGCAGGACCAGGCCGACCAGGCTGCCTACCTCGCCCAGCAGGCCGAGGAACAGTCCACCCGGGCCCAGGACCGCGCAATGCAGTGGGAACTGCAGATGCACCAGATGCGCCAGCAGGTTCGGCAGATGTAGTGCACACCGGGCAACCGCAGGGCAGCAGCCCTGTATGCCTTCGCGGGGCCCGGTGATTCCACCGGGCCCCGCCCCGTCCGTGTGCTTCGTGTCGAGCAGCGCGAGGTAGTCCGATGAAGCGGGTTGCCAGGCTCTGCTGCTGGTCGGCGTGGCCGGGTCCGGTTGTGGAACCGGGGGGCAGAGCCGACCAGCGAGGTCGTACCAACGCGGAGCTGGGACAAGGGTCGGTGCATGGTCCGGCCGGGCCGATCGCTATGCGAGCTGTGCGGTTGCGCTGACCGGTGTGGTCTCGTTCGGGCGTGGGCCGTGACGGTGAACGGGTCTCGGTGCGGTTCCGGACCAACTGGCTCGCCGGCCGCGGGGTTTCCAGCACCTGCCGGTGCTTTACATGCGCGCGTCGGAGGCCGGCGCACTCGTCTCGGTGGGCTCCGGGCTCTTCGGCGCCTGCTGGACACCGGACAGGCCGGTCCAGCACAGGCCCGCGGTCGTGGCGACGGCCTCGTGCCGGGGGAGCGGCTTGCCGGTGAGGACCCAGTGCCGCGCACACGACTGAGCGATCGCGACCACCTCCGCCGTGATCAGCCAGCCCCGTTCGGCCTGTGCCGGCGGATACGGGGCCAGTGCCTGCAGGAGGGTGTCGGTGCAGATCGTCGTCGCCTGATGGGCCACCCGCTGCGCCGACGGCTCGTCGACCACCGCGGCACCCGCCAGCAGTGTGGCGCTACGTGGATGGGTGTCGGCGAAATCGAATATCGCGGCCACCGTCGCCGAAACGATCGATCGCATGCCCTGGGCCGGTGCCAGCGCCTCCGCGAGCGTGTCACCCAGCACCCGCAGCGCCTCGTGCAGAACCGCCAGGTAGAGCTCCAGCTTGCTGCTGAAGGAGTTGTACAGGACCGGTTTGCTGACCCCCGCCCGGCAGGCGATCTCGTCCATACTCGCCGCTCGGTAGCCGCAGGCGGCGAACAAACCGGACGCAGCGGCCACGATCATGTGCCGGCGCTCCTGCCGGGCCTGTGCCATGTTCTCGTCCATAATCGGTGACCACCTCCTCGGATCATCACAGTACCGATGACGTGGGTCCGGCCCGGCGGTGGCGGTCCCGCCCGGGGCGCGACAGCTCCGGAACCGGCCGGATGAGTGCTACGGCACAGCGGTGTGCAGTCGGGGACAAGGGCGCGGGGGTGGTCTGAAACAATGACCTGCCGTGAAGACTTTCGAGGCCCTGTTCGCCGAGCTCCAGGATCGCGCAGCCACCCGTCCCGCCGGGTCGGGTACCGTCGCCGCACTGGACGCGGGCGTCCATACCCAGGGCAAGAAGGTGCTGGAGGAGGCCGGCGAGGTGTGGCTGGCCGCCGAACACGAAGGCGACGACGCGCTCGCCGAGGAGATATCGCAGCTCCTGTACTGGGTGCAGGTCCTGATGGTGGGCCGCGGGCTGCGGCTGGAGGATGTCTACCGACATCTGTAGACGCCCCGACCGTTCCCCGAAACCGAAAGGACCCGCCATCATGCTGCGCGTCGCAGTACCCAACAAAGGTGCGCTCTCCGAATCCGCCGTCGCCATCCTCACCGAGGCCGGTTACCGCAAACGCACCGATTCGCGTGACCTCACCGTCCTCGACCCCGCCAACCAGGTGGAATTCTTCTTCCTGCGGCCCAAGGACATCGCCATCTACGTCGGATCCGGGGAACTGGATCTCGGCATCACCGGCCGCGACCTCGCCCTGGACTCCGGTGCGCCGGTATCGGAACGTCTCTCGCTCGGCTTCGGCGGCTCCACCTTCCGCTACGCCGCCCCGCAGGGACGCGACTGGACGGTGCAGGACCTGCAGGACAAACGGATCGCCACCTCCTATCCGAACCTGGTGCTCGCCGACCTGGCCCGCCACGGAATCGAGGCGGAAGTGATCCGGCTCGACGGCGCGGTCGAGATCTCGATCCAGCTCGGCGTCGCCGACGCCATCGCCGATGTGGTGGGCTCCGGGCGCACCCTGCGCCAGCACAACCTGGTGGCATTCGGGGAATCGCTGTGCGATTCCGAAGCGGTTCTCATCGAACAGGCCGAAGCCGATCGGGAGAACCGGGCACGTAACCAGCTGATTGCCCGGGTCAAGGGTGTGGTGTTCGCCCAGCAGTACCTGATGCTGGACTACGACTGCCCGAAAGGCCTGCTCGAACGCGCCGCGCAGATCACCCCCGGCCTGGAATCGCCGACCGTGGCACCCCTGGCCGACGAGGGCTGGGTGGCCGTCCGCGCCCTGGTACCCCGCAAACAGGGCAACGAACTGATGGACCGCCTGGCCGATCTCGGCGCCCGCGCCATCCTCGCCACCGATATCCGCTCCTGCCGGGCCTTTTGAGTTTTCGGCGCTGAGTTTTTTGGCGCCGCCTTCGGCGGCGCGGGTTTCGGCCCCCTTGGTCCCTGCTGTCAGCACTCGACACTCGCGGCTGCGCCGCATCGCATCGAGCACTGACAGCAGGGACGGGCCGAAACCTTTAAGGGCCTCGCTGGACTCGGCGGTATCGCTGGTGCGTTAGGCAGTGATGATGGGGCACCCAACGCTGGTGTCTTGGCCGTCGAACGGCAGTGGCAGCCGTTGGTTACGTCGGTGTCGGCATGTGTTCGGACGCCTGCCTATGTCATCGGATGCCTCGCTGAACGCGGCGCCAACCGGCGGGGTGCCCTTTTCGGGTAGGCGGCGGCACCGAAAGGACTCAGTCCGATACCGATTCGGCGAAGGTCTCGGCGGCGGATTCGCCGTCGGCGGGCCGGCCGGGATACGGGGGCGGGGTTCCGTCGAACGCCGGGCAAAGTTTTTTGTAGGCGCAGTAATCACACAGCCAACCCGGATTCGGCGGAAAATCTCCGGTGTCGGCGGCTGTGGACACTGCTTCCCACAGGGCCATGAGGGTGCGTTCGAAGCGGAGGAGTTCCTCTTCCTCCGGCGTGTAGGTGAGCAGCTGCGCGCCGGCGAGATACACCAGGCGCAACTGAGCCGGGACCACACCGCGCAGGCGGAGCAGCATCAGGCCGTAGAACTTGAGCTGGAAAAGGGCCCGTGTCTCCTGATTCGGGCCCGGAACCCGGCCGGTCTTGTAATCCACCACCCGCAGTTCCCCGGTGGGCGCCACATCGATCCGGTCCACGAAACCGCGCAGCGGGGCGCCGTCGGCGAGCTCGACCTCGAGCCGGGTCTCACAGGATTGCGGTTCGAAGCGGCGCGGATCCTCCAGGCGGTAATAGGCGCGCACGAGCGTGCGGACCTCGCCGAGGAACCTCTCCAACTCGTCCTCGCCGGCGACCAGCCGCGCCGCCTCCGGTTCGGCCGCGACCACGCGCTCCCACGCGGGACCCGCCAGCGCTGTCGCCCGTTCGGGTTCGCGCTCGGCGGCCGGTAGGGCGTACAGATCCTCGAGCACCGCGTGCACCACGGTGCCGCGTACCGCCTGCCGGGTGGGTGGCTCGGGGATCCGGTCGATCGCCCGCAGCCGATACTTGAGCGGGCATTGTTTGAAATCGGCTGCGCGCGAGGGCGACAGCGCGGGCCGGGCGGGCCGGGGCGGCGCCTCGGGATCGGGACTCGCCGGGGGTGTGCTCGGGGGCGCTGACATACCTGGCAGGCTATCCGTCGGCACCGACACGGTGCCGCGCGAATACGCGGACATCGCGGGAACGGAGATTCATGACGGCCAGACGGACCGGGCCATTCGTCGTCGGCGACCGGGTGCAGCTGACCGACGCCAAGGGCAGGCTGTACACGGTGCTGCTGGAGCCGGGAAAGCAGTTCCACACCCACCGTGGCGCCATCGCCCACGACGACCTGATCGGCGCCGAGGAGGGCACGCTCGCCCACTCCAACAACGGCACCCCG
The DNA here is from genome assembly GCF_042719915.1 of Nocardia sp. NPDC058499. NCBI lineage: Bacteria > Bacillati > Actinomycetota > Actinomycetes > Mycobacteriales > Nocardiaceae > Nocardia > Nocardia sp. NPDC058499. The sequence goes on along the minus strand of NZ_JBHXMZ010000001.1, from coordinate 388,943 downwards.
TACCTGGCTCTGCGTCCGCTGCTCACCGACTATGTGATGTCCATGCCGCGCGGTGCGGCGGTGATCTACCCGAAGGACGCCGCCCAGATCGTGCACGAGGGGGATATCTTCCCGGGCGCCCGGGTGCTCGAGGCGGGTGCCGGTTCCGGTGCGCTGACCTGCTCGTTGCTGCGTGCCGCGGGACCCGAGGGGTCGGTGGTGTCCTATGAGATCCGGGAGGACCACGCCGAGCACGCCGTCCGGAACGTGGAACGCTTCTTCGGGGAGCGGCCGGCGAACTGGGAGCTGACCGTCGCCGATGTGGCCGACTATGCGGGGGACCCGGTGGACCGGGTGATCCTGGACATGCTGGCCCCGTGGGACGCCCTGCCGGCCGTATCACAGGCCCTGGTGCCCGGTGGGGTGCTGATGGTCTACGTCGCGACGGTGACGCAGCTGTCGCGGATCGTGGAAGCGCTACGCGAACAGCAGTGCTGGACCGAACCGCGGTCGTGGGAGTCGATGGTGCGCGGCTGGCACGTGGTGGGTCTGGCGGTGCGGCCCGAGCACCGGATGCAAGGCCATACGGCCTTCCTGGTGAGCGCTCGGCGGCTGGCCGAAGGTGTGGTCACCCCGAAGCCGCAGCGGCGCCCGTCCAAGGGCTGAGCGGTACCGGGGCGGTGCGGACGCGGGCCGCGGGGGAAGGTCCACCGCGGCCCGCCTCGTTGTCGTGGTTACGCCGGTGCGCAGGGAAGCTGTGCGAAGCCGAACAGCAGGCAGGCTCCGTCGTCGGACAACTTCCAGGTGCCGTCGTCCTCCTCCCAGGTGACCGGCGTGGGCGGCGCGCTGCCGCCCCGCGGGCTGGTGATGGTGGTCTGGCCGGTGGCCGTATCGCCGTCCACGGTGATATCGGCGACCGTGTAGCTGAGCCCGCGGTAGTTCTGCAGGGCGGCGTTGAGCTGCTCCAGCTGCTCGCGCCGGTTCTCGCCGTCGACGATGAGGTTCACCTTCTCGTCCACGGTGACGTCCGGATTTGTGATCTGTTCGAGGATGGACTGTAGGCTCTGCGCGGTGGGTGCGTCCGCGGAATCGCCGTGCTCGGGGTCGTCGCCGTGGTCCTGCGCCGACGCGCTGGTGGTGACCGCGACGCTGGAGGTTGCAGTGGTGCCGGTGTCGTCGTCGGATCCGCAGGCAGTCAGTCCCAGCGCCAGTGCGCCGGCCGCGGCCGTCGCCGCCGCGACGCGGGACAGCCGCAATGTCCGTGCGGGAAGGTGCATAGCTGGCAACCTTTCGGCTAGTCGGTGGGGAACCCCACCGATCGAGGGTTAGGGCAGGCTAACATGGTCTGACCAGCATGATGGTCGCGGGCCAGATGTGATCACCACGAAATCATGTCGGACAGCGCAAACGGGTCGCGCCCGGTAGCGTTGATAGACCGGGACTGGGAGGAGCAGCACATGAGCCCCATCGAGAATTCGGATTCGGCGGCCTGGAGAGAACTCGAGGCAGTACGCGCCGAAGCGGCTGCACTCCGGAGGCAACTCGCCGACTCACCGGATCGCTCACGGGAATTGGAAGCCCGTATCGATTCGCTGACCATTCGCAACACCAAGCTGATGGATACCCTGAAGGAAGCGCGGCAGCAACTCGTCGCGTTGCGTGAGGAGGTCGACCGGCTCGGTCAGCCGCCCAGCGGTTACGGGATTCTGATCGGTGTCTACGAGGATCAGACCGTCGACGTGTTCACCTCCGGCCGCAAGATGCGCCTGACGTGCTCGCCGAACATCGACACGTCCACCCTCGCCTACGGCCAGACCGTCCGGCTGAACGAGGCGCTGACGGTCGTGGAGGCGGGCACGTTCGATTCCATCGGTGAGATCGGCACCCTGCGCGAAGTCCTCGACGGGGGCCGCCGCGCCCTGGTCGTCGGGCATGCCGACGAAGAGCGGGTGGTGTGGCTGTCCGGGCCGCTGTCCAATCTCGCCGAGGCCGACGATCTGGACGACCCGGATTCCCCGATCCGCAAGCTGCGGCCGGGGGATTCCCTGCTGGTCGATACCAAGGCCGGGTTCGCCTTCGAGCGCATCCCCAAGGCCGAGGTCGAGGATCTGGTCCTCGAAGAGGTGCCCGATGTCGGCTACAACGATATCGGCGGTCTGGGCCGGCAGATCGAGCAGATCCGCGATGCCGTGGAGCTGCCGTTCCTGCACAAGGACCTGTTCCGCGAGTACGCATTGCGGCCGCCCAAGGGCGTCCTGCTCTACGGTCCGCCGGGCTGCGGTAAAACGCTGATCGCCAAGGCGGTGGCCAATTCGCTGGCCAAGAAGATCGCCGAGGCGCGAGGCGAGGATGCCAAGGAAGCGAAGTCCTACTTCCTGAACATCAAGGGCCCCGAACTGCTGAACAAGTTCGTCGGTGAAACCGAGCGCCATATCCGGATCATCTTCCAGCGGGCGCGGGAGAAGGCCTCCGAGGGCACCCCGGTGATCGTGTTCTTCGACGAGATGGATTCGATCTTCCGGACTCGCGGGTCCGGTGTCTCCTCCGATGTGGAGACCACCGTGGTGCCGCAGTTGCTCAGTGAGATCGATGGTGTGGAAGGGCTGGAGAACGTCATCGTCATCGGCGCCTCCAACCGCGAGGATATGATCGATCCCGCGATCCTGCGGCCCGGCCGCCTGGACGTGAAGATCAAGATCGAGCGCCCGGATGCCGAATCGGCGCAGGACATCTTCTCGAAGTACCTCACCGAGTTCCTGCCGCTGCACGCCGACGATCTGGCCGAGTTCAACGGCGACAAGGTGGCCTGCATCCGCGCGATGATCGAGCGGGTGGTGGACCGGATGTACGCCGAGAGCGAGGACAATCGCTTCCTGGAGGTCACCTACGCCAACGGTGACAAGGAAGTCCTGTACTTCAAGGACTTCAACTCCGGCGCCATGATCCAGAACATCGTGGACCGGTCCAAGAAGTACGCCATCAAATCGGTTCTGGACACCGGAAATCCGGGTCTGCGGATCCAGCATCTCTACGATTCGATCGTGGACGAGTTCTCCGAGAACGAGGACCTGCCCAACACCACGAATCCCGATGACTGGGCCCGTATCTCGGGGAAGAAGGGCGAACGGATCGTTTATATCCGCACGCTGGTCACCGGTAAGAACGCCAGCGCCAGCCGGGCGATCGATACCGAATCCAACACCGGCCAGTACCTGTAAAGGCACTGCCGTCAGGGCCGCGCTCCCAGGGGGCGCGGCCCTGATCCGCGTGTGGCCCAATCGGTCCGGTACCCCGGCCGATAGTCCTGTGGGTGGATATCGCGACTTCTGATCCCCGACCCGGGGTCGTCCGGAAGGGGGACGGCAGGGACGTTGTGGCGCGGATATGTTCCGAGGGTCGGATTCACACCCCAGGAGATCCCGTGACCACCACCCGCATGGCAGATCCGCCCCGTCACGAGGCTGCGGCCCTGCCCGCATTCGCCACGGCCCCGGTGCTCGGTGTGGGCGCCGTATCGGCGCTCGTGCTGTTGTTCTCGGCGACCCGCTACGGCTATTTCGGCGACGAACTGTACTTCCTGGCGGCCGGTCGGCGATTGTCTTTCGGGTATGCCGATCAGGGCCCGGTACTTCCCTTCCTCGCATGGCTGATGGACGGACTCGCGCCGGGCTCTCTGGTGGCGCTGCGGTTACCGGCGATCGTGCTCGCCGTCCTCGCTGTTGTGGTGAGCGCGCAGATCGCCCGCGAATTCGGTGGCGGACGCGGCGCCCAAGTCCTCACCGCCGTCGCCTACGCCACCTCGCCGTTTCTGCTGCTGCAGGCGAAGAATCTGTCCACCAATGCTCTCGACACGGCTCTGTGGGTGCTGATCACCTGGCTGGTCGTGCGCTGGGTACGGACCAGGCGTGACGGGCTGCTGCTGGCCGCTGCCGCCGTGACGGCCATCGATATGCAGGTCAAATGGCTCGTTCCGTTCTTCTGGCTGGCGCTGGCCGCCGCTGTGCTCGTTGCCGGCCCCCGTGAGCTGCTCCGTCGGCCGCTGCTCTGGGTGGGCGGGATGAGTGTCGTGCTCGTTTCCGTGCCGGCACTGGTGTGGCAGGCCGAGCACGACTGGCCGCAGCTCGCCCTGACCGCCGCGGTGCGCCGGGAACAGCAGTACACAGGTGGCATGGTGGGGTTCATTCCCTTGGCGGTGTTGATCGCGGGGGTGCTCGGCGCGGTCCTGCTGTGCTACGGGGTCTGGGCCCTGCTGCGGCACCCGGGGCTGCGGCCGTACCGCTTCCTGGGGGTCGTCACGGTGCTGCTCGTCGTGATATTCATGGTCACCGGCGGCCGGATGTACTACGTGGCCGGCATGTACGCCGCGATGTTCGCGGCGGGCGCAGTGGCGGCCACGGAGCTGGTTCGCCGGGCATCGTCGCCGCTGCGCCGGCGCCTGCTCCTCGGGTCCGGGGCAGTGCTGACCGCCGTCTCCGTGCTGGTGGTCCTGGATTCCACGCCGTGGCGGCCGGCCGCCGATATTCCGGCGCCGGAGAGCGAGGCCGCGGCCGCGATGCAGATCGGTCTCTACGGTGAATTCGGCTGGCCGGAACTGGCCGCCGGCGTGGTCGCGGCCTACGAATCACTACCACCTCGCGAACGGGAGAAATCTGCCGTGATCACCGGCAGCTACTGGCAGGCGGGAGCGCTCGACCAGCTGGCGGGCGACCGGCTACCGCCCGTCCACAGCCCCGCCCGCGGATTCGGCTACTTCGGCGCGCCGCCGGACACCGCGACCACCATGGTCTGCGTGGGCGGCGATACCGACCGGCTGCGGGCACAGTTCGCCGTACTGGAGCCGCTGGGCCGGGTCGATACGCGGCTCGGTTTCCTCGACAACACCAAGGACGTCACGGTGTGGAAATGCGCTGAGCCGCGGGTCGCGTGGTCGCGCGTATGGCCGGAATGGATGCATATGTGACCGCCGGACGCTCCGGCCCGGCCCGCGAGGATCCGGCGGACGCACAGGTCGCGTGGTACGTGGCGGTTACGCTCCCGGTATGAGTACTCCGGAAACCGAGATCTGGCACAATCCCCGCTGCACCAAGAGCCGGGCGGCGCTCGCGCATCTGGACGCGGCCGGCGCGGCGTATTCGGTGCGCCGGTACCTCGACGATCCGCCGAGCGCGGAGGAGCTGCGGGCCGTCCTGGACCGGCTCGGCGCCGAACCCTGGGAGATCACCCGGACCGGGGAGGACATCGCCAAGGAACTCGGTATATCCGGCTGGGGCCGTACCGCCGCGGACCGGGAGCGCTGGATCGCCGCCCTCGCCGAACATCCCCGGTTGATCCAGCGCCCGATCGTGGTCACCGCCGACGGGCGTGCGGTCGTGGCCCGCGACGAGGATGCTCTGCGGTTGCTGGAGTAGTCCGCACTGGTTTGCCAGGGTGTAACGCCGGTCCGTTCCTGTGTGATCTAAACCACATAGGAAGTGGTCTTCGGGCCTGATCGGATCAGCGTGGATCGCGCGACCGCTTGCTCCACGCGGTGGGAGGTAGTCATGTCGGTCCTCGAGAAAACTCTCGTCTCGGCCTCGGCGGTGATACTGCTCGGGGCCGGTGCGCTGCTCGGCGCAGGAACAGCCGGGGCGCAGCCGGACCCGTTCTGCTCGGTGAACCCGGTCGCCGGTACCGCCGCGTACTCGCAGTGCGGCGGACCGGTCCGGCATCAGGTCAGGGTGACCTGCTGGGCCTGGTGGAACTGGTTCAGCAGCTACGAACGGTGGGGTAATCCGGCGTTCGGCGCGCAGCAGTCGTGGACGAGCTGTGATCTGCCGTTCTCCCTGCAGCGCTGGGAAGTGATCGTCCACTGAGCGTCGGCCGGATCGGGCGCCGACCTCGGTGAACGCGGTGCGTGACCACTCAGGGGCGCCCTCGTACCGAACATCGGCCGGTGTCACACGGGGCGGTAGTGTCGGCTCATGAAAGTTGAACTGCGGCACAACCCCTCGTCCACCGTGGCGCGTTGTGTGCTGGCGGGCGGGGAGCCGGTGCGGGTGGAAAGCGGCGCCATGGTGGCGCATTCGGCCGGAGTGACGCTGGAAGCCAAGGCCGAGGGCGGCATCCTGGCAGGGATCAAACGTTCGGTGCTCTCGGGCGAATCGTTCTTCGTCTCCACCTTCACCGCACCCGCGAACGGCGGCTGGGTGGATGTGGCCCCCTCGCTGCCCGGTGACATGCTCGCGCTGCCGATCACCGCGGACCGCCCGTACTTCATCAGCCGCGGCGGCTGGATCGCGCATTCGGCCGGGGTGCGGGTGGAGAGTCAGTGGGGCGGTTTCGCGAACCTCTTCGGGGGTGAAGGTGGCTTCGGGCTCCGCGCGGAGGGCCAGGGGGAGGTGGTGGTCGGCGTGTTCGGTGCCATCGACGCATTCGATCTGGCGCCCGGCGAGCAGGTCAGCATCGATACCGGGCATGTGGTTGCCTACGACCTCGCGATGCAGTTCACCATCCGCCGCGCGGTTTCCGGGCGCTCGCTGCAATCGCTGAAATCGGGGGAGGGACTGGTCTTCGATTTCACCGGCCCCGGCCGGGTGCTGCTGCAAACCCGCAATCCGCGGGCCTTCGCCTCCTGGACGGCGTCCGTTTCCGCCGGCTAGCAGGGCGCAAGGGGCCTACGGGATCTACCGGGCAGCGCGCTCGCCCTGATCCCCGTCTCCGCGCCCGGTTGCTTCGGTCGGTGCACGGACCAGCTCATAACGGGCGCAGGCGAATTCGCCATTGGCCGCTACCTCGATGACTCGCAATTCCAGTTCGCGGGTCAGCAGTGGGGCGCCGGCGCCCAGGGTTACCGGGGCGATGGAGACGATGATCTCGTCCAGTAGGCCGTGGTCGGCGAAGGCGCCCGCGAGTTCGCCGCCGCCGACGACCCAGAGGTTCTTACCGCCCGCCACCTCGGTCATCACCTTGTGCAACTCGGGAATATCCGCACGGGTGAAACGGATATCGGCGTCGGTGCGGGCCGGGAAGTCACGGTGGGTGCACACCCAGGACGGTACGTCGTAGGGCCATGGCTCCGCGCCCTCGTGGTCGAGGATCCATTGGTAGGTGTTGGCGCCCATAACGATCGCACCCACTCCGGCGAGGAAGTCGGTGAAACCCATGGGCCCGGATTCGTCGGCTTCGCGCGACAGCAACCAGTCCAGTGAGTGATCCGGGGTGGCGATATAGCCGTCCAGGCTGCTCGCCGTGTTGTAGACGGTGCGCGCAGAGGTGGGCAGGGTGGTCAAATCAGTCTCGCTTTCGTAGCCATTCGATCGGATCGCCCCAGCCGACGGCATCGTCGGCCGGTGCGTCCCCGCGAATCCAGTACCGCACCTGCTGGCGGCGATACGCGGAGTAGGTGAGCACATGGGCGATGACGCTGCCGAGCAGGAAACTCTCCGGCGGATCGCACAGTGCGTCGATCAGGGTGTCGCCCCAGCCGCCGCGCCGATCGATCTCGCGGACCGTGTCCAGCCAGCGCGGGCCTACATCGTCGAGCCGGGCCAGCAGCGTGGGGATATCGTCGCCGCCGTGGTCGGGTGTATCGGCGCCGTCGATCGAGGCGAGCCACGATTCCTTCGTCCGGATCAGATGGTCCAATACCGCGGCGACCGACTCCTCCGGCCCGTCCCACGGCAGTACGGTCGCCGCGCCGGCGCGGGAACACCGATACTGTTCCTCGCTCAACCCGGTCGCCGCTTTCAACAGCAGCCGGGTGTCGTCGAGATCGTGGTGCAGCAACAGTGCGGTCGGATCCATATCGGACCGTCCTTTCGGTTCCCCTTCGACCCACAGCGACATGGGGGGATGGAAATGGATCCCGTTCGCCGCGGGCAGCCAGCGGGGTGCCCGCCCGGCCGGCGGCGGGGTCGCGCTCGGTGGATGACCGAATGCGCGGGTGAACGCCCGGCTGAACCCCTCCACGGTGTCGTAGCCGGCGGCGAAGGCCACCTCGGTCACGGTGGCGCCCGCGCCGAGCTGCCAGCAGGCCCGTTCCAGCAGTACGCGACGCCGCAGGCTCACCGGTGATTCGCCGGTGCCCCGGCTGAACTGCCGGGCGAAATGGAACGGCGAGGAGTAGACGCCCGCGGCCATCCGGCCGAGGGTGGTGTTGTCCTCGTCGAGAACGGCATCCAGTAGTTCGCGCAGTCGGTCACGTCGGGTGGTCACGGATAGAGTCTGTCGGCTCGGCACACCGATCCGCTTGACCGATATTGCGCAGTGTCGCGCGGCATCCCCTCAGCGCTGTGACACTGCTGCCGCTCAGCGCTGTGACACTGCCGCCGCTCAGCGGCTGCGCCGTTCCAGGCCGTTCCGGTCGTAGACGAAGGTGGTGACCGCGCCCAGGACAAGCCCTATCGCCAATCCGGCCAGACTCATCCAGACCCCGCGCGCGAGTCCGTTGCCGAGGTCGAAGTACAGAATCGCCCGGACACCGAGATAGATCTGGTGCATCGGCTCGAAGGCCGCCAGCCACGCCATATACCGCGGGGTCGCCTCCAGCGGGATGGTGGCGCCGGCGGAGGGCAGGCCGAGAACGATGAACAGCACCAGATTGATCAGCAGCCCGGCCGAGCCGAACGTCGCCAGCACCGAAAGCGCGGTCACCCCGACCGCCACGATCGCCAGCGTGCTGAACAGGAACAGCGCGGGGCCGTGGGTGATCGGCATATTCAGCAGGTGTCCGATACCGAGGAAAACTCCGGAGACAATCGGCGCGGTCACCGCGATCACCCCCCATTTCAGCAGCAGCGTGCGGAGCCGCGAATGTGGCGCGGTGGGATGGTGGACGAACCAGGGACCGTACTCCGTGGGGATGAAACCGAGCGCCGAATCGACCATGGTGTGCACGATCATGGCGCCGGTGAACCCGGCCAGGACTACCAGCAGCGTGTAGAAGAACGCGGACAATCCCTGCCCGGTACCGTCGGGCAGTGGGCGGTAGGGCTCGGTGATCACCTCGATCGGGTCGGCCAGGACGAGGCGGGCGGCGCCGCTGATCTCGGTACCACCGGCCGGTGCGGAACCCAGTTCGGCTTCGACCGTCGCGGTGAGCTGCTTACCGACCTCCGCGTCGACCTGCGTCAGGGCTTGATCGGTCACGATGTGCAGGATCTGGGTGGCGTAGGTGCCGGTGCGTGGGTTGGTGATCACGGTGATCGCCGGACGGTCGATATCGCCGGGGACCACCGAGCCGGCGCCGAGGATGGACAGTCGCTTCGACAGATCACTGGGCAGCACGATCGCGCCGTAGACCTCACCGTTGCCGAGCAGCCGCTGGGCCTCCGCAATACCGGTCACCCGCAGGTCGATCTTGTCCGCCGGAATCTGTTCGGTGAGTGCGCCGGTGATCTGGCCACCGATATTGATCGGTGTGCCGTCGCGTATTTCACCGTCGTCCTGATTCACCAGCGCGATCGGGAACTTGTGCAGATTCTTCTCCGGGTCGATCACATAGCCCAGGTACATGGTCGACAGCAGGCCCATCAGCGCGGTGATCACCAGAATGGGGCCCAGCCACGCCCGCACGGCGGTTCGGCGCCGGGTCGGTCCGGCGACCGCCCGCGCCGCGACCTCGGTGCCGGTCTCCGATTCGCCGGCGGTGCCGTTCGGCTGCATCCCGTACTCCCTCCGGATCAGGGCGGCCGTCCGCGGGGGGTGCGGCCGGCCGGTATCCGATCAGGATCATCGTGGCAGCCGGGCGGCAAGTACAGCCGGAACGCCGCAGTGTGTCGGACAACTCGACAGCGGCCCGGCGTGCGCGAATTCACCCCCGCGGGCCGGGTGCGAGCCCGGCCACGCGGTGCAGAACAGCGGTCTGGATACCCAGGACCGCCGCGTGGACCCCGAATACCGGTGCGCCGGCTGCACCTGATCCGAGCTCGTCGCCGATGCCCGAGGCTTGTGCACGCGCCTCCGGGAACCGCTGACGCGCCGATCCCCGTCCGGCTGCTTGTTGTCGGGCATCCACGCCGGCAGGTAGGCGGCGGACCCGCAATCCGCCTCCGTCCGCAGGAATCCGGTCGGCCGCGGGGTGCTCGGTCCTGTTCGGGGCCCGCCCGCTGGTGATCGGCCGGGACCCGGTGTCGTCAAGCGATGTGCGGAGGAGCCGGTTGTGTCGGACCGAGCCAGCGGTCGAGGGCCGCCCGCAGACCTGTGGTGGAATCATCTGTGGCCCACGCGATATAGCCGTCGGGCCGGATCAGCAGGGCGGTGGCGTCGGTATCGGAGCTGGTGGCGGTCACCACTGTGAGGCCGTCCCGGTCTCCGGCGGCCGCGGCGACCCCGGCTCCGAGATCCAGCAGCAGCGGGCGGGCGTTGTGCAGCAGATCGGCGACCCGCCGCGTGCCGTCCGCGGTTTCCAGGGCGAGATCGGGGACCAGCCGACCCGCGAGCGGGTGGTTGTCGCCTACGCCGTAGCGCACATCGGAGCCGGCGAGCAGATGCCCGATATGCCCGGCTACCTGCGGTATCCCGAGCAACTCGGCGAACAGTTCGCGCAGCGCGGTCACTTCCGGGCCGGGTGCCAGCAGCGCTGTCTGCGAGAGGCTGTGCATGATGACACGTTCGGCGACCGGACGCCGTTCGCTCTCGTAGGTGTCGAGCAGCTCGTCCGGTGCCGTTCCGCGCAGGTATGCGGCCAGTTTCCAGCCCAGATTGACGGCATCCTGCAAACCCAGGTTCAGGCCGGGGCCGCCGATGGCCGAATGGACGTGGGCCGCATCGCCGAGCAGCAGGACCCGGCCCTTCCGGTAGTGATCGGCCAGGCGGGTGTTCTGGTCGACGATGCGCCGCAACGCATGTGGACCCGGGCCTGCCGGCGGTCGCATCGGCAGGTCCGCACCGAGGACGCGGCGAACGCTGTCCCGCAGCTCGTCGAAAGTCATCGGGGTCTCCGGCGCGACCGGCGCGGCATTGTGTTCGTGCACGCTCACCAGCGGTTTACCAGGGACCAATTCGGCGAAAACGAACATACCGCCGCTTTCGATCCTGTTGTGCCCGAAATGGAAGTATCCGGCGCCGGGGATCTCGAGCCCTCCGTCGGGCGTGCGGAGTTCGGCCGGGATCTCGGCGTGGCCCAGCCGGCCGATGTGGTTGCCGGCGGTGATCCCGGAGAAGCCGATCCCGAGCTTTTTGCGGACCGGGCTGCGGCCCCCGTCCGCCGCGACCAGGATCCGCGCTGTGGCCTGGTAACTACCACCGCCGGAACGAGTTACCGTCGCCGTGACCGCCCCGTCCGATTCTGCGAAATCGCCGAGGCTGTGGCCCCACCGGATATCGGCGCCGAGTTCGCGGGCGCGGGCGGCGAGCAGCCGCACCAGAACCGGCTGCGGGACGGGGAGTCCGTACAGCGGGTTGTCCGGTACCTCCGCGAGTTCCAGCGCCATCCCGGCGAAGATGTAGCGTGGCGCGGGCTCCGGAGTCCCGGGTTCCGCAGGAAAGCCGAGACGCGCGAGTTCCGCGGCGAAACCCGGGTACAGCCCGCGCATATCGAGGAGCCGCACCACCTGGCCGACGAGCCCGTTGGCCTTGGGCTCGTCGCTCGGCCCGGGCAGCGGGTCGAGGACGACCGGGCGGATCCCGCCGAGGGCGAGTTCACAGGCCAGCATCAGTCCGTTCGGGCCGGCGCCGGCGATGATCACGTCGTGCTCGGGTTCGTGGATTCTGTTTTCGGACATGCGCGGACTTCCTTTTCGGTTCAAGACTTCGCCGCTCGGTCCGAGCGTCGAAATGTGGGCAGCAGGGAACGCGCCTGCCACTCGTCGGCGTGTGCGAGGGCATGCGTGTGGGGTGAATGGGGGTGTGGGTGAGCAGGCCGTATCGAGCGCGGCCGACCGGCATCGACGCCGGTCTTCGCCGGTGCCGGGTACAGGCCGGTGGGATCGGTCCCGGTGCGGGGCGTCCGGGAAGGTCAGTCGGAAGGTGCCGGGAGCCCCCGGGACAGTTGCGTCAGGACCTTGCGCAAGACGGTCGTGACCGGGGTCGGCGGGTCGGAATGCGAGTAGGTGTCGAGCGCGATCAGGTAGGCGGCGTTGACCGTGGCCGCGACCAGTCTGGGGTACAGGTCGGTGGGTTCGGTGCCGGTGCGCTGCGCGATCGCGACGATGAGCTCGTCACCGAGCGCTTTCGCCGCGGCGGCCTGCATATCGGGTGCGGCCCGCAGTTTGCGGGTTTCGGCGAGCATCGCGGGTGTCGGCGGACCCCCGGCACCGTCTTCGCGCAGGGGTTCGACGAGAGCCTCGGTCAGCGCGGTCCACAGCGGTTCGCCGGCCGGGCGGGTGAGGAGCAGGGCGGCGCTGCGGCGCAGGCGCTCTATGTGCCGGTAGGCCAGTGCTTCGAATTTTCCGGCGAAGTAGTTGTTGAAGGTGCGTACGGATACTCCGGCGCGGTCGGCGATGTCCTCCCGGACCACATTGTCGATGCCTCGCTCGAACATCAGCTCCAGTGCGGCATCGCTGAGTGCCTTGCGGGTATCGCGTTTCTTTCGCTCCCGCAGGCCCGGGTGTGGTTCGTCGCCCATGCCTCTAGCCTCCCATAAAATTGCCCATCAGGCAATGTTTCCTGGTGGGCAATTTTAGGCCACGGTTATGACCCGGCGAGCCGCCGGTAACCGGCATGCCAGAGCCATTCCACCGGCCCACGCTCGAACCGGCGCAGCCAGAAATGCGCGAACAGCGCGATCACCAGGACCACCACCAGATAGGTGGCCACGGTGAACGCAACCCGGGCGTCCGGCGCGAACCGCGCGGCCAGCCCGAAGCCCCAGCCGTAGCAGATGATCGCGGCCACCAGGTTCTGCAGGATGTAGCAGCTGAGCGCGGCGCGGCCGATCTCCGACAACCTCCGGCCGGTGAATCCCGTCGCGCGCCGGCGCACGTAGAACTCGGCGACCAGGGCCAGGATCGCCAGCGATACCAGCGGCGCGACCGCGTACCGGGTCACCAGCACCCAGTCACCGCCGCCGAACACGCCGAGCAGCAGGTCGACCGGCGCGGCAACGCCGAAACCGAGCACCAGCAGCCGACGGCGCAACCGTGCACCGCCGGGAACGAAGACACCCGCGTGGAACAGCCGGGCGCCGAGGAGGAACAGCGCGATCGACAGCGGCAGGATCAGCACCGCCTCGAACCGGAACAGGCCGGCGTTCTCGACCCGGAACAGCACCAGATCCCAGAACGACCCGTCGGCGTAGGGATTGGGGGACAGCGGTTCGGCCCCGGAACCGTCCGTGGACCCGGCCACGATGAGACTCAGGGCGTACAGCGCGATCAACGTGAGGTGCAGGCACAGCATGCCGATCAGCCATCGCCCCTGGGCGCGGGGACTGCGGGCGAGCAGGAACGCGACGATCAGGGCGGTCACCGCATACCCCATCAGCACGTCGAACTCCGCGATCAGAAGGAAATTGAGCAAACCGTCGAGGAACAGCAGCGCCGCCCGCCACGGATACTTACCGGGCCAGCGCCGGCCACTTCGCCGGGCCGAGGCCTGCTGGATGGCCAGCCCGATCCCGAACATCACGGTGAGCAGCCCCAGGAACTTCCCCTGGACGAGTTGCTGCAGCACTTTCTCCGCCCACATCCAGCCATCCTCGGGGGCCGTGACGAGTCGGTTCAGGTACCCGACCGTGCCCTCCGGGTCGGTGAGAATCCAGATATTGGTGCCGAGGGTGCCGAGAATGGCGATACCGCGCAGCACATCGAGCGCCACCAGCCGAGCGGGGCGCGGCGGTGCTCCGGTCGGCACGGAATCGGCTGCGGTACTGGTCATATCCCGAGCATGGGCGCAGCAACCCCATCCGGCATCCGCCATAAGTACGACTCCGGGGATGATTCGCCGGAGCGGGCCGGGCGCCGATCGCCTGCCGAACGCGAATCGTCGCCTACGCTCGATAGCATGCAGCGCATCATCGGTATCGAGGTCGAGTACGGGATTTCCACACCGACCGAACCGTCGGCCAACCCGATCCTCACCTCTACCCAGGCGGTACTGGCCTACGCCGCGGCCGAGGGGGTGCCCCGCGCCAAGCGCACCCGGTGGGACTACGAGGTGGAATCACCGCTGCGCGACGCCCGCGGTTTCGATCTGAGCCGGATGAACGGCCCCGCGCCGGTGATCGACGCCGACGAGGTCGGGGCGGCGAATATGATCCTGACCAACGGTGCCCGGCTCTACGTCGACCACGCCCACCCCGAATACTCCGCCCCCGAGGTCACCGACCCCATGGACGCGGTGATCTGGGACAAGGCCGGCGAGCGGGTGATGGAAGCCGCCGCCCGGCATGCCTCCAGTGTGCCCGGTGCGCCGCGGATGCAGTTGTACAAGAACAACGTCGACGGTAAGGGTGCCTCCTACGGCACCCACGAGAACTACCTGATGAGCCGGGAGACTCCGTTCAACGCGGTCATTCTCGGCCTCACCCCGTTCTTCGTCTCCCGTCAGGTGATCTGCGGATCCGGACGGGTCGGCATGGGGCAGTCCGGGGACAACGCGGGGTTCCAGCTATCGCAGCGGTCGGACTACATCGAGGTCGAGGTCGGCTTGGAGACCACCCTCAAACGCGGCATCATCAACACCCGCGACGAACCACACGCCGACGCCGACAAGTACCGCCGGTTGCACGTCATCATCGGCGACGCCAACCTGGCCGAGATGTCGACATACCTGAAGGTCGGCACCACCGCACTCGTGCTCGACCTGATCGAATCCGGCGCGGACCTCTCCGATATGCAACTGGCCCGCCCGGTCACCGCGGTGCACACGATCAGCCACGATCCCACCCTGCAGGCGAAGGTCGCCCTGGCCGACGGCCGCGAACTCACCGGACTGGCGATCCAGCGGCTCTACCACGAACGCGTCGCCAAATTCGTCGAGGAACAGGGCAACGACGACCCGCGCGTACGCGATATCCTCGACAACTGGTCGATGATCCTGGACAAGCTCGAACGCGATCCGATGGAGTGCGCCGACCTGCTCGACTGGCCGGCCAAACTGCGCCTGCTGGAGGGTATGCGCAGCCGGGAGGGTCTGGGCTGGGCCGCCCCCAAACTGCATCTGATGGATCTGCAGTATTCCGATGTCCGCCTCGACAAGGGGCTGTACAACCGGCTCGTGGCCCGCGGCTCGATGAAACGGCTGGTCACCGAACAGCAGGTGCTCGACGCCATGACCAAGCCCCCGACCGATACTCGGGCCTATTTCCGCGGTGAATGCCTGCGTCGTTTCGGTGCCGATATCGCGGCGGCGAGCTGGGACTCGGTGATCTTCGATCTGGGCGGCGATTCGCTCGTGCGGATCCCCACCCTCGAACCCCGGCGTGGGACCAAAGCCCATGTGGGCGATCTGCTCGACGGCGTCGATACCGCTGCTGACCTGGTGCAGAAGCTCACCGCCTGACCGCCGGGTCCGGCCGGCACGCGGGGTTTCCGGCTTCGAGGTGGGGCGTAATCCGACTACGTGTCGGCCCGGCTGGGTAGTGTTGAAGAACGAGCACATGAGGCTGCTCACGATTCGTCCGGTGCGAGCGAGCGCCGGTCGGTGGAAACAGAGGAGGTCGGCTGCGATGGCACAAGAGCAGACCAAACGCGCCGGGGGCGGCGACGATGACGAAGGCGTCGACGGCGTAGACGCCGCCGGTCAGGAGCGGCGCGAGAAGCTGGCGGAGGACACCGACGACCTGCTCGACGAGATCGACGATGTGCTCGAAGAGAACGCCGAAGACTTCGTTCGCGCCTACGTGCAGAAAGGTGGCCAGTGACCGCAGGTGACCCCTTGCGTCTCCATCTGGGGTACGCCCTGTCATCCTTTTCCGAACATTTGCGCCAGCACGCGCCGGATCTGCTGCCCAGCAACAGATTCGACACGCTGGGTCAGCCCACCGCCGCCGGGAACTCCGGCGGCGGTGCCGCGGGAGATATCGCACCGCACGGTACGACCGTGGTCGCGGTGTCCTACCGCGGTGGTGTGCTGATCGCCGGCGACCGGCGCTCCACCCAGGGCAACCTGCTGGCCGGCCGTGATGTGGAGAAGGTCCACATCACCGATACCTTCTCGGCCACCGGTATCGCCGGAACCGTGGGTATGGCCATCGAACTGGTGCGGTTGTTCGCGGTGGAACTCGAACACTACGAGAAGATCGAGGGTGTTTCGCTCACCTTCGACGGCAAGGCCAACAAGCTGTCGAAGATGGTGCGCGACAACCTCCCGGCGGCTATGCAGGGCCTGGCCGTGGTACCACTGCTGGTCGGTTTCGACCCGCAGGCCACGGATCCGGACCGGGCCGGGCGCATCGTCTCCTACGACGTGGTCGGTGGGCGCAGTGAGGAGCGGTTCGGTTTCACCGCCGTCGGCTCCGGTTCGATGTTCGCCAGAACATCGTTGAAGAAGCTGTACGCCAAGGGAATCGACGCCGATCGAGCATTGCGGATCGCGGTCGAATCCCTCGTCGACGCGTCGGACGACGACACCGCCACCGGCGGGCCCGATCTGCTGCGCGGTATCTATCCGACGGCGATCCTCATCGATGAGGAGGGGGCGGTCGAGGTGACCGAATCCCGGCTCGAGGAGATCGCTCGCGGTATCGCCGCCGACCGCCAGGCCGCCGAAGAAGGGAGCGCACGGGCATGACCATGCCGCTGTATGCGTCCGCCGAGCAGATTATGCGCGATAAGACCGAGCTCGCGCGTAAAGGGATCGGCCGGGGTCGCAGTGTTGTCGTGCTCTCCTACGCCGAAGGTGTGGTGTTCGTGGCGGAGAACCCGTCGGCCACCCTGCACAAGGTGAGCGAACTGTACGACCGCACCGGGTTCGCGGCGGTCGGCAAGTACAACGAATTCGAGAGCCTGCGCCGCGGCGGCATCCTGCAGGCCGATCTGCGGGGCTACCAGTACGACCGGCGCGATGTCACCGGCCGGGCACTGGCCAATGCCTACGCGCAGACTCTCGGGTCGATCTTCACCGACCAGCTCAAACCCTTCGAGGTGGAGATCTGCGTCGCCGAGGTGAGCTACCCCGGGCAGGAACCGGAATCGGTGCTCTACCGCATCACCTTCGACGGCTCGATCGTCGACGAACGCGACTATGTGGTGATGGGCGGTACGACCGAACCCATCGTCACTGCCCTGAAGGAGTCCTACCGGCCGGGCCTGGACCTGTCGGGCGCGATCCGGGTCGCGGTCGAGGCCCTGCAGGTGACCGAGGGACCGGACAAGGAGAAGCGTACGCTCGGCGTCGACTCCCTCGAGGTGGCCACCCTGGAACACGCCCGGCCGCGGCGGGCATTCCGCCGGATCAGCAAGGCCGCACTCGAGCGTCTGCTCTCCCCGCCGAGCGGCGAGGCGCCGGACAACGGAGAAAAATAGCCGGTAGCCCATGCCACCGAGACGCATCGGACCGGATGCGGCCCGGTGGCGTGGCCTGCGCGGTGCCCGGGGCCCGTGCATCTTGCGATCCCCTGTGCACCCACGGCGGCGCCGAGAGACTCATCAGGAACCCGAGGCGATCACCGCGCCGAAATCACACCCACCGGTCCAAGCGAGCCCTGACAGGCCCATACCAACCCCTTGGCGCAGCCGGCGGTGGTTGTCGAGTTCAGCACAACCCCGGCGCAACCAGCGGTGGCGCCGAGTTCAGCGAGGCCCTTGAAGGTTTTGGCCAAGGGGGGCCAAAACCCGCGCCGACGGAGTCGGCGCCGAAAACACAGACACCTCCAATATCATTACGTTTTTCGCACTCACCCGCAGGAATCATTCCGCGCTGTAATCTCGATAGTGTGCAGCGACGAATCTTGGGGATCGAGACCGAATTCGGTGTGACGTGCACCTTCCACGGACACCGCAGGCTCAGCCCCGACGAAGTGGCCCGGTATCTGTTCCGCCGGGTGGTGTCATGGGGGCGTAGTTCCAATGTGTTCCTCCGGAACGGCGCCCGGCTCTACCTCGACGTCGGTTCGCATCCGGAGTACGCCACCGCCGAATGCGACAGCCTGGTCCAGTTGGTCACTCATGACCGGGCCGGGGAGCGGGTGCTGGAGGAACTGCTCATCGATGCCGAGCAGCGCCTCGCGGAGGAGGGGATCGGCGGCGATATCTACCTGTTCAAGAACAACACCGATTCGGCCGGCAACTCCTACGGTTGCCATGAGAACTTCCTGGTCGTGCGGGCCGGTGAGTTCTCGCGGATCTCCGATGTCCTGTTGCCGTTCCTGGTGACGCGGCAGTTGATCTGCGGCGCCGGGAAGGTGTTGCAGACCCCGAAGGCGGCCACGTACTGCCTATCGCAGCGGGCCGAGCACATCTGGGAGGGAGTCTCGTCGGCGACCACTCGGTCGCGGCCGATCATCAATACCCGGGATGAGCCGCATGCCGATGCCGAGAAGTACCGGCGCCTGCATGTGATCGTGGGCGATTCGAATATGGCCGAGACCACCACCATGCTGAAGGTCGGTACGGCCGCGCTGGTGCTGGAGATGATCGAGGCCGGTGTGTCGTTCCGCGATTTCGCGCTCGACAATCCGATTCGCGCCATCCGCGAGGTCAGCCACGATCTGACCGGTCGCCGTCCGGTGCGGCTGGCCGGTGGGCGGCAGGCCAGCGCGCTCGATATCCAGCGCGAGTACTACGCCCGCGCCGTGGAGCATCTGCGCAACCGGGAGCGGGATCCGCAGGTCGACCAGGTCGTGGATCTGTGGGGGCGGACCTTGGATGCGGTGGAGTCCCAGGATTTCGCCAAGGTCGATACCGAGATCGACTGGGTGATCAAACGGAAGTTGTTCCAGCGTTACCAGGAGCGGTACGGGATGGAGTTGTCCGACCCGAAGATCGCCCAGCTGGACCTCGCCTATCACGACATCAAACGTGGTCGCGGCGTGTTCGATCTGCTGCAGCGTAAGGGGCTGGCGAAACGGATCACCGAGGACGATGCGGTCGATGCCGCCGTGGACACCCCACCGCAGACGACGCGCGCCAAGTTGCGCGGCGATTTCATCACCGCCGCCCAGGCGGCGGGGCGCGATTTCACCGTCGACTGGGTACACCTCAAGCTGAACGATCAGGCCCAGCGCACCGTGCTGTGCAAGGACCCGTTCCGTTCGGTCGACGAACGCGTGGATCGCCTCATCGCCTCCATGTAGGTTTTCGCGGCGTCGAAGGCATCGCGTACGAACCCTGCATTACGCTGTGTCGGGTGGCGATATCCAAGGTCGAGCGCCTGATGAATCTGGTCATCGCGCTACTGTCGACCCGGCAGTTCCTGACTGCGGAGCGGATCCGGGAGAGTGTCGCGGGGTACGAGGAGTGCGCCAGCGACGAGGCGTTCAGCCGGATGTTCGAGCGGGACAAGAACGAGCTCCGTGATCTGGGCATCCCGTTGGAGGTGGGTGCCTCGGGCCGGTTCTCGACGGTGGAGGGGTACCGGATCAACCGGGATGCGTATGAGCTACCCGATATCGATCTGAGCAGTGAGGAATCGGCCGCGGTGGCGGTGGCGCTGCAGATGTGGGAGTCCCCGGAGCTGGCGTCGGCGGCGGCCGGTGCGTTGCTGAAATTGCGGGCCGCCGGGATCCATGTGGAAACCGATACCGCGTTCGCCGCGATTCCCGCGGTGCCGGCGCGGACCCGGGGGTCCGAACCGGTGCTGGGCAAGTTGCTGGCGGCCATCGATGCCGGTCAGGCGGTGCGGTTCGAGCATCGCGGGGCCAGTAACGCGCCGTATCTGATGCGTGATGTCGAACCGTGGGGTGTGGTCACCCTGCGGGGCCGCTGGTATCTGGTGGGGCACGACCGCGATCGCGACGCGGTGCGAACTTTCCGGTTGTCCCGTATCGGCGAGGAAATCACCCCGTACGGGCCGCGTAACGCGGTGAAGGCGCCGGCCGGAACCGATCTGCGGGGGATCGTCGCGCAGGTGACCGGGACCGCGCCGGTCACCGGTTCCGCGACGATCTGGGTGGCGCAGGGGCGCGGCCGGGATCTGCGCCGGATCGGTGAGGTCGTCGGCAATCGCAGCGTCGGTGGCCGGCCGGGCAGTGTGCTGGAGGTGCCGATCCGGTCACAGCATTGGCTGGCCCGCCTGATCACCGGCCTGGGGTCGGATGCGCTGGTGCTGGAACCCGCGGACCTGCGTGCGGATGTGGTCGCGCGCTTGCGTTCGGTATTCGACCGGACCGAGGTGGCGCTGTGAGTACCCGGTTGTCGGCGCGGCTGTCGCGCCTGCTGAACATGGTGCCGTATTTCGTGGCCAACCCCGGTATCAGTGCCGCGGAGGCGGCCGCGGATCTGGGGGTCACCACCAAACAGCTCATGGCGGATCTGAATCAGCTGTGGATGTGCGGTCTGCCTGGCTATGGGCCCGGCGATCTGATCGATCTGTCGTTCTCCGAGGAGAGCGTGCAGGTCACCTTCACCGCCGGTATCGAGCGTCCGCTGCGCCTGACATCCATCGAGGCCACCGCGGTGCTGGTGGCGCTGCGGTCGATCGTCGATCTGCCCGGCATGGTGGATCCGACCGCGGCCCATGCGGCGATCGCGAAACTCGAGGCGGCGATTTCCGGGGGTGCGCCGGCTGCGACCTCGGTCGGGCCGCCCGAGGAGGCCCCGGCGGTCACCACCGTGCGTTCCGCGGTCGCGGCGGGCCGGGCGCTGCGGCTCGAGTACTACTCGGCCAGCCGGGACGTGGTGTCGACGCGGGTGGTGGATCCCATTCGTATCGTCGCGGTGGACGACAACAGCTACCTGCAGGGCTGGTGCCGGGAAGCGGAGGGGGTGCGCCTGTTCCGGTTCGATCGGATCGAATCGGCCGGGGAACTCGCCGAACCGTCGCAACCGCCGCAGGAGGCGCGGGCCACCGATGCGGGTCTGGACCTGTTCCAGGACGATCCGGCGGTCCCGCTGGCCCGGTTGCTGATCGCTCCCGATTACGGCTGGGTGCTGGATCAATATCCGATGCACCGGATGGCGGTGCACCCGGACGGGAGCCTGGAGGCGACGATGCGGTTCGCCACGCTGGACTGGATGGCGCGGCTCGTCCTCGGGTTCGGTTCCGGGGTGACGGTGCTGAGCCCGCCGGAACTGGTGGCGGCGGTCCGGGACCGCTCCGAGGCCGCGCTGGCGGCGTATCACGGCGCCGGACTGGACGAACCGGCCTGAACCGGCCTGCTCCGCCCACCCGCGAGGGTGCCGCGGAAGCGGCGCGACGGTGAACAGCGGTTGACAACGGCTGTGACATGCCTACGAGTGCCCCCGCTCCGGTTCGGTGCCGGCATTACGGCAGGTAGCATCAGAGAGACCACAGTCTTGGGAGGTTTCCACAATGATGGGCTCTATGAGCATCTGGCACTGGGTGATCGTCGCGGCGGTGTTCTTGGTGTTCTTCGGCGCGAAGCGGATGCCCGAGGCGGCTCGCGGGCTCGGCCGGTCGCTGCGGATCTTCAAGAGCGAGGTGAGCGAGATGCACAACGACAGCAAGTCCGCGAGCACCGGTGTCGCCACCCCCGCTCCGGAACTGCCTTCGGGCCGGGACACGAACGCGTCGGCCACCGAGACCCGGAGCGAGTCGAAAACGCTCTGAGGCCCGTCCGGCGTGGGCCCGGGCTCGCCCCGGGCCCGGTTGCGACGGCTGTCCACCCGGCGCTGCCGACCGGGCACCGATTCCCACCCCGCGCAGGTGAGCGCCGGGGTGGGTACAGTGCCGCAGGCCGAGCGGAGCGAGGCACGCTGATACGAGGCATCCACACATATGCGAATTCCGTTCGACCCCCGGCGCAGCAAACGGCGCACGAATCCCGACGGCACGATGTCGCTGGTCGAGCATCTCCGGGAGCTGCGCACCCGGCTGCTGATCTCTATCGCGGCCATCCTCGTCACCACGGTCCTGGGTTTCCTGTGGTACGCGAATTCGTTTCTCGGGATGGAGAGCCTCGGCGAGATCCTGCGCGGCCCTTATTGCGATCTGCCCGATTCGGCGCGGGCCGCCTTGTCCCCGGACGGGGAGTGCCGGCTGCTGGCGACCGGGCCGTTCGAGCAGTTCATGCTGCGGTTGAAGGTCGGTATGACGGCCGGGGTGGTGCTGGCCTGCCCGGTCTGGCTTTATCAGCTGTGGGCGTTCATCACGCCGGGTCTGTACCCGAAGGAACGTAAATACGGGATCGGCTTCGTGGCCTCGGGGTCGGTACTGTTCGTGGTCGGCGCGGTCCTGGCCTACTGGGTGATCGCGCACGCCCTGAGTTTCCTGCTCAGCATCGGCGACAATGTGCAGATCACCGCGCTGAGCGGTACCCAGTACTTCGGCTTCATCATCCAGCTGCTGATCATTTTCGGGGTCAGTTTCGAAACACCACTGCTCATCATCGGGCTCAACCTGATCGGGATCCTCACCTACGAGCGGTTGAAGGCGTGGCGCCGCGGCATCATCTTCGGCCTGTTCGTCTTCGCGGCCATTGTGACCCCGCAGGATCCGTTCTCGATGCTGGCCCTGGCCCTGGCCCTGACCGTGCTGTTCGAGGTGGCGGTGCAATTCGCGCGGGTCAACGACAGGCGGCGCGCCAAACGCGCCGAACAGGAGCTGGGTGCCCTCGACGACGAGCAGGCATCGCGGATCGGAGCGCCCTCCCCGGTCGACCCGGCGGCCCCGATCACCGCGACGGACCCGGTACGCGCACCCGGACCGGCCGAGGGGTCGGCACCGGACTATTCGGACACACTCTGAGCCGTCCGGCGTCGCCGGAGACGATCAGCGGATTTATCGGCGCGACCGGTGTCGTAATCCTCCATTAGTCTCGGACACGTGACACCGAACGCGTCGCTGACCGCCGAACTGTCCCGGTTCGCCGCCGAGCTGACATTCGAGCTGGACCCGTTTCAGCGCCAAGCCTGTACCGCCCTGGAAAACGGCCACGGGGTGCTGGTGTGCGCGCCCACCGGGGCCGGGAAAACGGTGGTCGGGGAATTCGCGGTCCATCTGGCGCTGGCCTCCGGCGGTAAATGTTTCTACACCACGCCCATCAAGGCATTGTCGAACCAGAAGTTCGCCGATCTGACCGAACGGTACGGCCGGGGCCGGGTAGGGCTGCTCACCGGCGATCAGTCCATCAACCCCGACGCGCAGGTGGTCGTGATGACCACCGAGGTACTGCGCAATATGATCTACGCGTCGTCGGACGCCCTGCGGGCGCTGTCGTATGTGGTGATGGACGAGGTGCACTACCTGGCCGACCGGTTCCGCGGCGCGGTCTGGGAAGAAGTGATCCTGCACCTACCGGCCGAGGTACGGCTCGTGAGCTTGTCCGCGACGGTGTCCAATGCCGAGGAGTTCGGTGCCTGGATGGAAACCGTGCGCGGCGATACCGCGGTAGTCGTGGACGAGACCCGGCCGGTGCCGCTGTGGCAGCACGTGATGGTCGGACGCCGGATGTTCGATCTGTTCGACAGCGAATCCTCCGATCAGCGCGTTCTCGTCGATTCCGATCTGGTCCGCTACATCAAACAGCGTGAGGCCGCCGACCGGATGGAGGGCTGGGGTGGACCCCGCGGCCGAGGTGGCCCGCGCCGCTTCTTCCGCCCGATGCCCAGGCCCGATGTGCTGGCCCGGCTCGACGAGGAAGGGCTGCTCCCCGCCATCACCTTCATCTTCAGCCGGGCCGGATGCGACGGCGCGCTGGCACAGTGCCTGCGCTCGGGGCTGAACCTGAGTGGCGCGGCCGACCCGGAAGTCGTGGACGCGATCATCGATAAACACACCGGCGAGCTGCCGCGCGCGGATCTGGAAGTGCTCGGTTACTGGGAATGGCGTGAGGCGCTGCACCGGGGGCTGGCCTCGCATCACGCCGGGATGCTGCCCGCATTCCGGCATACGGTCGAGGAGTTGTTCGTCAAAGGGCTGGTGCGGGCGGTGTTCGCCACTGAAACCCTCGCCCTGGGGATCAATATGCCCGCGCGCACAGTCGTGCTGGAGCGGCTGGTCAAATTCAACGGCGAAACACATGCCGAGCTGACGCCGGGGGAGTACACGCAGCTCACCGGCCGCGCGGGCCGCCGCGGTATCGATGTCGAGGGGCATGCGGTGGTGCTCTGGCAACCCGAGGTCGATACGAGTGCGGTGGCCGGGCTGGCCTCCACCCGCACCTATCCGCTGCGCAGTTCCTTCAAACCCGGCTACAACATGTCGATCAACCTGATCGACCGGCTGGGGTCCGATGAGGCGCGGATGCTGCTGGAGCGGTCGTTCGCGCAGTTCCAGGCCGATCGTTCGGTGGTGGGCCTGGTCCGCGGGATCGAGCGGAATGTTGGCCAGCTCCGCAAACTCGCCGCGCAACTCGGTGGCGAGGAGGGGGATTTCCTCGAATACTTCGGCCTGCGGGAACGGATCAAACAGCGAGAACGGCAGCTGAACCAGCAGACCCGCAGCGACCGGCGTACCGCCGGGGTCGCGGCACTGACCGAATTGCGGCGCGGTGATGTGGTCGCCATCGGTGCCGGCCGCCGCGCCGGTCTGGCGGTGATCCTGGAACCCGATGCCACACCGGGCGATCCGCGTCCGCTGGTGCTCACCGAGGACAAATGGGCGGGACGGGTATCGGTCGCCGATTTCCCGGTGCCCGCCGAACCGCTGGGCCGGATGCGGTTACCGCGCCGGGTCGACCATCGCACGGCCCGCACCCGCCGCGATCTGGCGTCGGCGTTGCGCAGTACCGGGATCACCGCGCCCAGCCGTGGCCGCCGCGACAAACGCGCCCGCGGTGCGGACGATCCGGAACTGGCGACATTGCGGCGCACCCTGCGCGCCCACCCCGCGCATTCGCGGCCCGATCGCGAACAGCTGGCCCGGGTAGGGGAGCGCTACAACCGGGTGCGCCGGGAAACCGAGGCCATGCGGCAGAAGGTCGCGGCGACCACGAATTCGCTGGCCCGCACCTTCGACCGGATCGTCGGCCTGCTGGAGGAGCGCGGATTCGTGCACGACGGCGAGGTCACCGCGGATGGGCGGCGGCTGGCCCGGATCTACGCCGAAAGCGATCTGCTGGTGGCCGAATGTCTGCGCCAGGGGCTGTGGCGCGGTCTGGGGCCGGCCGAACTGGCGGCCGTCGTCTCGATTCTGGTATTCGAATCCCGCAGTGAGGGCGGCTATCTCGGGGCCACGGGACCGACCGCACCGATCCGCCGGGCGGTGGCCGATACCATCGCCCAGTGGTCGCGGCTGCGTACCGACGAATCCGAGCACCGGCTCGCGCCGACCCGCGAACCCGATCTCGGTTTCGTCGACGGAATCTACAAATGGGCCCGCGGCGATGCCCTCGTGGACGCCATGCTGGCCGGTGGGGATCAGGGCACGCCGTTATCGGCCGGCGATTTCGTGCGCTGGTGCCGCCAGGTGATCGATCTGCTCGACCAGATCCACAGCACCGCAGACGATACCGAGGTCGCGGCCACCGCAGCCAAGGCCGTACGGGCGATCCGGCGCGGTGTCGTCGCCGTGGACGCGGCATGAGAGAGTCAGGCCCGGAGGCGGTAGTGCGATACCTCCGCCTTCGCTGCGGCCTCCGCATCCGGATGCGAGAGGCGATCGTCGGCCTCGCTCATGCCACAGTAGAAACAGCGTGAGACCATCGATTGTGATTTGATTTCAACCGCACGCGGGGGGCTACCGTGTGTTTGACGATGCGAGTGGAGGCAACCAGATGAGTGGGCCGTACGGACCGAACGACGCCCCGGGACCCGGGGAGGGACGTAACGATCCCACCCAGGTCTGGGGTGGGCAGCAGCCGCCCGGCGCAGCGCCGCAGTGGGGGAACCAGCCACCCGCACAGCCCCCGAACGATCCCCAGCAGGCGCAGGCCACCCAGCAATGGGGCAGTGGTGACCAGAGCGGTCAGCAGTGGCAGCCGCAGCCACAGCAGTGGAGCCAGCCGCAACCCCAGCCGCAGCAGCCTCAGCCGTGGAGCGATCCGACTCAGCAGCAGTGGGGTCAGCAGCCGCCGCCACAGCAGTGGGGGGATCCGAACCAGCCCCAGCAGCCACAGCAGGCGCAGCAGCAATGGGGGGATCCGAACCAGCCCCAGCAGCCACAGCAGGCGCAGCAGCAGTGGGGGGACCCGAACCAGCCGCAGCAGCAGTGGGGCGACCCGAATCAGCAGCAACAGCAGTGGGGTCAGCAGCCGCAGCCGCAGGCCCAATCCGGGCAATGGGGGCAGCCGGGCCAGCAGCAGTGGGGCGCGCAGCAGCAACCCACCGGCGGGGGCGGTAAGAAAACCGGCATGATCGTCGGGCTCGTGCTGCTCGGTGTGGTGGTCGTGGCCGCTGTGGTGGTCGCGATCCTGATGCTGACCGCCAAGGACGAACTCGATCAGGCCGCGGTGCAGACCGGGGTGGCGAAGGTGCTCGAGGAGTCCTACGGAATCGAGGACGTCAAGGATGTCCGGTGCCCGGCGGGACAGGAGGTCGCGGTGGACGCGACGTTCACCTGTGATCTGAAGGTCGGTGGCGAAGACAAGACCGTCAATATCAAGATCACCAAGGAAGACGGGACCTACGAGGTCGGCCGGCCGAGCTGATTGCCTCCGGTTGCGGCGCCGCGGTTTTCGGCCCGTCCCTGCTGATGGCGTTCGACGCTTGCGGCTTCGCTGCATGGCGTCGAGCGCTACAGCAGGGACGGGCCGAACTCTTTCCGGCCTTGTCGGACTCGACTCCGGACCTGCCGACCCCCGTGCCGCTGGTGCACAGGAAGCAATCTCCATATGACGATATGTGCATCTAACAGGATGTCGGTGATCGCGCTGAGATCGGACCAGAGCGAACTGACCGTACCTCGACGAGGTCCACGCGACCGCTGGAATACAGCACCAGCCTTGCTCTGCCACTCAACGTGATCGCGGTGGTACTCCGGTGGGGTCGGTGGATAGTGCTCCAGGAGTGCTCGCAAACCGTCGTGATCGGCTCGATTTCCGCCGGCTCGCGGTCCATCCCGACACGGGGATATCGCGGACGGCTGTGGGCCGCGGAGACCTGGCCCCCGTACCGATCGACGGATATCTCCGCCCGGCCAGGGCACCCGGACCTTTCCCGGCGCCCGGTAGTGGACCGGTCAGGCGCAGGTGGCGAGGGCCGCGATCAGACGTTTGACGGGGCTTTCGGCGTTGTAGGTGGTGGCCAGCTCCTGCAGCGCCTCCGCGTCGGCCGGGATGGGGTGCAGGATATCGGGGCGGGACAGGATCACATCCGCGTCGCGGACCACCCGCACCACCGGGGCCGCGGCGTCGAGATAGTCGGCAGCGGCGCGGAGTTTGGCGCGGACACCCTGGGCGAGTTCGGCGCCGGGATCGTCCACGGCGGCGCGTAGCGCCTCGAGTGAACCGAACCGGCTGATCAGGGTGGCGGCGGTTTTCTCGCCGATTCCCGGCGCACCGGGCAGTCCATCGGACGAGTCACCACGCAATGTGGCCATATCGGCATAGGCGGGGCCGGCGTTCTCCAGCGGGACGCCGTATTTGGCCGCTATCTCGGCGGGGCCGAAGAGTTCGGCCTTGGCCAGCCCGCGACCGGCATAGAGCACCCGGACCGGCGGTGCGGGTGTATCGCGTACGAGTTGCAGCAGATCGCGGTCGCCGCTGACCACGACCACCGGATCGGTGCGTTCGGTGGAGGCCAGGGTGCCGAGCACATCATCGGCCTCGAGACCGGCTGCGCCGCCGGTGGCGATACCGGCGGCGGCCAGCACCTCCAGAATCATCTCGACCTGCGGTGTCAACCGGTCCGGTACCACTTCGGCGCCCGGTTCGGCGCCGGCGGAGGTATCCAGGCGGTGCGTTTTGTAGGTCGGCACCAGATCCACCCGGAACTGCGGGCGCCAATCCAGATCCAGGCAGACCACCAGGCGAGCCGGGCGATGCCGGGTGATGAGAGCGGCCACCATATCGGTGAATCCGCGCAGGGCGTTCACCGATCTGCCGTCCGGTGCGGTGATCTTGTCCGGGATGGCGTGGAAAGCCCGGAACCACAGACTCGCTCCGTCCAGCAGCAGCAGTGGACGCGGTGCGGATTCGGTCGTAGTCACCCGCCGGAATCTACCGGGCCCCACCGACGGATCCGGTGTACCGCCCCCGGACACCGGGTAAGTTCGAGATCATGAGCGCGCACACGGAGTCACGGTTCGCGGCGGAAATCTACGAGCAGCGGCTGGAGCGGGCGGTACAGCTGATCCGCGAAGCGCATCTGGACGCGCTGCTCATCACTCCCGGCCCCGACCTGCGGTATCTCATCGGATCGTCCGCGCAATCGTTCGAGCGGCTCACCTGCCTGGTGATCACCTCCGATAAGGCAACCCCCTCGGTGGTCGTGCCGAAACTGGAGGTCGCCGGGCTGCAGGAGTCAGCGGTGGACGAGCTGGGACTGCGGGTCCTGGACTGGGTGGACGGTGTGAACCCCTACGACCTGGTGCAGTCGGCACTGCATATCGGGTCGCGGGTGGCGGTCGCCGATGCCATGCCCGCGCTGCATCTGCTGCCGCTGGCGCACAGTTTTAGCGGATTGCCCGTTTCGGCGACCCCGGTGCTGCGGGAACTGCGCATGATCAAGGACGACGCCGAAATCGAGGCGCTGCGCCGCGCCGGTGCCGCCATCGACCGCGTCCATGCCCGGATGGGCGAATTCCTGCAGGTGGGGCGCACCGAGGCCGAGGTCGGTAAGGACATCACCGACGCGATCGTGGCCGAGGGGCATACCGGCGCCGAATTCGTCATCGTCGGCAGCGGGCCCAACGGCGCCATACCGCACCACGAGGTGTCGGACCGGCGAATCGAGGCCGGTGATGTGGTGGTCATCGATATCGGCGGTCCGGTGGAACCCGGCTACTACTCCGATTCCACCCGCACCTACGTCCTCGGCAAACCGGATCCCGAGATCGCCGCCCGCTGCGCCGAACTGGAACGGGCGCAGGCGGCTGCCGTCGCTGCGGTCCGCCCGGGGGTGCGGGCCGCGGCGGTGGACGCGGCGGCCCGCGATCCGCTGGAGGCCGCCGGGCTCGGGGCGGCGTTCGTCCACCGCACCGGGCACGGGATCGGTCTGTCGGTGCACGAGGAGCCCTATATCGTCGCGGGCAACGATCTGGAGCTGCGCGCCGGTATGGCTTTCAGTATCGAACCGGGGATCTATTTCCCCGGTGAATGGGGCGCCCGGATCGAGGACATCGTGGTGGTCACCGAGGACGGTTGCGTCCCGATGAACCAGCAGCCGCACGGACTCACCGTCCTGCCCGCCTGACGGTCGCCCGGGCCGAGGGGCACACCCGCCACTCGGCGGCAGCCGGTCGCCCAGTTCGATGCTGTGGTATTACCGCGAGCCGACGGACGCCCACCGTCGTACCCGCGATGACTGCACTCCGCCGGAGCGCTCGGATGAGGAATCGGCAGGTGGCGCGAAACGGCTCGGAATCCGGGTGCGGCTGCCTCCACCGACTGGGGCGTTCCTGCCGAGATGCGTCGTTTCAGGCGGTCCGCAAGGCGATTCCGCACAGCACCCGGCGGACTTCGATCGCGAGGACCACGCGGGCCGGGTTCTCCCGCGGCGTGCGATAACGCTCGGCGTAGCGGCGTTCGGCTTCCCGGACCTGCGCCGGTTCGTCCAGAACCGTGGCCGGACCCTCCAGGGTGAGCCAGCGCCGGCCGTCGACCTGGCCGACCGAGGCGTAACCCGACCGCCGTACGTTCCGGGCCTTCACCGAGCTGCCGTTGGTGATCACGCGGACCAGCCCGGCGGCACCGTCCCAGGTGAAGCCCACCGGCACCACATGCGGGGTGCCGTCCGCCCGCAGGGTGGTGAGAGTGGCCAGATGCCGTTCGGTGAGGAACTCGACGGCGGCGGGTGACAATTCGACGGTATGGGTTGCCATACCAGGACCGTAGCGGGTGACATGGACCGGACTCGGGTCTCCCGGTGCGGGTCGTGACCGGCCCCGGATGACAGACTGAGCGCATGGTTGTGCGTCGTAGACGAGGGATCGACCCGGGCACAGTGCTGGTGCTGGGCGGACGCAGCGAAATCGGTCTGCAGGTCGCGCTGCGGCTGGCTCCCGGCCGGGCCGTGGTCCTGGCCGCGCGCCGGTGCGAGGAACTACACACCGAAACGGCGGCGCTCACGGCGGCCGGTGCGACGGCGGTTCATCCGGTCGAATTCGATGCCGCCGACACCGCGAGCCATCCGGCGTTGCTGGCCAAGATCGTCGCCGATTACGGCCCGGTCGGTGTCGCGGTCCTGGCGTTCGGTGTACTGGGTGATCAGGCCCTGGCCGAGGCGGACCCCGGCCACGCGCTGGCCGTGGTGCATACCGATTACACCGCCCAGCTCAGCGTCCTCACCGTGCTGGCCAACGAGTTCCGCGCCCAGCGCAGCGGACATCTCGTCGTTTTCGGTTCGGTGGCGGGGGTGCGGGTCCGGCGGGCGAATTACGTCTACGGGTCGGCCAAGGCCGGGCTGGACGGTTTCGCCAGCGGTCTGGCCGATGCACTGCACGGTAGCGGGGTGCATCTGCTGCTCGCCCGCCCAGGTTTCGTGATCGGCCGGATGACCGAGGGGATGAGTCCGGCGCCGTTCTCCAGCACGCCCGACCAGGTGGCGGACGCGGTCGTGGGTGCGCTGGGCCGCCGGGCGGGCCAAGTGTGGATACCCGGGATTCTGCGCCCCGTATTTTTCGGAATGCGCCTGCTGCCCCAGGCAGTCTGGCGGCGGCTGCCGCGGTGAGGGGGTGCACCGCCCTTTGGCCCCACGATCCTTCCACCACCGGGTGCGGCTTACGTCCCGTCGTCTGCCCGGAGCAATCCATATCGGCTCCGCGAGGACGTGACACTGCCGGAGCAACTCCGGGAGGCACGGTATGAACGCCGCCCCGGCGATCCGGTGGGCCGGGCCACGTATTCCGGTGGTCGGCATCGGCGCCGACGGCTGGGCGGGGCTCTCGGAGACGTCGCGTGAGGCGTTGCGGGAACGCACGGTGTTGCTGGCTTCGGACCGGCAGCTTGCCCTGCTGCCGGCCGAGATCACCGCCGATCGCCGGCCTTGGCCCTCACCGCTGGTGCCGGCGCTACCGGGTCTGCTGACGGATCTGCGCGGTACCCGGCTCGGGATACTCGCCAGCGGCGACCCCATGTTCTACGGCATCGGCACGACGCTGGCGCGGTTGCTCGGCCCCGAATCGCTGCGGGTACTGCCCCAGCCGTCGTCGGCCTCGCTGGCCTGCGCCCGGCTCGGCTGGCCGCTTCCCGAGGTCGGCATCGTGAGCGCGGTCGGCCGGCCGGTCCGACGGGTGCTTCCGGAACTGATCGACGGCCGGCGTGTCCTCGTCCTCAGCGCGGATGCCGGGACGCCCGCCGAGATCGTGGAACTGTTGCGTTCCCACGGATTCGGGCCCTCCCGTGTGACGTTGCTGGAGCAACTGGGTGGCCCGGCCGAACGGATCGTCTCGGATCTGGCCGCGGACTGGCGGGAAGTCCCCGGTGACCCGCTCAATATTGTCGCGATCGCGGTGACCGGCGAACCCGGACATCCGCGTCGCACCCGGCAACCGGGACTGCCCGATTCCGCGTATACCGGCGACGGTCAGCTCACCAAATCGGAAATCCGGGCATTGACCCTCGCCGCGCTCGAGCCGGGTCCGGGAGAGACCCTGTGGGATATCGGCGGCGGGTCCGGCAGTATCGCCATCGAATGGTGCCGCACGCATCCGTCCTGCCGGGCGGTGACATTCGAAATCCTGGACCGGCGCCGCGAGCAGATCGCCGGGAATGCCCGCGCGCTGGGCGTTCCCGATATCGAGGTGCGCGGAGAGGCGGTGGCCGAGCTCACCGGTGATGCGGTACCGGGCGTGCCCGACGCGATCTTCCTCGGGGGCGGCCTCACCACGCCGCAACTGTTCGAGCGATGCTGGTCGCGGCTGCCCGCGGGTGGGCGGCTCGTGGCCAATGCGGTCACGGCGGAATCGGAAGCACTGCTGATCTCGTGGACCGGGGAGTACGGCGGGGAACTGCGCCGGTTCCAGATCTACCGCGGCGAGCCGTTGGGTCGTTTCACGACCTGGCGTCCGCAGCTACCGGTGACACAGTGGTCGGTCGTGAAAGGGGGATAGGCCGCTGCTGGTGACTGTGCCGTTCGAATGGACGAATCGGACAGCGGGAGTAGTGTCGGTGTGCGTTCCGAGCGTGGGTCATCGGGCTCGCGCGCAACGTCGGAGAACACGAGTGAAATACAAGAGATTCGCCGCCACCGCGATCATGGCGGCCGCGGCCACCGGGATCGCCGCCGGCACCGGCTACGCCGCTCCTGCTCCCGCGGCACCAGCCGTCGAACAGCAGGCGAACGCGGTACCGGAGGTCACCGGTCACGACGGCGGCGTCGATTACACCCTGGCCCTGGCCGAGGCCGGTAAATCGCTGGTCACCACGGTTTCCGGGGGCGCGTTCAGTCTCGATGCCGCCAACAATGCGGTAGTGCTGACCAATGCCGCCGGGGAACGCCTCACCAGCATTCCGCTGAGCCGGCAGACCGGTGGCCAGGTGGTCGCCGTCGCCGCCACCATCGACGAGGACAGCAGCCGGCTGACCCTCACCCCGCAGGCAACCCCCGTGGCGGGTGCGCCGGCGCAGGCCCAATTCATCGGTGCCCAGCAGTGGTTCATGAACGAACTGCAGGACGCCTCGCTGGGTGCGGCCGTGGGCGCGGCCATCGGTGCGGGAATCGGCTTCCTGTTCCTGGGAATCGGACTGCTCCCGGGCGCCATCATCGGCGCCGGTATCGGGCTCGCGGTGGCCGGTGGGCCGCCGCTGCTGGATTCGGCGATGGCCTACTTCAGCGGGCAGCCCTGAGAATCCTGCTACTGGGCGGCACCGGGGAGGCCCGGGAACTGGCCCACGCACTGGCCGGCGAGCCAGGACTCGAGATCGTGTCCTCGCTCGCCGGTCGCGTATCCGACCCGGTGCGTCCCGGCGGGACCGTTCGGGTCGGCGGCTTCGGCGGTGTCGAGGGACTGCGGAACTGGTTGACGGACAACGCGATAGAGCTGATCATCGACGCCACCCATCCGTTCGCCGCGACCATGACCGCGCATGCCGCGCAGGCGAGCACGGAGCTGGGTCTGCCCATGATCCGGCTGAACCGCCCGGGCTGGACCGCCGGTCCCGGCGACCACTGGTTGCGAGTCCCGGACCTTGCCGCGGCCGCCCGAGTTTCCGCGGATACCGGCGACCGGATCCTGCTCACCATCGGCCGGCAGGGGGTCGGTGCTTTCGCCGGATACACCCGTCCGTGGTACCTGATCCGCGCCATCGACCCACCCGACGCCGCACTGCCGCCCCGCCACGAGATCCTGCTGGCTCGGGGCCCTTTCACAGTGGAGTCGGAAAGCGCGTTGCTGGCGGAACAACGTATCGAGGTGCTGGTCACCAAGGACAGCGGCGGCGCGGCGACCGCGGCCAAACTCGTCGCGGCCCGGGAATCGGGTATTCCCGTGGTGATGGTCGACCGGCCGCCGGCACCGACCGGGCTCATCGAGGTCGCGTCTGTCGGTGCTGCGCGTGAATGGGTGACCGATTATGCTGCCGCGCAAGATAACCGGTCGTCCGAGCGCAGATGAACCCGGTTCGTGCGGGAGGCGGCAGGCTTGAACGGCGGGACGCCGGTGCCGGAATGCGATCGCTAGGTCTCGGGGCCCAAGATTTCCGGTAGTCGGTCGAACCACTCCAGAACGGCACGCTCGTAACCGATCCCGAACTCCAAGGTGGCCCGCGCGTACGGGGGCATGGTCCGCGCCGACTCGGCCCGGTAGTGGTCCAGCCGCTCTCGATGCACCTTTCGACTGTTGTCGATGATGGCGGCCAGATGTGCGCGGTCCAGATGGCCACCGAAATGCAGAGTGAGCAGCAGCGGGAATCGGATGGTCTCCGCACTCGGATCGCGGGCGATCCATTCGGCGAACTCCGCGCGCCCGGCCTCGGTGATCCGATACGGGGTGCGCTCCCGGGCGCCGGTTTCCCCCTTCACCACCAGACCCGCCGCGTCCATGGTGGCCAATTCCCGGTAGACCTGGCTTTGGGTGATGGTCCAGAAATCGCCGATCCGCTCCTGCGCGAGGGTCACCAGATCCCACCCGGACATCGGTCCCTCGTGCAGGAAACCCAGCAACGAGGCGGCCGTGGAGTTCAATGGCCGCTTCCGATTGCCGTTCACCACGTAACCCCTTTCCCGACGTTATTCCATAGTGGAATGCTATCGGATCGGGGTGTCAGCCGTGATATCGCCGTGCGGTGAAAACCCGCGGCGCGTCGTCGCCGCCGACCACGGCAGTGGTGGAGGCGCCGATGATCAGCAGGGTGCGCATATCGACCTCGGCGGGATCGAGCTCGCCGAGCGGCACCACCCGCACCGATTCCTGCGGACCTCCGACATCGCGGCCGAGGACCACCGGGGTGTCCGGCGCGCGGTGTTCGAGCAGGATGTCCTTCATCGCCCCGACCTGCCAGGTGCGCTTACTCGACGCCGGGTTGTAGACCGCGATCGCCATATCGGCGGCGGCGACGGCCGCCAGTCGTCGCGCCACCACCTCCCACGGTTTCAGGCGGTCCGACAGCGAGATGGTCGCGTAATCGTGGCCCAGTGGTGCACCCACCCGGCTGGCCACCGCATTCGCCGCCGTGACGCCCGGCAGTACCCGCACCGGCACCCCCGCCCATTGCGGGCCGGCGGATTCCTCGAGCACCGCGGCCGCCATGGCGAACACCCCGGGATCGCCGGAGGACACCACGACCACCCGCCCGCCGCGAGCGGCGAGGTCCAGAGCCATGGCGGCGCGTTCGGATTCGACCCGGTTATCGCTGGCGTGACGGCGCTGACCGGTGCGCATCGGGACCCGGTCGATGTAGGTGGTGTAGCCGACGAGATCGGTTGCGGCGGCGAGCGCGGCGGTGACCTCCGGGGTGGTCCAGGCGGTATCACCCGGGCCGAGTCCGACGACGACGACTTCACCCGTGCCCGTTCGGGATTGCACCGTTCCCCCAGGGCCCGGTTCGCGGCGCGAGTCGTGGGCTTCGAGTGCGGAGCTCGGGCCGAGGCCGCTTGTCGCCGTGGTCCACTCGCCGTCATCGCGTGACGCGGCACCGCGATCTCCGTCCCGAGCCGGCAGGTCGCCGTCGGCGCCGGGGGCGGTGGCCGGTTCTGCGATCGCGACTCCTGAGCCGGCCGAGTGCAGGCCGTGGGCCGTGTCGGATTCGTCCGAGGATATCGCCCCGGGACGTTTGCCCACCGGCAATACGGTCGTCGGTTCCGGTCCCGGCACGATGGTGATCGCGAAATAGGGAACCTGTGATTCGTCGACATCACCGGCGGCCAGGACGCGTTCGCGGCCGGTGCTGGCCCGTTCCACGTAGTAGGCGCGGTCGAGCCGCCCCGAGTCGGCGAGCGCCTTGCGGACGGCCGGGTAGGTGCGGCCGAGTTTCATGATCGCGGCCGCATCGCCGGCGGCGAGCCGGCGAGTGAGTTCCTCGGGGGCCATGGTGCCGGGGAGCACGGTGAGCACCTGTTCGCCCTCCACGAGCGGCGTGCCCAGGGCCGCTGTCGCCGCGCTCACCGAGGTGATACCCGGAATGATCTCCGCTTCGAACCGGTCGGCCAGCCGCCGGTGCATATGCATATAGGAGCTGTAGAACAGCGGATCCCCGGCGGCCAGCAATGCCACCGACCGGCCCGCCGCCAGATGCGCGCCCAGCCGCTCGGCGGCCGCGGCGTAGAACTCGTCGATGGCGCCCTGGTAGCCGCCCGGATGGTCGGTGGTCTCGGTGGTCACCGGATAGATCAGATGCTCTTCGAGCTGACCCGGCCGCATATACGGTTCCGCGATCCCACGCGAGATACTGCGGCCGTGGCGGGCGCTGTGGAACGCGATCACATCGGCTTCGGCGATGATCCGCG
Source organism: Nocardia sp. NPDC058499 (assembly GCF_042719915.1). Lineage (NCBI taxonomy): Bacteria > Bacillati > Actinomycetota > Actinomycetes > Mycobacteriales > Nocardiaceae > Nocardia > Nocardia sp. NPDC058499. Next base: position 353,004 of record NZ_JBHXMZ010000001.1, on the reverse strand, counting down.
CCGCCTTCACCGTCACCAGTTCCGGGTCCCCGGGACCCAGTCCGACACCCCAGAGTTTTCCGGTCCGCACGGTCATTCCTCTTCGCTCGCGATCGCGTTCAGGGCCGAGGCGGTGATCGCGCTACCACCACGCCGGCCGCGGACCGTCAGATATTCCAGGCCCGAGCTCTCCGTGAGGGCTTCCTTGGATTCGGCGGCGCCGACGAAGCCCACCGGGATGCCCAGTACCGCAGCAGGTGCGGGGCCGCCGGCCGCGACCATGTCCAGCAGGTGGAACAGCGCGGTCGGCGCGTTTCCGATGGCCACCACGGCACCCTCGAGGCGGTCGCGCCACAATTCCAGCGCGGCCGCCGAGCGGGTGGTGCCGAGCCGGGCCGCGAGATCGGGGACCCGCGGGTCACGCAGCAGGCACAGCACCTCGTTGTCGGCGGGTAACCGGGTGCGGGTGACGCCGGACGCCACCATATTCGCGTCGCACAGGATGGGCGCGCCGCCCCGCAGAGCGCGCCGCGCCGCCGCCACCACACCGGGCGTGAACCCGATATCGCGCGCCAGATCGACCTGGCCGCACCCGTGGATCATCCGCACCACCACCTGCGCGATATCCGCGGGAAACCGATCGAGATCGGCTTCGGAGCGGATGATCGAGAACGATCGGCGATAGATCTCGCCCGCGTCGGTGAGATAGCCGGTGCGTGTGTCGGACATGGGCACACCTTATGCGGGGCCGCGCCGGCCGGGCAGGTGCGGGCGCCTGAAACGGCGCCCGCGCCCGCACCTTCCCCCGGGGTGCGGTGACCGCGGACGCGGAAATGCCCCGTATCACTCCGATCATGCCCGGATGCCCGTCCACGTCGCGGTTCATGGGTGGGGTCGGCGGGCCATCGGCTCCGCTCCGTAGAGTCGGCACGGTCGGCCGGCGCTCGCGGCGCCGGCGTCGGTGCGAAATGGGAGGAAGCATTGGCCGCGCCCGATCCGATGCAGTTGCATCCGTCCACGCGTCCGGACCTGACGAATGTGGTGTTCCTGGCGAATCAGGTCGACTCCCCGTTCATCGAGGTGGGGGCGTTCACCTACTTCGACGACGAGTGCAGTGGGGTGCCGTTCCAGGAAGGCAATGTCCTCTACAACTACGGCCCGCAACGGCTGGTGATCGGCCGGTTCACCGCGATCGCGCCCCGCGCGACCTTCCTGATGCCCGGGGGCAACCATCCCATGGTCGGCCCGTCCACCTACCCGTTCACGATGTTCGGCGGTACATGGATGGAGAACACCCTCGAGGTCTTCACCGCCATCGATCCGCTGCCCGATACGGTGATCGGCAACGATGTGTGGATCGGCCGGTCGGCCACGATCATGCCCGGGGTGCGGATCGGTGACGGCGCCGTGGTCGCCGCGCATTCGGTGGTGACCAAGGATGTCGAACCGTATGCGATCGTCGCGGGTAATCCCGCCCGTCCCATCCGCACCCGCTTCACACCGGACGAGGTCGAAACGCTGCTGCGGATCCGGTGGTGGGACTGGCCGATCGAGGTGATCACCGAGCACGCGGCCCTCATCATGGGTGGTACTCCGGCCGATCTGCCGGCCGTGGCGGAGTCGCTCGGAACCGCGTGAACCGCGCGGCCCCGGCCGCAGTTCATTCGCCGACCGACACGAAGCGCCGGCCGGATCATCGCAGCTCGAGGCTCCGTAGGATGGGTTCATCCGCCGATCCCCGAGGAGCCACCGTGACCAGGTATCGCGCAGTTCATCGCATTCTCGGCTTCATCTCCGCATCCGCCGCCGCGGGCGCGCTCATCGCCGGCGTCGCCGTTGCGCAGCCGCCGCCCACCGGCCCGGCGCCCGTACCCGCCCTGGACCTGGACCGCTATCTCGGTACCTGGAATCAGCTCGCGGCTATCCCGCAGCCTTTCAATTTGGAATGTGCTCGCGATACCCGTGCCGAGTACACGCAGGATCCGCAGGGCAATATCGCGGTGCACAACCGGTGCACCACCTGGACGGGCGGTACCAACGAGATCCGGGGCACCGCGAAGGTCACCGATCCCGTCACGCGGGCGCAACTGCACGTGAGTTTCCCGGATGTGCCCGGTCAGGACTCGATCGACGGGCCGCCCAACTACATCGTCACCGCACTCGCGCCCGACTACTCCTGGGCGGTGGTCACCGACCCGAGCCGGCTCTCCGGTTTCGTGCTGGCGCGCGAGGCGGCGCTGCCGGCCCCGGCCTGGCGGCAGGTGCGCACCGCGATCGAAGCGGCCGGGCAGAGCCCGTGCTTCTACCTCACGTCACCGACCACCGGCGGCATCCCCGATATCGCTCCGCTGTGCCTGCGCTGAGATACCCGACGCGCCGCGGCGGGTATCCGCGCCACACGTCTGCGACGCCGGGCGTGGCGGGGTGGCCGACGGCATAATCCTCTGTATGGCTGACAACTGGAACACGCAGATCATCGAGGAATTCCGGGCGAACGAGGGGCGCGTCGGCGGGCCTTTCGAGGGTGCGCCGATGCTGCTGGTGCATCACCGTGGCCGCAAAAGCGGGCGCGAATCCGTGGCGCCGACGATGTACCTGCCCGACGAGCAGGTTCCCGGCGACCTCATCTATGTATTCGCCAGTAAGGCCGGTGCTCCCACCAATCCCGACTGGTACTACAACCTCACCGCCGCCGGACAGGCCACGGTGGAGCGCGGTACCGAGACCTATCCGGTCACCGTCACCGAGGTATCGGGTGCGGAACGGGACCGGATCTACGCCGAACAGGCCCGCCGCTACCCGGGTTTCGGCGAATACGAGGAGAAGGCCCGCGGCATCCGTACGATTCCGGTGCTCGCCCTGCGGCGCGCGTAACGCCCGGCAGGCGCCGTGTTCACCGGTCGGCGTCGGTGTAGCGGATGATGCCGCGGATATTGCGTCCGGCGAGCATGTCCTGATAGCCCTCGTTGATGTCCTCGAGCCGGTACTGCCGGGTGACCATATCGTCGAGGTTCAGTTTGCCCACCTGGTACATCGACAGCAGATGCGGGATGTCGTAGTGCGGGTTGCCGCCGCCGAAGATGGTGCCCTGCAGGTTCTTCTGCAGTAGCGAGAGCATGGACAGGTTCAGGGTGGCCTGGTTCTCGGTGAGGCTGCCCATGGCGGTGAGTACGCAGGTGCCTGCCTTGGCGGTGATCCCCATCCAGCTGTCGACCTCCTCGCCGTGTACCTCGCCGACGGTGACGATCACCTTCTTGGCCATACCGCCCCAGGTGATCTCCGCGCACGCGGCGGTGGCTTCCTCGATGGTGGCGTAGGCGTGGGTCGCACCGAATTTCAGCGCCTGCTCGCGCTTCCACGGCACCGGGTCGACCGCGAAGATGTATCGGGCGCCGGCGTGGACGGCGCCCTGCAGCGCCGAGATGCCCACCCCGCCCAGGCCGATGATCGCGACATCGTCGCCGGGCCGGATATCGGCGGTGCGCACCGCCGACCCGTAGCCGGTGGTGACACCACAGCCCACGAGGCAGGCCACCTCGAACGGGATCGATGGATCGATCTTCACGACCGAGCTCTCGTGCACCACCATGTACGGGGAGAAGGTGCCCAGCAGGGCCATCGGGTAGACGTCCTGGCCGCGGGCCTGGATTCGGAACGATCCGTCGGTCACCGAGGTGCCCGCGAGCAGTAGCGCGCCCAGATCGCAGAGGTTGCGCAACCCGGCCTGACACGACGGGCATTTCCCGCAGGACGGGATGAAGGACAGCACCACGTGATCGCCCACCGCGAGGTCCTCGACCGCCTCGCCGACCTCGATGACCTTGCCCGCGCCCTCGTGACCGCCGAGGACCGGGAAACCCATCATCGGGATACCGCCGGTGACCAGATGGTGGTCGGAATGGCACATCCCCGCGGCCTCGAGTTGGACTTTGACCTCGTGTTTACGCGGGTCGCCGATTTCGATCTCCTCGATCTGCCACGGCTGGTTGAATTCCCAGATGAGAGCGCCTTTGGTCTTCATCGTTTACTCGCTTTCTCAGCGCCCCGGGGCCCGCCACGCACCCGGGCGATGGGCTCCGAACTCACATGAACAACTGTATGGACAAGAGTCCGGACAACGATACGACAAACTCGCTCCGGCGGGGTGGCTATTCGTCGAGTGCGGTGTACTCCGGCACCCGAAGCGCCGAGAGGTTGAGATGGTGAACTAATATCCATCTCATAGCTTCACCTCGAGGAGAAGGAGATCGGGCCATGGGTGCTCCGGACACCGCCGTCACGTCCGCCCCGGCCGGCGCACCGATCGGGCCCGGTTCGCTGACCTGGAAATACGCCGGAGACCTGCGGAACATGCTGTTCCTCGGCCGCACCGGCATCCTGCAGAACATGCATCCGGCGGTCGGGGCCGCGCTCCAGGACCATTCGAACTTCTTCGCCGACCCCTGGGACCGCCTGATCCGTTCCCTCCCGCAGATCCAGGGCATGATCTACGACGCCGATGCCGAAGCGCAGGCCGGTCGCGTGCGCGACTACCACCGCCCGTTGAAGGGCACCGATTCCCGTGGCGAGCGCTACCACGCGCTGAACCCGGACGTGTACTGGTGGACCCACGCCACATTCGTCGAACTCACCCTCGCCCTCAACGAGCATTTCGGCACCCCGCTGACCTCTGCGGAGAAGGACCAGTTGATCGCCGAAGGGGTCACCTGGTGGCGGATGTACGGTTTGTCCGACCGAGTGCTGGTCTCGAATTACGCCGAGTTCGAGGAGTATTGGAACCGCACCATCGACGAGGTGCTGGAATCCAATGCGACCACCGATTTCGCGCTCCGCCTCGGCAGTGTCCGGATCCCCGCCATGCCCGGTATCCCGGAACCGGTGTGGTCGGTGATATGGCGGCCGGTCATGGCGTTCAATGTGTGGCTGGCCAATGCGCTCATGCCCGAGCGGGCCCGCGAAATTCTCGACCTGCGCTGGGGTCCGCTCGATCAGAAACTCTTCGGCCTCTTCGCGACAACGGTGCGCACCGTCTGGCCGCTGTTCCCGGAGCGCCTGCGCTACGCGCCGCGCGCCTACGCCGGAATCGAACGGGTTCGCAAGGCCTGAGGTCATTCGAGGGTGCGGAAAGGTGCGCGGTGCGGCCGGCAGGCTCACCGGGCCTCGCCGCCGGATAAGCACGGCAGTCCGGTTCCGCCCTATCGAAGAGCATGACCACTGCGCCGGCGTTGACCTCCGCGGGAGGTGACCGGTCTGGGCCGAGGAATTGACCCTGGTCGGCGAGTGATCGTTCCTCGGCAGACAGAAGCGGTTTCAGTCGATGGGAGAGACGACCCGATAACCGCCCGGGCCGGCCGTTACCTCGGTGATCGGCCCGGTCGGTCGCCCGCAGTGCCGGTCGCAACCGGACCAGTGTTGCCGGCCGGCCGTGACGATCGCCGCGGCAGGAACAGCATCGCCTTCGGTGGTCCGGGGGGCGGTGGTGCGACCCGCTTCGACTGCGGCCGTGACATCGGCGCGGATATCGGTATGCGATTTCGCGCAGCCCGGCCGCCCCGCGCAGGCGGTGATCCGCAGCCACGGCGAGTCGGCGTCGAAGACCAGCCCCATCGGCGCCAGAACCCGGACCACCTGTTCGGCCGGCCCTTCGCCGAGATCGGTGATCGCCAGGCTGCGCCACGGGGTGAGCAGGATCGGGCGTTCGATCGCGGCCAGGAATTCGGCAGTGCGGGCGGGCAGGGAACCCAGGCGCACACCGGCGCCGAGTGTGACCAGTCCGTCGTCCTGCGGGAGCCAGCCGATCGGCGGGCCGGCCACCTCGGGGAGTTCGAGACGTTCGGTGCCGGGGGACAGGCCCATCCGGGCGGTGAGTCGTTCGGCGCCGTCCTCGATCTCCTGGAGGCGCCACTGGCCGGTCCCGAGTTCCAGGAAGCCGTGCGCGGCGGCCAGCAGAGTCTCGACCGCTTGGACGGCCGAGACTCGGACGCCGCTGTCCCGCCCGGCGAGCAACAGTGCGAAACGGTCGTCGCCGAGACCGTGTATCCCGATATCGGGCCGCAGGCTGCTCACATCGCCGCGGCCGTCGTCCACCGTGAACAGCACTCGGCCGGGGAGGCCGGCCAATCGCGGGGAGGCGAGCAGGCGGGCATCGAGCGCACTTACCAGTGGCCGGATATCGGGGTGCGGGCCGATACGCCCGGACAGCGGGGAGGCGATGATATTGCGGACCCGCTCATGGGTCCGGCTCGGCAGCAGTCCTGCGCTGTCCAGGAGGTCCGCGAGTGCGCCGGCGTCGCGTACTTGCCGGAGCTGCACATTGCCGCGGGAGGTCAGTTCGATATTTCCGTCGCCGAGCCGGTTCGCCGCCTCGGCCAGTGCCTGAACCTGTGCGGGTGTCAGGCGGCCGCCGGGTACGCGGACCCGGGCGAGCGGTCCGTCGGCGGCCTCGTGTAGCCGGAGGACGCCTGGGCAGGAATCGGCGGTGGTACGTGACATATCCGGACCAGGATACGAGGTCGGCGCGGAGTGTCCGGCGGTCACCACCACCGTCCGGCCGCCTTCTTCGGAGTGAGGTGCCGGACAGATCGGCTCCAGTGGAGCAGAGACCCTCGCACGGCCGAATAATAGCTAATACTCAGCAACTATCCTGTCGGTCCCTGTCGCAGTGTCCCGGACACTCCCCGGGCTCCGGCGGCACCGGCCGCCGGTGAGGCCGGCCCGTGTTTGCGCCGCCTTCTTACCGGGTGTGCCGAAGACGTATGGCCGGGGGCGGAGGCGGGTCTGCGGGCGGATTGATCCGCCCCTGTTCGGTCCTGAAACCGGGATCGGAAAAGGAGATTCCCGCGGGAATTCCGACCCGCGCGGTAGTGGCCTGTTGCCTACCGTTTCCCCGTTCTGAAATCTTGCTGCTCCAGAATATTTCTGTTCCGCCTCACTCGGCCGGGGATCGCGATAGTGTCGATCGGTCTGCCTGCTTTCCGCAGGCATTCTTTTCCACCACGAAATCGGTCCGTAGGAACGGGTATGAGCGCAGGAATGGACAGCGGGGTCGGCGCGGCCAGGGCGAAAACCGCAGCGGTAACGGAACGGTTGGCGCCGCGTGATGCCGTCTTCTACTACGACGAAACCGACCGGCATCCCTCCACGATCGTCGCGGCCTACGTATTCGATTGCCGCGGTGCGGAATTGCTCGATACCGCCGCGGCAGTGCGCTGGGCACAGGAGCGGGCAGGGCTCGCGCCGCTGTTCCGGCGCAGGCTGCGCCGGGTGCCGTTCGACCTGGACCTGCCCTATTGGGTTCCCGACCCGGCCGTCGATATCGCCGAACATGTGCATGTCGAACCGGCCGGTGCGGACTGGGATACGGTCCGGGCCCGGCTCGGTGAGATAACCGTGGCACGCGTGGACCTCGACCGTCCGCCGTGGAAGTTCCATTTCTTCGATCGAGTCCACGGGGTACCGGGCGCGCCCGGGCCGACGACGATACTGGTGCTGAAGTTCCACCACAGCGCCGGTGACGGGGTGGCGACCCGGGAGCTCGAAGCGCAACTGTTCAGCGGGCGCATGGCCCCGGCCGTGCCGGGCGGCGCGCCCTGGCGGCCGGCGGTGGCGGGGGTACGTGCCGCACTGCTGTTTCCCTACCGCCTGGGCTGTTTCGCGGCCGGCCTGCGCCGCGCCGCCGTGACCCGGACGGAGGTGCGTGCCCGGGTCGCGGCCGGGCTACTGGACGAGCCGCTGCCCATCCGGCCCGCCACCCGGTTCAATCGCGCGGCCGGTCCCGGCCGTACGGTCGATCAGGTGACACTGGCGTTGTCCGAGGTCAAAGCCGCGTGTGCCCGCTGTCCGGAGCGTACGACGGTCAACGATGTGATGTTGACCGTGGTATCCGGAGCGCTGGCCGCCTACCTCGGCGAGAAGCAGGAAACTCCGCCGGATTCGCTGGCCGCCATGGTGCCGATCTCGATGCGCGGTATCGCGGAATGGGATTCGGTGAACCGGCTCAGTCAGATGGCCGTCGATCTGCACACCGGCATCACCGATCCCTCGGCGAGACTGGCGGCGATCCGGGAATCGGTGCGCCGGGAACGTCACCGCAACATCGATCCGGCGGTTCTGCGGTACGCCGCCCGGGTGGAGACCTCGCCGGCCTGGCTGTTGCGGCTGGCCGGCTGGGCCCGGGCCCAGCGATCGTTCGCCGGAGCCGAGTCGATACCGCTGAGCAACACCACGATCAGCAATGTTCCGCCGACCGGCGACGGTTTGACCTTCCGTGGTGCACCGCTGCTCCGCGCGTTCGGTGTGCTGCCGGTACTGGACGGCGACGGCCTGCGGCATCTCGTCACCTCGCAGGGCGACGAACTGGTGATCACCTTCCATGTGGATTCGGCGATGATGCCCGACCCCGAGCGTTACCGGGAACTGCTGGTGCAGTCGTTCCGCGACCTGGTCGACGCCCTCGACCGAGGAGGGATGCCGGTTCCGGACGGCGCCCCGCCGATCCGGAATCAGGCACCCAGCGCCGCGCCCAGCAACGGCCAGGAACGATGCAGATCGTCCTCCCAGTACCCCCAGGAATGAGTACCGGACGGTCGCAGATCGAAGACGATATCGGTGCGGCCCAGCTCGTGGGTGCGCTGCTGGAGTGCGCGGGTGCAGTAATCGGCCGCGGCCTCGATCCCGCCGCCGACCAGCAGCTGGTTCCACAGCATCTTCTGGTCCCCGTGCAGCCGCGGGCTCGTCGCCGTGTCATGGCGGCCGGGTAGCCCGCTGCCGCTGGAGATGTACATCGGGATATCGGGGAGCCGGTGCGCCTGCAGGTAGGGATCGTGTTCCTGCCAGCCCGGACCACCGACCGGGCCCCACATGTTCTCGGAGTCGGCGCCGCCGAGGCTGACGACCAGCGTGACGAAGGCCTGTCCCAGCGGATCGCTGGTCATCGCGCAGCCGCTGTAGGCGGCCGCGGCGCGATACAGCTCGGGCGCGCGGATGGTGAGGTCGAGAACCGAGGTAGCGGCCATGGAGATACCGGCGATGGCATTGGCGCCGGTGGTGCCGAATGCGGCGTCGACAACCGGTGGTAGCTCCTCGGTGAGGAAGGTCGCCCACATATTGCGGCCGTTGTTCCCGAGGTTTTCCGCCAGCCCGGCATCGGGCTGCTGCCAGTCGGTGTAATAACTGAAGGCGCCTTCCAGCGGAATCACGACATTCACATGTTTGTCCGCGAAAAAGCCGGCCACATCGGTTTGTGCGGACCAGCTCGCGGCGTCCTCGCCGCCACCTGCACCGTTGAGCAGATAGAGGGTGGGCGCGGGCGTCCGGGTATCGGCCGGGCGGAGCACCTGCAGGGCGATATCGCGCTGCATGGCGGGGGAGTGCACCGTGATATCGAGAGAACGCCCGGCGCCCGGCGTGCGGGAGACGATGGACGCGTCGGGATCGGCGGTCGTGGTAGCCGCGGTGCCGAGTGTGAGGAGGGCAGCCGAGGCGAGCAGAACAAGCGCCCGCCGAGGGCCCCGCAGGAGTGAATTCATATGCGCCTCAGGGGGTATTGGCCGGCTCGGAATACAAGGGGTACGCCATGGCTCATGGCGGAGGGGTCCATCCGTCGTATCGGATGGACCCCTCGTCTGGTCCCGGATCTACTTGCCAGGGGCGGGCGTGCCACCGCTCAGGGTGATCAGGGCGTTCACCAGGTTGGTGCCGAGCCCGCCGGCGCTGGCGGTGCCCATGCCCAGAATTTCAAAGAGGGATCCCACGTGTTTCTCCTTGTATCACTGGAGTTCGGAATTCCGGCCGGAATTCCGATGAATGAATGGTTTGCTCAGTCGCGAATTATGCGATGATGGCTTCGAGTGAACCCAGGAACACTTCGAAGAGACCGTCGCCCGCCACGGCCGATCCGAGAGCCGGAATCAGTGCCGTGAGCATATCGCTCAACGAACCCATGGTGAATCTCCTTCGGAGGGTTGAAGCGCCCTCTCCGTCGTGGACTGCACGCCGTGAGGGCGGTCACGGCCGGTGCGGCCGATGGTGACCCAGGCAACATAGCAAGCGTCCAATTTTCCCGCAACGAATTCCTCTAAATTCATCTGCCCGATGGCCAGCTATCTTTGGGCAACTCGACTACCGGCTGTCTGGGCTACCGAGTTCCGGGAACCGCCGCCGGCACCCGGCTCGACCATGAGCTCACCCTGTCCGGTGTGCCGATGGGCCGAGCCGGCCGTCGCGATACCATGCGAGCGCTCGACGGGTGACGAGGAAACCGGTGGAACTCCGGTGCGGTCGCGCCACTGACACAGCCAGACCCTCTCCGGCGAGCACACCGAACCCCGACGGGCGCGTCACCCCAGGAAGGTCACCCTTGTGATTCTGCTGCTGTCCACCTCCGATACCGATCTGCTCAGCGCACGCGCGAGCGGCGCCGACTACCGGTGGGGAAACCCGGCCCGCCTGCTGGTGGACGATCTGCCCGGCCTCCTCGACGGCGCGGAACTGGTGATCGTGCGCATTCTCGGCGGCAAACGAGCCTGGGAGGACGGACTGGCCGCGCTGCGCGACAGCGGACTTCCCGTCGTGGCCCTGGGCGGGGAGATGGCGCCCGACGCCGAACTCATGGAATGCTCCACCGTCCCGGTGGGGGTGGCCTCCGATGCCCACAACTATCTGGCGGCCGGTGGCCCGCAGAACCTGCGGCAGTTGCACAACTTCCTGTCCGACACCGTCCTGCTCACCGGGCACGGATTCGAACCGCCGGTACAGCTGCCCAGCTGGGGCCGGCTGGAACGCGACGCGCGGGGTCCGGAGCCGGCGGGGAAACCGACGGTCGGCGTCGTCTATTACCGCGCCCAGCATCTGGCGGGAAACACCGGCTATATCGATGCCCTGTGCACCGCGATCGAGGACGCCGGCGCGGTACCGCTGCCGATCTACTGTGCCTCGCTGCGCACCGCGGAACCGGAACTGCTCGACACCCTCCGGCAAGCCGACGCGCTGGTGGTCACCGTGCTGGCAGCGGGTGGCACCAAACCGGCCACGGCCTCGGCGGGTGGCGACGACGAAGCCTGGGATATCGGCGCGCTCGCCGAACTGGATGTACCGATCCTGCAGGGGCTGTGCTTGACCGGCGGCCGCGCCCAATGGGAAGCCAACGACGACGGCCTGTCCCCGCTGGATGTCGCGACGCAGGTCGCGGTGCCGGAATTCGACGGGCGCATCATCACCGTGCCGTTCTCCTTCAAGGAGTTCGACGCCGACGGATTGTCCACCTACGTACCCGATCCGGAACGCGCCGCACGGGTCGCGGGGATCGCGGTCCGGCACGCCCGGCTGCGCTACATCCCGGCCGAGCGGAAACGGCTGGCGCTCATGCTCTCCGCCTACCCGACGAAACACGCCCGGATCGGCAACGCCGTCGGCCTGGACACCCCGGCCAGCGCCATCGCCCTGCTCGGTGAGCTCCGCACGGCCGGATACGATCTCGGCGCGGCCGGTGAGGTCCCCGGCCTCGAGGAAGGCAACGGCGATGCGCTCATGCACGCCCTGATCGCCGCCGGTGGCCAAGACCCCGACTGGCTCACCGCCGAACAGTTGGAGGGCAACCCCATCCGGATCGGCGCGCAGGTGTACACCGCGTGGTTCGAGACCTTGCCCGCCGAACTGCGCGAGGCCGTGGTGGCGGCGTGGGGTCCGCCGCCGGGCGAACTCTATGTGGACACCTCCGCCGACCCGCGCGGCGAAATCGTCATCGCGGCCCTGCGGTTCGGCAATATCGTGCTGATGGTGCAGCCGCCGCGCGGGTTCGGGGAGAACCCGGTGGCCATCTACCACGACCCCGACCTCCCGCCCAGCCACCACTACCTCGCCGCCTACCGCTGGCTGTCCACCGATACCGAATCGGGCGGTTTCGGTGCCGACGCGATGGTGCATATCGGTAAACACGGCAACCTGGAATGGCTGCCGGGTAAGACACTGGGGATGTCGGCCGCGTGCGGTACCGACGCGGCGCTCGGTGACCTGCCGCTGATCTACCCGTTCCTGGTGAACGATCCGGGGGAGGGGACACAGGCCAAACGCCGCGCGCACGCCACTCTGGTGGACCATCTGATCCCGCCGATGGCGCGGGCGGAGAGCTACGGCGATATCTCCCGGCTCGAACAACTGCTCGACGAGCATGCCAATATCTCCGCGCTCGACCCGGCGAAACTGCCCGCCATCCGGCAGCAGATCTGGACCCTGATGCGGGCCGCGAAAATGGACCACGATCTCGGGCTGGCCGAACGCCCGGAGGAAGAGGTCTTCGACGATATGCTGCTGCACGTCGACGGCTGGCTGTGCGAGATCAAGGATGTGCAGATCCGCGACGGCCTGCATATCCTGGGCCGCGCGCCGGCCGGGGCGAGCGAGGTCGATCTGGTACTCGCCATGTTGCGCGCCCGGCAGCTGTGGGGCGGCGAGATGTCGGTGCCCGGCCTGCGGGAAGCACTGGGGCTCAGCGAATCCGGCGACGAAGCCCGGGAACGGGTCGATGCCGTGGAATCGCGGGCCCGGGAACTGCTGGTGGCCCTGCAGGCCGCGCAATGGTCATCCGGGGCGGTGGACGAACTCGTCGAACGGTTCTCCGGCAACCTTTTCGGTGAATCGGGTGGTGACCGGGAGGCCGTGGCTTCCGTGCTGCGGTTCGCCGCGACGGAAGTCGTGCCCCGGCTGCGCGGGACCGAGGTCGAGATCGACCGTGTCCTGCACGCGCTCAACGGTGGTTTCATTCCCGCCGGCCCCAGCGGTTCGCCGCTGCGCGGGCTGATCAATGTCCTGCCCACCGGCCGCAACTTCTATTCGGTGGACCCGAAGGCGGTGCCGTCGCGGCTGGCCTGGGAAACCGGGCGGGCCATGGCGGATTCACTGCTGGAGCGCTACCTGGCCGATCACGGAGAATACCCGCGTTCGGTGGGTCTTTCCGTCTGGGGCACCTCGGCGATGCGCACCTCCGGCGACGATATCGCCGAGGTACTGGCACTGCTCGGGGTGCGCCCGGTATGGGACGAGGCGAGCCGCCGTGTCACCTCCCTCGAGGTCGTGGGCCTCGCGGAACTGGGGCGGCCGCGAATCGACGTCACCGTGCGGATCAGCGGCTTCTTCCGCGATGCCTTTCCCCACGTGCTGGCTCTGCTCGACGACGCCGTCCGCCTGGTCGCCGCGCTCGACGAACCCGCGGAATCGAACTATGTGCGCGCCCATATGCTCTCGGACCTGGCCGGGCACGGTGACGAACGCCGCGCCACCACCCGGATCTTCGGTTCGAAACCGGGTACTTACGGCGCGGGCCTGCTGCAGCTCATCGATTCCAAGAGCTGGCGTACCGACGACGATCTCGCGCAGGTCTACACCACCTGGGGCGGTTACGCCTACGGCCGCGACCTCGACGGTGCTCCCGCGGCCGATGATATGCGCACCGCCTACCGTCGGATCACGGTGGCCGCGAAGAACACCGATACCCGCGAACACGATATTGCCGATTCCGACGACTATTTCCAGTACCACGGCGGAATGGTCGCGACGGTACGGGCGCTGACCGGTAAGAACCCCGAGGCCTATATCGGTGACAGCACCCGCCCGGATTCGGTGCGCACCCGCACCCTGTCGGAGGAAACGACCCGGGTGTTCCGCGCTCGAGTGGTGAATCCCCGCTGGCTCGAGGCCATGCGCCGCCACGGTTACAAGGGCGCGTTCGAGATGGCGGCCACGGTGGACTACCTGTTCGGTTACGACGCCACCACCGATGTGGTCGCCGACTGGATGTACGAGAAGCTCGCCGAAAGCTACGTTTTCGACGAGACGAACCGCAAGTTCATGGAGCAGTCCAATCCGTGGGCGCTGCACGGTATCGCCGAACGCCTGCTCGAGGCCGCCGAACGGAAGATGTGGACCGAGCCGGAAGCCGAAACGTTGGACCGGTTGCGTCAGGTCTACCTCGAGGCCGAGGGCGAATTGGAGTAGCCGCAGGCCGGCCTGCGGCGGCTGCCGGCCCCCGCTGGACGCAGACTTACGCTGCCCAGGTTCCCTGGATGTAGCCGTTACTGGTTGCGAAGACTATCGCCACGGGTTCGTGTCCGTCAGGTAGTTCGAAGGCGACCAGCCCGCGCCGCCTTTCGCCGGGATCCAGCACCCCGAACTGCAGCCCACCCGGGATATCGGAGAGCGCGCCGAGGTTCTCGCCGCCGGTGGTGGCCAGGTTCAGGTCGTACGGGCCGATAGCGGCCATGTCGCCCTGGGCTTCGACGTCGACCTCGTACACGACTACGCTCGCGTCGTTCATCCGGGGCGGCATGGTCTGCTCGGTTGCCCGCACGGTGATCGCCATAGGGCCCCCGCTCTGGACCTGGATGGGCGTCCCCAGCGGCACCGCTTCGGTGGGCTGCTCGGCGCGGACCTCTACCTGCGGTGGTGGTGGTTCGACGGGGTCGGGAGCGGCCACGGCCGGGGCTCCGGACAAGGCGGGGAGGGCGATTGCGAATGCGGCGATGAGCTTTCTCATGGTGCATCCTTCGGCGGTTTCGGTCGCTACCGGGCACTGGTTGCTTTGTTTCCGGGCCGACGCGCGAACCGGCCGGCTCGCCGCGACGCCTGGAAACGCTGATACCGCAAGGCCATACGCTCACGCATGATCGCTCATACGCGTGTGCGCAGGCCTATAGTGAGGGTATGCCCGGTCCGGCGGGTACCGAACCCGCTGACCGTGATCTTGCCGAAGGCGTAGTACTCGATCTTGACGATGCCTCGTCGTGACAGACCGTCACAGGGTCCAGGCGCCCTGGACGAAATCGTCGTTGGTGGCGAAAACGATTTCCTTGGGCTGCTGCCCGGTGAGCTCGAAGGCGACCAGCCCGCTGCGCGGCTGTCCCGGCTCCACGAACCCGCCGGGATATTCACCGGGGACACCGGTGAGCGGATAGACCATATCGCCGTTCGTGGTGATCAGCCGCAGGTCCAGGGTCGGCAGGAAATAGGGCTTACCGGCGGTCTGTTCGGCGCCGACATCGAAGACGAGTACCGAACCTCCCGCGGCGCGGGGCGCGGCCTCGGCCTCGGACGGACGCACCGTCACCGTCATATCGCCACCCGTACGAATCGGGAAGGTAGTGCCCAGGGGGCCGCTTGCGGCCGGTTCGGCGAGTACTGCGGCGGGCGGTCCCGGCTCCACCGGGGTGGGTTCGGAAACGGCCGGACCCGCGAAAACGAGGGGCAGGACGACCGCGGCGGCGGTCACGACGATCTTTTTCATCCTCATCCTTCTCCGGGGTCTCGGTCCTCCGCGAGCCTAGGGGCGACACGCCGCTGTGCCCAACCCGGGAGATCATTGGTACCGAAGCTGTGATGTTCGATCTTGGAGAGACCGCACCGTGACCTACGCGCCGGCGGCTTCCAATATCTGCCGTGCGGTGTCGATCTGCTCTGCCAGCACCGCCGGGTCCGGGCTCAACCGAGTGATGATCGTGTCCATCTCGCGCAGACCGGCGCGTTCGAGCAGGCGTTTCTCGTTGGTCACCCATTCGCCGCGGGCTGCCAGGATCGCATGTGCCGTCTGCATCGCCGCGGTGGCCAGCACGCCGGCGGTTTCGGTGACGCGGCTGTGCGGTGCATGCGCGGAGCGGGCGTAGCGCAGGCCGAGATCCGCCTGCCGCCGCCAGATCGGCGGCGCCACCGTCCGCATCGCCTCCGGAAACGCGGGTTTCGGCAGTTCACCCCGTAACACTCGGGATACGGCGAGTTCGCCCACCACCAGGTAACTGGGAATGCCCGCCAGATGGAACGCCAGCGGCTCCCAGCGGAATCGGCCCTGTTCGGCTTCGGCGAGTTCGTGCTCGATCACCGTGAGATCGCGGTAGTGCACATCGACGGCGCGGCCGTCGATCGTCAGCCAGGCGCCGCCGTTGAAGACCCCGCCCCAGGCCCCGGTATCGGAGACCTCGCCGGGCCAGCCGACGGCTCGTAGGCCGGCCGGGTCGAAACGGTCGCGATAGTAGAGCGCGAAATCCCAGTCGCTGTCCGGTCCGTGGGTGCCCTGGGCCCGGGAACCGCCGAGCGAAACGGCGACGACCCCGGGCAGGGCGGCCAGGCGGTCGGCGACGTGGGCAACGAAATCGTCGTCGGTGCGCACGGGATCCTTTCTGCGGTGACGGTCCGGAACAGTCTCACGCCGGTCCGGTGGTGTCGGCTTCGCGGGACACCGTATCGACGTCCGGTTGCGCACGCAGCCGGTTTTCCAGCCCGTCCAGCACGCAGATAAGCCCGAAGTCGAAGCCGACTGCCTGACCGATCGTCGAATTCTCGGGCATCACGGTGTGGTAGTCGGCGCGCATTTCCGGATAGTCCGCGGCCAGTTCGTCGAGGGTTTCCAGCAAATCGGCGCCCCGGACCGGGCCGGCATGCGCCTTCTGCATGGCGATTACCGGAACAACCTGGCCGAGAACGTAACTGTTCACCGTGCCGCCCGCGAGATACACATCCAGCTCGCGGAAACCGGCCTCGTGAAATGTCCGGCGCAGTTGTTCGCCGAGCCGGAATGCGCGGGGCCCGAAGCTCGGGAGCCGGCCGATGAGGGCGGCCGCCCAGGGGTGGGCGAGCAGGACGGCCCGCAGGTTGTAGGCGTAGGTGGTGAGCGATTCGCGCAGGTCGCCCGGCCGGTCCAGCCCGCCGCCGTCGCCGGCCAGACCCCAGAACTCGTCGAGTGCGAGCTCGAGCAGCTCGTCCTTGTTCGCCACATGCCAGTACAGGCTGGTGGCGCCTGCGCCGAGGCGCGCGCCGAGTTTGCGCATGCTCAACGCCTCGAGGCCTTCCTCGTCCAGCAGCGCGATCGCTGCCTGCACGATCTGATCCCTGGTCAGACCTGAGGTCCGGGGCTGCCGGGGTGCGCGGGTCCATACGGAGTCGAACTTCTCGGCCACGAGTCGATCCTAGCCTGGCTCGCACAACGTTCGATCTGGTCGTACAGTGTGCGAGTGGAATCGAACACTGTACGAGACCCGCGCCGGTGGCTGATCCTCGCGGCGCTGTGCCTATCCCTGCTGGTGCTCATGATCGACAGCACCGTGCTCAATATCGCGATCCCCTCACTGATTCGTGAGCTTGACGCGACCCCCGCCGATATCCAGTGGATCCTCGACTCCTACGTCCTGGTCTTCGCCGGCCTGCTGCTCACCGCCGGGAGCCTCTCGGACCGGTTCGGGCGCCGGCGGATGCTGATCCTCGGCCTGGTCGTGCTGGGTGTGGGGTCGCTGGCGGCGGTCGTGGCGACCGAACCGTGGCAGCTGGTGGCCGCCCGCGCGGTGATGGGTCTCGGCGGGGCGCTGCTCATGCCCTCGACGCTGTCCATCCTGATGACCACCTTCGACGAGACCGAACGCCGGATGGCCCTGGCCGCCTGGTCCACCGTGTCGATCCTCGGTATTGTCGCCGGCCCCGTCCTGGGCGGCCTGCTACTGGAGCGCTACTGGTGGGGATCGGTGTTCCTGCTCAATATCCCGGTGGCCGTACTGGCCATCGTGGCCGCCCTCGTCCTCATGCCCGAAACCACCGGCGAACAACGTCCCATCGACCTGGTGGGCGTGGTGCTGTCGGTGATCGCCCTGGGGTCCACGGTCTACCTGATCATCGAGCGGGAATGGAATATCGCGGGCCTGGCGCTCGCCATCGCGTCGGCGGTCGCCTTCGTGCTGTGGGAGCGGCGGCAGAAACATCCGATGCTGCCGCTGGGCCTGTTCGCCAACCGGGATTTCACCGGCACCTGCGCCACGGTGCTGCTGATGGTGTTCGGGATGGGCGCGGTGATGCTGATGCTCACCCAGTACCTGCAATTCGTCCTCGGCTACGGGCCCATGAAGGCCGGCCTGGCGCTGCTGCCCTATGCGCTCGCCGGTGCGGTGTTCAACGGTATCGGTGCCACCCTGGGCAAGAACCTCCCGAACAAAACTCTCATCGTCTCGGGTCTGACCGTGATGGCCGTGGCGTTCACCGTCCTCGCCGTCGGCGACGGGTATCTGTGGGTGCTGGTGAGCATGCTGGTCATGGGTATCGGCGGCGGCCTGGCCGGTCCGTCCGCCTATACCGCCATCATGAACACCATTCCGCTGCGGCACGCGGGCGTGGGCTCGGCGCTCAACGACACACTGCAGCAGGTGGGTATGGCGCTCAGTATCGCGATCCTGGGCAGTGTGCTGGCGGGTGTGTTCACCGACCGGATGCCGGCCGGGGCACCGGCGGCAGCGCGGGAGTCCATCGGCGCCGCCTTCGAACTCGGCTACGCCGACGTCGCGAAATCGGCTTTCACCGACGCGGTCTCGGTGGGCGCGTGGGTGAGTGCCGGGTTCAGTCTCGCGGCCGCGTTACTGGGGCTGATCCTGCTGCGCTCGCGTCCGGCGCCTGCCGATCATCGTGAACCGGTGGCCGTATCGGACTGACCCCGGCCGGCCGCCGGGCTCGTCGCCTCCGCGGCTATCCGGCCACTGCCACCGGGCCGGGACCACGATCACCGAGCGTTCCCGCGCCCGGCGCACGCTGTGCCTTACCGGAAGTCGCGCTCGATCATCTGCGCGAGTCGCGCGATGTCTTCGCGGTCGTGCTCGCCCCTGACGAGTGTGGCGGGCTTCGTGCCACGGTAGGCGGCCCGGCCCGGGGCAGGGCTGTCGATCAGGTCGATGATCGGGCGCACCGCGACATCCGGACGTTTACCCGCGATGGTGCCCAGGATCGCGGCGGTGATCTTCATTCCCGGTCCCACCTCGCCGGCGAAACTGGTTCTGACCAGCCCGCTGGGTCCCCACGTCACGTAGGCGAGGCGCGGATCGCCCGCGGTGGCGAGCAGGCCCAGGAGTTCGTTGGCCCGCCGCTGCTGCGCATTGGAGCGGGCGAAGGTGAAGCCCTGGCTCATGCCGGGGTCGTCGAAGTCGATGGCATCGGCGCGGGCCCCGGGTACCGCCGTATTCACCACGATCGGCCGCCCGGCCGCGCGGAGGCGGTCGGCGAGCCCGGTGACGAACAGGTACTTGGACACGAAGAAAAGCACCCACGATGCCTCGTATCCCTCGTTCGTCAGCTGCCGCCGCTGCCGGATGAACGACGCCGCGAGTACCAGCGCGTCGATACGTTCGTGCTCCCGCCGCACCTGCTCGACCACCCGGCGGATATCGGCGATCGACGACAGGTCGGCCGCGATGAACTCGGCCGGCACCGCGTCGGAGTCCGGCATCGCTTGCGACCCCGCTGCGTCCAGCAATGTCTCGAATTTGGCCCGATCACGGCCGATGACGACGACACGGTCGCCCGCGGCCAGGTAGTGCCGGGCGAGTGCTCTCCCCATACCGTCCGTACCGCCGGTGATCACGATCGTCCGCATATCCACAACCTTTCCGGAACATCAGTTCCGGATCAGCGTACCTCGAGCGGAACAAATGTTCCGGTTAGCTATAGTGGGGTGGTGGCAGTGGATCGGAAACAACGGCGTGATGCCGTCGCGAACCGCGAGAGAATCCTCACCGCCGCACGTAACGCGCTGCGGGACAACGGAATATCAGTGGATATGCGCGCCATCGCCGCCGCGGCCGGCGTCGGTATCGGCACCCTCTACCGCCATTTCCCCACCCGTGAGAGCCTCATGCAGGCCGTCACCGCCACCGACCTCGACCAGTTCGCCGGTGTGGGGCTCCCGGACGGGATGTCCGCCCTGGCTGGCCTCCGGGTGCTCTTCACCGTGACAACCACGCAGCTCCTCGAAAGTCAGGCGATGGTCGACCTACTGGCCGCCGGGCCCCCGACGAACGCCGACCTGGAACGCTGCCTTGCGCATCTCACCGAAATCGGCCGGACGGCCGTCCACCGCGCGCGCACCGATCACAGCCTCGCCCCGGATGTGACTGCCACCGATATCGCGTATCAGCTTCTCGGACTCATCCGTATCGCCCAGCTGATCCCGGGGTCGGATACGCGAACCCTCGCCCACCATGTCGATCTCGTTCTGCGTGGGTTGGCCGCCACGTGAGCATCCGCAGTTCGCCGCACCGGCCGGCCCACGTGCCGCCGTGCTTCCGGGCGTGACCCCTCGGATGGATACTTCGGGCGTGGTCGTATTCGGTGGAGACCGTTCCCCGGCTGCTGAGACGGGGGCAAGACCGCGGAAAGGTTTTCGCAACCACAGCGGATAAGTTGACCGGTATGAGGCATGGGGTGTTCCGCCGGATACTGCTCGGCGCGGGGTGGTGTGCGCTGCTCGCCGCGCTGGCCGGTATCGCGCTCTATCTGGGCGGCTGGCAACGGCGCGAGCTCATCCTGCTCGCGTCCGGGGCGACCTACCTGATGCTCGGTGCATTGGCGGCGCTGCTGCTGTTCCTGTTCGCCCGAGGCTGGCGCAGCGCCGTCGCGGCCGGAATCGTGCTGACCGGTGTGCTGTGGACGCAGGTCCCGCTGTACGTGCCGGACAGCAACGCCGCTACCGGCACCGAACTGACGGTTTTGCAGACGAATCTGCTGTTCGGCGGTGCCGATACCGGCGCGGTCGTCACGGCCGTCCGGGAACAGCGGGCCGATGTCCTCACGGTCGACGAACTCACCCCGGATTCGGTTTCGAGACTGACGAAGTCCGGTATCGACGCACTGCTCCCGTACCACTACCTCGACCCGGGCCTCGGCGGCGGCGGAACCGGCATCTACAGCCGGTTACCGCTGTCGGATACTGTCCGCCACCAGGAGTTCGTCATGGCCAACCTGTCCGCCACGCTCACCCATCCCACCCTCGGTCCGGTCAGGATTTTCGCGTTCCATCCGCTGCCGCCGAATATCGACCACAGGGTGTGGCTGAAGGAATTAGCTGCTGCCGCCACCATTCTGGAGGCCACCGACGGCCCGGCGGTCGTCGGCGCAGATTTCAATGCCACCAGCGATCACGCCGCCTTCCGCAAGCTCGTGAGCGGCCGTTTCGCCGCCGCGGCCGAACAGGCAGGCGCGGGCAGGATGCTCACCTATCCGAATGACCGATCCTGGGGCCCGGTGATCGGTATCGATCACATCCTGGTGGCGGACGGAACCACCGACCATATAGAAACCTTCACCATTCCCGGTTCGGACCATCGGGCCGTGCTGGCCCGGCTCCGGCTGTCGGCCCGGTCTGCCGCCTGAGCGACCTCGGTAAGTGCCCCGGTAGCGGCCGCGCACAAACGGCCGCACCTGCGTGGCGATTCGCGGGATTCGTTGCCTGCGCCGGTAGAGTGCCGAGCGCGTAACAGCACGTCAGTAGGTCTTCTCGGTAGCGCTGCGATGTGATCGGGGTGGCGATGGACAGGCGGTCGATGTTGTCGATGCTGGCTGCGGGGACGGCGATGGCGCTGACCGGATGCAGTGCGGCGCAGGGTGAACCCGCGGCCGCGGATATCCCGGATGCGCCGGAGGCGGCCGGGCAGGCGCCGGTTCGCCCGGCGTTGCTTCCGGCCCCGCCCGGTGGGCCGAAAACGGCCATACCGCCCGCCACCATTACGGCGCTGCCGGGGCCGGGGAGTTGTATGGCGCTCACCGTGGACGACGGTGCGAGCGAGGAGGTCGTCGGCGCCTACGTCGAGTTCGCGAAGGACACCGGGGCGCGGTTCACCTTTTTCGTTACGGCCTATTACCCGGCGTGGACAGCGCATCGCGACGAATTGCGTCCGCTGGTGGAATCCGGGCAGATCCAGCTGGCCAACCACACCTGGGATCACGCCGATCTGACCGCGCTGTCCGAATCGGCGGTGGCCGACGAACTGTCCCGATGCAAACTGTTCCTGCGCAACACATTCGGTATCGACGGAAGCCCCTACTATCGGCCGCCGTTCGGCCGGCACAATGCGACCGTGGACCGGATCGCCGCCGACCTCGGCTATACGGTGCCGGTGATGTGGTACGGGTCGCTGTCGGATTCCGGGCTCATCACCGAGCAATATCTGGTCGAATGCGCGCGTAAATACTTCAATCCGCAGACGATCGTCATCGGGCACGCCAACTTCGCGCCCGTCACCCGCTGCTACGGGCAACTGGTGGACATCATCCGAGAACGCAATCTGTCGCTGGTGACCCTCGACGATGTACTCACCGTCGCCTGAGGGAACTCAGGGAATGCGCAGTGGTGGTACGGGCGGGAAAGTGACGGGCGGCCGGGGTGTGGTCGCGGTCTAGCCCTCGGGGTAGAAGACGAACAGTGTGCAGCCGGTCGTGGTGGCCGGTACATGCCACGATCCGGCAGGGGCATGCAGGAAAGTGCCCGCCGGATAATCGCGGGCGCCGTCGTTGAACGTGCCCGCGACCACATACACCTCTTCGGGGCCGGGCTCGTGGATATCGCGGTGCGGCCAGGTTGTGCCGGGGTCCATTTCCAGCACCTGAGCGTGGGCGCCGGACGGTCCGCGCCACAGTGGTCGCTGCCGGATTCCGGGGAACAGTTCACGTGCCGGGGCATCGGTCACGGCCGATGACGTGTAGCCGGGCTGGGTGAGGATCTCGGAGTGCATAGGGTCCACAGTGCCGCGGGAGTCGGAGCGCGGATAGTGTCCGGAGTGACACTATGGGGTACTTTTCTGCCATGCATCGTGTGGTGGCCTTGGTGCGGCCGGTGCAGTCGACGTTCGAACTCGGCTGCGCCGTGGAAGTTTTCGGTACCGTCCGGGAGGGGGTGCCGCAGTACTACGAGTTCGAGGTCTGTACGGAACTCCCCGGGCAGGTGCCGACGACGGCCGGATATGCGCTATCGGTGGACCGGGGCCTGGGCGCGCTCGACCATGCCGATACCGTGCTCATCCCCGGCTGGTCCCCGGTGGAGGCGCCGCTGACCGCACGGGTGCGGCGCGCGCTGGTGCGGGCGCACGCCCGCGGGGCACGGCTGGTGACGATCTGCTCCGGAGTGTTCGCGCTGGCCCGTACAGGGCTGCTGGACGGCCGGTCGGCCACCACGCACTGGGCCCGGGCCGCGCAGCTCGCGCACGAATTCCCGCGAATCCGAGTGGAGCCGGATGTGCTCTACGTCGACCACGGCGATCTCGCCACCAGCGCGGGGGCCGGCGCGGGGATCGACCTGTGTTTGCACCTCGTCCGGAAAGACCACGGTGCCGCGCATGCCGCTCTTCTCGCACGCCATATGGTGATGCCGCCCCATCGTGAGGGTGGCCAGGCGCAGTACGCACCGCCGCCACCGCCCGGGGATGCGCTCGACGGGCTCCTCGAATGGGCCGGTGAACGGCTCGGGTCGTCACTGTCGATCGGTGATATGGCGTCATATCTCAGTGTTTCGCAGCGAACCCTGGCCCGGCGCTTCGCCGACCGGCTGGGTACCAGCCCGGGCGCGTGGCTGCTGGCGCGGCGGGTGGTGGAGGCTCGCACACTGCTGGAGGAAACCGATCTCCCGGTGGAGGCGATAGCTGTCCGTGTCGGGCTTGCCTCGGCCGTCAACCTGCGCCGCCGCTTTCGCGCCCAGGTAGGCACCACTCCCGGCGCCTACCGGCGGGCATTCCGCATCGGCTGAGGAATCCTCGCATGCTGTGCACCCGGACGCGGGTGCCAGGTATACGGTGCCGCCGCCGTTCCGGAATCGGTCAGGCGGATTCGGCGAGTTTGTCTGCGGTCCAGATTCCGGCGAGCTCGTCGAGCGGGAGTTGCAGGGCCCGGCTCAGCGAGACCACCGTGCCGAAACTGGGGGAGGGCAGGCGGCCGGTTTCGATTTTGCGCAGAGTTTCCGGGGAGATGCCGGCGGCGCGGGCGACCTCGCCGAGGTCGCGATCGGCGCGGGCGGTCCGGATCCGGACGCCGAGGCGGCGGCCGGCTTCGATCTGGGCGGGGGTCAGGGGGAGGCGGACCATGGACCTCAGCTTAGAAGTGGTATTAAAGTACCGCAAGGGTTGGTATTGAAATACCGGTGATCGATGGAGGTTGTGATGGTGGAACTGAAAACGCCCGAGGAGATCGAGCAGATGCGGGTGACGGGGGAATTCGTGGGACAGACCCTGGCCGAACTGCGTGCGAAGGCCGCGGTCGGGGTGAATCTCCTCGAGCTGGAAAGAATTGTGCGGGACCGGATCCGGGAACGGGGCGCCCAATCCTGCTACTGGGACTATTCGCCGTCGTTCGGGCGCGGGCCGTTCCGCAATACGGTGTGCCTGTCGGTCAACGATGCCGTGCTGCACGGGTTGCCGTTCGACTACGCACTGCGCGACGGCGATGTGCTGACCATGGATCTGGCGGTGAGTATCGACGGGTGGGTGGCCGACGCCGCCACCACCGTTATCGTCGGCACACCCGACCCCGAGGATCAGCGCCTGGTGAGAGCCACCGAGGAGGCCCTCGCGGCCGCGATCGAAGCAGCGCAGCCAGGTAACCGGATCGGCGATATCTCGGCCGCGATCTCCGCCGTCGCCCGCTCCCACGGCTACCCGGTGAACACCGAATTCGGTGGTCACGGACTCGGGCGCACCATGCACGAGGACCCGCACGTCGCCAACCACGGCCGGGCGGGCCGCGGATTCCCGCTGAAACCCGGGCTGACCATCGCGATCGAACCGTGGTTCGCGAAAACCACCGACCGGATCATCACCGACCCCGACGGCTGGACCATCCGCTCGGCCGATGGGTCACGCACCGCGCATTCCGAACACACCATCGCGATCACCCCGGACGGACCCCAGGTGCTCACCACGGCGAGCTGAGCCGGCCGCGGTCCGGTCGCAGGTGCTCACCATCGCCGATTGATCCGACGCGGCGACCGTGGGCCCCGGCAGAGTCATTGGTACGCCGATGACCGCAGAAGCAGGTCGCTCAGGAACGCCGGACCGACCTCGCGGGCCGACTATCACGTCGATCGGCTCGTTCGCCCCGGGGCGCCGGTCGGCTCGAGGGGAGGTCTGCACAGCACGAGAGGAAACCGGGGCGATGCGGCGCTGTCAGCGCTCCGCTGCCCTCGGCCGGTCATTACCTACGGAGCGGCCGTGATCGAGGTCGAGCGACTCGATCCGAGGAACTCAGGTCGCCTGGCTCACCGAGGACATGTGGAAATCCGGGATACGCAGTGGTGGCATGGCCGTCCGGGTGAACCAGTCCTTCCATTCGCGGGGCAGTGTCTGCTCGGTCGCCCCGGCTTCGGTGGCCCGGCGCAGTAGATCCAGCGGGCTTTCGTTGAAGCGGAAATTGTTCACCGCCGCGGTCACCTGCCCGTCCTCCACCAGATACACCCCGTCGCGGGTGAGTCCAGTGAGTAGCAGGGTGGTGGGGTCGACTTCGCGGATATACCAGAGCGTGGTGAGCAGCAGACCGCGTTCGGTGCGGGCGATCATCTCGTCGAGGCTCGCCGAAGAACCGCCGGTGAGCAGCAGATTCTGCACCGGGACCGTGGGGGAGGTGGCGTAGTCGGCGGCGGTGGCGCGCGGATACACCAGATCGGCGATTGCGCCGTCGCGGAGCCAGTCGGCGCGCTGCGCGGCCATCCCGTTGTCGAAGACCGACACCGTTTCCGAGGACGCCTGCGTGGCGACGAACGGCAGGCATTCGAGGCCGGGCGCGGCGGGGTCGGAGGTGAGGGTCAACGGGATATCGGTGAGTTTCTCCCCGATTCGTGTACCCCCAGGGGCGGCGAACGCCGTATGGCCTTCGTGCGCGCCGCGGCCCTCCATCGACCAGTACATATAGATCAGCAGATCGGCGACCGCCGACGGTGGCAGCAGGGTTTCGTATCGGCCCGCCGGCAGCTGCACCCGCCGCGCCGACCAGTCGAGCCGCCGGGACAGTTCGCTGAGCAGGCCGGGAGTGTCCACATCACGGAAATCCGTGGTCCCGGCGCCCACCCAGGCACTGGCCAGATCCGCGCCGTCGCCGCGCTTCCCGTTGATCTCCACCGACCCCGTGGGCTGGGTGTAGCGGCGGCGGATACCGGTGGAGGTGCCGAGCCAGGTGGTGTGCACCTGATGATGCGCGAAACCGTAGAGCCGGTCGGCGCCGTCGAATCCGGTGGCCAGATCGGCGGCCAGACCGGAGAACACCTCGATACCGGTGCCGGCGCCCGGCTGCTCCCACTCCGGGGCCGAACCCTGCGCGTCGAGCAGCGGCATGGCGTCGCGGGCGGGTTCGGCGGCCGCGGCGGCGTCTTCGCTGGCCCGCACCACGGCCTCGATATCGGCGGGATCCACGCTGGTGGAGGCCACACTGCCCACCCGCGCCGACCGCGGGCCGTCGCGCAGTACCGAGATCACCGACCAGCGCCGCGCCACCGAAGTGCCGTTGGTGGTCATGGAATTACCGGCCCAGCGCAGCGACGCCTCGGCTTCGTCGGTGACGATCACCATCGCCTCGTCGGCCCGGGACAACCCGAGCGCCCGTTCGACCACCGCGTTCGCGGGTAACACCCCCGCACCCGTCAATGCCGTCATTGCCCCGCCTCCGTCCGCGTATTGAGCACATTCACACCCCGCACCAGAACCGACGGGCAGCCGTGACTGACGGCCGCCACCTGCCCCGGTTGCGCTTTACCGCAGTTGAACGCGCCACCCAGCTGCCACGTCGACGGGCCGCCGACCGCCTCCATCGAACCCCAGAAATCCGTGGTGGTGGCCTGGTAGGCCACATCGCGGAGCTGGCCGTCCAGCTCGCCGTTGCGGATCCGGAAGAACCGCTGGCCGGTGAACTGGAAGTTGTAGCGCTGCATATCGATCGACCAGCTCTTATCACCCACAATGTAGATTCCGTCGGTGACCCGCGAGATCAGTTCCTGCGTGCTGGTGTCGCGCTGCGGGTCCGGTTGCAGGGACACATTCGCCATCCGCTGGATCGGCACATGATGCGGGGAATCGGCGTAGGAACAGCCGTTGGACCGCGCCAGGCCGAGGCGGGGGGCGAACACGCGATCGAGCTGATACCCCACCAGGACGCCGTCGCGCACCAGATCCCAACGCTGGCCGGCTACCCCGTCGTCGTCGTAGCCGACGGATGCCAGACCGTGGCGCTGCACCCGGTCGGCGGTGACATGCATGACCGGTGTTCCGTACTGCAGTGTGCCGAGGAGATCGGGCGTCGCGAACGAGGTGCCGGCATAAGCGGATTCATAGCCGATGGCGCGATCGTATTCGGTGGCGTGCCCGATGGATTCGTGAATCGTGAGCCAGAGATTGGTGGGGTCGATCACCAGGTCGGTCGGGCCGGGCGTCACGGTCGGGGCCTTCACCTTCTCGGCCAGCCACTCCGGGATCCGGCTCAGCTCCGTATTCCAATCCCACACACCGTCCGCGCCGGTGACGTATTCCCAGCCGCGCCCGACCGGTGGCGCCAGCGTCCGCATGGTCTCGAACGCACCGGACGCGGTATCGACCGTGATCGCCTCCAGCTGGGGTTGCAGGCGCACCCGCTGCTGGATGATCGCCGACCCCGCGGTGTCGGCGTAGTAGGTCTGTTCCTTCACCTGCAACAGGGTCGCGGTGACGTGATCGACCCCGTCGGCGGCGGACAAACGGCCCGAATAATCCTGCAGCAGGGCTACTTTGTCAGCGGACGGGATCGCGAAGGGGTCGATTTCGTAGGCCGACACCCAGCGCGCATTGTCGTAGCGGGGTTCGTCCGCCAAGGCGACCCGCTCCCGATTCAACGCCCGCAGGCTCGTCGCGACGGTCACCGCGGACCGCGCGACCTCCGCGGCGGTCTCCGGAGTCAAGACCGCATGCGAGGCGAAACCCCAGGTGCCGTCGACGATGACCCGTACCGCGAAACCCAGTTCCACGGTATCGGTCAACGCCTCCACCCGGCCGTCCCGCAACCGGAGCGACTGTGTACACAGCCGGTGCACCCGCAGGTCCGCGTGCTCGGCACCGGCCGCGCGGGCCGCGGACAGCGCCGCATCGGCCAGACTCCGTAGCGGTAGATCCGCGAATTCGGGATCGATATCGTGCCCGGAAGTGTGCCCGCCGGGTTCGGTGGACGTCGCCATGTTCACCCCGACCAACTTACCCAACCGCGGAACATTCCCGGCGACTGCTCGATCGTCACATCATCGTGCGATACAACGCGATCAAGGCCTCCTGCGCGGCGTCCTCGGCATCGGCCGGCGACGCGCACAGACGCTGCGTGAACGCCAAAGGATTCGAACCGAAGCGAAAACGGCACCGGGATCATCGGCGCCGGTGTCCGTCCGCGGCCACTGCGGGGGCCGGCTGGCTGCAGCGCGCCGGAGCCGGTGATTGCGCTGTCACCGGCAGCGCAGCCGGGGATCTCGAGTGGCCGGTCGGGCAGGAGATGGCTACTCCGGCAATGCGACGCTCGGAGTGAGGATCGGAATCCGCCGACGGGTCAGCGGTCCCTCGGCGTGCCGGCTACCCCGTGGAGCAAGGTGTCGATCACCCGGCGAGCGAGGGTGTCCGGGTCGGCCGGTGTATCGGGTTCGCTGTCGCCGTGGACCGTTTCGGTGATGAGCGCCAGATAGACACGGCGAACCCAGTCCAGGTCCGCATCGGCCGGGACGATTCCCTCGGCTTGCGCACGACGCAGGGCGGTATCGCATTTGCCGAACACCGCGGCCCGGATATCGGCGACCTCGCCGTCCGCAGGACCCACCCGGTCCAGGGCATAGGCGGCACCGTGTTTGATCGCGATGACATTGGCGGTGGCCTGGTGCAGCGCCACCAGCGGCGGGGCGGTGTGCGGGCGGGCAGCGTCGACGGCTGCGTCCATCCGCCGCCACGCTTCGATGGCCATGGTCCGGATGAGGTCGTCGCGGCTGGCGAATCGGCGGTGCACGGTGGTTCGCGCGACCCCGGCTGCCTCGGCGATCTGCTCCAACGTCGCGTTCGGGTTCCGGCCGAGCACGCGTTCGGCGGCGTCGAGGATGGTGCGCACGGTGCGTTCGGCGTCGGCGCGCAGTGGTCGCGCGGCGGTGGGCGGATGCATGAGCTCCTCTCGGGCGTACTGCTCGATAGCTTACATGGATGGAGCAGCTCGGCGCCTAACTGCAACATTAAAGTTGCTGTTCTCGGAAAAACTGCTACCTTCCAGTTCATGAAAACGAATGAGTTCGATATCAACCGATCGACCGGAACCGCGCTCGTCACCGGCGCCTCCTCGGGGATCGGTGCCGAGTTCGCCACCGCGCTCGCTGCCCGGGGCGACGATCTCGTCCTGGTCGCGCGCTCGGCGGACCGCCTGGAATCGCTGGCCGCCGAACTGCGCGGCCGCCACGGTGTCGCGGTGGAAGTCGTGGTCCAGGACCTGGCCGAACCCGGGGCCGCCCAACAGGTCGTAACCGAACTTGCCGCGCGAGGTATCTCGATCGACGTGCTCGTCAACAACGCCGGCTTCGGCAGTGCGGGCCGGTACGAAGATATCGCCGCCGAAACAGACCATAGTCAGCTGATGGTCAATGTCGTGGCACTGGAAGGGCTTACTCACCGGCTGATCCCGGGAATGGTGGCGCGCGGACACGGTGAAGTGGTCAACATCGCGTCCACCGCGGCCTTACAACCCGCCCCGTACTTCGCGACCTATGCCGCGGGCAAAGCGTTCGTGCTCAATTTCAGTCTGGCGTTGTGGAGCGAATACCGCGATCGCGGTATCAAGGTGCTCGCGGTATGCCCCGGCCCCACCGAAACCGGATTCTTCGACGTGGTCGGCACCCGCGATGCCGCGGTAACCGGGTCGATGGGCACGGCGAGCGAGGTCGTGCAGGCCTCGTTGCGGGCGCTGGCGCGTAACAAGGGCTATATCGTTCCCGGCCGCCAGAACTTCGCGGCCGCGCATCTGATGCCGCGGCGGCCGCGCACCCTGGTAGCCCGGATCGCGAAGCGGGTGACCGGGGTGGTCGCCGATGCAGCGGGGTCCCACGGTCATCAGGAGGTTGCGGGCCGGCCGGACCCCGCCGCCGTGTGACCGGCCGGGAATGTGGGGCTCAGCCGAACTGCTGCCAGCCCAGCCGGATCACCATCGCCACCACGACCACCAGCAACACCACCCGCACGAATTCCGCACCCCGCGCCAGCGCCATCCGCGAGCCCACCACCGCCCCCGCGATATTGGCCACGGCCATGGCCGCACCCAGCGCCCACAGCACGTGGCCGGTGAACCCGAAGAAGAGCAGGGCACCGATATTCGACCCGCAGTTGATCACCTTGGCCATCGCGGCGGCCCGCACGAACTCGGTACCCAGCAGGGTTGCGAACGTGATGATGAGAAAGGTTCCCGTGCCCGGGCCGAGTAGGCCGTCGTAGGCGCCGATCAGCCCGGCGGCCAGCGCGATCACCAGTATCGCTTTGCGGCGAGACGGCGGATGGGTCGCCAAGGTGATTCCGATCGACGGCCGGGCCGTGACGAAAATCGCCACGCCCACCAGCACCACCAGCACGATCGGGATGAACAGATCGCGATCGATCAGGGAGACCGCCGCCGCGCCCGCCGCCGCGGTGACCGCCGCCAGCGCCGCGGCCGGAACCAGCAGTCGCCATTGCAGCGGAACCTTACGGGCGAAGGTGACCGCCGCGGTCGCAGTACCCGCCACCGCGGCGAGTTTATTGGTCCCCAGCGCGGTCTGCGGCGCGATCCCGGGCGCCACCAGCAGCAACGTCGGCAGCACGATCAGACCCCCACCACCCACCACCGCATCGACCCAGCCGGCTGCCGTCGCCGCGGACAGCAGCACCACCCAGTCGGTCACGTCCGTCATGCGAAAGGACTATCGGTGGCAAAAAGGATAATGACCAGCGGAGACGGTGAACGCACGACAAGCGAGGATATACAGCCGGGTCAGCGGCAATGCGCTCGGACCAGGCCCGGCCCTTCCGCGTCCCGGCTCTAGGCTGGGCTCGTGCGCCGATTCAGTTTGTGGCTTCGAGACAAACCTGTCGTCGCCGATTCCGCACTCGCGCTGCTCCTGCTGATCTTCGACCTGGTGATCGCCCGCGAGAGTGCGAATCCGGTCGCGTTCCTGGTGTTCTCGGTGCTGCTCCCCTTGCCGATCGCCTTGCGGCGGGTCTATCCGCGGGCGATGGCGGTGACCTTCATGGTGCTGTCGTTCTGCACCAGCACCATCGGGTTCATCGTCGGTGACCCCACCGTGCACGCCGCGCTGCTCGGGCACGGGATCATGCTGTACACGCTGGTGGCGTATGTGGGGCGCCGCGAAGGTTTCTGGTACGCGCTGGCACTGGTCGCCGATACCGCCTACGGGATGGCGGTGGTGACCGGGTTCAAACTCAGCGATCTGGCGTTCGTCGGAATCTATTTCGCCTTCTGCTGGGTGCTGGCCGAGTTCGCGGGCGCCCGCCGCGCCTACGACGCCGAGGTGGCGGCCCGGCACGCCGTCGCCGAATCCGAGCGGGAGCGTCGCGCACACGATGCGGTCTCGGCCGAGCGCACCCGGATCGCCCGCGAGCTGCACGATGTGGTCGCGCACGCGGTGAGCGTGATGATCGTCCAGGCCGACGGCGCCCGCTATGCGCTGCGCACCGCCCCGGACACGACCGAACAGGCCCTGGTCACCATTGCCGGCACCGGGCGCGAGGCGCTGCGTGAGCTGCGCCGCACCGTCGCGTTGCTGCGCACCGAACACGCACCCGATCAGGTGCCGCAGCACGGGACGGCGGGCCTGGCCAAAGTGGCGCAGCTCATGCGTGACGCCGGCCTGGCCGTCGAGCTGGAACTGTCCGGTGAACTGGACGATCTCGCGCCCGAGGTCGGACTGGGTGTGCACCGCATCGTGCAGGAAGCGCTGACCAACACCCTGCGGCACGCCGGTGCCCATCCGAAGGCGTGGGTCCGGGTGCACCGGCACACCGGCGATATCGAAATCGAGGTCACCGATTCCGGTGGGGTGCCGGTGCACCCGGAAGCCCGGATCCAGGGCAGCGGCCTGGGATTGGCCGGTATGCGGGAACGGATGGCGGTGCTCGGCGGCAGCCTGGAAGCCGGCCGGACGCCGGAGGGCGCCTGGCGGGTGTATGCCCGGATCCCGCTGGCCGCACCGGATACGGAATAACGGGCTGTCGCCACTACATTGGTGTCCGTGCCGATTACCGTGCTCGTCGTCGACGACCAGGAACTGATGCGTGTCGGCCTGAAGATGGTGCTCGGCGCCCACCCCGATCTGGAAGTGGTCGGCGAGGCCGAGAACGGCGCCACCGCCATCAGCCAGGCCGCCGAACTGAAACCCGATATCGTGCTGATGGATGTCCGGATGCCGGTGGTCGACGGTGTCACCGCCACCGGCCGGATCCTGGAGGCCGGGCACGGCACCCGAGTGCTGGTGATGACGACCTTCGACCTCGACGAACACGCTTTGGGCGCGCTGCGCGCCGGGGCGAGCGGGTTCCTGCTCAAGGACACCCCGCCCGAGGACCTGATCTCCGCCATCCGCAGCGTCGCGGCCGGGGACGCGGTGGTTTCACCGAAGGTCACCAAACGCCTGCTCGACCGCCTGATCGCCGAACAACCCGCCCCGTCCCGCGATCCTTCCGTGCTGGATGTCCTCACCGCGCGGGAACGGGAAGTGCTGGAAGAAATCGCCGCGGGCCGGTCGAACGCCGAGATCGCGGGCCGGTTGTTCCTGTCCGAAGCGACGGTCAAAACCCATGTCGGCCGGGTGCTGACCAAACTCGATCTACGCGACCGCGTCCAGGCGGTCGTGCTGGCCTACGAAACCGGGCTGGTCCGGCCCGGCGGTTGATCGGCCCCGGGAGCAAAACGGACATCTCGTGCGTTGTACGAGTAGTCCGACCGAAAGGTTCGCCCATGCAGTATCCATCCGGCAGGCGCGAGGGCCCTGCGTGGTCACGCTCCGCTACCGCCTCCGGGCCTGACTCGCGCCTGCCTGCCCTCGGCTTCATCGTCTATCTCGTCGTCGAGATCGCTGTTTTCGCCGCCGCCGTCTCCTGGCTCGGCGCGGTCCCGGCGATCCTGCTGCTCATCGCCAGTTCCGCCGCGGGCATGCTGCTGCTCGGTTCCCAGTGGCGGCGAGTGGGTGAACAGTTCCGTCGCGCGTCCCGTGCGGAGATCACCCCCGGTGCCGCGGTCGCCGACGGTGCGCTGGTGGCACTGGGTAGTGTTCTCATGTTCGTCCCCGGCCTGGTCAGCTCGGTGGTGGGTTTGCTCATGCTGCTCCCGCCCACCCGCGCGCTGTTCCGTCCGTTACTCGCCGCCCTGGCCGCCCGCCGGGTCGCCAAGCTCGCCGCGACCATGCCGCGGCAGTCGGTGACGGTTGTGGACGCCGATATCGTCGACGGCGTCGTCGTGGACGAGTGGTACACCGACGAGCCCCCGCGCTCGGGGATCGCGCTGGAGAAGCGCGTGGTCTCCGCCGACGGTTTCGACCCCGGCCCTCGCGGCTGACCGGTTCCGTGCCGGCCTGGCAGCGCGTTACCTGGATTTCGTGCGGCCGCGGCCGGTAGCAGGGGTGCTCCGGTGATAGTCCCGGACTCCACTTCTCGCCATCGTCGATTCGATGGCCGCCGCTGCCGGCTCAGGAATTGCCTGGTAGGCGCAGGTGCTCCATCCATCCTCCTGCGCTGCGGTGCGGGATCGCACGCCGGACCGGTCTGTGCGCGCTCAGGGGCCGGTGGGTGAGTGTTTCTCGTCGGACAGCACATACTCGCCGCGTTCCAGCCGGTCGAGGACGCCCGAGGTCCAACCCGTGAGGTTGTCGAAGACTCCGCTCCACAGTTCCAAGAGGTCGGGGAAGTGCGGGGGTTCGTGGCGGCCGGGGTAGTCGGCGATCATGGCGAGTAGGTCTCTGCGGACGGCTTCGCTGCGGGTGCGTTGTTCTTCGAGCTTGGCGACCACCTGGGCACGGGGGAGTGCGTCCATGAACGCGATGCCGGCCCCGAGTTCCTCCATATCCACACTGGTGAGCGCGGTGTCGAGGCGTTCGTAGAATTCGGTTTCGCCCTCGGGGGTCAGCTCGAACAGGGTCCGACCCGGGCCGCGGCTGCCGCCTTCGGTGCCGAGGGTGCGGAGTTTGCCTTCTTGGGTGAGCTGTTTGACGGCGTGATAGATGGAGCCGGGCTGCACGTTGGTCCAGGTGTCCGCGCGCCAGGACAGCAGTTCCCGGCGGACCGCGTAACCGTGGGTCGGCTGTTGCCGCCGTGTCACTCCGAGGACCAGTAGCCGTACCGCCGACATCGGACTCCTTCCGTCACCGGAACAGTACGGTAGTCAAATTTGACGACCAGGCAGGTCGCCACTAGATTCAGGTAGTCAAATTTGATTATTGGAGGTTCTCATGGGCGATACCGCGGTCCCCGTACTGTCCACCCACGATCTGGCTCGCACCCTGGAGTTCTGGCGCGCGCTCGGGTACACGGTCACCCACGAACAGCACAAGCCCTACGGCTATGGAGCATTGCGCGCTCACGACTGCGAGATCCACTACTACGCGGCACCGGTTACCGGTCACGAACGGCAGGCGCAGGAAACAGCCGGATGCCTGATCATGGTCGACGATGTGGCGGGCCGGCACCGCGATTTCACTGCTGCGCTACGGAAGCGGTACGGGAAGATCCCTGCGAAAGGAGCCGCGCGCATCACCCGGCTCCGGCCGGGGCAGACCCGATTCAGCGCGATCGACCCGGACGACAACTGGATCACCTATATCCAGGTGGAAACGCCCGAGGATGTCGAATACGGCGGTTCGGTCGAGCTGTCCGGTTTGGCGAAGGTCCTCGACAACGCCCGAATCCTGCGGGATTACAAGGTGGACGACGATTCCGCGGAACGAGCCCTCGAGGCCGGATTGCGCCGCCACGGGGCCGAGGCGAGCAGGATCGAGCGGGCCCAGGCCTATGCGGCGCTCGCCGAACTGGCTGTGGCGCTGGAAAACCCGGCAAAGGCCGAGGCACGCCGCGCCGACCTGGCGGCATTGTCGCTGACCGAGTCCGAGCGAGCGGAACTCGCCACCGAGCTCGACGCTGCCGACGATCTCGCCGCCTGGCTGGGCCCGGTGGACGGTGAACACACGCGCCCTTCGGAGTAGAACAGGCGGGTGCCTCACTTCTGCCACTTCGAGGTCGTCGAGACGTCGAGGCGCCGGGCCGAATTCGTCCACTACAGCCGGCTGCGGCGGTCGCAGCCGACGAAGTCGGTCGGCGGGTTCTGCCGAAATGGTCCGACGGTAAGGCCAGGCCGATCGGGTGCCCGGACCCGCCGCTTCGGCGACGAAAGGCGGCATGATCGGGGGCCGGACCGGTGCCTGGTCGAGCCTTGGTCGGCTACTCGGCGGACGAATCGGTCCGTAGGGTCAGCTCGATGCCGACCGTGCCTGTTTTCCCGCGGCGCAGGGTGCTGCCCAGCACGACCAGTGGACCCGAGAACCGGTATTTGCGGCGGATCAACTTGCGCACATGCTCGCTGCCGGACGCGTCGAGGATGCGGCCGGTGCCGTGGCGCACCTCGCCGTGCGGTTTTCCCTTGTAATCACAGGGCTGCAGCGTGACCTCGGCGTTGCGGCGCAGTCGTTTGACCTTCCACGAATCGGTGACGGTCCAGACGTAGAGCTTGCCTTCCTCGGCGACTGCCCACAGCGGAGTCGGTACCGGAGTGCCGTCCTTGCGAAATGTGGTGAGCAGAACATAGTCGGCGGTGCCGACCGCACCGAGCGTATTGGTCATGTACGCAGGGTAATCGGCGGAACAGCCGAACGCGGGGCGTAACCGGTCGCAGCGTGCGTGGGCGGGTGCGGCAGACTGGTCCACCGTGAGTACGCAGCTGCTGGTCGGAGGTCGGATCTACAGTGCGAGCGCACCCGATGCCACGGCGCTCGCGGTCACCGACGGGGTAGTGGTGTGGCTGGGCGCCGATCATGTGGGGCGGGCCCTGCACCCCGATGCCGAGGTGATCGACCTCGACGGCGCGCTGGTGACCCCGGCATTCGTCGAGCCACACCTGCACACCACCGCGTACGGACTGCAGCGGTCGGGGCTCGATCTGTCCGAAGCGAACTCGCTGGCGCAATGTCTGGAACTGGTGGCGAAGTTCGCCGCGGCCCGGCCCGACGGGGTGATCCTGGCCGACGGCTGGGATGAAACGCGCTGGCCGGAAGGCCGCCCGCCGACCGTCGCCGATATAGATGCCGCCGTGCCGCGCGGTCGCCCGGTGTATCTGGCGCGGATCGACGGTCATTCGGCGGTGGCTTCCTCGGCGCTGCTCGATAGGGTCCCGGGGCTGCGGGACGTGGCCGGGTACCGGGCCGGTGAACCGGTCCGCGCGGACGCCCACCATCTGGTGCGGGCGGCAGCCCGGGCCCTGCTCACCCGCGAGCAGCGGGATGCGGCGCGGCGGACGGCACTGGATATCGCGGCCGCACGCGGTGTGGTCGCGGTGCACGAATGCGCCGGCCCCGATATAGAAGGAGAAACCGATCTGCGCGAACTGCTCGCCTTCGAGCACGGCGTGCAGGTGCGGGCGTATTGGGGGCAGGCGGTGCGCACCGCCGGCGAGGCGCGGGACCTGCTGCACGATCTCGGCGCCCACGGTCTGGCCGGGGACCTGTTCGTCGACGGTTCGCTGGGCTCGCATACCGCGTGGTTACGCGACCCCTACTCGGACGCACCCGGGACCGGCGTCTCCTACCTCGATGCCGCGCAGATCGCCGACCATGTGCGCGCCTGCACCGAAGCCGGTGTGCAGGCCGGGTTCCATGCGATCGGCGATGCCGCCATGGACGCGGTCGTCGCCGGGATCGGGCAGGTCGTCGCGGACCTCGGTGGTCCCGCTGTCGCGGCCCGCGGGCATCGCATCGAACACGCCGAACTGCTCGACAGTGCGCAGATCGAAGCCCTTTCCCGCTGGGGCGTCATCGCCAGCGTGCAACCCGTGTTCGATCGCGAATGGGGTGGGACCGACAGTATGTATGCTGAACGCCTGGGGGTCACCCGGGCGGCGGCGCTGAACCCGTTCGCCGCCATGGCCGCGGCCGGGGTGTCGCTGGCCATCGGCTCCGATGCGCCGGTCACGGCATTGGACCCGTGGGCCGCCATCCGGGCTGCCGTGCATCACCGCACCCACGGGCACGGCCTCTCGCCCCGCGCCGCCTTCGCCGCGGCCACACGAGGTGCGTGGCGCGCCGGGGGAGTTCGTGACGGTGTGGCCGGCACGCTGGTGCCCGGTGCGCCCGCCTCGTACGCGGTCTGGGAGGCCGATGAGCTCGTGGTCTCCGCACCCGCGGATTCCGTGCAGCGCTGGTCCACCGATCCACGCTCCCGGGTCCCCGGACTGCCGCCGCTCACCCCCGACGCCGACCTGCCCCGCTGCTTGCGGACCGTGCACGAGGGCACGACGATTTACCCGGGGTGACCGCGATGCACAGGGCTGTGTTCCGCTGACGTCGTCGTCATAGCGCCGAAGCCGATCGCCGGAACCGCGAGATCGGCCGGTTTCCGGGGCCGGCGCCGAGTGTGCGAGTGATCGCGGCGTCGTCCGCCGATCGGGACGCACCCACCTCAGCGCTGAGCCGATCGGCCTTCCGCCGGCCGATCGGTCGTCTCGGTGACGAGTCTCCGGGGCCGGGGAAGGCGGTGGCGCCGTGGCAATCAGCGGTACGGCCATCCGGGTGCGGCGCGAACGGTGCGAGGCGGCAAGTCGCTGCGCTGTGTTCGACGGCCCGAGCAGCGCGGTTGCGAGGTAGAGACCTTACACATTTGCCTGCTCACCCAGGCCGACCGACGAGTTGGCGCCGGTTGCACGCGCCGCCGGTCGAACTGCGTATCTCGGCCGCAGTCCGGTGCGCGCCCGGCACGCTCGTTCGACGAAAGCAGCCCCGCACCGGCAGCGTCATCCGGGAACAACGGATCCTCCGCACACTGCCGGTCGCGCTGGTCGGTGCGGCGCTCGGTGGACATACCGACCGGTGCGCCGCATGGTCCCCATCACCGCACGCTGCCGATAGCCGGCGCACACCGGCAGCCACAACCAGGCCGGGGCACGCCGCGAGTCGCGGGGCGGCGCAGCGCAGCGAGCGCGAACCCGACGAGGGCAGCCATTTCGGCGTCCACGGCGGCCGGGATGTGCCCCGCGGCGCTGATGGCGGTGATCGAGGAGGTCACGGCCGAGTACGGGACCCGGGAACCAGGGCGGCCTCTGCCCAACTACCGCGCGGTCCATCCGGCGCAACGAGGGCCGCGATGATCTCGGGCGGAGCACTCGGCGGCGCCGACACGCGCCGGTGCCGTCCCAGTGGATCGCCAGGTGGTGGGGCGGGAACGACACCGGATCGAGGGAACGACAGGATGTAGGTGTGGAACAGGGTGTCAGGACAGCGAACCGGTGGTCCGAGCGGCTGGGCCGGTACTCCGACCGGCTCGGCCGCTATCCGGCGGTGATGCGCTCGCTCGCCGCGGTGGTGTCGGGTCTGCTGCTGTTCGGCAGCTTCCCGCCGCGGCCGTGGTGGTTCCTGGCACCTGTGGGGATCGCGGTGCTGACGCTGGTGCTGCGGAGCGGGACCGGGTTGCGGTCCGGTTTCGGGTACGGCTTCCTCGCCGGGCTCGGGTTCTTCCTCCCGTTGCTGCCGTGGACCGGCATCTACGTGGGTCCGGTGCCGTGGATCGCGCTGTCGACCGCGTGCGCGGTGTATGTGGGGTTGTTCGGGGTGCTGACCCGGCTGCTGGGCCGGTTGCCCGGATGGCCGGTGTGGGTCGCGCTGGCCTGGACCGCGACGGAATGGGGTAGGTCGAGTTTCCCGTTCGGCGGGTTCCCGTGGGGTCGCCTCGCATTCGGTCAGGCCGACGGATGGTTTCTGCCGCTGGCGATGCTCGGTGGGGCGCCGCTGGTGAGTTTCGCCGTCGCGCTGAGCGGCACGTGCGCTGCGGCAGTCCTATGGGCGGTCCGTCGCGAACTCCTCGGTGACCATGAGCCGAATGGAACATCCGAAGCGGTGGCGCGCGGGCGCCGGGCGGCCCCGATCGCCGCCGCACTGGCCTGCCTGCTGCTCCCCGTGGCCGGTCTCGGCCTGCGCGCCGCGTTGCCGGCGCCGATGGCGGGGGACAGCACCCTGACGGTGGCGGCGATCCAGGGCAGCGTG
The DNA here is from genome assembly GCF_042719915.1 of Nocardia sp. NPDC058499. Lineage (NCBI taxonomy): Bacteria > Bacillati > Actinomycetota > Actinomycetes > Mycobacteriales > Nocardiaceae > Nocardia > Nocardia sp. NPDC058499. Next base: position 314,003 of record NZ_JBHXMZ010000001.1, on the reverse strand, counting down.
CCGCGCCTGGGCCTGGATTTCAACGCCCAGCGCCGGGCGGTCCTCGACAACCATGTCCGGCGGACCGAACAGCTCGCCGATGAGGTGGCGGCCGGTCGGTTTCCGGCCCCGGATGTGGTCGTGTGGCCCGAAAACTCCTCGGATATCGACCCGTTGCGCAATCCCGACGCGGCCGCGCTGATCTCCGAAGCCGCGCGCCGCATCTCGGCGCCGATTCTGGTGGGCGCGGTACTGGTGAACGGCGATCGCACCACGACGAATTCGGTAATGGTCTGGACCGCAGAAGGTGGGCCGGGGGAGCGGCACGACAAAAAAATAGTACAGCCTTTCGGCGAATACCTGCCGATGCGCGGATTCTTCCGGCTCTTTTCCGACTATGCGGACCGGGCCGGTTACTTCGTGCCGGGTCACGGTGACGGAACAATTCGGGCTTCAGGTACGGAAATCGGGATAGCAACCTGTTACGAGGTTGCTTTCGACCGGGCTTTCCGGGATTCGCTGCAGTCCGGCGCGCAATTGCTGGCGGTGCCGACGAATAATGCGACTTTCGGTGACAGTGAAATGACCTACCAGCAACTTGCGATGTCCAGGGTGCGGGCGGTGGAGCACGGGCGGTCCCTGGTCGTCGCCGCGACCTCGGGCGTCAGCGCGATCATCGCCGCCGACGGAAGCGTCCGGCAGGAAAGCGCGTTGTTCGTGCCGGAAGCGCTGGTCGCGGAGGTTCCGCTGCGTACCTCGACCACTCCGGCGACAGCTCTCGGGCCGTGGCCGGAACTGGCTGTCGTACTGGTGACAGTGGCGGGTGCGGTGGTCGCGCTGGTCCGGCGGCGGGCGGATCGGCGAGGTGTGAACGGGCTGGAAACCGCCGTTCGCACCTGATCGCCGGACCTGTTCGCCGCCCACGACGGCAGGTTTGCCGGATCTTCGCCGACCGTCGATGCAGTAACCGCAAGTGACCGGTTTATTTTTTGTCGGCAGAGGGTAAACAGACCCGCTCGCAGTGCGTAGTATCTAGGCAACGCCCGGATCGCCGGGTAAGAAGTGAGGCGGAATTCCGCCTGGAAGTGTAGGACTGCGCCGGAATTCGGACATCGTCGTCCGAAGGCTGTTCCGGCTCCAGGTAACCATTCGGTTTCGACTGCCAATCCATTCAAGGTGACGCTCCGAATAACCAGTCGTGAATCACACCCACGACCGGTATCGGCCGGCCGTGGGCTGTTCGGGGAGTGTCGAGCTGTAGAACGGAGTGATTGATGAGATCGTCGGCCACCGGGGTCGATAACGGTTCGTCGGCAGAACTTTCGGCCGAACCCTTTCCTCTCACACCGGCGCAGACCGCAATGTGGTACGCCCAGCGGATTCAGCCGGAAATCCCTCTCATCATCGCCGAATATGTGGAGTTCCACGGTGATCTGGACCCGGGCCTGCTGCTGTACGCGATCGAACGCTTCGGCGTGGAAACCGAAGTGGTACTGCAGCGCATCGTGCAGGTGGACGGCGTACCGCATCAGGTAGTCGACCCCACGTCGCGGCCCGGCTGGGCCCGGCTGGACCTGCGTGACGAGCCCGACCCGCATGCCGCGGCGCTGCGCTGGATGCACGACGACACCCGCACACCGATCGATATCGACCGCGATCCGCTGGTCTTCAACGCCGTTCTGCGTACCGGGGAACGCGATTACATCTGGTACTCCCGGGTCCACCACATCGTGCTCGACGGCTACGCCGCAATGAACGCACTGATCCGAACCTCCGAGATCTACACCGCCTACGCGGAGGCCCGCGAACCGGCGGTCTCGCGGGCGACGCCGCTGGCCGAGCTGTACGCCGGCGAGATCGACTACCGGAACTCGCAGCGCCGCGCCGCCGACGGCGCGTACTGGAAAGAGGTGCTCGACGGGGCAGGCGAAGTCGTCAGCCTGTCCACCGTGACCAACGCGCCGGCCACGGCGATCGCGGGCCGGCGGCTGGCAACAGGTGTCCTGAGCGAGGAGACGGAGGCCGCGGTCGCCGCCGCCGCCGAACAACGCGATTCCTCGAATCCGGTGCTGTTCGCCGCGGCGATGGCCTGCTATGTGCGGGCGATGACCGGGCAGAACGATGTGGTGCTGAGCCTGCCGGTTTCGGCGCGCACCACGGTATCGCTGCGCCGTTCGGCCGGAGTCGTATCGAATGTGGTGCCGCTGCGGATCCGGTTCGGCCCCGCGACCACCCTCGACGATGTGGTGCGTGCCGTGGGCGGCCAGATCACCGGGGCGCTGCGCCATCAGCGCTACCGGCACGACGATATCCGCCGCGATTGCGGATACGACCGTGATACCCGCGGGTTCTTCGGTCCGATGATCAACATCATGCTCTTCGCCCGGCCGCTGCGGTTCGCCGACCTCGACGTTTCCGTGCACGTTCTGGCGACGGGGCCGGTCGAGGACCTTTCGGTCAACCTCTACAACAGCGACGGTGACGGGCTTCATCTCGATTTCGAGGCCAATCCGCAGCTTTACAGCGAGGCCGAAGTCGCGGCCCATCGCCGGCGCTACCTGGATTTCCTGGATCGTTTCCTCACCAGTGCGCGTGACACCCCCGTGCGCGAGCTGACCGCGCTCACCGAGACCGAGCACCGCCAGGTCCTGCACACCTGGAACGACACCGCCACCGAAGTGGAACCCGCCACGCTGGCAAGTATTTTCGCCGATCGCGCGGCGCGCACCCCGGATGCCGAGGCCGTGCGATTCGAGGGCACGGCGCTCACCTACCGGGAACTCGACGCCCGCGCGAACAGGCTGGCGCGCCTGCTGATCGCGCAAGGAGCGGGACCGGAACAGGTGGTGGCCCTGTGCCTGCGCCGCAGCCTCGATCTGGTGGTCGCGATGTACGCCGTGATCAAGTCCGGCGCCGCCTATCTGCCGCTGGATCCCGAACATCCGGTCCAGCGGCTGGAACAGATCGTCCATCGGGCCCGGCCCGTCGCCCTGCTGGCCGCCGCCCGCGACGGTCTCGCCCTGCCCGGCACCATCGCGGCGATCACCGTCGATACGGTGGACCTGTCCGACTGGGACCCGGCGCCGGTCACCGACAGCGACCGTTCCGTACCGCTGCGCGGTGATCACCTCGCGTATCTGCTCTACACCTCCGGGTCCACCGGCACCCCGAAGGGGGTCGGCGTCGCCCACCGCGCGATCGTGAACCGGTTGCGCTGGATGCAGCACGAATACCCGCTCGATCACACCGATGCGGTGCTGCAGAAAACCCCGGCGACCTTCGACGTCTCGGTCTGGGAGTTCTTCTGGCCGTTGCAGACCGGAGCCCGGCTGGTGGTGGCCCGGGCCGACGGCCACCGCGATCCGGCCTATCTGGCCCGGCTCATCCGCGAAGAACAGGTCACCACGGCACATTTCGTACCGTCCATGCTCTCGGTCTTCGTCACCGATACCGAGGTAGGCGACTGTGTCACGCTGCGGCGGGTCTTCTGCAGCGGGGAAGCGTTGCCGCCCGCCACGGTTCGTGATTTCCGGGCGGCGCTGCCCGTACCGCAGCTGCACAACCTGTACGGCCCCACCGAGGCCGCGGTCGATGTGACCTATTGGGAGTGCCCGCCGGATCCGGCGACCGTGCCGATCGGTGCACCGGTGTGGAACACCCGGACCTATGTGCTCGACCATGCGCTGCGCCCGGTAGCTCCCGGTGCGGTGGGCGAGCTGTATCTGTCCGGTGTGCAGCTGGCGCGTGGATATCTCGGACAGGCCCCCCTGACCGCTGAACGGTTCGTCGCCGACCCGTTCCATACCGGTGAGCGGATGTACCGGACCGGCGATCTGGCGCGCTGGCAGCTCGGGAATACGAGCCGCGGCGTCCTGGAATATCTGGGCCGCACCGATTTCCAGGTGAAGATCCGCGGGCTGCGGATCGAACTCGGCGAAATCGAGGCGGCACTGCTGGCCGACGAGCGGATCGCGCGCGCGGTGTGCATCGCCCACGCGACCCCGGCGGGCGACCAGCTGGCCGCCTATGTGGTGGTTCGCGGTGACGAGGCGCTCGATACCGCGGAGCTGCGGGCCCGGCTGGCACGCACGCTTCCGGGATATATGGTCCCCGCGACGGTGACCCCGCTACCCGAACTACCGCTCAACAGCAACGGCAAGATCGATCGGTCCGCACTGCCGGCGCCCGGGCCCACCGGCGATCGGGTGCGGACCGCGCCGCGCACGGAGGTCGAAGAGGTACTGGCCGCGATCTTCGCCGAACTGCTCGGTGTCCCCGAGGTCGGTATCGAGGACGGCTTCTTCGAACTGGGCGGAAACTCGCTGGTGGCCGCGCGGGCGGTGGCGCGGATCAATACTGCGCTGGGGACCGCCCTCACGATCCGCGACCTGTTCGAAGCCGGCAGTATCGCTGCGCTCACCGACCGGTTCACCGTGCACGAACCGGATCTCACCTCCCCGCGACTCGTTCCGGTGGCACGCCCCGAGCGGATTCCGCTCTCCCCGGCGCAGCAGCGGCTGTGGATCCTCAACCGGTTCGCCGAACATGCCGCCGCCTACAACATGCCGCTGGCCGTGCAGCTGGACGGCAATCTCGATATCGATGTGCTGCGCGCCGGTCTGCGTGATGTGCTCGAGCGGCACGAAAGCCTGCGCACCACCTTCCCCGATCCGGGGGAGGGCCCGCAGCAGCTGGTGCATCCGCTCGCGGAGGTACCGCTGACACTCGAGCCGGTGGAGGTCGCGGCCGGCGGAGTCCGCGAGCTCGCCGCCGAATTCGTCACGCGGCCGTTCGACCTGCGTACGGAGTTCCCGTTCCGGGTCGCGCTGTATGCCGTCGACACCGATTGCCATGTGCTGGTCCTGGTGCTGCACCATATCTGCGGCGACGGCTGGTCGGTGGCGCCGCTGGTCCGCGACCTCACCGTCGCGGTCACCGCCCGGGCCGCGGGCATGACGCCCGGCTGGACCCCGCTGCCCGTGCAGTACGCCGATTTCGCGCTGTGGCAGCGGGAGTTGCTCGGTGAGGAATCCGATCCGGCCAGCGCGCTGAGCCGGCAGATCACCCATTGGCGCGCCGAACTCGCCGGCCTGCCGGATCAGCTCGACCTCCCGCTCGACCGGCCGCGTCCCGCGCACCGCTCCACCGAGGGCGGGCGGGTCGCGTTCACCATCCCGGCCGGCACCCGCAGTGCGGCCGCGGAACTGGCGGCCAGCCGCGGTGCGAGCATGTTCATGGTGGTGCATGCCGCACTGGCCACACTGCTGTCCCGGCTCTGCGGCAGTACCGATATCGTCATCGGCACCCCGATCGCGGGCCGCAGCGATCCCGCGCTGGACGAGCTGGTCGGGATGTTCGTCAACACCCTGGTCCTGCGCACCGAGGTCGACCCGGCCGGTGATTTCGACCGGATGCTCGATATCGTGCGGGAAACCGATCTCAATGCCTTCGCCAACGCCGATGTGCCGTTCGAGCGGCTCGTGGAGGTGGTGAATCCGGAACGTTCCGGCGCACGCCATCCGCTGTTCCAGGTGATGCTGTCCTACGACAACGCCGGTGAGATCGAGCTGAATCTGCCCGGGCTGCGGACCGAGATCATGGCGCTGGATGCCGGGATCGCGAAATTCGACCTCCAGCTCGAGGTGCACGACGACAACTCCGGCGGTGAGCTGCACGCCGAAATCGGCTATGCCACCGATGTTTTCGACGAGCGGACCGTGCAGTCGATCGCCCGGCGGTTCGTCGCGGTTCTGGATGCCGCGGTGGCCGCACCGCGCCGCCCGGTCGGCGATATCGATGTGCTGGACCGGCGCGAATACGGCAATCTCGTACCGCTGGCGGGTGGTCCGGCGGAACCGCCGGTGTCACTGGCCGAACTTCTCGGCCGGTCCGCGGTCCGCGATCCGGACGGTATCGCGGTGCGTTTCCGCGCCCGCGATACGACCTACCGGGAACTGGACGAGCGGGCGAACCGCTTGGCCCGGTTACTGATCGCGTACGGGGCCGGCCCGGAAGCCGTGGTCGCGCTCGCACTGCCGCGTGGTCTGGACGCGATTACCGCGATCTGGGCCGTCGCCAAGACCGGGGCGGCGTACGTGCCGGTCGATCCCGGATATCCGCGCGACCGGATCGCGCATATGCTCACCGATTCCGGTGCGCTGCTGGGAGTTACGAGCCCGGATCAGCTCGAGGTGCTGCCGGAGCGTCCCGGCGCTGTCCGGCAGTGGCTGGTGCTCGGTGATCCGGCGCTGGAATCCGCGTGCGCGGCAGTGTCCTCCGCGCCGGTGACCGACGCGGACCGGATCCGGCCGGTGCGCACCATCCACCCCGCCTATCTGATCTACACCTCCGGATCCACCGGCACCCCGAAGGCCGTGGTCGTCACCCACGGCGGGCTGGCCTCGTTCGCCGCGGAGCAGTGCTACCTGTTCGGCGTCACCCCGGCTGCGCGCACATTGCATTTCTCCTCGCCCAGTTTCGACGCGTCGGTGCTGGAACTGCTGCTCGGCTTCGCCTGCGGGGCGACGGTTGTGATCGCACCCCCGCAGATCTACGGCGGTAGCGAACTCGCCACCTTCCTGCAGGTCGAACGCATCACCCACGCGTTCGTCACGCCCGCCGCGCTGGCCACCGTCGACCCGGCCGGTCTGGATCGGCTGCAAACGGTCATGGTGGGCGGTGAGGCCTGCGGGCCCGAACTGGTGGCCACCTGGGCCGACCGGTACCGCATGCACAATATGTACGGTCCGTCCGAGGCCACTGTCGCCGCCACCATGTCCGGCCCCATGCGGCCCGGGCGGCCGGTACCGCTCGGCCATCCGGTGCGGGGTATGCGGCTTTTCGTGCTCGACTCCCGGTTGCGGCCGGTGCCGCCGGGCACTCCCGGTGAGCTGTACCTGTCCGGGCCGGGCGTGGCCCGCGGATATCACGGCCGGCACGCGCTCACCGCCGCCCGGTTCCCGGCCAACCCGTACGGCCGCCGCGGCGAACGCATGTACCGTACCGGTGACCTGGTCGTAGCCGACCGGTCCGGCCGGCTGCGGTTCCTGGGGCGCGCGGACGATCAGGTGAAACTGCGTGGTTTCCGGATCGAACTGTCCGAGATCGACCATGTCCTGCGTACCCATCCCGGGGTGCGCCGCGCGCTGACCGTGGTGCATACGGATCCGCAGGGGCGGCAGCGTCTCGCCGCCTATATCGTCGCCGACGCGGGCATCGACCCGGACGGGGTGCGGGCCACGGTCCGCGGCCGGCTGCCCGGCTATATGGTCCCCGACGCCGTCACTGTGCTGCCGGAATTCCCCACCGCACCCTCCGGCAAGCTCGACCGGAAGGCGCTACCGGAACCGGTCTTCGCCGGCGCGACCGCGAACTCCCGGCCGCCGGCCACCGATCTCGAACGGCGGGTCGCCGAGGTGTTCGCCGAGGTGCTGGGCCGGGAGGTCACCGGCGTGGAGGACGGTTTCTTCGATCTCGGCGGTAATTCGCTGCTGGCCACCCGGCTGGTGGGCGGTCTGTACGACCGATTCGGTGTGGACCTGCCGGTGCGGACCGTATTCGAGGCACCGACGGTGGCGGCGCTGGCCGAACACGTCACCCGCACTCCGGTGACGGTCCGGGTGCCGCTGACCGCCCGGGATCCGCGCCCCGACCGCATCCCGTTGTCGCTGCCACAACAGCGGTTGTGGTTCCTGAACCGTTTCGCCCCCGAATCCAGCGCCTACAACATCGCTTTCGTCCTCGATATCGATGGCGGCCTCGAGGTGGCGGCGTTGCGTTCGGCCCTGAGCGATATCGTCGAACGGCACGAGGTCCTGCGCACCGCCTATCCCGACGACGGAAACGGTGCCCAGCAACGGATCCTGCCCGTCACGTGGGCGCTTCCCGCGCTGGAAGTCCGTGATACCGATCCGGCCGGTGCCGCCGCGGCGCTGCACGAAGCGGCGACCACCGGTTTCGACCTCACCACCGGCACCCCGCTGCGCGCGATCCTGCTGCGCACCGGTGCGCACCGGTACCGGCTCGGTGTCGTGGTGCACCATATCGCCGCGGACGGCTGGTCGCTGGCACCGCTCACCCGCGACCTCGCCCTCGCCTACCAGGCCCGGTGTGCCGGCTCCGCGCCCGAGTGGAGCCCGCTCGAGGTGCAGTACGCCGATTTCGGACTCTGGCAGCGCGAACATCTCGGCGCCGCCACCGACCCGGACAGCCTCGCCGCCCGGCAACTCGGCTACTGGCGTGAACAGCTCGCCGGACTGCCCGAGGAACTGCCCCTGCCCTACACCCGGCCTCGCCCGGCCGAACCACAGCAGACCGCGGGGACGGTGCGGTACACGATCCCGGGGCCGATGCGGCCGGTGCTCGCGGAACTGGCGCGCGCCCAGGGCGTGAGCCCGTTCATGCTGCTGCGGTCGGCGCTCGCCGTGCTGCTGCGTTCGGTGACCGGCGGCCGCGATATCGCCATCGGCACTCCGGTCGCCGGGCGTACCGATCGGCGGCTCGACGAGCTGGTCGGTATGTTCGTCAACACCCTGGTGCTGCGTTCCGATGTCGACCCGGCCCGGTCCTTCACCGATCTGCTGCGGGCCGACCGGGATACCGAGCTCGCCGCCCTGGCCCATGCCGATATCCCGTTCGAACAGGTGGTATCGGCCCTGGGCAACGATCCGCGCGCCACGGGCCGGCATCCGCTGTTCCAGGTCGCGCTGACCGTGCAGGACACCCCGGTGCCGACGCTGGAACTGCCCGGTCTCGCGGTGGATGCGGCCGCGCTCGATATCGCCCGCGCCAAGTTCGATCTCGAACTTCGGGCAGGTGATCTCGACGCCGGTGAACTCGAATTCGTCTACGCCGACGAACTGTTCGACGAGTCCACGGTGCGTACCCTGGCCGATCGGTTCCTGCGCGTTCTGGCCACCGTCGCCGCGCGACCCGATATCGCGGTGGGCGATATCGATACGCGCACCGATTCCGAGCGCGCTACCTACAGTCCCGCCCGCGGCCCGGTTCCCGGTATCCCGCGCACCCTGGCGGGTCTGTTCGCCTCGACCGTCCTCGCGCACAGCGCGCGCCCGGCGCTCTACGCCGAGGACACCGTCCTCACCTACGCCGAACTGGACCGCCGGGCCAACCGGCTGGCGCGGGCGCTGATCGGGCGTGGTCTGGGCGCGGGGGACCGGGTGGCGCTCGGGCTCACCCGGTCCGCGGATTCGGTCACCGCGATGCTGGCCATCGCCAAATCCGGGGCCGCGTTCGTTCCGGTGGATCCGAACTATCCCGTCGAGCGGGTCGCGCATATGCTCGCCGATTCCGGTTGCACCGTCGGTATCAGCCGCGCGGGGCATGCGGACACGCTGCGCGCCGCGGGTGGTGACCATATCGATTGGCTGCTGCTCGATACTCCCGCCGGGCGGCGCGAAACCGGTGTTCCGGCCGATCCGGTCACCGATGCCGACCGAGTCCGCCCGGTGCGGATCACCGATCCGGCGTACCTGATCTACACCTCCGGATCCACAGGTAAACCCAAGGGCGTCACCGCCACCCACGGTTCGCTGGCCGATCTCGCCGACGAATTCCGCGACCGGCTGGCCATCACCCCCGGCGCGCGGACCCTGCATTTCTCGTCGCCGAGTTTCGATGCCGCGGTCCTGGATCTGCTGCTCGCCGTCGGTCCCGGCGCCGCCATGGTGATCGTCCCGCCCGAGGTGTACGGCGGCGACGAACTGGCCGAACTCATGACCCGCGCCGAGGTGACCCACACCTTCATCACACCGGCCGCCCTCGCCACCATCGATCCGGAGCGGTGGCCGTTGCCGCGGCTGCGCGGCCTGATGGTGGGTGGCGAACATGTCGGCCCCGAACTGGTGGCGCGCTGGGCGCCGGGCCGGCGGATGTTCAACGCCTACGGGCCCACCGAAACCACCGTGGTGGTGTCGGTGACACCGGTGGTGCCGGACCGCCCCGCCGGCCTGGCCTCGCTGATCCGCGGGGTGCGCGCGGTGGTCCTCGACGAACGCCTGCGTCCTGTTCCCACCGGTGTTCCCGGCGAGCTGTATCTCGGTGGACCCGGGCTGGCCCAGGGCTATCACGAACGGTTCGGCCTGACCGCGGGACGTTTCGTCGCCGACCCGTACGGTCCCGCCGGTGCCCGGATGTACCGCACCGGCGATGTGGTCCGCTGGACCACCGAGGGGGACCTGCGCTATCTGGGCCGCAGCGACAACCAGGTGAAGATGCGCGGGTTCCGGATCGAACTCGGGGAGATCACCGGCGCGCTCACCGCCCATCCGGCGGTGCATTTCGCCCACACCGAAGTGCGCCGCGTCGCCGGAGTGGATCGGCTGGTCGCCTACGTGCACCCGGCCGACGCCGACCGCAGGCTCGAACCCGAGGAGTTGCGCGAATATCTGGCGCAGCGCCTGCCCCGGCATATGGTGCCCACCGCGTTCACCCTGCTGGACGAGATCCCGCTGACTCCGGTCGGCAAGCTGGATATCGCCGCGCTGCCCGAACCGCAGGCCCTGCCCACCGGGTCCGCCGGGCGGGCCCCGCAGACCGCCACCGAACGCCTGGTCGCGTCGGTGATGGGCGATCTGGTGGATGCCCCCGTCACCGACACCGGCGATAACTTCTTCGAGATCGGCGGCAACTCGCTGCTGGCGACCCAGCTGGTGGGGCGCCTGGAAGCGGCCACCGGGGTGCGGCTGGCGGTGCGTTCGGTCTTCACCGCGCCCACCGTCGCCGAACTGGCCGCCCGGCTGGACGGCGAGAACGCCGGTGCGGGTGGGCCCGCGCTGGAACGCCGGGAACGCCCTGCACGGATTCCGCTGTCCCCGGCCCAGCAGCGGCTGTGGTTCCTCAACCGGTTCGGTGGTTCCGATCCGGCGGCGACCCCCGGCGCCTACAACGTTCCGGTGGTGCTGCGATTGCGCGGTCCGCTCGACCGGACAGCCCTGGCGACCGCCCTGCACACGGTGCAGGAGCAGCACGAAACCCTGCGCACGGTGTTCCCGGAGAGCGACGGGGAACCCACCCAGGTGGTCCGTGATCTCCCCGGCGCCGCGGTCGCCCTGCAGACCCCGGCGACCGAAGGCGACCCGCGTCCCGATATCGAGCGGTTCATCGCACCGGGATTCGACCTGTCCACCCAGATCCCCTTGCGGGCAGGGTTGTTCGTCGTCGCCCCGGACGATCACATCCTGGTCCTCGTGGTCCATCACATCGCGATGGACGGCTGGTCGCTGGAACCGCTCGCCGCCGGTGTGGCCGAGGCGTACCGGACGGTGCGGCTCGGTGCCGAGCCACGCCCCGATACCGAGCAGTTGCAGTACATCGACTACACGCTGTGGCAGCGGGAGCTGCTCGGCGCCGAGGATGATCCGAACTCGGTGATCAGCGGGCAGCTCGGGTACTGGCGCGACGCGCTCGACGGATTGCCCGAACTCCTCGCCGTACCCGCCGACCGGCCCCGTCCGCCGGTCCCGTCCTACCGCGGCGGCACCGTGGAGGAACGGCTCGACGCTCGCGCGCACCGGGATCTGCGCGACCTCGCGGCCCGCCACAACGTGAGCGTGTTCATGGTCCTGCACGCCGCGCTGGCGGTACTGCTGCATCGCCTCACCGGATCCGGCGATATCGCCGTCGGTTCCCCGGTCGCGGGCCGCGGCCATCCCGAGCTCGACCGGATGATCGGGATGTTCGTCAACACCCTGGTGCTGCGGACACCGGTCGATTCCGGCCGGCAGTTCACCGAACTGCTCGAGACGGTGCGGGAGGCCGATCTCGATGCCTTCGCGCACGCCGAGTTGCCGTTCGAACGGCTCGTCGAGGTACTGAACCCGGTGCGGTCGCAATCGCATCATCCGCTGTTCCAGGTGATGCTGTCGGTCCGCGACGAACCGGTGCGGGCACTGGAACTGCCGGGGTTGAGTATCGAGGCGATGGATATCGATGGCGGTATCGCGAAGTTCGATCTCCAGTTCACGCTCACCGAATGCCGGGCCGAGGATCGGTCGCCGGACGGTATCGCCGTCGCGGTGAACTACAGCGCGGACCTGTTCGACGAGCCGACCGCGGCTCGGCTCGGCCGCCGGCTGGTCCGGCTGCTCGCCGCGATAGCGGCCGACCCGTCGGTGATCATCGGCGATCTGGAATTGCTGGAACCGGCGGAATGGTCGGCGCTGGCACCGGTACGCCGCGCCGATCCGGACCAACCGGTCACGCTGCCGGAGGTCTTTGCGGCAGCGGCCTCGGTCGACCGGGGAGCCGTCGCGCTGGCCGCGGCGGGCGTGGAGGTCACCTACGACGCACTCGATCGCTGGAGCAACCGGCTCGCACGGGTCCTCGTCGGGTACGGAGTCGGCCCGGAAACCCTGGTGGCGCTTGGTATTCCGCGCACGGTGGAATCGGTGGCGACGGTACTGGCGGTGACCAAGACCGGCGCGGCCTTCGTCCCGGTCGACCCCGGCTATCCGGCCGCCCGGATCAGCCATATGCTCACCGACTCGGGAGCCGCACTGGGGCTCACACTCGCCGAGTACCGGCCGCAATTGGTGGGTGAGGTCCAGTGGCTGGCCCTCGACGATCCCGATTTCCGGGAAGAGGTTCTGGACGCATCCAGCGCACCGATCACCGATGCGGAACGAAACGGCCCGCTGCGGATGGACAACCCGGCCTACGTCATCTACACCTCCGGATCCACCGGTACGCCGAAGGGCGTGGTCGTCACCCATCGCGGTCTGTCGAACTTCGCGGCGGAAACCGCGCAGCGGTTCGACGTCCGGCCCGACAGCCGTATTCTGCATTTCGCGACACCGAGTTTCGACGCCGCCATGCTGGATCTGCTGTTCGCGCTCGGCGGCGGTGCCACCCTGGTGCTGACCCCGCCCGGTGTGGTCGGTGGAGCGGAACTGGCACGGGTGCTGATCGCCGAACGCATCACCCACGCGTTCATCACCACGGCCGCCCTGGCCACGGTGGATCCGGCCGGTATCACCGATTTCCAGCATGTGCTGGTGGGCGGTGAGGCGCTGCCCGCCGAGGTCGTGGCCCGCTGGGCGCCGGGCCGTAACCTGCACAATGTCTACGGTCCCACCGAAACCACCATCGTCACCGTGGTCTCACAGCCCCTGGTACCGGCGGGGCCGATCCCGATCGGGGAACCGATCCGCGGGGTGGCCGCGATGGTGCTGGATTCCCGGCTGCGGCCGGCCCCGCTCGGCGTCACCGGTGAGCTGTATCTCGCGGGCGGCGCGCTGGCCCGCGGCTACCACGACCGCCCCGGCCTCACCGCGCAACGGTTCGTCGCCAACCCCTTCGGGAAGCCGGGCGAACGGATGTACCGCACCGGCGATCTGGTCCGGATCCGGACCGGCGCGGCCGGCGGCCCCGGCGATATCGAATACGTCGGCCGGACCGACCACCAGGTGAAGATCCGCGGCTTCCGGATCGAACTCGGCGAAATCGATGCCGCGCTGAGCCGGCATCCGGCGGTGGAGTTCTCGCATACCGCCGGGCATCGCACTCCGGCGGGCGCCACCGCGCTGGTGTCGTATGTGAAGGCCGCGCCGGATACCACCGCGGCCGAACTGACCGCGCACCTGTCCGAATTCGTCCCCAACTACATGGTCCCGCAGTCGATCATGCTGATCGACCGGCTGCCGCTGACCCCGGTGGGCAAACTCGACCGTGCGGCCCTGCCAGAACCGGTGTTCTCCGCCGTCGAGGGATACCGGGCGCCTGCCAACCCCATCGAAGCCGCCCTGTGCGAAATCTTCGCCGATGTCCTCGAAGTCGAGCGTGTCGGCACCGCGGACGGGTTCTTCGAATTGGGCGGTAACTCGCTGCTCGCCACGAAGGTGGTCGCGCAGGCCCGCGAGGCCGGATTCGACCTGCCGATGCAACTGTTGTTCGGCGAATCCACCCCGGCCGCCCTGGCCGCGCGGCTCGGCGACGGCACCGCGAGCGATGCGATGGATCTCGCGCTCGCCCCGCTGCTGCCGCTGCGACCCGATTCCGGATCGGGCCGCGCCCCGCTGTTCTGCGTCCACCCCGCGATCGGGCTGTCCTGGTGTTACGCCGGGCTGCTCGCCGAACTGGCCGCCGATCAGCCGGTATACGGACTGCAGGCACCCCAGGCGGCGGGCGAGCCCGGGTTCTCCTCGATCGCCGAGGTCGCGGAGCGTTATCTGGCCCATATCCGGTCGGTGCAGCCGCACGGGCCGTACCAGTTGCTCGGCTGGTCGCTGGGCGGTCTCATCGCGCACGAGATCGCCGTGCGGCTGCAAGCCGACGGCGAAGAAGTCGAATCGCTGACCATGCTGGACAGCTACCGCCTCTCCGACGATCTGGCCGAACAGGCGATGCCGACCATTACCGAGATACTCGGCGAATTCGGCGGTGACCTGGTCGTCGACGGTGCGGAACCGACCCTGGCCGAGGCCGCCGAAATGCTGCGCTCACGGCCGGGACCGTTCGCGGCGCTCACCCTCGAACATCTGGAAAGGCTCTACGCCGGCTATGCCGACGGCACGGTGCAGGCCAACGGGTTCCGGCCCGGCGTCTTCGACGGCGACCTGCTGTTCTTCGCCGCCGCCACCGACCCGGTCAACCGCGCGACACCCGACCGGCACCCCGGCGCGTGGAAAGAATTCGTCACCGGCACGGTGACAGCCCACGAGATCGAATGCACACATGCGGAGATGACCACGGCGCAAACCCTCGCGGTGATCGGACCCGTACTGCGCGAACACCTCCGCGCACGCTTGCGCACCTGACCGTGCGCGCAGGAGCTCGCGCCCCCAGCCCGGTACCGAAACGAAGGAGAACGCTCAGTGAAGCCCGCGGTACAGATCACCGGCCTGGTGAAGAACTACGGCCGGGTCCGCGTTTTGGACGATGTCGATCTCGAAATACCCACCGGCACCGTGATGGGTCTGCTCGGACCCAACGGTGCCGGTAAAACCACCACCGTCCGTATCGTGACCACGCTGTTGCGGCCCAACGCCGGAACGGTTCGGGTCGCGGGGGTCGATGTGCTGCACGATCCGGCCGCCGCCCGCCGCCTGATCGGATTGTCCGGTCAGTACGCGGCAGTCGACGCCAACCTCACCGGTTACGAGAACCTGCGTATGGTCGCGCGGCTCTACGGTATGAGCCGCGAAAGCGCCACCGAACGGGCCCGTGAACTGCTGGCGCAGTTCGGGCTCGAGGATGCGGCCGACCGCCGCGCCGGAACCTATTCCGGCGGTATGACCCGCCGTCTCGACCTGGCCGGCGCACTGATCGCCCGCCCGCCGGTGGTGGTTCTCGACGAACCGACGACCGGCCTGGATCCGCGGGCCCGCACCGATATGTGGCGGGTGATCGGTGATCTCGTCCGCGACGGCACCACCGTCCTGCTGACCACCCAGTACCTGGAGGAAGCCGACCGGCTGGCGGACAAGATCACGGTGATCGACAAAGGCCGTGTCATCGCCCGCGGTTCGGCCGACGAACTCAAATCCTCGATCGGCGGGGACCGCCTCACCGTCACCCTGGCACCCGGACAGGATCCGGCGCCCGCGCTGCGGGTACTCGCCGATGTCGGCCTCGGCGAACCCGCGCACGAGGCGAGTGTCGACGAGGTGTCGGTGGTGGTAGCCGACGGTTCCCGCACCATGGTCGAAGCACTGCGCCGCCTCGACGACGCAGATGTGCTGGCCGTCGATGCCCGCGTGCACCGGCCCAGCCTCGACGACGTTTTCCTGTCCCTCACCGGCACCCCGGCGACCCCGGACACCGAGCCGGAAACCAGCGATGTACCCGAGGAGATCATGTCGTGAGCACCGCAGAAGTGGCGGTCGAGAAAACCGAAACCACCGCCCGGACCGAGGAGGACGCCGCGGATACCGAACACGCGCCCGCCTCGCACCGGATCCCGAAATCGGCCGAGCCCCGGATGCGGATCATTCGCGACAGCGCGATCGTCGCGCACCGCAACCTGCTCACCATCATGCGGGTGCCCACCCTGCTGGTCACCGCCACCGTGCAGCCGCTGATGTTCGTCTTCCTGTTCGCCTACGTATTCGGCGCCTCCCTCGGCGGCGGTGAATACCGGGAATTCCTGATCGCCGGGATCATGGCGCAGACGGTCGCGTTCAGTGCCGCGTTCACCACCGTCGGCCTGGCCGGTGACCTCGAGAAGGGCATCATCGACCGGATGCGCGCGCTACCCATGTCGCGGCTGGCGGTGCTGATGGGCCGGACGCTGTCGGATCTCGTGGTGAGTGTGCTGAGCCTGCTGGTGATGACCATCTGCGGATACATTGTCGGCTGGAGCATCGAGGGCAGTCTGGCCGATGCCGCACTGGCCTACGGAGTGATCCTGCTGTTCGCGTTCGCCATGTCGTGGGTAGGCGCACTCACCGGCCTGCTCGCCCCGAATGTGGAGGTCGCGCAGAGCGCCGGCCTGATCTGGCTGTTCCCGCTGTCGTTCATCTCCTCGGCCTTCATCTCCGCGGAGACCCTGCCCGGGCCGCTGCGCACCATCGCCGAATGGAACCCGATCACCGCCGTCGCGGCCACCGGCCGGAAGTTGTTCGAGAACAGTGCACCGCCGACCTTCGAGGCACCGACCGGATGGCCGGCCGAACACTGTGTCGAGTACGCCGTGATCTGCTCGGTGGTGATCCTGCTGATCGCGATGCCGCTGGCACTGCTGCGCTACCGCCGGGTGGCCAGCCGCTGAACCCGCGGGGCGCCGGCGCCGAAAACGACAAAGGCCGTACCCACCGGATCATCCGGTGGGTACGGCCTTATCAGCCGGTGTCCGGGATATGCGCCCGGACCAAGACTCCCGAAGAGCTGTGACTCAGCCCCGGCGGCGGGTCTTGAGCAGCTCCAGGCGCTCCTTCAGCAGCTCCTCGAGCTCTTCCTTACTGCGCCGCTCCAGCAGCATGTCCCAATGCGTGCGCGGCGGCTTCACCTTCTTGGCCTCCTGCGAGGTGCCTTCGAGTAGCACACCTTCCTGACCGTTCTTGCACAGCCAGGTCGGCGGGATCTCGGCCTCGTCGGCGAACGGAACATCGAATTCTTCACCATTGTCGGTCCGGTACCGGGCGATCCGGCGGGGAGCCAGATCATGGTCGCGGTCGGTTTCGTAGCTCACCGCTCCGAGCCGGCTGCCCCGGAGTACGCGATCTGCCATCTGTACAGGTCCTCTCTGTGTTGTCGGCGCGTTACCGCGCGCAGGTCCGCGGGTTCCCGGATGTTCGGTTCCGGATGACCGGATCGGAAACACCTCTCGGCGTATCCGCTGCGGTGCACCGGAACCCGCCCGGGGGCGAACCGGTGGGTTGACCCCTGTGGTTGTGCTGACGCGAACCTCGTGAGTTCGCGTGTCGCCGGCCGTTGCCTTCCGCCGACCGTTCGGGTCACGTCTGCGAGCCGTTCCCTCACACACGAACCGCGGTTCGTGCCGGTTGCGGCCTTGCGCCCTGTTTCTTGTCAACGTTCGCGAGGGTCGATCCGTTCCCAGTTCGGGAGAGCCTTGTAATTGTACGGCGTCGGCGCGAGAACTCTGCGCGGTGTGCGGTGTGTGCTGCTGTGCGAAGGCCTATTAGGGTGTCGGGTCATGTCGCGCCGGTTGCAGTCCTGTCTGTGGTGTGGTCGGGAAATCGTTGATACGGAAGCGGGACGGCGGCGCCGGTATTGCCGGCAGTCCTGCCGTCAGCGCGCCTATGAGCACCGCAACAATGTGAAGGGCACTGGTATCCCCGCCGATTCGGTGGTGCTCAGTGCCGCCGAGGCCACCGCCCTCGCGGACCGCTGGTTCGCGGCGCGCTGTGCGGCCGAGGATGTGGCGACCGCCATCGACGAGGGCGCCGGTAACGACGAGCTCGCCCGTCTCAGTGCGGTGCTGGTGGAACTCGCCCGGGATGCCGAACGGTTGCGCTGAATCCGGTTGCGAAGGCCCGGACCGTCGGCCGATCCGCATCTGGCCGTATCGAAACGATTACGGCGGCCAGCGGATTCGCTGCGAAAAGACCGGCTACCGCCGGGGTGCAGAAACACCAGACCGGCCATTGCCGCAGTACAGAGCAGCAATGGCCGGTGCAGGCATCCGATCACCCGACGAAGACCGGAGATCATGGGGCGGCCGGAGTTTTCCGGCCTGCCGGGAAGGGGGTCAGCCCGGGAAGTTCATGACATCGAGGCCGCGCCCGGCGAACCACGGCATCGGGTCGATCTTGCCGACACCCGGCTGATGCACCTCGTAGTGCAGGTGCGGTCCGGTGGACTGACCACGGCTGCCGACGGTGGCGATCACATCGCCGGCCTTCACCGGCTGGCCGACATGGGCCAGGATGTCCTGCATATGGCCGTACACGCCGACGGTGCCGTCGTCCTGCTGGACGCGTACCCACAGCCCGAAACCGGTGGCCGGGCCGGCCTCGATCACCACACCGTCGGTGACCGAACGAATCGGCACACCCTGCTGACCGGCGAAGTCGATACCGAAGTGGTTGGCACCCCAGCGCGGCCCGAAACCGGAGCTCACGACCGCATCGACCGGACGCACAGTGGTGGGCCGGGGCGGCGGCGGAGGCGGGAAGGGGAACGCGACGGGCTGGTTGTCCGCAGCGGGCTTGTTCGGGTCCCAGACCGCGGGATCATGGGAGTGGGCCTGCTGCTCGTCGGCAGGCGCGTCGGTGGCGGCCTGTGTGGGCGCGGTGGCGGCCACGTTCTTGATCGTTTCGTTATCGGAATCGGCACCTGCGGCGAGGAGACCGAAACCGGCACAGAGCGCAGTCGTGGTGGCGACAACCTGCGTCGTTACGCGACGACGGCCGATCGACGGCACCGTGAGCTTGCGGAGAGGTAACGGAAGGGTCACGGGCATGAGTTACAAGCTAGGGGACTTGCAGGCCGAGTCAGCAAGCATGTGGTTACCGTCACCCTGGGTGCATAAGCCCAGGTCGCTTATAACCGTACGGTAACGAAACCCGAAATTTCCCGCGTCGAGCTGCGCAAATGAGACATCCGCCGGGGGTTTGACCGAGGGGTTGCCCGATGGAGACACTGTATGAGTGGTCGCTAACAGAGTTGCGCCGCTGATCGCCCTCGCCGACCCCACCCGGCGGGCGATATTCGAAGCGTTGCCCTCTGGGCCGCGCTCGGTGGGGGAGTTGGCCAAACAGGTGGGGATCAGCAGTTCGGCCGTATCGCAGCATCTGCGCGTACTGCGCGAAGCGCGCCTGGTGATGGTGCGCCCGATCGGCAACCGCCGGCTCTACTCCCTCGACCCGCGTGGCCTCGGGGACGCCCGCGACTACCTGGAACAGTTCTGGCCGAGCGCCCTCGCCGCCTATGCCGCCGCAGTGAGCGAGGCGCGCGGCCGCGTATGAGACCGGGCGGCCCGGGGCCGTACCCGGTCAGCCCACCCGGCGGTACGAGGCACCCGTGACCCCGGCCTCGGAGCGGCGCTTGCTCAGCTGCCGATCCAGTGCCGCGATCACCTCGGCGGCGCCGATCTGCAGCAGGCCGGGATCGGGTGTCGTGCCCTCGCGGTCACCGGTACGGCCCGCCCACAGCACTTCGTGCCGGTTGAGGAGATGCCCGGGCGGTCCGCTCTGCGCAGGGGAGGAGGGGCCGAACAGTTGCACCGTGCGGGTCCCGAACGCGGTCGCGAGATGGGCGACACCGGTATCGCCGCACAGCAGCACCGAGGCTTCGGCCACAGTGGCCGACAGTTCGATCAGATTCTGGTTACCGGCCAGCACCCGCTGCCCGGCCAGCCCTGCCCGGGCAGCGATACCGTGGGCGCGCTCGCGATCACCTTCGTCGCCGGTGAGGACCACCTCGTGACCCAGTACCAGCAGATGCCGGATCACCGCGGCGAAGCGATCGGCCGGCCACTGCCGCGCGGTGGCGCCCGCACCGATATGCACGACCACACTGTCGCGGTGGCTGGTGGTGGCCACCGGCGGTACCAGCCCGAGATTGCGCCGGTCGGCGCCGATCCCGTCGAATTCCAGCAGATGGCACCAGCGGTCGATCGGATGCCGATCGTCGTGCCAGTCCGGGCCGGGAATTTCCGGGAACGCCGGATTGCGGTAGGTGAGGATACGTTCGGCGCCGGTCTTGGCGAGTTCCACGATCGGCGTGGCCTCGGCGCCGTGCAGATTGATGGCGAGCTTGGGTGGCGGTCCGTCCCAGCGCAACCCCTGCGGGTCGGCGATCGGCACCATCTCGTCCACCAGTGCGATCAGTTCGACCATCGGGCGCAGACGATGCGGGGTGGCGAGAACGAGATGATCGTTTCGCCGGGCCCGCCGTAGGGCACGCAACGCCGGAACAGCGGTGAGCAGCTCACCGAGACCGCGTGCCTGAAGCACGAGAACTACCGACACCCGACTCTCCTAGCCACCTGTTGCCCATTCCGCCCCCTCCCCGCACCATCCCGAGGGCTGGACCACGACGAGAGCATTCCCTTGGTTGACTACCCGTGGGCTCGGTGGGCAAACGTTGGCCGATCGCGGCCTGGGTCACATGTTGTGGCTCACAGAATATGTGGTGATCCGCCGTGGTCGGCCGCTGTGCCGGCCGGTTCGCGGGCGGGGTCCGGAGGGTCCGGCCGCGGCGGCGGTATGGTTCCGCGGCTTGCGCTTCGGTAATGTCGGCGCGGTCCGCAGGGAAGACCGGTGCGAGTCCGGGGCTGTCCCGCAACTGTGAGGTTCGCTGCGCGAACCGAAGCCAGATACCTGCGGATGAAGTACTGAACGGTCATGATCACGTGGGTATTGATCGATGCGCCGAACCAGCCGCCCGTGCGCGGCCGGTTTCGCATATCTGTGTCGCGTGAACTGCCTTGACGCGACGGGAGTCGGATATGCGTGGTAGGTCACCGGAGTGGAATCGCCGGACCTTTCTACTGGGCAGCGCGGTGGCCGCGGGGGCGCTGGCCGCCGGGTGTGGTAGGGGGGCCGGGTCCGCCTCCGAGACGTTCACCGCGGCCTTCCAAGGATCGGGTGCGGGGGAGGGGATCGATCCGGGGGTGAACACCCTGTTCATCGACGAAGCCCGGATGAAGGCGGTGTACGACGGGTTGTTCGAGGTGGATTCGGCGATGGCACCGATCCCGCGCCTGGCGGAATCGGGGGAACCCAACGCCGACGGCACCCGCTGGCGGATCGCACTGCGCGATACGCAGTGGCACGACGGGAAGAAATTTACCGCGAACGATGTGCTCTACACCCTGTCCCGGGTGCTCGGGCCCGCGCCTCAGCGCCCCTTCATCGCGGCGTCCTCACTGGATGGGGTCGATCTGTCCGGGTGCCGGGCGGTCGATGACCGGACCGTCGAGATCGCGCTGAAGGAACCGTCTTTCGAGTTCCTCATCGCCCTCTCGGTCTACGGGACCAAGATCGTGCAGGACGGTGCCACCGATTTCCGCCGGCCGGTGGGCACCGGCCCCTTCGTATTCGAATCCTTCGACGCCGGGCGCCAGTTCACCGCCACCCGCAACGAGCACTACTGGGCCGGCGCCCCCGGGATCGGCGAACTCCGGATCGTCAGCGCCGAGGCCGACGCCCGGGTGAACGCGGTACAGAGCAGGGAGATCGACTACGCCGACAACCTCACCCCCTCGGCGGCCCGGACCCTCGAAGGCCGGCCCGGGACTACGCTCGTCTCCACACCGCACAGCGGTATCTACTTCTTCGCCATGAAAACCGACCGCCCGCCGTTCGACAACCCGGATGTGCGCCGGGCGGTGATGCGGATGGTCGACCGGGCCGAACTGCTGAAGGTGGCGTTGGAAGGGCAGGGCGAAATCGGCAACGACGTCTTCGGCAAGGGCTACCAGTACTACACCGACCTCCCGCAGCACGATTACGACCCCGACGAAGTAGGCCGGTTACTCCGCCGCGCCGGCGTGCGCGACCTCTCGTTCGACCTGTTCACCGCGCCGGTGGCCTACGGCTTCGTCGAGGCGGCACGACTCTTCGCCGAGCACGCCGCCGCCTGCGGCGTGCGGGTGAACGTGGTGCTGGGCTCGAAGGACACCTACTACACCGAGGCACTGGAGACCGGACACCTCACGATGGGGCAGTCGGGTCCGTTGCCGATCCCCAACCATTTCGCGTCCCGCCTGCTGAGCCACTCACCGCAGAATCGGACCAAATGGTCCGATCCGGACTTCGACCGGCTCTACGCCAGGGCCCAGGGCACCCGGAGCCCGGAGGGCCGCGCGGCGCTCTACCGGACCATGCACGAAATATTGCACGACCGTGGTGGTTTCGTCTTCTTCGGCACCACCAACTGGAACAGTGCCGGCGGTGACCGGTTCGCCGACCTTCCGGCGGCCGTACCGAACTCGCACGAATGGGCCCGCTTCGACCAGGTGCGTGCCCGATGACGCCGAACCCGGATCCGGGTGCGGAGGACCGGGTCACCCGGTGGACAGCAGCGGACCACGCTCCGTACGAGCGCGTCGTGGTCGCGATCCGGTGATCGGCCGGTGATATCGGCAGCCCGCCCGGCCGGGCGGTTGCTCGTCCGCCGCGCCGGAATCGGCGTGGGCCAGCTCGGCGTGCTGCTCGTGCTGGTTTTCGTTTTATCGCTGCTGCTGCCCGGCGATGCCGCCGATGTGCAGAACAACACCGTCCTGAGTGCCGCACAGCAGGAGCAGGCCCGGCACCTCCTCGGCCTCGATGTCGCGCCGGTGACCAGATTTCTCGAATGGCTCGGCAATGCGGTGCGCGGGGACTTCGGCACCTCCTATGCCAACGGCGCGAGCGTCGGATCGGTGATCGCCGGCCCGTTCCTGATCACCGGGCTGCTCGCGGGGCTGGCGTTGCTCGTCCTCGTCCCCGTGGCGGTCACCGCGGGTTTCGCGGCGGGCCTGCGCCCCGGTTCGGTAACCGACCGCCTGATCACCTCGATCAGTATCGGGCTGGATTCGATCCCCGATTTCGTCCTCGCCGTCTTGCTGGTGGCGGTGCTGTCGGTGCGGCTCGACCTCCTGCCGGCGACCTTCCTGGGCGCCGATCTGCCGACCCTGCTGGAACAGCCCGAATATCTGGTACTTCCGCTGGTCGTCACGGTCGCGCGGGTCGCCGCGCCGCTGGTCCGGTTGGTCCGCGCCGGCGTGATCGAGGTGGTGAACCAGCCCTATATCGCGCAGGCGCAGCGGCTCGGAACTCCCCGGTTCTCGCTGCTGGCCCGGCATATGGCGCCCAATGCGCTGGCCCCGGCGATGCAGGAACTCGGCCGGACCGGTGACGGTCTGCTGTCCGGGGTGCTGATCGTGGAAGCGGTGTTCGCCGTACCGGGTATCGCCACCGAACTCATCGGCGCCATCGGAAACCGGGACGATCCGGTGATCCTCGCGATCGTCGCGATCACCGGGGGGATCGCCGTCGTGGTGAACACGGCGATAGATATGGCCGGATACCGGCTGAACCCGGCGGCGGCGCAGGTGCGGATATGACCGCCCGGCGGTGCATGTACGCGGCGTTCATCGCGGTACCCCTGCTGTTCGCAGTGGCCGGTCCGGTGCTCGCTCGTGGCGCGCCGGAGGACCCGTCAGCGCCGTTCGGGCCGTCCCCGTGGTCACCGTTCGGCACCGACCGGCTGGGCCGCGATGTCCTGGCCGCCGCACTCACCGGCGGGCAGACCTTCCTGGTCGTCGGGCTGCTCACCGTCCTGGGGGCCTACCTCACCGGGTTCCTCATCGGAGTATCCGCGGCCGCCGCGCCGCGCCGGTGGCTGGACGATCTGCTCATGCGGCCGGTGGATGTTCTGCTCTGCCTGCCCGCACTGCTGCTCATCATGGTGGCCGCCCTGCGCACCCAGGGATCGGCCGTGGCGATCGCGTGCGCCATCGGGCTCGCCCTGGTGGCGCCCATCGCGCGGTTCGTCCGGATGGCGGCCGCAGGGGTCGTGCACGGGCCGGTCATGGACGCGCTGCGGATGCAGGGCGAGAGCCGCCGCTACCGGTACGGGCGGTACGCGGTACGCGCGATGGCCCGGCCCATCGCCGCCGATATGGGTGTCCGCTTCACCGCCGCCGTCTATTTCCTCGCGTCCGCGAACTTCCTCGGCCTGGGTTTCGACACCACCTCCACCGACTGGGCGGTGTCGGTGGCGGCCAACAAGGATGCGCTGATGATCGCGCCGTGGTCGGTGCTGTTGCCCGGTGCGCTCATCGTGCTGCTGGCGGTGGGCACGAACCTGCTGGTCGACGATCTGCTGCCGGATCCGTACACGCGCGCCGCCGGCGGCGCCCGCAAACGCCGGCCCGCGGCACTGCTCATGGTGGCGCACAGCCGACGGTTGCGCCGGGTGGGCCGCGATGGCTGAACCCTTGATCTCGGTGCGCAACCTCCACGCCCGGGCGGGTACGAGCACGATCCTGCGCGCCGTCGACGTCGATCTCGAGCCGGGCCGGATCCTCACCCTGTTCGGGCCGTCCGGTGCCGGTAAGACCACCCTCGCGGCGGCTGTCGCGGGCGCGGACCGGCCCGGAATCGATATATCCGGTGAGATCCGCCGCGCACCGGGCCTGCGGATCGGCTACCTGCCGCAATACGCGGCCGGCACACTGAATCCCGCCCGGCGGATCGGGGCGGCGCTCGGCGAACCGGTCGCGCGGCAACACCGGCGCGAAGGCGGCCGCCGGATGAGCGCGGCGGCACGCGGCGAGCGGGTCGCGCGGGTATTGGCGACCGTCGCGATCGATACCGGCGACCGCGACCGGATACTGCGCAAATACCCGTTCGAATTCTCCGGCGGTGAACGGGCCCGGCTGGCGCTCGCGCAGGTGCTGGTGTGTGAGCCGGAGGTGCTGGTGGTCGACGAGCCCACAGTTGGGCTGGACTCGTCGGCCCGGGCCGCGCTGCTGACCGCGTTGCGGGATCTGCGATATGCGGGAAAGGCCGTACTGCTGGTCACCCACGACCCCTACGTGGCCGAGCAGCTCAGCGACCGCACACTTTTCGTCAGCGGCGGCCGGCTCGTCGAACCCGAGCCCTCGCCGGCCGGACGAGCCCGAGTGGCCGGTCCGCGACAGGAAGCGCGCGGTGAACCGGCCCTCCGGGTCCGCGGCCTCGCGGCCGGCCCGCGGCACACACCGACTCTGCGAGATATCGACCTGGACCTGCACCCCGGTGAAATGCTGGGGCTGATCGGTGTCTCCGGTGCGGGTAAATCGACCTTGGCCCGGTGTATCGCGGGCCTGACCCGGCCGGTCGCCGGCGATATCCGCGCGGACGGCGAGGCGCTTCCGGTGCTGCGCCGCCGGACCCGGCAGCAGATCGCCCGGATCCAGTACGTCTGGCAGGAATCCGCGGCCTCCTTCGACCCGCACCGCGACATCCTGGATCAGGTGTCCGCCACCGGGATCCGGCTGCGCGGGCTGGAGCGGGTCCGGGCGCGGTCCGCCGCGACAGCGCTGCTGGCCGATCTCGGAATCGACGCTGCCCAGGCGGCCCGCCTGCCCGCGGGACTCTCCGGTGGCCAGCTCCAACGCGCCGCCCTCGCCCGGGCACTGCTGGCCCGGCCCCGGATCCTGCTGTGCGACGAGGTGACCACCGCGCTCGACAAACCCACCGCCGGCCTGATCCTCGACCACCTGGACGAATACCGGCAGACGACTGATGCGGCGGTCCTGTGGATCAGCCACGACCTGCGCAGCCAGCTGGACCGCGCCGACCGGATCGCGGTACTGGACGGCGGCCGGATCGCCGATATCGGCCCGCCGGCAACGCTGACCGGCAGCTCGGGCCCGGAAATCCTCGCCCGCCTCGTCCACGCGGACAGCACGCACTGCGTTCCGCCGGCAGTACACCCGTGAAACCGGATTCGGTGCGCGACCCGCGTCCCGCACCGAGCCGCGCTTCCTGGTACTGCGCGCACCCGGCTCGCTGTGCTCTCGGTTCAATTCCGGCCCGCGGTGATGTAGTCGTACATCGGGTCCACCAGTTCGAGCAATCGCGCGACTTCGGTATCGGTGAACCTGTTGCGGCGGCTGATGATGATCAGCACGAGATCGTTGATGGCTCGCGCGATGCTGTCGAACTCGCCGCCGGCAAGTACTCCGGTCGCTGCGGTGTGCGGATCCCCGGGAGCCGGAATCGACTGCCGCAGTTCGGCGCCGGCCTGCGCAGCCCGGGCGCGCAGGACGCCGGCGGATCCGCGCGGACTGGTCACCCGGGCGGCGTGATCGTAGAACTGGACGGCGGCCTGGATCAGGCCTTCGGGTCGCGGGTGCACGAGCGACCCGGGCGCCGGCCCGGCCGGGCTCGTCTCCGCTTCCGCGGCGGTGAGGGACTGCGCCTTGGCGGTCAGGTACTGCGCCACCAAGAGATCTCGTAACGGGCCGAATTCGGCCGTGCGCAGCAGGTCCACGGCAGCATGCCGGTAGTTCTCGACGGCGGTGGCCACCGCCCGGGGATCGAGGGCGCGACCGGTACGGTGCACGAATCCGGTCAGGCGTAGCAGCGCTCGGATATTACCCTCGTGTCGCCGGCGCTCGCCGGTGGTGGCCGTGAAGCAGGCCAGCAGCTCCCGGGTCGGTGACTGCACGCCGTCGCCGAACAGTGCGGCGAACTGCTCGCCGTGCTCGGGAGTACGGCGGTAGGCCATATCGACCCGGCACAAGGCGGCAATGATGTCGGCCAGTTCGCCGGCCTGGAGGCGATCCTGGGGTTCGTGCGTGCGGTCCGATCCCGGCGCGCAGAGCGCGGGGAGTTCCCGGGCGACGGTGTATACGGAATGCATCTCGCGCCGCGGGTCCTCCTCGGCGAGAGCACGGGCGTGATCGATATGGAATCGGGCCAGCAGGCGGTGCAGGTCCCAGCCGAGTGCCTCGGCGAATTCGAGCTCACTTTCCCTGATGGTGCGGATGCGGCTGAGGCCGGTGGGTTCGTAGTCGAGATTCCGCGACAGTACCGCCTCGGCCGCGGCCGCCGCCCGTGCGCAGCGGATACCCATCATGCAGTCGAGGCGGGAGCCGGAATCGGCGAGTGCCAGTCCGCGCCGCGCCCAGTCGCGGGCGTTCGCGACCTGGGTGTGGTCGCCCCGGCGGCGTTCGCGCAGTCCACGTTCGGCGAGTTCGGCGGCCCAGTAGAGCATATCGGCGTGGTCGGCCGCGGCGGCGGCGCGGTCGAATTGTTCCGCCAGTTGATCCAGGTCGTAGTGGCGGCCCGCGAGTCTCGCTTCCAGTCGCCGGGTATCCACGCCTGGCGGCGGGGTGGATGTGCGGCCTGCGGCCAGCCGCAGTATCTGGTCGGGGACCGGCCGGTCGGCCGCGGTCATGGTGTCGGCCACCGCCGCGGCCAGGGCCTCGACGGTTTTGAAGTGTTTCCACATCGTGGCCTTCGGGATCGGCCCCTCGGTGCCGTCGCGCCGGAGGTAGCCGCGGGCCTGGGCGCAGATATCGGCGGTCGTGAGATGGGCGAGCGCGTCGTCGGTATCGGTCTCGGCGAGACGGTCTGTCATCAGTTGCTCGGCCGCTGCCACGATCATCGCTTTCGTCCGTTCTTCGAGCGCCCGGCCGCTGCGCTGCTGATAGCTCGGTTCCGGTACGCGATGTATTGCAGTAGACGACATGCCGGAAAGTCTATTGCGGTGCACAGCGCTGTGAACGCGTCTATCGGAGCTAGGGTCGTCACGGCATACCGATATCGAGGGCTCGATCGAGACGACGAAGGGCGTACACAGTGGAGGCGACAACCGCGGGAAAACTGAAACAACTACGGGAGAACCTGGCGGTCGCGCGCGAACCGGCCGGCCCGGCGGGTGTCGCCAAACGCGCTGCCAAAGGTATCCGCAGCCCCCGCGAGCGTATCGATATGCTCCTCGACAGGGGCAGCTTCGTCGAGATCGGCGCACTGGTCCGCCAGCCCGGTGATCCCGGCAGCCTCTACGGCGACGGTGTCGTCACCGGGCGCGGCACGATCGAGGACCGCCCCGTCGTGGTCATCGCCCATGATCAGACGGTGTTCGGCGGTTCCGTCGGCGAGATGTTCGGCCGCAAGGTGGCCGCGGCGATGGATCTCGCCGCCGAGGTCGGCTGCCCGTTCGTAGCGATCAACGATTCCGGGGGCGCCCGGGTGCAGGACGCAGTTACCTCGCTCGCCTGGTATGCGGCCATGAGCCGACGGCAGTTGGGACTGTCCGGGGTAGTGCCGCAGGTCTCGGTGATGCTCGGTAAATGCGCGGCCGGTGCCGTCTACTCGCCGATCAACACCGATGTGCTGGTCGCGACCGAAGCCGCCTATATGTTCGTCACCGGCCCCGACATCATCCGGGAGACCACCGGCGAAGAGATCACACTCGAAGAACTCGGCAGTGCCCACAACCAGGCTCAGAACGGCAATATCCACCATGTCGCCGTGGACGAGGAAGCGGCGTTCGCGTGGGTACGCAACTACCTGAGCTTCATGCCGTCCAATTGCTTCGACCGGCCGCCGCTGATCAACCCCGGCCTCGAACCCGAGCTCACCGATTCCGATCGCACACTCGATGCGATCGTCCCGGATTCCGATCGCGCCGGTTACGATATGTACGACGTCCTGCTGCGGATCTTCGACGACGGCGAATTCCACGAGGTCGGCGATGCGACGGCGCGCAATATGATCACCGGTTTCGCCCGGGTCGACGGCCGCAGTGTCGGTGTGGTGGCCAACCAGCCGCTGGTGTCCAGCGGTGCGATCGATGCCCGCGCTTCGGATAAGGCGGCGCATTTCATCCGGTTGTGCAATGCGTTCGACCTTCCGCTCGTCTTCGTCGTCGACACCCCGGGGGTGTTGCCCGGGGTCGAGGAGGAGAAGATCGGCGTGATCAAACGCGGTGGCCGGTTCTTCTACGCGGTGGTCGAGGCCACCGTCCCGATTGTCACCGTGGTGGTGCGCAAGGCCTACGGCGGCGGCTACGCGGTGATGGGCTGTAAACAACTCGGCGGCGATATCAATCTCGCCTGGCCGACCGCGCGGATCGCCGTCATGGGCGCCGAGGCCGCCGTGGGGCTCACCCAGCGCCGGCAGCTCGCCGCCGCATCCGACGAGGAGCGCCCTGTACTGCGGCAGCAGATGGTCGACTTCTACAACGCGACCGTGGCGACGCCGTGGACCGCGGCCGAACGCGGATATATCGACGCGGTGATCGAACCCTCGCAGACCCGGCTGGAGATCCGCCGGGCGTTGCGCCTGCTCCGCGATAAATCCGTCCGGCACGGGCCGCGCAAACATCACCTCATGCCGTTGTAGCGAACGTGTCGTGGCGCCGGTGCCGCTCGATGAGACACAGTCCTACCCGGAACCTCCCGCCTGCTAGAGTGAATTCTAGTTTTTCGAATCGGAGGTGGGCCGTGCCACGGATAGCGGAGCCCCGCGAGCCAGGGCAACCGTCCACCACCGGGCAGCAGGAACGTCGGCGCGCCATCCTGCGCGCGGCCGCCCGGCTCGGTGCGGAATCGGGTCTGGAACGCGTTCAGATGTCGGAGATCGCGACGGCCGCAGGGGTCGCGCTCGGCACACTGTACCGCTACTACCCGTCGAAACATCATCTGTATTGGGGGGTACTGGCGACCGCAGTCGAGAATCTGCCGGCGCCTCCGCGACATCCCGGTGACCCGGTGGGCGCTGTGGCGGATTTCCTGGAGAGTGCGGTGGTCGAGCTGCTCCGGCGTCCCCGGCTCGGCCGCGCCATGCTGGTATCGGCCAATGCCGTGCGCTCGGCCGAGACGGGCGCGGACAACGTGACGATGCGGGATCGCATCATTGCCGTCGCCGGTATCACCGACCCGGGTGCCGGAGATCTCCAGCTCGCGCGGCTGGCGGAACAAACCGCGTACGGCATCATGACCTGGGCCACCGCTGGGCTACTGGAGGCGGGGGAGGCCGCGGCCGATATGCGCCGGGCTTGCACTCTGCTGCTGGCCCCGTGGGCCGGACGGGAATAGGGCCCGCCGGGGGTTACGGCGCCGGCTGCGCATCCGGCTCGGGCTCGGCAGGTGGTCCGGCCGGTTTGCGCCGTCGTTCCCAGGCGCGGGCCAGCAGAATCGTCAGCCCGACATACGCCCAGCCCGCCAGCACATCGACCACATAGTGCTCGCCCCCGTAGACCAGCGTGAACGCCATTGCCAAGGGGAACAGCGCCAGCGGGATCTTCCACCACCAGTTCCGGGCCAGCGGCCACAGCGCAACCGTCACCAGCAGGGCGAAGGCGGAGTGCAACGACGGCAGGGCCGCCACCGGATTCCCCTGCGCCGCAAGCCAGTCCCCACTGACATCCACCGATACCAGATGGAACCCGAACCCGGTTCCCCGGTAGACCTCGGCGCCGAGCACGCCCTCGCGGGCCGCATACCACGGGGGAGCGGCGGGCAGCAGCACATAGGTCAGCAGCCCGAGGTAGGACAGCAGCACGATCCGGCGCATGTACTTCGACCAGCGTTCCCGCGCCTGCACGTAGAAGATCGCGGCGATCAGCCAGGGAAGAACGAAATGGCTGGTGTAGACCATCCCCGTGAACAGGGTCCACCACGGTTGCGCACCCTCGTGGATCAGGTGGTCCTGTAACCACACGGTCGGGATCGTGCCGCCGAACAACCAGCTCTCCGCGGTCACCAATTCCTCGACACGCACCGGCATCCCGAGGGTGTTGGCGATACCGCGGGTGTGGTCGTAGACCACCAGCGCGGCGATGAGCGGAACCCAATCGATCAGCGTGCGCACATGCTCACGCCACGGGCGATCCGGATTGAACGCGGCGATACCGACGATGATCCAGACCGCCTGGTATATCCGGTCGGTCGGCAGTCCGAACACGACGGTGACAACCGCCAATGCCAGCAGATAGGCCGACCACACACTGCTGCGCAGCAGCCAACGCGGCCGCTGCCCGGTCGGCGCCTCGATTGCGGGGGCACCCATCTCACCAGTTTTCCATCAGTCGGCCGCGGGGTGAACGAGCGGCCACCGGGAAATGACATCCACCGCCGAGCCGGGGCCGTCCCTGCCGCCGCGCGCAGTAGGCTCGGGCGGTATGACCCTGGGCGAAGTGGCCGCGGATCTGTACGGGCGAACGCCCGCGGAATTCGTGGCCGCGCGCAACGAACAGGTGCGGGCCGCCCGGGAGGCAGGGGACAAGGAACTGGCCGCCGATATCGCGGCCCTGCGCAAACCCACGGTGGCGGCGTGGACGGTGAACATGCTGGTGCACGCGGCTCCCGACGAGGTCGAAGCCCTGCTGCGGCTGGGTGCGGATCTGCGTACCGCGCAGCGGGAACTGTCCGGAAAACAACTGCGGTCGCTCACCGCGCAGCGGCGGCAGGTGGTCGACGCGCTCGCCGCCCGGGCCGGCACGGTCGCCGCCGAGCACGGACAACAGGTGACCGATGCGGTACTCCGCCAGGTCGGCGAGACCCTGACCGCCGCCCTCGCCGATCCCGAAATTGCCGAACGGGTCCGCACGGCGACGCTGGCGTTGGCGGCGAACTACGCGGGGTTCGGCCCCGTGGGACCGGACCTCACCGTCGTGCGTGAGGACGAAGATACCGCCGAGGCGCACAACGAACCCCGAGGGCGTAAAACATCCGCGAAACGCGCGGGCGGTAAGCGTTCCGATGACGACGAGGCGCGACGCCGGGAGCGCCGAGCGGAGGAGTTACGAGCCGCCGAACGGCAGGCACAACGCGCACTGGAAGCTGCCGAACACGACGCCCGGCAGGCCGCCGAGGACCTCCGGCGCAGCGAAGAGCGGCTCGCGGAACTCCGCGCCGACCTCGCCGCTGCCGAAGAACAGCAGCGTTTCGCCCGGCAGGCCGAGCGTGCCGCCCGCCATGAGGTCCGCAGTGCGACCACCGAACTGGAGCGGGCGCGGCGGCGGTTGGAGTGAGCGCTGCCGGTGCCAGGGGTCCGGCCCCTGCTCGGCCAGGTCTACGCGTGATCGGCCAGTGACGCGTGCCCGGCCCGGCGCGCACAGTGCGCACAGCAGAAGATCTGTTCCGCTGCCTCGACACCGTGGCCGAGTACCCGGCAGCTGCAATGCGCGCAGACCGGGGCGAGTTCGCTCGCGGCACATTCGAAACTGTCGAATGTCCACGACTGTCCGTCGCGGCTGACAGTGAATGTCTTGTCGTAGTCGTTGCCGCAGGTAACGCAGATGGCCATCGTCCACACCTCCCAGGCGTTATCGGCCGACGGACCGTGCCATCGGCCTGGTGTCATCGGGGCCGTACCCGGCGCGGTGCCGGGCAAACACGCCCTGTGGGCATGCCGAAGACTGCGTGGACGCGACCGTGGTTGATCACCCCGGGCGGGTGATGCGACCACGCCGGATGGAGCGCGAAGATGGCGACATGCAACGTCGGGAAACAGCGGGCCCGGCCGCGTCGGCGGGCGGCGGCCCACTCGGTGCCGGATCGATATCCGCAGCGCCCGGGACCACGGCGGCCGCCACCCCCCACGGAGCCTCCGAGCTCAGTGCTCGCGAGGGGACTGGTGTACCCATGGCCGATGCCCGGCGCACTCGGGCCGTGCGGCTCGCAGACCCGACCCGAGACGCCGGCCTCGGCGGCGCCGAGGACTCAGCCGATCCCATTCGTGTCCCGCGGCCCGCCGGTTCGAGGTCACCGGGGATGTGATGACCCCGGTCCGGACCGATTCATCACCCTGCCCGGCGGGCTCGGGGGTGGATTGCCTATGAAGCCCGTATTCCGGCGGCTGCGCGGATTACTGCCACGCGAGCGGATCCAGCGTGCCGATGTGTTCGCGGGCCTCTCCGGTGCGGTGGCCAGTGTGCCGGACGGGATGGCGGCGGGGGCGCTGGCCGGTGTGAGCCCCGTGCACGGGCTGTACGCGAGTATGGCGGGTCGCGTCTTCGGTGGTTCCACCACCAGCACCCGGTTGATGGTGGTCACTGCGACCAGCGCGTCGGCGCTGGCCGCGGGTTCGGCGTTGGCCGAGGTTGCGCCCGAACAGCGGTCCGCCGCACTCATCCTGCTGACCTTGTTCGCGGGTTGTGTGATGATCGCGGCCGCAGTGCTGCGGCTGGGCCGCTACACCCGGTTCGTTTCGCATTCCGTGATGACCGGCTTTCTGGCCGGGATCGCGGCGAATATCGTTTTCGGTCAGCTGGCGCAGCTGACCGGGGTGTCGGCGGGGTCGTCGATCGCGCTGTTGAAGGCCGTACATGTACTGACCCACCCGGGTGATATCGATATCCCCTCCCTCGTGGTCGGGTTGTTCGCGCTCGGGCTGCTGCTCGTCCTGGCCCGGACCCGGTGGCGATTGGTCGCGCCACTCGCCGCCCTCGTCTTTCCCACCGTGCTGATGGTCGCCCTGGGCTGGGGTTCGGTGACCCGGGTATCGGACGTGGGCGCGATTCCGAGCGGGTTTCCGCTTCCGCGTATCCCGGATCCGGCCGCGCTGACCCCGTCACTGCTCGGCGGTGCCGCGGCGGTCGCCGTGATCGTGCTGGTGCAGGGCGCCGGGGTGGCCCAGGCGGTCCCGAACCGGGACGGGTCGCCGTCCGACCCGAACCGCGACTTCGCGGCTCAGGGTGTCGGCAATATCGCGGCCGCATTGTTCCGCGGTATGCCGGTCGGGGGCTCGCTGGGGCAGACGGCGCTCAATACCACCGCCGGCGCCCACACCCGCTGGGGCGCCATCCTGTCCGGTGCCTGGCTGCTGGGGATTCTGGTTGCCTTTGCCCCACTGGTCGGCAAGGTTCCGATGCCGACACTGGCGGCGATCCTGATCGTGGCGGCGGCCGGTGCGCTGGAACCTGGTGGGCTGTCGGCGATCTGGAGCAGCGGTTCGACCTCCCGGATAGCGCTCGCCGCGACCTTCCTGGCCACGCTGCTGCTTCCGGTGAGCGCGGCGGTGGGGATCGGGGTGGCGCTGTCGCTGATCCTGCAACTGAACCGGGAGGCACTCGATCTGCGGGTCGTGCGGCTGCGGGTCGACAACGGCCATCTCGTGGAGGTGCCCGCACCCATCCGCCTCGACGATCACGAGATCGTCATCCTCGATGTGTACGGCAGTCTTTTCTACGCCGGTGCCCGCACGTTGCAGGCCAACCTGCCCGACCCCACCGGTACGCACGGTCCGGTGGTCATCCTGCGGCTGCGCGGCCGAACGTCGGCCAGCGCAACCTTCCTCGCCGTGGTCGGTGACTATGTGCGCCGGCTCGAAAATGCCGGTGGTGCCCTGTATCTCAGCGGAGTGGATCCGCGGATCCGGGAGCGCTGGACCGACAATCTGCTGGACCGCCAAGGTGTCCGGGTCGAATTCTTCCCCGCGACCCCGACCATCGGCGAGTCGACCCTGGCCGCCTACGCCCAGGCCAGGATCCGGGTGCACGAACCGGACACGTGACCGATCCGCGCGCCGGCCACCGTGGCAGCGGTGGACGCCCTGCTGCTGCTCGTCGCCGCCGGGTGGTCGCGCGCTGGTTTCACCCTTCGTGGATGAGGCTGTTCCGCGGACCGCTGGGCACTATCGACGGACAGCCGAGCAGGCGGGCGGCCGGATACGACGCCGCTCGTGTGCCGCGCGAACCGGATCGAGGTCACGCCCATGTCCCTACTGGTCCCGGCAAGCCGACGCCGCACGCTCGACGAGCTCACCGACCGGCTCGACCTGGGCATCGGCGAAACGACCACGAAGCGTTCCGCTTTCTGGATCATGCTGACCCTGTCCGGCATCATCGCCGCGTCCGGGGTGGTCGGCGATTCGACCGCGACCGTGATCGGCGCGATGATCGTCGCCCCGCTGTCGGTGCCGATCCTCGGCGTGGGTCTCGGTATCGCCACCGGCCGCGGAGAACTCGTCGCCCGCAGCCTGCTGCTCGTTCTGGCCGGGATCGTCCTGGTCGTTCTCGTGGGTTTCCTGTTCGCGCAGGTACTGCCGAACCCGACGAATGTGTTGTCGAACTCGCAGGTGATCGGCCGTACATCACCGAAACTGATGGATCTCACCGCGGCGCTGGCCACCGGGCTGGTGGGCGTGGTGGCGATCATCCGGCGCGATGTCGGTGATGTGCTGCCCGGGGTGGCGATCGCGTATGGTCGCCATGGTCATCACCGCCACCGTCGTACTGGTGATCACCGGGTATCCGGCCGAAGCCGGGGCGAGCGCCCGGCGGCGCGGACGTGCGTACGCGGTATCGGCGGCCGGCCTGATCGTGGTGGCCGTCCCGATGGTGGTGAATTCGCTGTCCTCGCTGTGGGCCGACCAGATCGCCGACGCGACCCGGAACTGGCTGGCGGATGTGCCCGGCGCGCAGGTCACCGATGTGAGTCTGCAATCGGATACCGCGACGATCCAGGTGCTGTCGCCGGGCGAACTACCCCCTACCGACCGCCTCGAACGGTCGGTGCACGATCTGGTGCCCTGGCATCCCGATGTCGTGCTCGTGCATACGGTCGGCAGCCGGATCGCGAACTGAGGGCCGGCGACTTCATCCGCCCCGGGTGACGCGGCCGCCGTCGCGGATACGGCATATCTGTTCCCGGGGAATCGGACGAGGAGGACTCATGACGCATACGACAGGTTCGTCGCGCAACCCGGTCTCACAGGGTGTGGCCGCCGTGACCTCGCTGGGGGTCGCGGTACTGCTGCTGACGGTGGGGGTGCTGTCCATTTTCGCCGGCGGTTCCGCCGTCGCCGCCGACGACCTTTTCGCCGAAGGACCGGATTACCTGTACCAGCTGGACACCACGACCTGGGGATGGGTGCATATCGTGGTGGGCGCACTCATCGTGATCGCGGCCGTCGGCCTGCTGGCCGGGGCGGTGTGGGCGCGGGTCACCGCGGTATTCCTGGCGGCCCTGTCCATCGTCGGGAACTTCCTGTGGCTCCCGTACTACCCGTGGTGGTCGATTCTCGTGATAGCCCTCGACATCGTGGTGATCTGGGCCGTGACCACCTGGACCCCGGACCGGCGATGAGCCGGGGCCGGGCGACCCGGGTACACGAGATCCGCCGCCCGGCCGGGCGACCTCATCCGCGGCGGGTGATGCGCCTGCGGTGGCCGGGGCGCCACCATGACGCCATGACCTACACATCGGATCTCGGCCCGGTCGAATTGGTCGTTCTCTCCTTCCCCGGCGCACGGATCGACCGGTCGGTGACCTCCGCACTGGCCGAGGTGGTGGACCGCGGCTATGTCACGGTCCTCGACCTCGTCTATCTGGCGATGGACGAAAAAGGCAACCTGGGCCAGGTAGAAGTGGACGAATCGCTCACCGATATCGGGCTCGACGGGCTCACCGTGGATTCCCGCGGCCTGGTCAGCGACGAGGACCTCGACGTCGTGCGGGCCGCGATGGAACCCGGAACGTCCGCGGTCGTCATCGCCTACGAGGAGACCTGGGCCCGCAAGCTGGCCGGCACGGTACGCGGTGCCGGTGGCGAGGTCGCGCTGCACGTGCAGATACCCCGCGATGCCGTGACGGCGGCATTGTCGGCGGCCACTCGATAAGGAGAATCCCATGGTGTTCCGTGCAGGACGTATCGGCCGGCCGGGGCTGCTCGGCACGGTGGCCCGCACCGCCGTTGTGGCGGGTACCGCCCGCGCGACAGCGAATGCGGTCGACCGGCACGCGCAGCGGCGGGCGGCGGAGAGCCAGGCCTACGCCGCGCAACAGGCGCCGCCGCCACCTCCGCAGCAGTACGGTCAACCGGATCCGTACGCCCGGCCCGCCCCGGCGCCCGCGGCCGCGGAATCGGCGGACCTGGTCGACAAACTGCACAGACTCGGTGAACTCCACGCCTCGGGTGTGCTCTCCGACGACGAATTCGCCGCGGCGAAACGGCAATTGCTCGGCTGAGGGCTGTACCGCGGTGGAAGTGAGGAGGCTGCTGTGGCCGGAACATTGACCGTATGGAAGTTCCCGACCGAGACCGGAGCCGACACCGCTGTCGCCACGCTGCAGGATCTGCGCCGCCGCCGGCTCATCACGCTGCACGATGCCGCCGTCGTGAGCTGGCCACCGGAGGCCGGTAAGCCGAAAACACGGCAGCTGCGTAGCCTCGCCGGGCCGGGTGCACTGGGTGGTGTGTTCTGGGGGCTGCTGTTCGGGATCGCGTTCTTCGTCCCGTTGATCGGGGCCGCTGTCGGCGCCGGGGTGGGCGCGTTGGCCGGGGCGCTGGCGGATGTCGGTATCGACGACAAGTTCATCAAGGAAGTGACCACCCGGATCACGCCGGGCACTTCGGCGCTGTTCGTCCTGAGCTCGGATGCCGTGATGGATCGGGTCCGGGACGAATTCCACGGGCAGAGCCCGGAACTGGTATCCACCAACCTCTCGCATGAGCAGGAGCAGAATTTGCGCCGGGCGTTCGCCGAGTGAATCCGGTGCCGCGCCCTCAGCGCTCCGGTGCCGACCGTCGATGTGGATCGGTCAGCGTCATACTGATGCCGATGAGGAGCCCGACGGTGACGACACTGATCGCGCCGATCAGCGGGCCGAGTACTTCCAGCGCCTCGGCGCCCTCGGGTTCCGTGGAGTGGGTCGCGGCATGGGCGTGCATGGCGGACATACCGGTGTAGTGCATGGTCGCCACGCCCGCGGCCATCACCAGTGCCGCACCCACCGTGGAGACCGCACCCCAGGAGCGCAGGCTGAACCACAGGGTGACGGTGGCCGCGCCCATGGCAATCAGCAGGGAGAGGGCGATACGGAGTGGGTCGTATTCGATCTGGGCGTCGGTTTGCATCGCCGCCATACCCGTGTAGTGCATGGCACCGATGCCCAGGCCGGTGATCACCCCGCCGGTGAGCAGGATGGCGAGTCCCGAACCGGGGGTGCTCACCAGGTAGAGGCCGACGCCGACGACCCCGATCGCGAGGGCCGCACTGAGTACGGTGAGCGGGACGTCGAAGCGGATCTGGGCGCCGTCGATCGAAAAGCCGAGCATCGCAACGAAATGCATGACCCAGATACCGGTCCCTCCGATGGCGATCGAGGCCATGGTCAGCCAGCCGAGCCGGCGCCGCCCCCGGCGAGCCTGTTTGGTGCACTGGAGTCCGATGGCGCAGCCGGTGGCCGAGAGAAAATACGCCAGCGCCGGCGTGAGCCAGCCCAGCGCGAAGTGTTCCAGGTGAAGCATGTCCATCCAATTTTCCGCCGGAAATCCCGGTCCTGTTGTGTGAGATAGACAGTACGACAGCGTGTTCGGAGTGGTGTGCTGATTATTTGCCGATTCGCGGTGTTATGTGTCACATCTGCTGTTTGTGCACTGTGAATACGCAATATTGCATTCTCTGTATGGGGTAGCCGGAACATGGGGATGTCTATCGGAGTGTCAACCGATTGTGGCGAAACCCCGCTAGTCGTAGGATGTTTCGTGCCTCTTCGGGTCTGTCCGTCGGAGACTTCTCGAGTGACGCGGAGTCCGGGTGATCCGAAACCGGAATGGGCCGGGCGAGTCGACACCTGCGGTAGCCATGGCATAACCAGGCGTGCGCGAACCGTGTCGAAGCCGCACAACTGACGGGTTCCCGGTGAGCGCCCGTCAATGGGTATCGGCGGATATCGCCGAACGGTTACATGTACACCGGTGGGCCCGACTGATAGTCATTGGGCATGACTACTTCGGGCGAATTCGAATTCGAGGACATCTACCGCACCGGCGGGCCGTTCGGGCAGGGCGCCGCACCGCCGTGGAGTATCGGCGAACCGCAACCCGCGCTCGCCGCGCTCATCGAACAGGGGCGGTTCCACGGCGAAATCCTCGACGCCGGATGCGGCGAGGGTGCGATCTCGCTGGACCTCGCCGCCCGCGGCTACACCACCGTCGGGCTGGACCTCGCGCCGACCGCGATCGCCTCGGCCCGCGCCGAAGCCCGCCGCCGCGGACTGGGCAATGCCACCTTCGAGGTTGCGGATATCACCTCGTTCACCGGCTACGACGGCCGGTTCGGTACCGTCGCCGACAGCACCCTGTTCCATTCGATACCGGTCGAGGCGCGGGACGGCTACCTGCGTTCGATCGCCCGGGCTGCTGCGCCGGGCGCCTCCTACTTCGCGCTGGTCTTCGACCGCGCCGCCTTCCCCGAGGCCTCGGGGCCGGGACCGGCGCCGGTTTCCGCCGACGAGCTGCGAACGGCGGTCGCGAGGTACTGGGTGGTCGACGAGATCGAACCGGCGCGGATCCACGGCAAGATCCCCGCTGCCGCACTGGAGGCGCCGACGGGCAACCCGATCTTCCGGCTGGAGGCCATGCGCGACGAACCGCACGGCCGCAAATCGGTTCCCGCCTGGCTGCTCTCGGCGCATCTGGGTTGATCCGGCTCATGTAGTGCCCGGCCCGGGTCGTGGGCCGGGCAACTCGGGTGCTTCGAGGTTCTGGAGCGGGCACCGCGAGCGGCGCCGGTGGGGTTGCGGCGACCGACTCCGGTTGAACAGCCGGGTTCGCCACCTTCCGATGTGGAAGCTGTAGGTGCCCGCAGTCGCCTGCCGTGGGTAGGCCCGAGCGCCGACAGAATTCGGAAATGTCCGTTATTTCCGTAATTATACGAGTAATTCGCTCGCGCAGGATAATTCGATGTAATACACTCGTGTAATTCCACGCATCGAATTCTGGCCGCGCTCGAATTTGATTTCTATTAACCTCGGTTTCGTATCACGTTTGCAAAACGGATCGGGTACGTTCTAATTACGGCACTACCAATGTGAGCGACGCACAGGGCGTCGCCGGTTGGATGATTGATTGGAGAAGGAAATGGGTTCTGTCGACCTGGGAAACCTCGGGACTCTGCTGGGTGCGTTCGGGAGCATTTTCAGCGGATTCGGCGATCTGACGAGCTTCTCCGCCGAGTGACAAGTGGCTCGTGTACGCAGGTAGACCTGCAGGAACGGCCCGCCGGAACTGAAATCCGGCGGGCTGTTCTTATATCTGTCGAAAAAGCTTGCGTAAACGCCGGTGTCAATATGATTGGGGCCGTCGGATATTCGGCCGGCGGCAGTACCGGCTACCCTGGGGGAGATGTCCGGAATCGACGATATTGCTCGAAGCGGCACCCCGCTGTGTGACGACCCCGCCGACTCGGCGAGCAGATGCGGGCTCGGGTCCGGCGACCTGTGTATCCCCTATCGCCGCGCCCACGACGGCACCTGGGGTTATCTCTGGGGCGACTGCTGGCGGGGGCCGGGGCAATCCGGTGACTACCTCGGTTCCCCGCTGATCCTGATCGAGGACGACTTCGACCCGTCCGGTGCCCGCCCCATCGAATTCAGCCGCCCCCTGCCGGGAGATCGACCGGCCGGGCAGTTGTTCGGTTACCGGCACCACGCGGACAACGGATTCGGTGTCACGGAGGTCTCGCGTATACCTAACGACGCCATCGAATTCGGTGGCCGCACCTTCGTCCAGTACACCTCCGTGCACACCTGGGTTCCGCCGAACTCGGATACCGACGGCTCGGCGTTCTCCGGGATCGCCTACTCCGACGACTACGGTGTCACCTGGCAGGACTTCCCGCACCACTGGCACGGCGCCGCGCTCGGGATCAACGGGAACCCTTACGGTATGTGGACTTTTGCCGGTATCGACCCCGACGGCTACCTGTACATCTTCGCCAAACCATGGAACGGCAGCCACCACTTCCGCCACGACCGCGGCTGTATCCAGCTCTTCCGCTACGACCCCGCCGACTTCTTCCACGGCGATTTCGCCGCCCAGCAGAACTGGGCCCACGTCGACGGAGAATGGGGCTGGTATCCCGCCGCCCGGCAGGCTCCGACCCCGATCTTCGGCCCCGGTAACAACCTGGGCGAATTCTCCGTCAAACGTATCGGCCCGGTCTATGTGATGGCGTACTTCGACTGCACCGACCTGAGCGTGCGCACCCGTACCGCGCCGCGTCCGGACGCGCTGTGGTCTGCCGCGAAAACGCAGGTCGTGCACGACGTCACGGCCTCGCCGGCGCATGCGGATCGTCCGCAACTGCCGAACCTCTACGGCGGGTATCTGCACCCCGGGTCACCCTCGCCCGACAATCTGACCGCGGTGATCAGCCGGTGGACCGGTATCGCCGGATCCGGCCCGTACACCGCCACGCAGTGGACGGGTCTATCGGCCTGAACGGCGGATTCAGCGGGTGGTTGCCAGCAGATCGGCCGCCTTCTCGCCGATCACCACCGCGGGTGCGTGCGTATGGCCGCGGATGATCGCCGGCATCACCGAAGCGTCGGCCACCCGTAGCCCCTCGACGCCGCGCACCCTCAGGTCGGGCGTCACCACACTGCCGGAATCGCTACCCATCCGGCACGTGCCCACCGGGTGGTACAGGGTGTGGGAATGCCAGGTCAGCGCCTCTTCGAGGGTTTCGTCGAGGGTTTCGCGCTCCCGTTTGGGCTGCAGGAACGGGCCGAGTTCGGGACCCAGCGGTGTGGTGCGGGCGATCCGGTGCGCGATCCGCAGACCCTCGAGCATGGCGGCACGATCGGCGCCCTCGATGTCGGACAGGTACTTCGGGTCCACGAGGGCCTTGGCGGCAGGGTCGGCGCCGGTGAGGGTGACCGTTCCGCGGCTGCGCGGGCGTAGCAGAATCGGGCCGAGCGCGACGGCATGGCCCGGGGCCACACCGATCCCCTCGTCGAAAAACGGCGCGGGCCCGAAAATGAGTTCGAGGTCGGGCAATTCGAGGTCGGGCCGGCTGCGCACAAAGCCATAGGCCTCGCCGACATTCGAGGTGAGCAATCCCCGGCGCCGCAGCAGATAATCGAGCAACTGGCGCGGTTTCTCCGCATCGAAGAGAGTCCCGGAATCGACACCGAAACCGATGAGCGAAACCAAGTGATCGCTCATATTGCGGCCTACATCCCGAATATGTTGCAGCACCGGAATATTATGCGCCCGCAACTGCTGTTCGTCACCGATACCGGAGAGCATCAGTAATTGCGGGGTGTTGATCGCGCCACCGCAGAGCACGACCTCTTTCCGGGCCCGGACGGTGAAAACGCGATTGCCTTTTCGATATTCGACGCCGGCGGCGCGGGTGCCCTCGAAGAGGACCCGGTTCGCGTGCGCCTCGGTGACCACGGTCAGATTCGGCCGGCGCCGCGCCGGTTTCAGATACGCGTCGGCGGTACTCCACCGCGCCCCGCGTTTCTGGTTGACCATCGTCTGGGAGAAGCCTTCCGGCTGCGCGGTATTGGCCCGCTCGTTCTTGAAACCGGCGAGTTCGGCGGCCGCCAGGAATTTCCCCGTCCACGGATTCGCGGTGCGCTGGTGTGAGACCGCCAGCGGCCCGGTCCGGCCCTCGTCGGGTTCGGACGCACCCTCCACGGCCTCGATCTTCTTGAAATACTCGACGATATGGGCGAACGACCAGGCATCACCGGCCGCGGCGGCCCACTCGTCGTAGTCGGCGGCGAACCCGCGCACCCACATCATGGCGTTCATCGACGACGAGCCGCCGAGGAGCTTCCCGCGTGGATACAGGATCTGGCGGTTGCCCAGCTCAGGTTGCGGGGTGGTCAGGTAGCCCCAATCGCATTCGCCCCCGAAGAGTTTGGAGAACGCGGCCGGGATATGGGCGAACCGGTTGGAGTCCTCCGGACCGGCCTCGAGCGCGACGACCTGGTTGCCCGGATTCTCGCTCAGCCGGGCCGCGAGCACCGCACCGGCCGAACCGGTGCCGACAACGACGTAGTCGGCGGTGGACGGCAGCGCCGTATCTGCTTTCATCGGTGT
This sequence comes from Nocardia sp. NPDC058499, assembly GCF_042719915.1. NCBI lineage: Bacteria > Bacillati > Actinomycetota > Actinomycetes > Mycobacteriales > Nocardiaceae > Nocardia > Nocardia sp. NPDC058499. Next base: position 271,332 of record NZ_JBHXMZ010000001.1, on the reverse strand, counting down.
GCTCCAGTCGTGGGTCAGCCGCGCAGGGCGGAGGCGAAAATGGCAGGCAGCCGCGACCAGCGCGGTTCGACGGCGAAGGCGGTGAGCAGGCGGCCGGTCTGCGCGGCGGTCCGGTTGGTGACGAACCACGGCGGTTTCGGGGTCAGCGCCCATTCCCGGTTCAGCAGCGAACGCGGCGCGGGCCGGAACGGGCCCCGGACGACGGTGCGTTCGATCCGGTCGATCAACCACGCGTTGTGCACGACACCGATACCGCTCTGGACATCGTCGAGGGTATGGCCGGGGTAGGCGCCCCAGCTCGCGGTCGGGGTCAGGTAACCCACCGCCGTCCACGCGTTCACCGCGACGGTGCCGTAGCGCAGCTGTTCGATCAGCGCGTCGAACTCGGTGCCCAGTGCCGTGATGGTGTCCGGATGCGCCACGATATTCACACCGAGCGTTCCGGTGAACCGCTCGTTGGCGGCATCCGCCGCGGCGTCGGCGAAAGCGGCGCCGGTACCGGGCAGTTCCACCACGCCGAGAACCGGGGCGAAATATTCGGTCGAGAACAGCGTCTCCGCGGCGGCCGGATCGAGCCCGGTCACCAGTGTGCGTTCACCCTGTGCGCCCAGCCGCCGGGCATCGGGGTAGGTGCTGCGCGCCCCGGCCACGCGGTCGTCGCTGCCGGGGTAGTAGGCACGGCGGGCCGGTGCCCGGTCCAGGGCTGCGGCCAGAGCCTTCAGGAATTCGTCCTTCTGCGGCCAATCAGCGGAGACGATCACCGCCTGCGCCGCCACACAGTTGTAGCCGCCGTTGTGCAGCCGCTGGGTCGCGATATGTTCGGCCTGGAACTGCAGATCGGCCGAACTCCACCGGCCGGGCAGCACGATCGTCGGCGAGACACCGCCGAGTTCACTGCTGATCGGCTTGTCCAGCAGCGGTGTTCCGGCGGACTTGCGGGCCTCGGCGTCGGGGCCGGTACCCCAGACGATCGCGTCATGAGTAACGGCGCTACCGGTCATATGGACGTGGGCGACCTTCTCGTGGGCGATCAGGCGCCCGCCGATATCGGCGCCCCCGGTGAGTATCCGCACCACCCCGAGGTCGATCAGCGGAGCGAAGATCTTTTCGAAGACCGGCAGCAGCGGATCGGTGATCGGGTTCAGTTTCAGCGCGACCACCCGATTGTGCGCGATGAGCTCGTACACGGTGTCCAGCGGCGCAATCGATGTGATATTGCCGGCGCCGAGGACCGCGCCGATACCGTGCGTGCGGGCCGGATCGAGCTGGGCGAGGCCGGCATTGGCCTTGGCCGCGGCCGAGCTGACGCCCCGCTGCAGCCAGATCTCGGCGCTGAATCCGCTCAGCAGCAGTTCGTCGTACAGGCCCGTGGGCAGCACCTGTACGGCTACCTGATTACCAGCGGCGCCGAACTTCGCCTTCGCGAGCGGGCTCACGCCCTGCTCCAGCGATTCGAGAGTGCGCGAGACGGCGGCGAGAGCGCCCGCGAACGCATAGGGTCCGGATATCCACTCTTCGCCCACCAGCGGTGACGAGGTATCCAGGCCTTTGATCCGCACGGCGGCGCCGACCCATTCCTGGGCATGCTGCCCCGTGAGCGCGCGGACCCGGTCGAGTAGGGCGCGTCTGCCGGCCAGTGGTAGCCGCGACCATTTCTGCTCGCCCACGGCAAGGTCGGAGACGGCGGCGTCGATAACGGTATCGGCCGCGGCGGGCTGTTCTGTCTGCACGGTGCACTCCGTTGATGAGAATCGCGCGGTTATCCGGACACCGACGAGTGTGACTGTGCTCACGACTGAAGGGTATGTGTCGATGTTGCGGACCTTGCCCTCCATAATTGTGCCTGTGCACAATGTCGGCGTGGCCTAAGTCACTCCTCCTGCGTACACTGCCACCTATGACCACGCCTGCACCCGTGACACCCGCGCCCGAAGCATCGGCATTGGCCGGCCGGCTGTCGGATGCCATCGAGGTGTTGACCGATATCCTCGTGGGCCGCATCGCCGCGGCCGATCCTTCCTATGGAGAGGCCGGACTGCTCACCGAGGATCAGTTGGCGCATACCTGCCGGGAAAACCTGGCCTCGGTGATCGGTGCCCTGGCCGGTACGCACCCGTTCCGGTTGCAGCCGGCCCGTGCGGCCGGGCGCCTGAAGGCCGAACAGGGCGTCCCGATCGCGGCCCTGTTGCACGCCTACCGGCTCGGCGGCCGGCTCATCTGGGAAGAACTGACCGCGCGATCGAACGGACCCGGCGATCCGCGGCTGCACGATCTGGCCACGCATCTGTGGGAACTCATCGACCTGTACTCCGACGCCGCAGTCGAGGCCTACCGCGATACCGAGGTCCTGCTCGCGCATTCGGACGCCCAGATCCAGAGCCGGCTCATCCGGACCCTGTTCGACGACCATTCCGGGAACCCGGCCAGGGTTCTCGACGTCCTGCGGACGCTGGGATTTCCGGAACGGGGCGCGTTCGCCGTCGTCGCGATCGATACCGAACCCACCGCGCCGTTACCGGCAAAGCTTTCCGCGGCATTGGACGGCCTCGGCATCAGGTCGGTCTGGGATGCGCAGATCGACGCGTATATCGGGTTGCTGTCCGCGGCCTCCCCGGCCGCGATCGACCGTGCGGCCGCGACGATATCCTCGGTCGTCGCCGACCGGGTCGGGATCAGCACCGTGTTCTGGGCATCGCAGGCCATTCCCGCGGGGCTCGCCGAGGCGCGGCTGGCCGCACGCTCCGTACGCACCGGCGTGGCCGGTGCGGTCCGCTTCGGTGCGGAACCCGTCGGTCACCTGCTCATCGCCGTGCCCGAGGCCGGCCGCCGGGCGGCGGCGCAGATCCTGGGGCCGGTCCTTGAATTGCCGGGTCCCGAACGTGACGACCTGATCGCGGCCCTCGACGCCTGGTACCGCTGCGGGGGGTCGGCCGCGGCGGTCGCCGAAACCATGCACTGCCACCGCAATACGGTGCGTTACCGGCTGCGGAAGATCCGCGATCTCACCGGCCGCGACACCACCGATCCGCGCCAGTCCGCCGAGCTGTACCTGGCGCTGGAAGCCTGGTCGCTGCTGAGTGCCGGGACCGGCCGGGAATCCTGAACCGCAGGAGCGCTCGCCGCCCGGGTGATCAGTCCGCGTTCTCGCCGGTGGCGATCAGCAGGTTCAATGCGCCGATATCGAGGATATGGTCGCAGTGCCGGGCCAGGGTGGTCAGGAACAGTTCGTCGCCGCGATCGGTGCGCTCCACCACAACCGAGGCGGCGATGGACATGATCACGCCCATGAAACTCTGCCGGCGTACCGCTTCCCGGATCTGCTCCGGGGTGCGCGCCGGTTGCGGGCCCAGCGCCGCATGATAGGCCTGTAGGAGTTCGTCGTAGTGTGCCCGGCGGAGTTCTGCGGGCAAGGCACCGCCCAGGAAATAAGCCAGATCGGTGAGTGCGGGTGCGACCATCACCCCCTGCCAATCCACGACCGTCAGTGAGCGTGCCGCCTCCGTCGCCCCGAACAACATATTGTCCAGGCGATAGTCACCGTGCACGAGACCACGCTGCTCCGTACTCATCAGCTCGAGGTAGTGGTCGAACCCGGTGACCAGTGAATCGCATACCGAACGCTGTGGGCCCGTCAGGTATTCGCGGTACCGCGCGAGGAACAGCGTATACAGCTGTGCCAGCAGTTCGGCGTTCAACAGGGACCCGCGTTCGAGCCAGTCGGCCTCGGTCAGCGACGGCCGCGCCGCGGCGAGGGTATGCAGCCGGGCGAGCTCGGTCACCGCGCGCAGCGCCTGTTCCACGGTGGCGCCACGGATCTCGTCACCGGCCACCGCGGGCACCGCATCTTCGAGTACGAGATCGAAGGCGCCGGACCCGGCGTCGATGGCGGCGTGATAGCAACGAGGAACGGGGCCCGGGCTCAGGTGCGGTACCAGCTCGCGGTAGAAGCGGACCTCGCTGTCGTACAACCCCATCGCCGCCCCGGTCTGCCGGCTGGTCGGGTCTGCCGAGGCGACTTTCAGGATCACCGACGCGGGCCCGGCCGCGCCCGGTGCGTAGTGGACGGCGATTCGATAGCAATCGCTGACCTGTCCGGTGCCGATGCGCTCATACGAAAAGCCGAGAACGGCGACGTCCAGCACGGCCGTCAGCCAGGCATTCGTGAGGCCGGCCGGATGCGAGACGACCGCGAGGTCCGGGGGATCCGCCATGGCCGAACGTTACCGCGCGACCGGCCGCCGCACCCGACGTTCGAAGATATTACTGTTGGTGTTACCGCACAGTCGGAATCAGGTCCACAGTGCCGCGATCAGAACATTGACGATCGCGAGTCCGCCTGCCGCATCCGGCATCCAGGCCGCATCCTTGCCGCGTTTCGCATCGGCCCGCGCCATCTCCGCGAACGCGGCCACCAGTACCGAGATCACCAGTTTGATCCCGATCTTCATCATGTTCAGGTCTTTGTCCAGCGAGGACACCGATTCGGCGAGCCCGACCAGGATCACACCGGTGATCAGCTGGGCCCGTGCGCCCCAGACCATCACCTCGTTGACCCCGGGGCGCCCGGCGGCGTATCCGCCGACCACGGCCGCCATCCCGAGCAGATGGGTGACGACCACAACGTTGTAGACGAGTTCCATGCAACGGAACGCTACTCGATCCCCGAGCCGGCTACTACATAGAGTCGTAAATAGCTGTCGACTCCGGCCGGCCGTATGCACCCGCCCTTCCATCGACTCGGCGCGCAAGACGGATCGATATCGCACCCGCTGCCGGATCAGCCGACGAACTCCGCGGCGCGACCGGCCATGTCCAGCAACGGTTGTGGCGCAATGCCCAGCACCAAAGTGGCGGCCGCGGCGACCACGATCGACGCCATGGTGGCCGGTGGCCTGACCACGACCGGTGCATCGGCCGGCGGGTCGGTGAAGAACATCAGCACGATCACGCGGATATAGAAGAACGCGGCCACCGCGCTCGCCAGCACGCCCACGATCACGAGGAACCCGGCATCACCGGCGGCCGCCGCCTGGAACACCGCGAACTTGGCGACGAACCCGGCCGTGACCGGGATCCCGGCGAACGACAGCAGGAGCAGGGCGAACATCGTCGCTAGCCACGGTGCGCGCCGGCCGAGACCGGCCCAGCGCGAGAGTACGGTGGCTTCGGTGCCGTCGGATTCGCGCACCATGCTCACGATCGCGAACGCACCGAGCGTGCCCAATCCGTAGACGAACAGATAGAACAGCGTCGACGAGATCCCGCGGTCGTTCGCCGCGACCAGCGCGGTCAGCAGGAAACCGGTATGCGCGATCGAGGAATACGCGAGCATACGTTTCATATCGGTCTGGGTGATCGCCAGCACCGCACCGACCACCATCGTGGCCACCGCGACCGCGGCCAGCACCGGCCGCCAGTCGTCGGCGATTTCGGCAACTCCCACCTGCAGCACCCGCAGCAGGGCGCCGATCGCCGCGATCTTCGTCGCCGCCGCCATAAAGGCGGTGATCGGCGTGGGCGCACCCTGGTACACATCGGGCACCCAGGCCTGGAACGGGACCGCACCGATCTTGAACAGCAGACCCACCGCCAGCATGGCGATACCGAGCAGCGCGAGCGTGGGTGAACCGGATTCGGCCGCGAGCGCCTCGGCGATACCGGTGAGCCGGACGGTGCCGGCCTGGCCGTAGAGCAGCGCCACCCCGTACAGGAAGAACGCTGATGAGAACGCCCCGAGCAGGAAGTATTTCAACGCTGCTTCCTGTGAGAGCAGCCGTCGCCGGCGCGCCAGCCCGCACAACAGGTACAGCGGCAGCGACAGCACCTCGAGCGCAACGAACATCGTGAGCAGATCGTTCGCGGCCGGGAACAGCAGCAACCCGCCGAGGGCCAGGAGCAGAAGCGGGAACACCTCGGTCGGTGTGACACCCGCTGTCGCCGCGGACCGTTCGGCGCCGCTGCCGGGCACCGCGGACGCCTGCGGGGTGAACGCGTCCATTCCGTAGTCGGGGACGGCGGCCGCGCGACTCCAGGTACCGGGGCCGGACCGCGGCCGGGGTAGCGGTCCACGTTCGGCGACGAAGAGCACCGCCAGAATCCCCACGACCAGCAGCGTGCCCTGCAGGAACAGTGTCACTCCGTCGATGGCGACCGCATCGGCGACGGCGGTCATCCTGGTTCCGGACAGGAGAACGACCGCGATCAACGCAGCGACCAGCGCGGTGAGGGTGAGCGCCACCTGGGTGGGATACCGGCGCGAGCGCGGCAGGAACGCGTCCACGAGAACGCCCAGCACGGCTGCTCCGAAGACGATCAGAATCGGCGACAGTGCGTGGTATTCGATACTCGGCGCGGGTATCGAGGCGGCCAGGATCTCACTGCCGCGTGGATCAGCGCTCATGGGGCACACCTCCGGTATTCGCCGCCTCCGGTTGGACCGGGACCGGCGGTGGGGGATCGACACTGCCGATGGTGGTGAGGGTCTGATGCACCGCCGGATCGATGAAATCGAGGACCGGCTTCGGATACACCCCGAGGAAGATCAGGGCGCCGACCAGCGGCACCACCACGACCAGTTCCCGGGGCACCAGATCGCGGATCCCCTCGTTGCCCTTGGCCACCGGCCCGGTCATCATTCGCTGGTAGAGCCACAGCACATAGATCGCGGCCAGCACCAGTGCCCCGGTGGCGAGGATCGCGGCCACCTGGTAGCGGCTGAATGTGCCGATGAGCACCAGGAACTCACTGACGAACGGTGCGAGGCCGGGGAGCGACAGCGTGGCCAGGCCGGCGACGAAGAACGTCCCGGCCAGTATCGGCGCCACCTTCTGCACTCCGCCGTAATCGGCGATGAGCCGGCTGCCCCGGCGCGACACCAGGAACCCGGCCACCAGGAACAACGCCGCCGTGGAAATACCGTGGTTCACCATGTACAGGGTCGCGCCGGTCTGGCTCTGGCTGGTCATCGCGAAGATACCGAGCACGATGAAACCGAAATGGGAGATCGATGTGTAGGCGATCAGCCGCATCACATCGGTCTGCCCGATGGCCAGGAGCGCACCGTAGAGGATGCCGATCACGGCGAGGGCGATCACCAAGGGGGCGTAGGTATCCGAGGCGGCCGGGAACAACAGCAGGCAGTAGCGCAGCATGCCGAAGGTCCCGACCTTGTCCACCACAGCCATCATCAGCACCGCGCTGGCCGGTGTCGCGGAGACCGCGGCATCCGGCAGCCAGGTGTGCAGCGGCCACAGCGGCGCCTTCACCGCGAACGCGAACATGAACCCGAGGAACAGGGCGTTGAGCACTGCCGGCCCGGCGCCGAGCTCGCCGGCATTCGCGGCCGCCACCACCGTGCGCAGATCGAACGTGCCCGCCCCGTCGGCGCCGAGACCCTGCTGGACGGTGAGAACGTAGAGACCGATCACCGCCGCCAGCATGATCAACCCGCCGAGCAGGTTGTACAGCAGGAATTTCACCGCGGCCCGCGAGCGCTGCTGCCGGGCGGGCGCGCTGTCGGTGCGGGGCCCGAACCCGCCGATGAGGAAATACATCGGAATGAGCATGGCCTCGAAGAACACATAGAACAGCAGGATGTCGAGGGCGAGGAAGGAGACCAGCACCATGCCCTCGACCAGCAGGGTGAGGGCGATATAGATATGCGCGGCGCGTTTCCCGGAACCCACCTCGCGGTCGTCGTGCCAGCCCGCGATGATCAACAGCGGCACCAGTCCGGCGGTGAGCAGCGTGAGCACCAGCGCGATTCCGTCGACGCCGAGGGTATAGCCCGCGCCGAACGCCGGTATCCAGGTGTGGGATTCGACGAATTGGAACTGTTCCCCGCCCGGCTGGAAGGCCATGGCGACGCCGAGCGCCACGGCCAGGGTCGCCACCGCGAACACCAGTCCGGTCCAGCGGGCCGGGTTCGATCGGCCGGCGGGCAGCAGGAGCACAACTGCCGCGCCCACCACGGGGAGCAGCCAGAGCACGGTCAACCAGGGCACGGCGCTCACCAGATCCTTACGGCCAGCAGGGCGGCGGCCACCAGGGCCGCGCCGGTGAACATGGACAGGGCATACGAACGGACGAATCCGGTCTGTACTCGGCGGGCCCGCGCGGACAGTCCGCCGATGAGGGCGGCGCAACCGTTGACCAGTCCGTCGATACCGCGGTTGTCGAGGTAAACCAGTGCCCGCGTGAGGTGCCGGCCGGGCCGCATGAACGCCGCCTCGTTGACCGCGTCCCCGTAGAGGTCACGGCGGGCGGCCACGGTCAATGCGGAGACCGCGGCCGGTGCGGTGTCGGGCACCTTCGCGCGACCGTACTGCCGGTAGGCGAGCCCGATACCGACCGCGACCACCCCGAGCGCGAGCCCGGTGATCACGGGCACCGGCAGCGCAGGTTCGCCGTGGTGTTCGCCGACGACCGGGGCCAGCCAGTTCTGCAGCGACGATCCCCAGACGAAAACCGCACCGGCGCCGACGGAACCGAGCGCCAGCAGGATCATCGGTCCGGTCATCACACCGGGGGATTCGTGCGGGTGGGTATCGGGTTTCCAGCGGCGCTCCCCGAAGAAGGTGAGCAGCATGACCCGGGTCATGTAGAAGGCGGTGAGTCCGGCGCCGATCAAGGTGACGGTGCCCAGAATCGGTCCCGCGACCCCCTCGGCGGCGAACGCGGCCTCGATGATGCGGTCCTTGGAGAAGAACCCGGCGAACGGTGGTACGCCGATGATCGCGAGATACCCCAGCCCGAAGGTGATGTAGGTGATCGGCAGCAGCGTGCGCAGACCGCCGTAGCGGCGCATATCGGTTTCGTCGTCCATGGCGTGCATGACCGACCCGGCACCCAGGAACAGGCCGGCCTTGAAGAAGCCGTGGGTCAGCAGATGCATGATGGCCACCGCGTAACCGGCGGGGCCGAGGCCGACGGCCAGCACCATATAGCCGATCTGGCTCATGGTCGACGCGGCGAGCGCCTTCTTGATGTCGTCCTTGGCGCAGCCGATGATCGCGCCGAAGAGCAGGGTCACCGCACCGACCAGCACCACCGCGGCCTGGGCGCTGGGCGCGAGGTTGTAGATCGGATTGGAGCGGGCGATCAGGTACACCCCGGCGGTGACCATGGTGGCGGCGTGGATGAGCGCCGATACCGGCGTGGGGCCCTCCATCGCGTCCCCGAGCCAGGACTGCAGGGGTACCTGGGCGGATTTACCACAGGCCGCCAGCAGCAGGAGCAACCCGATCGCGGTGAGGGTGGCGTCGCTCGCGGCGGACGCGGACCCGAAGACCGCGTCGAAATCCACCGAGCCGAAGGTGGCGAACATGACCATCATGGCCAGCGCCAGCCCCATATCACCGACCCGGTTCACCACGAACGCCTTCTTGGCCGCCGTCGCCGCGGTCGGCTTGTGGTACCAGAACCCGATCAGCAGGTAGGAGGCGAGACCGACACCCTCCCAGCCCAGGTACAGCACGAGGTAGTTGTTCGCCAGTACCAGCAGCAGCATGGCCGCGAGGAACAGGTTGAGATAGGCGAAGAAGCGCCGGCGCCCGGGGTCGTCGTTCATATAGCCGACCGAATAGATATGGATCAGCGAGCCGACGCCGGTGATGAGCAGGGCGAAACAGATCGACAACTGGTCCAGGGCCAGCCCGAAATCGACCTGTAGCCCGGCCACCGGAACCCAGCTGAACAGATCCGCCGACACCGCGCGGTCCGGATCGGCGCGGCCCAGCATTCCCACGAAGGCCACGATCGCGACGGCGAAAGAAGCCAGCGCGGCGAAAGTCGCGAGCAAATGACCCCAACTATCGGCGCGACGGCCCGTGAGCAGAAGTACGGCGGCACCGGCGAGGGGCAGGGCGGGCAGCAGCCACAGCGTTGCGGTATCCATATCAGAACTTCAGCAGGTTGGCGTCGTCGACCGAGGTCGAGCGGCGGGCGCGGAAAATGGTGATGATGATGGCCAGTCCCACCACGACCTCGGCCGCGGCGACCACCATCGTGAAGAAGGCGAAGACCTGACCGTCGAGGTTCGCGTGCATCCGGGCGAAGGTCACGAACGCGAGATTGACCGCGTTGAGCATCAGCTCGATGCACATGAACACGATGATGGCGTTGCTGCGCAACAACACTCCCGCGGCGCCGATGGTGAACAACAGCGCGGACAGGAACAGATAGTTCTCGGGATTCACCGGGTACCTTCCTCGTCGGCCGGGCGAGCTGTGGGATGCCCGGCGCCGGGCGCCGGGGTTTCTCCGGTACCGGGCGGCGCGGTATCGCCGGCGGGACGTTCCGCGGTCGGTGCACCGACCGACAGGATCGCCGCATCGGTGAGTGCCCGCGTGCGGCGATGCCGCAGGATGGTGGAGACCGACAGTTCCTCGAAGGATCCGTCCGGGAGCCGGGCGGGGATATCCACGGCGTTGTGCCGGGCGTAGAAACCGGGCGTCGGCAGCGGTGTGGGCCGGTGCCCGGGAACGCGGAACCGCTGCCGGGACAGTTCGCGCTGGCCGAGTGTGGGGACGAACTGTTCCCGGTGCGCCAGCAGCATGGCGCCGATGGTGGCGGCGATGAGCAGGGCTCCGGTGAGCTCGAACGCCCACACATACCGCACGAAGATCAACTCGGCGAGTGCGCCGATCGCGTCCTGACCGGGGAAACCGGTGGCGGGGAAGGTGATATCGGAACGCCGGATACCGTGCGCGATCCCGGTGCAGAGCAGGATACCGAAGCCGATCCCCACCACGGCGGCAGCAATACGTTGCCCGCGCAGGGTTTCCCGCAGGGATTCCGCGGAGTCCACCCCCACCAGCATGAGGACGAACAGGAAAAGCATCATGACGGCGCCGGTGTACACGACGATTTGGACGACACCGAGGAACAATGCATCCTGGGCGATGTAGAAAACCGCCAGGCTGATCATGGTGGCGGCCAGGCAGATCGCCGAATGTACGGCCTTGGCCGCGAAAACCATACCCAGCGCACCGAGTACCGCCAGCGGTGCCAGGATCCAGAACTGGACGGCCTCGCCGGTTCCCGTCTCGGTGAGGGGGGCGGCTGCCACGAACGCGGTTGCGGGGCTCATCGGGTGCCTCCTTGTCCCGCGCCGGCGACGGGGCGCTCCGTATCGCCGTGTACCCGGCCGAGGTAGTAATCGGCCTCCGTGCTGCCCGGCTGCATGGGGTGTGGCGGGGCCTGCATATCCGGTGCCAGGGGCGCGAGGAGCCGGTCCTTCTCGTAGATGAGGTCGGCCCGGTTGTCGTCGGTGAGCTCGTAGTCGTTGGTCATCGTGAGCGCCCGGGTGGGGCAGGCCTCGATGCACAGGCCGCAGCCGATACAGCGCAGGTAGTTGATCTGATACACCTGGCCGTAGCGTTCACCGGGGGAGAAGCGTTCCTCTTCGGTGTTGTCGGCGCCCTCGACGTAGATGGCGTCGGCCGGGCAGGCCCAGGCGCACAATTCGCAGCCGATGCATTTCTCCAGCCCGTCCGGATGCCGATTGAGCTGGTGCCGGCCGTGATATCGCGGCGCGGTGGGGACCTTTTCCTCGGGGTAGAACTCGGTATTGGGCTTCTTGAACATGGTGGCGAAGGTGACCGCGAAACCGGCCAGCGGTTCGAGGAGCCCGGGCGAGGAGGTGATGGTGGAGGTCCGCTCGGGAAGCGGCGGGGTCGGGAAGCCGAGGAAGACCTCGGAACCGCTCGGCTGTCCCGCGGTGGTGGCGGCGATCTCCTCGTCCGGCGGGAACTCCGGAGCCGGGGTGGGGACGCGGCCGGCGCGCAGGAACAACCCGACCAGCAGCGCAGTCACCAGCAGGCCGGCGATCACCAGGATCGGCGTGGCCGCCGCATAACCTTCCAGCTCGAGAACGCGGGCGGTGGCCACGACCATCACCCACACCAGCGAGGCCGGGATCAGCAGCTTCCAGCCGAGGTTCATGAACTGGTCGTAGCGCAGTCGCGGCAGGGTGCCGCGCAACCAGATGAAGACGAACAGGAACATCCACACCTTGGCGGTGAACCAGAGCAGCGGCCACCAGCCCGAATTCGCGCCCTCCCAGAGATTGATCGGGAACGGGGCACGCCAGCCGCCCAGGAACAGGGTGGTCGCCAGCGCGGACACCGTCGCCATGTTCACGTATTCGGCGAGCATGAACATCGCGAACTTCAGTGACGAGTACTCGGTGTGGAAACCGCCGACGAGTTCGCCTTCGGCTTCGGGCAGGTCGAACGGTGCGCGGTTGGTCTCGCCGACCATGGAGACGCAGTAGATCAGGAACGACGGCAGCAGCAGGAACACATACCAGGTGGGCTGCTGGGCGGCGATGATGCCGGAGGTCGCCATGGTGCCGCCGAGCAGGAACACGGCCGCGAAACACAGCGCCATGGCGATCTCGTAGGAGATCACCTGGGCGGTGGAGCGCAGGCCGCCCAGCAGCGGGTAGGTCGAACCGGAGGCCCAGCCGGCCAGCACGATTCCGTACACCCCGATCGAGGTGATCGCCAGGATGTAGAGCACACCCACGGGCAGGTCGGTGAGCTGGAGTGCGGTGGGGTTCCCGAGGATCGACACCTCCGGCCCGAACGGGATCACCGCGAAGGCCATCACGGCGGCGATCACCGAGATGATCGGGGCGAGAACGAAAATCGGCTTATCGACGATCGCGGGGACGATGTCTTCCTTGAACGCCATCTTCACCCCGTCGGCCGCGCTCTGCAGCAGACCCTTGGGGCCGACCCGGTTCGGCCCCACCCGCATCTGCATCCAGGCGACGACCTTGCGTTCCACCAGCACCCCGAACAGGACGGTCAGCAGCAGGAACACGAAAATGGCGACGGCTTTGGCGGCGACCAGCCACAGCGGGTCGAGGCCGAAAAGGGACAGGTCAGTCATGGTCGGATGCCTCCGTCCGTTCGGCGCGCCGTACCGTGACGACGCTGCCCGGTCCGGCGCCCAGATCGGTATGCACCGAGCAGCCGGGTGAATTCATCGGCAGCCACACCACCCTGTCGGGCATGGGCGTCACCACCGACGGCAGAGTGACCGAGCCCTTTTCGGTGCCGACCGTGACCGGGTCACCGTCGGCAACGCCCGCTTCCGCGGCGGTGGCCGCCGATATCCGGGCGACCGGTGCCCGGGCGATACCCGCGAGATTCGGCTCACCGTCCTGGAGCCGGCCGCGGTCGAGCAGCATCCGCCAGCCGGCCAGGACCGCTGACCCGGCCGGGGGTGTGCTCACCCGGCCGACCGGATAGGCGGGCGCAGCGGTGGTGGCTCCGGACCAGCCGGTGAGCCGGTCGAGTTCGGCGCGGGCGGCGGCGGTATCGGGCAGGCCCAGCGGTATACCGATCTCCGCGGCGAGGCTGTGCAGTACCCGCTGGTCCGACATCGGCGCCGCGGTACGGCGCACCGTGCTGTCGGTCAGCGCCGCGGCGAACGGCCGCGGGCGGCCCTCCCAGGTGCGGTAGGTACCGGATTTCTCCATCGCCGTCGCCACCGGGAACACCACATCGGCGTACGCGGTCACTTCACTGTGCCGTTGTTCCAGGGAGATCACGAAATCCGCCCCGGCGAGCGTGGCCCGGGCCGCGGCCGGATCGGGCAGGTCGGCGAGTTCGACACCGCCGACGACGAGGGTGCCGACCCGGCTGGTGCCGTCGAGGATCATGCCGATATCACGCCCCGGCCCGGCCGGTAATTCGTCGACGTCCCAGACCTGGCAGACCTGACGCCGGGCCTCGGGGTCGGTGACGGGCCGGCCGCCCGGGAGCAGCCCCGGCAGCGCACCCGCTTCCACCGCGCCGCGTTCGCCCGCCCGGCGCGGCACCCACGCGAGCGCGGCGCCGGTATCGGCGGCCAGCCGGATCGCTGCCGACAATGCCCCGGGGACCGCGGCCAATCGTTCGCCGGCCAGGATCACTGCGCCGGGCTCGCGCAGCAGCCGCGCCAGGTCTGCCGAAGCCTGCTCGGATTCGGCCGAGGGCGCGGGCCCGCCGAGAGCGGCGAGGGCCTGCGCTTCGGCACCCGGCACCGTCGGTAGCAGGATGCCCGACATCCGTTCCAGACCGCGGGAGGCGTACGGAGCGACGGAGTAGATGGGCAGCGCCCGGGTGCGCGCCTGCTTACGCAGCCGCAGGTACACGATGGGCGATTCCTCCTCGGGTTCGAAATCCGCGAGCAGCACCACCGGTGCGGTGTCGAGACTGTCGTAGGTGACGGAGTCGGGACGGCCGGCGACCCATGCACCGAGGAACTCGGCCTCCTCAGCGGAATGGGCGCGGGCGCGGAAATCGAGATCGTTGGTGCCCAGGACCATCCGGGCGAACTTCGCGTAGGCGTAGGCCTCCTCCTCGGTGACCCGTCCACCCGGCAGTACCGCCGCATTCCCCACTCCGGCGCGCAGCCCACGCGCAGCGGCGGCCAGGGCCTCCGACCACGAACAGGGCGCCAGTTCACCGTCGGGACCACGGAGCAGCGGTGTGGTGATCCGGTCCCGTTCGGTGGCGTAGGCGAAAGCCCACCGGCCCTTGTCGCAGTTCCACTCCTCGTTGACCTGCGGGTCGTCACCGGCCAACCGGCGCATCACCTTCCCGCGCCGGTGATCGGTGCGCTGCGCGCATCCCGAGGCGCAGTGTTCGCAGACACTGGGACTGGACACCAGGTCGAAGGGCCGGGCCCGGAACCGGTAACTGGTCCCGGTGAGCGCACCGACCGGGCAGATCTGCACGGTGTTCCCGGAGAAATACGAGTCGAGTGGCGCGTGCTCGGCGGTGCCGACCTGCTGCAGCGCGCCGCGATCGAGTAGTTCGATGAACGGATCCCCGGCGATCTGCTGGGAGAAACGGGTGCAGCGCGCGCACAGCACACAGCGTTCCCGGTCCAGCAGTACCGCACTCGACAGCGGAATCGGTTTGGGGAAAGTGCGTTTGACGCCTTCGAACCGGGATTCGGTACGCCCGGTCGACATCGCCTGGTTCTGCAGCGGGCATTCGCCGCCCTTATCGCAGACCGGGCAGTCCAGCGGATGGTTGATCAGCAGCAGTTCCATCACACCTTGCTGCGCCTTCTCCGCGGCCGGCGAACTCAACTGGGTGCGGGCCACCATGCCCTCGGTGACCGCCATGGTGCACGAGGCCACCGGTTTGCGCTGACCCTCCACTTCCACCAGGCATTGCCGGCATGCGCCCACGGGCGCGAGCAGCGGATGGTCGCAGAATCGCGGAATCTGGACCCCGATCAGCTCGGCGGCGCGGATGAGCAGCGTTCCGGCCGGGACGCTCACCGTGGTGCCGTCGATGGTGAGGGTGACCAGGTCGGCGGGCTGCAGATCGGCGGAATCGGAACGGACGGTAGCTGTCATCGGATTACCTCTCCGGCCGCGGTCGGGGCCCAGGCGGTGGCGCGTGCTGGGTCGAAAGGGCAGCCACCTCGTTCCAGATGGGCGATGTATTCGTCGCGGAAGTACTTCATGGAGGACACGATCGGGCTGGCGGCGCCGTCGCCGAGCGCGCAGAACGATTTACCGTTGATGGTGTCGGCGATATCCAGGAGTTTGTCCAGATCGGCCGGGGTGCCGAGGCCGGCTTCGAGCCGGGTGAGCAGCTGCACCAGCCAGTAGGTGCCCTCCCGGCACGGCGTGCATTTCCCGCACGATTCGTGCGCGTAGAACTCCGTCCAGCGCAGGACGGCCCGGACCACACATGTGGTGTCGTCGAAGATCTGCAGCGCTTTGGTGCCCAGCATCGACCCGTGCGCCGTCACATTTTCGTAATCCAGTGGTACGTCGAGATGTTCGGCGGTGAACAGCGGGGTCGATGATCCGCCCGGGGTCCAGAACTTCAGCTGATGGCCTGCTCGGACGCCACCCGCGTAGCCGAGCAGTTCCCGCAGCGTCACCCCGAGGGGCGCTTCGTACTGACCCGGCCGGGTGACGTGCCCGGACAACGAGTACAGCGTGAAACCCGGCGATTTCTCGGTGCCCATGGCACGGAACCAGCTCGGCCCGTTCCGGAGAATCGGCGGCACGCTGGCGATGGATTCGACATTGTTGACGACCGTCGGACTGGCGTAGAGCCCGGCGACGGCGGGAAACGGCGGCCGCAGCCGGGGCTGGCCGCGGCGGCCCTCCAGCGAATCCAGGAGCGCGGTTTCCTCACCACAGATATAGGCGCCGGCGCCCGCGTGGACGGTGAGTTCGAGATCGTATCCCGACCCCAGGATGTCGGTGCCCAGCAGCCCGGCGGCGTAGGCCTCGGCGACGGCGGCCTGCAACCGGCGCAGCACCGGCACCACCTCACCGCGCACATAGATGAACGCATGCGCGGCCCGGATGGCGTAGGCCGCGATGATCACACCTTCGATCAGCGAATGCGGGGACGCGAGCATCAAGGGTATGTCCTTGCAGGTGCCCGGCTCGGATTCGTCGGCGTTGACCACCAGATAGTGCGGTTTCACTGTGCCGTCGGGTTCCGGGTCCTGCGGGATGAAACCCCATTTCATCCCGGTGGGGAAGCCGGCTCCGCCGCGGCCGCGCAGCCCGGCGTCCTTGACCGTGGCGATGACCTCGTCGGGCGCCATGGCGAACGCGATCGGCAGCGCCTCGTACCCCTGGTGCGCGCGGTAGGTGTCGAGCGTCCAGGAGTTCGGCAGATTCCAATACCTGCTCAGCACCGGAGTCAAGGTCATCGCGCACCGTCCTCACCGGTCTCCGGGACCTCGGGGGCACGCATCCCCTGCTCGCGCGCGATATCCAGACCCGCCAGCGTCGGACCGCCCGGATCACCGTCCAGCACGCCGGGGCGGGTATCGGGGAATCCGGCCAGTACGCGTGCGGTCTCGCGGAAGGTGCACAGCGGCGCTCCCCGGGTCGGCCGGACCGGTTGCCCGTCGCGGAGATCATCGACCAGGGTCTTCGCCGATTCGGGTGTCCGGTTGTCGAAGAATTCCCAGTTCACCATGACGACCGGCGCGTAATCGCAGGCGGCATTGCATTCGATGTGCTCGAGGGTGATCTTGCCGTCCGCGGTGGTTTCGCCGTGCGCGATACCCAGATGCTCACGCAGTGTGGCGAGGATGGCGTCGCCGCCGAGAACCGCGCACAGCGTATTCGTGCAGACACCGACGTGGTAATCACCGGTGGGAGTGCGCCGGTACATGGAGTAGAAGGTGGCCACCGCCGTCACCTCGGCGCCGGTCAGGCCCAGCAGTTCGGCACAGAAATCGATACCGGTGCTGCTCACGAAGCCCTCTTCCGACTGCACCAGGTGCAGCAGCGGCAGCAGGGCCGAACGCGGTTGCGGGTACCGGCCGACGATCTCTTTCGCCTCCGGTTCCAGCCGGGCCCGGACCTCGTCCGGATAGGGTTGCGGCCGCGTGCTCAGGCGCAGCAGGATCTCGGTCATCGGTCCACCCCGCCCATCACCGGGTCGATACTGGCCACGGCGGCGATCACATCGGCGACCATGCCGCCCTCGCACATCGCCGCCACGGCTTGCAGGTTGGTGAAGGACGGATCGCGATAGTGCACGCGATACGGCCGGGTACCGCCGTCACTGACCATATGCACCCCCAGTTCCCCGCGCGGCGATTCCACCGCCGCGTAGACCTGTCCCGGCGGCACCCGGATGCCCTCGGTGACCAGTTTGAAATGGTGGATGAGCCCCTCCATGGAGGTGCCCATGATCTTGCCGATATGCCGAGGTGAGTTGCCGAGTCCGTCTTCGCCGAGGGTGAGGTCTGCCGGCCAGGCGATCTTCTTGTCCGAGACCATGACCGGGCCGGGACGCAGCCGGTCCAGGCACTGTTCCGCGATCTTCAGCGATTCCTTCATCTCCTCGATCCGGATGAGGTAGCGGGCGTAGCAGTCGCAGGTATCGGTGGTGGGGATATCGAATTCGTAGTTCTCGTATCCGCAGTAGGGCATGGCCTTGCGCAGATCGTGCGGGAGCCCGGTGGACCGCAGCACCGGTCCGGTGACACCGAGGGCGATACATCCGGTGAGGTCGAGGTAGCCGATGCCCTCGGTGCGGGCCTTGAAGATCGGATTATGGGTGAGCAGATGTTCCATATCGCGGAGCCGTTTCGGCATGAGCTCCAGCAGTTCCCGCACCTTCGTGACCCCGTCGTCGGGGAGGTCCTGGGCGATACCGCCGGGCCGGATATAGGCGTGATTCATCCGCAGGCCGGTGATGGCCTCGAAAACATCCAGGATCAGTTCCCGCTCCCGGAAACCGAACAGCATCGGGGTGAGCGCACCGAGCTCCATACCTCCCGTGGCGAGCGCCACCAGATGTGAGGAGATGCGGTTGAGTTCCATGAGCAGCACCCGGATCACAGTGGCGCGCTCGGGAATATCGTCGGTGATCCCGAGCAGGCGTTCCACGCCCAGGCAGAAGGCGGTCTCGTTGTAGAACGGGGACAGATAGTCCATCCGGGTGACGAAGGTGACGCCTTGGGCCCAGTTCCGGAATTCCAGATTCTTCTCGATCCCGGTGTGCAGGTAGCCGATTCCGCAGCGGGCCTCCACCACGGTTTCGCCCTCGATCTCCAGGATGAGCCGCAGCACGCCGTGCGTGGACGGATGCTGCGGTCCCATATTGACGACGATGCGTTCCTCGCCGGCGCCGCGGAGCGCATCGGCGACATCGTCCCAATCCTGGCCTGCGACCGTCACCACCGACTGTTCGGGATCCGTGCCCGGCGCGGCCGGGGTGGTACCGATACCGGAGTCGTCGTGGTCCGGCCCGCCGGAAACACCGGGCCGGATATCGATTTCACTCATCAGCTGTAGGCCCTCCGCTCATCGGGCGGCGGAATGCGCGCGCCCTTGTATTCGACCGGTATCCCGCCGAGCGGGTAGTCCTTGCGCTGTGGGTGACCGCGCCAGTCGTCGGGCATGGTGATCCGGGTCAGCGAGGGATGCCCGTCGAACCGGATACCGAAGAAGTCGTAGGTTTCCCGTTCGTGCCAGTCGCATGTCGGGTACACGCGGTACAGCGAGGGAATATGCGGGTCCGCATCGGGCGCCGCCACCTCGAGGCGCAGCCGCCGGCCGTGCGTGATCGAGTTCAGGTGGTAGACAGCGTGCAGTTCGCGGCCCGCCTCGTCGGGGTAGTGCACGCCGCTCACTCCGAGGCATAGTTCGAAACGCAGGGCGGGGTCGTCGCGTAACGCCAGCGCCACCGCCACCAGATGGTCGCGGCGCACATGCAGGGTGAGTTCGTCGCGGTCCACGACCACTTTTTCGATTGCCGCATCGAACCCGGCGCCGGTGTTCAGTGCGGTGCGCAGCAGGTCGACGATCGTATCGAAATAGCCCCCATAGGGTGGGGGAGTGCCGCCCGGCAGGGCGATCTCGTGTACGAGGCGCCCATACCCGGAGGTGTCGCCGCTGCCGGAGATACCGAACATGCCGCGGCGGCGGCCGATCACTTCGTCGTGGGGCCCGATGGGCTGTTCCGGTTCGACGGCTCGGCTGTCGGTGGATTCGGGGCGGTCGGTGCTCATCGCAGCAAACCCTCCATCCGGATCGTCGGGGTCGCGGCGAGGGCGGCCTGCTCCGCCGCCCGGATCGCTTCGGCGCGATTCACCCCCATCGGGGTGTGCTGGATCTTGTCGTGCAGCGCGATGATCGCGTTGAGCAGCATTTCCGGTCGCGGGGGGCAGCCCGGCAGGTAGATATCGACCGGGACCACATGGTCCACGCCCTGCACGATCGCGTAGTTGTTGAACATTCCGCCCGAGGACGCGCAAACGCCCATGGCCAGTACCCATTTCGGCTCGGTCATCTGGTCGTAGACCTGTCGCAGCACCGGCGCCATTTTTTGGCTGACCCGCCCCGCGACGATCATCAGATCGGCCTGCCGCGGCGAGGCCCGGAAAACCTCCATACCGAAACGGGCCGAATCGAATCGGCCGCCCCCCGTCGCCATCATCTCGATGGCGCAGCAGGCCAGGCCGAACGTGGCCGGCCACAGCGACCCCTTGCGCATGTACCCCGCCATGGCCTCGACCGTGCTGAGTACGAAACCGCTGGGCAATTTCTCTTCCAAACCCATATCCGACTACTCCCTGGGGGCTATGGGCCCGCGCCGGAACGCGGGCCGCGGCTGATCGGAGGTTCGCGGCTCAGTCCCAGCCGAGGCCGCCGCGCCGCCATTCGTAGGCGTAGGCGACCGAGACGTTGACGATGAACAGTGCCATCGCGACAAGGCCGAACACCCCGAGCGCATCGATATGGACCGCCCACGGGTAGAGGAACACGATCTCGATATCGAAAATGATGAAAAGCATCGCGGTGAGGTAGTACTTCACCGGAAATCGTTGTCCGGTTGTGCTTCCCGCGCCCCCGGCCACCGCGTGCGGGGTCGGTTCGATACCGCATTCGTAGGCTTGTAGTTTCGCGCGGTTATAGCGTTTCGGGCCGATGAGGCCGGCGATCAGGACCGAGATGATCGCGAACGCGGCGGCAACCGCGCCGAGGATCAATATCGGCAGTTCGGTATTCACGACTGCGCTTCCCCTCCTTGCGAACTCCGGGCCCCGGCGGTTGTGCCCCGGGGCCCGCGAACGGGGCCGGGCGGTCGATGGGTACGGCCCGCGCCGCCGGATCGTCCCCGAAATCGAGAATGGGCTGGGGGCAGATTTCGGCGTCGCGGGTTATTTCATCTCCCGCGCTCATGTGAGCTACAGCACAGCCTACAACTGTCGCGGCAGGAAGAAGGAGGATTTACGGACCCGTTTGATCGAATTCGGGACTGAGATTTATGAGCGAATGAACCTAATCGGCCAAGGCTGTGTCTGTTGTGCCTGAGCGCGGGCCCTACGTGGTTACGCTCCGCTACCGCCTTCGGGGCTGACGCGCTCAGGCGGCTGGACGGCGGCGCAGTAGGTCGACCACGAGCTCGGTGAGCCGCAGTGGGTCGATCGGATGGGACGCGACCGCCTCGGCGCGGGACCAATTCGCCAGCCACGCATCGTCCGCACGGCCGGTGAGCACGATCAGCGGCGGGCATTCGGCGAGCTCGTCCTTGAGCTGTTTGGCCAGACCCATCCCGCCGACCGGTGCGGATTCACCGTCCAGAACGGCGAGGTCGGCCGCGCCGGCATCCATTCGTTCCAGTACGACCGGGGCGGTGGCGACCTCGAGGTACTCGAGCGGGGGTAGGTCCGGATGCGGGCGGCGCCCGAGCGCCACCATCACCTGACTCCGGGTGTCGGCGTCGTTGCTGTAGACCAGGACCCGCAGCACGGCGGGAGGATTCGCATCGGCCACGTTCGCATGGTACGTCCGCGACCGCGCGGTTGGGGGCAGCTTGGCCGAGATGGTCCGCGCGCGGCGCTGGTCTAAGCTGCCGGCGTGACGGACGAATTGGTCGGCGAGCTCATCGATACGGTTGCCTGGGTGCTGATCGTGGACGGGCGGATTCTGTGTGCCCGCCCGGCGGGTAAGGAGATCTTCTACATACCGGGCGGAAAGCGCGAAGCGGGCGAATCCGATGAACAGACCCTGGTGCGCGAGATCGCCGAAGAGCTCACCGTCGCGCTGGTCGCCGAAACCGTCGAACCGGTGGGCGTCTACGAGGCTGTCGACGGTACGGCCCGGGTACGGATGAGCTGCTACCGCGCCGACTACCGGGGACGGCTGACCGCGAGCAGCGAAATCGCCGAAATCGCCTGGTTCGGCTACGCCGACCGACCGCATGTACCGCCGGTGGACCAGCTGCTGTTCGACGAACTGCACGAGGCGGGCACCTTGCGCTGAGTATGTGCTGTGTCTGTTGCGCCTGAGCGCCGACCGGCGTGGTGACGCTGCGCTACCGCCTCCGGGCCCGACGCGCTCGGGCGGAGCCGGTGAGCGGCTCCGCCGGCGGATCACCCGGGATTGGCTGTCAGATCGGGCCGGGTGGCCCGATCGATCAGATACTCGATCAAGCTGAGCAGCACATTCTTCGCCGATACCCGATCACGGGCATCGCAGAGCATCACCGGCATCGAGCCGTCGAGATCGAGGGCGTCGCGGACCTCGTCCACGGTGTAGCGCGGTGCCCCGTCGAAACAGTTGACCGCCACGAGGAACGGCAGCCCGCGGCGTTCGAAGTAGTCGATGGCGGCGAAAGAGTTCCCGAGCCGGCGCGTATCGGCCAGGACCACCGCACCCAGCGCGCCCCGCGCCAATTCGTCCCACAGGAACCAGAAACGGTCCTGACCGGGCGTGCCGAACAGGTACAGCACCAGATCCTTGTCGATGGTGATCCGGCCGAAGTCCAGCGCCACCGTCGTGGTGGTCTTGGATTCGACACCCGACAGATCATCGATCCCGGTACTGAGTTCGGTGATCATCTCCTCGGTCCGCAGCGGCGGAATCTCACTGATCGAGGCCACCATGGTGGTTTTACCGACGCCGAAGCCGCCGGCGATGAGGACCTTGACCGACGCGGCCAGGGCCGGCGCCGCGGGGTCGATCCGGGCAGGGTCAAATTTTTCGGATTCCATCCAGTACCGCTCGCAATATGTTGAAGTCGCCGGGTCCGGACTCCATCTGCACCGGAGTCCGGAAGATCAGATGGCTGTCACCGATCAGATCTCCGACGAGAATCTTGGTCACCGCCAGCGGCAGTTTCAAGGCGGCTGCCACCTCCGCCACTGTCTGTGGTTCCGTGCACAACTGCACGATATCGAGATATTCGGGTTCGGTACGACGTAGTGGCGGGGCTCCGCGAGCTCTGACCACGATGGTGAGCATATCCAGATCGTGTCCGGCACCGACGGTCCGGCCCCGGGTGATCGCATACGGCCGCACCAGCGGTCCGGCATCGTCGTCGAACCAGGAATCCCGTGTACCGGTCATCGCCGTATCGCTGTTCTCACGGTTGCTGTGGTCGGTCCCCGGTTCCGCTGCGGGAACTGGTCGAGAGATGGGTACCGACGCGCTGTACGGTCAGGTTCATCTCGTAGGCCACCATGCCGAGGTTCGCGTCCGCGGCGGCCTGGACCGCGATACAGGCGTTATCGCCGGCGGAGGTCACGAACAGGACGGCCCGATCGAGTTCGATCACCGCCTGCCGGACGTTACCGCCCTCGAAACGTGCGCCCGCGCTACGGGCCAGCCCGTGCAGGGTCGACGACATCGCCGCGAAATGCTCTGCTTCGGTGCGGTCCATTTTCGAGGAGTGGCCGAGCAGCATTCCGTCGGTGGACAGTACGACCGCCAGCCGGACCCCCGCGAGTCGCTCGACGAGATCGTCGAGCAGCCAGTTCAGGTCACCTTGAGTGGAAGTTGACACTTAGCCTTCCTGTTCATCCGGGGATGCGCCGTCCGGCGCCGGGTTCGCGGCGCCGGAATCCGTGGCGGGCAGGGGCCTGCGGCCCTGCCGGGTACCGTTCTCGATCGCCGCCATCAGATCTCGGGCTTGTTCGGCCGAGCGCGGCCGCGCCGTTGCGGCCTGCTGGGCGCCCGAATCTTCCGGTCGCGGTGCGACTTTAGCCTGCCTGGTGCGGCGTGGTAAAGCCGGACGACCGTCGGGCAGTACCTCCGGTTCGGCGGTGGTCGCGCCGGTTTCCGCTGCCGCGGCATCCGCAGGCGCAGAATCGGGGCGGGCGGCGGGCCGCGGGCGGTCCTCTACGAGGGTGGCCGCCGGGGTTTCGGCGCGTTCCTCGGGTGCCGGCGGCGGGACCGGGGCGGGCGGTCGCGTCAACCCCGTCAGCGGCGCGGTTTCCTCCGCGGGGTCGGTGAGCAGGGCGGACGGGATGATCACGACCGCACGGACACCGCCGTACTCCGATTCCCACAGACGTACCGAGATACCGTGCCGGTGGGCCAGCTGCGCGACCACGAAGATCCCCAGCCGCGAATCCCGCTGCAGTGAGGCGACCTCGAAATCGGGCGGGCTCTCCAGGATCTCGTTGAGCCGGTCGCGGGTGTCGGCGGGGATCCCCATACCCTGATCGGTGATCTCGACGGCCACCCCCTTGCCGATGACCGACCCCGTCACCTGGACCCGCGACTGCGGCGGTGAGAACGAGGTCGCGTTGTCGACGAGTTCGGCGAGCAGATGGATGAGGTCGCCGACCGCGCTACCCGCCACCCGCAATTCGGGCAGCCGGGCCAGGCGTACCCGTGGATAGTCCTGGGTTTCCCCGACGGCGCTGCGCACCAGATCGACCAGCGGTACGGGGGTGCGCCACTGGCGGCCCGGTTTCCCGCCGCCGAGCACGATGAGGTTCTCCGCATTACGGCGTTCGCGGGTGGCGAGATGGTCGAGTTTGAACAAGACGTCCAGCATCGCCGGATCTTCTTCGCGCCGTTCGGCCTCGTCGAGGATCTCGAGCTGTTTGTGCACCACGATCTGGCTGCGGTGCGCGATATTCAGGAAGATCGATTTGACGCCCTCCCGGTTGCGGGCCTCGGTGACGGCGGCCGTGACGGCCACCGCGTGCGCATGCTCGAACGCGGTGGCCACCGCACCGAGTTCGTCGTGACCGAAATCGAGTTTCGCGGCGGCCGCGGCATCATCGACGTCCTCCCCGGCGCGGAGCCGGTCGAGCATATCCGGCAGTCGTTCGTCGGCCAGGGCCAGCGTATGGTCGCGCAACCGCACCAGGCGGTGGATGAACCGGTTGGCCAGCACCAGGGAGATACCGAACGCCGCCGCGGAGATCACCAGGACGGCGAGCCCGATCAGCAGGGATTGCGTCGTGGTGCGGGCCGCGGCGTCCAGCGAGGCCTGCTGCATGACCAGGTTCTGCTCGTCCCAGAGTTCGAGCATCTCGTGATCGAGATGGTCGGCCGCGTCCTGCCACGCGGCGAACTGGGCGGGCGGCAGACCAGAGGAGTCGTCGTCGGCGCTCGGGAGGCTGCGGGCAATGAGGGTGTTCTCGGTGCGGGTCAGCAGCTGCCACTGCGGGCTGCTGAGCAGAGTGTTCAGCCGTTCACCGAGCTCCGGGGCGAGCTCGCGGGCCAGCAGCGCGGTTTCGGTGTGGTAGAAGCCGGTCTGCTGGATGTATTCCTCGGGCAGGGCCACCGGCTTGCCGGACCGCAGTGCCGCTCCGGCCAGTGCATGACTGCGGGAGGTGGCCTCGAGCATGTGCATGATGCGGGTGGCGAGAGTGAGCTGGGTGGCCGAATGCGCGTCCGGCGCGAAGGACTGCGAGATCTGCGCGCCGACCGCGAGAGCGTCGAGCAGGCGCGCGTAGAAGGTGTAGGCATCCCCCGCGGAGACCGCGCGGCTGTCGACGGCACCCCGGATATTGCCCAGCTGCTGGATGAGCGTGGCGAACGAGCCGACATCGTCGGTGATCTGGTCGGGTTGCAGGTTGCGCAGCTCCTGGGAGGCGTCGAGGAGGCCGCGCAGCGCCTGTTCACTGTCGGGTCGTACGGCGGCCAGCGCATCGGCCGCGGCGGAATCACCGGCGAGGTAGGCAAGCGTGAGCCGGCGTTCGTTCTGAACGATCTCGTACACCGTGCGGGTAGGGCCGGAGGCCGCCCGCATCGCCTCGGTCACCTGGCGGTCGTGCTGGCCTTGGTCGATCAGATAGCCGGTCGCGCCCACACCGACCACCAACAGGGTCAAACTCGGGATGAGCGCGATCGCCAGGATCCGGGCGCGGACACCGAGCCTCGCTCTGAACATCGCCACAAAGTAACCTTTCGACCCGCTTCCGGCACATCGGATCCCATTGAACAGGACTCCCTTCGACCTCGCGACCGGCAGCGGTGTAGACCGCGTGATCCTGCCCCGGGATAGGGGTGTGGCAGCGGCTGCCGAGGGCCGTCCGGGCGGGCGGGATTCTCGCCCGCCCGGAGGAGGCGATGATCGGGCGATTCAGCCCCGGTTACGTTTGCGGGTCTCGAAAGCGGCGGCCTCGGCGGCGCTGAGCCGGCGGGCGCGCAGCAGGAAAACCGCGGTATCCGCGGTGGCTTCGGCACCGTCCGGCGGTGGCCCGGTATCGGTGGGGACGTCCACGGTCAGGTGGTCGCGTTCGAAATACGTGTACGCCTGCTCGCTCATCCACAGTTCGGTATGCCAGGCCAGCCGGCCGAAGAGGGTATCGCCCTCGGCCGCCCGGAAATCGCGGATGGGCAGCCAGGTCGGCGCCGGTTCGCCCGTATCGTGGTGGGGCAGGTAGAGCAGGATGGGGCCGTGCTGCTCGATCAATTCGCGTAACGCGTTGCGGGCCCTGTCGGTTACCGCCACCCGGTCGCTGCGATACGCCATCAGGAACTCCGCGCCACACCGCGGCACCGCGGCGCTACCGATCCGATCCGATGAAACATTGCGCGCTCCTTGCACCTAGTCTCCGGCGCCGGCACCGGCCGGGCGCACCGATTCCGGCTCGCCGCTGCCCGGTATCCGGATCGCTACTTCGCCAGCACTTTTGCGAACACATTCTTGCGTATCCCGTTTTCCGGGGCGAGGGGACGTGGGTGGTCCGGCGAAAATGCTTGTGGTATGGGGCAAATGGTTGCGCGCGAGTGGCCCGCCGCCCGATCCTCCGGCGCCGGCGTGGTAAGGCGCGGTAGCCGGCTATTTCCGGATGAAGATGCCGGCCAGATCGGCCCGCTCGATGGGAGTATCGGCATTGGCCTGGACGGTGCACAGGCCGTCGACGGCGGCCATGGACAGGTCCACATTCGTACCGGTCGGCGCCTGACCGTGCTGTTCCTCGAGGAACTTGGTGATGGTGACGCGTTTGGTTTCCTGGTCCTGCGCGATGTACTCGCGGCAGGGTGTGTCGCCGCCCTTGTTCAGCGCCTGCTCGATCTCGGTGCACCCGGACAAGGCGAGCGCGGCGGCCGCGATCAACAGACCGGACCGGGCTTTCGTGGCGTTCATCGGCAATCCTCCTGGTGGCTCGGACCGGCGCCGCGCCTGCCCGGGACGTGTACCCACCCTATGTCTGCCGACTCGCCGGTGCGGAGGGGGCGCGGTGAACCCGCGCGGGGTATGCAGAAGGTATGAGCTCACCGAGGGAATTCCGGTTCGGCGTCAACATGGTCGTGCCGGATTCGCGCCACGACTGGGTACGCAAATGCCGCCGGGCCGAGGAACTGGGGTACGACGTGATCGGCGTAGCCGATCATCTGGGCATGGCGCCGCCGTTTCCGGCGCTGGTACTGGCGGCCGAGAACACCGAACGGGTACGCCTGAACACGTTCGTCCTGAACGCGCCCTTCTACAACCCGGCGTTGCTGGCCCGGGAGATCGCCGGGACCGATCGGTTCGTCGAAGGACGGCTGGAACTGGGTCTGGGCGCGGGGTACGTGCGCGACGAATTCGAAACCGCCGGTATCCCGTTCGGTACCGGTGCGAGCCGGGTGGCGTATCTCGAGCAGACCGTGCGGACTTTGCACGACCTGTTCGCGGATCCCGGCTACGAACCGCAGCCCATGCGGCCGGGCGGCCCGCCGTTGCTGATCGGCGGCTGGGGTGATCGGATGCTCACGCTCGCCGCCCGTTACGCGTCGGTTGTCGCGTTGACCGGGGCCGCGACCACGGGCGCGGGCCCGCTGCGGCTGGCCGGCCCGGGGGAAATCGATGAGCGCGTGCGGTTCGTCCGCGCGGCGCTGGGGGAGCGTGCCGCGGAGGTGGAGTTGAACATCCTGGTCCAGTCGGTGGTGCCCGCCGGGCGGCGCGCCGAATTCCTCGACAGGTTCGGTTCGGCAGTGGAGCCCGAGGTGCTGGCCGCGGTGGACGAGTTGCCCACGGTGCTGCTGGGCAGTCCCCGCGAGATCGCCGATCGGTTGCGGGTCAACCGGGACCGGTTCGGGTTCGGCTATATCACCGTGCTCGAACCCGACCTGGAGACTTTCGCCCCGGTCATCGCCGAATGCCGGTGATCGGAGAGGGGCGTTGCGGTACCGGTGGCGACCCCTTTATAAGGAGAAGGGAAAATTGAGGTAAATATCACGTCGGTCGAGGTCGCGGCGGGGGAATCAGCGGAGTTCTCGACCCGATGTACGGGGCTTGCCGGTACCGCCACTGATATCGGCTACTCTCGGTTACAGGTAAAAGGTGCGTCTGTCATGATCGACGACGAACCCGGCACGAACAGACGAGGAACGCAATGACGCGGCATGTCGACGTACTGATCATCGGAGCCGGTCTGTCCGGTATAGATGTGGCCTGTCACCTGGAGAAGGAGAACACCGGGCGCAGCTACGCGATCCTGGAACGGCGGACCGCCATCGGCGGAACCTGGGACCTGTTCCGCTACCCCGGGATCCGATCGGATTCCGATATGTACTCCTTCGGCTACGGTTTCCGGCCCTGGCGCGGCACCAAGATGCTCGCCGACGGCGCTGCTATCCGCCGCTATCTCGAGGAGACCGCCGACGAGTACGGGGTCACGCCGCATATCCACTTCGGCCGGAAGGTGATTTCCGCGAGCTGGTCCAGCGCGGACAACCAGTGGACCGTCCGGGTCGTAGCGGAAGCGACCGGCGCCGAGGAACTGTGGACCGCCGGCTTCCTGGTCGGCTGTACCGGCTACTACGACTACGACAAGGGCTACCGGCCGTCGTTCCCCGGCGAAGAGAACTTCACCGGGCAGATCGTCCACACCCAGCACTGGCCGGAGGATCTCGACTACCGGGGCAAGAAAGTCGTGGTGATCGGCAGCGGGGCCACCGCCATCACACTGGTGCCGTCGATGGTTGCCGAAGCCGGCCATGTGACGATGCTGCAGCGTTCGCCCACCTATATCGCCTCTATCCCGGCCGACGATCCGGTCGCGATCGGCCTCACGAAGGTCAAATCCCCGGCCGGCCTCACCTACCAGGTCGGTCGCGCACGCAATATCGCCGTCCAGCAGGCCAGCTATCAGCTCTCGCGCAAACAACCTGCCCTGGCCCGGAAAATGTTCCTGAACTGGGTCCGGATGGCGGTCGGACCGGGTATCGATATGCGGCATTTCAGCCCGGACTACGCGCCCTGGGACCAGCGGCTGTGCGTGGTACCCGACGGCGACCTGTTCAAAGCCCTGCGCCGCGGACAGGCGTCCATCGTCACCGACACCATCGACACCTTCACCGAGAACGGGATACGCCTCACCTCGGGCACGGAGATCGACGCCGATATCGTCGTCACCGCCACCGGCCTGACCATCCAGATCCTGGGCGGCGCCACCCTGGAAGTCGACGGGGAACCGGTGGTGACACGGGAGCGGGTCATGTACAAGGGTTCGCTGCTCGACGGTGTACCGAACGCGCTGATGGTCCTCGGCTACACCAACGCCTCGTGGACCCTGAAGGCCGACCTCGCCGCGGAATACTTCTGCAAGGTGCTCAACCGGATGCGGGACCGCGGCTACACGCGGTTCCTGGTGAACGCGCGCGAGGGCGACCGCTCCGAAGTCTCGGTGATGGGTGGTGCGCTCAGTTCCGGCTATATCCAGCGCGGCGACGCGGTGATGCCCCGACAGGGCACCGGCGGACCGTGGAAGGTGGTCAACAGCTATTTCCGGGACCGCGCCTACCTGCGTAAGAGCCCGATCGAGGATGGCATCCTGACCTTCACCGACAGCAACGGCCGGTCGACCACCGGTTCCCGCGCCCGCACCGCCATGGACCGGCTCCCGCTGATCGGCTCCCGCACCGCCTGAAGCCAGCGTGGCGGCCGGTACCGAGGTCTGCCTGCCGGCCGGTGGTGTGGGGAGCCACGGCCGCCGGTGGCGCCGCGGGAAACACGGCCGACTGGGTAGGTTGATCGTATGACCGAGCGGTTGGTGATCGTCGGCGGTGACGCGGCCGGTATGTCGGTGGCTTCCCAGGCGCGCCGGTACCGAGAAGCCGGTGACCTCGAGATCGTGGTGTTCGAACGCGGGCATTTCACCTCGTATTCCGCCTGTGGGATCCCGTACTGGGTCGGCGGGCAGGTCCGCGACCGGGACCAGTTGATCGCGCGCACACCCGACGAGCACCGGGCGCGGGCGATCGATGTGCGGTTGCGCAGCGAGGTCGTCGAACTCGATATCGCGGGCGGCCGGGTGCGTACCCGTGATCTGGCGACCGGTGCCGAAACCTGGACCGGCTATGACCAACTCGTCCTCGCGACCGGCGCCCGGCCCATCCGTCCGCCGCTGCCCGGTATCGATGCGCCCGGTGTGCACGGGGTGCAAACACTGGACGACGGCGAAGCCCTCATCGCGGCGCTGGCCGCCACCAGCGGTCGCCGCGCAGTGGTGGTCGGTGCGGGGTATATCGGAGTCGAGATGGCGGAGGCCCTGATCCGCCGCGGTTTCGAGGTCACCGTCGTGCACCGCGGTGCCGAGCCGATGGCGACGCTGGACCCCGATATGGGCGCCCTGGTTCGCGAGGCGCTGGGCGGGCTGGGCATCGTGGTGGCCGGCGATCGGGAGGTGACCGGGATCCGGACCGGTGCCGACGGCCGGGCCCGCGCCGTGGTCGCCGGCAGCAGCGAGTACCCCGCGGATGTGGTGGTGCTCGGGATCGGGGTCGCTCCGGAGACCGGGTTGGCCCGCGCGGCCGGATTACCCATCGGCGGGCACGGTGGGATCCTGACCGATACCGCAATGCGGGTTCTGGGGCACGAAAATATCTGGGCCGGCGGCGATTGCGTGGAGGTGCTCGACCTCGTCTCCGGGATGCGCCGCCATATTCCCCTGGGCACCCACGCCAACAAGCACGGCCAGATCATCGGCGCCAATATCGGTGGCGGTTATGCGACCTTTCCCGGGGTGGTCGGTACCGCGGTCAGCAAGGTGTGCGATCTCGAGGTGGCGCGCACCGGATTACGGGAGAAGGACGCCCGGACCGCCGGCCTGCAATACGTCACCACGACGATCGAATCCACCAGCCGAGCCGGTTATTACCCGGACCCGGCGCCGATGACGGTCAAGATGCTGGCCGAACGTCTCACCGGCCGCCTGCTCGGTGTGCAGATCGTGGGCCGGGAAGGCGCCGGTAAGCGGGTCGATATCGCGGCGGTCGCACTGACCGCGGGAATGACCGTGATACAGATGACCGCACTCGATCTGGGGTATGCCCCGCCGTTCTCGCCGGTCTGGGATCCGGTGCTGGTGGCGGCCCGCAAAGCCGTTCGCGCGGTTGGGGAGCGCGGATGAACGCGTCCGCCCGGTCACCGCGTACTATCGTCGATCGTCAGAACGGAACGGGTCGAATGAAGGGGGGCGGTGTGCGGACTCGCGGTATCCGGGTCGGGGGGCGCCGGGAACTACTCGACAGTGTGGTGGCCGGATGAACTCGGAGACGAACGGCGGGGGCACCGAACCCGGCGATATTCTCGACGCGGTGACCGAACCCATGCCGGCGGTGCGCGATACCTTGGACACCCGCCGCCGGGCCGCGGCCGCGGAACGGACCGTTCCGCGCCAGGCGGTTACGCCGGGGATCCACCGGGTGGCGCTGCCGGACGACGGTCTGGCGGAAGTGGTCTGCGTGCACTGCGGGACCCAGGGCCGCGGCCCGCGCTGCCCCGTCTGCGACCATCCGCATCGGCTTCAGGATCGGTTCGAGGCCGATCTCGGGGTGGCCGCGCTGGTCACCGACCGCGGAATCGTGCATGCGCGTAACGAAGATGCCGTGGCCGCGGCGGTTGTGCCGGACGACAGCGGGCAACCCGAAACTCTTGTCCTGGTGGTATGCGACGGTGTGTCGTCGTCGCCGGATCCGCAGGCCGCCTCCGGGACCGCCGTCCGTACCGGTGTGGATGCCTGCCTCGCCGCCCTCGCCGAGGACCGAACGGCCGAGGAGGCCACGGCCGCGGGAATGGCGGCTGCGTCCGAGTCGGTGCGCAATCTGGTGGGGCCGGACGGGGACGCTCCGTCGTGTACCTATGTTTCGGCGATCGTGCGCACCGAGGCCGACGGCAGGATATCGGTCACCGTGTCGAATATCGGCGACAGCCGCGCCTACTGGCTGGCGGCCGGGGACCGGGTTTCCGAGCAGCCGGCGCGGCCGGGTCATCCCGGTCCGCTCACCGGCCCGCAGAAGCTGACGGTGGACGATTCGTGGGCGCAGACGCTGATCGAAGCGGGCGCGATGGACGAGCAGGCTGCCATGGCCGATCCGCGGGCCCATACCCTGATGCGCTGGCTGGGCGCGGACGCCGGACAGCAGCCCTGGTCGGGCGACAGTATCCGGTCCTACTACGTGGACGGTCCCGGTTCGCTGCTGTTGTGCACCGACGGCCTGTGGAACTATTTGCCCCGTCCGGTCGAGCTTTCGCAACGCGCACTCGGGATGCCGACGAGCGACGGCGCGCGGGCGCTCGTCGACTACGCGGTTGTCTGTGGGGGCAGCGATAACATCACGGTGGCTCTGGCCCCGATTTCCGGTGGCAGGTGACCGTTTTTCCGATCGCGGCGAATCTTCGGCAAACCCGAGGGTTCGCTGGGGCGGGGATCGCCGGTCGCCGGGGTGACGGTGCGGACACACAGGACATTTGCCTGTCCGCTGTGTTTGCAAGAGTGCGAAGTCGGGTACAAGTCCGGAAAGCCGGTGTGACCACCGAGGGTCGCACGGTGAGCACGTACGCACCTACCGCAAGGAG
Source organism: Nocardia sp. NPDC058499 (assembly GCF_042719915.1). Lineage (NCBI taxonomy): Bacteria > Bacillati > Actinomycetota > Actinomycetes > Mycobacteriales > Nocardiaceae > Nocardia > Nocardia sp. NPDC058499. Next base: position 238,798 of record NZ_JBHXMZ010000001.1, on the reverse strand, counting down.
GTTCGTCATGAAGGGTGGCCTTTCCGCCGCTCCCGGAACAACCATGGTCACCACGAATCATGAGGTCATCCGCCAGTGGGCCCAGCGGCGCGGTGCTGATCCGGCGACGACGCCCGGCAGTCAGTACAACGGCGAGGTGGGAGTTCTGCGCCTGGACTTCCCGCACTACGGTGGCGCGGTCCTCCAGCCGGTCAGCTGGACCGACTGGTTCGCCACCTTCGACGCACGCAAACTGAGCTTCCGTTACCAGGAACTCCGCGCCGACGGCACTCCGAGCAACTTCTTCCGTTTGGAGCATGCGCGCAACATCTGACAGTGAGTCATTTCACTTGGGGGGTTTACTTCGCAGGCATTGCGGCTACTCGTATAACCGGAAGGTTGCTCGAGTAAACTGAGTAGCGGGCTGTCGCGTCGGTTTGGGGATGCGAAACCCGCGCCGCGGCACGCCACGTGCGTCTGCAAGGGATTGAAAATTGAGCGCGAACCTGATGATCGTGGAAGACGACGACCGGGTCAGAGGTGCTTTACGCCTGGCCATGGAGGACGAAGGCTACGACGTCGCCGAGGCCGAGGAAGCCGAGGCCGCGCTCACCCATCTGCGGACGATCGGCGTGCCCGATGTCATGATCGTCGATCTGATGCTCGGCGGAATGGACGGATTCACCTGTATCCGGGAGATCCGCCGCGATCACGACGTGCCGATCATCGTGGTGAGCGCGCGTGACGATACTCACGATGTGGTGGCCGCCCTCGAGGCCGGCGCCGATGATTTCGTCACCAAACCGTTCGAGATCAAGGAGATCACCGCGCGGATGCGCGCCCTGCGGCGCCGCGCCCGCCTGTCGGTGGAACGCGAGACGGCGCCGATCGAGGTCGTCCTGGACGCCGATCCCGCCAATCCCCTGATCCTCTCGCCCGAAGGTGGCGCGGTGCGCCGCGGCGACGAGGAGATCAACCTCACCATCACCGAATTCCGGCTGTTGTGCGAACTGGCAGATGCCCCCGGCCGGGTCCTGAGCCGCGATGTACTGCTGGAGCGCGTCTGGGACCGGGGATTCTTCGGTGACGAGCGCATCGTGGATGTCCATATGCGCAGGTTGCGCACCAAAATCGAGCGCGACCCCTCCGATCCGCAGATCGTGGTCACCGTCCGTGGCCTCGGTTACCGGCTGGACGTGCAGCGCTGATCGATGGTCGGCACAACGAATGCGGCCCGGGTCGAACGCGATCCGGGGCGCTGGAGCCTGCGCAGCCGGGTGACGACCGCGTTCGCGGCGTCCTCCGGTCTGATGGCGCTGGTCCTGGTCTTGGCGGTGTTCGCTGTGGTCAGCGATGAGAGCCGCACCTTCAGCGAGCGGCTGCATCACCGTCCGGCACTGCTGGTGGGCTGTGCCGTCGCCGCGGCGCTGGTCGGCGCCGCGGTCGGGGTCGGGGTGAGCCGGCGCATGCTCAAACCACTACGCGACGTCGCCGAGGCGGCCGCGCTCATCGCCTCCGGTGAACTGGGCACCCGGCTGCCGGACAGCACCGATCAGGATCTCGCCAGCACGGTCGCCTCCTTCAACCGGATGGTCGATTCGCTGCAACGCCGGATCGATCGCGAACACCGGCTCTTCGGCGATGTGAGCCATGAACTGCGCACCCCGATGACCACCCTCACCACCGCGGTGGGTGTGCTGGAACGCTCGCGTGCGGAACTTCCCCCGCGTTCTCGGCAGGCCTTGGACCTGGTGAGCGCGGAGGTGGAACACCTGCGCCGGCTGCTCGACGATCTCCTCGCTCTGGCGCGAGTGGAGGCGGGTATGCATCACGGTGACGTGGATCCCGTTTCGGTGGGAGACCTGCTGGTACACACGTTGCGCAACAGTCACCGGCCTGCCGAACTGCTCACAGTCGCCGAGCCCGTCACGGTTCTGGGCCGTAAACTGGAACTCGAGCGCGCCCTGCTGAATGTGCTGAAGAATGCCGACCGGCACGGCGGGGGCGCGGTGGCGGTGACAGTGCGCCGCGACGGCGCGGAGGCCGTCATCGAGATCGACGACGCCGGTGCCGGGGTAGCACCGGCCGACCGCGACCGAATTTTCGAACGTTTTGCGACTTCCCGAAACAGCCGCCGGTCCACCACTGGTGGCACCGGAATCGGTCTGGCGCTCGTCGCCGAGACCGTGGCCACTCACCGTGGCCGGGTCGAATGTACGGAACGCCCCGGAGGGGGCGCCCGATTCGTCATCCGGCTCCCTGCCATCGATCGAGAGGGGCGTCATCAGCCTGTAACACAATCGTAAAGAACTCGACCAGGCCACCTCAAAGTTGATTCGTAAGCCTGGGAAAGTACTGCAAGCAGACATCGGAGTTGTATGTCTTTACACACTGAGTCCACGCAGATTGCCGGCTCGGCCGGCACGCAGACCGCCGGTTCGACCGGCACCGGCTCGACCACCTCGTCCGCCGCGACCGATGCGGAGCCCGCCAGTACCGGCGTGAGCTTGCGCGCACCGCGGATCACGGACGCCGCGCGATTGTGGCAGATCGCCGACGAGTCGCAGGTCCTGGACGTCAATTCGAGCTATTCCTATCTTTTGTGGTGCCGAGATTTCGCCGCCAGCTCGGTGGTCGCCGAAAGCGACGGCCGTGTCGTCGGCTTCGTCACCGGCTACCTGAGACCCGATGCGCCCGGCACCCTGTTCGTCTGGCAGGTCGCTGTGGACGCCGACCAGCGTGGCCGCGGAACCGGGGTCGCCATGCTGGACTGGTTGGTCGCCACCGTCACCGCGCCGGACCATCCGGCCGGCGGTGCCGTAAACGCGCTGGAGACCACCGTGTCCCCCGATAATCCCGCCTCGATCGCCATGTTCGCCTCGCTGGCTCGCCGCCGCGGCGCCGAAATGGTGCGCAGCGTTCTGTTCGAACCGGATGTGTTCCCGGACAGTCACGCCGCCGAGGACCTCTACACCATCTCCCCGATCGCCCGTAAAAACGAAAGGGATCACTGATGATTACCCCTGAAACGACGATCTTCGACGACCTGGAATCCAACGTCCGCGGCTACTGCCGCTCCTGGCCCGCGGTGTTCGAGACCGCCCAGGGTGCCTGGCTCCGCGACGAGAACGGCCGGGATTTCCTCGATTTCTTCGCCGGAGCGGGCGCGCTGAACTACGGCCACAACAACCCCCTGCTGAAGACGGCGCTGATCGACTACCTGGCCGGTGACGGTGTCACCCACGGTCTGGACATGTCCACTGTCGCCAAGCGCAAACTCCTGGAGACCGTCCGCGATACCCTGCTGGCGCCGCGCGGCCTGGACTACAAGGTGCAGTTCCCCGGCCCGACCGGCGCCAACGCGGTGGAAGCGGCGCTGAAGCTGGCCCGCAAGGTGACCGGTCGCCAGAGCATCCTCAGCTTCACCAACGCATTCCACGGGATGACGCTGGGCGCGCTGTCGGTGACCGGTAACGCGATGAAGCGCGCCGGTGCCGGTGTTCCGCTCCACCATGCGACACCGATGCCCTACGACGGCTACTTCGACGGCACCACCGCGGACTTCCAGTGGATGGAGCGGGTACTCGACGATTCGTCCTCCGGTCTGGACCGCCCGGCCGCCGTGATCGTGGAAACCGTGCAGGGTGAGGGCGGAGTGAACCTGGCCCGCGCCGAATGGCTGCGGCATCTGGCCTCACTGTGCTCCGCCCGCGGCATCCTGCTCATCGTCGACGATGTGCAGATGGGCTGCGGTCGCACCGGCCCGTTCTTCTCATTCGAAGCGGCCGGGATCACCCCCGATATCGTGACCCTGTCCAAGTCGATCGGCGGTTACGGCCTGCCGATGGCGCTGGTGCTGTTCAAGCCGGAGCACGATGTGTGGTCACCGGGCGAACACAACGGCACCTTCCGGGGTAACAATCCATCCTTCGTGACCGCGCAGGTGGCGCTCGAGCATTATTGGTCCGATGATGTATTGGAGAAGTCCACCGGCACCAAGGGTAAGCGGGTGGCCGCGGCGTTGAACGATATCGCCGCGGCCGCACCGGGAATCTCGACTCGGGGCCGCGGTTTGGTGCACGGCCTGGTCTTCGACGACGCCTCGCAGGCCGGGAAAGTCTGCCAGGTCGCGTTCGAACGTGGCCTGCTGGCCGAGACCTCCGGGGCATCGGACGAAGTTGTGAAACTGCTGCCGCCGCTGACCATCGCCGACGACGAACTGGACCACGGTTTGCGCATCCTGGGCGATGCCGTCGAGACCGTCTGCAGCTGAGAGGAACTACAGAAATGATCGTGCGCACCACCGACGAGATCACCGGCACCCACCGCGATGTCGGTGCGGAGGATTGGCGTAGCAAACGGATCGTGCTGGGCGGTGATGGTGTGGGGTTCTCGTTCCACGAGACCACCATCGAGGCCGGCACCACCCACGTCTTCCACTATCAGAACCATGTGGAAGCGGTCTGGCTGGTCGAGGGTGAAGGCACTCTCACCGACCTGACCAACGACCGCACCTACGATCTCGCCCCGGGCACGATGTATCTGCTCGACGGGCACGAGAAGCACGAGGTGCGGACACGGACACGGATGCGGATGCTGTGCGTGTTCAATCCTCCTGTCACGGGGCAGGAGGTGCACGACGAGAACGGCGTTTATCCGTTGATCGCCGTTCCGGCCGACTGAGAGGAAGGACGAACGACGTTGGTTGACAATCGGATCGATCGCTATCCGACCAGAACCGCCGAGCGGTTGCCGCTACAAGAGCGACACGACGCGACGGTGTGGGGCCGGATCGGTAACGCGGAGCTGGCTGCGTTCGATACCGACGGTTACGCGATTCTGGATCGTTTGCTCAGCCCCGAAGAGGTGGCCGAATTCGCTGCCGAAATCGATAGGTTGGCAAACGATCCGGGTTTGCGGGGTGACGACCGGCTCATCGTGGAGAAGACGTCGCAGCAGGTGCGCTCGGTATTCGATGTGCACATGCTGAGCCCGGCGGTGAAGGAGCTGGTGCGCGAATCCCGGGTTGTGGATCTGGCCCGGCAGGTTCTGGGTTCGGATGTGTACATCCACCAGAGCCGGGTCAATTACCTTCCAGGATTCGGTACCGGCTTCTACTGGCATTCCGATTTCGAGACCTGGCACGCCGAAGACGGAATGCCCACGCCACGGGCGGTGAGTCTGTCCATTGCGTTGACGGATAACTACCCGTACAACGGCAGTCTGATGGTGATGCCCGGATCGCATCGCACTTTCGTCCCCTGCCAGGGCGAAACACCGGCGGACAACTACCGTGAATCACTGCGTGAGCAGGAGATCGGGGTACCGAGTCAGGCCGATATCACCGAACTGGCCTATAAGTACTGGATCGAGCAGTTCACCGGCCCGGCCGGGTCGGCGCTGCTGTTCGATTCGAATATCATGCACGCGTCGGCGAACAACATCACGCCGTTCCCGCGGTCGAATATCTTCCTCGTGTTCAACAGTGTGGAGAACACTCTGGAAGAGCCGTTCGCGGCACCGGCGCGCCGACCGGCATATATTGCGAGTCGCGACTTCACGGCGGTGTAGGAGGGACAGTTGCCCATGGCGACGGGGACGAATCCCGCAGGGTTCGTCCCCGTTGTCGTGTCCGGGGTCAGCGGCGGCGCCGGGGTGCCGGACGGCCGTTTCGCGGCGATGCGGTCTCGGGCAACCGGTGGTACAGGGTGAGCCATGCTGCCGGTGGAACCAGCCCCACCGGTAGGTCGGTCGCGATCCCGGCCGCCGCGCAGGCCCGGCTCACCGCTCGGGCCGAATGCGCCTGCCGGAGTGAGGCGGCAAGTGAACCGCCGATTCCCGAGAATCCCAGTTCCACCATTCGGCGGAAATCACCGCGGGCACCGGCCGGTAACAGCGGGACCGGGCGGCGCACAATGCGCAGTATCGCGCCGTCGACCCGGGGCACCGGGAAGAATGCACTGCGGTCGATCCGTTCGCCCAGGGCCGGTATCCAATCCGGCCAGTGGATAACGGTCGATTTCGTCCACCGTCCGTAATCGCCGCTGTATTTCCGGGCGAATTCGTATTGGGTGAGCAGCGTGGCCGCGGTGAGCCGAGGCGCAGCCAGGCACCAGCGCAGAATATCCGTGCTCGCACCGAACGGGATATTGCCGACGACGGCGAACGGCTGTGCCGGCGGTTCGGCGAAGCGGAAATCGTTGTTCATCACCTGGATTCGGTGGTTTCCGGCGTACCTTACGGAGAGCCGGCGGGCATAGTGCGGATCCTTCTCATAGGCGACCACCCGTCCCGCATATCGGACGAGGTGGCGGGTGAGCATACCGTCGCCGGGCCCGATCTCCAGGACGAGTTCGGATCGGCCTATGCCGGCGGCCGCTACGATGCGGCGGGCGGTGGCGGGTTCGGTCAGGAAATTCTGTGACAGCCTTTTGCGAGTCGCGGGTATACGGGTATGCGGGCGTGCGGTCGGGCGGGACATGGGATCCTCCGGAGGAGTGGGCCGAATCGAGGTGCGCTGATTCGCCCGGACCCATGCCGGTGCTGTGCGCGGCGCCGAAGCGCCGGATGATCGCGACGAGATACCGGCCGGGTGGACCGGTATCGATTACGGCCGGGAGGTCCCGTCAGGGAGACGGCCCGGCGGTGTCAGCGGAGTGCGAGGTGCGCCGGCAGAGTCCGAGCTGCCGTGCGCAGGCGGAGGTAGTACGCGCCCGCGCACACTCCGCTGGTGCACAAAGTTCCCATACCGCTCACTCTAAGACGGCTCGTGGAGGCCCGTCCAACGGATTTCGGGCGGATACGAAAAGGGAATCTGCGGTCGGCGTCGTAGTTCGGTGCGGACGCGACGGGTCGGAGGCGTGGTTCCCTTTTGCGGGCCGGTCTCGCTGCGTCTCGGTGCCGACGAGCTCGCCGCCCGGCTCGATCCGGCGTCGGCTACCGTACCGGTCGATCATATCGGGGAGCTCCCAGTTCGAAATGCTTCTGCTCGGCGTGAGTGGCGGGTCGTCGAGTGTATCCGCCTGCTCATCGCACCTCCGCGGGTTCGCATTCCGTCGCGTCGCATGGTTGGTCCGGTATCAGTCCGGTGAATTCGGCATCGAGATCGTGCGCGGTCAGGTCGGCAAAGGGGGTATCGCCGACCGTGACGTCATCGGGGTTCGCGATAGCCGGATCTGTCTTCTCCAGGCCGGCTGCCGGATTCTGCACAATCGGACCGCCCGCGCGGTAGCTGCGGCTCAGGTAGCGGTAATGCTTGCTGCCGAGGGCGTAACCGGTGAACAGCAGGCCGAGGACACCGAGCAGGACGAACACCAGCGCCATACCGCGGGCTTCGCCGGTGCCGAACCAGCCGCCGATCCAGCGGGCACCCGACCCGTCGGTCATGAACGGGATGAAGAAGAACTGCGCCAGCGGGCTGATCAGGAAGGCGGTCAGCGGGGAGGCTGCCTGTTCCACACTCTGCGCGAAACCGAAGACCCGGCCCTGCCGTTCGTACGGGACGACCTTCTGCAGCACAGTCTGTTCCGCGGCCTCCGCGAACGGCATCAGCACCATGAACACTGCCATGCCGCCCACCAGCAGCAATACCGAATCCCGGAGCGGGAACACCAGCATCACCGCCCACAGCGCCAGGTTGATCAGCAGGATCAACCGCACCGGATTCGACGAGGTGCCGGTCCTGGCCACGAGCAGGCCGCCGGCGATCATCACCGCGCTGAGCGCGCCCCAGATGATGCCCCAGGCCTGCACCGACATCATCGACAAGGCGTACGGGTCCATCAGCGCCATCAACCCACCGAACAGGAGGTTGTTCAACGCCGTGAAGGCGATCAGCGGGATCATGCCCGGAATTCCACGGATGATCCGCACCGTCCCGCTCAGGTCGACTCGTTTGGGTTCGCCCGCGGCGGCGGCACGGGACAGCGCGTCCGGGAGAGTGAGACGTTGCAGGTGCAGGATGGCGCCGGTGAGGACGACGACGGCCATCACCAGCACGCCGAGCATTCCGTTCCAGCCGACGAGCAGCGCACTGGCCACCGATGTCGCCAGCTGCGATATCCCGGTCGTCGTGCCGACCAAGCCGTTGGCGCGATCCCGGATACGGGGGTCGAACATGGCGGTGACCACGGTCGGCAGCGCGATCGTGCGCAGACCACCGGCGATTACGCCTGCCATCACCAGCACGATGAGCACCCACAGGCGGACACCGGCCGGATCGCGCCATGCCTCGGCCGGGGTGACCAGGTAGAACGCGAGTGCGATCGCATATATCGCGAGGGACACCAGCGCGGAAGCCTGCATCACCGACTTCTTCCGGTGGTGGTCGATGATACTGCCGAACCACACGCCGGTGCCGGCCATCGCGACCAGGAAGATCCCGGCGATCATCCCGGTCGCGAAAACGGAGCGGGTCTCCAGGTAGACGAAGAACGTGATACCGAACCAGATCGTGAAGTTGATGAACGATACGAGCAGCACGTTCATCAGCAGCTGAGCGAAAGTCCGGACGGTGGGGTCGGCGAGGTCGAGGCGGGTGCCGGTCGCATCGGCAGGTCCATTCGGGGCTTCCATACTCATGAACTCAACAACCTCGACAATGGTTTAGGTCAAGTGGCGACCGCGGACATATCACCACCTTGGACCGCCGCCGCGCCCGAAACTCATCGGAACTGCTGACGCGTCTAGTCGCACGGCAACCGCGGCGCCGGCTGGGCGATCGGCCGTTGAACGACAGCGCGCTCAGCCGGATCCCGGTACGCAAGATCCGGTTCCGAGTGGCCGGGCCGACCGCGGAACCCTGCTGTCGATATCGGCCGCGACAGCGGTCCTGTCGTCGGCGAAACCGGTGCCGGACCGCCGTGCACCGAACGGCCGGCAACACATTTGGCGGACGTATCCGTGGTGGTCGCGATATCGTCGCCGGAACCAGGCCGCCCGTTCAACTGGTTTTCGGGCCGCCACGATCCCGTGCCCCCTCAGCGCATGCCGGTGAGTGTTTCGCCGGCAGCCGGGCGGCGGGTCGCGGTGGCGATCACCTCTTCGGCGACTGCCTGGGTACGCCACATATGAGCCTCCGCAACGGCACCGCGTTGTTCCAGGAGTACCGCGAGTTCGGCCATGGCGGGGATCATCCGCCGGCCGGCCGCGGCCCGCCACCACCGCTCCGCGGCGCGCGGATCGTTCCGATGCAGTGACAGCGCGCCGAGGTCGAAGATGGCTCCGAGGTGCCCGGCCCGCGCGGCGCGGGTCCACAGGAGGTGCGCGCGGTCGTCGTCACCCTGGGCGTGCGCCACCGCGCCGAGCGAATGGAGGCGAGCCGGGTCGATCGCGTCGTCCGTATACGGCTGGTCAGCGGGCGGTACCGGAGCGAGCGAATCGTCGGCGAGGGTGTCGACGAGCGAATGATCGTCGCGCACTGCGAATTCCGTGACCGCTTGGTCTCCGGAGAGGAGTGGTGTGCAGTACAGGGCGGTGCTCGCGGTGGAATCGGTTGTTGCCTGGCGGGGCGGTTCGGGGCCGTAGTCGGTGAATCCGGCATCGCGGATGATCGGGACGAGTCCTGTCAGTTCCGGGTTCTCGGCCCATCCGCCCCGCCCGGTGTCCGGATGAGGATCCGCGCCGTCCGAGAAGTGGTGGCCTGCCGCTGTTCCGGTGAGCGGGTCGTCGTAGCCGGTGAAATCGTCCACCAGCGCACGGTGCGGCGCCGTGGCCTCCATGTCACCGGTGTGGTCCGGTGCGTCCACGTATGTTGGGGCGGCCAGTTGGATATCGGCGAAACTGCAGGGGTATCCCTGTATCTCGGCATCGTCCTTCGCGGATCCGGTCACCGAATCCGCTGCGCCGGCTGCCCACGCAGTTTCGCCGACAACGGATCCGGCCGGCGAATCGGGTCCGGGGGGTGTCGTCACCCAGTCGGCACCGGTGTGGACTGCCGGGGAACGGCGGGCCGGCGCGACGGTCTCGATTGTCGGCGTGACCGAGTGGTCGCTGTCTGGGGGTGCCGTCAGCGAGTCGGGGGTTCCCGGTGTGGTCGCGGAGTTACGGGTTGTGGTCGCTGTCAGGGCGTCGGGCGACATAGGTGCGGACGTGAAGTCGCCTGTAGTGGGTGTCGACACCGTGGGTGCGGCCGGAGGGTTGGTAGTGGCGGGAGCCGAGACAGCCGGTACGGCCGGCAGGCCGAATGTGGTGTGCTCCGGCGCGGTGGGTGTGGGCAGCGGGTCGGTTGTGGTGTGTGTCGACGCGGTGAGTTCGGGCAGAGCACCACCTGTGTTGTGCTCTGCTGCGGTAAGTACAGGCAGAAAGCCGATTGTGGTGTGTGCCGGCGCGGTGGGTGTGGGCAGCGGTTCGTTTGAGATGTGCGCCGAGACGGTGGGTGTGGCTGCAGGGGCGGCTGCGCTGGACGTCGACACAGCGGGCATCGACATTGTGGGCGTCGACGTTGTGGTTTCGGCTTCGGAACCTGCTGCGGTGGGCTTGCGCTCGGGTTCGTGTACGACCGGTGCCGGCGCCGACTCGGGTGTGGTGGATTCCGTCGCGGAGTCGTCGGTGACTGCTGCCGCGGCGGAGTCGTCCACGGCGGAGGTCGTCAGAAGTTCGACTGCAGTCGGCTCTATCGGGGATTCGTCGGCAGCCGGCGCCGTCGCCGAGTCGTCCGAGGCGGGTTCGTAATGTGCTGCCCACGGGTCGTGGTCGAGATCGTCCGAGTCGGGATCATCGGGTTCCACCCAATGGTGCCGGTTGCTCCGGCGTTCCGGGGGCGTGGCCGTGGAGACGGTGGGGATGGCCCCGGACATGAACAGGTGTGGGTGTGGGTCCAGCGGAGTACTGCGCACCTCGATCACCAGATCGGCGAAATGCGGTGGACCTTCGCCCATACTGCACCACAGGACGGTCCGGCCCGTTTCCGTACGCTCGACGACGATTCCGTAGTTACCCGACCACGATTGGGGTTCTCCCGCGGCATCCGACCACACCGGCGTGAGCGCGAACAGGGCGTCCGGCGAGTCCGCGGCCAAGTCGAAGGTGATGCCGCGTTCCAGTGCGTCGCGCCAGATATCGACTCCGGCCAGGTGGCGGTCATCGAGGTCGATATACCCGTCGATCACCGACAGGCCGATACCGACGGCGGACAACCCGGCCGGCGGTGTCGCCGAGAGCAGGGTCATGGTCAGTGCCGATGCCGGAGTCGGCAACTGTTCGCTGTACATGGGGTATACCGTGGCGCCGTCGAGGTCGATCGGATCGGCGCTGCGATAGCGCGCGGCGAGCGTGCGGCGCTGCGGTGCCGGTTCTGCGCTGTGCCGCGGCCCGGAAGAGGGCCGTGCGGTGCCCGTCAGCAACGGTGTGGCATCGCGATATCCGCCGCGTAGATACCTGGGCAGCTGACCGGCACCCGATACCGGTGCGGACCTATCGGCCTGCGATGGAACGAATCCGATACCCGGCGATCCCGGATCATGCATATCCTGTGCCCCGCCTTTCCCACCGCTTCGATTCACCCCGCAGCAATGCGGTGGCTATACCGTACTCGCCGAATCCGTGGCGTGTGGGGCGATTCCGTGGGTGACCACGCGTTCGAGTGCGGCGATATCGCGTTCGAGCGTCCGGAACAGCAGATACGCCGCCGCGAAAGCGAGCGCGCTGCCCAGCAACAGCACCCGCAATGCCGGTCGCACCTCAGCGAGATCGGCGGCCGGCAGGAAGGTCGCACCGGCCGCACCGAGTAGCGGGACCGCCGCGGCGAGCAGCAGGAAATAGGTACTGCGCCGATCCAGTGCGCGCAACTGATCCACATCGCTGCCGAACGCACCACCCAGCGGTAGGAACGCCGGATACAGCGACCGCACCGCATAGCTGCCGACCAGGAAATACGGATACGCCATGGCCATCGCGCCACAGATGATCTGGGTCCCGAAGAAATGTGCCGAGGCCGCCGCACCCAGCGTGCTACCGGACGCCTGCACCGTGATCGGGACGGCGATTCCGGTGATCGCCCAGAGCAGGAAACAGGCCAGCACGGTACGACTGCTCAGCAACAGGGTGTCGCGGCGGGCCCGGGCCAGCGTGGCGTTGTCGTAACTGCGGCTGTCCCGGCCACTTCCGCCGCGGCGGAGGCCGCGCAGTACCGCACCCAGATGTGCGGTGAGCACGGTGGTGACGATGAAACCGGCCAGGAATGCGAGACCGTAGGTGATCGGCGCGACCCGCTGGAAGATCTCGTGCGCCCCGGTATCCAGGTCGTCGATGATGAGGACTCGATTGTGATAGTAGCTGTACCAGATGGCGAGCGCGTTCGGTACGGCGATGGACAGGAACATGATCGGGTGCAGCAGGGCGCGGGCACGGCGCCGCAGGCTGCCCTGCGGTGGGTCCACCAGATCTCGTGCGCGGGGGTCCAGGCAGATCTGCAGTTGCCGTGCCATATCGGCTCCGTGGGTCCAGCGCCGGGCCGGGTCCGGATCGAGGGCTCGCACCAGCGTGCGGCGCAGGGCGGCGGGACAATCGGCGGGAAGATCGCGGTAGGGGAGAGCCCGGGCGCCGCGTCGGCGCAGTGACAGCATGGCTTCGAGGGTTGTCCGATCGCCGGGTGCCGGCTGCGGGGGCGACTCGGCGGTCGCAGTGCCCGTGGGTGCGGGTGGTGGTGCGGCGGCCGTGTCGTCGGGGGCGGCCGGATCCGGTGAATGCCGGACGGGTCTCGCCGCGGCCTCGTCGGCGCCGGTTTCCGGCCGGTCTGTGGCGGGATCGGTGGCAGTGGCGGTGTCATCGAAGGGCCGGCGCCCGGTGAGCAGTTCCCACAGCACGACCGCGAGTGCGTAGAGATCGCTGCGGGTATCCAGATCGGCGGCGGTGCCCGGGAGGGCGGGGTGGATGACGGCGAGTTGTTCGGGCGACATATAGGCGAGGGAGCCGCCGAAGTACGCCACCGGGCTGGACCCCGCCACATTCGCCCCGAAGCTGATGTTGAAATCGGCGAGCTTCGGCACCCCTTCGGCGGTGAGCAGGACGTTCGCCGGTTTGACATCGCGATGCAGTACCCCGGCCCGGTCCGCGTGATCCAAGGCCCGGGCAAGCCGGGTACCCAGCCAGGCCACGGTCTCCGGCCAGGTCAGCGCGGAGATCTCGGTGCGGGCAGCCGATTCGGCGGGGCGGAGCTCGCCTTTGTCGTCGAGGACCTCGTCGATCGCGTCGAGCAGTAGCGCGCCGGTGCGGTCGGCCGGCGGGGTATCGCGGACTCTGCCGAGTACGGTCAGCAGGGTCCCGCCGGGGATGTACTGCATGTACAGGAGTCGCAGTCGTGGTCGGGGCAGGATATGGCGGTCGAAGACCCGCACGATGTAGTCGTGGTCGAGTTGGGCGAGCGTCTGCGGTTCGGTGCCGGAATCGGCGGAGATCTTCACCGCGACCAGGCGCTGCATGGTGCGCTGCCGGGCCAGGAAGACCCGGGCGAAGGCGCCGCGGCCGAGCACGGTGAGCAGATCGAAATCGTCGATGCGGCTACCTGCCTCGATATCGTCCACGGTCGCCGGCTTTTCGCCGGTTGCGCTCCCGAACTGTGTGCTCCGGTACTCGCCGGTGGCCAGGAGTTCGGACAGCTCCGCGGCCTGATCCGGGTACTCGGCCGTGTATTCGCCGGGGTCGACCGGACGGCCGGCGCGGCGCCGCTGGTGGTATTCCTCGTAGACGAGATCCGGGGGCAGCGGCCGATCACCCAGTTCCGGGATCTCGGCCACATAATCGGCGAGGCGTTTGTCCTGCCCGGTGTATCGCGGGCGGTGAACGAGGTCGATCTTGATCAGCTCGATGAGTGCCACCCGCCGGAGTGCGGTGGACTCGGGTAGGTACCGGGAGAGATCGGGAGGTGGGGGCGAATCCTGCCACGCTGCGGCGAATCGGCGCAGGGTCTCCGCGAGCTGATCGCCGTGCAATCGCCCGAGGGTGTCCGCGCGTGGTGTGGCGGGTTGCCCCATCTGCGCATGGTAACGCCGGGCGGGGCCGGGAACAGGTGGAACGCCCAGGAGGAACCGCGCAAGTATCTGTAACTAGCGGTTACAGGTAAATTGGGGATGCGGGAAAGTTGCCGAAAGGCGATTGCGCCAGCCTACACCACACGATCCCGGCCCGGCCGTCTACATGATGATCATGCAGCCTTCGCCCGACGACAGGCTGCACAACAGCCGGCTCAGTTCCATGATCAGACCCTGAACGGGGTTGGACGGGACAACGGCCGGAGTAACCATGGGTAGCCTCCCTAGCGGGATCGACGAGCACGTACACCGGGATAATCGCCGGCGGGGCGCCCGGTGTTAAGGGGCCGGTGTCACATCGCCGGGACCGGGTGCGCCCGCGGCGGGGATCAGCCCAGCGGCATTCCCGGTGCGGGCGGGAAGCGCACCGGGAGCGCGATGAGCGCGCGATGGAACGGACCCGGTCGCCAGATCGTCCGATCCGGGTCGAACGCGGGACTCAGATCGGGTAGCGCGTCGAGTAGCTGATCGACTGCCTCCTCGGCGAGCAGACGGGAAATCGTCCGGGCATGCGCCGGGCACGCGTGCGGTCCGCGGCCCCAGGCGAGGTTCTGGTCCTCGGGGTTACCCGACCGGTCGGCTCGGCCATGGCAGGCAGCCGCGCCGATGAGTACGGGCTGATCCGCGGGTAGCAGGACATCGTCGACCAACACGGGAAACGGTGGATAACTGATGCTGTGATTCGCCAGCGGCGGGTCGCTCGCCAGCACCTCGTCGAGTGCGTCCCGGGCCGGGGGCGCGAACCCGGTGTGATCGCTGGTGAACCGGGGATCGGTGAGGATCAGTAGCAGCGTATTGGCGATGAGATTGCGTGGCGGTTCGATTCCGGTCCAGTACAGGCCCAGCAGTTGGTGAACGAGCTCCTCGTCGGACAGGTTCGCCGGGTGGCGGATCAGGCGGCTGGTGACATCGTCGCCGGGTTCGGCGCGTTTACCGGCGATCAGCTCCGCGAGCAACCGCTGGATTCGGGGCTCGGCGCCGTCGTCGGCGGCGCCCTCGATCATTTCGGTCAATGCGCGAGACAGTAGATCACCGAGTTCGGGCGGGCAGCCGAGGATATCGTCCATGGTCCGGAACACCAGCGGCACCACATACCGGTCGAGCAGATCGGCGGCGCCCTCGGCGCAGAATTGATTGATCAGATCCATTGCGATGCGCGAAATGGTGGTACGCAGCGAATTCGGGTCCACGCCGGCCAGCGCGTCCACGGTGGCGGCACGGTAGCGGTCGTGGTCCGGGCCGTGTGTGCGTAGCGGATTCGGCCGCCACTGCATCATCGGCACGATCGGCAATCCTGCCGGGGCCTTCTGCTGCCAGGCGCGAGGGTCGGACGGGAAATGGCCGGGGTCGTCGAGGATTCGCTGTGCTGTCCGGTCGTCCACCACGAGGGTGGCGGGCACCCCGGGTGCGAGGTCGACCGGGGCCAGCGTGCCGAAACGCCGGCGCATCCACTGGTAGAAACCGCGCGGGTCGGTCGCGAATTCGCGAGAGTAGAGCGGGATTCGGGAACCGGTGGAATCCGCCGGTGTGACGGTGCTACCGCGACGTCGCGTGGACGCCGGCCGGGACTGCCCTGTCACTGATACCCCCTGCGGTTGTGCGCCGGGATTCCGGGCGCAGTCCGGAGCGGCCGGAACTACCTGCTCGAAAAGGCTCGGCCGGTACACGTTTCGCGTACGGCCGGAAATAATACCCACGCGCGAGGTAGCTGTGCGGGACCCTGTCGCGCTGCGGGTCGCCGCCGGATACGCCGTGGCAGATCAGCGTTCGCGTCGCACCGCGGCCGGTGCCTGCCGGAGTTCGAGTGCGACCAGGAGCTCGACGAGATCGGTGACGGTGCGGATATTGCGGCCGGTCAGTTGCTGGATCCGGCGCAGCCGGTATTTGGCGGTGTTGTGGTGGATACGCAGGGCGTCCGCCGCTTCGCGCAGATTCGTATCGGCGGCGATGAAGGCCCGGATGGTCTCGGCGAGTACCCCGCCCTTGGCCTGGTCGTCGGCGAGGGCGCGGGCGATGCGCGGGTCGACGAGGCTGCGCGCGGTATCGTCCGAACTGAGGACCAGATAGCGGAACGGGGTGAGTTCGGGTAGCGCCAGCACGCCACCGCTGTCGGGTAGCAGGTCCAGTGCCGTGTGCGCTTCCTGCCGGCCGCGGGGGAGTTGTTCGATACCGGTGATCACCGTGCTGATCCCGAATGCGGTGGTGATGCCCTCCGCGAGGAGGGTGTCGCGGGTACGCCGTAGCCGGGTGCAGAGCGCGCCGGCGGTGGCGCGGCCGAGCCCGGCGACGGCGACGATATCGGTATCACGGACGACGGCCAGGGTACGGTGCCCGTTGACCCCGGTGCGTGCCAGCGCCGACGAAACAATATGTGGCGCTGCGATTTCGGGATGTGCGCTGCGTTCGCCGCGGTCGAGGACGGCGGCAGCGATGACGACGAGGCGTTCCCCGTGCGCAGGGCCGATGCCGTGGGCGGCCGCGGCCGCCGGGAGTGGTCCACGCTCGGGAAGCGCGCCGGCGAGCAATGCTTCGACGAGATCGTGCTCGTCGCGACCGGCTTCGGCCGATTGATGCTGCTGGAAATCCAGGTACGCCTGCGTGGCCTCGGTGCTGATCAGATCGCAGTACCGGGTGAGCGGCAGTACCAGTGACAGTGTCGCCTCCCGGGCGGTGGGTGTATCGCCCGCGTGTGCGACCAGGTTCTTCCAGAAGGTCTGCTGGCCGAGCCGGAATGCGGTGATGTAGTCGGCCAGTGGGAGTCCGGACCGGGCGCGCCGCACCGCCGCCCGGCGGGTATGGGTGAGTTCCGCCGGGGTGACCCGTCGGTGGTTCAGTAGTGCGCCCAGTCCGGTGCGGCACAGACGGGACACCTGGTCGTGGACGTCGGCGCGGAATTCGCTGTCGCGGCCGCCGTAGCCGGGGACCTGGGCGAGGATGGCGGTGCTGCCCTGCTCGGCGATCTCCTCGGCGCGGTCGTAGGCGACGCCGGCGATCCGGGTGCGCGCGAGCCGTACCGGTTCGGGAAGCGACGCGGCAAGCGGTTGTGATCCAGCAGGCATAGTCGGATGGTCCACGCGCTCGCCAGGAATGTCAACATTCGTCCGCATATGTCTCAAATTATGCCCTGCTCACTTGTGCTCAGAGGACAAATGCAGTGCCGATAATTGGGACGCATGGGCTGATGTGTTTCATTCATACCGCTCTTACGCTGACCTGACCCATAGCCGGTACGACGGACTGTGCGCTGCCCCACAACTTTTCGACCGCGACCACGCGACCCGGAGGATACATGCTCGAGATATCCGGCCTGACCGTTCGATTCGGCGGTATCACGGCCCTCGACGATGTCGGATTCGCCGTGGCATCCGGCGAAATGACCGGTCTCATCGGCCCCAACGGGGCCGGTAAGACCACGCTGTTCAACTGCCTGACCAGGCGCTGCGCCCCCACCGCCGGCGCACTGCGCTACCTCGGAACCGATCTGCTGACGGTCCGGCCCGATCTCATGGCCCGGCTCGGCATCGCGCGGACCTTCCAGAACCTTGGCCTGTTCACCCGTATGTCCGTCCGGGACAACGTACTCGCCGGCGCCCACCACCGGGCGCGCGCCGGATTCCTCGCGGCAAGCCTGTTCCTACCGCCGGTGCGCGCCGAGGAACGCCGGCTGCGCACCCAGGTCGATGGCTTGCTCGAACGCCTCGACCTGGCCGATATTGCCGACCACCCGGCCACCGGTCTGCCGTTCGGCACGTTGAAACGGATCGAACTGGCGCGCGCCCTGGCCGCCGGACCCCGCCTGCTGCTGCTCGACGAACCGGTCAACGGGCTCAGTCACGGGGAAGTCGGCGAATTCGCGGAGCTGCTCGCCGGCCTGCGAGTGGATTTCGATCTGACCGTGGTGGTGGTCGAACACCATATGGGCTTCGTCATGGGCCTGTGCGATCGCGTGGTCTGCCTCGAATTCGGCCGGGTCATCGCCGAGGGGACGCCCGCCGAGGTCCAGCGCGACCCTGCCGTGATCGAGGCCTACCTGGGAACGGCGGCATGATCGCCGCGCCTGCGACCGTCGGCGCGGGAGGCCATGGGCCGGTGAATGTTTCGAAAGGACGTGTCATGAGCAGTGAGCCCCTGCTCGCCGTAACCGGACTCACGGCGGGGTACGGCACCGGCGAGGTGCTGCACGGGATCGATATCTCCGTAGCCGCCGGCGAGATATGCGCGGTGCTCGGTCCCAACGGCGCCGGTAAGACCACTCTGCTGCGGGCGCTGAGCGGTCTGGTCCGGGTGCGCGGAACGGTAACCCTGGCGGGATCCGAAATCGGCGGGCGCGCGCCGGAGAAGATCGCCCGGACGGGGGTTGCACATGTTCCAGAGGGGCGCGGCACCTTCGCGCCGCTGACCGTCGAAGAGAACCTCCGCCTGGGCGCCTACTCCCGCGGCAGTGCCCGACTTCGCCGCGGAAGCGGAAGTAGCGGATTCGGCCGTGGTCGCGGAACAGGTGACGGTAGCGCGGGACCCCGTCGCGCCCGAGCCGGTCTCGATAACGACCTGCGCCGCGTCTACGACTACTTCCCGGTCCTGCGCGACAAACTGCACGAAAAGGCAGGCCGGCTCTCCGGTGGTGAACAGCAGATGCTGGCACTCGGCCGGGCACTCATGTCCCGACCGCGGCTGCTGCTCCTGGACGAACCTTCACTGGGCCTCGCGCCGATGGTCACCCGGGAACTCTTCCGCATCGTGCAATCCATCAACTCGGAGGAACACACCACCGTGATCGTCGTCGAGCAGAACGCTCAGCTGGCGCTGCGCACCGCGCACCGGGCATATCTGCTGGAAAGCGGGCGGATCGTCCTGTCCGGTTCGGCGGCCGATATCGCCGCCGACGAACAGGTCGCCCGTTCCTACCTCGGATACCGGGTGTGACCGTGACCGGATTCGCGCAGCAGATCATCGAAGGCCTCAGCGCCGGGGCCCTCTACGCCGGTATGGCCCTCGCCCTGGTTCTCATCTACCGGTTCACCGGAATCGTCAACTTCGCCCAGGGCGAGCTGGCCATGTTCTCGGCGTTCCTGGCCTGGCAGCTGGTGCAGAGCGGGACACCTTTCTGGCTGGCACTCCCGGTAACCCTCGCGATCTCGTTCGCCGGCGGCATGCTGATCGAACGGATCGTGATCCGGCCGGTCGAGGGGGCTCCGGAACTCACGCTGGTCATCGTCACCGTCGGATTGTTCTTCTTCGTGAACGCGGCCGCAGGCTGGATCTGGTCGTATCGGCTGAAGAGTTTCCCGAACCCCTTCCCGGAAGGCGCGTTACGGGCGGGTGGGGTCACCGCCGGGTACGGCAATCTGGGCATTCTCGCCGTGGTCGCGGTGGTGATGGCGCTGCTGTACGCACTGTTCCGCTACACCCGGACAGGGTTGGCGATGCGCGCGGTGGCCGCCAACCCGCAGTCGGCGCGGCTGGTGGGTATCGGTGTCGGCACCGTGCTCGCGCTCGGCTGGGGACTGGCCGCCGCCGTCGGCGCGGTCTCCGGTGTGCTGTCGGCGCCGCTGCTGTTCCTCGAACCCAACATGATGGGCGGGGTTCTCATCTACGCCTTCGCGGCGGCCACCCTGGGCGGTTTCGACAGTCCCGGTGGTGCGGTGGCCGGGGGGCTGATCGTCGGGGTCGCGGAAACCCTGGCCGGGGCCTATCTCGACGTCATCGGCACCGAACTGAAGATCGGTGTGCCACTGGTGATCATCCTCGGGGTACTGCTGCTCCGGCCGCAGGGCCTGTTCGGCACGCCGGCGGTGGAAAGGGTATGAGCGATATGGGAATCCCGGACACCACGATGGCCCCGGAAAAACGCCCTCCCGCAGCCGAACCGGTCCGGCCGCGACCCTGCTTCCGGCGGATCGACCGGTCGTGGGCGGCGGTGGCTGTATTACTGGTCGTGGCCTGCTGGGCGCCGTTCGAACTGGCGCCCTTCCACACCTTCCAGCTGTCGCTGGCGATGATCTACGCGGTCGCCCTGCTCGGGCTGAACCTGCTGGTGGGACATACCGGGCAGATATCGCTCGGGCACGGCGCGTTCTTCGCGGTGGGCGCCTACACCACGGCGGTCATGATGGACCGCTGGGAAGCGCCCTACCCGGTGACCCTGCCGGTCGCGGCGGCGGTCACGTTCGTCCTCGGAATCGGCCTGGGTATCCCGGCACTGCGGTTACGGGGGCTCTATCTCGCACTGGTCACCCTGGCCATCGCGATATTCCTGGTACCGCTGCTGAAACGTTTCGAATCGGTGACCGGCGGCTCCATGGGCCTGACCCTGGACAAACCACAGCCACCGGCATGGGCCGGGCTGGCCGAGGACCAGTGGTTGTATTTCCTGGTTCTCGCGGTTACGGCGGTGAGCTATCTGCTGGTCGCCGGGCTGCTGCGGTCGCGGGTCGGGCGGGCACTGCACGCGGTGCGGGACAACGAGATCGCCGCCGAGGTCACCGGCGTGCGGCCGGCGTTCTACAAAACCCTGGCATTCGCCTGGGGCGCCATGTTCGCCGGGGCTGCCGGTTGCGTCTACATCTGGGTGATCGGATACGTGTCCCCGGACTCCTTCACGCTCACCTTCTCCATAACCCTGCTGGCCGGACTCGTCGTCGGCGGACTCGGCGGACAGTGGGGCCCGCTGCTGGGCGGCCTGTTCGTCATGTACGTGCCGACCGTCGCCCAGGACCTCAACCAAGCCGCGCCGGGGGTCGTGTTCGGGCTCCTCATCATCGCGGTCATGTACCTCGCGCCGAATGGATTGGCCGGACTCGTCGGCCGGGCGGCGCACTGGCTCGGACACCGGGCCCGGAAAGGAAGAACCGATGCGCACTAGAGCGATACAGGCGGCGCTCGCCGCCACCGCGGTCGTCGTCGCCGTCGCCGGCTGCGGGGGTCGCGACGACGCCACGGGCAATACGGCCTCCGGCGACTGCCAAGGTCAGCAGACGACCGGACTCACCGACAGCACGATGAAACTCGGCGGCGTATTCCCGCTGTCGGGCCCGGCCTCCGCCTACGCCGAACTTCCGAAGGGGATGCAGGCCTACTTCGAATACGTGAACAACGAACAGGGCGGTATCGGCGGCCGCAAGGTCGAATACCTGCTGCGCGACGACGGCTATCAGCCCCCGAAAACCGTGGAGGAGACACGGCGGCTGGTCGAACAGGATCAGGTGTTCGCCGTCCTGTCCACGCTCGGCACCCCCACATCGGCGGCGGTCTGGGACTACCTGAACCAGCGCGAGGTACCGCAGATCTTCGTCGCCGGTGGGGCGACCCAGTGGGGTGTCGGCGACGGACATCCGTGGACCATCGGCTGGCAGCCCAGCTACCACGCCGAAGGCCAGGTGTTCGCCCGGTACGTCACCGAGCAGAAACCGGATGCCACCGTCGCGGTCCTGTACCAGAACGACGATTTCGGCAAGGACCTGCTGGCCAGTTTCACCGAGGCCACCGCGGGCAGCGGGGTACGGGTGATCGCCGAACAGAGTTACGAGGTCACCGACCCTACGGTCGACCCCCAGTTGCGCAACCTGGCCAACTCGAAAGCCGATGTGCTGCTGAACTTCGCCACCCCGAAATTCGCCGCGCAAACGCTGGCGGCGGACGCACGCAATGCCGAATGGAATCCGCTGCACATCCTCACCCAGGTTTCCAGCACGATGAGCGTGCTCGAGCCGGTCGGGTTCGAGAATGTGCAGAACGTCGTCACCTCGGTCTTCGTGAAGGACCCGGCCGATCCGCAGTGGACCGACGACCCCGGGATGCAGCTCTACCGCGACAAACTCGCCCAGTACGTTCCCGGCGCCGATCCGTCCGACGGATACACCCTGGTCGGCTGGGCGATGGCGCAGAGCTTCCACAAAACCTTCGACGCGGCGGACTGCAAAACCCGTGAAGGCCTGCGCGATGCGATGCGCTCGCTCGACGGTGTCGAAATCGATCTGCTGCTGCCCGGTATCACCTTGCAGACCGGCGCAGGTGACGGCTATCCGATGGAAGCCATGCAGATCCAGCGTTTCCAGGGAGACCGCTGGGTGCTCGCCGGCGACCTGGTCGACACTTCCGGCCGGTAACCGCACCGAAAACGTCCGCGGCGCATTCCGGCGCCGACGGCCGCCTCGATATCAACCGATGAGGACACAACCATGAAACTCCGAACCAGCGTCGCCACCGCGGCTCTCGCGGTAGCGGCTCTCGGCGCCACCGCCGCCCCGGCCTCCGCGCAACCCGCGCCCGCACCGCGCGAACTCACCTACGAGATCACGCACTCCGGCGACAGCGCCGTGGTCGAAACGAACGGAAAATGGCAGGTGGCGGGTGACCAGCTCATCCTGCAGGCCATCGACGACACGCTGCTCACCACGGTGCCGCTCACCTATCGCAAGGACAATATCGCCTACCCCATCACCGCGAAGATCGACGGTGGCACCGCGGTACTCACCCCGCAGCGCGCGGGCGGAGTGCCGGTCGCGCCGGTGAGCGCACCCGTGGTCACCCCCGAGCAGGCGGCCCAGGAAGTGGCCGAACAGTTCACGCCCCGCGATATGCAGGCCCTGGGTGTATTCGCCCAGCGGGCGACGATGAGCGCGGCGATCGCCGGCGCGGTCGGCGCGGTGATCGGCGGCGGCCTGGGCTGTGTGCTCGGCGCCGCGACCGGTGCACTGGTATCCAGCCCCATCGCCCTGCTGCTGGTCCCGTTCGTCGGCGCCACCATCGGCGGCTGCGTCGCCGGTGCCGCGACGCTGGGTGCCGCCGGAGGCATCATCGGCGCGTTCCTGATCGGCGGCCCGGTCGCTGTTTTCGCGGCCTTCCAGTACTTCTCGACCATCCTGTCCCCGTGCCCGCCGGAGCATCCGGCGTGCCGGCCGACGACACCGTAAACGAACCGTGCGCGCTGCCCGGCCCCGTCCACCCCCCCCCCCCCCCCCTCTCCCCCCCCCCCCCCCCCCTCCCCCCCCCCCCCCACCCCCCCCCCCTCCCCCCACTACCTCCTTCCTCCCCAAAAAACCCCCCCCCCCCCCCCT
>NZ_JBHXMZ010000001.1:24651-215726 GCF_042719915.1 Nocardia sp. NPDC058499 | reverse complement strand
TCGGTATGGGGGGGGGGCGGGGGGGGGGGGGGGGGGGGGGAGGGAAAGGAGGGGGTGGGGGGGGGTGTGGGGGGCGACCGGGCCGGGCAGCGCGTTGCCGGCTCACATTCGGATTCCGGCTACGCCACAAGCGCCCCGGCTGTCTCGCGGTGATCTGATGATGACCGAAACGGCAGCCACCGCCGACGCGCTTCTACAGGTTGCCAGGCCTGATCGGTTCCGTCCCGCGGTCGGCTGCTTGTCGGGGAGGCAGGTCGGTGCTCGGCCGACGGAGCGCTCAGCGCCAGCCGGTGGACCATTGGAGGGCCAGCGCCGACACCGCGAGGACCACCGCGAGCACGCCGCCGAACAGCAGCGGCCGCGAGCCGGCCGACCGTAGCCGCCGCCAGGTGAGTGAGGTGCCGATCGCGGCGAGTACGGCGGCGACCAACCAGGAACTGAGGTCGGTGAGGTGCGCGGTCCAGGACGACGGCAGGACACCGGTCGCGGCGACGACCGAGGCGGCGAGGAACAGCACGACGAACAGGGGGATCGTGCGCCACAGGGGGGTCGTGGCGAAGTCGCCGCTGCCGGTGCGGCGGCCGGTGAAATGCAGGCCGACGCACAGCGGGACGATCATCAGGCTGCGCACCAGTTTCACGATCACCGCGAAACTCGCGGCCACCGGCCCGAAAGCGATACCGGCAGCGAGTACGGACGAGGTGTCGTTGATCGCGGTCCCGGCCCACAGGCCGAACGCCTCCTCCGACATACCGAGAGCCCGGCCCAGCGGGGGATAGGCGAGTACCGCAACGATATTGAAGACGAAGATGGTGCCGAGCGCGTAGGCGACGCGTTCGCGGTCCGGTTTCAGCACGGCGGTGGTGGCGGCGATGGCGGAGGCGCCGCAGATCGTGGTCCCGGCGGCGATCAGGATCACCGATTCACGATGCAGCGCCAGTAACCGGCCGACGATCAGCGCGGTCACCGCTCCCACGCAGAGGGTCCCGAGCAGGACCACTGCGGTTTCACGCCCGACGGTGAATACCGCCCCCATCGGGAGTCCGAGCCCGAGCAGCACGATCGCCGCGCCCAGCAGATGTTGCCGCGCCCAGGTCAGGCCCGGCCCGAACCGCCCCGAATCCGCTATCTGCGCCTCGGCGCGCATACCGACCAGGGCACCGGCGGCCAGGGCGAGGACCGGCGCGCCCGCGACCGGCACGAGCGTGCCGAGCAGCGTGGCCACGGTCGCGAGGACGGCGGCGAGGCCGAGGCCCGGAATTCTTCGATAAACCTCGTTCACCAGTCCGACCTTGTCGGACCCGGCCCGGTCCCGGTAGCCGGCGAATCCGCAGGAGGTCATAAGCGGAACTGATGGGTGTCGGTCGGGTGTAGTCGCCGACACCCCATAATCGACCGTGTGACCCTGCCACCCGGAACCCCCGACCTCGCCGTGCTGGACCTGCTGGTCTCGGTCGCGGATACGGGCAGTCTGGGTGCGGCGGCACGCCGTCACGGCATGAGCCAGCCGGCGGCGAGTATGCGAATCAGTGCGCTCGAACGGCGGATGCGCGTGCAGCTACTCGATCGCGGGCCCACCGGTTCCACCCTCACCGACTCCGGACGCACCGTGGTCGCCGCCGCGCGGACGGTGCTGGATGCGGCCCGGTCGTTCAACGACACCGTCGCCGCGCTGCACAGCACCGATGCCCCGCGACTGCGTATCGCTGCCTCGAAAACGATCGCTGACCACCGGATTCCGCAGTGGCTGGCGGCGTTGCGCGGCATCCGGCCGGATATCGCGGTATCGCTGGAGGTGGACAACACCACGCATGTGGAAGCCATGGTGCGTGCGGGCGACGCCGACCTCGGCTTCGTAGAGGGACCGCATCCGCCGCCGGACCTCGGTGGGCGGGCGCTCGGCGCCGACGAGTTGCTGCTGGTGGTGGGACCCGCGCATCCGTGGGCCGACCGGACCGCACCGGTCTCCCTGCGTGAGCTGGTCGCCACACCGCTGCTGTGGCGCGAACCGGGTTCCGGTACCCGCGACACTGTCTGGGAAATCCTGAGTGGGTACGGCCCACCGGCCCCGCCGGCCGCCGAACTGGGGTCCGCGGTCGCCATCGTCGCGGCCGCCCGGACCGGAATGGCCCCGGCAGTGCTCAGTTCGCTCGTCGCCGCACCCGAACTCGCGACCGGTGCGTTGCGCCGGGTAGCACTCGCGGACGCGGTGGTCCTCAACCGGCAGTTCCGGGTGATCTGGCGCCGCGCGACGCCACCGGCCGGTGCGGCCGATCTGCTCGTACAGTGCGCCACCCGGACCTGAGCTGTCCTACCTCGGGTGGAAGGCCGTAGTCCAAGTAGGCGTGGACTCCATCGCAGACGACGAAGCAACCCATTGAGACGGACTGTCCGGGACAGACGTGGCATGCTGTCGCTCATGGCCGATATCCGCCTCGCTGTTTCCGATTCCGTTGCCACTATCACCCTGGACCGCCCGGCCCAGCTCAATGCATTCACCACCGCAATGGGTGAGGAGCTGATCGAGGCATTCGACACCTGCGACCGCGACGACGGCGTGCGCGCGATCATCGTCACCGGCGCCGGCCGGGCCTTCTGCGCCGGCGCCGACCTCTCCGCCGGTGGGCAGACCTTCGTCGCGCCGGAGGAGGAGGACCCGGAAGCCTTCCGCGACGGCGGTGGGGAAGTGGTACTACGGATGTTCGAATCGCGGAAACCCATTATCGCCGCCGTCAACGGGCCAGCTGTGGGCGTCGGGATCACCATGACCCTCGCCGCCGATTTCCGGCTGGCGGTCGACGGCGCCCGGATCGGTTTCGTCTTCAACCGGCGCGGTATCGTCCCCGAATCCTGTTCCAGCTGGTTCCTGCCGCGGCTGGTGTCGATGCAGAAGGCGCTGGACTGGGTGTATTCCGGCCGCCTCGTGGATGCGGCGGAAGCGTACGAGGCGGGGTTGTTCTACGGGTTGTATTCGCCGGAAAGCCTGCTGGACGAAGCCGATGCCCTGGCCCGCCGCATCACCGAGCATTCGGCGCCGGTGTCGGTGGGGTTGTCGCGGCAGATGCTGTGGCGCGGACTGGGCGCCGATCATCCGATGATCGCGCACCGGATCGAATCGCGCGGAATCCGCAGCCGCGGAGCAAGTGCCGATGCGCAGGAAGGTGTTTCGTCGTTCCTGGAGAAGCGGGCGGCGCAGTTCCCCGACAGTGTGCTGCGCGATACCCCGGATATTTTCGGTGCGGATCTGCCGGTGCCGCCGTTCCGGGAGTGACCTGGATTCGCCTCGGCGAGTGTACTTTCGGTATCAGTTAACTCCGGAATAGTGAGTTCGCAAAAGTGCGCGGACCCGGTGTCTCTTGTCTAGGATCTGTGGCACAACGATTTTCGGAGGTGCTGAATGCCGGACGAAGTCCTGGCGCCCAATATCGAGCTCTTCTCCCGTAACGGTTTCGCAGGCCCGAACACCACCATCGTCCGGGCCCAGTACCGGCCTCGCTTCCTGCGGGCCCGCGGCGAATACCTACCGCGTCGTTTCCACACCTGGGATCTACCGGACCAAGTATTCGCCGAACCCAAAGCCCTCCCGGTCGCGATCCTGGAGGGCGAGGGCATCGGATTCGAACTGAACCGCCGCGCCGCCGCCATGACCTTCGGTTACGTCAATGTCTGGGCCGACGAACTGCACTACATCGTTTCCGGGCGCGGTCGGCTCGATACCGAGGTCGGCACACTCGATGTCCGTGCGGGCGATTTCGTGCTCATCCCGCGTGCCGTCACCTACCGCTGGGGCGAAATCGCCGAAGAGATCAATGAATTCATCGTGGTTACCACCAGCGAACTACGCCTGGACCCGGAGGGTGCACCGGCCACCTTCAACGCCGACCTCCACCTCGATCGCCCCATCCCGCACGGCCGGCCCGGGCACCCGGTGGACGACGAGTACGAGATCGTGGTCCGCACCGGCGACAGGTTCACCTCCTACTTCTACGATATCGACCCGATCCCGTGCCTCGATGTCATCGGCGCCCCGCTGGTGGTCCGGTTCAATATCGAGCATGTGCAGGGGCTCGCTGTCGCCGAGGGCGGACTGGCGCCCGCCCAGCTGATGAGCAGCACCTCCGGCCGCGATTTCGTCTTCGGTGTCGGTAGCCGGCACAGTGCCCGGCCACCGGTGCATCACAACGCCGATTTCGACGAGGTCATCTGCTACGGCATGGGTCCCTCGCCGTGGGGCTCGGTCGATACGCCCGGCACGATCACCTGGACCCCGAAGGGCATCCTGCACCAGGGCCCCGAAGAGAACGTCCAGCCCGGCTACCGGGCCTGGCTGCTGGAAACCCGGTCCTCGTTGACGATGACCCCGGCCGGCCGGGATATCGCGCATCTGATGGAAACCGACCAATACGGGGTCCATCCGGCCGAAGGGCAGCCGGTCACCGCGCGCTGAGTCGGGGTCCGGCCGGGCGCGGCCGTGGTGTGCAGGAGCCAGTGGACCGGGCGCGGCCCATCCACTGCCGCTGCGTTCGTGACATCGCGGTCAACTGTTGCGCGCGGTCCGGCCGAGCCAATCAAGGATCGAGTCGATTCCGGCACGGAAACCGGGCGAACCCGGGCGGTCGAGGAAACCGTGCCGGGTGCCGGGGACCACGCGATGGTCGGCCGGCACCCCGGCCTCGGTGAGTTCACCGGCGAAAGTGGTGCTGGAGGCGCTCAGTGTGTCGTAGGCGGCGTCGAGCAGCAGTACCGGCGGCAGGGCGGCGAGTTTGCCACCGCCCGGGAAAACCTCCGGATCCGCGAGCAGTTCCGGCGACCCCACATAGTTCAGGTTCATCCGGCGGATCATGTGCGGTGTATAGGTGCCGATCCGGCGCCGTCCCCGCACCCGTGCCCGGACAGAATCCGGCAGCGGTGGCAGTTCGGCATGCAGGGTCGCGTAGGCGAGGATTATTCCGACCGGGACCTCAGCCGACCGGTCACGCAACCGCAGCGCGCCCGAGGCGGCCAGGCAGGCGCCCGCGCTCGCGCCACCGATCACGATCCGCCGTTCCTCGGCCATGAGGTCGGTGGCGGCGGTGAGGACGTCGTCCAACGGCGCCGGGTAGCGGTTGCGCGAGGGACGAAGAACCGGGGGACCCCAGAGCCGGAACCGCGGCACCAGCGCATAGTCGACAGTGCGCACCCGCCGCCCGGCCGCGGCCACCTGCAACGCCACCGCATGGGATTCGTGCTGATCGAGCCCGCCGGAAACGAACGCGCCCCCGTGGATCCACAGCAGCGGGTCGGCCGCCGGATCGGGGTCTGCGGGCAGATACTCCCGGATCGGGACCGGTCCGCGGACTCCGTCGAGCGTCCGGTCCCGGACCTGTGGGTCGTTCATCCGCTGTCCTCGTCTATGCCGTGCGAGCTTCGGGTGGATCGCCAGGCGCCCGGATACTCGCCGCCCGGCATCCCGGTCGACAGGTGCCGGATACCTCGCAGACCACGGCGATCGTATCGTCCGGGCTACCGAGCGGGCGGTGCGGTCGGTCAGCTGTAGGCGCCGCGAACCCGCCCTGCCGCGTTCCGGGAAACCCGTGCCGGAGCAGCACCCTGCCGCGGCATAGCGACGGGCCCTGATCTGCGTATTCGTATGGGCCATGAAGCTGTGGATGCAGTCGGCGTGGCGACCAACGAGGACCGAGCCCGAGATCCGATCGCGCCCTTCGCGACCAGCCGCAGCCGTGGCCCCGTGCCGGTGCTGCCGAGTCGCGCAGATCACTATGCATCGGGGAGGTAGCCCGGCGAGCCGGTGATCGGGCCGGCGGATCAGGTACTCGGTGGGCGAACTCACAGCCCGGATGAGGAAACCTGTCCCCGGACCGCCTGTTGCACGAGAGCGTGACTTCTACTGCCACCGGCACGGCCACGACTCCGGGACCCACTGCTCGCACCAGCTGGCATATCCCGGCGATGTTGGCGTTGGCGCTGGGCGGCTTCGGGATCGGCACCACCGAATTCGTGACGATGGGGCTGCTGCCCGATATCGCGGATGCGTTCACGGTGTCCGAGCCCACCGCCGGCCATGCTGTCTCTGCCTATGCGCTCGGGGTGGTGGTCGGCGCGCCGGTGATCGCGGCGGCGTGTGCGTCGGTGGCGCGGAAACGTCTCCTCGTCGCCCTCATGGTGGCGTTCACGGTCGGCAACCTGGCCTCGGCTTTCGCGCCGAACTTCGCGACGCTCGTCGCGGCGCGTTTCGTGGCCGGCCTGCCGCACGGCGCGTACTTCGGGGTCGCGTCGCTGGCCGCGGCCACACTGGCGCCGGCGGGACAGCGTGCGAAGGCGGTGGCGGCAGTGATGCTCGGGTTGAGCACCGCCAATGTCGTCGGTGTTCCCGCCGCGACCTGGCTCGGGCAGCATCTCGGCTGGCGTAGTGCGTTCGTTCTGGTCGGGGTGATCGGAGTGGCCACCATCGTGGCCCTGCTGCGCTACGTGCCGGCGCTGACCGGGATCGCGATCACCAATCCGCTCACCGAACTGGGTGCACTACGTCGTCCGCAGGTGCTGCTCACGCTGGCCGTGGGCGCCATCGGCTTCGGTGGCATGTTCGCGGTCTACACGTATGTGAGCACGACCCTCACCGATGTGGCCGGCTTGAGCACCGGGTTGGTGCCGGTGGTACTGATGCTGTTCGGCGTCGGCATGGTGCTGGGCAATATCATCGGCGGCGTACTTGCCGACCGTGGTGTGGATCGGTCGATCTTCCTGGCCATGGGCGCGATGACGGTGATCCTGACGGTGTTCGTGGCCGCCGCGCACAATCCCATCACCGCCGGGATCGGCGCGCTACTGGTCGGGGCGGCGGGCGCCGCCCTGGCGCCCGGACTGCAGACCCGGCTCATGGACGTGGCCGCCGACGCGCAGACCCTGGCAGCGGCGCTCAACCACGCCGCCCTGAACATCGCGAACGCGGCCGGCGCCTGGCTCGGCGGGCTGGTGATCGCCGCGGGCTATGGCTACACGGCACCCGCGGTGGTCGGGGCCGGTCTCGCCCTCCTGGGTGTCCTGCTCTTCACCGTCACGGTGTGGGCGGCCCGGCGCGGAGCGGCCGCGCGCGCCTGACGGCAGACCGGATCCGGCCAACACGGTCGGCTTCGGGCGCCCGGCCGTTCCGGTGAGCTGCCTCCGATGCGGGGCCGCGCGGGTGGCCGGCGCGTTCGGGCCCGAAATGCGACGGCCGATCGGTCGGTCCCCGAGCGAGACTATTCCGGCTCGGCGACCGCCGTCTCCTGCACCGCGACCCAGCGGCAGGTCAGGTCCGGTTCGACGTGCAGCACCGCGGTGGTGCGGCGGTGGTCCTGCCCGGCAGCGTCCCGCTGGCTTTCGACGAAACGGACCACGGTGGTGTCGCCATCCGAACGCAGTGTTTCGACCTCGGAGATCTCGATCACCAGACCGGGACGGCTGTTGCGCGCCCGGTGCAGCCCGGACAGTAGGTCGCGTTTGCGCACCACCGTGCCCGCGGCGGTGACCATCGAGAAGTCCTCGTCGTGCGCGGCGGCGAACCCGTCGAGGACACGCGGCGAGGCGGCCGAACCCAGCCAGGTCGCCAGCAGATCGTGGACCCGCTCGATTTCGGCCGCGATATCGAGTTCACCGGTGCGGCCGGGCGACCGGGAAGATTCCGTCATCCGAGCAGGATAATGCTGTGAGACCGGTCGGTGGCGATACGCGCACGATGCGGGGTGCCGAAATATTTCGAAGGCGCCGCGAATCGTGGTTCGAGGTACCATACTCGATGGTATGGTCAGCGCCCGGTGCGAGCGGGAGGCGCGATCATGAACAGGCCGATCGGGCGGCGCGCGGTATTGCGCGGGGCGGTGGCGGGTGCGCTGGGCGGACTCGCGGGGGGCCGGGCGGCAGCGCAGCCGTTCGACAGTCCGCTGCTTTTCCATTCACCGGAGCTGGCGAAGTTCGTCGACGAGATGCCGCGAATTCCCGTGGTTCGCGGGCAGCGGCTGGAACTGGCCGCCGCGACGACACTGCATCGGTTCCATCGGGACCTGCCGGAGGCGCCGGCGTTCGGATATCACGGGCAGTCCTATCTGGGACCGACCATCGTGCATCATCGCGACGAGCAATTGCACGTGCGGTTCGCCAACAACCTGGGCGCGCATCCGTTCGCCGCCGATCTGGACACCAGCGTGCACGGCGTGCAGGAAAGCTACCGGGCCGCCCCACCGGCCTCGCTGCACCTGCACGGCGGAGTGACACCGCCGGACAGCGACGGGCATCCCGAACAGCTGATCATGCCGGGGCAGAGCGTGGACCACCGCTATCCGCTGCGGCAGGACGCCGGGACCCTCTGGTACCACGACCACCCGATGGGCATCACCCGCGCCAACGTCTACGCGGGCTTGGCGGGGATGCTGCTGCTGCGTGACGAGTTCGATACGGGCGAGCAGCGCAATCCGCTCGGTCTCCCCGCCGGTGAGTTCGAGATGCCACTGGTGTTGCAGGAGAAGATTTTCCGTCCCGATGGGCAGCAGAGTCTCCGGTCGACGATCGTGGTACCGGAAGGGCGCTGGGAGGGCGGCGGCACGGGCGATACCGGACTGGTGAACGGGAAAGTATGGCCGGAACTACCGGTTGCGCGAGGGCTCTACCGTTTCCGGACGATCAACGCCTCGTCGTTCAGCACCTGGAACCTTTTCTTCGCCAACCGGATGCGGTTCTGGGTGATCGGCAACGAGCACGGCCTGCTCGATGCGCCGGTGCCGGTGCAGGACTTCCGGCTGGCGGCGGGGGAGCGGATCGATCTGCTGGTCGATTTCTCCGGGCTGGCGCCGGGGGAGACGGTGGAGCTCTGCAACGACGAGCAGCCGGTATTCCAGGCGCGGCTCATCGGGCAGGTGGCGATGCCGGTGTTCTGCCGGTTCCGCGCCGAACCGCGGCGTGGGTTCACCGGCCCGGTGCCGGAGCGGTTACGCGGCGGGTATCGGCAGCCCGCGGTGATACCCGCGCCGCTGACCCCCACGGTCGTCCGCAACATCACTCTCAGCCAACCGTACGATTTCACCCGCCTGCCACCGGCGATCATGACGCTCAACAATCTCCGCTATTCCGATTCCGATATCGAGGTGCCGCGGCAGGGCACGGTCGAACAGTGGAACATCATCAATATCACCCCCGACCCCCACCCCATCCATATCCACCTGGTCACCTTCCGCGTGCTGGACCGGACCCCGCTGCGCACACCGGAATATCAGGCCGCCCACCCACAGCCGCCGGTCGGTACCCGTTGGACGCCTCCGGCCGACGGGTTTCTCGCCGGACCGCCGGTTCCGGCGCCGCCGTGGGAGCGGGGCTGGAAGGATATCGTCCGGGCCGACGGGGGAACGGTCACCCGGATCATCGTGCGGATCCCGACAGCGGAAGAACTGGGATTCGATCCCGACGCCGCATTCCCGCGACTCAACACCCCGCCGGGCAACGGCCACGGTTCCGGGTATCACCCCGGCCGGCACCCGGTGCACAACGGCAAGGACCACTCCACCGACCTACGCGGGTACGTCTGGCACTGCCACATCCTCGATCACGAGGACCACGATATGATGCTGCGCTTGCGTTTTCCGGCCTGACCGTCCGCCGCCGGAATCCGCTCTCGCCGTCATGATGGCCGCGTGCTCGTCGACTTCGGACGCCGGTTCGGCCGGAGCCGAGCCGCCCGGCCGGGACCGGGTCGTGATCTTTGCCCGGCACGCGGAAAGCTGGAGCAACGTCGCATCGGAAGACCGGCCCGGCGTCGTGATCCCGGATATCAACCCCACCGACACTCTCGGTCCTGTGGGAGATCTGCCCTTGACCGAGCGTGGAGCGCGGCAAGCGGAGGAACTCGCCCAACAGCTCTCGGGTGTTGTCACCGACGTCCACGCCAGCGCTCAGATCCGAACATTCCAGACTGCTCGTGCGGTGGCGATCGACGCGGGTCTACCGGTCGATGCCGATTGGAATCTGCACGAAATCTCGGTGCCGTCCGGTGATTCCGCGGCGATCATGGACTATATGAAGGCGATACTCGCCGGCGAACGCCGCGACGAAAAGGTCGGGGCGGACGGGGTACCGGGCGAGTCCTATAACCAGACCGAAGAACGTGTGAAGGACTTTTGGGACCGGTTCGTCTCCGAGTACAAAGGCCGGGAAGGGACGAGTCTGATCGTCACACACGGCGGCATCATGATGCTGCACCTGGCGGAGTACTGCACTAATCGAGAAAAGCTGACTCCCGAGTTCATGTTCGAGAACCAGGTGACCTACATCGGACAGCTCGAGGCGGTCCTCTCTGCCGACGGTTCGCTGCGATGCATCCGCTGGGGTGACAAGTCCCTCGAGTGAGAGCGGGTGGCCCCCGGCGGGGTCAGCGGCCGCGTTCCACGCCGCCCGCTTTGCGTTCGCGTTCGCGCTCGGCGGCGGTGGCGAGGTAGTCACCGAGTTCGCGTGCGAGTGTCGCGTCCAGGGAACGGGCCAGGCTGCTGTGCACGGCGGCGACGCCGAGTTCGCGCATGGTGTTGAGCATGCGGGTGGTTTCGGCGATCTCTGCATTGGTGTCGGGCAGCCAACCCGGCCCGTGTTCGTCGACGATATGTTTCTTCGCCGCGCGGATGAGGATCCCGCTGATATCGTCGATCCGGGTCGCGACCTCGGCATATACCGAGATCAGTGTGCCCAGGTCGATCCCGTACTCGTGGAGCTCGGTGAACGAGGTGAGCAGCTGCGTATCGGTGATCGTCACGGTATCGCCGTCGGTGCGGACCAGGTCCATCCGGCGCAGTTTCTCCACCAGTTCCTCGGATCGGGCGCCGAGGATGGTGGTGAGCAGTTCCCGGGAGACCTCGAAAGGTTCCTCCTGCGACCAGTTGGCGGTGACCGCGTGCTGCAGCCCGAGCACCTCGGTGAGGTCCTTGCCCGTCTCCCAGCTGGTGATGAAATCGGAGATATGCGCGGTGGTGAACCCGCGTTGCAGCAGCGCGTCGATGAGACGGAGCCGTTCGAGGTGGGAATCGTCGTAGATACTGGCGCGGCCGTCCTTGGCCGCGGGCGGCGGGAGCAGCCCGCGCTCCTGGTAGGCGCGGACATTGCGGGAGGTAGTGCCCGCGGCACGGGCCAGATCGTCGATCCGATACCTCGGCATCTCCGCCGCACCTCCTCGCCCGCCTACCGCCCGGTTGCCCCCGGCTCGAGTGATCGAGTCTAGCCGCCGCTCAGAACGCCGGGACCGACGTCGGCGGAATGACCGATCCGGGCCGTTGTCACCGTGTAATCGTCGAGGTCGACGTCGCGTAGCTGGTGGCGGTACTGGGTGGCGAAACCCGGGTACATGGTCGGATTGAAACCGTCCTCGGTGAGATACCAGCTCCGGCAGCCCGAATTCCAGGTGGTCGCGCCCAGCCGGCGCTGGATCGCCGCGTTGTAGCGTTCCTGGCGGTCCGGGCGGACGTCGAGCATTGTCAGGTCGCGGTCCAGGATTATCCGGACGGCGCGAACCAGATAGTCGATCTGCGATTCCATATACACCAGCGCCGAATTGTGTCCGGGGCCGGAATTGGGGCCGAAGGTGAGGAACAGGTTCGGATAACCCGATACCGTGACGCTGCGGTACGCGAACGCGCCGCGTCGCCATTCGTCGGCGAGTACCCGGCCGTCACGTCCCGTGATCGGGATCGGGGTGCCTTTCTTGGAGACATCGAAGCCGGTCGCGAACACGATGCAGTCGGCCCGGTGTTCGATTCCCTCGGCCGTGCGGATACCGTCCGGGGCTATTCGTGCGATCGGCCAGGTGATCAGCTTGCAGTTGTCGCGCTGTAGCGCCGGGTAGTAGTCGTCGGACATGAGCAGGCGTTTGCAACCGGCCCGGAATTCCGGGGTGAGCTGGCGACGCAGCCACGGATCGCGCACCTGGCGCCGCAACTGCGCGCGCCCGACCAGTTCGACCACCCGGGTGAGCGGGGTATTCCAGACGACGCCCAGCGCCACCGATTCGTGACCGTAGAACCAGGCCTGCCGGGCCAGCGTTTCCGCCCCCGGAACCTGCCGGTAGATCTCTTTGGCCAGGGTGCCGGTGCGTCGGTTGACCCGGGGCAGCACCCAGCCGGGCGTGCGCTGGAAAACCTTGACCGAACCGGCCTTCCGAACCAATTCGGGAATGATCTGGACCGCGCTCGCACCGGTACCGACCACCGCGACCCGTTTACCGGTGAAGTCGTAATCGTGGTCCCACCGCGCGCTGTGGATTTTATGCCCGGTGAATGTGTCGATCTCAGG
Organism: Nocardia sp. NPDC058499; assembly: GCF_042719915.1. Taxonomy (NCBI): domain Bacteria; kingdom Bacillati; phylum Actinomycetota; class Actinomycetes; order Mycobacteriales; family Nocardiaceae; genus Nocardia; species Nocardia sp. NPDC058499. The sequence goes on along the minus strand of NZ_JBHXMZ010000001.1, from coordinate 203,429 downwards.
AATATCGGGGAAACCGGGTTCGGTGAGCGGCCCGGACGCCAGCACCACCGCCCGCGCCCGGACAGTTTCGCGGCCTTCGAACCTGATATCCCACAGTCCGGTTTCTTCGTCGAACGACATACCGGTAACGTTGTGCCGCAGGCGAATATGCGGTGCAACCTCGTACTTCGCCGTAATCGACTCGATATAGCCGAGGATTTCGGCACTCCCGGAGTATGTATGCGACCACTCCGGATTGGGTGCGAAACTGTAGGAATACAGCCGCGACGGAATATCGCAGGCAGCGCCCGGGTAGGTGTTGTCACGCCAGGTACCGCCGATCGCGGAACCCCGTTCGAATACGGCGAAATTTCCGATACCGCTCTGGCGCAGACGTATCGCGGTGCCGATTCCGGCGAAGCCGGCACCGATGACGGCGACATCGAGCGGCGCCGCATGGTTGGTGGTCATGGTGTCCTCGTTCACGCGGCGGGGGTGTAGGTCAACTCTTTGGACCAGGTCGGATCCTTGCGCAGCAGCTGCCGCGGGATGGCCCCGGTGATCTTCACCAGCGCGTCGGCGAGAAGGTGATAGGGGTGGCCGCGGTCGACAACCCAATTCGCCTGCAATTTCACGATCTGATACATCGGGAGCCGGCGCACGAATTCGCTACGCTCGCCGACCTTCCGGTAGCGCTCCATGGCCGTGTAGAGCTTCTGCTCGTCCACACCCATCGCGACGATATTGTCGCGCATCTTGTTCAGCAACGGCACATAGCTGAGGACGCCGATGAGAAACGTCGGTTTCACCCAGCCGCCGACCAGGTCGATGAGCAGTTTACGCAGCTCCGCGTGCCCGAGCACATCCATCACCGCGAAATCGACGGCGAGATGGCGGGATTCGTCGGCATTGATCCGGCGGAACGTTTCCTGGCAGACCGGGTCTTCGATCTCGTCCATGATGAACTTCACCAGGGCACCGTCGAGCGCGACTTCGAGCATCGGGATCACGGTGCCCAGGAACGACAGCGACATATCGTCGGAGTATTTGTCCAAGAAGTCGATCACGAGTTTGACATTGATATTCGGCTGCGGGATCTCGTCGCCGTCGAGCATTCCCCAGCGCCGCATCAGGGCGAGTTCGGCATTGGCGTGGCGCTGTTCCTCCGCGTGGAACCAGCGGTAGATCTCGCGCAGGGTCTCGGTGGGCGCTTTCTTCGCCATCGCCGCGAAACCGCGCGCACCCACGTTCTCGATCCACATCAGATCCGCCATGAACGGCTTCAAGCGGTCGTGCTGTTCGGGAGTGAGCGTTTCCGCGCCCGGTGCGTCCCAATCGATATCGGCCAGCGCCCACTGCCGGTCCTTGATCTTGCCGAGCATATCGTCGAAGTCCATGGTTGCCATCTCAGACTCCTGTTCTTTCCGGGGTATTGGACGCTGCCGCTTCCTCGTCGGGCAGCAGTCGCGCGAGCAGACCGGCCACAGCTGTGTATTGGCCGGGGAACAGCCGTTTCAGTAACCAGAGGAGTTGCGCGTCGGGCTGCGGGACGACGTGTAAGCGGCCGCGGTCGTGCGCGTCGAGGGTGGTGCGCGCGATGCTTTCGGGGGAGAACCCGGTCCAGCGCATCAGGGTGTCGGCGAGTTCGCGGGGGCCCGCGGGGACCGGTGCGTCGCGCGCGATATTCGTGCGGACAAAGGTCGGGCACAGTACGGTCACCGCTATATCGGTCCCGCCGAATTCCGCGGCCATCGTCTCCGATAGCGCGAGCACCCCGGCCTTTCCGGTGTTGTAGGCGGCCATCCGCGGTGCGGTGCCGAACGATGCGGCCGAGGCGACGTTGATGATCCCGCCGTGGCCGGCCTCGCGCAGCCGTGGAGCGAAGATCTCGCACCCGTGGATGACACCCCACAGATTGATGCCCAGGGTGCGCTCCCATTCGGCGAAACCGATCTCGCCGACGGGCAGTCCGCCCGACCCGACCCCGGCATTGTTGATCACCAGGGTGGCGGGGCCGTCGAACACGGATTCCGCGTAGCGCGCCAGCACCTCGACATCGTCGCGTTTCGCCACATCGCAGCGGAACGGATAGGCAACGCCCGGATACTCGCGCCCGATCGATGCCACCGTTTCGGCCGCACGATCCTCGTCGATATCGGCGCAGACGATCCGGCCCCCGCGAGCGGCGAGCTCGTGGGCGAAGGCCCGGCCGATGCCGCTACCCGCGCCGGTGACGACCGCCCGGGCGCCGCGGCTGCGTGGCGGCGGGCCGAAGGGCCGGAAAATATCGAGTCCGAGCATGTCAGCCCACCTTCCGTGCCGTGACCACCGGCGGTGAGGTCCTCGTCGACCTGTTCATACCTGTCAGAATCATTTATGAATGTGCCATTTGTCAATGGCGGATTGTGTCGGTGGTGGCCGTACCGATTCCCGGGCTGGTCAGGCGCCCGGTCAGGGTGCGACATCGCGAGCTCGCGGAGGTGAGGGGCCGGTTCGGTCGCGCGGAAGTGGGTTGGCGGCCGGGGTAAGCCCTACGCCTCTTGGATGCGGTGACGAGCAGGAACCTGCTGCGGCAGGTGGCGAAGGCACTACCGGAGTCGTGAGCGGCAGGGTTCGGACGACCCCAGGAGTGAGGACCTGGACCCCGGCGCCGGGGTCTTCTCCACGCTTCGCAGGTCGATGGGTTTCTCCGGGTGCCGACGCGTCTCCGAACGGCATGACGGTCGGTGCGGGGGTCAGCTCACGGGTGTGGGCGCCGAGGCGAGAGTCTTCTCCGGTTCGTCTTCGTTGCGGTTGCGGCGGATGCTGGAGATCACGGCGGCGCCGATGAATGCGACGCCGATGAGGCCGGTGACGATCTCGTTGACGTGCACGCCGATCGAGACCATCAGGATCAGTGCCAGCGCGCCGATCGCCCAGTGGGCGCCGTGTTCGAGGAAGACGTACTCACTGAGTGTGCCCTTGCGCACCAGGTAGATCGTGATCGACCGGACGAACATCGCGCCGATGAGGCCCAGGCCCAGGGCGATGATGATCGGATCCGAGGTGATGGCGAACGCGCCGATCACACCGTCGAAGGAGAACGAGGCGTCGAGGACTTCCAGGTAGAGGAACAGGAAGAATCCGGCCTTACCGGTTGCCTTCGCGAGGGTGGATGGGCCGCCGGTGGCTTCTTCGGCGTGCTCTTCGACGTGGAACATGTTGCCGAGCCCGTTGACGGCGATGTAGACGACCATGCCGATCAGGCCGGCCAGCAGCACGGTGGAGCGGTCGTCGGCCTCGGCGAGGAATTCGGCGACCAGGATCAGGCCGATACCGGCGACGACGACGGCGGCCATATCGAGTTTGCCGACCTTGGCCAGCGGGCGTTCGAGCCAGGTCAGCCAGGTCAGTTCGCGTTCGGCGAGGATGAAGTTCAGGAACAGCATTGCCAGGAACATGCCACCGAACGCCGCGATTTGCGGGTGGGCGTCGGTGAGCAGGGTTTCGTAGCTGGGGCTGCCGTCGGGGAAGTAGGCGGCGTCGTCGGCCGGCGGGTTGAGGGCCAGGTCGAAGGCTTGGACCGGGTTCAGTCCCGCGGTCACCCAGACAATCGCCAGCGGGAAGATCAGCCGCATACCGAAGACGGCGATCAGGATGCCGATGGTGAGGAAGATCTTCTGCCAGAACTCACTCATCTTTTCCAAGATGGTGGCGTTGATGACTGCATTGTCGAACGAGATCGAGATCTCGAAGACAGCAAGGATGACGCACAGCGCCAGGGCGGTGGGGCCGCCGTAGAGGAAGGCCACCACGAGTGACAGCGCTGTGACGACCAGGGAGAAACCGAATATTCGCAGGACCACACCGCCACAATACAGACAGTTACTCTCTATTGAGAATTTTTCTCAGCTTTTAGTGATCTGCGATACGGTGAGGATCGTGGCTACCGGGCTGAGGGAACGCAAACGACTCGCGATGATGCGGCGGACGCAGGACGCTGCGCTGGATCTGTGCGATGAGCTCGGCTACAGCCACGTCTCGATCGAGCAGGTGGCCGAACGGGCCGAGGTCTCGGTCAGTTCGATCTACCGGCATTTCGGTTCCAAAGAGGCCATCCTGCTGTGGAATCCGGATTGGGAAGACGACTCGGTCCGAAATGCCACACCGCGACCGGACGAGTCCCTCCTGAGCGAGTTGCGCAGAGTTACGCAGGACACTCTCGTCGGAGGTTCGGCCGAAGCCGAGGAGTGGCACCGTCGCCGCCTCCGCTACCTGCTCGACGAACCGTCCTTGACCGCCCTGCTGGGTGGTCAGCTGATAGCGGCGGCCGACCTCGTTGCCGAGGTACTTGCGAGCCGGACCGGCCGCGAGCACTCCGACGTGCAGATCCAGGTGAACGCCGGAGCGCTGGTGGGCGCAATGTTGGCCGCACTCCGCTCCTGGCGAGCCGCGGACTACGCAACGCCACTCGATGCTCTGCTGGACGAGGTGTTCGAGGCGATACAGGGCGGACTGCCACTGCTGACGCACCCTCGAGCGGAGCTCCGGTAGCCCTCTGGTCGCCCCAGCCGCCGGCGGCGATGATGTCCTGCCAGGTCGGGACGAGCTTCGGGTGGCTGAGGCGGACGATATCGCAGTTCAGCCGAATTCGGCGACAACTCGATAGAGGCTCGGGTACGCAACGGCAGACTTCTCCGCTTCCGCCACCGAGGCCGTGACCATCGGATCGGCGCCGGCGGCGCGGCAATCTTCGGCGCTGTCCCAATGAGCGATATTGACCAGCTGGAAGCGGGAATCCGGGAGCAGCGCGCGGTGCAGGCGGACATCCCGGAAGCCGGGGGCGGACCGCATACGGGCTACCCGTTCGCGCCAGTGGACGATGAACTCGTCGACCGCTTCGGCGGGGAGTTCGATGGCATTGATGAAGGTGACACCGGGATCGGTCACGGCAGACTCCTGACTGTTCTGAACTGGGAGAGGAAGGATTCGTGCCGGGCGTCGCTAGTCGCCCCAGCCGCCGGCGGCGATGATGTCCTGCCAGGTGGGCACCAGTTCCGGGTGGGTGAGGCGGACGATTTCACCGGGCAGCGAACCCGGTTGCGCCTTGACGGGATTCGCTACGGCCTGCTCTTCGACGAGGCGGGTCAGCGCACGGATTCCGCCGAGTCGCGGATAGTCCGTGTGTACGCGGTCGGCGTATCCCTGGGGGAGCATGTCTGCGTTGCCGCCGATATCGATGCCGATACCGTCCACGGCGACCCAGATCGCGGCGGGGCGGCGGCGACGGTAGACGAGGGAGTCGCTGAATCCGGTAGCGTGGGCAGCGATGGCATCCCAGACGATATCGACGCGCTCGTCGGTTACGCCCTGGGTCTCCAGGAATTCGGCGGCGTAGTCGGCGCCGTCGACCTCGAATCGCTGGTCGCCGTTGGCGACCTCGGCCAGGCCGATATCGTGCAGGGCGCAAATGAGGTACATGGTTTCTTCGTCGTAGTCGACGCGGGGCCGCAGTCCACGGTCGGCGGCCGCGGCCCGGGCGAACAGGAACGAGCGGATGCTGTGATTGCGTATGGCCGGGGGCAGTTCGGAATCGATCACGGTCTGCGCCGCGCGCGCCAGGGGCGTGGCCGGTAGGTCCAGAGACATGGGAACTCCTCGGGTGAAAGGGCAAGCGACAGACGCTCGTCGTCGCATGCCGGTGGACGGCCGGGCCCGGTACAGGCCAGGGGCGGCCGAGATCGCTGAACTGGGAGAGGGCGGGGCCGATCGAGGTTGTCGGCCAGGACAGGACGGTGTCGGTCAGGCGGTTACGGCGGGTTGCGCCGTGATGGCGGCGGCAGTGGTGGAGCGGAAGCGGTCCCGGTAGTCCGCGGGCGAAATCCCGAGCCGTCGGTGGAAGGCGCGGCGCAATGATTCGGCGGTACCGAAACCACACCGCCGGGCGACGGTGTCCACTGGATCGCCATCGACCAGTGCGGTCTGAGCGGCTTCGATCCGGACCTGCTCGACGTAGGCCGCCGGGCCGACACCGAGTTCGGCGGTGAAACGGCGCTGGAAGTGGCGGGGACTCAAACCGGACCGTGCTGCGAGATCGCCGATACTGTGCCGGGCACCCGGTTCGGCGTGGATGGCCGCCACCGCGGCCCGCACGGGGTCGGTCGCGGGCTGCGGTCGCCACAGCGCCGTGCTGAACTGGGTCTGCCCGCCGGGGCGGCGCAGGAAAAGCACCAGGTAGCGTGCCAGTTCGAGGGCGACCCGGCGGCCGAGATCGTCCTCCACAAGGGCCAGGGCGAGGTCCATCCCGGCGGTCACACCGGCGGAGGACCAGATACTTCCGTCGTGCACGAATATCGGGTCGCGGTCGACACCGACTCGGGGATATTCGCGGGCGAGTTGTGTGGTGAACGCCCAATGCGTCGTCACCCGTTTCCCGTCGAGCACGCCCGCCGCGGCGAGCAGGAACGCACCGGTGCATACCGAGGCGACGCGGCGGGCTCCCGCGGCCGCCCGGATCCACTGCATGAGGCGGGGATCGTCGCGGGCGGTCTCGACGCCGGGTCCGCCGACGACTACGAGCGTATCCACGGTCGCCGGGTCCACATCGTCCACACCGCAGTCGATGCCCACCCGTAAGCCGCTGTCGGATCGCACGCATCCCGGACGGGAGGCCACGACCTGACAGTCGTACTCGCCGGCACCTTGGAAGACCTCGTAGGGGCCGACCAGGTCGAGCGCTTGGAAATCGTCGAAGACGACGAATACGACACGGCGTTGCTGCACACTCCCCACCTTCCGCTGTACCGGGGGTGGCGTCAACGACATACATCCCACAGATCGCGCCATCAGTGGAACGTTGCTAGGGTTCGTGGTGATGACTACCGGGACGGCATTGCGCCACACACGGATGGGCTACCCGGTGTTGTCCTGAGCGCCGCGCGGGCGGCCGGTACGGGCCCGCTGTGCTGCCGAGGATTCCGCTGTACTGCCCGGGCTCCGCCTTCGTCGAGTTGATCGCAGAACATCGACTACGACAGAAGGATTCACCGATGATTGCAATACAAGGAATGCCGGTCGACGTGCGGACAGCCGATGGGGTGGCCGACGCGTACCTCGCCTACCCTGACGACGGCGCTCCCCACCCGGGAGTGCTGGTGATCCAGGATGGTTTCGGCGTCCGCCCCGGCCTGCGGTCGCTGGCCGACCGTATCGCCGCCCACGGCTACACGGTCCTGCTGCCGAACGCCTACTATCGGCACGGGCGCGCGCCGGTGATCGAACTCCCGGATTTCATCGACCCGGCGCAGCGGCCGGAGATCTTCCAGCAGGTCATCCCGATGATCCGCGAGCTCACGCCGGAGCTGCTGCGTTCGGATGCCGCCGCCTACCTCGAGTGGCTGGCGGCAGCGCCGCAGGTGGCCGCAGGGAAGGTAGGCGTGACCGGTTACTGCATGGGTGCGCGGCTGGCGGTGCTGGTCGCTGCCCTGTTTCCCGGCCGGGTCGGGGCGGTGGCAGGGTTCCACGGCGGACCGCTCGTCACCGACACCCCGGACAGTCCGCATAGGACGGTCGGAAACATCACCGGGGAACTGTATTTCGCCCACGCCGGCGAGGACGACCATATGACTCCGGACCATATCGCCCGGTTCGACGAGGCATTGGCCACCGCCGGCCTCCGGTACCGCACCGAGGTCTACGAGGGCGCCGAGCACGGCTTCACCCAGGCCGATACCTCCGCCTACGATCCCGAGGCCGCCGAACGGCACTACCGCGAACTGCTCGCATTGTTCGACCGGACGCTCCCGGCGGGTGGGTCTCCAAGCGTGTCCGGGAACTCGGTAGGCGGAGACGGTTCGGGAGTAGCCGGTTGACGGGACGCCCGCGTACCAGTGCGCACGGGCCTGGTGCTCAGGAGTGATCTGTCGACGTGGGTCACGGTAGGGGGGCTTGCCAGCGCACAGTCGTCCCGCCGCCGGACAGCGGTTCGATATCGCAGTGTCCGCCGGCGGCCTCGGCGCGCGCGGTCAGGTTCGCCAGGCCGCTGCGCCGGCCGATCTCGGGTGATATTCCCGTCCCGTTATCGCTGACCACGATCGTGACCTCGTCGCCGACGCGGAGTTCGACCGAAAGGGTGGACGCCTCGGCATGCCGGATGGCGTTGCTGACGGTTTCCCGCAGCACTGCCTCCACATCGTCGGACAGCGGCGGTCCGAGAACGGTGACGGGTCCGGTCATCCGCAGGTTGGTCCGCAGGTCTGTTTCCGCGGTCATCTCCTCGAACAGCCGGTGCAGATGCCGGCGCAGGTCCACGGTGCCGCTGTGCAGATCGAAGATCGAGTGCCGGATGTCCTGCACGATGTCCTGGATATCGTCGATGGTGGAGCTCAGCCTGTCCCGGACCTCCGGTGTGCGGGCCCGCTGCAGGGTGCCCTGTAAGGACAGGCCCACCGCGAACAAACGCTGGATGACGTGATCGTGCAGGTCGCGGGCGATCCGGTCGCGATCGGCGACCACATCGAGTTCGCGCATCCGGCGTTGGCTCGCCGCGAGCTGCAACGCGAGGGCCGCTTGGTCGGCGATGACGAGCATCATCGTTTTCGCGTGATCGTTGAGTGGGCGCGCGCCGGGCGGCCGGACCATGGTGAGCACGCCGATCGGTGTTCCGCCGGCCCGCAGCGGGAGGACGAGGGTCGGGCCCGCGTCGTCGCCGGTATCCGGGTGCGGCGGTGAATCGGGCCGGTCCGCCGTGACCGGCCGGCCCTGCTGGAATGCCCGGCCGGAATGCGACCCGTGCAGCCCGATCCGCTGCCCGGTCAGTTCGGCGCCGTCGGATCCGGCGGCGGCCACGACCACGAGTTCACCGATCTCGTGCGCGGGTAGATCGGGCTCCTCCGGAAGCGCGATGAAGGTATAGGCCGAATCGGTAAGCGCCAGTGCGCGATCGACGACCAGATCGAGAACTTCGCTGGGTTCGCCGCGTTCGAGCAGTTCGGTGGCGACATCTTTGGTGGCTTCCAGCCACCGCTGGCGGACCCGGGACTGTTCGTAGAGGTAGGCGTTCTCGATCGCGATACCGGCCGCTGCGGCCAGCGCCTGAACGACGACCTCATCGTCCTCGGTGAACGGGTGGCCGCCGGACTTCTCGGTCAGATACAGGTTGCCGAACACCTCGTCACGTACCTTGACGGGAACACCGAGGAAGCTGCGCATCGGCGGATGCTGCGCGGGGAACCCGACCGACGACGGATGATCGGACAGGTCGGTGAGCCGGATGGGTTCGGGTTGCTGGAACAGCAGACCGAGCATTCCGTGGCCGCGGGGGAGATGACCGATCCGCGTATGGGTTTCGAGATCGATCCCCTCGTGGATGAATTCGGCCAGTTCGTGACCGCTCTGCTCGGTATCGCGCACCCCTAGTGCGCCGTACCGGGCGTCCACGAGCTCGATGGCGGTGTGCACGATGGTGCGCAGGGTTTCGTCCAGATTCAGTTCGGCGGTGATCACGAGCATGGCTTCGATCAACCGGTCCATCCGATCACGCACATCGATGATCTGCGCGATCCGATCCTGCATTTCCAGCAGCAGTTCACGAAGCCGGAACTGGGACAGTGTTTCCGAAACCGGTGTCCGTTCCGATCCGATGGAAACCGCTCTCCGCACGCCCATTTCCCCGCCCCGATGGTGTTCCGTCACTGACGTATTTTGCCATCGACTGTGCGGATTCGGCGGGTATCCGGTTGGGGTAGCCGCCGTTTCAGGCCCGATGCTGATATTTCGTGGCCAGGATCGCTGCCTGGGTGCGCCGCTCGACCCCGAGTTTGGACAGCAGCCTCGACACATAGTTCTTGACGGTCTTTTCCGCCAGGGACAAACGTTCGGCGATCTGGCGATTGGTCAAACCTTCACCGAGCAAGGCGAGCAGGGTCCGTTCCCGATCGGTCAGCCCGGACAGCGGGCCCGCATCCGCTTCGGTCTCGGACCGGAGCTTGCGCATGAGCGCGGCCGCGGCGCGGTTGTCGAGCAGCGAACGACCCGCGGCGATATCGCGGATGGCGCTGATGAGGGCGAGGGTGGTGATGTCCTTGACGACATACCCGCGCGCACCGGCCAGGATGGCGTCGAGCATGGCCTGCTCGTCGGTGAAGGAAGTGAGGATCAGGCACGGCAGATCCGGGCGGGCCGAGCACAATTCGCGGCACAGCTCGATACCGTTGCCATCGGGGAGGCGGACGTCGAGCACCACGACATCGGGGCGCAGCGCGGGGATACGTGCCAGGGCCCGCGCCACATCGCCGGCCTCGCCGATGACTTCCATATCGTCTTCGGCGTCGATGAGGTCCGCGACGCCGCGCCGGACGATTTCGTGGTCGTCGACCAGGAACACCGTGATCACACCGCGCCCCCTCTCCCGAGTCCTGCCCAAGCTTAAACGGGAGGAGCGGTTTCGCGGGCCGCAGTGGGAACTTCGCTCAATCCCGGGGACGGGTGACGATCACCGGGACCTGTGTGCCGTGCAGGACGGCCTGGCCGACGGAACCCAGTGTCATACCTGCGAAACCGCCGCGACCGTGACTGCCGACGACGACGAGTTGGGCGCGGTCGGCCTCGGCCAGGATGCGCCGGGCCGGCCGGTCCTCCACGACGACCTGGGTGACGGGCACATCCGGGTACCATTCGGCCTGCTCGGCCAGGCTCTGCGCTTGCAGGGCGCGGGCCCGCGCGTGCACGGCGGCGCGGGATCCGTGCGGAGAAAGCTCCGACCAGGTGGTGACCGCGACGATCCCGACGGAGCGCCGGGACGCCTCCTCGAACGCGATCTGGACAGCATCCGCGCCACAGGCGGATCCGTCCACACCCACCACGATGGGCCGGGGTGGGAGATCGGCGACGCCGCTGTCGGGCGCCGGGATCACGGCGACAGGGCAGTGGGCGTGGCGGGCCAGGGAGGTGCAGACCGAACCGAGCACTCCCCGCCCGACGGCCCCCACGCCGCGGACTCCGGCGACGACCATGCGGGCATCCTTGGAACAGCCGATCAGCACGGTGTCCGGCCGCTCGTCGGCGACCGTGCAGACGATATCCAGCTCGGCTCCGGCACGGTCGCGCGCGAGATCGCGTGCGGTGGACAGTAACGTCGCCGCATCCGCACGCAGCGTCCCGTCGTCGAGGGCGGCAGTGCCCTGGTCGTGATCGGGCTCGCCGGGGCTGCCGACCGCCGATACCAGATGCAAGGGGGCACGATGACGTGCCGCGGCGCGTGCCGCCCACCACAGTGCGGCCATGGATCCGGACGACCCGTCGATGCCGACCACAACAGGGGCTCGCGTGCGCGCGGTCACGGGTTTTCCTTTCGTTCGGCGGTCGGCTGCCCTCGACTACCCGGTTCCGGCACAGCGAGGGCAACCGGTCTATACAGACTCGTCGCCGACATTAGAACTCGGCACGCGGTGGCGGATGCGGGCGATGGTCCCGTGCCGTAGGGGCCGAAAGACCCTGGCCGGTGGGGACTTCCTGATCACAGGGCCCGCCCGCGCCGATGCGGATCACCCGAGCATGTTCTCGATCAGGTCGGCGGCCCTGCCCGTACCGCCCTCGGCCCGGGCCTGCGCGCGTAGCCGAGCAGACCGGCGACTCACCTCCGGGTCGGTGACGAGATCATTCAATGCTGTGCGCAGTGTTCGGGCGGTGGCCTGCTCGGTATCGATCCGCCGGGCCACGCCCAGTTCCACCAGCCGGTCGGCATTGACCGATTGTTCGGCCGCCTGTGGCACGGCGATCATGGGCACCCCGGCCGCCAGTCCCTCCGCGCTGCCACCCATACCGGCATGCGTGACGAAGGCGTCGGCTTGTTCCAGGATCGCCCGCTGCGGAACCCACGAGTGCACTTCGACATTCGCGGGAATGGTGCCGAGTTCCCGTGGTTCGGTGTACTTCCCGATCTGCAGCACCACATGCCACCCGGGCAGATCGCCGAACGCGGCCACGCACTGCCGATAGAACTCCGGTCGGTAGGTGTACGCCGAACCCAGAGAGATCAGCAGAACGTTCTCGGCGGCGGCGGGGCGCGTCCAGGTAACGGATTCGTCCGGGGGCAGACAGGGGCCGGTATATGTCACCGTTTCGCTGTCGACGCGTTCGGCATTCGGTTGCATCGCACGCGGAATGAGAGCCACGGTCCGGGCGGGCCGGCCGGAGAAGGTGTCGACGTCAGTGGTGGTCGCCCCGCATTCGGCGAGCCATCGGGCGAATCGTGCCCGGTAGTCGCCGGCGCCGGGCAGCTGTCGCAGGTGGGCGGCGACATCTTCGTCGTAGCCGTCCCAGGCCACGAAGGTCGGGGACAACAGCATGAGCGGGCGTCGCTGCTTCTCGGCGAGGGCGCGGGCGGCGTAGGCGCCGATGTCGTACAGGTAGAGGTCGGCCGGGTCGCGGTCGTAGATGGACTGTAACTGCGGCAATGCCGCGACGGCATCGTCGAGGAACAGGCTCGCGACGGCGATCGGGTCGTCGGGCCAGTTGTTGTCGGCGACCGGTAGCGCCGAAGTGCACGCGACGAAGTCGGCGCCGGCGGCGGTGATCAGCTCGGCCACGAACGGATCGTTGGCGTAGGTCACGCGGTGGCCCCGGCGCACCAGTTCGCGGATCACCTCGAGGCTCGGCAGGACGTGGCTGATGATCGGGATGCCGATCATCGCGATATGTGCGGGGTGGTGGGTCGTGGGCATAACTCGTTTCCGGTCGGGTCCGGGTGGTGTTCGGCGATACCGCGGCAGGGTTCGCGACCGCTATAGCGACAATTGTTGCGTTTGCATGCTGTCATGGGTCCGTTCCGGTAAGCAACCAGGTTTCTGGGGTGGCGATGGCTGTAACTCGGGGCCGGATCGCTGAACGCGTTCGGCCGAACCCCGGACGAGTCTGGACAGCGATCACACCGGCGCGGACGATGGGGTGGAGCATTCGCAGCGAGGAGGACCCCGGCAGGTTTGCATCCCGGTGGAAGGAGAGCACGATGATCACAGCACGCGAGCTCATGCACACCGATGTGGTGACCATCGGTGTACGCGACACCATGGACACCGCCGCCCAGCAGATGCGACAGCGCGATATCGGGGCGCTGCCGATCTGTGACGGGGAAGGACATCCGGTCGGCATCGTCACCGACCGGGATATCGTGGTGAACTGTCTGGCCTTGGGACGTAATCCCACGACAGCGACCGCCGGAGAGTTCGCGCAGGGCGACGAACTGCGCACCGTCGAGGCGGATACCGAATCCGGGGCGATCCTGGCGCTGATGCAGCAGTACCAGATCCGCCGGCTGCCCGTCACCGAGCGCGGACGGCTGGTCGGGATCATCACCGAGGCGGATATCGCCCACGGTGTATCGGAGGCGCAGACCGGTGAATTCGTGGAGGCGGTCTGTGAACAGCAACTGCCCGCCCGGGTCGGTGAGCCTGCTCTCCGGGGTTGATCGCACATGTGTGCCCGGTCGGTGAGTCGGAGCCCGGGACGAGGCGGAATACCGGCGGGTGACGCGAAGAGGTTTCCGGGCGGACCTGGTCGGCGGGGCCCGGGCACGATCAGCCGGGCGCCGGTAGGTGCGGGTGTCTATCGCCGCGGTGTGCTCGATCGGACCGGCCCCCGCGCTGGGTTGCATCGGCTTCGAGCTCCGGGATTGCGGGGCAGGCCAATGCCGTCCGGCGGCCGGCCGGTTCGTGAGCGGTGCAGTCGTGGGTGATCAACGGATATCGAATTCGCTGCTGGTGCCGGTGATGGGGTGCAGGGTTCCGTCGGGAGACAGGCGGTCGGCTCGGTGGACGAATCGGTACCGCCCGGCCGGGGTGTCGCCGGGAATGTCCCAGGTGAAGGTCGCGATGGAGGTCGCCGGTGGGCGTTTGCTCCAGTGGAAGCGCACATTCCATTCGCCTTCGTGGGCGACCCGGGTCCAGCGGCCGTCGCCCGATCGCTGCACCTCGAGGAAGGTGCCGTTGCGGCGCGGGTTGTGCTTGGGGTGGGCCGAGACGAACTCCACGGTCGCCCGGGTGCCTACGGCGTAGGAGGGCGCCGGCTGGATGAGCACCGCTCCGAAATCGGATCCCGGCGGTGCGGTATCCGGTCCGGGCGCGGGAACGAAATTCGGCTGCAGATGCGAGATATCGCGCGGTGCGGGCCCGCGCGTGACGGTCGAGCCCGCGGCCAGCGCCGTGGCGAGGCGGGTGAATTCCTGCTGGTAGGCGGGCAGCGTGTACCGACCGAACAGCGTGGACGCGCCCTCGTACTGCTGGGCGTCGTATTCCTCGGGCGTCGTGACGTACTCGTGGTAGGCATTCGCATAGCCCTGCAGCAGGACCTGGGTGATATCCACCCCGAGTGCCGCCGCCACGGCCCGGCGCACCCGCAGGCCTGCGACGATGGTGAACTCGCCACCGGCCGCCGCCAGGTACAACCCACCGATCCGCACGATCTGGATCGGCACGATATTCGGCACCCACGGTGCCGGTGGTAGCAGGCTGAACGGCACCGCGATCGCCTTGGGGGCCTGGGCATCGGCGAGCCAGCCGGGCGCGGGCGTGTGCGGATCGCCCAGTGCGTCGATGAACGGATTGCGGACACCCTCGGGAATCGGAGCGCCCGGTAGGCCCGGCCCGTCCTCGATACTGCCCGCCAGCAGGGAGACCCCGGCAGCGGCGGGCGCCGTATGGCGGGCCACGCCGTCCGGGGTGAACCGGCCGTCCACGGTGATATCGGCGAGATCGATATAGCAGAACACCGACCCCACCGGACCCGCGAGAGGGCGTGCCGCGGCCAGTGCCGCGCGGGAGGCGTTGTATTGCCGTTCGCCGATGATCCGGGTGTTGTCGAATTCGTTGTCGGTGGGCCCGGAACCCGGCTGCAGGTTCAGGTTGGGCGACATGTCACCGGCATTGGTCTGCGCGAAGGCGGCGACGAAATCCGGTCGGCCTTCGTCGAGGTAGCGGACACCGTGGTCGGTGTGTTCGCAGGCGAAGGCCGCGTAACCCTTGTTGTCCGAGCTGATCAGCCGGTTTTTGTTCGTCATCGACGTGTTGTGGGTGGCGAACCAGGTGATCGCGCCCGCCTGTCGGCCGCCCCGCTCGATCGAGAGCGCAGTGACGGCCGGATCGATGGCGGACGGGAAGTGCTCCTTGTCCGCGGCGGGGTTGCGGTCGAAGGCGACCCGGGACCGGTTCACGCTCGCGTCGTGCAGTTCGGAGCGACCCAGCGCCAGGGTGCCGGGCGCCAGATCGGCATGCGCCGCGGCGATGGCCTCGACCAGCCCGCCGACCTCGGCATCGTAGACCTGCTGCTGGAATCCCAGAATCGACAGGTTGTAGGCATAATCGTGGGCCGCGCCGCCACAGACGGCATGCGAATGTGTGGAGGTGAGCAGCACGTTACGCTCGGTGTAGAGATCGCCGAACCGCCGCGCCAGTTCGGTGAGCACGCCCCGGTGCACCGACTGGAAGATCATCGCGTTCTCCGCGACCGCGAACACCACCCGATCGGAGCCGGCGGCGATGACGAACGCGCGGGCGCGGGGCCGCAGATGGATTCCCGCGGTGGTCTGGTCCTGCTGGGAGTACCCCATCATCCCGCATTCGGCCGCCGGCCCGGTGATATCGGAAATCCCCATCCCGATCAGGTATTCGCCGGATCCGGGTGCGGCTGTCGCAGGGGTGGCAGAGCCGAGTGTGGTGACCGAGCCGAGGGCGAAGCTTCCCGCCGCGGCACCCGCCAGCACGGTCCGGCGCGGAAGTGCCACTGGCGGGGCACCGGACGGGCCGGTGGCGGTGCGGGGTTCGGGTATCGCTGCCATCGCGGTTCCTTTCCTGTCGAGTGGCAGCGAACCACACTGTTGAACGTTCGTCCAGATGTGGTTGGTCAATTGTTCAGTTTGTGGTGCCGGTAATGCGCACGGAGACGGGGGCTCGATCAGTCGGGCAGCAGTGGAACCGAAAGTCCTTCGCCCCGGCCGAGGAGCGCGGCGCGGGTCACAGCGCTCGACCCGAACCGGGTGCGGACTTCGTCGAGTGCCGTATCCAATTCCGGACCGGGTCCGTGCTCGAACGGCAGCGTGAGCTGGCGCGGGTCCGCGTCGTCCAGGTTCGTCAGCGCCAACCCGATGAGAGTGAGCCCGCGTTCGTGGATCAGCGGCATGGCGACAGTCAGCAGGCCAAGAGCCGTGCGCAGGATCGTTTCGGTGTGATCGGTGGTATCGGGCAGGGTGTGCGAACGCGTGGCGCGGGTGAAATCGTCGAAACGCAAACGCAGCACCACCGTCCGGCAGACCCGGTCCGCGTTCCGGAGCCGCCGGCCCAGGCGATCGGTGAGGCCGTGCAGATACGCCTCGATTTCGTCCGGGGTTCGCGCCCGGCGCCCGAGCGCGCGCTGAGCGCCGATCGACCGGCGCCGCCGCCCCGTTTCCACCCGGCGTGGGTCGCGCGCCCAGGCCAGGGCGTGCAGATGCCGGGCCGCCGCCCGGCCGACGATCGGCCGCAGCCCCTGTTCGCCGAGTTCGGCCAGCTGCCCGATCCGTTCGATACCGTGCCCGCGCAATGCCTCGGCGGTCACCGGCCCCACGCCCCAGAGTCGTTGCACCGGAAGCGGATGCAGGAACTCGAGCTCGCCGCCGTGCTCGACCAGCAGTAGTCCATCCGGTTTCGATACCGCACTGGCAACCTTGGCCAGGAATTTGGTGCCCGCGATACCCACCGAAATCGGCAGGCCGACTTCGCGCCGCACCCGCGCACGCAGCTCCTTCGCGGTGGCGCGCGGTTCTCCGGCGACCCGGTGCAACCCCGCGACATCGAGGAAGGCCTCGTCGATGGAGATGCCCTCCACGACGGGAGTGGTATCGAAGAAGATCGCGAACACCTCCTTGCTGGCCTGCGCGTATTCGGACATCCGTGGCGGAACCACGATCGCCTCCGGGCACAACTGCAGCGCCCGCCCGATATTCATCGGAGTCCGCACCCCTCGTGCCTTGGCCTCGTAACTGGCGGCCAGTACGACCCCGCCGCCCACCAGTACGGGTTTACCGCGCAGATGCAGCTGATCCCGCTGTTCGACCGAGGCGTAGAACGAATCCAGATCGGCGTGCAGGATCGACGCCTGCGGTCGCGCGGCGATCCGAGGCCGCGGGACGGGGCCGAGGGAGTGGTGCGTGTGCTCGCGTCCCGGGAGGCCGTCGTCGGATTCGAACATATGTTCACATTAGCACCCGGCCGGTCGGAAAACAGCAGGCCATAGCGGGGTAGGTGCGTGGGTCGCTGCGATCATGTGGCGTCAACGCAAACCTGTCGCGACAGGTCGGGAGGGTGGCAGCCGGCGCGGGCCCGTGGTTGTCGGGGTCCGGGAATGCCCGGGTTGGGCGGCGGTGATCAAGGAGTGGCTGGTCTGCTGCTAGGCTAAAGCAAGCAATTGCTTGGTTGGTCGGGAGGCGTGATGATGGACGAGTTCTCCGGGCGCCCCGGGGGTGCGCTGGTGGCCGGCGGGACCGGTGGAATCGGCGCCGCGGTGGTGCGGTCACTGGCCCGGCGCGGCAGCGATATCGGGTTCACCTACCGGGTGAACCGGGCGAAGGCCGACGCGCTGACCGAAGATGTCGTGGGACTCGGGCGCTCGGGCCGGGCATGGCCGCTGGATCTGGCGGATCCGGACGCGGTAACCGACGTCGTCGCGCAGTTCCGTGAACATTTCGGTGGCCTGCACACGGTGGTATATGCCGCCGGCCCCCATGTTCCGATGGTCCACCTGAGTAGGGTCTCGCCACAGCAATACCGCGACCAGCTGCTCGGCGATTCCGCGGCATTCTTCAATCTGATGCACGCCACTCTGCCGCTACTACGGGAATCGCGCGGTGCCGTCGTCGCCGTGACCACCGCCGCCACCCGGCGATACCCGGTCCGCGACGGGCTGTCGGCCGGGACGAAGGGTGCTGTGGAGGCGGTAGCCCGGGGATTGGCCGTGGAGGAGGGGCGTTACGGCGTGCGGGTCAATTGCGTGGGCCCCGGCATGCTCACCGATGGAATGGCCGAACGTTTGATCGGGTCCGGTGACCTCGAGGATTCGGCGCTGGAGATAGCCCGGAGCAATATTCCACTGCGCCGCTTCGGCGACGCGGACGATATCGCCGAAGCAGTCGCCTTCCTCGCCTCGGACCGGGCGGACTTCATCTCCGGTCAGACGTTGGACGTCGACGGGGGATACACGGCCTGACCGCCCTGTGTCGCCACCGCGCTGCCCCGGCTCACCGGCGGGCCATTGATACGCCGGCCGCCTGCACCTTTGGCGGCGTGTCCGGCCACGATGCCGGCCCTCGACCGTCCGGAGCGGACCGGCCCACCGGTAGGTGAGCGGTGAAATGCCGACCGTCCGGACGTTGGATTCAGGCTGAGTGAGACCGGCGACTCACCGCCGCTGTCTGCCTACCGTTGTCCTTCGTCAGGGATCTGCCGTTGCGGAGACCCGGCGTGAGGAGGCCGGTCCGAGTATGCGGACCGGCGCGATGCGGAGTGCGCGATGAAACGAACCGTTGCCGTTGTGGGGATGCTGGCCGCGACACTGGCCCTCGGAGCCTGCGCTGGCCCCGGCCGGGAGGGCGAGGCCGCGGGGCCACCTCGACCCGGCGGCACGCTACGTTACGGCCTGTCCCAGGCACCGACCTGCTCGGACCCGGCGCAGAGCAGTACGAACCAGACGCTCTACGTGACCCGGCAGATTGCCGATTCACTGACCGATCAGGATCCGGCCACCGGCGAGATCACTCCGTGGCTGGCGCACCGCTGGCAGACGAGCCCGGACGCCACCACCTTCACCTTCCACCTGCGAGAGGGCGTGACGTTCAGTGACGGAACGCCGCTGACCGCGGAATCGGTTCGCGCGACTCTGGATTCGATCGTGCACACCCTGGGCGGCGCCAAAGCGCCGCTGGCGGCCACCTATCTCGCCGGCTATACGGGCACCGAAGTGGTGGACCCGCTCACCGCACGAGTGCGGTTCAGTGCGCCCAATGCGCAGTTCCTGCAGGCGACATCCACCCCGCAACTCGCGATACTCGCCGCCGCGACCACCGCGAAGCCGGCCGAGCAGCGGTGCCTGGGCGATACGATCGGCAGCGGCCCGTTCACGTACGCAGAGTATCGCCAGGGCGATCGGGTGACACTGGCGAAGCGGGCTGGGTACGACTGGGGCTCAGCGGTATTCGCCCACCGAGGTGAGGCGTACCCGGATGGGATCGAATTCACCGTCGTGCCGGAGTCCGGGGTGCGTACCGGCAGCCTGATCTCGGGCCAGCTCGACGCCATCAGCGATGCCCTGCCTCAGGACGTATCGCAGATCGAAGCCGCGGGAGGACGGGTGGCGACCGCGTCGAATCCGGGGCTCACCTTCGGTCTGCAGCCGAATGTGACCCGGGGGCCGTTGCGCGACCGGGCGGTGCGTACCGCGCTGCTACGGGCGATCAACCGGCAAGAACTTGTCGATACCGTGCTGGGCCCGCAGTTCCGGCCCGCCAGCGGCCCGCTCGCCCATACAACGCCCGGATATGTGAACCTCGCCGCGGAGATCCAATTCGATCTTCCCGCCGCGCAGCGCATTCTCGACGACGCCGGCTGGATCGCGGGCGCCGACGGGATTCGCGCGAAGGCCGGGCAGCGGCTGTCGTTCGGCGTGCTGTTCAGCCAGGTATTCGCCGGGAACCAGGCGATTCTGGAGCTGCTGCAGCAGCAACTACGCGCGGCGGGCGTCGATCTGCGGCTCGAAGCGGTCTCGAATGCCGACTACACGGTGCGGCAGAACAGCTTGGATTTCGACACGATCTACTACAACACCACCCGAGCCGACGGCGATATCCTGCGCACGAACTTCGGCCTGGACGGCCGCAATCTCAACGACCGGGGCGAGATACCCGCGCTCGACGCCGCGCTGTCGGGACAGCTGCGAACGGTCGATACCGCCGAACGCGCCCGCCTGATCGGCGAGGCGCAGCGTCTGCTCCTCGCGGAGGGGTTGTGGCTGCCGACCATCGAGCTGTCGCAGGCCATCGGTGTCGCGGCGACAGTGCAGGAGCTGAAATTCGAGGCCTCGGCACGATTGCAGTTCTACGACACCTGGCTGAGCGGGCGGTGACGGTGATGGCACGCTATGTGGCAATCCGCGTGCTGCAGGCGGCGGGGGTGCTGTGGGCGGCGTTCACGCTGACGTTCGCGGTGCTGTACCTGTTGCCCGCCGATCCTGTCCAACTCGCGGTGGACGCGACCCCTGGGACGCCGGTCGACGCCGCCGCTGTCGCCGAGTTACAGGCCCGATACGGTCTGGATCGGCCGGTGTGGGAACAGTACTGGACCGCCCTGACCCACGCCGTACAGGGGGACCTCGGATACTCGCTGACTACCGGGCAAAGCGTGACGGCCGCCATCGGCGAAGCGCTGCCGTCGACCCTGGCGCTGGCCGGTTCGGCGCTGGCAGGTGCCTTGGTATTCGGTGCCACGCTGGCTTCCGCGGCCGCGTATACAGAACGCCGGTGGCTGCGAGACCTGCTGACTGCCCTGCCCCCGGTGGGTGCCGCGATGCCGACTTTCTGGGTGGGGTTACTTCTGCTGCACGTGTTCTCGTTCCAGTGGCGGCTGGTCCCGGCGTTCGGCGGCACCGGGTTCGCGGGCACCGTGCTGCCCGCGGTCACCCTGGCCATACCGGTGGGTGCGGTAATCGCACAGGTGCTCTACAGCAACCTGCTCACCACGTGGCAGCAGCCGTTCGTGGGCATCGCCTTCGCCAAAGGCGCGTCCCGGGCGTGGGTGCAGTGGCGGCATGTTCTGCGCGCGGCGATCGGTCCGGCGCTTGCCGTCGCGGGTATCTGGGTGGGCACGGTACTCGCCGGATCGGTGATCGTGGAAACGGTATTCGCACGCGCAGGTATCGGCCGCCTCACCCAGACCTCGGTGCTGAACCAGGACATACCGGTGGTCCAGGGGATCGTGTTGTTCGGGGCGGCGGCGTACGTACTGGTGAATCTGCTGGTGGATCTGGTGTACCCGCTGGTGGACGCGCGGGTGGTGGAAGGTCTCCGGGCGAAGGAGCGGCTCGATGCTTGATTTCCGGAACAGCGGCGTACCGCAGGGTCATCCCGACACGGTGCCACGATCAGAAAGCGGCGCTCGGCACCAGGCGACCGCGGAGGTGGGACGCACCCCGGCGCCGCCACCACACCGGCCTACGGGGTCGTTGGCGGCGCGAGTCCGTGCGATGCGCCCACGGCCGGCGCCGGGCGTGGCGGTGTCGGCGGGAATCGTGGTGCTGGTGCTCGGCTGGGCAGCGGCTCCCGGGGTGTGCGCCGGGGGTGACCCGCGCAGCGGCGTTCCGAGCGAGAAGTTCCAGGGACCCGGTGCCGAGCATTGGTTCGGCACCGACAATCTGGGGCGCGACCTCTACACACGGGTTGTGCACGGGGCCGGCCTGTCGCTGACCGCGACGGTGCTCGCGGTCGCGATCGGGCTGGTGGCCGGGTCGCTGCTCGGGCTGTTGTCCGGTGCGCTGGGCGGATCCGTCGATACCGTGGTGATGCGCGGGGTGGATGTGCTGCTGTCGATTCCGGAGCTTTTGCTGTCGCTGGCGCTCGTCACGGTGCTCGGATTCGGCACGGGCAATGTGGCGCTTGCGGTGGGGGTGGCGCTCATTGCGCGGTTTGCCCGGGTGATGCGCGCGGAAGTGCTCCGTGTACGCGGCGCTCCCTATGTGGAGGCCGCCTACGCGTCAGGCGTCCGGTGGTACGTGGTTCTGGTGCGGCACGTCCTGCGCAATGCCTACGCGCCGGTGGCGGCCTTGACCGCCGTGGAATTCGGTCTCGCCGTGCTCGCTGTCTCCGCACTGAGCTTCCTCGGGTACGGTGCCGCACCGCCCACTCCGGAATGGGGCTCGCTGATCTCGGAGGGACGTAACTATCTGGCCACCGCCTGGTGGCTCACCACTCTGCCCGGTCTCGTCATCGTCGCGCTGGTGCTCGCGACTCAGCGCCTCGGCCGGGCACTCGCCCGAGAAGGACTGCGATGAACGAATACGACCCCGCCGCGGCGCAGCGCATCTCCAGCCGGACCGAGGCTGCTGCGTTCTCGTCCCGACCACACCTCGTTCCCATCACGACCGAGGCGGCGCACTCTCGTGGCGAACCCCCGGAACGGCTGGTGGCGAATTCGCCCGGGCCCGCTGGTGCGGTATCGGGGCCGGCGCCCGATCCGGTGATCGGGGCGCTGCTACGGCTGCGCAGTTTCCTACGCGAAGGCGGGTCCTTCATTGCTCGCTTGGCCGAACGGATGCCACAGATGTACTTTTCCGGATGGTCGCTGTGAGGAGTCCGACTGCAGCCGCCGAAACCGGCACCACCGGGGCCCCGGTTCTGCAAGTGGACCGCCTGCGTATCGAATACCGCACCGGTGGTGAATCCATCACCGCGGTCGACGATGTGTCGCTCCGGATCCACACCGGGGAAACGGTTGCGCTCGTCGGCGAGTCCGGATCCGGGAAATCCAGCCTGGCGCATGCGGTGATCGGACTACTGAGCGGTGGGGGAGTGATCAGTGCCGGCACTGTCACGTTCGGCGGCCGGCGGATCGACCGGCTGCCACCGCGGGCGTGGCGGCACCTGCGCGGAGCCGAAATCGGGCTGATTCCACAAGACCCGGCCGTATCCCTGAACCCGGTGCTGCGGATCGGCGACCAGATCGCCGAAACCTTGCGAATCCACGGCCGCGCGGATCGCCGCACCGCCTGGGCCGAGGCGGTGCGGATACTGGCCGAAGCAGGTATCGACCGGCCCGGACTACGCGCCCGGCAATTCCCGCAGGCTCTATCGGGCGGCCAGTGTCAGCGCGTGCTGATCGGGATCGCGCTGGCCTGCCGGCCACGACTGGTGATCGCCGACGAACCGACCAGTGCACTGGATGTCACCGTGCAGCGGCGGATCCTGGACCATTTATCCGGCCGGACCAGCCAATACGGTACGGCGGTACTGCTGATCACCCATGATCTCGGTGTCGCCGCCGACCGCGCCGACCGGATCGTGGTGTTACGCCACGGCCGGATCGTGGAAGCCGGCGCAGCCGCGGAAGTGCTTGCCGAACCCCGCGACGACTACACCCGCCGTCTGCTGGCTGCCGCGTCGGGTGCCCACCGTCCCCGGAGGCCCATTCGTGGACGCGCGTCCACGCCGCTGCTGTCGGCCCGAGATCTGCACAAGACCTTCCGCGTCGCGCGCGGACATACGATCACCGCGGTCGACGATGTCTCGCTGACAATCGACCGTGGTGAAACATTGGCGGTGGTGGGCGAATCCGGATCAGGGAAATCCACCACCGCCCGGATCATCGCCCGGCTGGAGACACCCGATCGCGGCACCGTCGAGTTCGGCGGTATCGATATCGGCACCCTCCGCGGCACGCGGTTACGGGAATGGCGGCGGCGCGTCCAGATCGTGTACCAGAACCCCTATGCGTCCCTGAATCCGAAACTCACCGTAGAGCGGATCATTGCCGAGCCGTTGCAGGCCTACAGGGGCGGTACGCGGGCCACGCACCGGGACCGGGTCGCCGACTACTCGACCAGGTGGCGCTCCCGGGCGTCTTCGCGCGGCGGCGGCCGGCCGAATTGTCGGGCGGCCAGCGGCAGCGCGTGGCCATTGCCCGCGCACTGGCCTTACGCCCGGACCTGGTGGTGCTCGACGAACCCGTATCCGCCCTGGATGTTTCGGTGCAGGAGCAGATTCTGGAGCTGCTCGGCGAGCTGCAGTCGGAGCTGGCGTTGAGCTATCTGTTCATCTCCCACGATCTGGCGGTGGTCCGCGATATCAGCGATCGTGTCGCGGTGATGCGCGCCGGGCAGATCGTGGAGACCGGCCCGACCACCGAGGTTTTCGAAGCCCCGGCACACGAATACACCCGTGAGCTGCTGCTCGCGATTCCCGGCGCCGCGCGGCGCTACGGGCTGACGGAGAGGACCGCGTGATGCCGCACGTTTCCCCGCTGCTGCTGGCTGTCGAACTGGACGGTACCGGCGCGCATCCCGCGTCGTGGCGACGCCCGGATTCGCGGGCGCAGGACCTGTTCACGCCCGGATTCTGGGTCGACGCGGTCACCACCGCCGAACGGGCCGGAATGGATTTGGTGTTCCTGCCGGATTCGTTCGCACTGCAATCCGGGGGTGTGCGCGGCCGGCTCGACGCGGTCGGTATCGCCGCGCGGGTCGCGCCGGTGACCACCCGGATCGGCCTGATCCCGCAGGGCCCGGTCACCCATACCGAACCGTTCCATCTGTCGAAGGCAGTGGCGAGCCTGGACTACGCGTCGGCCGGCCGAGCGGGCTGGGAGGTGACGGTCTCGTCCGGTGCGGAGCAGGCCCGGCTGTTCGGGCGCAAACCGGAACAGCCCGGCTCTTCGCTGTGGCAGGAGGCGGACGAGGCGATCGAGGTGGTGACCCGGCTGTGGGACAGCTGGGAGGACGACGCGGAGATCCGGGATACGCCGACGGGACGGTTCATCGACCGCGACAAACTGCACTACATCGATTTCACCGGCGAACATTTCTCGGTGAAAGGACCCTCGATCACCCCGCGGCCGCCGCAGGGGCAGCCGTTGATCGCGGTCCGGGCGGACGGCCCGTACGCCACCCGCGTCGCCGTGCAGCGCGCCGATCTCCTCCGTATCACCGCCCCGGATCTCATCACGGCGGCCGAGACCAGATCGGTGCTCCGGGCGGCGACCGCCGCCGAGGGCCGGGATCCGGACCTCATCCGGGTACTGCTCGATATCGAGGTTCATCTCGGGGAATCCGCCGCCGCAGCAGCGGAGGTAGGGGAGCTGGACGCCTGGGCCACCGGACCGGAACCGGCCACCCTGCGCCGTATCGGTACCCCGGACGACCTGCGCGATCTCGTTGCACAGGCCGAATACGAGTGCGCCGCCGACGGATTGGTCCTGAAGCCACTGGCGCAGGCCGCGTTCCTGGACCGCATACCCGCTGCGCTGCTGTCCTTGCGCGGCCGCCTGGGGCTGCCGCGGCCACTGAACCGCTATGCGACCGAAAGGGCATGATCGTGCCGATACGTAAACCCGGCAAACAGATCCACCTCGCCGCCCATTTCCCCGGCGTCAACAACACCACGGTGTGGAACGATCCCGGGTCCGGCAGTCAGATCGATTTCGGTTCATTCGTCCACCTGGCCCGCACGGCCGAGCGCGGATTGTTCGATTTCTTCTTTCTCGCCGAGGGCCTGCGGCTGCGTGAACACCGCGGCCGCATCCACGACCTGGACGTGGTCGGCCGGCCCGACACCTTCACGGTGCTCAACGCGCTCGCCGCTGTCACCACGCGTCTGGGCCTGGCCGGCACCATCAACACCACCTTCAACGAACCGTTCGAATTGGCGAAACAGTTCGCCACACTGGATCACCTCTCGGGCGGCCGGGCCGCCTGGAATGCCGTGACTTCGTCCGACGCGTTCACCGGGGAGAACTTCCGCCGCGGCGGCTACCTCGACCATTCCCGGCGCTATGAGCGGGCCGCCGAGGTCGTCGCCGCCACCCGCGCGCTGTGGGACAGCTGGCCCGCCGACGCACTGGTCGTCGACCGCGATCGCGGTATCTTCACCCGGACGCTGCCCGAGTTCCGGTATCGCAGCGAACAACTCGATATAGCCGGCACCTTCGTCCTGCCGCGCGGCCCGCAGGGATATCCCGTACAGCTACAGGCCGGTGATTCCGACGAGGGCCGGGAATTCGGCGCCGCCACCGCGGACGCGATCTTCAGCCGGCACGGGGAACTCGAAGCGGGACAACAGTTCTACACCGATATGAAGAAACGGCTCGCCAAGTACGGCCGCGACCCCGGCGATCTGCTGATCCTGCCCGCCGCCACCTTCGTCATCGGCGACAGCGCCGCCGATGCCGAGGAACGGGCCCGGCATATCCGGCTGAAGCAGGTGAGTTCGCAGACCGCGATCTCCTTCCTCGAGCAGGTATGGGGCCGCGACCTGTCCGCGTACGACCCCGACGGTCCCCTTCCGGATCTGGCACCGCTCGACGATGTGACCATCACCCGCGGCCGGGTCCGGCACACCAGGGATCCCGAGGCCCTGGTGCGCCAGTGGCGGGAGCGGGCCGAGGCGGAGAAACTGAGCATCCGCGAACTCGTCATCGAGGTCACCGCTCGCCAGCAGTTCGTGGGCACACCTGCCGCCATCGCGGCCGAGATCGATCGCTACGTACAGGCCGACGCAGCCGACGGATTCATCCTCGTACCCCACCTCACTCCCGCCGGACTCGACGAATTCGTCGACAGGGTGGTGCCGGAGCTGCAGGACCGCGGTAGCTTCCGCACCGAATACCGGGGCACGACACTGCGCGAACATCTCGGTCTGCGTCCTCCGGGCCGCGCCGGGGAACAGGTGCGTGCCTCATGATCACCCCTCTGTCGGTCCTGGATCTTTCGCCGATCAGCGCAGGGTCGGATGCGCGGCAGGCGATCCGCAACACCATCGACCTCGCCCGTCACGCCGAAGCCTGGGGATACCGGCGGTACTGGGTCGCCGAACACCATTTCGTGGCGGTGGCGTCCTCGGCACCCACCGAACTGATCGCGCTCATCGCCGCTGCCACCGAGACCATCCGGGTCGGTTCCGCCGCCGTCCAGGCGGGCTACCGGACCTCGGCGTCGGTGGTGGAGGCCTTCGGCACTGTCGACGCGCTGTACCCGGGCCGATTGGACCTCGGGCTGGGGCGTTCAGCGCATCGCCTGCCGCAATTGCGCGCCCCGGGGACCCCGCCGCCACCGTTCCCGCCGCGGCCCACCGTGGTGCGGGACGGCGTGGTCGTCCCACCCCCCTTTTCGCCCGCGCAGATTCGGGATACGACCCGGCTCGCGGCCGCGTTCGAAGCCCTCCGGCTGCCGGGCGCCGAACCATTGGACTACGCCGAGCAGGTTGCCGAGATCTGCGGACTGCTGGCCGGGAAGTACACGACCGCCGACGGAATCCACCTGCGTGCCGTGCCGGGCGAGGGGGCCGATGTGCAGGTGTGGCTGTTCGGCAGCAGCGGTGGGGAGAGTGCGCAGCTGGCGGGCCGCCTCGGACTGCCGTTCGTCGCCAATTACCACGTATCGCCGGGGACCATTCTGGAAACCGTGGCAGGCTACCGCGCGGCGTTCCGGCCGTCGGAGCAGTACCCGGAGCCCTACCTGGTGGTATCGGCCGATGTGGTCGTCGCCGAGAACGAGGGGCGGGCCCGGCACCTCGCGTCCACCTACGGGCACTGGGTGGCCAGTATCCGCAGCGGTGCGGGGGCGACCGAATACCCGGACCCTGATACTGCGCTGCCGTTGACCGATTATCAGCGGCAGTTGGTCGACGATCGGGTGAACACCCAGTTCGTCGGGACACCGGCGGCCGTCGTCGCGAGGTTGTCGGCATTGCAGCAGCTGACCGGTGCCGACGAGCTGGTGGTCACGAGTGTCACTCACCGGCACGAGGACAGGTTGACCTCGCACCGTCTGCTCGCCCGGGAATGGGGACTCGCGGGCGCACGCGCCGCGTGACCGGCCCGCGCCGCTTTCGGATGGCCCGTCCGGCGGATGCGGCCGCACCGGTGCCGCGCGGGAGGCGGTGACCACAGACCTGTACCGGGCGACCGGATTCAGGCGGACTTTTCCTGGGCGATCTGAATGAGATTGCCGCAGGTGTCGTCGAATACGGCGGTGATCACCGTGCCGTAATCGACAGGTTCCTGGGTGAACTCCACGCCGAGGCCGCGTAGCCGCTCGTACTCGGCGTGCAGGTCGCCAACGGCGAACGAGGTGAACGGTATCCCGTCTTCCACAAGGGCCTGCTTGTAGACCGCGGCCGCGGGATGGCCCGTCGGTTCCAGGAGGAGCTCGACACCGTCCGGCTCCAGTGGCGAGACCACGGTGAGCCAGGAGGCGTCACCGACCGGGATATCGGTTTTCTTCTGGAACCCGAGCACATCGGTGTAGAAGCGCAGGGCCTTGCTCTGGTCGTCGACGTAGACGCTCGTGACGTTGATTCGTAACATTATTCCTCCAGCCAGCGGTCGGTGAGGTGGCGCAGTGGGCTGCGCTCGAGATGATGGAATTTGTGCCGCCCGTCGCGATGCGTGCGGACCAGCCCCGCGGCGGCGAGCACGTCCAGATGCTGGGAGATCGCCTGACGGGTAGACGACAAACCGTGTTTCATGGTGAGTCGTCCGCATAGTTCGAACAAGGTCTGACCGTCGTGGTCGGCCAGTTCGTCGAGAATTGCCCGCCTGGTCGGATCGGCGAGTGCTTTGAAGATCGGTCCGTGATCGGCGTGCACAAACCGACTATAGGCAAGTAATTGCTTGCCTATCAAGTTCGGTGGGTCGAGACGCGTGTCGCCCGCGGCGAGAGGCGGTCGGCGATCTGACCGCCGCGCCGGCGGCGGTCTCCGTGATCGCATGCGTCGCCGCGGTCGACCGCAGTTTCCTGTACTGCCACACCGGCCTGCTCATGCCCACGCATCGGTCATCGGTTACCTCGGGGTGAAGGCTCGCCGCTGTTCCGGCGAACGAGTGGGGTGGGGTTCGGGTGTCGGCCGATGCCGGGGACGAACCGTCCCGTGCGGGTGGTGTAGGTGGTGTAGGCGGGTCCGTGGATGCGCCGTAGATAGGGTTCCTCGACCGTGCGTACCTGCAGTTGGATACCGAGCACGAGCAGGGTGTACCCAGTGAGCGCGATCAGGTTGGGCACCATCGCTGCCAGCCCGGCGAAGGCAGTGAGTGTGGCGGTGAAGATCGGGTTGCGCACGAGCGCGAACACGCCGGTGGTGACCAGTTGGGTGCGCTCGGTGTCGTCGACGGCGATTCGCCAGGAGGCCCCCATCGCCAGTTGGGCAGCGAAAGTGGCTACGACGCCTGTCGAGGCGACGATCACGCCCGCAACCGCAACGACACCGTGATCGGCGAACGGTATCGGCACCAGCCCGGCCAGGTCTGCCAGCGGCGCGGCGAGCCCGGTGATCAGACCACCGGCGACGAACCCCCAGTGTGCCCACCACTGGTGTGACCCGATGGGTGTACGGAATTGGCGAATGCCGGTATCGCCGGTGCGGCGATATTGGATTACCGCTCGCGCACCACCGGCCACCAGCACGAACAATACGAAGATCACAAGGGCGGCGACGGCCATCAGAAATCCCTTCAGGTCGGGTTACCTGCCGTCACGGGTAACAGGCTGCTACCCATGGCAGGTGCGGGCGGCTGGGTGTTATGCGGCATGCGGGTGCAGCAGCGCCGCGAGATCGGGTGGGGTGGACATGGTTTGGCGCAGGCTGACGTGGGCGCGGCCGGTATTGCCTGCGGGAGAGAGCCCGGCCAGGGTGCCGGGGGCGGCGACCATGATGCGGACGACCTGGCCGAGGGCTTCGCGGCGGTCGCGTTGACGGACGGCGAGGGTGAACATGGCGATGTGGTTGCGGGTGTGCAGCCAGGGGTCGGGCTGGGACAGGATGTGGGCGCGTTCGAGGTGTGCCCAGCGCTGTTCGGGATCGGAGGTGGTTTTCGCCGCACGCATTTCGTTGTCGTAGGCGGTGCGTGCCGCAGCCGGTATCCAGGCCATTGCAGGTCCTTTCGGCGTGTTCGGCGATCGGTCAGTCGCAGCAGTCGCAGTCGCGGCCGCCGGCCGGGGTGGGTGTGAGCGTGATCGGTGAGGGGGCGAGAGTGAGCAGGTTGGTCCGTGCCTGGGTGACGGGTACGGGGCCGGCATTGTTCGAGGGCGGGCAGCAGGCGCAGGCGAGAGCCGGCGCTGGTTCGGGCTGCACGGCCGGGGCGGTGTCGAGGGGTTCGGGTGCGGGGGTGTCGTGCAGTGGCCGCAGGCGGGCGGCGCGTACACCGTTGGCGATGACGAACACTTCGGCGAGTTCGTGGATGAATACGACGGTGGCCAGTCCGAGGATTCCGGTGGCCGCCAGCGGCACCAGCGAGACGACGATGGCGGCGGACAGGCCCATGTTCTGCAGCATGATGGTGCGGGCGCGGCGGGCGTGCGCCACGGCTTGGGGCAGGTGCCGCAGGTCGTGGCCCATGAGGGCGATGTCGGCAGTCTCGATCGCAACGCCGGTCCCCATGGCGCCCATCGCGATTCCGATATCGGCGGTGGCCAAGGCGGGGGCGTCGTTGACGCCGTCGCCGACCATCGCTACCGCGCCGGAACGCTCGCGGCGCAGCCGGGTGATGTGGTCGGCCTTGTCGGTGGGCAGCAGTTCGGCGTGCACGTCGTCGATGCCGGCTCGGGCGGCCAGCGCGATGGCGGTGCGAGTGTTGTCGCCGGTCAGCATCGCCACCCGCACACCCGCGGCCCGCAGCGCGGCGACGGTATCGGCGGCCTCGGGCCGCAGCTCGTCGCGGACACCGATCACCCCGATCACCGCGTGGTCGTGCTCGACGACGGCGACGGTGACCCCGGTGTCCTGGAGTCGGTCGACCTCGCCGGCCAGTACGCCGGGCGTGACCCAGCCGGGTTTGCCGAGCCGGGCCGGTCGCCCGTCGACGCTGCCTTCGATGCCCGCACCGGGAACGGTAGTGACGTCGGCCGCGGTTACGACCGCAACAGGCGCGGCGGCCAGGATCGCGGCGGCGAGGGGATGTTCACTGCGGGACTCGAGGGCAGCGGCGACGGCGTGAATCTGCTCGCGGGTGTGCCCGCCGGCGGGCACGATCTCCACGACAGCGGGCTGATTGCGGGTCAGGGTGCCGGTCTTGTCCAGGGCGACCGTGCGCACCGCGCCGAGTGTCTCCAAGGCGGCACCGCCCTTGATCAGCACTCCCAGCCGGGTGGCGGCGCCGACAGCGGCGATCACGGTGACGGGGACCGAGATGGCGAGCGCGCACGGGGCGGCGGCGACCAGCACCACCAGCGCCCGCTCGATCCACACTCCCGGGTCACCGAACAGCGCGCCGAACCCGGCGATAGTGGCGGCGAGCACCATGACCGCGGGCACCAAGGGCCGGGCGAGCCGGTCGGCCAGCCGCTGCCGGGCGCCCTTGCGTTGCTGGGCGTCCTCGACCACCCGCACGACCTTGGCCAGCGAGTTGTCCGCGACAGTCGCGGTCGCTTCGATCACCAGTGCACCGTGGGCGTTGATCGATCCGGCGAACACCACATCCCCGGGCCCGACCTCCACGGGCACCGACTCCCCGGTCACCGCGGCAGTGTCGAGGCTGGAGCGGCCTTCGGCCACGATGCCGTCGCTGGCGATGCGGTCGCCGGCGCGTACCAGCATCCGGTCGCCGACCCGCAGTTCGGCTGGACCGATGATCGCCTCGCCCTCGGCGCGCAGCACCCGGACCCGCCCCGGAACCAATGCAAGCAGCGCCCGCAGACCCTGGCGGGTGCGGGCGAGTGAATAGTCTTCGAGCGCCTCGCTGATGGAGAACAGGAACGCCAGCATCGCCGCCTCGGTGAACTGGCCCAACACCAGCGCCCCGAACAGCGCGATCGTCATCAGCGCGCCCACACCGATTCGCCGCCGCCACAGCGCTTTCACTGCTCCCGGCACGAACGTCACGCCACCGGCCGCCGCGGCGCCCAGGTGCAGCACGGTCGCGGCCGTCTCGAACCCCGGCCGGCCGGCTACGAACCCGGCCACCAGCGCGATACCCGCCGCAGCGGCCAGTTGCAGTTCCCGCACCTGCCACAACCGGTGTGGCTGTTCGGCGGCGCTGTCATGGTCGTCGCGCGGTTCGCCGGTGCCGCAGCACGCGTCGCTCATCGTTTCTCCCGCTCTGGTCCTAAGCGTCGGCGGGTGCCCTCAGCAGCAGTCCTGGGTCGCTGCGTCGGGGCAGCACGCCGGATCCACGGCCAGCACCAGCCCCAGCAGATCGTCCAACGCGGCCGCGATCCGGGAATCGGCGAGCTCGTAGCGGCTGCGCCGCCCCTCCGGTACCGCCACCACCAGCCCGCAACCGCGCAGACAGGCCAGGTGATTGGACAGAATCTGACGCGTCACCCCGATTCGGTCCGCCATCTCCGACGGGTAGGCGGGCCCGGTACGCAGGCTCAACAGAATCTGGGTGCGAGTCGGATCCGACAGCGCGTGCCCGAACCGGGCCAGGGCGTCGGTGTGCAATACCGGCAATGTCTCCATACGCAGACAGTACACCGGAAGCTGGATTCAGGGAATATTGGATTATTGATTTCCGGGCGTCGGCAGCGCGTCGGCCGTGCTCGCCGATACATCCTGGCCCTGGGTCTCACCTCCAGGGAAGCCTCGGAATCCACCCGCCTTGCTTGCGCAAGCCCATCCCTGTCATGTACATCGGAACATGAATACATCTGAAATTGGATAATCAGGCCGGGGTCGGTAGCGTGTGCGGCGTGCTACCCGATTTGTCCTTTTCTTCCGAGGCCCTGGCCCGATGACCGGACCGGCGCGCACCTCGCGCAGACTGCGGATCCTGACGACGCTGGCTGCTGTACTCGCTGTGCTGGTGACCGCCGCGGTGATCACCGCGGCCCGCAGCAACGACGATGACAGCAGAGGCGAAGCCGGCGCCGTACCGGTCTCGGTGGTGCGCCCCAACAGCCACCGGCTTTCCACCGCACCCGACGGGCGGGTCACCTTCGTCGAGTTCCTCGACTTCGAATGCGAAGCCTGTCGCGCCGCCTACCCTCTCGTCGAGAAGCTACGCCAGGAATACCGCGACCGGGTCACCTTCGTGGTGCGTTACTTCCCCATCCCCTCGCACTTCAACGCCGAACGCGCCGCCCGCGCGGTGGAAGCCGCCGCCCAGCAAGGCCGCTTCGAGCAGATGTATCAGCGCATGTACGAAACCCAGGCCGGATGGGGCGAACAACGCGTGCCCCTCGACGACCTCTTCCGCGACTTCGCCGCCGACCTCGGTCTCGATCTGGCGCTCTTCGACGCGGCCTACACCAGCACCGTGACCCGCGACCGCGTGCATGCCGACTTCAACGACGGCCTCGCACTCGGCGTTCAGGGCACCCCGACCTTCTTCGTCAACGACAACATGATCACCGCCGACAGCTACCAAGACCTCGCCGACGCCCTGGACAGCGCTCTCGACTGATATGCATCACGACTGTGGCGACCTGCTACAGCCCCGCCAGAGGACCTGCGCTGCAAGAAATCGTTGCCACGCTCAACATACGTGTTCAAACCCCCAGAGAGGTACCGGGCAAGCGGCTCGGCGGGGTGCGCGACGCTGATGTGGAGTGTCTCGGGTAGCGGCCTCAGGTTCCGGGCCGGAGCCGGCCACCACGGGGTAGGACCCAGGCCGCCCCGAGTGCGACCCCGGTGGCCGGGTCGGTGACGTCCGCCGTATAGAACCACTCCATGCGCACCTGCTCGGCGGCGATATCGACCACGCCGTAACCGTGCGAATCCAGTTCGGTATAGCGGATATGCCGGTTGAGGGTCCGGATCGAATTCTCCAGCGCCACCGACCCCGACCGCGGCGGACCTGGCAGCAGATCACCGATCCCGAGGGAAGTCACCGACGGGACCACGAACTCCGCCCCCACGGTGGGCCCGTTCGGATAGGCCGCCGCGTCGAGTGGCACGTCCGACGCCCAAGAACTGTGGATATCACCGGTGAGATAGACGATATTCGTCGCATTGCGGTCGGTGAGGGCCGTCAGCAGGCGCCGCCGGTCGGCCGTGTACCCGTCCCACTGATCGGTGTTGGGTGCCAGGCCCTCCCGCGGGATCCCGAGGACCTCGGTCACCGCGGCCGTCGTCGCCGGGTCCATGGGCGGGAAGGCCAGCGGTGAGATCATCACCGAGTTGCCCACGAGCTGCCAGCGCGCCGAACCCGATACCAGCCCGGCTGTGAGCCAATCCATCTGCGCCGACCCGGTGATGGTGCGGGCCGGATCGTCGCTGTCCGGGGAGCCGAGATGCGGTGCGGCATCGCGATAACTGCGCAGATCCAGCATGGACAGCTCGGCGAGTGTGCCGAACCGCAACCGCCGGTAGATCCGGGGCGCCGCGGCCGTGCCCTCGGCCCTTACCGGCATCCATTCCAGGTAGGCGCGCACGGAAGCGGCCCGGCGCGCCGGCCAGGCGCCCTCGATGGCCGGGTCGTGATTCCCGGCACCGCCCGACCAGGAATTATCGGCCGACTCGTGGTCGTCCCACGTGCAAATGAACGGCAGCCGGGCGTGCAGCGCCATGAGATCGGGATCGGTTTTGTACTGTCCGTGCCGGACCCGGTAGTCGGCGAGCGAGACGATCTCGTGCACCGGGTCGTGCCGCCGGATGGATCCCGACCGGCCACCGTACGACCCCGTCGCGTACTCGTAGAGGTAATCGCCGAGATGGACGACGGCATCCAGATCGTCGCGCCCGGCCAGATGCCGGTAGGCGGCGAAATACCCGGCCTCCCAGTTCGAGCACGACACCACACCGAAGCGCAGTTGTGCGGGAGTGGCCGCGGCGGCCGGCGCGGTGCGGGTGCGGCCCACGGGCGATACTTCGCCGAGGGCCGTGAACCGGTACCAGTAGTTCCGCGCGGGCGCGAGACCCCGGACATCGACCTTCACCGTGTGGTCGCTGCCGGCGGTGGCGGTCGCGGCCCCGGACGCTACGACCTCGGTGAATCCCTGGTCCGCGGCCACTTCCCAGCGCACGGTGGCCGGCTCACCGGCACCGGATCCGGGGACTGCGTCCGGCCGGACGGTCACCCGGGTCCACAGGATCATCCCGTCGGGCAGCGGATCGCCCGAGGCGACGCCGTGCCCGAACACCGGCGCCGTTGCCCGGGCTGCGGGCGCGGCCAGCACCCCTGCGGCGGCGACCGCACCGGCCCCGGCCTGCAACAGCGCGCGCCGGCCCAGCCCGTTCGGGCGGGACGATATCGAAACGTTCCTGTTTCCGCTCACGTGCACCGATCACAGCCGACGCCGAGCGAATCGGCAAATCGAATCGCGAAACCGCCTCCGCCGCGGCCAGGAACCGATGACGACGCCTCGACGAGTCCTCGCTGGAGCCGTCGGGTCAGCGGTGCGCGTCGCGGACCTCCCGGGCCTGCGCATGTTTGGGTTTGCGCCGGTAGCTCTTTCCGGAGGGGATCGGCTGCGCGGCACTGGATCGGCGGAGTTGCTGGCGCCGCCGCCAGCCGGTGAGGTCGGGGCGTTCGGATGTGTCAGGGACAGTCATTGTTACTCCGGTCGGTGGGAAAGTGTGGTCGGGCGCCGGTCTCGTACTTGTTCACGGCATGAATGATCGCGTGCGCACACCATTTCCGCCCGCGAATATTTCTTCGCCGCGATCCGCGTGATCAGCCGAGTATCAGTGGCAGGCAGGGCCGCTGGCGGGCGGGTTCCGAAGATGTTCCGGACCGCGTTCGCTCGGGGTGGGCGCGTTCGTGAGCATGGGAACTGATCGCTGCGCCGGTACGCGGGCAGCAGCTCAATGGCGGGCGTTGTCGGTGACCCAAGCGGCGATCTGTGCGCGGGAGGTGAACCCGAGTTTGGTCAGGATATGTTCCACATGGCTCTGGGCGGTGCGCTGGGAGATCACCAGTTTCGCCGCGATCTGCTTGTTGCTGAGCCCTTGGGCGACCAGGTCGGCGACCTGGCGCTCACGTTTGGTCAGTGTGCCCACGGCGGATCCGGCGGGCGCCGCGGTCTCCGGTGCTCCGAGTGCGTAGGCGACGGCGGCGTCCATACTCATCGCCAGACCCCGACGGCGCGCGGATTCGTATTTGCGATCGCCCAGCACGCGACGTGCCTCTTGTTCGCACTCCTCGTGGTAGCGGGCCATATTGCCGTATACCGTCGTCACCTGACTTCCCGCCGGAGCCAGTCCGTGCGCGGCGCCCAGTAGTACGGCGGCCCGTTCGGCGTCGCGGCCGGGGTCGAGGGTCCAGGCCAGCGCGTCGAGACAGAACACGGCGATCACGGTGCTGTTCAATCCGCTGTTCACCCGTAGTGCTTCGGTGAGCAACTGCTGGGCGCGGTCGCGCGCACCGCGCCGCCATTCGGTGACGCCCAGCCCGCGCAGTGCCGCGGCGCGATGGAGCACCTCGCCGCGCGGTTCGGTGACCGCGAGCACGTCTCGGTAGTAATCGCCGGCGCGAAGGGTATCGCCGGCCTGCTCGTACGCCCAGCCGAGCAGGGTGAGCGCGCTCATCCTGAGCTGACCGTGCGGATCCGATTCGGTCAGGTCCACGGCCTGTTCGAAATGCTCTCTGGCACCGTCGGACTCGCCGCGAGCGAGGTCCAGCAGGCCTTCGGCGTAGGCGATCTGCGCCCCGGCCGGCGGCCGGGGCTCGGTGCCGGCCAGCGTCCGCGCCTCCTGCAGCCGGGCCGCCGCAGCCGGGAACTCGCCCTGCATCGCCTCCAGTTTTCCGGCGGCGCAGAGCGCATCGATCCGCACCGGCACCGAATGTGCTGCGGAACGGGAAAGGAGACGATTCAGCCATGCCCGGCCCTCTCCGTACAAGCCGCGGAAATTCCAGAACTCGTAGAGACCCGCGGCCGTGCACAGTCCGGCGTCGATCGCTGTCGCGGTGTCCTCGATCAGGCAGTATTCGAGTGCGTCGCGCAGATTGCCCTGTTCCCGTTCCAGCCGCGCGATCCACCGCGGCTGTTCGGCGCCGATCCAGTCGGCCGCCGCATCGGAGATCAGCTGCTGGTACCAGCCGTGGTGCCGCTGGCGCATCTCCCCGAACCGGCCGGTGTCCCGCAGTTTCTGCCGGCCGTAGTCGCGCAGCATCTCCAGCATCCGGAACCGCACGACCGTCCCGGATTCCTCCCGGACCAGGATGGATTTGTCCACCAGCGAGGACAGCACGTCGAGCAGGCTCAGCGGTGCCGTATCGGCATCGCAGACACCCTCCACCGCATCCAGTTCGCAACTGCCCGCGAACACCGAGAGCTGCGACCACAGCTGTTGTTCGGCCGGGGTGCACAAATCGAAGCTCCAGTCGACACACAACCGGAGGGTCTGCTGGCGGGACGGGGCGGTACGCGCGGACTGGGTGAGCAGCGAATACCGGTCGTTGAGCCGCTGCAGGATCTGCTGCGGCGACAGCGTGCGCATACGGGCGGCCGCCAGTTCGATCGCCAGCGGTAGCCCGTCCAGCCTGGCGCAGATACCGGCGACGGCGCCCTTGTTGTCCTCGTCGAGTTCGAATCCCGGCACCACCGCGGCGGCCCGTTCGGCGAACAAGGTGACCGAGTCGAACCGGGGCATCCCCTTCAGGCTCGGTTCCCGGCCCGGCTCCGGAACTGTGAGCGGCGAAATACGCAGTACCGCCTCCCCGGCGATATTCAACGGCTCCCGGCCGGTCACCAGAATGCGCAGATCAGGGCATGCGCGCAGCATCTCCTCGGCGAATTCGGCGACGGCCTGAACCAGCTGTTCGCAGTTGTCCAGTACCAGCAGGGTGTCGCGCGGGCAGAGGAAATCCACCAGCACGTCGATCAACGGGGCTGCCGATTCGTCGCGTACCCCCACCGCGGCGGCAACCACCTCCACGAGTAACGGAGCCTCCGAGACATCGGCCAGATCGACCAACCGGACTCCGTCGGCGAAATCGCGCATCGCCTGCGCGGCCGCACGCACGGCCAGCCTCGTTTTCCCGACACCCCCGATCCCGGTCAATGTCACCAACCGCTGGGTGGCCAGCAGGTTCTTGACCTCTGCCAGCTCGGATCGCCTGTTCACGAGACTGGTCAATTCGAGGGGGAGGTCACCGGTGCGATCCGGGACGGGCGATTCGCGCGAACTCGGCGCCGGCTGCTCATCGCGTCGTGCCTCGAGCGGGACATCGCGCAGCGCCATGGCACCTACCGGGTATCCGCGGCGCCGCTGCACGCGCCGGGCGTCCTCCCCGAAGGCGGCCGCGGCGGGGCGCGCCCGGGGATCCCGGTTCATCGCCGCTTCCACGAGGTCGGTGATATCGCCGGGAATCCCGTTCTCCCGCAGATCGGGCAGCGGTTGGCTGGTGATGCGCAGGAACTGGGTCACGATCTTCTCGCCGGTCCCGCGTTCGAAGGCCGCATGGCCGGTGAGTGTGCTGAACAGCGTCGCCCCCAGGCCGTACACGTCGGCGGCCGGTGTCGGGGTATCACCCTCGAGGACTTCCGGTGCGGTGTAGGCCGGGGACCCGGTCACGGTGCCCTCGGCGGTCCGGAACCCGCCGGAGATATGGGCGATGCCGAAATCGGTCAGCGCCGGCTCTCCGTAATCGGTGAGCAGAATATTGCCGGGTTTCACGTCCCGGTGCACGACCCCCACGCGGTGCGCACTCTCCAGTGCGCCCGCGATCTTCACCCCGAGCTGTAGTGCGTCCGCCGCCGGCAACGGCCCGTATCGGCGGATCCGCTGCTCGAGCGAACCCGACGGATAATAGGGCGTCACCAGATACAGGCGCCCGCCGTCGGTGACCCCGGCCTCCAGCACGGGGACGATATTGGGATGCCCGGTGAGGCGGCCCATAGCGCGCTGTTCGCGCACGAACCGGGCCCGATTGTCCTCGTCGGTTTCGCCGGTGAGCAGTTTGACCGCCACCGTGCGATCCAGCGCCTGCTGGGTGCAGCGGTAGACGACCCCGAATCCGCCGCGCCCGATCTCGCCGGCCGCCGTGAAACCGGCCGCCTCCAGTTCCGCGGCGACCGATGTCGTCGACTCACGACGCGTTCGCAGCGGATCTTCGGCGGTCATGGCCGGAAAACGACCCGCCGGGTATGTGTGTGGGCACCGGTCGACATGCGCTCACCTCTCGCCACTGTCAACTGTATCCCCGAGTGGTCTCGGCGGCGAGATGCGAAAACCGGCAGTCGGACGGTGTATACGACCTTGTTATGGACTGCCCGGCTGGTTACGCGGTACAGGCGGGCGGAAGCACCGCGAATATCGGGAATCTGTCGCCGGAGGGCGGTGCCCGGAAGCGCACCCGTACCGGCTGCTCGCCGATCGGCGGTAGCTTCCCCTCGATCGTGGTGTACACCCAGGGACCCTCGTCCAGTTCGACGATGGCGATGGTCGCTCGGACCGGATCTACCAGCGCGTTCGCGGCGCATTCCACGACCCGCCAGCACACGATCGATC
Source organism: Nocardia sp. NPDC058499 (assembly GCF_042719915.1). Taxonomy (NCBI): domain Bacteria; kingdom Bacillati; phylum Actinomycetota; class Actinomycetes; order Mycobacteriales; family Nocardiaceae; genus Nocardia; species Nocardia sp. NPDC058499. The sequence goes on along the minus strand of NZ_JBHXMZ010000001.1, from coordinate 164,365 downwards.
CGGTGCCTACCGCGGTCACGCGCTCGAAATCGCCGGACGAACACGCCGAGCAGCGCACCACCGGCGGCGCGAACAGCCGGCGACACGTGACGCACCGGCGGATCATCAATGCGTCCGGTCTGCATTCCGCATAGTTTTCACAGTCGTGTCGAGCCTGGTCCGAATGGCGATTTCGCATCTACGAGCCTCGGTGTGGGGATACTGGTGGGCAGCTTCCAGCATCGGCCGGTCCCGCTCGGGCCGCGTCGGTCGAACAGCCCGATACATACCTATTTTCCGGAATCCCGGCGGTCAGTGGCGCACACTTCGGCGCCGGACGGTGGCCGCGGCCGCCGCGGCACAGATACCACCGATACCCGCCCACCGCTGGACGGACAAGGTCTCATCGAGGACGATCAGCCCCGCACCTGCGGCGACTACCGGCTCCAGGCACAGCAGAACGGCGACCGTGGATGCGGGCAGCTTTGTGAGGGCCGCCATTTCCAGGGAATACGGAATCACCGCGGACAGCAATGCGACGACCACGCCGATCAGGAGCACCGAAGGCCGGAAAATATCGAGTCCGTTGCTGCTCAGACCCACCGGCACCCCCAGCCCGGCGGCGACGACGAGACCGCAGGCCAATCCGGAATGACCGAGTGCCGGTGCCAGCGCGCGCGAGATCAGCAGATAGGCGGCCATCGCGACCGCCGACATTCCGGCGAGTACGAGCCCCTGCCAGGCCAATGCACCGGCACCCGGGTCACGCATCAGCCATAAGCTCGCGGCCACCGCCGCCACGACCAGCAGGTCGGGGAGGCGCCGGGAACCCGCCAGCGCGAGGGACAGCGGGCCCAGTAGTTGAATGGTCCCGGCGATACCGAGCGGCAGATACCACAGCGCGGGATAGATCAGGTTCATCCCCGCGACAGCGACTCCCAGCCCGGCCACCAGCGTGCGGTCCCGGCGGGTGCGTGGGAGGCGGACCGGCCGGAAGATCACGAGCAGCACCGCCGCCGCGATGCCCAGGCGTAAGGCGAGGACACCCGACGGGTCGATCCGGCCGAACAGGAACTTGCCGACGGCCTGACCGGACTGGGTGCACAGGGCCGCGGTGACGACGAAGAGCGGAGCGGGAACCACTTTTCCAGCCTGGCTACGCCGTCGATTGAGGTCCATCGAAAGATCAGGCCGCTGATCGTTTAGCGTTTCCTTCATGTTCGATCTGCGACGTCTGCTGGTACTGCGCGTACTCGCCGAACGCGGCACCGTCACTGCTGCGGCCGCCGACCTGCATGTGACGCCCTCGGCGGTATCTCAGCAGCTACGGGCGCTGACGGAGGAGATCGGCGTGCCGTTGCTGGCGCGGACCGGCCGCACCGTCGAACTGACTCCCGCGGCGTACGCGCTGCTCGCCCATGCCGACGATCTCGGTGCGCGCTGGGAGGCCGCCCGCGCCGATATCGCGGCGCGCGGCAACGCGTTGACCGGAATATTGCGCGTATGCGGGGTGTCCTCGGCTGTCGCCGCGCTGCTGCTGCCGGCCGCGGCGCGCCTGCGGGAAAACCATCCCGGCCTTACTGTCCACGTCGGCGAGCTGGAAAGTGAGGAATGCTTCCGGCAACTGCTGGCAGCTCGCGCCGATATCGCCCTCACGCTGCCGGCGGCGCAGACCCCGCCCGCCGGCGATCCGCGCTACGAGCAGCGCGTGCTGTTCGAGGATGTGCAGGACCTCCTCGTGCCGCGCGGCCACCCGCTCACCGAACGGGCCGAAGTCACCCTGGCCGATGCCCGCACCGAGGCGTGGATCGCCAAACCAGCACATAACGACTCCTACGATCTGCTCATCGCTGCCTGCGCCGCTGCCGGTTTCACCCCGCACATCACCCACCATGTGAAGGAGTGGTTCGCGGTATCCGCCGCTGTCGCTTTCGGATTCGGTGTCTGCCTGCTGCCGCGGCTCGTCCCGATACCCGCCGAGCATCCGGTGGTGCGGGTGCCACTGCAAGGCAGTGTCCGGCCGGTCCGCACGATTATCGCCGGAATCCGCCGGGGCAGTGGGGAACACCCGCTCGTCGCCACCGGTATGCACGCTGTCGAGGCCGTGGCGGCGGAGCTCGCCGCGGCCACATGACATCCGGAACACACGCGGGCTGCGGCTGGGCAGCGGCGTGTCGGTCTGCGTCGGTTAAGGTGCGATCGCACTGCCGACGGGCCCAGCAACGGAAGGATTCGCCGATGGTCACTGTCCTCGGCGGCGGAATCGCCGGCACCGCATCGGCCGGTGCGCTGGCCGGATCCGGCCGCCCGGTCACCGTCTACGAACAGGGCCGCGGCGAAGGGGGCGGGGCCTTCCTGATCCTCGACGGGCGCGGGCATCGCGGCCTGATCGAACTCGGTGTGCCGGAAGACGATCTCCATACCGCGTCGTACGCGCTCGACGAACTGCGTTACACCCCGGACGACGGTGTCACCCGCCGGCGTCCGAGCGAGGGACACCGGTTCTGGCTGCGCCGCGATCTGATGGCGGTACTGACTCGGTTCGCGCTCGAGGCGGGCGCCGAGATCCGCTACGGCGACCCGGTCCTCGAGGTCCGGGCCGATCCTGCCGACGGCACCGTGCTCCGGCTCGGTGGCAGTACGGTGACGACCCGGGACCTGGTCATCGGCGCGGACGGTATCGATTCGGTGGCGCGGGCCGCCATCGAGCCGAACCGGTCCACGGAATACGCGGGCGATGTGGTGGTCTACGGGATGACCGAACGCGCGGTGCACTGCCCGACGGACCCCTTCGTCCTGCACTTCGACGCCGTATCCGGGTCCGGCGCCCGCCCGGCAGCCACCCTCGGGCATATCTGGCGGCCTGCTGCCGACGCGGCCCTGTGGTTTCTGCGGATCACCCGGTCGCCGCTACCGGAGGCTGCGACCGGGATCCGGCCCGTCGGCGAGTGGGCCGAGGCCGTGCTGACAACCACTCCCGCACCGGTTCACGAATTGACCGCCGAGCTGGTGGCCGCGACCGCGCGGGTGCACGTCTCCAACGCCCGCAATGTCCCGCTCGGCCCGGCGGCGCTGCCCGCACCACCGGTGGTGCTGGTGGGCGACGCCGACCATGCCATCACTCCGGCGGCGGGCGTCGGCGCCCGGGAGGGCATCGAGGATGTGGTGGCCGTGTACCGGGCCATCGCCGCGGGGGAGTTGCCCGCCGAAGCCATGTCGGTTCGCCGGCGTGCGATCACCGAGGAGCGGGACCGGGTGGCCCGCCGGATGCGCAGCACAGCGGCTGCGGGGTGATACCGAGCCAGTCTTCCGAAACCCCTCGGCGATATGCGGTACCGACGGCAGGACGAGTACCGCTTCAGCGGTCCTCGGCGAGCCGGGCGAGGTGGCCGAGAGAGGCCAGCAGTTTGTCGGCTGTGGTGGCCCGCGCTCGCTCGAGACGTTTCGGATCGTTCAACCGTGTCCAGTCGTAGGTATGGGTCACCCGGCTGCTGGTCTCGCTGAGGGGCTCGACCTCCCAGCGCCACAGGTGCCCCGGGGGCTGCCGGTCCGGTTCCGCGGGCAGCCAGGCGATCAGGCGGCCCTCCTCGAACTCCACCACCCGGTTGTGGCGCACCGCGCCGGTCGTGAGGGTCATGGTGAACACCTCGCCTGCGTGCGAGACGCGCTGCCCGGTGGGGGCATCGGCCAGATTGTCGTTACCGTCCCACCGTGACTGCTGCGCCGGGTCGGCGATCAACTCGAAGATCTCGTGTGCTGGTGCCGCGATCTCGCGGCTCGCCGATACGACGCGCGATTGCGCACTGCTGTCTGTCATGATCCGATCGAATCACACCGCTGTGTGGGCGGGCCTCAAGGAGTTACCGAGGGCGGCAGGGGCCGCTGGGTGGGCTGTGATTCGCTCGGCGTCCAGACGTCGAACGGGACCTGAAGCCGAACGGTGCCGGCCTTTTCGAAGGTGAAATCGAACGGGAAGGTCAGGCCGGGTGATGCGCCGGGGTCCTTCATGGTCACGGTGACGGTGATCGGCTGGTCGGGAGCGGCGCTCGGACCGAGATTCTGGATGGGTTCACCGGCGGCGAGACCGGTCTGCGGGCGCAGTTCCAGTGCGGGACCCGAGCCTTCGATCTTCACCGATTCGGCAGCCGGTGAGGCGATCCCGGTCAGCCGGTCGGATTCGGTCTGGCTCGTATTCACGGCGGTGAAGGCCAGGCGGATATCGGTGTAGAACGGTGTGGGCTGATCGGCGACCTCGGCCTGGAGGTAGACGTTCTCCAGGTCGATGACGCCGATACTGCCGTCCGTACCGTTGATCGCCGCTTCCATTTCGGCGGTCTGGGTTTGCTGCCCGGCGCTGCAACCGGTGACCAGGGCGACGGCCGACAGGACCGCCACCCACCATGCCGACGTGCGTCCCGGTCGGCGTGCCTGCCGGGTGGCTGTGCTGTCCGTATTCGCAGTACCCACGCCGCCCGCGTACCCGGGGCCGCACTACCTACACCATGTAGAGGTTGCGGTTCGGATACGGCGGGTCGCGTGGTTGTGCTCAGCTCCCGGTGAGTACTCGTTCCTGGACGGGCTCATGTTCCGCATCGAGCCGCCGGGCGAGTCCTTCGCCTTCGATATCGAAGGCGGGTACGAGCGGGGACAGCCATTTCGGCATCCACCAGATCCGCTCGCCCACGATCAGCATGACCGCGGGAACGATGAGCATGCGGACCAGGAACGCATCCGCGAGCACACCCACCGCGAGCGCGAATCCGATGGATTTCAGGATGACATCGTCGACGAGCGCGAATCCGGCGAAAACGCCGATCATGATGATCGCGGCAGCGACTACCACGCGGGCGCTGTGGGCGAAACCGTCGATCACCGCCCGCCGCGCGGGGGTCCCGTGGACGTAGGCCTCACGCATCCGGGTGACGAGGAAGACCTCGTAGTCCATCGCGAGTCCGAACAGGATTCCGGTGAGCAGGATGGGCAGGATGAACAGCACCGGGCTGGTCGTATCCAGGCCGACGAGTTCGTTGAGCCAGCCCCATTGGAAGACCGCGACGGTGGCGCCGAGCGAGACACCGACCGACAGCAGGAAGCCCAGTGCGGCCTTGACCGGCACCCAGATCGAGCGGAACACCGCGATCAGCAGGAAGATCGCCAGACCGACCACCACGGCGAGGTAGAGCGGGAACACCTCGGTGAGTTTGTCGGCGATATCGACGCCGACCGCGGTCTGGCCGGTGACCAGGGCACGCGCGCCCGTTTCGGCCGGTAGGCCGGCGACGGTGCTGCGGATATCGGCGACGAGATCCTTGGTGGCCTGATCCGACGGGCCGGAGGCGGGGATAACGGTGAGGGTGGCGAACCGGACCGTTTCGAGCTGCTGCGCGAACATCTGCCGGGCCTGCGGAGTAGCGCTGGGGACCGCCGGGACGACGGTCGCGATATCGGAGTCCGCCCCGGCGGCCATGTTCTGCAGGTCCGCGGTGACCGTGCGCACGGCCGCCGCGGGATCGGCGGCATTCGCGGTATCGACGACCACGACGAGCGGGCCGTTGGCGCCGGCACCGAAGTTCTCCGAGATCAGGTCGTAGGCGATGCGGGCATCGCTATCGGCGGGTTTGCTGGAATCGTCGGGCAGTGCGAGCTGCATGGAGGTCATCGGCAGCGCGGCCACCGCGGCGACGGCGATACCGCCGGCGAGGGCGAGCCATTTGTGCCGGGCGATACCTTCCACCCAGCGGCGGCCGTGCGTCCGGTATTCCGTTTCGCCGGCCTGCCTCAGATAGCGGGGCTTGCCCTTCATGACCTTGTCGCCGGCGAAGCCGAGGATGGCCGGGAGCAGGGTGAGCGAGATGAGTACGGCGATCGCGACCGTGAACGCGCCGGCCAGGCCCATCTGGGTGAGGAACCCGATATTGCACACCGCCAGGCCCACCAGGGCGATGATGACCGTGGCACCCGCGAAGACCACCGCCGATCCCGCGGTGCCGACCGCCCGTCCGGCGGCCTCCTCGAGCGAACGACCGGCGCGGACCTCGCTCTGGTATCGGGACATGATGAACAGGGCGTAGTCGATCCCGACCGCGAGGCCGAGCATGGTGCCGAGGGCGGGGGTCGTGGAGCCGAGTTCGACGAATCCGGTGAGAGTGGTGATCGCGAGCATCCCGATACCGACGCCGACGAGCGCGGTCAGCATCGGCATGCCGGCGGCCACCAGCGATCCGAAGGTGATCGCGAGTACCACCAGCGCCACGGCGATACCGACCACTTCGGCCAGCGGCATCTCGAATTCGGTCAGCGCGTCACCACCGATGGCGACGTCCAGGCCGGCGTCTTCCGCGTTGTGGGCGGCGGTTTCCAGCGCCGATCGGTCGGCGTCGGCGAGTTCGTTGGCGGTTTTGCTGTAGGTCACCGCGGCGTAGCCGACCCGCCCGTCGGGGGAGAGGGTGCCGCCGGTGAAGGGGTCGGCCACCGATTGGACATTCTCGGTCGACAGTTCGCGCAACGCTGTAGCGACCGCCGAGTTGTAGGCGGGTTCGGTGAGCGACCGGCCTGCGGGCGCCTCGAACACCACGCGCGCGGTCGCGCCGTCCGGGGACGCCTGCGGGCTGCGCTGTTCGATGAGTTCGAAGGCCTGGGTGGATTCGATACCGGGCAGTTCGAATTTATCGCTGGTCTTCCCGGATAATGTCGCCGCTCCGACCGCCAGAACGGCGAGCAGCACCACCCAGATCGCCGCCACCGCCCTGCGGTGCACGAACGACCAGCGGCCGAGCCGGAACAACTGCCACGCCATGCGCTTTCCTCCGAGCGATTATGTGGACCTTGTGGTCCGGTTATGCTCAGGGTAGAAGCGAGTGGACCCGAGGGTCCACTTCGGCGAGGAAGTTGTGGAGCAACTCACCCTGCGCCCGGGATGAGACGTGCGTCTCGATCCGGCAGGATGGATGCGGATTTCGTGGAGGCGACACCATGACCGGTCGGACGGCAGCGCAGCCGGACACCACGCGCGACGACGCGCAGAACGATGACCCACAGAACTGGGCGGGTCGCCGGGCGGATGCCCGGCTGAACCACGAACGGGTACTGGCCGCGGCCCGGGAAGTGTTCACCGAGCACGGGATCGGCGCCACCATTCCGCAGGTCGCGGCCCGGGCCGGCGTCGGCAAGGCCACGGTCTACCGCAGCTACCCGACCAAAGCCGATCTGGTGCGGGCGCTGGCGCAGCAGCATATCGAGTGGTTCCACGAACTCGCCGCCACCGCCGTCGCGGCGGCGCCCGACGACGCCTACCGCGCACTCGAGGACCTGCTGGAACAGGTGACCGCCCGCCTGGCCCAGGACCGGTTGATGGTCGAGGTGCTCAGCGGTTTCGAAGGACTCGACCAGCGTCTGGGGGACCGGCTCGAAGAGCTGCTGACGCTGGGACGCAGGCAGGGCAGCCTGCGCGCGGACGCCACCGGGATGGATGTGCAGATCCTGGTGTCCGGTGTGGCCCGCGCGCTCATCGAGCTCGATATCCGCGACCCGGAGGTGTGGCGCCGCTACGCCCGTCTCGCCCTGGCCGCGTTACGCCCCGATCCCGCGCCGCCGACACCGTGACGTACTCCGTGCAGATTCATCCGCCGATATCGCGAGCCAGTAGATCAGCGATGGTTTCGCGGCGGACGAGTTCCCGGGCGTAACCGTCACGTACGGCGATGACCGGCGGCCTGCCGACGCAGTTGTAGGAGGCCGACAGGCTGTGGTGGTACGCGCCCGTGCAGGGCACCGCCAGGAGATCACCGGGGTGCAGGTCGACGGGTAACCGGATATCGCGGGCGAGGATATCGCCCGCCTCGCAGTAGCGGCCGGCCACGGTCACCGTCCGCTGCGGACCGTGCGGCCGCCGGTTCGCCACGACGGCTTCGTACTGCGCGCCGTACAAGGCGACCCGCAGATTATCGTTCATCCCGCCGTCGACGGTGACGAACGTGCTCGCCCCCTCGACCTGTTTCACCGACATGACACGGTAGAGGGTGACACCGGCCCGCGCGACGATCGCCCGGCCGGGCTCCATGGCCAGGACCGGCCGCGGGAAGCGGTGCCGGGCGCAGGCCGCATCGAGCGCATCGTCGAGAATATCGGCCAATTCGGTGAGCTCGAGCTCGGCGTCACCGGGCCGATAGGCCACCGCATGGCCACCGCCCACGTCGAGTTCGGTGATCAGGTGCCCGTAATCGCGGCGGATCCAGGCCATTTCCGCGATCAACCGGCGGACCGCCTCCCCGTAGTGGTCCGGATCGTAGATCTGCGATCCGAGATGACAGTGCAGGCCCACGAGCTGCAGCAGGGGTTGCTCCAGGATCCGCCGGATCGCTTCGGCCGCGTCCGCACTACCGAGCGGAAGACCGAACTTCTGGTCCAGGACACCGGTGCGGACGGCCGGATGTCCATGCACATCGATACCGGGCGTGAGCCGCAGCAACACCGCCTGCGGGCGGGTCAGCTGGGTGGCCAGCAGCGCGATCTCCGACAGCGAATCGATGACGATCCGCCCGACCCCGGCGCGGACGCCGGCCGCGAGTTCGTCGCGCGATTTCCCGGTGCCGTGCAGGATGATGCGCTGCGGATCCACACCCGCCGCCAGGGCCACAGCCAGTTCGCCTGCGGAGCAGACGTCGATCGAAAGTCCCTCTGCGCTCACCCATTCGGCCACCGCCTTCGTCAGCAGTGCTTTACCCGCGTAGTAGATCCGGGCCCGGGGGAACGCCTTGCGATACGCGCGGCAGCGCGCCCGGACTTCCGCTTCATCCAGTACATAGGCGGGGGTGCCGTACCGGTCCGCGATATCGGTGACCGCCACCCGGCCGAGGGTGATCCTGCCTTCGCTGTCGTAGTGGGCGTCGCGCGGCCAGATCGCCGGGCTCAGCCGGGGCGGGATTCCCGGTTGGAGAGACGGGATCATGTCGAGCAAGGTCACGATGTGCTCCTGGTGTGTCCCCGCCTTTCCGTATGCGGGGTCGACCTCAGGACTACGCTCGCCGCGCCCCGGCGAACCCTCTCCTGACGACTCCTTGACCCTTTTCCCCGGAATCTTGACCCGCGCCGCTTCCGGCGACCCGGCCGCTCGCTATCCGGTCATCTCACTCGGGCAGCAACCAGTCGTCCGGGCTGAAGAGTTCGAAATGCACCCGTGACGGCTCAACTCCCGCGGCGGTCAGCTGAGCCCGTACCGACCGGAGGAACCCCGCACCGCCACACAGGTAGTAATCGGCCTCCGCGGGCAGCTCGAGATCGGACACGGTGAGCGTGCCGGGCCGGCCGTCTCCGGTGGGCTGTTCGTACCAGAGCTCGAGGGCGGCGTTCGGCAGTGCCGCCACGAGGTCGCGCTGAACCGACCGCAACGGGTGGGAGTCGGTATCGCGATCGGCATGGGCAACGAGCACCTGCCGCGGGGAGGTGGCGCCGGCGAGGTGTTCGAGGATGCCGATCATCGGCGTGATACCGATCCCGGCCGAGATCAGCACCAGTGGTGTGGCCGCCGCGGGATCGATGGTGAGGTCGCCGAACGGCAGGGTGATCGCCAACTCGTCGCCCACCACGATATGAGTCGTCAGGTGGGTCGAAACCTCCCCCGCAGGCTCATCCGCGGTGGCCGCCACCGGGCGCACGGCGAAGGCGAGCCGCCCGCCGCGCGGCGCCCGGACCAGGCTGTACTGCCGCAACTGCCGGGCCCCGTCGGGAAGCGTCGCACCGACGGAAACGTACTGCCCGGGAAGGGAATCCGGTAGCGGCCGAGTGGGATCCGTGGATTCCACGACGAAGATCACGACACCCGACGGGTCGTCGATTCGCTCGGTGACCACCGTCTCGCGGAACACATCGCCGGGTGCCACCCCGGCACCGGCATACAGTCCGCGCTCGAACTCGATGAGAGTGTCGGCCATCAGCCAGTAGACGCGATCCCATGCCGCGGCGATTTCCGCGGTAACCGTTTCGGCGCCCAGCACTTCGACGATGGCGGCGAACAGATGCTCGTGCACCACCGGGTACTGCTCGGCCACGATGCCCAGGGAGGCGTGCTTGTGCCCGATCCGCGCGAGCATCTCCCGCGGATGCGGCAGTGCCGGATCCACCAGATGGGTGGCGAAGGTGGCTATCGATGCGGCCAGTGCCCGCTGTTGCGCGCCCTGTGCCTGGTTACCGCGGTTGAACAGGCCGGCGAGCAGTTCGGGGTGGGCGGCGAACAACTTCTCGTAGAACAGGGCGGTGATGTCGTCGATATGCGCAGCGATCACCGGGAGGGTCGCGCGGACCGCCTCGGCGTGGTGCGCCTCCAATTCTGCGGGAAGGTCCGGGGCCGATATCGCGACGGTTGTCATGCTGTTCTCCTCGTCGAGCGGAATCGCGGCTCGAATGCCACGACAACACGGTATCCAATTCCGTGGCGCAAAATAGGTGTCTATGGCGTGAAGTAAATTACCCACGGTTGTGCGGAATATGTCGTCGGCGCCACAGTGGTCGTCGAACGCGGACGAAACCGGTGGTACTGCAAGAGAAGTGCTCGAACAGGGAGGTGTCGCACTCGGCTCGGGAACGTGCTGGAAAAGAGGGTGAATGGATTTACGGTGCAATTGGTCTGTGGGTAGAACCGGTGTATTTGTATTGTGGTCGCATTTCCCGCAGACGAATTATCTAACGTTCCGGAATTTCCGGCATATACAGTAATTGCACGGTTCGGGTGTCGACCAGATCGCCGAGCGTGTACCGGTCCAGATTCCGGTAGAAACTCTCCTGGGCGTCGGCCAGCATATGCCGCAACCGGCAGGCCGCGGCCAACGGGCACGGGTTGGTGCCCACGCATTCCACGACCTCACCCCGGCCCTCGAGACCGCGCACGATCTGACCGACGGTGGCCGTGCGCCCGCGATCGGTGAGGAAGATGCCCCCGGTGCGGCCGCGGTGGGAATCCACCATGCCCAGCTCGGCGAGTTTGGTCACCGCTTTCGCGATGTAGTGTTCCGACGCGTTCATCTGGCGGGCGACGAGTTTGACGGTAACCCGTTCGGCCGCGGCCCCGCTGACAGCCAGGCGCATCATCACCCGCAGGCCGAGATCGCTGAAGCGGGACAGTTGCACAGAGCCACTGTAATAATTCGGTGTTTCAAAAGCGAATTATGCGCCCGCGCCACGGCCACTTTCGAACGCTACGTCCGTTTTCCGCTGGAGCGCAGCGTCGGTCCGCGGTGAAATCAATGATGGCGTAATCGTCAGCTACCACTCGTCCGAAGGAGTCCCGAGGTTGTCCGATCCACCGGGCTCACGCCTGCTGCCGCTGCAGTTCGTTGCCCTGTCCTCGGCCTGGGGCTCGAGCTTTCTGCTGATGAAGGTCGGTCTCGACGGTTTGTCCCCCTTTCAGGTCGCGACTGCCCGGATGGTCCTCGGAAGTCTCGCGCTGGCGGTGATCGTCGTGAGTCTCCGAATCCGGCTGCCGGCGTCGATACGGGCCTGGGGGCATATCGGCGTCGTCTCGCTGTTCCTGTGTGTTGTGCCGTTCACGTTGTTCGCGTGGGCCGGTCAGCGGATGGATTCCGGACTGTCGAGCATCTACAACGCGACCACACCGTTGATGACGCTATGCGTCACGCTGGTGGCGCTGCGCGCCGAACGACCGCGCCCAGAACAGCTCTCCGGCCTCTGCCTCGGCCTGATGGGAGTGCTGGTCGTGCTCCTTCCGGGGCAACTCGCCGGAACACGGCAAGCAGGCGGTTCGGCTGCTCAACTGGCGTGCTTGATCGCGACGGCCTGCTACGGCGTCGCATTCGTCTACCTCCGCCGGTTCGTCTCGCCGCTCGGCCTCCCCGCCGTCTCGGTGGCGACGGTCCAGGTCGGGGTCGGGGCAGCCGTGCTGGTCGCTATGGTTCCACTTGCCGACCATCATCCGGTGGCCCTGACGCCGGCTGTTGTCGCGAGCATGATCGTGCTCGGGGTGTTCGGTACCGGCCTCGCCTACATCTGGAACACCAATATCGTCGCGGGGTGGGGAGCCGCCGCGGCTTCCACCGTCACCTACCTGACCCCGGTGATCGGTGTCGGGCTCGGCGCACTTCTCCTCGGCGAGACCCTGACGTGGTACCAGTTGATCGGCGCCGTACTCGTCGTGATCGGAATCGTTGTCAGTCGCAGGCGAGCCCGCCCTGCCCGATCCGATCTCGTCCCCACAAGCACCGGCACCGTGCGGACAACCGACCGGGAGAAGCGGTACGACGACGCGGACCGCTCGGGAAGGAGTGAGCGATGACAACAGAATTCCGCGGTGAGAACCGGCAGGCGGTGGGGCGCGAACCGTTCCCGCTCCGGAACAGAACCGTGCTGGTCACGGGCGCGAGCAGGCGGGCCGGAATCGGCTTCGCCATTGCGTGCACCATGGCGTCCTACGGTGCGAACCTCGTGCTGCACCACTTCCGGCCGCACGATCGGCAACAAGAGTGGGGTGCCGATGATCTGAACGCCGTCGTTGCCGAGGTGCGCCGGCACGCACTGCCGGAGGCGTTCGTGGTCGAACTGGGCGGCGACCTCGCCGACCCTGCCGAACCCGAACGGTTGATGCACGCCGCGGTCGAAGCCGCCGGTCATATCGACGTACTTGTCTGCAACCATGCGCTGACCGGGGAAGACGGCGCGCTCGGCGAGATCACCGCCCAGCAACTGGACCGGCACTGGGCCGTCGACGCCCGCTCCTCGATCCTGCTGGCCCAGGCCTTCGCCCGTCAGCACGACGGCAGGCCGGGCGGGTCGGTGGTGTTCATGACCTCCGGGCAGGCACTGGGTCCGTTACCGGGCGAAGTCGCGTATGCGGCCGCGAAGGCGGCGCTCGCCGGGGTGACGACTACGCTGGCCGACCAACTCGCCGATCAGGGCATCCGGGTGAACACGGTGAACCCCGGACCGGTCGATACCGGCTATCTCACCGCGGAGATGTGGCAGCTGGTCGAGCCCATGTTCCCGTTCGGCCGGTACGGGCGCCCCGAAGACCCGGCCCGCCTGATCGCATGGCTGGCAACCGATGAGGCTGCCTGGATCACCGGGCAGATCATCAATACCGAAGGCGGTTTCGGTCGATGGCGGCCCCGCGGACAGCAACACGCCACCTGACCACGGTGATCCGGCGTGACCTATCGCAGTCGTTGGAGGGCCGGGTGCTGTTGTATCGCGCGGCGTAATTCATCCCGGTCGTCGAAAGCATGGGTTGTGTCGCCGAATGTTTGTACGGGGTCGTGTCCTCGACCGGCGACGACTACCACATCGCCGGGTCGGGCGAGCGTGGTGGCCAGGGCGATCGCGTCGGCGCGGCCGGGTTGGACGATGACTTCGGCGTGGTGGGCGGTGCGGGCGCCGGCGGCGATATCGCGCCGAAGTGCGGCGGCGCTCTCGGAGAACGGGCTTTCGTCGGTGACGATGACGGTATCGGCGAACAGGCCCGCCGTCATTCCCAGCGGTGCGCGTTTACCCGGGTCGCGTTCACCCGTGGCGCCGATGACCACGATGACCTTGCCCGTGGTCAAGGACCGGAGGTAGGGGAATTGCCGCTTCTGGCCCGCCGGATTGTGCATGTAATCGACGAATGCGAGGAAGGGCTGCCCGGTGTCGATCCGCTGCATACGGCCGGGAACGCAGTCCAGGCTTTCCATGCCCGCAATGGCCGCGTCGAGATCTGTTCCGCTCTGCGCGAGCGCGGCAATCGCGCCGAGCGCGTTATCGGCCTGGTGTGCGCCCAGCAGCTTCAGCTCGACCGTGGCGCGGCGACCGGCGCCGTGTACGACGAACGAGGTGCCGTGCTCGTCGGCACGGATATGGTCGGCGTAGAAGTCGGCGGCCGGGGTCTGTGTCGAGAAGGTGCAGTAAGGGATGTCGAGTGCGGCTGTGAGGCGTGCGCCGTAGTCGTCGTCGATGGAGACGACGGCGCAATCGCTGCGCTCGGGCGAGAACAGTTCGGCCTTCGCCGAGAAGTAGTCGTCGAGGTCGCGGTGGAAGTCCAGGTGGTCGGCGCTCAGGTTGGTGAAGATACCGACACGGAAACGGGTCCCCTCGACCCGATGCCGTGCCAGCGCATGACTGGACACCTCCATTGCGACGGCGCGGGCGCCGTGGGTGCGCATGGCCGCCAGTGTGCGTTGCAGTTCCCCGGCTTCCGGAGTGGTCCGTACCGCCGGGCGTGCGCCCTGTGGTCCGCGGACGGTGATGCCGCTGATCAGCCCGTTCTCGATGCTCGCTCCGCTCAGGCCGGCGCTGAGCAGGTAGCTCGTGCTGGTCTTTCCATTGGTTCCCGTGACGCCGAAGACGTCGAGGTGCCGGGACGGTTCGCCGTAGAGCCATGAGGCGAGCGGGCCGAGTATGCGGCGCGGGTCGGTGACCACGAAGGTCGGCAGGCCCGCGCAGGGCCGGTCGCTGAACGCTGCGAGCGCGCCGCGTGCGGCCGCCTCACCGGCGAAATCGGCACCGTGATGGTTCGCCCCGGGCAGCGCCGCGTAGACCTCACCGGCGGAAACCAGCCGCGAATCCTGACTGATACCGGTGATTGTCGCGCCGCCGTCGGGGTAGGTCCAGGGTAGGCCCAGATACGCGGCCAGCTCGTGCAGTGCCCGCTTCGCCGGCGGGCGCGGGGGGTCGACACTCCTGAACTGCGAGGTCATGGGCCCAGTGAACCATCTCGCGGCCGGATGCGCGGGTAACCGTGCCGCTTCCCGGTGCAAACATCGCCGGAATGCCCGGAGGTCCGGGGCACCGCCCGTGCCCGAGGTCAGTCGGATACGCCGAGCGGGACCTTCGACCCGAGCAGGTCGAGAGCGTTGTCGCGCATCACCTTCCGGGTATCCGCATAGGAGAATTCCGGGAACTGCGGGATATCGGCCGTGAAGGTGGTGGGATCGGCGAGCCCCTCGCCGTGCGGCCAGTCGGAGCCGAACAGCACCTTGTCCACGCCGATGGTCTCGGCGAGGAGTTTGACATCGTCCTCGTAGTAGGGCGCGATCCAGACGTTGTTCTTCAGCTGCTCCACCGGGTCTTCCTTGAAGTGGTAGGGCGCTGTATTCGCCGCTTTCTGCAGTCGTTTGATCAGCCGGTAGACGAAGTACGAGCCGTTCTCGATGCTGACCACCTTGAGCGCCGGGTGCCGCGTGAACACCTGGTGCACGATCATCGAGGCCATCGTGTCGTGGATCGCGCGGTCGTCGAGCAGGATGTTGTCGAGCGGGTCCTTCTTGCCGAAGCCTTCGAATGTCGCCTTCCCGCCCCACAGCGCGGCGATGGCGAGATAGCCGCTGTCGGACAGGTGGAAGCCCACCGGCACACCGGCTTCGGCGAGGCGGGCCCACACCGGGTCGTGCAGCGGATCGCCGAGGGAGCGCGGTCCGGTCACCCCTGGTACGGGCGCGGGGCGCACCAGCACGAGCTTCGCTCCCCGTTCCAGTACGAATTCGACCTCGTCGACGGCTGCTTCCGGGTCGGCGAGCGAGATGATCGGTGCCGAGACGAACCGCCCGTCGGGCCGGTCGAAGCCCCAATCCTCGTCCAGCCACAGGTTGAACGCGTGCAGGGAGGCCATGGTCGCCGGGATATCGTGTTTGAGCGCCTCCTCGACGCCACAGGCGAACGTCGGCAGCATGAACACTGTTTCGAGCTTCTGCCGGTCCAGCACCTTCACCCGCGCCTCGCGGTTCTGGTATTCCGGGTGATCCGGCAGCCGATCCAGTTTCATCAGCGAACCCGGATCCACACCCTCGGGGATCTCTCCGCGGAACAGCAGATCGAGGCAGCCCGGCTCGACGATCGGGTCGAACGTCGGGTTGGGGACGAAATGGTTGACCTTTTCGCCCATCAGCGCCAAGGTGCGCTTACCGCTGGTCACCATCTGCACGCCGCGGGTTCTGAATTCTTTGGGCAGATGGCGGGTGAAGGCGTCCAGCGGTTCGTAGTAGTGGTTGTCGACGTCTACGGCGAGGTAATCCAGCGTCGTCATATTTCGTATCCTTTCGGTCCGGCCGGCCGGGGGCGCGATCGCCGGGTGCCGCTATTCGGTGGCGGTGTGTGCGGTGGCC
Source organism: Nocardia sp. NPDC058499 (assembly GCF_042719915.1). Classification (NCBI taxonomy): domain Bacteria; kingdom Bacillati; phylum Actinomycetota; class Actinomycetes; order Mycobacteriales; family Nocardiaceae; genus Nocardia; species Nocardia sp. NPDC058499. The sequence continues at coordinate 148,307 of NZ_JBHXMZ010000001.1, read as the reverse complement.
GCGTCGATCTGGGAGCGGTAGGCGGCCAGCTTCTCCGCGGCAGTTGTCTGCTGATGGCTGCGCGCCTTGATGCTGACGTCGTGATCTGCCGAGGCAGCGCGCAAAGCGCCGACGGTTGCCTTTTCCTTCGGCACGTGGGTGAAGGGGTCGAACGAGTACCACTTCATGGCGTTGAGGTGGGTCATCTTGTGGATCTCGTCGTCGGTGACGTTCTCGGCCGCGAATACCGAGTTGAGTTCCTCGGGTGCGCCCGGCCACATGGAATCGCTGTGCGGGTAGTCCATTTCCCAGGCGATATTGTCGATGCCGATCTCGTGGCGCAGCCGGACACCGATCGGGTCGCTGATGAAGCAGGTCAGGAAATGCTCACGGAACACCTCGCTGGGCAGTTTGCCGCCGAAGTCCTGCATCGTCCAGGTCGAGTGCATATCGAAGGTTCGGTCGATGCGCTCCAGGAAGTACGGGATCCAGCCGGTGCCGCCCTCGGACAGCCCGATCTTGAGGTCGGAGAACTGCTTCACCGGGCGTGACCAGAGCAGATCGGCCGCTGCGGAGACGATGTTCATCGGCTGTAGCGTGATCATCACATCCGGCGGGGAGTCCGTGGCGGGGATGGAGAGTTTGCCGGACGAGCCGATGTGCACGTTGAGCACGGTGTCGGTGTCCACCAGGGCTTTCCACAGCGGATTCCAATACTCATCGTGGAAACTCGGATAGCCCAGCGCGGCCGGATTTTCGGTGAAGGTGAGCGCATGCACCCCCTTCTTCGATACCCGGCGCACTTCCTCGGCGCACAGCTCGGCGTCCCAGATCACCGGAAGCGCCATGGGGATGAAACGGCCGGGATAGGCGCCGCACCATTCGTCGATATGCCAGTCGTTGTACGCCCGTACCAGTGCCAGCGAAAAGTCCGAGTCCTCGGTGGCGAACAGGCGCGCGGCGAACCCGGGGAAGGACGGGAAGTTCATCTGCGCCAGCACCCCGCCGGCGTTCATATCCTTGACCCGTTCGTCCACGTTGTAGCAGCCGGGCCGGATCTCGTCGAGGCCCTCCGGCTCCAGGCCGTACTCCTCCTTCGGGCGGCCGGCGACGGCGTTGAGCGCCACATTCGGGATCACCCGATCCCGGAACTTCCACATATCGGCGCCGTTCTCCATCCGGACCAGGCGCGGCGCGTCGTCGGCGTACTTCGCGGGCAGGTGGTTGGCGAACATATCGGGCGGTTCGATGATGTGGTCGTCGACGCTGACGAGGATCATATCGTTCTTGTCCACGGAGGTACTCCCTTCGAGCCCTTTACTGTAAATGAAACTATAACGCTGCCGACGTGGCCGTGACCGGTGGTTCGGCGGCTGTCGGGTCCGGGTTCTCGATCGGCAGGCCCATGAACCGGCGGGCATTGTCGCCCAGGAAGTCCCAGGTGCGCCGGTTGTCCATACCTTCGGCATATTTCCAGTACGCCTTCGGCTCGGGCAGTCCCTCCGGATGCGGGTAGTCCGAGCCGAACATCACCTTGTCCCAGCCCACGGTCTCGACCACGTCGCTGACCGAGCCCTCCCAGAACGGGCTCACCCAGATATTGCGGCGGAACACGTCCAGGGGGTCCTCGGGGAAGTTCTGCGGCATCTTCTTGGTCAGATCCCGCAGATCGTGGAACAGCGGGGGGATCCACGAGCTGCCGTTCTCGACACTGGCGATCCGCAGCCCGGGGAACCGGGTCAAGGTGCCGTGGCAGATGAGGCTGCCGATCATGTCGGAGATCTCCCGGTGCCCGAGCACCAGCCAGCGAAACGAGCTCATCGCCATGAAATTCTTGGTGGCGGGCGGTTCCCATTTGTTCACGTACTCGTCCAACGGCGGCTGGCTGGCGTGCAGCACGATCGGCAGACCGGCGTCCTGGACATCGCGCCAGAACGGGTCGAACTCGGGCAGCGCGGGTGACCGCCAGCCGTTGACGCCCTTCACCGGCGCGGGTTTGATCAGCGCCACTTTCGCGCCGTTGTCCAGGATGTACTGGAGTTCGCGTCGCGCGCCGTCGACTTCGGCGCAGTTGATGATCGGGGTGCTGAAGATCCGGTCCTGGTAGGCGTAGCCCCAGTGCTCCAGCATCCACCGGTTCAGTGCGTGGATGATGGCCATGGTCAGCTCGGGGTCGTCCGCCGCGGAATGCTCGACCAGGCTTGCCAGGGTGGGGTAGTTGAGTGTTTCGCGGACGCCCTGGCGATCGAGTTCGGCGATCCGGTCCGCCGGGTTGCGGGTGGCGGCCGGTGCCTCGATGGCCTTGCCCTGCATTTCGCGCAGAGTCAGGCCCTCGGTGTTCTCTCCGGCGAAGAACTTCTCGTGCGCACCGGGCGCGGCAACCCGGTCGAAGGTCGGATTCGGGATGAAATCGGTGATCCGGCCGTTGATGGCGAGCCGGGTGTGCCGCCCCATCTGGACGTACTGCACCGCCTGGCGGTATTTATCGGGCAGGTATCTGATCAGAGCGTCGGCCGTCTCGTACATATGCGAGTCGGCATCGAAGATCGGGATATCCGGTGCTTGCGTCATCGATATTCTCCTGAACGGCTATTTGGCGACGAACCTGGTCGCGTCGAGAATCAGGACGACCCGGTCGTCCACATCAGCGGGAGGCTCGCTCCCGGTGTCTCCGTAGAGATGGTCCAGTTCGGCGTAGAACTTCCCGTCCTCGTCACCCTGGACGGTCACCAGCCAGCCGCGGATTTCCAGGCAGCGCGCTGGTGCGTCCGGGTCGGTGAGCAGGAACGAGTAGTTGGGGTTGGCCTGCAGGCTGGTGAATTTCCGCCGCGGGATCGTATGGCTCATGCGCAGGTGGGCGCCGTCCCAGGTGAAGCGCATCGGGGTCTGATCCGGTGATCCGTCGGGGGTTACGGTCGCGAGGATGCCCACGAGGGGCCGGTGCAGCAGGTCCTCGAGGCTGCCGGGAATTTTCGAGCTCATGAGTCCACCTCGCAACTAGCGGGTCGAAATGGTTACCGTTGATATTACCGTAAGCTACCATTCCGTTGGCGGATGCGGCACGGGGGCCGACCCTGCGGATCTATACTGTAAGCCTATCGGTATAAGTGAGGACAACGATGCAGCGAATGATCGCACCGGAAATATTGACCTGGCCGGACGGAGACTTCCGGCTCGTCGGCGGGTCCTGCGGCGACTGCGGAGCGGCGGTCTTCCCGGTGCAGGAACTGTGCCCACGGTGCAGCCGCCCGGCGGTCGAGGCCGTGCACCTGCCGGCCGAGGGTGTCCTGGTTGCCTGGACCACCCAGGGATTTCTGCCCGGAGCGCCCTACCTCGGCGACGAGACCGCGAAGACGTTCGTCCCGTTCGGCGTCGGGCTCGTGCAGCTCGGCGATGTCATCCGAGTGGAGGGCAGGCTCACCGAGAACGACCCGCGGAAACTGGAATTCGGCATGCGGGTCGGTCTGACCACTGTTCCGCTCGGCACGGACGCCGACGGTAACGACGTCCTCACCTTCGCCTTCCAGCCGCTGTAGACGACCAGGAGTTTCACATGACGAACGATGTCGCGATCATCGGTGTCGGCCTGCATCCGTTCGGCCGCTTCGAGGGTAAAACGGCAATGCAGATGGGTGCGGACGCGATCCGGGCCGCACTGGGCGATGCCGGACTGGAGTGGAAGGATATCCAGTTCGCGGTGGGCGGCAGCTGGGAAGTGGCGAACCCGGATGCGATCGTGAGCCTGATGGGGCTCACCGGCCTGCCGTTCACCAACGTGTTCAACGCCTGTGCCACGTCCGCCAGCGCCATCGAGGCGTGCGCCGACGCGATCCGGCTCGGCAAATACGATATCGGCATCGCGATCGGCTTGGACAAGCATCCGCGCGGTGCGTTCACCGTCGATCCCACACTCGTCGGGATGCCGAAATGGTACGGCGAGAACGGTCAGTATCTGACCACCCAGTTCTTCGGTATGAAGGCCAACCGGTACCTGCACGATCACGGGATCTCCCAGCGCACCCTGGCCAAGGTCGCGGCGAAGAACTACCGCAACGGCGTGCTGAACCCGAACGCGTTCCGGCGTAAGCCGATCGCCGAAGACGACATCCTGGCAGCGCCGATGCTCAACTATCCGCTTACCCACTACATGTTCTGTGCGCCGGACGAGGGCGCGGCCGCCGCGATCATGTGCCGGGCGGATCTGGCACACCGGTTCACCGCCAAACCGGTATACGTGCGGGCGGTCGAGATCCGGACCCGCAAATATGGTGCCTACGAGGTGAATACGACCTACGCGCCGGTACAGGAGGATGTCGCGCCCTCGGTTTACGCCGCGCGCGCCGCGTTCGAGGCCGCCGGGATCGCGCCGACCGATATCGACGTCGCCCAGTTACAGGACACCGACGCCGGCGCCGAGGTGATCCATATGGCGGAAACCGGTTTGTGCGCACACGGCGACCAGGAGAAGCTCCTCGCCGAGGGCGCCACCGAGATCTCCGGCGCGATACCGGTGAACACGGACGGCGGTCTCATCGCGAACGGCGAGCCGATCGGCGCCTCGGGTCTCCGGCAGTTGCACGAACTGGTGCTGCAATTACGTGGCACCGCGGGGGAACGGCAGGTGCCGAACGAACCGCAGGCGGGCCTCGCACTGCTCTACGGTGCTCCCGGTACCGCCGGGGCGACGATCGTCACCACCTGATGAGCGCCGGTGACAGCACCCGCGAGCTCGCGGGTCGCACGCTGATCATGTCGGGTGGGAGCAGGGGTATCGGGCTCGCCATCGCCGTGCGTGCCGCGGCGGCGGGCGCGAATATCACGCTCATCGCGAAAACCGATGCGCCGCACCCGAAACTGCCAGGCACCGTGCACACCGCCGCCGCCGAGATCGAAGCGGCGGGCGGTGCGGTACTCCCGGTGGTGGGTGATATCCGCGACGACGCGACGGTGGCGGCAGCGGTCGAGCAGACAGTGCGCCGCTTCGGCGGTATCGACATCGTCATCAACAATGCCTCCGCGATCGATACGGCCCCGGCCGACGAGCTGCCGATGAAGCGCTACGACCTGATGCAGGACATCAACTGTCGCGGCACCTACCTGCTCAGCTCGCTCGCCATCCCGGCACTGCGGGAGTCGGCGCAGGCGGGCCGCAACCCGCATATCCTGACGATGTCGCCGCCGCTGAATCTCGATCCACGCTGGGCGGGAGCATGTCTCGGCTACACCATCGCGAAGTACGGTATGTCGCTGACCACGCTCGGTCTGGCCGAAGAGTTGCGCGCGGACGGAATCGGGGTGAACTCACTGTGGCCGCGCACCACTATCGGTACCGCCGCGATCCGTAACCGGCCCGGCGGCGCCGAGCGGGTGGCCACCTCCCGCACGCCCGAGATCTGCGCCGACGCGGCATATCTGGTGGTCACCAGCAAGGCTGCGGACACGACCGGGAACTTCTTCCTGGATGAGGACGTGCTCACCGCGCACGGTGCCACCGATCTGGACCGCTACCGGGTCACGCCCGGCGACGGTCCGCTCACACCGGATATGTTCCTGTGACGGCGGCCGTACTGCTGGAATCCCAGGACGGCGGCGTCCGCACGCTGACGCTCAACCGTCCACAGCGCCGCAACGCGCTCGATCCCCAGCTGTGGGCGGCGCTGTCCGACGCCCTGCGGACCGCCGCGCACGACCGCTCGGTGCGCGCGCTCGTGCTCACGGGTGCCGGCGGCGCCTTCTGCGCGGGCGCGGATGTGGTGGACAGCGACCCTTACGCCGCGCCGTTCGGCAAACTGCAGGCCATCACTGAGGTGGCCCAGCAGTTGCACGATCTGGCGGTGCCGACGGTGGCGAAGGTGCGCGGCGCGGCGGTGGGCGCGGGCTGGAACCTGGCACTCGGTTGTGATCTGGTGCTCGCGACCCCGGATGCCCGGTTCGCGCAGATCTTCTCCCGCCGTGGTCTTTCCCTGGACTGCGGCGGGTCCTGGCTGCTCCCGAAACTGGTCGGGGTGCAGCAGGCCAAACGGCTGGCGCTGCTCGGCGAGACGATCGACGCCGCCGAGGCGCAGGCGCTCGGCCTGGTCACCTGGATCCGGCCGGAGGCCGAGATCGACCGCTTCACCGCGGATATCGCCGGGCGCCTCGCCGCCGGGCCACCGGTCGCGCTGGCCCAGATCAAGGCACTGATCAACGAGGGGGCCGACCGTACCCTGCACGACGCCCTGGCGGGGGAGGCACGGGCTCAGTCCGTCGCTTTCGCCACCACGGACGTGCCGGAGGCCTACGCGGCCTTCCGGGATAAACGGGACGCGACGTTCCGCGGCGAATGGAATATCCGGCGCCCGGATCGATAAGGGGTCCGGACCGACAGACAGGAGAGTGCCGTGGGTGTTTTCCGGCCGGGCACGACGGCGATCATCGGGGCGGGTATCGCCGGTCTCACCGCGGGTAAGATGCTCGCCGACTACGGGGTGCCCTACCTCTGTTTCGAATCGTCGGACCGGATCGGCGGCAACTGGGCCTTCGGCAATCCGAACGGGCATTCCAGCGCCTACCGTTCCCTGCATATCGACACCTCGAAATACCAGCTGTCGTTCCGAGACTTCCCGATGCCCGGCCAATACCCGGATTTCCCGCATCACAGCCTGATCAAGCGATACCTGGACGACTACGCGCAATCCTTCGGCCTGCTCGGCCGGATCCGGTTCGAGACCCCGGTCGTGCGTGCCCGACCCCGGCCGGGCGGAGGGTGGACGCTGCAACTCGGCACCGGCGAGCGGTACGACACCGAATTCCTGATCGTCGCGAACGGGCACCACTGGGATCCGCGGTACCCGCAGTTCCCCGGGCACTTCGACGGACAGGTCATCCACTCGCACGCGTATATCGATCCTGCCGAACCGCTCGAGCTGCGAGGTAAGCGCATTCTGGTGGTGGGCCTGGGTAACAGCGCGGCCGATATCACCGTCGAACTGTCCTCGCGAGCCCTGCGCAACACGGTCTATCTGTCGACTCGCTCCGGTTCCTGGATCGTGCCGAAGTATATGGCGGGCCGCCCGCTCGACCGGTACGCGGCGAATGTGCAGTACGTACCGCGGTCACTGTTCCGTCCCCTGGTCAACACCGTCGCCGAGTTCATCTCGGGTGATCCTGCCCGGTTGGGTCTGCCCCGGCCCCGGCACCGGTTCCTCGATGCCCACGGCACCCAGTCGGTGGAACTGCCGTTGCGGCTCGGGTCCGGTGATGTGATCCCGAAACCGGATATCGACCGGCTGGACGGCCCCGTGGTGCGGTTCACCGATGGGACGAGCGCCGAGATCGACGTGATCGTCTACGCCACCGGTTACAACCTCACCTTCCCGTTCTTCGATCCCGAATTCGTGAGTGCGCCGGACAACCGGATCCGCCTCTACAAACGCATCTTCCGGCCCGGTACGCCCGACCTGGCCTTCGCCGGTTTCGCGCAATCGGTGCCGACCCTGTTCCCGTTCGTCGAATGCCAGGCCCGCCTCATCGCCGCCTACGCCGCCGGTGAATATCTCCCGCCCGCGCCGGCGGTGATGGAGCAGGTCATCACCACCGACGAGCAGTTCTACCTCGGGCAGGTGCTGGACCGGCCGAGGCACACTCAGCAGGTCGATTTCTACCATTACGAACGGCAGTTGCGTACCCGTGAACTGCCCGAAGGCCGGCGGCGGGCCCGGGCGTACGGACCAGCGTGACCGGCAGATCTCGGGGCCTCGCGGTGTTCCGTTGCCGGACGGTCGTGAGGAAAACGGTATTCCGGCAGCTGATGGATGTGCCGGAACACCGCTCCCGACCACCACCGGGAGGTAACGCTCACCGGGCACAGGGCATCTTACGAGCCCGGGCATGGCGTCGGGCCGGCATCCCGGCCTCGAGCGTGGCGGTGGCGAGCATACGGTGGTCGGCGGCCCGGTCCCACAGTGACTGAACTCCCTTCGTCAGGTGAAATCCGAACCGCCGTCGACGTTGACGTTGGCGCCGGTCATGTATGAGTTGCGCCGGGAAGCGAGAAAGGCGACTACCGGGCCGATTTCCTCGGGTAGCCCGGCGCGGGGCATCTGGGCGGGATGCCCGAAATGCTCGCCGATCGCCGTCATGAGGTGGTAGGGGTCGGCACTGTCCACGCCGATCGAGTGGGCCCAGTTCTGGAGCGCCGGTGTCACGAAAGTACCCGGCGAGACCACGTTGACCAGGATCTCCTCCGGCGCCAGCAGCAGCGACAGATTCTTGGAAATGCTGGTGACCATCGCCTTGGCGGCGGTGTAGGCCACCAGGCCCGTGCTCTGGCGCTGGGTGGAATGCGCGGAGAAATGCACGATGCGGGCCCATTCGGCCCGGCGCAGCAGTGGCAGCGCGGCCTTGGCGCAGTGCACCATTGTCATCGCACCGTGGTCGATCGCCTCGCGCCATTGGTCCGGGGAGAGGGTGTCGAACGTGCCCTGGACATTCGGCCCGACCGCATTGACCAGCACGTTCAGCCGGCCGCCCCAGCGGTCGCCGACTTCGTCGAAGAGTGCGGTGACCGCGGCGGAATCGCGTACGTCCGCGGTCAGGCCGAACGCGTGTGGGCTGCCACGCTCGGTGAGGTCGCGGGCGGCGTCCGCGACAGCGGTTGCCGATCGCCCGATCACCGCTACGCGGGCGCCCTCCTCGGCGAGGCAGCGTGCGGTGGCGAGTCCCATTCCGCTGCTGCCGCCCACCACGACCGCGGTTGCGTCAGCGAGTCCCAGATCCATCGTCGTGCACTCCCGTTCGTTCATCTGTACGCGCTTGTTGTGCGTACGGTCCAGCGTCCGAAGTCGGGCCCTGCCGTGCCCTTCTCAGAAAGAGACTGTAAATACAACGGTATAAGTTACAGTACAGTGTGAAGCCGCGGCGCGGTATACGGTGAATCGTCACCGGCCGCCGACCGCGACCGATAGGCGGTGGGTTCGATGGACAGGTACAAACACGGCGAGGCCGCCGGTTCCGGGGCCGCGGCAACACGACTGACCCGTGCTTCCGGGCAGGCGCTCGGTGATCTGTTGGCCACCAGTACCCGCGACGTCGTGGACCATTTCGCCGCATGCCCGCACTGTGGCTATTCCGTCGAGGCATCGGAGACGTTGATGAGGTTTTCGAAGGGACATGTGCAACGGACCCTGTTCCGCACCTGCGGGCTGCCTTGTGGGTGGGACGAAACCACCGTCGAGGTCGCGGCGACAGTAAGTTCGACTATGACCGGACCCGCAGCCGGGTCGACCACACCGGAACTCGTATCCGTCGATCACAGCCTGCTGCGATGAGCGGACCACTGCGCTGAGAGGGACAAGAATGACAAATGCGCGAGGCTGGAAAGAAACGCTCGAGGATCTCGACGGCCGCCGGGAGCGGTCGGCGGCCATGGGCGGTCCCGAGCGAGTTGCCAAACATCGGGCGAAAGGGAAGCTGACGGCGCGGGAGCGGGTCACGCACCTGCTCGATCCCGGGACGTTCCAGGAGTTCGGCTCGCTGGTCGGCGGTGAGATCGCCGCTGACGCCGTCGTCACCGGCTCGGGCCTGATCGATGGGGCGCCGGTCATGGTCGGCGCGGAGGATTTCACCACCGTGGCGGGAACCATCGCACCGGGCAGTAACGCCAAACGCTATCGCCTGGCCGAACTCGCCGTACGAAACAAGGTCCCGCTGGTGATGCTCCTGGAGGGCGCGGGGTTCCGGCCCACCGGCGCGCACTACGGCCGGACCCCCACCGATCTGCTCGCCCAGGCCCGGTGTTCGGGCCGGGTACCGATGGTCACCGGGGTACTCGGCGCCTCGGCCGGCCACGGTGCGCTCATCGCCCCGGTATCGGATTTCGCGATCATGAGCCGGCAGGGCGCCATTTTCACCGCGGGCCCGCCGGTAGTCCGGGAATCGACGGGTGAGGACATCAGCAAGGAGGACCTCGGTGGCCCCGGGGTTGCCGTGCCGAGCGGTCTGATCCACAACCTGGCCGACAACGACGAGGACGCACTCGACGATATCCGGCGGTATCTGTCCTATTTCCCGTCCAGCGCATGGTCGTACCCGCCCGCGCTGCTCTCCGACGATTCCACCGAACCGCGGCCGACCCCGGAACTGCTGGACATCATCTCGCGGGACAACCGCAACACCTACGACATCCGATCCGTCCTCGACGCGGTGTTCGACACCCCGGACTGGTTCGAGGTCCAGCCCGGCTACGGCACCGCGATCGTCTGCGCCCTCGCCCATCTCGGGGGGCATCCGGTGGCGGTGGTCGCCAACCAGCCGCAGGTGCTCGCCGGCTCGATCGATACCGCAGCCGCCGACAAGGCCGCGCATTTCATCTCGGTGGCGGATTCCTTCCACCTGCCACTGGTGTTCCTCGCCGATAATCCCGGCATGCTGCCCGGCAGTGAATCCGAACGCGAAGGTGTGCTGCGCGCGGGCGCCCGGATGTTCGTCGCCCAGACCACGGCGACCACGATCAAACTGCACGTCACGCTGCGCAAGGCGTACGGGTTCGGTTCGATGGTCATGTCGCTGATCGGTTTCGACGATCAGACAGCGACCTTCGCCTACCCCGGCGCGACCATGGGGGCGATGAGCGCGGCGGCCCTCGGACTGGCCTCGGGCGCGGACGAGGATATTGCGGCGCAGTTGCGGGAGATGGAACTACTGGCGTCCTACCACTCCGCCGAGCATATGGGTTTCGACGAACTCATCCGCCCGGACGAGACACGCGACGCCCTGCTGACCGCCCTGCGTCGCGGGATCTTCGCACGACAGGAAGTACCGCAACCGGTGACGCGCTCGGCAATCGTTCCGTGAGCCGGGTGCGCATCCGGGGCGGACATGACCGCCCGGGATGCAGCGCCGGACAACTCGATATCCCGTCGCAGTACTTCGCTGCGATGTGGTTATGGCACAGTTTCGGGCAGCGACAAGCTCCTACCGCGAAGGACGAACGATGGCCGACCACCGACCCCGGATGACCGATGCCGCTGCCCCGGGGACCGTATCGTGACCGGTCTGGACGCTGTCGTTGTCGAACGGCGCGGCCGCGTGCAGATCATCACGATGACGCGGGCAGCGAAACGCAACGCTATCGACTCATCGATCACCGCCGGTCTGGACGCCGCGTTCAACGAATTCGAAGACGATCCCGATCTGTGGTGCGCGGTGCTGACCGGCGGTGCGGAGTTCTTCTGCGCCGGCGCCGACTTGGCCACCGGCCCCGGGGAGCCCACGCCCCGGGGCGGAATCGCCGGGCTCATCCAGCGCCGCCGCACCAAGCCCCTCATCGCGGCGGTCGAAGGGTTCGCGCTCGGTGGCGGCTTCGAACTCGTGCTGAGCTGCGACCTCGTCGTGGCCTCGCGGACCGCGCGATTCGGTTTGCCCGAGCCGAAACGCGGCCTTGTACCGGATTTCGGCGGGGCGTTCCGGGCCGCCCGGCTCCTGCCGGCGAACATCGCCCGGGAAATGCTGTTGACGGCACGGGGCCTGTCGGCCCAGCGGGCGGAGAATCTGGGCTTGGTGAACGAGCTGACCGAGCCGGGCGCCGCCCTCGACGCCGCCGTAGCCCTCGCGGAAGAGATCTGCGGCAATGCGCCGCTGGCCGTTCGTGAGGCGCTCGCCATCGTCAACCAGGAGATCCACGGAGACGAGACCGCGGCATGGGCACGATCGAATGCCGCGCATCAGCGACTGTTGACCTCGCGCGATGTCAGCGAGGGGGTCGGCGCGTTCTTCGAGAAGCGACCGCCGCGGTGGACCGGCGAGTGAAGCGAGCGCCTCGGTAGGTTGCGGTTACGTTGCCTCGGGGACAGTGTCCGTGCGGCTTTGGGCATCGAGAGAATCTGCGCGCTGCACCAGGGCAACTCTGCGGGCGGCAGCGACGGCGCCCAACCCGATGAGGCCCATGCCGGCGATCCACAGGGTGGGACCGAAATCGGACCCGGTGGCGAGCAGCAGTGTCCCGCAGACCAGCGGGGCGGTACCACCACCGAGGACGGTGCCGATGTTCTGGCCGAAATTCGACGCGGTGTAGCGGATGGCGGGTGGGAAGAGTTCGGCGATGAAGCTGAACCCCGGCGCCATGACCATGTTGGTGAGTACGAGGTAGCTCGCCATGCCCGCGAACAGCAGGAAGGGGTTGTCGGTTGCGGACAGGAGCCAGAAGATGGGTACCGACGCCACGATGAACAGTGTGAGTACGACGGTGAGCATTCGGCGTTGCCCGAAGCGGTCCGTCAGCGCGCCGGCGAGCGGAACCCACAGTGCGCCGAACACCATCGCCGTCGCGTAGGTGATGAGGACCGTGGCGGTCGGCAGCTCCCGGTTGCCGGCCAGGTAGACGCCGAACCATTGCGCGACACCGGCCGTGCCGTTCACGCCGATGGCGATACCACCCGCGACGAGCACGGTGCGCCAGTGTACCCGCAGCGTCTCGGCCAGCGGGGAGTGCACAATCGCGTTGTCACGCACCATTTTCGCGAACTCGGGCGAATCCTCGATCCGGCGGCGAAGCAGGAAGGCCAGCAAGGTCAGCGGCGCGGCGACGAGGAACGGGATACGCCACCCGAAATCGGTCATGCTCTCCGCCGAGACATTCAACGCCAGGACGGCCGCGAGGACCGCACCGCTCGAGCCGCCGAGGCCGGCCCCGAACGGCGTGAGTGAACTCAGCAGTATGCGTTTGTTCCGCGGTGCGGATTCGAGGACATAGGTGACCGAGCCGAGCATCTCCGCGCCGGCCGAAAGCCCCTGTCCGATCCGCAACAGGACCAGGACGATGGGCGCGACCATCCCCAGCGTCTCGTAGGTGGGAAGCAACCCGATCACTGCCGAGCAGGTGCCCATCAGGATGACCGTCGCCATCAGCGCGGTCCGGCGGCCGCGCCGGTCGCCGATGCGGCCGAAGACTATCCCGCCGATCGGGCGGGCGACGAAGCCCGCGCCGAAGACCCCGAGCCCCACCAGGAACGAGGTGGCGTCGTTGTCCGAAGGGAAGAACAACGGTGCGAAGTACACCGTCAGCACTCCGTACAGCGCGAAGTCGTAGTACTCGATGAACGTCCCGGCGAATCCGGCGACGGCGGCCCGCCGAGCGGCCGGCGGGACCTTTTCTGTGGCCGGTTCCGGCCGATCTGTGGACATGGTGGTTCGAATCTCGGGTCCGTGCTCCTTCGGATCTGGCTAACTGCCCCAGGGCACGGCTTTGACGTACCCGCCGGCGTCGACGCGCAACTGGCTTCCGGTGATGTAGCGGGATTCGTCGCCGGCGAGGAAGACGATCAGGTTCGATACGTCCTGCGGCTCGATATAGGGCACCGGCATTCCCTGCATCGCCGGGAACGCCGCCTCCGCCTCCGCACGGGTCGGCGCCTCTTTGTCGGGACGGAAAACCTTGTACATCCCTTCGTTGTGCAACATATCGGTGTTCACGTTCGTCGGATGCACAGCGTTCACCCGGATCATCTTGCGGGCCAGCTGGTTGGCCAGATCGTTGACATAGTGCGCGACGATCTGCTTGGCGAAGCTGTAGGCGGAGCCGCCCGGCCCCTGCTTCGTGGAGCTGCCGAGCTGCGCCGCCAGCGATCCGGTCGCGATGATCGAGGCCCCGGACTCGAGATGCGGCAGACTGGCCTGCACCACGTTGAAAACACCGACGAGATCGGTGTCGATGGTGTCCGACCAGGACTGGATCGTCTGACCGTTGCCCATGGGAGCGATGCCGGCGTTGGCGACCACGATATCCAGCCGCCCCAGGGCCTCGACACCCTGCGCGATTGCGTTCCACACCGCGCTGCGCTCGCGTACGTCGACGATGATCGGATGCGCTCGCACGCCCTCTTTTTCGATCAGCCGGGCGGCTTCCTCCAGATCCTCCGGCCGCGCCAACGGGTAGGTATTGCCCTCGAGATCCGCGCAGATATCGAGCGCGATAACGCTCGCCCCCGCCGCGGCGAGTTCGACCGCGTGTGACCGTCCCTGCCCGCGCGCGGCGCCCGAGACCACCGCCACTTTGCCATCGAGTTTTCCCACCGGACCGTCCTTCCGATTGTTCTGTGATCGTGTCTGTCTGTCAGTGGTCAGCCGCGGGCCGCGACCCGGTGACCGATGGTTTTCGTTTCGAGGTACTGCTGGAAGCCCTCCAGGCCGCATTGCCGGCCGACACCGCTGTTCTTGTAGCCGCCGAACGGGGCGTCGGCGCCGTAGTACATGCCGCCGTTGACCCCGACGGCCCCGGTCCGGATCCGGCGCGCGATACCCATTCCGCGGTCGGCCGAGGCGGAGAGCACCGCGCCCGCGAGACCGTATTCGCTGTCGTTGGCGAGCCGTACCGCCTCGTCGTCGTCGGTGAACGGCGTCATCACCAGCACCGGACCGAAGATCTCCTCCCGCGCGATGGGCAGGCTCGGGTCCTCGCAGACGAATACGGTCGGTTCGACGTAGTGGCCGTCGGCCAGATGGGGCGGCAGATCCTTCGGCGTGCCGCCGCCGATGACGAGGCGGGCACCGTCGCGGATCGCCCGGTCGTAGGCATCGAGTACCTTGGCGCGCTGGGCCGCGCTGATCAACGGCCCGACCATGGTTTCCGGCAGCGCCGGGTCGCCCACGGGTACCGCCTGGAATGCGGCCGCAACACCGCTGATCATTTCGTCGAAAATCGATCGGTGCACCAGCATGCGACTCGTCGCAGCGCACGCCTGCCCGGCGTGTACGCAGACACCGGCCGCGCTGCGCAGCGCGGCCCGGGGGTCGGCGTCCTCGCACACGATGAGCGCGGATTTGCCGCCCAGTTCGAGAAATGTCCGCTTCATGGTGTCGGCGCCGCGGCGCATGAGCATGCGGCCGACCGCGGTCGAACCCGTGAAGGAGATGAGATCGACGCGCGGATCGGTGGCCAGCAGTTCGGCCACCTCGTTCGACGGGGTGGGGACGACATTCACCACACCGGCGGGGAAATCGGTGCGCTCGGCGACGAGCCGGCCGAGCCGGGTCGCGTTCCACGGCGTGTTCGGGTCCGGCTTCAGCACCACCGTATTGCCCGCGGCCAGCGCCGGGCCCAGTTTGTTGAGCACCACCTCGACCGGAAAGTTCGACGGGCAGATCGCGGCGACCACTCCCACCGGCTCCTGGACGACTGTGCGTACGTTGCGGTCACCGAAGAGGCCACCGCCGGACAGTTCACGCTCCCACTGGAATTCATCGATCAAACCGGCCGGGTAACGCAGCGCTTCGGCCAGCGGCCAGTCCAACTGGGCGATCCGCGTGGTGGCGATGGGGCAGCCGACCTCGGCCACGAGTTCCTCGCGCAGGAATTCGCTTTCGGCTTCGAGTGCTTGCTGTAGTTGTTCCAGGCAGCGCTGCCGCAGTGCTCGGTTCGTGGACCAGTCGGTCTCGTCGAAGGCGTGCCGGGCCGCGGCGATCGCGCGGAGCATATCGTCGGCGCCGGCGGCGGCTGTACTGCCGAGCACCTGTCCGGTGGCGGGGCTGACGTTGTCGAACGTTTCGCCCGAGGCGGCCGCTACCAGCTCCGCGCCGATGAGCATCCGGGATTCGGCGCGTTCGCCTGCCCGGTGGCCCAGTTCCGTACTGGGGGCGCTGTTCTGCCCGTCGACCTCGCTCACATCGTCCTCCTGCCCCGCCGGCGCACCGGGCCCGCGGATTTTCTTACCGTATCAGTAACCGTAGATATTACGGTATGGCGGCTTTGGTGGGGTCCGACTCGGCGGATTCCTGGGATGAAACCGCCACTACCAGTGAATTCCCGGTGTGGTTCGCTCGATGTCACGCCTTTTGTGCCGTTTGCTCTCCCGTTTCCGGAAGAGACTCTATAGTCTCTATAACTGTAAAACCTACAGTAGGCGTTTTCGCCGCTGTGGTGCTGATTGGAGACGTTCGGCAGATGAAGATCCGCTTGGGTTCCCGGGCACCGGCCGACGGTCCTGCCGGACGACCCGACGGTGCTGCGCCCGCTACCGCGCCGGCCTCGCGGCAGGTGGCCGCGTGGTCCCGCGGATATATTCAGCGGCATCCGGCGACCGCGCTCGCGACAGTGGGTAATCAATTCCTGCTGGGTGTACGGACGATGCAGTACCTGATCGCCGACCTGATCGCGGGCCGGCTGGCCTTCGGGGAGACCGTCCGGCAGGCCGCGTTCATGGCGTCGGCGGCCGTGGTGCCCACGATCTTCGTGTCACTGCCGATCGGTGTCACGCTCTCGATCCAGTTCGGCTTGCTGGCCGGACAGGTGGGCGCCACCTCACTGGCCGGTGCGGCGAGTGGACTGGCGGTCATCAGACAGGGCGCACCCATGGTCGCGGCGCTGTTGATGGCGGCCGCCGTGGGCTCGGCCATCTGCGCCGATCTCGGCTCCCGCAAGATCCGCGAGGAGCTGGATGCCATGGAGATCATGGGCGTTTCGGTGATCCGCCGGTTGGTGGTGCCGCGGTTCATCGCGGCCATCCTGATCGGGGTTTCGCTCACCGGAGTGGTGTGTTTCGTGGGATATGTCGCGGGCTTCGTCTTCAACGTCGTGGCGCAAGGCGGCGCGCCCGGCAGCTTCGTGGCCACCTTCGCTTCCTTCGCGACCGTGAGCGATCTCGTGCTCACGCTGATCAAAGCCGTGGTCTACGGCGCGATCGTCGCCGTGGTCGCCTGTGAGAAAGGTTTGCACACCCAGGGCGGGCCCGCCGGTGTGGCGAACGCGGTGAACTCCACCGTGGTCAGCTCGATTCTGCTGCTCATGATCGTCAATGTCGCTTTCACACAGCTGTCCATGCTGTTGTTTCCCAGGCAGGGTTTGTAATGGCGTCGCGGTATTATCCGGTCGGAACTCGCAGTGTGATCGCGGGTTCCACCGAGCTGGCACGAGTGGTGGCACGGCTCGGACATATGCTCACCTTCTTCTTCCGGGCGGTTGCCGGAATTCCGGTGATGTTGCGGCATTACCGTGCCGAATTCACGCGTGTGCTTTCCGATATCATCTGGGGAAACGGGTCGATAGTCGTCGGCGGCGGCACGGCCGGGGTGATCATCGTGCTGGGTGCCGCGGGGGGCGCCATCGTCGGGCTCGAGGGCTACAACGCGCTGCACCTGCTGGGTATGGAGCCGGCGGTCGGTCTGATCTCGTCCACCGCGTCCACCCGTGAACTCGCACCCATCATGGCGTCGCTGGCCTTCGCATCGCAGGCCGGGTGCCGGTTCACCGCGCAACTCGGGGCCATGGGTATCGCCGAGGAAATCGATGCCATGGAGTCGATGGCAATCCGGTCCATCGCCTATTTGGTCAGCACCCGGTTGTTCGCCTCGGTGATTGCCATCATCCCCCTCTTCCTGGTGTGTCTCGCGGTGAACTACATCGCCGTCGAAGTGGTGGTGGCGGCCTCCGGCGGCCTGTCGGGTGGTACCTACCAGCATTACTTCCAACTGGTTCTCACCGGCCCGGATATCGTCTATTCGCTGCTGAAGGCCGTGGTTTTCGTGGCGCTCACCACCACGATCCAGTGCTACTACGGGTTCTACGCCGCCGGGGGACCGCAGGGTGTCGGTATCGCCGCGGGCCGGGCGATGCGGGCCGCGATATCGGTGATGATCGTCGTCAATCTGCTGCTGACCGTGGCCTTCTGGGGTATCGGCACCAGCGCGCGGCTGGGTGGGTGAGGCGTGCCGATGCTGTTCGACAAAGACGGCCGCGGGCCGTCCCTGTTCTCCCTGGTACTGCGCGGGATCCTGCTGATCGCCGTGGCGGTGCTGTTCGTCGGTGGGGTGCTGATGAAATCCGCGGGACGTTTCGACAGCCGCGCCGAAGTGGTGGCGCTGCTCGAGCAGGTGGGTGACGGACTGCCGCCGCGCTCGGACGTGAAGTACCAGGGCGTACTGGTGGGGACGGTCGCCGATGTGGAGCCGTCGGTGGACGGCGGACCCAGCCGGGTGCTGCTGGAACTGGATCCCCACCACCTTGCCGAGATCCCCCGGACCGTGACTGCCCGGGTGGTGCCGAGCAACCTGTTCGCGGTGTCGTCGGTCCAGTTGGTCGACAACGGGCCCGCGCCGGGCCTGGCCCCCGGGGCGCAGATAGTGCAGGACAGCAGCCTGTCGACGATCCAGTTCCAGACCGCGTTGACGAAGCTGCGCGATATCGTCGCGGCGTCCGCCCGGATCGGCAGCAGCGACACCGTCGGCGTGCTCTCGGCGGTGGCCGGTGCCACCGACCGGCGGGGCGGCGATATCGTGCGGGCCGGTGCGCAACTCGATCGGATCACCAGGGAACTGTCGGCGCTCATCGCGCCGCCCGGACAGCCCTCCACCCTGACCGCACTGGCCGGTTCCGTTCGCGGGCTGGCGAATACCGCGCCGGAACTACTGGACGCCCTCAACCACGCCATCGTGCCCCTGCGCACAGCCGTGGAGCAGGAGGACCGGTTGATCGCGCTGCTGACGGCGGGCGGGCAGACGCTCTCCCGAGTCGGCAACGGATTCGAGAACCACACCGATCAGCTGGTGACCATCACCGACCAGTTCACCCCCGTACTCGACGTATTCGCGGCCGGCAGCCCCGCGTTCACACCGATCGTCGGCCGGATCAAACGGCTTTCGGATATCTGGTTCGCCGAGTTCTGGAACGAGGAGACCCAGATCGGGACCGGCAAATTCCAGATCCGGCTCTCACCGGACACCCTGTACACCCGCGCCGACTGCCCCCGCTACGGCGAACTCGCCGGACCCAGTTGCGCGACCGCACCGGTCGAACCCACCGTGGCGCCGCTCCCGCCGGTGCTCGACCCCCGGTCGATGCCCCGCCCTGCCCTGCCGCCGGAGGTGATGGCGGTGATCGACCGGGTACTGCGCGGCGATGCGAACGCCGCCGAACTGGTGCTGTCGCACCTGCTCACCAATGGTCCCCTGCCCGCTGGAGGTGCCCGATGACCGCGCGCCGGACCATCGCCGGACTGAGTGTGTTCCTGGTGATCGCGTTCGCCCTGATCTGGATGACCTTCGTGACACTGAATCGCGGAGTCGACGGGTCGACGAAATCCTATGATGCGATCTTCACCGACGTCACCGGCTTGCGCGTCGGTGACGATGTGCGGATGGCCGGGATCCGGGTGGGACGCGTGGACGGCGTCGAACTGGACGGCACCCTGGCGCGCGTCCGCTTCCGAGTCCAGTCCGATCAGCACCTCTACGCTGACACGGCAGCCGCGATCACCTACCAGAACGTGATCGGCCAGCGATACCTCGGCCTGTCCCGGAAAGGCGAGAGCTCCGCCGCGGAATTATCCGACGGTGCCGAGATCCCGGTGGACCGCACCGAGCCCTCGTTCGACCTGTCCACCCTGCTCAACGGTTTCGAACCGTTGTTCTCCGGGCTCGACCCCGCCCAGGTCGACAACCTCACCGGCGCGCTGATCAAGGCGCTGCAGGGGGACGCCGGTTCGCTGACCGTCCTCGTCCAGCAACTGTCCACCCTCGCCCAGACGATCGCGGGCCCGGACCAGGTACTCGGTACGGTCATCGCGAACCTGAACCAGGTGATCGGCGGCCTGGCCGCGCGCAGCGGTGATTTCAGTACCTTGATCAACCGGACCCGCACGATCGTCGACGGGCTGTCCCGCCACCGCGACGAAATCCTCACCACACTGACCGACACGGCGGCGGTCGCGGACCGGATGGCGACGGTGCTGGAACAGGATCGGCCGGCACTCGACGAGATGCTCAACCGCGAACCAGGTTTCACCAAGCATTTCGAGGAGAACAAAGACCAGTTCGCCTACCTGGGTTTCAATATTCCGGCGCTGATGAAGGGGATGGCCCGGGCAAGCCAGGAGGGTCCGTACCTCAACGTGTATCTCTGCAATCTCGGTTTCACCGCGGTACCCGCGCTGTCGGATCTGATTCCGGCCGTTGTCGCGATGGCCACCCCCGGTGGAACCGCCAAGCAATCACCGATCTGCAGGTGAGCGGAATGACGAAATTATCGCTGCGTGTACCACAACGACTCCGGGCGCTGCGGCGCCGGCCGCTGGAAAGCTACGACAAACGAGCCCTGGGAGGGGTATCGCTGCTGGTGTTGCTCGTGGTCCTGGCCGCCACGCTCGGCGTGAACGCGATCGGGCTCGGTGATCGCCGCTATACGGCGGAATTCGCGCAGGCGGCCGGGCTGAAAGTGGGGGACCGGGTCACCGTCGCGGGCGTCGAGGTCGGATCGGTCGCCGACCAGGAGCTGGCGGGTGATCGCGTGCTGGTCGATCTGGAGATCGACCGCGGGGTGCGGCTCGGAGCCGAAACCACCGCCGCGATCAAACTGACCACCTTGCTCGGCGCGCGCTACGTCGAACTACGCCCGGCCGGTGGCGGTGAACCCGCCGACGACCGTATCGATCTCGCGCATACCGAGGTTCCCTACGATTTGCAGCGCGCACTGGAGAACGCGACCACCACGTTCGAGGAGATCGACGCGGCACAGCTCGGCACCTCGCTGGACGCTCTGGCCGGTCAACTGGAGGGTGTGCCCGCCGTACTGCCGGATATGTTGCGCAACATCCGGTCGCTGGCAACGATCCTCGGCAGCCGGCGCGATGAACTCGGGGCACTGCTGACCGGGGTGCGCGAACTGACCACCGTGGTGGCCGGGCAGCGCGACGATGTCGCCGCGATCGTGACGGTCGGGCGAGACCTGCTGCAGGACATCAACAACCGGCGCGGCGCGATCCAGGTACTCATGAGCGCCACCGTGCGGCTCGTGGAGCAGATCCAGGGGATCGTGGGCAACCGCCCGAAGGTCGACGAACTGGTACACGGTCTGCAAGGCCTGCTGGGCAGTCTGGCCCGCCACGACGACCTGCTGCGCAATACGCTCGAGATCCTGCCCGTTTCGGTGCGCAACCTGGCCAATGCCTCCGGCTCGGGTAATTCCGTCGATTTCAACGCGCCCGGTGGGGTGCTCGTCGACTCGTGGATGTGCGCGCTCAGCGGGCACGCCGACCTGGCCTCCCTGCCGCCCTACTTCCAGGATTGCCAATGAGAAAAGTGATCACGGCATTGCGGCTTCTCACTGTCCTCGCGCTGGGCGGGGTCGCTGGTTGCTCCGGCGGACCCATCAACTCCGGTGATATCACTGTGGTCGCCCAGTTCGACAGCGGCGCCGGCTTATATGTCGGTAATGCGGTGGCCGTGCTGGGTATGCCGGTCGGGGAGGTCACCGCCATCGCGCCTACCGGCACCCACGTCGAGGTGACGATGCGGATCGATCGCGAGGTGCCGATTCCCGCCGACGCCACCGCTGTCACGCTGTCGACCTCGGTCCTCACCGACCGGCACGTCGAGTTCTCCCCGGCGTACAGCGGTGGCGACACCCTGCGCGACGGGGCGCGGCTGCCGATCGAGCAGACCCGCACCCCGGTGGGCATCGACCGGTTGATCTCCATGGCCGACCGCATGTCCGAGGACCTGGCGGGCGAAACGCCGGAAGAGGGGCCCATCGCGCGACTGCTGTCGGTCGCCGCGGCGGCCACCAGCGGTAACGGCGCCGAGCTACGCGCCACGATGGACGAACTGTCGAAAGCCCTGCGACTCGGTGACGACGCCGGAGCCCAGACCCGCGATACGGTCACCCAACTGGTGGACGAGCTGTCGAAACTCATCGCGGCGGCGGCCGCCAACGATGCCGTCATCCGCGACTTCGGCACGGCCTCGGGGCAACTGGGCACGACTCTCGCCGAACTCGGTATCGGCGCCGGAACCACCGGGGCCCAAGTCAACCAGCTCATGCTGCAAGCCGAAGATCTGCTGACCACCAACCGCGCGGCCCTGCACACGACGATGGCGGATGCGACCATCGTGACCCAGGCGCTGACCGACTACCGCACGCAGCTCGCCGAATTCCTCGACGTCACCCCACTGCTGCTCGACAACGGATACCGGGTGGTGGACCAGCAGAACGGCGGTGTGCGCATTCATGCGCTGCTCGACAAGGTGGCCTTCGACGGCCAGATGATCAAAGAGGTCTGCAATATCCTGGGCCTGCGCCAATTGGGTTGCAGCACCGGCACTTTGCAGGACTTCGGTCCCGATTTCGGGATCACCGACATGCTCGAAGCGATGACGAGGCTGCCCCGATGAGCGCACGCAGACACGTGAAAGTCGCCCTGGCAGGTGCGATCGCACTGGTGACGACCACCGCCTGCTCGGTGGGTCTGGAAGACATCCCACTGACACCGCGGGCGGGCGGCGAATCCGGCTATACGATCCACGCGAACTTCGCCAATGCGCTGAACCTCCCGGCGCAGGCGAAGGTCCGGCTGGCCGGTGCCGAGGTCGGTGCGGTCTCGGAGATGACGGTGCGCGATTACACCGCGGTCGTGACGCTGCGCATCCGGCCGGACGTCCGGTTACCGGTGGGCACCCGCGCCGAACTACGAACGGCCACACCGCTGGGCGATGTGTTCGTCTCACTCAGCGCACCCACCGACACCACCCCCGCGACAGCGGACCTGCACGACGGCGACAGTATCCCAGTGGAGTCCACCGCGGCGGCCGCGACGGTCGAAGAACTGCTGACCACCGCCTCGCTGCTCGTCAACGGCGGCGCCATCCGCAACCTCACCACCGTCGTCAACGGTATGGGCCGGGCGGTCGGCAATCGCGGCGACCGGGTCGACGCGCTGCTCGACCAGTCCACCCAGCTCGTCACCGCGCTGTCGGCGCGTTCCGGCGAGATCCAGGTTGCACTGCAGGAAACCGACCGGCTCGCCGCGCAATTGGCCGCCCAGCAGAACACCATCCACGATTTCGTCTCCGCCGCCGGACCCGCCGCCGCGACCGTCGACCACAGCTCCCAGCAGGCTCTGGACCTGGTACGCCAGATCGACCGGATCACCACCCAGCTCGGGAAGTTCCCGGTACTGCAAGGCGGGCCGGCCGGGGGACTGATCGGCAACCTGAACCGGATCGCCGCCGAACTGAACAACGCCGCCACCAGCCCCGACGCGAGCCTCGCGGCCCTGAACGAGATGCTCGCGCCGATCATCAGGCTTACCAGCGGCACGTCCACCCACGGCAATGTCGATCTCGCGGATTTCGCGGTAGGCGCGCTGCCCGACCCCAACCATCAGGCCGATCCGGGCACCCATCTCCCGAACGCCGCCGATTGGCACGCGATGGTCGGCAGCCTGACCTACACCCTGTTCACCCTGCGTGACCGCGTGCTGGGGCCCCGATGAGCGCGCCCACCGGGCCGTCCCGTTCGGCGGCCGTGGCAGACCTGCCGGCCCGGCTGCTCCTCGCGTCGGTGCGCTACAGTCGCGCGCACCGGGCGTTGCTGACCACGGTGTCGCTGCTGGCGGTGCTCGCGTTCGGCGCGAGCTATCTGGTGTTCGGCGCACTGGGGGTCGACCCCACCGCCTCCACCATCACCGTGCGCGTGCACCTCGCACAATCCGGCGGATTGCTGGCCGGACAGGATGTGACGCTGCGCGGGGTCCCGATCGGGCAGGTCCGCGCGGTGGATCTGGCGCGCCGCGGGGTGGTCGCCGTCGCCGAGATCGACGCGGACGTACCCGTGCCCGATGACGGCCCTGTCGCGGTCACCAGCCTGTCGACCGCCGGCGAACAATTCCTCGACTTCCGCCCTACCCGCCGCTCCGGCCCGTTCCTCGCCGACGGCGCCGAGATCTCGCCCGACCGCACCACCACACCGGTTCCGCTGTGGCAGATGCTCGGCCAGTTGGACGGCACGCTGGCACAGGTGGATTCGGCCCAGCTCGCCGCGGTGCTCGACGAACTCGGGGTGGGGCCGGAGGGACCGCAGAAGCTGCGCGACATCATCGACGGCGGAACCTTCCTGATCTCCACACTCGATTCCGTCCTCCCGCAAACCGTCGGACTGTTGCGCGACAGCAAAATGCTGCTGACCACCCTCGCCGACGGTGCGGGCGGCCTCCAGCGCCTCGCCCACGACACCTCCGCACTCATGGCCGGTGTGGAAGCCAAAACCGGCGGTTACGTCGAACTGCTCGACCGGGCCCCGGCCACGCTGGCTGCCATGGACGCGGTGCTCGCCGACAACGCGGCCGTCGTCCCCGAGCTGCTGGCCAACCTGGGCTCGGTCGCGCAGCTGACCAATTCCCGGGTGCCGGCGTTCCAGGAGTTCTTCTTCCCCACCCAGCGCCAGGGTTCGACGCTGGAAGCGATCAGCACCATCATCCACGACGGTGGACTGTGGGGCCTGGTCAACCTGTATCCGCGCCCGACCTGCGATTACAACCTGCCCCGCCACGCGCCGTCCCAGGCCGACTACCGAGAGCCATACCTGTACACGTTCTGCCCGAACAACGACCCGTCCATCCTGGTCCGCGGTGCCCATAACGCGCCCCGCCCACCCGGTGAGCAGGCACCGACCGGACCGCCACCCGGAGCCCCCGCCGATCAGACGGCGACTCCCGCACCCGTCGGCCCGATGTCCCTACCCATCCCCCTGCCATTGACCGATTCGGGGACACCAGTCCCGGCGCCGCCCCGGTGACCACCAGTGAACCGATCTCGAGGAGATGATCCGATGAGCACGACCTCCGATACCGACACCACGACCGACGCGACGGCACGCCCGGCCGGTGACAAACCGGAAACCGGCCCCTCGGAGGACACGGCCGGGGCAACCCCGCCGAAGCCCACGAGTGAGTCTGCACCGCCGAAGGATTCCAGCCCGGCGGACCCGGAGGGCGCGGTGCCTGCCGGGGAACCGGTGCCGACGAAAGACAACGCGGGATCCGGCGTCGAAGCCGGGCCTGACGCCACCGATCCCGCGCCGCCCGCGCCCGGGATATCACGATGGACCATCCTGCGAATGATCGCGGTGGCGCTGATCCGCAAGTTCGCCGTCCCGGCCCTCATCATCCTGACCGTCGCGGCACTCGCCCTCGTCGGATTCCTCGGCTGGCAGCTGAACAAGGAACGCGAAATCGACTCCGCCGCCCGCGCCGCCACCGACGCCGCCCGAGCCTACGGTGTCGCCCTGACCAGCGTCGATTCCAACACCCTCGACCAAGATTTCACCGCGGTCCTCGACGGCGCCACCGGCGAATTCAAGGATATGTACACCCGCTCCAGCGGTCAGCTCCGTCAACTCCTCATGGACAACAAGGCCACCGGGGAAGGCACCGTCCTCGACGCCGCCGTGAAGTCGGCGACTCCGACAAAGGTCGAGGTCCTGCTGTTCATCGACCAGACCGTCACCAACGCCGCCGCCCCCGATCCCCGCGTGGACCGCAGCCGCGTCGCGATGACGATGGAACTGGTCGACGGCCGCTGGCTCGCCTCCCGGGTGTACTTGCCCTGAAACAGCTTTCTCGGTCGAGTGTGCAAGGAGCACAGGACCCGGGCGTGCAGGCGCATTCCTGGGCGACTGGATCCGACTGCGGCTCGGTTAGGCATCGGCGGTCGAGCTGTGGCCAGTATCCCCAGACCGTTACGGCGATGAGAATGCCCACCAGCAGAATCACCACAATCGTTCCGGTCACCGGCCGGCTCCCGCAGCAAACCACCGAGCGAAGGACAACCGTGGAAGTACGGTTTCCACATCGGCCACGTCCATGACCCGATTCAGCTCCAGCGGCCCCAGGTGGTCGGGTGCGGGCAGAATCACCACGTCCGCGCCGGCGTTCCGCGCCTGGTCGGCTACGGACAGCACCGACCGCTCGTTCGCCCATACGACGTGGTAGCCGAGTCGTTTCGCGAGCCGTACAACCTGCGCCCGGTCCCAGTCAGGCGCCGTGCTCGTGTCGTAGTCGATCCAGCCGAACGCGATCGAGTGGCTCATGATGTTGTGCCCGTCATGCCCGCAGCGTCGCTGAGTGGTGATCGCTCCTGAGCATCAGTGGATTTCATCGCGTGCCCTTCCCAGGACGATTCGTACTGTGGCCCCTGATCAGGACACCGGGGGCGGCCACAGGCAATGAAGGTGGCAAACAACTGAAATGCGACTTGCCACACCGCACGTTCGGTCAGAATCGACGCATGCAGGAGGGGCAAGCCGAACGGGCTAACGGAGCGGAGCGCGTACGGCAGCGTGCGGCAGTGGCCGATGAGCTGGCGCGTGAGATCAAACGCCGCCGACTCGCCGCGGACATGAGTCAACGTGAACTCGCCACAAGGATTGGGTACACCCGCCAATACGTGTCCATGACCGAATGGGAAGACGCCAATCTGCCCTCTCGAGAACTCGTCGCTGCGATTGACATCGGGCTGAATGCTGACGGTGCGCTGGTTGCGATTCACGACCGGGCGAAGCGAGACCAGAAATCCGCTCGCCGAAAGATGGCTCGAAACGTGGACTTCGGTGAGACGGGGCAGGGTGAATCGGGCGGTGTCCGTCGGGCAATCTCGTCGCAAGGTCCAGAAGTGCAGTTGCCCGAGTCAGTAGACCTCGATTCGACAGCGGCCCGCGACGCGACGGGTGTGAACGCTCCTTCGCATCCGATGACCGAGCACGCGATCATCGAATTCACCGAGGTGACCCGCCTACTTGCCGGCCGGCGACAGAGCGTTCCCCCGGAAGCGCTTATCGGTCCGATAGAAGCGCACCGAGACACCATATCGTCAAGGTTTCGGCAGGCCTCGGCCGATGGACGAATGCAAGCGAAACTCGGTTCACTGCTCGGCGAGACATCCATTGTCGCCAGCCGAATATGGAGCGCGGCGGGCGACCGCGCGATGGCGCTGTCGCACTGCGCGTTTGCTCGCAAATTGGCCGACGGCCTGCATGACCCGGTGATGGGCGGAATCGCGCGAATTTTCGAGAGCAATCTGCGTTCGGATGCTGCCACGCTGATCGGTTCGGACGGAGACGTCGTCATCGGCCTTCGAATACTCCGTCAAGCCGCGATGGTGTCCGATCAATTGCCTCCGGCTGCCCGAGCGAGGATCGGGGCGGAGCAAGCTCAGGCATACGCGGTTCTCGAACTGGAGCGAGAGTGCGCAGAGGCCTTGTCTCGGGCCTATCGCGCGGTTGAGCACCTGGATGAGGTGGATCGTGCCGGGCTCTTCAGCGATTGGGACGCCGAGCGGCTACCGGTGTATGAAGGCACTTGCTGGCTGTTCCTCGGCAAACCACGCAAGGCGATTTCGGTCCTCGACAGGGCGTTGAAAGGTATCGGGCACGGACATCGGAATGTCGCTCTGGCAGCGCAAGTAGATCTTGCGAGCGCGTACAACCTGTCCGGTGAGCTCGAGGAGGGTTGCCGGATTCTCGGCGAGACCTACACGAGCCTTGTCGCCATGGGCAACCATCGTGGGATCCAACGTGCACAGCGGGCGATCGAACGTACCGCACCGTGGCATAACGAACAGCCCGTTCGTGAACTGCGGGAACAGATCGAATGTGCCGGGGCTCAGTGATCCGTGCCGGCCAGCAATCGCACCGCCGGAACAACCGAGCCGGGGTCCAGGCCGTCTATGATCTCGTCGGGCGAGTGCTCGGACAATGCTGACCGATCCATCCTGTGCGTCACGGCGATGACGCGAAAGCCGGCGTGCCGGGCGCAGTGGATATCGTTGGGTGCGTCACCGATGACGACCACCTGCGAAGCTGGAAGCGGAGTTCCGAAGCGGGCGAAGTAGCGGTCTGCGACGATACCGGGGAGTTCCAGCCTGTCGCGGGAATCCGATCCGTATGCGCCGATATCGAAATTCAGATATGAGTCCAGACCAGCGATTCTCATCTTTGTTTCGGCGGCAAGCCGCAGATTTCCGGTCAGTACGGTTTGAACGAACCCGTGCTCATCCAGCGCAGCCATCGACTCGGCCGCGCCGGGATACGCGGGCTGGTCTCGCGCCAACTCCTGCTCGCCCTCGGACATGACCTTCGCCAGTTCGTCATGGAACCGAGCAATACCGTCCGCTGCCGATTCTGCCGAGATGCCCGATATCACGGCAGCTTCGACGACGATCGACTCGTCGGTGTACCCGTGCACTCGCGCCGCCGGGAAAACCACACCGGATTCCGGTATCTCATAGGTACGCGCGATCGCTCGTCGCAGCCATCGCAAGTCCGCGGGTATAAGGGTGCCGTCGATATCCCAGACAACGAGTCCGGGGCGCGCAGCGGTCATGCAAAGCATCTTGGCAGAAGGGCCCGGTACACGCCCACCACTGCGCGCTGCGCCGACGATCTCGCCGGCGTCGGTCATCCGCACCGCCTCGTCGAGCGGGGTCCACCGAATCGGGTCTGCCCAGTCGGTGGCGGTGATATCCGCACCGCGCGCCAGGTAGATTTCCTCTGGATGCCTCGAGGTGCCTGCCGGGTCTACGCTCGACAAGGTGAACCGCAACGAATTCCAGCGGGGCGCAGTGGGTCTCAAATCTATGCGCGCCGCCGAGGACGTCCACGAACTGAACTCCTACGCACGCCGCGCAGGCCTCGACCTCACGCAGGCAGCCGCCGGGTGAACAACCAAACCCCCGAGGCCGTCGCCCGCGAAGCCTGCACCGCAGCCGGGCTGACCGATCCCGACCTTGTCCCGATCAAAGTTTCGGAGAACGCTACCTACCGGCTCCCGCAGTCCCGCGTCGTCGTCCGAATCGCGAAAGCCGGACAGCGTGCAGCCGCGGAGCGCGAGCTGCTGATCGCCGATTGGCTTCGCCGCAACGATGTGCCCGCCGTCGAACCGGCCGATATCCCGGCAACCTTCATCATGGTCGACGACCGGCCCGTCACCTTCTGGAAAGAACTCCCACCGCACCGCGGCGGTACTCCCGCCGAAATCGCGACTGCCCTACGGAGACTCCGCGCGCTGAACCCGCCACAATTCCTGTCCGAAATCGACCCCTTCGTTCGGCTCGAACAACGGATCCACGCCGCGATCACCCTGCTCGCCGAAGACCGGCAGTGGCTTCTCCAACACCTCGACGACCTCCGGGACGCCTGGTCTCACCGCACACCCGGATTACCGTGGGGGCCCGTCCATGGGGACGCTTGGGAAGGCAACGTCGTCACCACCGAAGACGGAACAACCCTGTTCCTCGATCTGGAGCGTACGTCCATCGGCCCACCTGAATGGGATCTGACCTCGACAGCGATCAAGCACAGCTCATTCGGATGGATCACTGCAGAGCAGTACACCGAATTCGTGGCGGCATACGCCTACGACGTCACGGAATGGGCAGGTTTCGTTTTGTTGCGAGATATCCGTGAAATGCGGATGACCTGCATGGCTGCACAAGCTGCAGCGCAGGAACCCGCGCGGCTCGATCAGGCGCGACTGCGCGTGGATTCCCTGCGCGGCCGCCGCGGTCCGCGACCTTGGCGCGGATGGGCCGCGATTCCGTAACCACGCGATACGTCAGGCCGTATCCCGATCTCGGTCGTAGAGCTCGGCGTAGCGCCGCCAGCAGCACAGTGTGAGGACCATCGAGGCGGCTGTGCCGAGCGCGGTAGGGCTCTTTCGTCGATGCCAGGCGGCCAGTATTGCACCGCTCAGGGCGGCGAAACTTAGAGCGTTCAGGACGAGGATCGTCCGGTCGAGGTCCGGATCGGCGGCCCAGCGTTCTTCGCCGAGAATGGCCCGGGTCGCGAGCGAGGTCCGATCGGTGGGTTCGGGCGTGATGATCGGGTTGATGGCAAACCAGACCAGAACTCCGATGGTCACGTCCGCCCGCCGGGTCCAGGGCGCCGCGACCACCAGTGGCGTGGTCAACAGCCGGGACCAGGCGCTGACCGGGTGAGCGTGCCGGGCGAAGATCCGACGGCGTAGCTGCTGCGGACTATTCATGAGCGTCCTTCACACAGCAGTTCGTACCATCCCGGATGTGACGTCGCGTTCGGGACGGGCCGGGTTCGATCGAGGCGGGGTCGAATTATGCGCGGCTGTTCATGTCCGCCTCTGTTGTGTACCAGTGGCAGACGTCGTCGCCGTTGCGGTGACGGGCGAACCAGCGGTCCGCGAGCTCCGGGAGAGGTTCGTGGGCGGGGTTGTGAAATGGTGTCTGGCTCAGCAGTACGCGCAGTACGGTCCTTGCTTTCTGGTGCCGGGGAACATGGGTGAACGCCGGCCGTGCGTACCGGCTGTCGTCGTCGCGCAGCAGTCCGATACGACGCTTTGCCGACGAGACGAGGATCGGCAGCGGTGCGATGCTGCGGGTGTCGATCGCCCGTTCGGCGAGTGGCACGTGCTCGTTGATGCCGTCGGCGATGAGCGTGAAAACGGTCAGCAGATGGCGGCAGACTCTCGGCAGGACACGCATCCGGTAGGTGGGGCTGCCGACGACGGCGTCATAGATGATCAGCGCGGAGCTGCGGTGCTCGACCTCCTCGACGAAATGCCAGATCAGCAGTGATGCCACCCGATCGTCGCCGGGCCGGAAGAGGGTGTCCTCATTGTCCAGCAGCATCTTGAAGAAGGGTGTGAAGGTGGCTTCCAGATCGGCGATGTAGGCCAGTCGATAGCGCAGTGATTCCGTCGCGGTGACCCGGCCGAATGCCGCGATCGCCTCATCCAAGGTCTGCTGCAGGCCCGGATGCTGCTTTATCAGGGCGCGCACATGATGACGGTGGGCGCGGGAGTGCTGGGCTTCCTGCCGCAGGAAAGCGTCGGCTTCTTCGGCTACGTGTGGGTCGTCGATCAGTGGTATCGCTTGGCGCACCGCCGCGACCACCATGGTCTCGAAAGCGATCGCGATGATCGAGACAAGGTCCATATAGGTGGAGAATGCGGGGTTGTCCGGGTTCCAATTGAACGGAATGTCGCCGTCGAAGTCGAAATCGAGTCGTCGGATCTGCAAGTCGGTCATTGTGCTGTCTCACTTCCTTGCGGAGTGTTCGCCGCGCGCTCGGTGGCAGCGGCGTTCCCGGGGCGGCGTATGTTCTGTTGTGTCCGGCCTGTCGATACCGAAAATGTTGCTGTGCAGGAGATTACGAAGCAGACTGCGGCGAAGGGCAGATTTCCGGTCGGGGTGCCTTGGACGGTTACGCCGTGGTCTGCGGTGAAGTAGTCGGGAAGAGCAGTGGCCCAGAGGCCCGCGATGACGAGGAGGTATGCCACGCCGAACACCCGGACGAAGGTGTTGGGCTCCGCGGGCCGGGCGTCGCCGTGACGTTGGCGCCACTGCGCAACCAGGACCGGCAGCGCGACAACAGTGAACGCGACGAGGTACAGCATGTAGATCGCCACGCGCAGGGCGTTTCCGGGGTCATCACCCTCGGTGAGGGCGATCGGGATATTGACGATCACGAGACCGACGGGCACAAGGACCGCGCACGCGATTGTGCGCCCGATGAGGGCGGGGGCCGACAACCGGTGACCGCTGTCCACCGGATTACCGATCAATGTCCGGAGCGTGCCGGTGAGGAGCGCAGGCCCGACCGCGGCGAAGAGGAGAACGCTGCACATCGGGACCGCATCGAACAGTGGCCGGTTGATCGGGTTCTCGGTGTTCCATGTCCACCAGGACAATTGCGGGCCGAGGTGGTCGAAGATCTCGTAGAAGCAGAGGTGGACGAAACCGACGCACAGCGATCCGACCACGATTCCGCGCGAGCGGAAAACCCCAAGGCTGCGCACGATCTCGTAGGCCAGCATCGCCATAGCCGGGTACAAGGCGATGATGTAGAGCGGTAGCCGGTCGTAGAGGAATTGCACCGTGAAAACATTGTGGGTGAATATGGTGCCGATCATGTCGTCGATACCGAACACGTCCGGGAAGTACAACGGCGTTTCCACGATCAGCAGGTAGGCGACCGCAGCGAACCACAGCGCCAAGTTCACCGGGTCACCCTCCCGTCGCAGCCTGCGGATCGCCCACCACAGTGCCAGCGCGGCACCAGCGACCACCGTCAGCTCCAATACCGGGAGGGTCCAGTTCGACAGCTCGAACGGGTTGCGGATATCGAGGACGGGGTTCGCATCCGAACAGGTGAATCCCAGACGCTGGGCCATCGTCTCCGCGGTTTCGGTGCACTGTGTGCCCATGACGGTCCTCTCACGGTCTCAGCGGGACAGACGCCGGGCCCGATAGTGACGGCGTGGTGGTCCAGACCGCGGGGCCTGCGAGCTCGACACATTCGGCCGAATCCGGCAGGTGGTTGATCGCTGTGCCGACTTCGAGACGCGCCCAAACAGATATGTGCTGTCGCGATACCACTTGGGCCGGCCCGGATGATCGCCACCTCGAACTGTGCGACCTGTGTGTTCTCCGGCTGCGTACGACTCACCGGCAGGCCCCTTACTGTCTTTCATACCGAAATGCCGACAATACATATCTATCATCAATGTATCGTCATGGTCCATCCTTCGGCTGGATTGCCTCCGTGCTCG
Source organism: Nocardia sp. NPDC058499 (assembly GCF_042719915.1). Taxonomy (NCBI): domain Bacteria; kingdom Bacillati; phylum Actinomycetota; class Actinomycetes; order Mycobacteriales; family Nocardiaceae; genus Nocardia; species Nocardia sp. NPDC058499. Next base: position 116,010 of record NZ_JBHXMZ010000001.1, on the reverse strand, counting down.
TTAGAGTGGAGGTATGCGGACACACGGCTGGAACGGCGAGCCACCCGCCACCGACGAAGAAGCCGCTGCCCGGATCATCGCCGCCGCGCACCGGTGCGTAGAGCGCGAAGGCGCGCAGACGACCATCGCTGTCGTCGCCACCGAACTGCGCGTCAGCCGGGCGACGGTATATCGGTATTTTCCGAGCACCAATGCACTTCTGCTCGCCGCGGCCGCGGACGGAACCCGCCGTTTTCTCGACCGGTTGGGTGCCAGGCTGAGCACGTTCGACGACCTCGCCGAGGCCGTGATCGAAGGGGTCGTCCATACCGTGACCGAGGTTCCGGACGAGCCGTACCTGCAACTGCTGCTCGACGAGCCCTCACATACTCTGCTACGCCACGTGACCTCGGAACATGCGCGCTCCATCGCCGAATCGATTCTTCTGCACCGCACCGCGATCGACTGGAGCCGCACCAGGCTCGAATCGAAAGACTTCGACGAACTCGTCGAATGGGCCCTGCGCATCGTGCAGTCGTTCCTCTCCGACCTCGGCGATCCCCCACGCCGCGCCGAGGAACTGCGCGAATACCTCCGGCGATGGCTTGCTCCATCGATCAGGGAATGGACGAGTTCGGGACAGGTCACAGGCGGTAGTCGCGTATGACTCCTTGGCGATGATGCGTTTCTGAATTTCGCCGGCCATTTCGGCGACGGAGAATTCGATGACCCGGTGTTGACGATCGGTTTGCCGAAGGTGGCGCGCTGCTGGGCGTAGCGGGAGCCGAGTTCGAAAGCGCGCAAGGCGGTTCCGTAGACACGGGCGGCGACGACGCTGGAGATCTCGACGATTCGGAGACCTGAAAGCGGTGCCGCCACAGTGCTCCGGTTCGCTCATCGGGCAGACGATTCGCGCAGGGCTCAGAAGACTTTCACGGCGGTATCGATAGCTCGCCACGCCAGGTTTATCTCGGCTTCCGTCGCGCCGCGCAGGACGTTACTCTGTAACGCCAGACCGGTGGCGAAGTTGATCGCGTTGAAGCCGTTGAAGCCGATCCTGGCGACTCTGTCGCCTGCCAATAAGACGAGTGCCCGCCCGACGGCGTCGCCGAATACGGCCTCGGTCGGGTCGACGATGACATTTCTATTGGCCGAGATCGTATCGAGGACCGTGAAATAGTCGCGCGCGTTCGCCGGCTGGGAGCCGATCGCGGCGACCACATTCGGCATGTCCACGGTGAAGTGAGCGTTGTATCCGGCCATCGTGACGTGTCCGAGCGAAATATCGCAGTTGCGGGCCAGTTCGAAGTGGCGCCCCCAGTGCGGTTCTACGGGACCGCCGGTGAACTCACCGTGCAGGTTCGTCAGGAAATAGCTCATCACTTCGATGCTGAGCCGGTGGGCGTAGTCGGGGTCGTCGAACTCCGATTCCTTGCGCTGGAGTGGAAGTATCGCGTCTTGTTCGAGGGCGTCGAGGCCGATCGCGAACGTCGCGCGCCGGTCCTTCTTCCGGGCAAGTATTCGGGTGATTTTGTTCAGGCGGTCGGCGGTGGCTTCGAGCCGTGGCAGGGACGGGCCACTCGGCGGGGTTTCGAGGTCGGAGAGAGTGGCGATTTCGGACACCTCGGCGGCGTCGAGCGGTTCGCCGCAGGCGGCGGCCACCGCCGCGTCCCCGGGGGCGGCGGATGCGGGTTGCACCTGCCCGAGTAGGGCGACGACAGTCATGGATGAGATGAGGATGCCCCGAACGAGTGTGCTGCGCATGCACCGGAGCCTATGTATATATGGCGATCAGCGTGGTGCCGGAGCGGGACGCTGGGCTGATATCCATCCGAACCTGCCGATCCGCTGTGCTCTCGCACGCCGCCGAAAGGTAATTGAAGCCCCCGGGGCAACTGTGTATGTGCCTGCCGGGCACAGTGTTCAGAGGCGGTAGTCGCGCATGACTCCCTTGGCGATGATGCGTTTCTGGATTTCGCTGGTGCCCTCGCCGATGAGCATGAACGGGGCTTCGCGCATGAGGCGTTCGATTTCGTATTCGGTGGAGTAGCCGTAGCCGCCGTGGATGCGGAAACTCGCCTGGGTGACCTCGTTGCAGAATTCACTGGCGAGGTATTTCGCCATTCCGGCGGCGACGTCGTTTCGTTCGCCGGAATCCTTCAGGCGGGCGGCGTTGACCATCATGAGGTGGGCGGCTTCGACCTTGGTGGCCATTTCGGCGAGGGAGAATTCGATGGCCTGGTGTTCGACGATGGGTTTGCCGAAGGTGGAGCGTTGCTGGGCGTAGCGGGAGCCGAGTTCGAAAGCACGCAACGCGATTCCGCAAGCGCGGGCGGCGACATTGACGCGGCCGACTTCGATACCGTCCATCATCTGGCGGAAACCCCGGCCGCTGACACCGCCGAGGACCGTATCGGCGGCGGCGTGGTAGCCGTCGAACAGCAATTCGGTGGTGTCGATGCCCTTGTACCCCATTTTGTGGATTTTTCCCGGAATGGTGAGACCCGGTGTGACCGTGCCGTAGCCGGTGGGCTTTTCGACCAGGAATGTCGTGAGGTTGTCGTGGGGTTTCTCGTGGCCTTCTTCGGTGCGGACGAGGACCGCGACGAGGTTTGCGGTGGAGCCGTTGGTGATCCACATCTTGCGGCCGTCGATGGTGTAATCGCCGGTTTCATCGCGGATCGCCTTGGTGCGGATAGCGGCGACATCGGAGCCCAGTTCGGGTTCCGACATCGAGAACGCGCCGCGGATCTCCCCGGTGGCCATCCGGGGTAGGTAGGTGTGTTTCTGTTCTTCGGTGCCGTGGTGGCGCAGCAGGTAGGCGAGGATGAAATGGGTATTGATCACGCCCGAGACACTCATCCAGCCGCGGGCGAGTTCTTCGACGCACAGCGCGTAGGTGAGCAGGGATTCGCCGAGCCCGCCGTACTCCTCGGGAATCATGATCCCGAACAACCCCATCTCGGCGATCCGATCGACGATCTCCTGGGGGTAGGTATCGGTGTGCTCGAGTTCCTGGGCGTTCGGGATGATCTCCTTGTCCACGAAGCTGCGGACGGTGGCCAGGATTTCGTTCTGGACATCGGTGAGCCCGTGCGTGCGTGCGAGTTTCATGGGTTCGTCCGTTTCGGGGAGTCGGTAGCGCAGGCAGCGGTGTCGCGGAGCCTGGCGATATCGTCGTCGGTGAGGCCGAGTTCTTCACGCAGTACGGCGTCGGTGTGTTCACCGAGCCGCGGGGCGATGCGGGCGGGCTGGTAGGTGCCGTCCACCGAGATCGGTGCCCCGGCCGCGCGATATGCGCCGACGCCGGGTTGGGGCACATCGGTGAACAGGGGATTGGCGGTTACCTGGGGGTCGGTGGCGAGTTCGTCGAAGCTGCGGTAGCGCTCCCACAGGATCGAGGTGCCCGACAGCGCCGCGCTGATCTCGTCGGCGGTATGGTCGCGGAACCAGCCGGCGAACAACGCCGTGAGAACATCGCGATGCTTGTAGCGGGTGCCTTCATCGGTGAAATCCGCGTCGAGCGCGGTCGCCAGAGCGGCGACGACCTCGGTGGTACCGGTTGCACTCACGAGATCCCGGAAATGCCGGGGCGTCAGGGTGACCAGCATGAAGTACACACCGTCGGCGCTGGTGAAATCCTGCCCGTAGCTGCCGTAGAGCGCGTTACCGACCCGGGGCCGGCCGGTGCCGTTGAGCTGTGCCTCGCCGAGGAACCCGAGGTTGCTCGCCGTGGCCAGCGCGACGTTCTCCAGCGGAATCGCCAGCCGGCTCCCGGCCCCGGTTGCTTCGCGGCGGCGAACAGCCGCGGTAACGGCGAGCGCGGCGTAGAGACCGCAGGCGATATCCCAGACCGGGACCACGTGGTTGATCGGGCCTGCGTGGTCGGGTGGGCCGGTGACCAGCGGGAAACCGGTAGCGGCGTTGACCGTGTAGTCGACGCCGGTGCTGCCGTCGCCGCGGCCGGTGATTTCCAGATGGATGAGGTCCGGACGAGTCCGGGCGAGGGCGTCGTAACCCTGCCATTCCCGGCCGGTCGTATTGGTGAGCAGGATGCCGCCCTGCGGTCCGCTGCCCGTGATCAGCCGGGCGACCAGCTCTTGGCCTTGGGGAGAACGTAGGTCGGCGACGAAGGAGCGTTTGCCCTTGTTCAGGCCGGCCCAATAGATACTTGCGCCCTGTTCGGTGAGCGGCCAGCGGTTGCGGTCGGCGGCACCGCCGACCGGATCGACGCGGATGACGTCGGCGCCGAGCTGGGCCAGGGTCATACCGGCCAGCGGGGCGGCGACGAAACTGGAGATCTCGACGATTCGGAGACCCGAAAGCGGTGCGGCCGCGGTACTCCGGTGCTCGCTCATCGGGCCCTCGCCCGTCCGGTAACCCGAACCGCTCCGCCGGTGGTGTCCGAGGCAGCGCAGACATTCGAGTCGTCGGAGCGCTTGTGGATACCGGTAAACCGCCGGCCCGGGGGCAGATCGGGAAAGCGTCTGCGCCGAGCGGCAGTTGTCCGGTGAGGACCGGTTTTGCAACAGACATATTCGGCGTCCGTTACGGGGCTGTTCGGGTCGATCGAGTCGGCGGCCGGTTGCGGCGTGGGCACGGTCAGACCACCTTCTCGAAGATCGCGGCCAAGCCCTGGCCGCCGCCGATGCACATGGTCTCCAGACCGTATCGTGCGTCACGGTGGTGCATCTCGCGGGCGAGGCTGGCCAGCATCCGGACGCCGGTGGCGCCCACCGGGTGGCCCAGCGAGATTCCGGAACCGTGCACATTGGTCCGCTCGAGGTCGGCGTCGCCGAACTTCCATTCGCGAAATACAGCCAGTGCCTGGGCGGCGAAGGCCTCGTTGAGTTCGATCAGGTCGATATCGGCGAGAGTGAGACCGGCCAGGCCGAGCGCCGCCTCGGTGGCGGGGACGGGGCCGATCCCCATCACCTTCGGTTCCACACCGGCGACGGCCCACGAGGTGAGCTTCACCAGTGGGGTGAGGCCGAGCTGTTCGGCGCGGTCACGGGTGGTGACCAGGCACATGGCGGCCGCGTCGTTCTGGCCGCTGGAATTGCCCGCCGTCACCGTCGATTCCGCGTCGAGTTTCGCGCGCACCGGTTTCAGCCGGGCCAGCGCCTCGACCGTGGTGTCCGCGCGCGGATGTTCGTCTCGTTCGATGACGTTCTCGCCGTCCCGGGACCGGACCGTGGTGGGCACGATCTGCTCGGCGCAGGCGCCGCTCTCGGCCGCCGCGACGGCGCGCTGATGGGAGCGCACGGCCAGGCGGTCCTGTTCCTCGCGGGGGATTGCGTAGGTGCGGCGTAGATTCTCCGCGGTCTCCAGCATGCCGCCGGGTACCGGATAGTGCTGTCCGCCCGCGGTTTCGCGACCCCGCACCAGACTGTCGTGGATCCGGACGCCCCCACGAGCACCGCCCCAGCGCATATCCGTGGAAAAGAACGAGGCATTGCTCATGCTTTCGGCGCCACCGGCGACGACCAGGTCGTGCGATCCGCTGCCCACCTGCAGCACCGCCTGGATCACCGCCTGCAGGCCGGACCCGCAGCGGCGGTCGATCTGCATACCGCCCACCGTGACGGGCAGGCCGGTGTCGAGGGCGATGACCCGCCCGATGGCCGGGGCCTCGCTGGACGGGTAGCAGTGGCCGACGATGACGTCCTGGACGAGCGCCGGGTCCAGTCCGGTCCGGTCGAGGAGGCCACGCAGCGCGGTGACGCCGAGGTCGACCGCGCTCAGCCCGGCGAACATCCCGCCGTAACGCCCGATCGGGGTGCGGACCGGTTCGCAGATCACTACTTCACGCATGGGTTCAGTCTCCAAGAGCAGGGAAATCGGCGTGCAGAACGGTATGGGTCCGCGGGGCGCCGCCGGGGTCTGTTGTGCTGGTGAGGGCGACGGCGAGGTCGGCATCGGGATCTTCGTGGCGGCCGATGCGCGCGCTACCGGGGCAGAACAGTGGGGCGAGGTTGCGGTGCCGTAACCGTGCCGGCCCGGTATCGGGCCGGTCGAGGCGGATCGTTTCGGCGAGTGCGAGGGTCATCAGGGGACCGTGCACGACCAGCCCCGGGTACCCCTCCACCCCGGTCGCGTACGGCCAGTCGTAGTGGATCCGGTGCGCGTTCGCGGTGGCGGCACTGAACCGCATCAGCAGTGTCGGGTCGGTGCGCAGCTCCCATTCGCCGTCGCGCACCCGGCGTAGTGGGGTCGCGACGGGATCCACGGCAGCCGGTGCGGGTGGCTGCGCGGTGGCCGAGCCCGGATCGCGGTAGATCAACTCCTGCCGCTCGACCAGGGCGGGGGAGGCGGAATCGGCGAACAACCGGATCTCGACCACAACCACCACGAGCCGGCCCGACCGCCCGGTCTTCGGTGTCACGGAGACGACGCGCGCTTCCCGGCGCACCGTGGTGCCGATGGTCAATTCGCCGGCGAACTCTACGTCGCCACCCGCGAACATCCGGCGCGGCAGTTCGACCGGCGGCAGGAAGCCGCCGCGTACCGGATGCCCGTCCGCGCCGATCGAGCCCGACTCCGGCCACCGTGGCAAGGCCACCCAGTGCCACAGCGGCGGTAGCGGGTCGCCGGCCCCTACCGGTTTGCCCCGGGTGTCCAGCAGTGCCTGGAGTGCGGCGACCGGCGCCGGATCCAGGTACTCCTCGGTCGTGACGGTATGCGGTTCCCAGCCGGTCACATGAATCGCCCGCCGGTGACCTCGAGCGTCGTGCCCGTCATATAGGAGGACAGATCCGACGCCAGGAACAGCGCCACATTCGCGACCTCGTCCGGTTCCCCCGCGCGCGACATCGGGATCTCGGCCATCTTCTGCTCCCAGATATGTTCGGGCATGGCGGTGGTCATGGGGGAGCGGATAAGCCCGGGCTGGACCGCGTTGACGCGCAAGCCGTAACGCGCGGTTTCCTTCGCCGCGGCCTTGGTGAGACCGATGATCCCGGCCTTGGCCGCGGAATAGTTGGTCTGCCCGGCCATCCCGACCTTGCCGGAGAGCGAGGAGATATTGACGATGCTGCCTCGGCCGCGTTCGCGCATCAACGCGGCGGCGAGGCGGGTGCCGTGCCAGGTGCCCTTCAGATGGACGGCGATCACCTGGTCGAATTCGTCCTCGGTCATCTTGCGCATGGTGGCGTCGCGGGTGACGCCCGCGTTGTTCACCGCGATATCGACGGTGCCGAAATCCTCGACCGCGGTGGCCAGCAGCGCCTCGACGTCTTCGGCGCGGGTCACATCGCAGCGCACCGTGCGCGCGACCGCCGAGCCGAGCCGTTCCCGGGTATCGCCGGGTTCGAGGTCGCCGACCACCACGCGGGCGCCGTGCCGTACGAAGGTTTCGGCGATGGCGTAGCCGATGCCCTGGGCGCCGCCGGTGACCACGGCGACCCGGTCCGCGAGAAGTGACATGGTGTGTTCCTTACCGTTGCGGATCAGTACTGGGTCGCGCCGAGGTCGACCGGGATCTGGGCGGCGGTGACGAAGCGGGAATCGTCCCCGGCCAGCCAGGACACGGCATCGGCCACATCGTCGGCTTCGGCCACCCAGGCGGGCAGCAGCGGGGTGATCATATGGGCGAGCTGCGGATTGGTCTCGGTGGCGGCGGTGAGGGCGGAGATCATATCGCCGCCGCCCATCGGTGTGGCCACGGCGCCGGGGTGCAGGCTGTTGACCCGGATATTGTGTTTGCCGAGTTCGGCGGCCAGTCCCCGTGCCATTCCGGTGACGGCGTGTTTGCTCGCGGTGTAGTGCACCATGAAGGGCTGCATTTTCATCCCCGCGGCGGAGCTGATCAGGATGATGGAGCCGCCGCGACCACCGTCGACGATGTGGTGGGCGCCCGCGGCAACGGTGTTCCAGGTGCCGGTGACGTTGATATCGATGACATCCCGCCACGATTCGGGGGTGATCGCGTCCCAGGTCTCGGGGATGCAGATACCGGCGTTGGCCACGATGATGTCGAGACGGCCGAGGGCCTCGACGCCCGCGTCCACCGCCGCGCGCAAACCGGCGGCGTCCCGGGTGTCCACGGTGGAGGCGATGACCTTGCGGCCCGTCGCCTCGACCAGCCGGACGGTTTCCGCGAGATCTTCCGGGGTCGCGGAATCGTAGGGGACCGCCGCGGGGAGCGGCGCCGCGATATCGACGGCGATGATATCGGCGCCCTCTGATGCCAAACGAACGGCGTGCGCACGGCCCTGCCCCCGCGCGGCCCCGGTGATGAACGCTACTTTGCCGCGAAGTCGGCTCGTCACGTGTTGTCCTAACTGTCGTCGGGCGGATGCCCGGCACCGCGCGCACGGCCGCGCCGACCGCGCGGGTTCGGCGAGGAGCCGACCGGAAATGCTTATTGTAGCGAATATCGTAAGCACAACGGTATCGCGAGCGAAAGAGTGAGTTCCGCCGGGTCCGGCGTCGAGTTGCGGCGCGTGCCGGTGGAATTCGCGAACTGCTCCCCGGCCCGCTCGGGCAGTGTTACTGTTGCCTTTACTGGATATGTATCTGTCCGGATATCGCCCCGCCCGGCCGCGCGGCGGCGAGTTCGGGCCGATCGCGAGTGAGGAGCGCCGATGTCGCAGGTCGTCGGGTTTGTCGGGGCAGGCCGCATGGGGGAGCCGATGGTGTACCGGCTGGTCGCCGCGGGCCACCGGGTGCAGGTGTACGCCCGGCGTGACTCGGTGCGGGAACGGCTGCGCGAGGGCGGGGCGACAGTGGTCGATTCCGCCGCCGCGGCCGCATCGTCGGCCGATATCGTCATCGCCTGCCTGTTCTCCGACGCCCAACTCGCCGAGGTCCTCGCCGGGCCCGACGGAGTGCTCGCCGCGGCGCCGCGCGACGCGGTCGTGGTCTCGCATACCACCGGCACGGTCAGCACTGTGACCGATCTGGTCGCCGGCCATCCCGGCGGCCCGACGCTTCTGGACGGGCCGGTGAGCGGTTCGGCCGATGATATCGCCGCCGGAGAACTCACCGTGCTGCTCGGCGGCGACGCGGACGCGGTCGCGCGGGCCCGGCCGGTGCTCGAATCGTATGCGAGCACCGTTATCGCGACCGGTGCGCTCGGCACCGCATTGAGCGTCAAACTGGTGAACAACGCCCTGTTCGCGGCGAACGCCCAGATGGCTGCCGCCGCACTCGAACTGGGCACCCGCCTCGGTATCGGGGAGCAGCAGCTGCTGGATGCCCTGGCCGTATCCAGCGGCCGGAGCTACGCGGCCGGCGCGATCGGCCGCACCGGCGGGCTGGTGACGTTCGAACAAGTGGTGGCCCCCTTCCTCCGCAAGGATGTGGCGGCCTGCCGGGCGGCGACGGCGGATCTGGGCATCGATATCGGCCGGCTCGGCGCCGTGATCGACGGCGGTCCCCTGGACCTCGGCTGACAGTGCGTACGTCAACCTCTCTCCACCGCCCGGCGGGCGGGAGCTACCTCGGAGCGTTTCGATGAACAGCAATACCCCGGAGATACCCGTGGAAGGGGCCGAGACCGTACGGGCGGGCGAGCGCCGCGATCCGGCCGCGATCCTGGCGGCCCAGCGGCAGGCGTTCCTGTGCGAGGGCCCGCCGAGCGCCGAGGTCCGCCGGGATCGCATCGACCGGCTGGTCGCCATGGTCCTGGACAACACCGATGCCTATGTCGACGCGCTGGTCGCGGACTTCGGTACTCGCTCCCGGACCGGCACTCTGTTCGCCGAGATCATGGGCATGCTCACCGCCATCGAATACGTCCGTTCCCACCTGACCCGCTGGATGCGGCCGCGGCGGCCGGACCGGGCGGCCCGCCTGTACGGAATCCGCGCGGAGGTCCGGCCGTCCCCGCTCGGAGTGGTCGGGATAGTCGGCCCCTGGAACTTCCCGCTCAACCTGGTGATCTTGCCTGCCGCGACCGCGTTCGCCGCCGGGAACCGAGTGATGATCAAGATGTCGGAGATCACCGCGCACACCGCGGAACTCACCCGGCGGCTCGCGGAACAGTACTTCGACGAAACCGAGCTCGCGGTGGTCACCGGCGGTCCAGAGGTGGGCGCGGCCTTCACCGAACTGCCGTTCGACCACCTGTTCTTCACCGGTTCCACCCGGGTCGGCCGGCTCGTACAGCGGGCCGCGGCGCACAACCTGGTTCCGGTGACACTGGAGCTCGGTGGAAAGAACCCGGTGGTCGTCTCCGCCGGCGCCGATCTCACCCGGGCCGCCGAGCGGATCGCCCGGGCACGGATGGTAAACGGCGGGCAGGTCTGCGTCTGCCCGGACTACGTGCTGGTGCCGCAGGACCGGATGGAACCCTTCGTCGACGCCCTGGCTGGTGCCTGGCGGCGGATGTTCCCCGAAATCATCGGCAATGACGACTACACCGCGGTGGTGAACACCGCGAACTACGAGCGGGTCGTCGGGCTGATCGACGATGCGCGCGAGCGTGGCGCCCGCGTGGAGTCGATCGCTCCGCCCGGCGAAGCCCTGCCTGATCCGGAGCTGCGCAAGATCGCGCCGACGATTGTCCGGGAGGCGACCGACGAAATGGCCATCACCTCGGAAGAGGTGTTCGGTCCGGTCCTCACCGTGTTGCCCTACCGGGAACTGAACGAGGTCGTCGACTACATCAACCGGCGGCCCGCGCCGCTGGTCGCCTACTGGTATGGACCGGACCGGGCCGATTTCCGTACCTTCGTCGCGAATACTCGCAGCGGCGGGGTGGCCCGCAACGAATTCGCCATCCAGATGTTTCCCGACGACGCACCGTTCGGTGGCGTCGGCGAGAGCGGGATGGGCGCCTACCACGGCAAAGCCGGATTCGACACCTTCAGCCACCATCGCACAGTGGTCGGCACCGACCTGCCCGTACCGATCACCAGCCTGGCCGCGCCTCCCTTCGGCCGGTGGACGGAGCGCCTCGTCGGTGTCGCACTGCGCCGTGCGCGCCGACGCGTCCACCGGCGGCTGCGCACAGGTCCGGTCCCGTCGACGACCGACGGCCCCACCGCGTCAGCCGCCCGCCACCTCACCACACCCACCGCCGACGGCCATGTCACCGCCCCTCCGGTGGCCGAGCCCGCTGCGGGCAACCCGGCCACACGGACGTGACCCGGCCTGCGCCATCGCGAACCAGACGAACGAGGAGTCACCGTTGTCCCCAACTTCTGCGACCGGAACCGAACCACAGTTCACACTCGTATCCGCCACCGATACCGCCGCCGCCGTGATCCCGGACCGGGAACTGATCGTGCAGGGCGAGCGCCGGCACACCTACGCCCAGGTCGCCGACCGTTCCCGGCGCCTGGCGGCATATCTGCTCGCCCAAGGGCTGGGATGCCGTACCGAACGGCCGGATCTGGCGAATCACGAAGTCGGCCAGGATCTCCTGGGCATCTACGCCTACAACGGACCCGAATTCGTCGAAAGCATGATCGGCGCCTTCCGCGCCCGGGTGGCGCCGTTCAATGTCAACTACCGCTACGTCAAGAACGAATTGCAGTACTTGCTGGCCGATTCCGGCGCCACCGCGCTGGTCTACCACGCCGCGTTCGCGCCGACACTCGCCGAGGTACTGCCGGACCTGCCCGGTCTGCGGGTGCTGATCCAGATCGCCGACTCGTCCGGCAACGACCTGCTCGACGGCGCCGTCGACTACGAAACGGTGCTCGCCGCCACCGAACCCGAACCGCTACCGGTCGAACCCTCCCCGGACGACCTCTACGTGCTCTACACCGGCGGCACCACCGGAATGCCGAAGGGTGTGCTGTGGCGCCAGCACGATATCTATATGGGAGCCTGCGGCGGCCGCGATGCGACCAGCGGCGCCACGATCGCCTCCCACGACGAAATCGCGGAACGGGCGCGGACCAATCCAGGGATGAAGCTCATGGTGATCCCGCCGCTGATCCACGGAGCGGCACAGTGGGCGGTGCTCACGGCCATGACCACCGGCCAGACGATCGTGCTGCCCTCGGTCACCGACCGCATCGACGCCGGCGAGATCGTGCGGACCATCGAGCGGGAGAAAGTTTCGGTCGCCATGGTGGTGGGGGATGCGCTTGCGCGTCCGGTGCTGGCCGCCGTGGAATCCGGTGGCGCGGATATGTCCTCGATGGTGGCGCTCGCCAACGGCGGTGCGGTACTCAGCCCGGCCGTCAAAGAACGCTGGATCGCGGCGGTGCCGGGTCTGGCAGTACTCGACGGTGTCGGTTCCTCGGAAACCGGCGCACAAATGCACCATGTATCCGCCTCCGGATTCGTCTCGACCGGGAAATTCTCGGCGGGCGCCGACACCCGGGTGGTCGCCGAGGATCTCGGTTCCGTACTCGAGCCGGGCCACGACGGGATCGGCTGGCTCGCGCAACGCCGGTTCACCCCGCTCGGCTACAAGGGCGATGCGAAGAAGACCGCCGCGACCTTCCCGGTGATCGACGGCGTGCGCTACGTCCTGCCCGGCGACCGCGCCCGTCTCCTCGCCGACGGCTCGGTCGAACTGCTCGGCCGCGACTCCATGACCATCAACTCCGGCGGCGAGAAGATCTTCGCCGAGGAGGTGGAGATCGCGATCTCCTCGCATCCGGCGGTGACCGATGTGCTGGTGGTGGGCCGCCCGAGTGAGCGCTGGGGTCAGGAGGTGGTGGCCGTCGTCGAACTCGCCGAGGGCGCCACGGCCGGTGCCGGCGAACTGATCGCTCATGCCGGGCAATCACTCGCGCGCTACAAGCTTCCGAAAGCCGTGGTGTTCCGGCCCGAAATCATGCGCAGTCCTGCAGGTAAAGCGGACTACCGCTGGGCCCGGGAGCAGGTTGTCGGCGAGCCCTGATCGCCCTCGGCCCGGCTGCCGCCTGCCCCGGTCCGTGCCGAGTCGACCGGCCGCCGGCGACGGAGAAACCCCCGGCTTCAGCCGTGGGGAGGATGGGTGTGCCTTCACGCATTCTTCTGGTTGTCGACATAGAGTTTCACTACCTCCAGGGTCGCGCCACCGGCAGTGCCCGGACCGGGGTTCGTGCCGAGAGTTGGGCGCGTGCCGGGCGATACTCAGGCCGATACCGCCGGTCGGCGACCGGGCTGCGGTGTCCTGATTTCTTTGTAGCAGCGGACGACCGCGACGTCCGCCGGGCCCGAAATCGACCCGGCGGCAGTCCACGATGATGCTCAGAGCGCCGGCGTCCCCTGCCGCCGCGCGTTCTTGACCAGGCCGCCGCCGATGATCAACCGCTGGATCTCGCTGGTGCCCTCGTAGAGTCGCAGGAGCCGGACATCGCGGTAGATCCGCTCGACCGGCACATCGCGCATATATCCGGTACCGCCGTGCACCTGGACCGCGAGATCGGCGACCTTGCCCACCATTTCGGTGCAGAACAGTTTCGCCACCGACGGCGCGGTGCGCCGATCCTCGCCGGTGACCCAGCGCCGCGCGGCGTCGCGCACCAGGGCGCGGCCGGCCATCACCCCGGTCTGCATATCCGCGAGCATGGCTTGGACGAGCTGGAATTCGCCGATCGGGGAACCGCCCTGCGTGGCGGTCGCGGCGTAGGCGACCGATTCGTCGAGTGCGCGCTGGGCGGCGCCGACGGCGAGTGCGGCGATATGGACCCGGCCGCGGGCCAGCGAGGTCATGGCCGCGCGGTAGCCGATGTCCTCGCTGCCGCCGACGAGGGCGTCGGTGCCGACGCGGACATCCTGGAACCGGACCTCCGCGGTCCAGGCGCCCTCCTGCCCCATCTTGCGATCCTTCGGCCCGACCTCGACACCGGGGGAATCGGCGGGAACGAGGAAGACAGCGATTCCGGCGCCCTGCTCGTCGGCGGGGCGGGTGCGGGCGAACACCACGAACAGGTTCGCGACTGGAGCGTTGGTGATGAACCGTTTCTCACCGTCGAGCACCCAGTCCGTGCCGTCGGGGCGCGCGGTGGTCCGCAGCGAGGCCGGGTTGGATCCGGCGCCGGATTCGGTGAGGGCGAACGAGGCCACCACGGCGCCCGCGGCGATGGGTTCGAGCCAGCGTGCTTTCTGTTCGCCGGTGCCGAAACCGACCAGCACTTGTCCGGCGATACCGTTGTTGGTGCCGAACTGCGACCGCAGCGCGAGTGTCGTGTAGCCGAGTTCCATGGCCAGTTCCACGTCTTGGGCGAGGTCCAGGCCCAGCCCGCCCCATTCCTGCGGGATGGCGTAGCCGTACAGGCCCATGGCCTTGGCCTGTTCGACGATCTCGGCGGGTATCCGGTCCTGCTCGGCGATTTCACGTTCGCGTTTCATGACCACATCGCGGACGAAGCTGCGGGTCTGGGCGAGGATTTCCCGGAAATCCTCCTCGGTGACCGGTTCGGCGGCGGGTTCGCTGGTCATAACAGGACTCCTCGTACCGGCTGTCTGCGCCGGTGTCGTCTGCGCGTTCAGGGATCCGCGATACGAATCCGCGGATCTACGATACTGTAACTGCAACGGTATGTGGTACGGGAGATGTGAATGCGCATTCCATACCGCCCCACGACAATATCTCGCTACGGAGCGCCATGAACGCATACGACGTCGGCCTGCTGGTCCTTCGACTATGTCTCGGACTGACGATGGCCGCCCACGGCTACAACAAAATCGCCGCACCCGGTGGCCTGGCGGGCACAGCCTCATGGTTCGACGGTATGGGTATGAAACCGGGACGGTGGCACGCGCGGATCGCGGCCGGCAGCGAAATAGGCTTCGGGCTTGCGCTGGCACTCGGCCTGCTCACCCCCGTGGCCGCGGCCGGTTTCGTCGCGCTCATGCTGGTGGCCGGCTGGACGGTGCACCGCGGAAACGGATTCTTCATCGTGCGCAACGGCTGGGAATACAACCTGGTCCTGGCCGTCGCGGCCGTCGCGGTGGCGATGGTGGGTGCGGGCCGGTTCAGCATCGACCGGCTCCTGTTCGGGCCGAGTGGATTCGACGGCTGGCCGGGTCTGCTCGTTGCTGCCGGGGCGGGCCTGGTGGCCGGTATCGGTCAGTTGATGCTGTTCTACCGGCCGCCCGCGCCGGTCGAATCGTGATCGGGGGCCCAGGTATGACCGGCACCCGCCATGAGGAAGACCCCGGCACTGCCTTCGCCGCCCATCTGGCCGGCCGGATAGCGGAATACGGCGAGCGTCCCTGTATCGAATTCGAGCGGCGCTGGTACTCGGGCACCGAGATCACCGCCTGCATCGACGCCGTCGATCACGCATTGACGCGGGCCGGGATCGAGCCCGGTGAGCGGGTAGGGATTGTCGTGCGCAACCGGATCCCGCACGCCGCGTCGGTACTCGGTTTCGTCGCGGGGCGGCGGCCGGCCGCGATGATCAATTCCTATCAGTCGCCCGGTTCGCTTGCCGCCGAAGTCGAGCGACTGGGGCTGAGCGCGGTACTGGCCGCCGCCGAGGACTGGACGGAGCCGGTGCGGACCGCGTGCACCCGTATCGGCAGCGCGGGCATCTCCCTGACGGCCGGACCACAGTGGGTCGAGACCGTGGTAACCGGTGACCCGTCCACCCGACGGCCCTGCCGGGAGGAACCGGGCCTGCACATCCTGACCAGCGGTACCACGGGTCCACCCAAACGGGTGCCGATCGGCACCGCCGCACTCGCACACACCGTGCTAAGTATGACCGGCGGGCTACCCGCCGCGCCCGGCGATCCGCCGGAGCTGGTGTTCTGGCCGTTCGGCAGTATCGGCATCTGTCAGTTGCTCGCCGCGCCCTATCAAGGAAAGCGGATGGTCCTGCTGGAGAAGTTCGCGGTCGAGCCGTGGGTCCGGGCGGTGAAGACCTACCGGATCCGGCGCACCGGAGTGCAGCCGACGATCCTGCGCATGCTGCTCGAAGCCCAGGTGGCACCGGAGGACCTGTCTTCGCTGGAATACCTGCCCGGCGGATCGGGCCCGCTGGAGCCGGAACTGCGTGCGGAGTTCGAACGCCGATTCGGGATTCTCCTGCTGTGGGGTTACGGGGCAACCGAATTCGCCGGTTCGGTCTGCGCGTGGACACCCGACCTGTACCGGGAATTCGGCGCCGGGAAGGCCGGCAGTGTGGGCCGGCCGCTGCCGGGTGTCGAGGTGCGCATTCTCGACCCGGCATCCGGGGACGAAGTACCTGCCGGCGAGCGCGGGTTGCTCGCGGCCCGTGTCGAAGCGGTCGGCCCCGACTTCCTGCGCACCACGGACCTGGCGTCGATGGACGCCGACAGGTTCGTCACGGTGTACGGCCGGGCGGACGGCGCAATCAACCGTGGCGGTTTCAAGATCCTGCCCGAGTCGGTGCGCGCGGTCCTGCTCCGGCATCCCGCGGTCCGTGATGCCTGTGTGGTCGGGGTGCCGGACCGCAGGCTCGGGCAGGTGCCGTTCGCAGCGGTGGAGTTGCGTCGCGAACGTGGGGTACCGGACTCCGTTGAACTACGCGAGCTCGTCCGGGAGGCGCTACCCAGTCACCACGTGCCGGTCGACATCGCGATCGTCGACGAGCTGCCGCGTAATGCCGCCATGAAGGTGCGGACGGACGCCGTCGCCGCCCTTTATCAGGAGAGCTGACCGGAGGATTGCCATCCGCCAATCGAACCCGACCGATCCCTCGAACACCGAAGGCTTCAACCTGATCCAAGACCTCCGTCGCGAGATCGACCGCCTGTCCGCCTTGCTGAATCAGCAGAATGCCTAGCAGGTACGCGGTGGGCGCTGTCACGGTTACCGGTAGGCGTCTGGAGTGGGCGGTTTGCCCGCGTCCTGCACCTCGACGAGATAACGCCAGCAATCAGGAGTGCTGCCGTCGAGATCGGTGAAACCGTATTCCTCGGCGAGCCCCGCGGACGACAACGACGCCCGATTCCACCGGCCGCGATCGGGATCGGCGGCCAGTGCGGCCACGGCCCGCCCCACGAACCTCGGAGTCTCCGAGATTCCGAAGTGACCGGGATCGGGATAGGGGGGCTCCGCAGATTGCGAGAGCGCGTCGCGCCAGTTGTCCTCGGTGACCCCGAAGCTGTCGAGCATCATTTCCGAGCGCAGCCAGCCAGGGGTCAGGGCCACGGCGGTAGCGTGGTGACTCGCCAGCTCGCGGCCCTGGCTCCATGCCAGTCGCAGAATCGACCACTTGGCCAAATCGTAGAATGCCGACAGTCGGTAGTTGGAGGTGTTGTAGTCATAGGTACCGTCTGTCATCTCGACGAGTAGCCCGCCCGGCCGCCGGATGAGCAGCGGGAGAGCGTGATGACTCGTGATCAGGTGGGTGTCCACGGCGAGTCGGAGCAGTCGCAGTCCGCCGTCGAGGGAGTGCTCCCAGATCGGGGTGTTCCATTCGGTCAGTAGCTCGCCGCCCCAGATATCGTTCACGAGCACGTCGAGCCGCCCGTAGTCGCGGTCTATCCGCTGTACCAGGTGTGCTACTTGCTCGCTGTCGAGGTGGTCGAGGGCCACCGCGGTGGCGGTACCGCCCGCGGCTTCGACCAGTTCCGCTGTGTCTTCGATCGTTTCGGGACGCCCGTACTCCGATTGGCGGCCGCGGGTCGTGCGGCCCGTGACGTACACGTGAGCGCCCGCGGCCCCGAGTTCGATTGCGATACCGCGCCCGGCCCCGCGTGTCGCCCCGGCGACCAGCGCCACCTTTCCGGCCAGTGGTGGTGCCACCGTGTCTCCCTACTTACTCGTCGCTTAATATATAACCAACCATTCGTTTATACATGGGGAGATCATGCCGCGCCACAAGACAGTCACCGACGAGGCGTTGCTGGACGTCGCACTGCAGGTTATGAGCGAGCGGGGGCCGGATGCCCTCACGTTCCAGGCAATCGCACCACGCGCCGGAATCTCCGCGTCGACGATCGTTCAACGCTTCGGCACCAAAGCGGCCCTGCGCCGTGCAGCGCTGACGCTGGCATGGGACAGACTCGATGCGGAAACGGCCGCGGTTGACCACGACGCCACCGCCGGTCCAGCCGGTGTGGTCGACTTGCTGGTACGTCTCGGTGCGCAGTACAGCGAAGATACCTATGCTGACCAGCTCCTGATCCTGCGCGAGGACCTCCTCGATCCCGTCTTGCGAGCCCGGGGGTGCGCATGGCTGGACGCCCTGGTGGCGGCTGTCGAACGGCGGCTCGCGGTAGCCCCGGACAACATTGCGGGGGTGGGCGAGTTGGTTGTCCAGCAATGGCAAGGGGCACTCACCGTCTGGAGCTTCCGTCGTGATGTCGCATTGAACGTCGCCGTCCGCAGCGCAGTCGAGCCGCTGTTGGAGCGTCTCGGGTACGACCTGAGAGTGTGACGAGCCATCTGCGAAACGTTCGGAACCGCCTCGCGTGTCCCGGTGGTCGGGTCGATGCGCGGCGGGGTACAGCCGCTGTCGGAGACCTGCCGACAGTGGTGTCAGCCGGCGGTGCGAGTGTTGTGCCCGACGATCGCGAAGCTCACCGTGGCGAGCGCGGCGAGGTGGTCCTCGGGTAGGTTTCGCACCTCCACCTGTACGACTATGGAGCGTTTCCCGGCGTGCACGATGGTGGATACCGTGCGTGCGGTGCCGGTGGTGACGGCGCGAAAATAGCGCACGTTCAGGTCGGAGGTCACCACACCGCCGGTCGGTAGGCTTTCCAGTGCCAGGGTGCCCGCGGCGATATCGATCAGGGTGGCGATGAGGCCGCCCTGTAGGCCGCCGGCAGTGTTGACGACATGTGGGGCCACTGGTAATTCCCAGGTCTCCGAACCTGTTTCGTCCGGTGCCTTGCGGAAGCCGATGTGGTCGAGTAGATCGCCGATTGCCTGAGTGGAGGTCATGTTCGTTCCCTGTCGAGTTGAGTCCAGACGCACGACCGGTTCCGGGTGCGTGTGTCGAAACGCCGGCGGTGCAGCACGATGCGGCGCTCGCCGGAGGTGATCAGCGGGGTGGTCCGGTGGCGGTGCCGGCGTCGATACCGTGGTCGGCGAGCAGCTTTCGCAGGGCGGCGATATCGACCTTGCCGGTGGTGCCACGCGGAATCTCGGCATCGGAATCCAGAAGCAGCCAGATGGTCGGCACCTTGAACGAACTCAGGATCTCCTTGGTCGCGGCGCGCAGCCCGTCGATGCCCGGGCGGCCCGTGACGATCAGGGCCGCGGCCACGCGCGCGCCGTCGCCGCGGCCGATATCGGTGACGAATGCGCCGGTGACGTCCGGTAGCGACCGCAGCGCCTTCTCGACCTCGCCGGGATAAACGGTGGCGCCGTTGACCTTGAACATATCGTCGCGGCGGCCATGGTAGAAGAGGAAACCCGCCTCGTCGAGGCGCCCGAGATCGCCGGTGGGGTAATAGCCGTCGGCGGTGAACAGTTCCTCGCGGGCACGGCCGCAGATACCGCGCAGAATATGCGGTCCGCGCAGTTGGATCTCACCAATTGTCCCGACGGGCAGCGAATTACCTCCGGTATCGGTGATGCGCACCTGCATCCCGTCGAACGGACGGCCGCAGCTGCCGTGCGCGGACTCCGGCATATCGGTGTCGGCGGGGTAGCCGCAGTAGGGCCCGAAGGATTCGGTCATCCCGAACAGGTTCGCGCGGGCGCCGGGTCGCGACCGTTGCTCCGGCGGTAGCAGCGCTTCGAGGCTGCCTGGCCGAAGCGCGGACAGGTCTGAGCCGAGAGATTGCGCCCGGCGCGCGAGGGCCTCGGCCTGATCGGGCCAGCCCCGGAAAAGCGTCACCTGTTCGCGTTCGAGCAGCTCCAGGGTCGAATCCGGCCGCGGTATCTCCTCGGTGACGAGGGTGGCGCCCGCCGCGAGCGCGGAGAGGACACCGCCACCGAACCCACCGACCCAGAAGAACGGCATCGGCAGATAGAGCCGGGTCCCGGCGTCGATACAGCGGGCGGTGAGACCCGAGCGCACGGCGGCCAGTGCATTACCGTGCGAATGGATTACGCCTTTGGGTAGGCCGCGGCTGCCGGAGGTGAACATGATGAGCACAGGGTCGGCGGGGCGGACGGTGGCGGCCAGCGCTTCGGCGACTGCGTTCGCGGCCGGCGTCACCACGAGCTTTGGCGCTCCGCCTTGGATATCGACGAGTCCCCGTAGAAGTTCGGTGACGGCTTCGGTGGTGTATGTATGCCGGAGAGAGGGCAATTCGGTGTGGTGGATCGGCGTCGCGTCCATCGGTTCGCCGAGAACGGAGCGGAGGCCGTCGAAGTAACGGTTGCCGCGAAATTCCTCGGCGGCGATCAGTATCTCGACGGCGGCAATGCGCAGCTGGGCGATCAGTTCCGGCGGCTTCAGCAAAGTGCTCATCGGGACCAGCACGGCCCCGATCCGGGTGAGCGCGAGCGCGATGCGCACCCAGTCGACACTATTGGGGGCCACCAGACCTACCCGAGTTCCCTTCCCGATGCCGGCGGAGACGAACGCGGCGGCCAGGCGGCGGGTGGTGGTGTCGAGGTCGGCGTAGGTGGTGCGGGTGTGCGGGTCGATCACCGCCGGATGGTCGCCGCGTTCGGCGGCCTGCCGGCGCAACAACGTATCGATGGTGTCGGTGGCCGTGGTGTGTTCAGGCATCGAAGATCTTTCCGAGTCGCTGGATATCCACTTTGCCGCCGGCCAGCAGCGGAACATCGGCGGGCCGCAGCAGGGCGAACCGCCGGGGAACTTTGTAGGCCGACAGCTCCTGCCGGAGGTGTTCGCGTAGTGCGTTTTCGTCGACGGTTGCCTCGAGGGTGACGAGCACGGCCGCCACGATCTGCCCACGGTCGGGGTCGGGCAGGCCGAGCACATGCGCGGTCGCGCCGGTGACTTTCGCAATGGCCTTCTCCACCTCGGCGGGGGAGACATTGGCGCCCGCGGTCTTGATCATGGATCCGCGTCTGCCGAGGTAGTAGACGAATCCCTCGTCGTCCGCATGCACCAGGTCACCGGTGTGGAACCAGCCGTCGGCGTCGAAGCATTCCTCGCGGCTGCGCCCGTAATAACCCTGCATGACATATGGCCCGCGCAGGTACAGTTCGCCGGTCGCGCCGAGCGCCGCTGCGGCGCCGGTATCGGGATCCACGATCCGGGTGTCGAATCCGGGCGCCGGTTTGCCGAAGGAGCCGCGCCGGTGTTCCGGCTGGTCGGTGTCGTCGCCGCTGAGCAGCACGACGCTGCCCGCTTCGGTCATTCCGAGCATATTGTGCCGCAGTTCGGGGTCGGCGGGGCGCGCGCCGGCCGGCATGATCGCATACAGGTTGCCGCGGCGCATCGAGGTCAGATCCCGTCCGGCGAAGCTCGGATGCCGGGCGAGGTGGGCGACGCCGCCCGCGAAACCGTTGGTGACCGTCGGCTTTTCGGCTTCCAGGAGGTCGAGCGTCGCACTCGCGTCGGTGGCGTCGGAACACACCAGGGTGGAACCTGCGAGCAGGGTCGCCAGCAAGGCGTAACCGAAACCGCCGATCCAGAAGAACGGTGAATTACAGAACAGCCGGTCGCCGGCGGTGAGGCGGCGGATCTCGTTGAGGTTTCGCTGATGTCCCAGCAGGGCGCCGTGGGTGTGGATGGCTCCCTTCGGGGCACTGGTGGACCCGGAAGTGTAGATGATCGCCAGCGGATCGGCCGCCACGACCTGGTGTTCCATCGCCACGAGCAGTTCCTCGCCGACGGTCTCGGCGAGCCGGTCGAGCTCGCCGATATCCCGGAGCCGGTGTCCCGTGCCGGTGCCGTGGTTCATCGCGATATGGCGAACCTGTGGGGCTTGCGGGCACAGCAGCCTGTCCGCGGCGTGGGGAGCACCTTCGAACGCACCGGGGAGCAGCTCGGCCAGCCGTGCCATGTAGTCGTGCGCGCGATAAGCGGCGGTGGCCAGCAGTATTCGAGTGTCGCTGCCCACCAGCTGTTCGCCCAGCTCGCGCGTTGTGGCGAAGGTGGAGAAGGGCACCGCAACGGCCCCGATCCGGGCGGCGGCGAATGCGCCGATCACGAAATCCGCGCCATTGGGGTAGAGCAATCCGATATGCGTGCCCTTGCCGGCGCCGAGTGCGATCAGCGCGCGGGCGAGGTGCGCGGAGCGGGACTGCGCCTCGGCGTAGCTGATCCGCTCGTCGTCGCAGATCAGCAAGGGATGTTCACCACGGACGCTCGCCTGCCGGCGAAGCAGTGGGGCGAGTGTGTCGTTATCGGCCGGCACGGTTGCCCCCGTCGCGGTCTACCTGCCGCCCCCGGGAGGGATCGGCGTACCCGGGAGCCGTGTGGCCTGCGTGGGCGTGCCCGGGGAAGAGGTGATCGGCGACCACGCGTCCGGTGGCATTCGGCAGATTCTCGCCCTCGCCAGGGGCGGCGTCAGCAGTCTCGTGGTCGGTGCGATCGGGGGACCCGTGCTCGGTGCGGCCGACGGTCGCGTGCTCGATGGGGTCAGCGAGATAGTGCCCGGTGCCGGTCGGCGCGTGCCCGGTGGGACCGGAAGACTGGGCCCTGGCGGAGTGGCCGGGCGCGTTGCCCGGCGGGGGAACGGTCGCGTTTCCGCTCGGGGGGACCTGTGCGTGCCGCGACGCGGTGGTTTCGAAATGACTCCGCACCGCTCGGAGGTCGGGCTTGCCCGAGGGGGTACGGGGAATCGCCGCTACCACAGCCAGTTCCGTCGGAATCTCGTACCGTGCCAGCCGGGTCTGCAGGAAGGTGGTCAGCTCGCCGGGCGAGGCGTCCGCGTCGGGGTGCAGTTCGACCATCGCCACCGGGGTCTCACCGAGCCGGGGGTCGGGCCGGCCGACCACCGCGGCGCCGCGTACCGCCGGATGGCTTTCCAGCGCACCGCGCACATCGTCGGGCATGATCTTGAAACCGCCGCGGATGATCGCCTGGTCCGCCCGGCCCAGGATCCACAGGAATCCGTCGCCGTCGATCCGTGCCAGATCGGTGGTGCGGACCCAGTCCGCTCCTGGTCCGAGCTGTCCCGGGATCACCTCGAGCAACCCTGCCTCGCCCGCGCCGAGCACCGCGCCGTGTTCGTCGACGACCCGCAGCCGGGCGCCGCCCGTTGCCCGGCCCACACTGCCGCGCTTCGCCGTCCAGTACTGTTCGTGATCCGGCAGCGTCCAGCCGGCCACCCCACCGCCGAATTCGGTGGCGGCGTACGACGTCAGCACCGGGATGCCGAATTTCTCGTGGAAGGCGTCGGCGTCCTCGGCCGACAGCGGTGCCGTTCCGGAGGTGACGACGCGGATTCCGGCGAGGTCCTCGCGGCGCAGATCCGAATGCAGCACCATCCGCAACGCCGCCGGTACCAGCGAGACCGCGCCCGGCCGGTGCGCGCGCACCGCGCGCACCCAGGATTTCAGCTCGAAACGGGACAGCAGGACGAACGGCCGGGCCTCGGTGACGCACTGCAGCACCCGGAAGACACCGCCGATATGCACCAAAGGTGCGTTGACCACGGCGACCCCTTTACGGGGCCGTGCCGGGGCGTCGGCCGCTGCCGGATCGGTCCCCATGACACTGCGCGCCAGCATGTCGTAGCTGATATCCACTCGTTTCGGCGGTCCGGTGGTGCCGCTGGTCAACATGCGGACCGCCACCCCCGGCCGCGCCGCTTCGTTGTTCTGCGTGGTCGCCGTATTCCGGACCTCCGGCAGCGCGTCCGGACCCGGGATCGAGACGACCGTGGTCTCCGGCGCCGGTACAACCAGCGAATCGAGGTCGCCGGGCGCGCCGATGAGTAGCGGCAGCCGTAGGGCGGCGATATCGTCGCGGGCCCGGTCGTCCCCACGCGACGGGTTGATCACCACCACCGTATCGCCGGCGAGCAGGACCGCCAGGAGCGCGGCCACGTGCTCGGGCCGGTTCCGCAGGAGAATCCCGGCCGGACGCGGCCCCTGGTCCGATTCGATGATCGACCCGATGCGCTGGGTGAGCCCACCGATCCGGCCCCACGAATACCAATGCTCGTCGAATTCCAGTGCGGGGGAATCCGGTTGCAATGCCAGAACATGGGCTATCCGCCGGCTCAGCGGGTGGGCGTGTACTGCGGTATCGGTCATCAGCGGATCCTCGGTTCGGTCGCGGTGGGCGAGGAGGCGGCCAGTTCGGATTTGCCGATCGGATTGCCGAGCCGGGTGTAGATGAGCCCGTGGTCGAGCGCCGCCCGGTAGGGCTTGTCGAGTGATTCCCAGATCGCTTTGACCGTGCCCTGGGTGGCGGCGGGGGGTTTGGCGGCGATGCCGGCCGCGATGCTGTGGGCGCGGGCCCACAGATGTTCGCGGGCGACGACCTCCGACACCAGCCCGATCCGCAGCGCGGTCTGGGCCGAGACCCGTTCGTCATTGCCCATCAGCGCCATCCGCAATGTCTCCCCGAGCCCGATCCGGCGCATCAGCCCGACCGGTTCCAGCGCCGACACCAGGCCGGCGGAAACATGCGAGTCGAAGAAGGTCGCCTCGTCCGAGCAGACCACCACATCGGATTCGTTGACGAAGTAGAACGCCCCCGCGGTGCACATCCCGTGCACCGCACACACCACCGGCTTCCACATCTTCTGCCATTTGGGGCTGAGCAATTCGCCGGGATCCTCGTGATGCCAGACGCTGGCCGGTTGCCCGTAATCCGATGTGACGTCGAGGCCGGCGCTGAATGCCCGGTCGCCTGCCGCGCGAACGACGACGGCGTTGACCGAGTCATCGAGTTTGATCGTGTGCCACGCGCGCTGGACTTCCTCGCACATCGTCCGGTTGAACGCGTTCAGGCGCTCGGGCCGATTCAGGGTGAGGGTCGCGACGCGGTCGGTCGGGTCGAGTTCGAGCAGTATCGTTTCGAACCCACCGCTGTAGTCGCGCGGTGGCGCGTCGGCCGCCGGACCGTTACTGGGCACCGCAGATGCCTCGGTCCGATCGCCGGCCGGGCCGTAGCCGAAGGCCCCGGCTTCCCGGGACGCGGCGCTCATCGGAAAGGCTCCGAGGAAACGATATAAGACACTGCTGCCTCCCTCCGAGGTCGTTGGTGTGGTCTGAGTCGGAAATCCCCGGCTTCGGCTGCTGGGAAGGGTCAACGGCATTGCCAATCGGGTGTGCGCTTCTCGATGAACGCTTTGGGCCCTTCGAGCGCGTCTGCGGTGCGGGTGACGCGTTCCCGGAACGATTCGGCGAGCATCTCGGCTTCGTGCAACGGGATGTTCAGCCCTTTCACGATCGCCAGCCGCGTGCCCCGGACCGCCAGTGGAGCATTCGAGTTGACGATCGCCGCGATGTCGTGGGCACGTTCGAGCAGCCGATCGTGCTCCACGACCTCGGTGACCATCCCCAGCTCGTAGGCACGCTGGGCACTCATCCGCTCGTGTTTACCCATCAACGCCATTCGCAGCGCGACCGTGCGCGGCAGCACCCGGGCCAGGCGCACGACCTCACGCCCGGCGACCAGGCCGATACTGACGTGCGGGTCGAAGAAACTCGCCCGGTCCGAGGCGATGACGATATCGCCTGTGGTCACCCAATCCAGGCCGGCGCCGCAGCAGACGCCGTTGACCGCGGTGAGCACCGGTTTGGTCATGGTCCGGAACGGGGGTGTGCCCTCCTGAGGCGCCTCCCACTGTTCGTAGGTGGACAGGTACGGCCGTTCGTTGATCACCTTGCCGTCGCCGGGGATGGCCTTGACGTCGGCGCCGGTGCAGAACGCACGGCCCGCGCCGGTGACGATGAGCGACCACACCTTGTCGTTGTTCTCGGCCTCGTCGTAGGCGGAGCGCAGCTCGGTGATCATATGCGGGCTGAGCGCGTTGAGTGCGCCGGGCCGATTCAGCGTGATGGTGGCCGTGTGTCCGTCGACGAGATAGTCGATGGTGTCGAACGGCATGGTTCCCTCCTGGGCGGACGGGGGACTGGAGTGCATACTGATATAGATACAGTAGACAATACCGTTGATCTTCTGCCAAGGTTTGTGCAGACCTATCGGCGACGAAAGCAAGGTTTCGATGGCCGCGAACGACAAATCCGACCCCGCCGCCGCGGTTGCCACCACGGCATCCCTGCGCTTCGGCGAACAACCGCTCGCCCAGACGATGGCCGCGGCCGGTGCGTTGCGCCGCATCGCCGGGTTACTGGTTTCCCTGGAACAGCCGCACCCGGCGGTCGACACGATGATCGAAAACCTCGAGCGGTGGGAGCGCGAACTGACCGTTGCGGCACCCCCGGACTCAGCACCCCGGGTCGGGCCGGACGCGAGCGATACCCAGCGTGTCTACCTGGACCACGCCTTCGACATCGGCGCGTACAACCCATGTTTTCCCGAGTATCACTTCGATGTGCTCGGCCCCGACCGCGCCGCCGGCCGGATCACCTTCCCCTTGGTGCACGAGGGGCCCCCCGGGCTCGTTCACGGCGGCTTCCTCGGCGTGTTCTTCGACGCGGTGGTCCAGCATCACAGCTGCGCTGTCGGCATCACGGGAAAGACGCGGTCGATGAACATCACCTACCGCCGGCCGACGCCGCTCCTGGTGGAGCTGCGTTTCGAGATCGATCGTGTGGTGCACGAGACCGGCATCCGTTCGACGGCCCGCCTCCTGCGCGACGACGTCCTGCTGTGCACAGCGGAGGTCGAGACTGTCGCGGCGACCGCGGCGAAACTGGCCGGCACTCATTTCGGCCGGCGCCGCCCACCCGACCGGCTTACGGCCCCGCGACCGCACCCGTGAAGAGAAGAGGACTCCTGATGACCAGCTCCAGCGCCGCAGACGGCCGAGTGCACTACGACGTCGACCCTGGTGGCCGGATCGTCACCATCACGCTCGACAACCCCGCGCGGCGCAATTCCTACAACGCCGCCATGCGCGACGAGCTGGCCCGCCACCTCGACCGCGCGGCCGAAGACGACGACATCACCGTCGTCCTGTTGCGCGGCACCGAGGGCGTATTCAGCACCGGCGCCGATATGAACAACGCCTACGGCTGGTACGGCGACCGTGCGGGCGCCGACGGCAAACCGGCGAAAAGCCGCCCCAGCCAGCGCCGCCGGCTGACCGTGGACCGCAAATCGTTCGGCTTCTATCACAACCTGATGGGCTATCCGAAGGTCACCGTCGGCGAGATCAGCGGTTACGCGCTGGGCGGCGGATTCGAGATGGCGTTGATGACCGATATCTCGGTGATCGCCCGCGACACCCGGATCGGCATGCCGGCCACCCGCTTCCTCGGCCCGGCGCTGGGCAGCCTGCACCTGTTCTTCCACCGTCTGGGCCCGGTACTGGCCCGGCGCATGCTGCTGACCGGCGATATTCTTCGGGCGGGCGAGGTGGAGCATCTCGGGGTCTTCACCGAGACCTGCGACCCGGCCGCGGTCACCGCCCGCGCCCGCTACTGGGCGGAGAAGACAGCGAAAATGCCCGCCGACGGCGTGGTCATCGCGAAAGAGGCGTTCCGGTTGGTCGAACAGAGCCAGGCGTACCAGGGGGAGGAGGTCGCCAGCTACCTGTTCCACGCCTTCGGTACGAATCTGCAGTTCGCTCCGGGCGAGTTCAACTTCGTCAAAACCCGTGCCGAACACGGCACTCGGGAGGCATTCCGCCTGCGTGACGAGCACTTCCACGTCCCGGAACCGGAGATCCCCTGAGTTCCCCGCTCACCTGGAGCTCCGATTTCGCCGGATACCGGCCGCGTCGATGCGGGGAGACGGTCGTGGGCACGCGGAGCAGCGACAGCACGACCGCATCCTGCGAGTGGCTCGATCACATGGCTCGAACCCCCAAGCGTTCGCAGACGGCGAGGACTTCCTCGAAGATCGAGCCGGGGATGGTGAACGGTTCGGCCGCGGAGATCTCGGGCAGGTGCTCGGCGATATCGGCCGCGGTGGGATCGGAATCAGTGGGAGCCAGCCAGCCCTGGCCGAGACCCACGAAGACGCGGGCGTAACGGCCGGCGCAGGCGGAGTAGTTGTGGTGGGTGAGTTCGCATTCCCGGGCGGCCAGGAAAACGACCAGCGGCACCACCAGTTCCGGGCGGATGACCTGGAGGAAGCCGAGGTTCTCGAGGGCTTCGGGGTCACCGACGGTTTCGGTGACCATGCGCGAGAATCCGAACGGCAGCACGGTGTTGGACCGGATTCCGTGCGCGGCGCCCTCGATGGCGATCACATTGGACAGTCCGACCAGCCCGGCCTTCGCCGCTGCGTAGTGAGCTTCCAGCGGCTGCCCGAACATTCCACCGGAGGAGGAGGCGAAGACCAGGCGCCCGTACCCCTGGCCCTTCATCACCCGATAGGCGGCTTGGGCGAGGTAGAAGCCGCCATCGAGATGCACCGACCGCATCCGTTCCCACTCGACAGGGGTGAGGTCCTCGAACGGCACGCTGGTGAATATGCCCGCGTTGCTGATCACCGCGTCCAGTCGACCGAGCCGCTCGACCGCAGTACGCACGATCTGTTGTGCGCCTGCCGGGTCGGCGACCGAATCGTAGGACGCCACAGCGACACCGCCGGCGTCCTCGACCTCACGCACGACTGCATCGGCGAGACCTCGGTCGGCACCATCGCCGTTCATCGCTCCTCCCATGTCGTTGACCACCACCGACGCGCCGAGTTGCGCCAGGCTCAACGCGTACAACCGGCCCAGTCCTCTTCCGGCTCCGGTTACCACGGCAACTTGTCCGGCGAAATCCACCACGAGAACCTCATTCCGTTTCGAGAGAATAATCCTCCAAACCAGGGTGCCTCATGAGCACATGCCCTGCTGGGCAGTCGCTCAGGTTACTGGCGACTGCAATGTCCATTACGTCGCGATCCGGCCCGACCGGTCGTATCCACGCGGGCCCGTTACGTCGAACGCATCCAGGTCGGCGGCAGGCACCCGGCCGAGCAATGGGCTGACCCGAGCTACGGATCGCACGTTTCGGATTCTCACCGCCGCGATGCCCCGCTACCGATCGGCGTGGATCCTTCGGTACGAATCTCCAGTTCGCCCGGCTGAATTCAATTTCGTCGAAGCCCGCGCCGAACACGGCACCCGCGAGGCATTCCGGCTGCACGACGAGCATTTCCACGTCCCGGAACCGGATATCTCCTTATTTACCTGCTCAAGCGCGCTGATGGGGTTTCGACAACTCGGACCCGGCCACGGATGTCGGTGCCTCATGGCAGTGTCAGCCGCTATGACGGCATCAGCTGATGACGACGCCACCACGACCGGTGGCCTCGGGTGGATGTACGGCAGGGATCTGCCGCTGCTCAGCCTCACCTTCGCGCTTCAGATCAACGCCCGGGAGCTATTGGAGCGGATGGGCGTCGACCGAAACACCGTGGCAGTGCGTGAGCAAAACGATTTCCACTACGAGCTGGGCGGTCTTCTCTACGCACCTGATGGATATGTGGTCAGCGCAGGGCATTACCGAAACTGGGCCTGGGTGTGGGAGCACGGTAGTTGGAAATCCCTCGAAGATCGAGGACTGGTGCTGCGCGCCTCGATCGGCACCGCGGCATTGGTGCTGAACGCCAACGAGGAACCGGGAGTGGTGTTCCGGTACGCCGAGGACGGCCGCCTCATCACCGGACTCGACACCATGGCCGGCCTCGACCCAGCCGACCGGACAGGCAGCGACCCGCATCGCTTCGACACCGAGATGCAGGCCCTCGGCGCACGACTCGACGGATACGAATACGGTCCCTTGGGGTCCCGCGGAGTCTTCTACAGGCTTGCCGAGAACCTCGGCGTCGGGTTACCTCTGAACGACCTCAACGAGCGTCCTGTCCTCAGTGGGCGGCTCCTACCCCCGCCCTCGCAGTAGTTGCCGAGTCACTCGACACCCGCGCCGCTGTTGCTCGTTTCGGAGGACGGTCGGCCGATCAGTCGGATGTGCCGGCGAGTTCGGCGGAGGAAGTTGCGGCGAAGTCGATCTGCCGGCGGGCGTTGGACAGCGTGGTCACCACACAGGTGCCGACCGGGCCGTGGCGGTCGTAGAGCGTGGCGGTGCCGATCGAGATACCGGCCGAGGCGATGGTGTTCTCGGCGCGCAGTCCTTGTTCGTACCCGACCGGCGGCCGCGACAGGGTGAGCGTCACGTCGGCATTGATGTAGCCCGCGCCCGCGGAACCCCAGTGGCAGAGGTGGTTGGCGGAATCGCCGAGGATCGCGGCGCGCTGAAAAGCCGTGAGTGGTTCCCCGGCCACCAGCGGTGGCAGGCTCTGCCAGGCGGCTTTGCGCTCGGCATTCTGGTGGTCGGCGAACTCGGCGCTCCACTCACCATCGCCGCTTTTGAACAGCGGCGGCGACCCCTCCGGCGACATGCACCCCGCCGGAGGCATCGGCAGGTCCGCGTCCGGACTCCACACCGTGCCCGCCGGCTCCTCGCCGGTCGTGAGGAAGACCGCTGAGGCTCGCACCCGCGGCTGGCCCTGCTACAGCAGGGCGGCATCGGCAACCGCGATCCGCGACCCCCGCCGGATCACCGTGCTGCCTATCTCGAAGTCCGCGTTGTCCACCGGCTGATACAGGTCCACGGTCAGTCCCCGACCCAGCGGGCATACGACATGCGCGGTGACACAGTCTCCACGTCGGCGATGTCCATGAGCCTGTTCAATGCGACCGGATCGAGATGGTCGGGCGCGGGCATGATCACCGTGTCGACGCCGGCGTTGCGGGCCTGGTCGGCGACGTGAAGTACCGAACGCTCATCCGGCCACACCAGCCGGTAGCCGAGACGTTGTGCGAGGCGCCGCACCTGGGCTCGATGCCAGTCCGGTGCGGTACTGGCGTCGTCGTCGACCCAGCCGAGAGCGGTTGGTTCCATGACGGTCTCCTGCCCCTCACCGCTGCGCCGAAGTCAGAAACTCGTCGGCAAGCACATATCGCGGGCAGCCGTGGTGCCGGCGGTGGATATCGCGGACGTGGAAGGCGTGCGCGTAACCGAGGATCGGGGTGATGTCGGCGCGGCAGCGGGCGGGAGGGTCGAGTGCCCACAGGCCGGCGAGTACGCGTTCGAGTAGCTGCCGGTTGCGGGTGTGCCAGCGCTGGAGGGTGACGGCGCGGGGGCTGACTGTCCTGACTGGCAGGTTCGGTGACTCCTGACGCATGGGGGCCTACCTCAAATGGGGGGGTCGCGGACGTGGAAGCGGCCACCCGGCGCGCTGACCTGACGGGTACCGGGTGATCGCTTTCGACCGTAGATAGAACCGACCATCTCGATCTACAAGCTTGCGGAAACTTGCGCTAGTCCGTTGAACAGGAGACACACCAAGCGAATTGCTGTCATGATGACGTGCAGGGTGCAAGCAAGCGCAAGCCTCTAGGTGGGAGTGGACCAATGAACATACGATTCCTCGGCAAGGGCGGTTCCGATAAGGCGGGCTGCCCGTCGCTTTACGCGACCGACCAGGACAGTTACATCGTGCAAGGCTGGCAGACACCAACAGCCGGAACCGTCGAAATCCCGCACCTGCTGCCGGGCTTCGCAGAAGAAGGCTCATTCATCGCGGCGACGATGACCGACACCGGGCGCGGCACATTCCGGCTGACCGGCCGCCCAATAGTCGAGGGTGCAGTCCTGGGCAAACTGACCCTGGAGGACAATGAGACAGCCATCGAAGTACCGAGGGCTGAAAGGACTTACTACGGTGGAACTCCGCTCGGATGACGACTGGTTCGAACTCCTGGAAGGAGCGCGACAGTCTGCGTTCCATCTCGAAGTGCGGGATTCCTACGCCGAACCGGAAGAGTCGGAGCCGCTGCGCCGCTACCTGAACGGCGAACTGGAACCCGAAACCGACCGCTACGACAAAAGCGACTGGATCGAACTCGTCGAAACATTGACGGCCCGCGGCGTGCTGATGAGCCGGGTCCGGGTGGTCACGGAACCACTGTCGGGGTATCACCGTTGGCTGCTGACGGTAGCCGGTTCGAGCGTAGACGCCGGCGAGGACATCCGGTACGCGCCGCGGCATCTGGTTGAGGACGTGCCGGCTGACGACTGGTGGCTGTTCGACGATGACCGGGTGGGGTTCAACCTGGTCGACGACGCCGGTAAACCGGCGGGCGCAGCAGTGACCGCGGACCCGGGGATCGTCGCTTACTGCCGTGCCACACGAGACCGGTTGTGGCGTTCGGCGACACCGTTCACCGACTATGTTGCCGCGGTGAACGCCCGGCAGTGACCGACTCTGTCCAGGACGCCAGGGAATCTCTCGGCCAGCGGCTTCGGGAAATCCGCCGCGACGCCGGGGTCACCGGCCGGGAGCTTGCCGCCCGCGAAGGCTGGCATGAATCGAAAGTTTCCCGGATCGAGCACGGCCGCAACAAACCGTCCGGCGACGATATCCGCGCATACTGCCGGCATTGCAGTGCCGGGGACCAGTTGAACGACCTGCTGGCATCCCTCCACAACATTGATGCCGCCTACATCGAGTATCGGCGGATGCTGTCAGCGGGGTTGAAACGCGGGCAACAGCTGTACGCGAAACTGGAGGCGGAAGCGAAGCTCATCCGCAACCATGAACCACAGATCATTCCGGGACTGTTGCAGACCGCGGAATATGCGGAGGCGAAGTTCCGATCGGTTGTCGAGTTCTTCCGGCTCCCGAACGACATCGACGAGGGTGTTTCTCGGCGGATGGCGCGGCAGAACATCCTGTATGAGCGTGACCACCGGTTCCACTTCATCATCAGTGAACGGTCGCTGTACACGACGGTCGGCGGTGACGAGGTGATGCTCGGCCAGTTGGATCGGCTGCAATCCATGATCGGTATGCCGCGGGTAACACTCGGGATTGTCCCGTTGACTGCGGAAGCGATCGTGGTGGTCGAGAACTTCATGATGTTCGACGACCGGATGGTGAAGGTGGAGGGACATACCGCGGAGTTGACGATCACGCAGCCGCGGGAGATCGCCTTGTACGGGAAGGCGTTCGATGTGTTGGCGGGGCAGGCGGTGACGGGGCGCGCGGCGCGGGATTTGATTACTGCTGCGATGGCGCGCCGCGGCTCCAGCCTCTAGCGATTGGCGTCGATCAGGCGGCTGACATGGTCGAGAATGCACTGTAGGCCGTATTCGAAATTGTGCTCGTCCGGGGCGCCGGATTTGCGGCCCTTCGACATCGCCTGGGAGAGCAGCGGGGTCTTCTCCGGGTCGATCCGGATCTCTTCGTAGTAGGCGCGGGCCGAATCGCCTAGTTCGGAGTTTTTGTCGTACAGCCGTTGCAGGACCACCGAACCCCGGATGTGCAGGTTCACCGCTGAATAGGTGTCGAATGCCTGATCGACGGTCAGCCCGGCCTCGACCAGGGCCGCCACGGCGCGTTCCATACCGCGGGCGCCGAGGCGGGCGGCGGGTGCGCTGAGCGAGGAGCGGATGAGGACCAGATCGCACAGGATCGGGTTGCCGAGGAAGGCGTAGCGCATGGTGCGGGCGTGGTGGGTCAGCGAGTCCCGCCAGTCGGCGGGGTCGATGAACGGGGTGTCGAAGACATGCCGGCTCAACGCGCGGTCGGTCATGGCGTTGAGCAGATCGTCCTTCTTACGGAAATACCAGTAGATACTGGTGACGCCCACATCGAGGTGTTTGCCCAGCATCGGCATGCTTAACCCGTCGATCGAGACCTGCTCGGCGAGTTCGAAGGCACCGTCGATGATGTCCTCCGGATTCAGCGAGCCACGTTCCCGCCGCCGGCGTTTCACACCGGTCGCTCTCCTGTTCACAGCGGCACCTCGTTTCTTCCTTGCGGTTGACTTCCTCCCGGCCGTGGACGACCGGAATTCCCCCTGAACCTCACGGCCCTGAGGTGGGTTCCTGCTTCACCGAGGCGAGCCGTCCGCTACGCGGCCGGACTTACCGCCTCTCCACAAGCGTTTCGACTCTCCGCAAGCCCTGCGGCGAGAACATTCCGAGCAGCATTCAGATCCCGATCGTGCACAGCACCACACCCACACGTCCACTCCCGCACATGCAACGGCTTGGACTCCCCAACCACCCCACACACCGAACACAACCGTGTCGAAGGAAACCAGCGATCCACCCGAGCGAACCTGCGGCCATACCGAGTAGCCTTCTCGTCCAACATGCGCGTGAACATCGCCCACCCCGCATCGTGCACCGACTTCGCCAGCCTCGTACGCGCCAGACCCTTCACGCACAAGTCCTCCACGAATATCGCTTGATTATCGCGAACAATCCGCGTGGAATGCTTGTGCGCGAAATCCCTGCGCATATCGGCCACCCTCGCGTGCGCCTTCGCGACCCTGATCCGGGCCTTCATCCGGTTCCGCGAACCCTTCTGCTTACGCGACAAACACCGTTGCGCCTTCTTCAACCGGCGCTCGGCCTGCCGCAGAAACCTCGGACTGTCGATTCTGCGCCCGTTCGACAGGACCGCGAACGACGCCAGCCCCAGATCGATACCCACCTCGGTGTCGACCTCCGGCAGCGACCGATCCTCGACCGCGACCACGAACGACGCGAAATACCGGCCCGCCGAATCCTTCACGATCGTCACCGACGACGGCTCCGACGGCAAATCCCGCGACCACACCACCTTCAACTCACCGACCTTGGCCACATAGAACTTCCGATTCGCCCGCACACTGAAACCGTTACGGGTGAGCCGGATCGCCTGCCGATGATCCTTCCGGGACCGGAACCGCGGTTTACCCAGTTTCGGGCCTTTACGTTTCCCGGACAGGGAGTCGAACCAGTTCCGATACGCGGCACGGGCATCCTGACAGGCTTGGACCAGCACCACCGACGACACCCCCGCGAGCCACGCCCGCTCGTGGGTGCGTTTGGCTTCGGTGACCACCCGCCGCTGAACCTCGGTATCCGACAGTGTCACCCCAGCCGCATACGCGTGTTCGCGGGCGTGGAGGTTGTCGTTGTACACCACCCGCGCACACCCGAACGCCTGCGCCAGCGCGGTGCGCTGACGAGGCGTCGGGTAGACGCGGAAGTTGTACCGAAGCTGCACCCGCGCACAGTAACAACGACCTCCGACACAAACCCTCGAGCCCTGATCGCGAAACGGTTGATGCGCTATCCCGGCCCTGAAGGACCGGGCTTGCGCGCTACGTTTCACGGTCAGGCACCCGCACGGGGCGTGGTGGTGTACACCGGATCGCGCTTCTCGCTGAACGCCGCGAACGCCTCGAGGACATCGGGGCAGGTCAAGTTGATTCGCTGGGCGTGACCTTCGCCGAGCAGCGCTTCCCGCATGGTGCGGTCGGCGCCGTCGTTCAGCAGGGACTTGGTCTGCGCGAGTGCGGTGGGCGGTCCGGCCGCCAGCCGTGCCGCCGCGTCGTCGACGAAATCGTCGATGCTGTCCTCGGGGTGTACCCAGGTGACCAGGCCGAGCGACCGGGCCTCCGCGGCATCGACGGTGTCGGCGAACATGGCGAGCCGCTTGGCCTGCTGCAGCCCGATCAATTTGGGCAGCAACCAGGAGCCGCCGCAGTCCAGCGAGAGGGCCCGGCGGGTGAAGATCTGGCAGAACCTCGCATCCGGGGTGGCGGCGACGAAATCGCAGCCGAGGGCGAGATTCCAGCCGGCGCCGACCGCGACACCGCGCACCTTCGCGATCGTGGGCACCGGCAGGTCGTGCAACTGCAGCACCGCCTCGTTGATCGCGCGGATCTCCGTGGCGGGATCGGGAAACTCGTCCATCCCGGAGGCGTCCGCGATATCGGCGCCGGAACAGAAGGATCCGCCCGCACCGGTGAGGACGACCGCACCCACCTCGCCGCCGTAGGTGACGTCACGAAGTTCGTCGCGCAGGGCGGACCACATCGCGCGGGTGATCGCATTCTTGCGGTGCGGCCGGTTGAACGTCAGCGTTCGCACGCGCCCGGTCTGGTGACTGAGCAGAACAGGCTCATCGGTCACGATACGGTCCTTTCCACTACTGCCCCGGCGGGAACCGCGGGGCCTATCGCACCTCGATCGCGCAGTGCGGCGAGGGTGCCGGTGTCGAATCCGGCTTCGGCCAGCACGGTGTCGGTGTGCTGGCCGAGTGCGGGGATCGCGCCCATCGGCGGGTCGTAGCCGGCGAGGATCGGCGGCGGCAGCAGTGCGGTCACCGGACCGGCGGGCGTCTCGATGGGACGCCAGCGCTGCCGCTGCGTCAGATGGGGATGGGCGAGGACTTCGGTCGGGGTGTTGTACCGCGCGTTGCCGATACCGGCGGCGTCCGCCTGCTGCTGGATAATGTCCAGATCGTGACCGACGCACCACTGCGCGATCGCCGCGTCGAGCTCCGCGCGGTGTTCGACCCGGCCGGCGTTCGACCCGAACCGGGGGTCACGGGCCAGATCGGGACGGGCGAGCAGTTCGCCGGCCAGGCGTTGCCATTCCCGGTCGTTGGTGGTGCCGAGGACCACGGTCTGCCCGTCGCGGGTGGGGTACGCGCCATAGGGCGCGACCGCCGGTGATCCCATCCCGATCGGTTCCTGGTCGACTCCGGTGTGGCGAGACCAGGTCAGCGCATAGCCCATCAGCTCCGCCATCGTGTCGAACAAGCTCACCGAAGCGGAGGTGGGGCCGGGGGCCGCCCGGCCGGGAGTGTCGCGGGCGTAGAGCATCGTCACGATCGACAGCGCCGCGTAGATTCCCGTCGAGACATCGGCGATCGGCGGGCCGGGTTTGGCCGGCGAGCCGGGCGTGCCGGTGACCGCGCAGGCCCCGGATTCGGCTTGTACCAGCAGGTCGTAGGCCCGTTTGTGGGACAGCGTGCCGCCTGTGCCGTAGCCGTCGATCGACATCGAGATCAGGTCCGGATGCCGGGTGGCCAACTCGTCCGTGCCGAATCCGAGCGCGGTGACCGCCCCGGGCGCGAGATTGGAAACGAACACATCCGCGCTGTCGAGCAGGCGATGCAGGGCGCCGGCGCCGTCGGGGTCCTTGAGGTTCAGCGCGACCGATTCCTTGCCGCGATTGGCCCAGACGAAATGCGCGGCGAGCCCGTGCACCACGTGGTCGTATTCCCGGGCGAAATCGCCACCGCGCGGATTTTCGACCTTGATCACCCGCGCCCCGAAATCGGCGAGGACCCGGGTGCACATCGGGGCGGATACCGCTTGTTCCAGCGATACGACAGTGACCCCGCTGAGCGGACCGGGAACGGACTCCGCCGCCATCACATCACCAGGCCGCCGTCGACCGGCAGGATCTGACCGGTCACGAAGGAGGCGGCGTCGGAGGCGAGGAAGACGAACGCCCCGGCAACCTCTTCGGGTTCGGCCCAGCGCCGCATGGGAATGCGGGCCAGCATCTGTTCGGCGAACTTCGGGTCGGTGCGGATGGTGGCGGTCATCGGCGTCGCGGCGGCCGGGGCGAGCGCATTGACCGTGATCTGTTTGCGGGCCAGTTCCTTGGCCAGCGATTTCGTCATCCCCACGATCCCGGATTTGGCGGCCGAGTAGTTCACCTGTCCGAGTGTGCCGACCAGCCCGGCCGACGAGGTGACGTTGATGATCCGGCCGGTGCCGTCGGTGGGCAGATAGTCCAGCGCGGCGCGTGCGCACCGGAAAGCCCCCAGGAGGTGGATATCGAGCATTTTCAGCACCGAATCCTCGGTGGTGTTCGCGAACATCGCGGGTTCGGTCACCCCGGCGTTGTTGACCACGATATGCACTGTCCCACCGGCGAGTTCGGCGGCGGCAGCGGCCGCGGCGGCAGCAGCTGCGGAATCCCGGACATCGAGACCCGCGGCGACCGCGCGCCCGCCGTCCGCGGTGATCTTCTCCGCGGTGACCGCTGCGGCCGCCGGATCGATATCGGTGACCAGCACCGCCGCACCGTGGGCGGCCAGTGCTGCGGCGACCGCGGCACCGATGCCCCCGGCGGCGCCGGTAACCAGCGCCGAGCGCCCCGACAGATCGAACAGGTACCGGCCGGCCATGGTGGGCTCCTTCCCGGGCCGTGGCTCAGGCGACGACATCGAAAGTCACCGGAAGCACATTGGGCGAACGGAACGGCTGGCCGAAGATATGCGGATCGCCTTCGTCTTTCAGCTCGAATCCGGTCAGGCGGGTGAGCAGGCGGTCCAACGCGACCCGGGTCTCCATCCGCGCCAGGTGCAGGCCGAGGCAGGTATGGGCGCCCGCGGTGAAACTGATGTGCGGGATACGGCGGCGGTGGATATCGAATTCCTCCGGGCGCTCCCACCGGTTCTCGTCCCGGTTGGCCGACCCCAGGCACAGGTCCAGCACCGCGCCTCGGGGGATCGCGACGCCGTCGAGTTCGGTGTCCTCGGTGACATACCGTTGCACCAGGGTGAGCGGGGTTTCGTAGCGCAGCCCCTCCTCGATCGCCGGGGTGAGCAGGCGGCGATCGGCCTGCACGGCCGCGAATTGGTCCGGATGCTTCAGCAGCAGGTAGAGCAGATTGCCGGAAGACCGGTAGGTGGTTTCCAGGCCGGCGGGCAACAACAGCCGCAGAAACGAGTAGATCGCCTCGTCGGTGAGTTTTTCGCCGTCGATCTCGGCGGTCACCAGATCGCTGATGATATCGCCGGTGGGATTGCTGCGGCGCTGTTCGATATGCCCGAGGAAATACTCCTGCAGGTCCTTCGACGCCTCCAGTGCGCGCCCCACGTTCCCGGCGTAGCTGATGATGGCCACCGCCGCCTTGCGGAAGAACGGCAGATCCTCTTCGGGCAGGCCGAGGAGCCGGGCGATCACGCGGGTCGGGAATTCGAAGGTGAACTCGCGGACCAGATCGGCATTGCCGCGTTCGGCGAATTCGTCGATGAGCGCGTCGCAGATCGGCCGAACGATTTCGGGCTCCCAGGTGAGCAGCGATTGCGGTTTGAACGCCGCCGAGACCAGGCCCCGGTGCGCTTTGTGCCGGGCGCCGTTCATCGCCAGGATGGTCGGCCCCATGAACACGCCGATCGTGGAATCGTAGAGCGCGGTGCTGAACACCTGACTGTTGCGCAGGGCGGCATTGACCGCGTCGTAGGAGAACGCCGAATAGCTGTCCTTGGGCCGCAGCGATTCCGGGGTTCTCGAATAGTCCATCACCGTCCCGTGTGAAACCCCGCTCTCGGCTCGCCGGGCGGCGAAGTACGGGTAGGGGTCACGTAGGTCGAGGGCGTCCCCGGCCGGTGTCGATTCGTCCTGAACAGGGCTGTTCACAGCTCCACCTCTAGCGTCGTCGGGACCTTGCGGAATCCGCGTTTTTCAACTTACTGTAATGCATACAGTAAAAGGGTTCATCCGCATCGGCAATCTCCTGTGGTGCGAGGGCATTCCTCATCGGTCGGCGATGGGTCCGGAACGCGCCGCCTTCCGAAGGTTCGCTGCGGGCGGCACGTTCCGGCGCTGATATCAGAGTTGGATCGGCGCGCCCGCCGCTATCGGCGCCACGAAGCCGCCGTCTACGTGCACGTCCTGGCCGTTGATCCAGCGCGCGGCCGGCGACGCCAGGAAGGCGATCACCGGAACGATATCGTCGACGCTCGCGTGCCGTCCCACCGTGGCCTTGACCATATCGAGGACATCTTTGCCCATGCTGGTCTCGAAGTCGCCGAGGATCGGCGTCTCGGTGGGCCCGGGGCTCACGGTGTTGATCCGTACCCCGTATTTCTGCCACGTCGCCGGTGCCAGGCGTTTGGCGTGGATGATCGCGGCCTGCTTCGAGGTGCTGTACGCCGGGTAGGCGGGATCCTGGGCGTCCTGCCAGGCCCGGACCGCCTCCAGGTCGGTCGCGTCGAGGAGGCCGGCGAGTTCTTCGAGCCGCTGCTGCCAGCCGAGTGCCGCGACCGACGCGACGGTGACGATCGCGCCGCCCTCGCGCAGCCGCGGGAGCATCCCCTCCGCCATCAATCGCATGCCGAGGTAGTTCACCGCGAGTACATCGTGGGCCGGGGCGGTGCCGGGCACGCCCGCGACGTAGGCCAGCACATCCCATTCCGAGCCGATGCGATCCAATAGCCCGTCGATCGCCGCGGCATCGCGCAGATCGCACTGTTCGTGCCGGGAGGCCGGGGTGTCGTTCGGGCGGAGATCCACCGCGAGGACGTAATCGCCCTGCCTGTGATAGTGCTCGGCAGTCGCCGCGCCGATCCCCGATCCGGCGCCGACGACGACGATCTTGCGTTGTTCAGAGGACATGACTACCACCGCTCCAATGCCCGGTACGACTTATAGAATGCTTGACAGTAAGCCTGACTATAAATCACTCTGGTGGGCGACACAACGCGCCGGGCCGGCCCCTGGGCGACGGGTCCGACCAGGAGTAACACGAAGATACGGAACGGAAGAACCGCATATGAGCATGCCGATCGTCGACGATGCCGCGAAGGTACTTGCGGACCCGGCCGCCTACACCGACGAGGCCCGATTGCACAGCGCACTGAGCTCGCTGCGGGCGAATGCCCCGGTGTCGCTGGTGGACGTGCCCCCCTACAAACCGTTCTGGGCGATCACCAAACACGCCGACGTGATGGCCGTCGAACGGGCGAACCAGGTGTTCACGAACTGGCCGCGGCCGGTACTGATGCCCGCCGCCTCGGACGAGATGCAGGCCGCGGTCGGTATCAAGACGCTGATCCACATGGACGATCCCCAGCACCGGATCGTCCGCGCGATCGCCGCGGACTGGTTCAGCCCGAAATCCATGCGCGCCATGGGAGAACGGATCGAACAGCTCGCCGTGCGCTACGTCGACCAGATGCGGGATGCGGGCGGGGAATGCGATTTCGTCCAGGAGGTCGCGGTCAACTACCCGCTCTACGTGATCATGTCCCTGCTCGGCGTCCCCGAAGCCGACTTCCCGCTGATGCTCAAACTCACGCAGGAACTGATCGGCAGCGACGACGACGAGTACAAGCGCACGATGTCGGAGACCGAGACGATGACGGCGCTGGCGGAAATGTTCGCCTACTTCAAGACATTGACCGATTCCCGGCGGGCGAACCCGACGGACGATCTCGCCTCGGCCATTGCCAACGCGACTGTGGACGGCGAACCACTGTCGGATATCGAGACCATGTCGTACTACGCGATCATCGCCACCGCCGGGCACGACACCACCAGCGCCACGATCGCCGGCGGAATGCGGGCTCTGATCGAACATCCCGCACAGCGCCAAGAGCTGGCCGCCGACCTGGGCCTGATGCCCCGGGCCACCGAGGAGATGATCCGCTGGGTCACCCCGGTGAAAGCGTTCATGCGCACGGCGGCGCAGGACGCGGAGGTCAACGGCGTGCCGATCGCGGAAGGCGAGTCGCTGCTGCTGTCCTATGCGTCGGCGAATCGCGACGAAGAAATTTTCGAGGACCCGTTCCGGTTCGATATCCACCGCGAGCCCAACAAACACGTGGCGTTCGGGTTCGGAATCCACTTCTGTCTGGGTGCGGCGCTGGCCCGGATGGAGGTCGGGAAATTCTTCGCCGAACTGCTGCCCCGGCTGAAATCGGCCGAACTGGCCGGGGAACCCGAATTGATCGCGACAACGTTCGTCGGTGGGCTGAAGCACCTACCGATCCGCTATGAGTTGGCCTGAGTATCACTGTCGAGCGGTAGCTCGTCATCGTTTGTCCCGATGTTCGGGCAGTGTCACCGCCAAGATCAGCACGGCCAGGGGCAGGCCGATAGCGATGACGAATCCCAGCGTGATCACCGCTTTCGTCTTGTCTGCGCGGTAACTGCCGACCACAGCGGATACTCCTGTGTGCCGGTGATGAGATCGGCCGCTTCGGTGACCACCCACCACGGGGTGCCGGGTTCGAGCATGTCGAGATGGGGGATCACCACTACGTCGGCGACGTGTTCGAGCGCGTGCTGCACCGCGATCAGGGCGGCCAAAACAGCGGGGGCGTCGGTGTGCACAGTGAAGGCGATGTTCAGCCTGTGTCGGCACACCAGCTCTTCGTATGCTGCGGGGTGGTGCTCGCTGTGCAGTACGGCAATAGCACGCCGCGGCTTGTCCGGATCCTTCATCGTGTCGCCCCTCGTAGTGGTGATAGTCGCCGGTGGAGGATGTAGGCCCGGCTGCCGGATATCGCCTTCAGCGTCGCGACGATCGGCCTGTCTGCCAATCCCCGTGGGAGATATCCCCAGCGGGGATTGCCTGTTTTCGCACAGTGATCGTGTTCGATTCCGTCGGCCTCTACCGAGCGCTACGGTGAACTGAAACAGCGTCCGGTCCAGCTGAAAGCGTCGATTCATGAGAAAACGACTGCAGTGCCGCTCCTGCGGGAATGGAGCCGCGATCGAGAACGCCGCGAGCTTGTGTGCGGGGTGTGCGCGAGCGTCGGGTTTCCGCCACCCCTTGCCTTCTGGATTCTTCACCAGCCCATCGATGCGGACCGCATTGTCCGAGCATGACTTCGGCATGGTGTTCGCCGCGATCCGCGAGTGCACCGGCCTGTCGCAGACCCAGCTCGCGGCGCTGCTCGGGCTGAGCCAGGCACGAGTATCGGAGGTGGAGGCCGGAGCGCGGCGGCTGACAGGTGTGAAACCGGTCGCGCGTATTTCGACGGTCTTCGCTGTTCCCGCGCAACTACTCGGCTTCCATGCGGATTCCGCGGAGCCGGCAGCCGGTAACCTGGCGTGCGAGGAGGTGGACTGGGTGCACCGCAGAGATTTCGTCACCCTGGCAACCGCTGCCGCGCTGGGATCACGTCTGCATCCCGAACTCGAACGACTGGCCGACGTCCTGCCCGATCGACTGGACCCCGT
This sequence comes from Nocardia sp. NPDC058499, assembly GCF_042719915.1. Classification (NCBI taxonomy): domain Bacteria; kingdom Bacillati; phylum Actinomycetota; class Actinomycetes; order Mycobacteriales; family Nocardiaceae; genus Nocardia; species Nocardia sp. NPDC058499. The sequence goes on along the minus strand of NZ_JBHXMZ010000001.1, from coordinate 73,494 downwards.
CGCCCGGCCCCGCATCGGCGCCGCCGACATCGATGCGATCGAAGCCATCAGCGACGGATTCCGCCGCTGGGACCTCGCCCACGGCGGTGGCCTGTGCCGCAGCGCCGCACTCAGCCAGCTTCACCAGGTCGCCGCTCTGGATGATGCGGTATGCACGCCGTATGTCCGAGGGCGGCTGCAGATCGCCACCGCCGAGCTGGCGAGCATGGCCGCTTGGCTCGCCTACGACATCGAAGATCACAACGCCGCCCGTCGCCTGTGGACCTACGCTCTGCGCACCGCCCAACGCGCCGAGGGCAACCCCCGCTCCACCGACCTGATGGTCGTCATCCTGCTCGATATGGCCCATCAGGCCCTGCACCTGCGTCGGCCGAAGGATGCACTCGCCTTCTGCCGGTTGGCTGCAGCGACGTCCACCGGTCGCCGTTACCCGGTATCGCCCATCACCGCCGGATACATCCACACGGTCACTGCTTGGTGCTGGGCCACGCTGGGCGAACCAGAGCCGACTCGCCGGGCGCTGGTCGACTCCGAAGCCGGGTACGCGGATGCGAGCGACGGTACGACCCCGGCTTGGGCGTGGGTCGTTACCGACGCGGAAATCGCTGCTCAGCAGGGGCATTCGCTGTATTTGCTATCGCTGAAGCGCCGAGAGTTCGGCGAAGCCGCAGCCGCGAAGCTGACTGTGGCGGCGGAAGGTCATCCGGCCGAGCACGAGCGCAGCCGGGCCGTAGTGCTGCCGACCTTGGCCGCCGCGCATTTCCGAGCCGGAGACCTCGAAGCAGCGGTGCAAATCGGACAGGCTGCGGTCACGGCGGTCACCGCGCTGTCTTCGCAACGCTGTTACGCCCGTCTCCGGGATCTGGATACCATTGCCGCGCGCCACCGCTTCGTCCCGGAAGTGCGGGATCTACGCGCCGATATTGCCGCGTCTCTGGCGGGTTAGCAATGGCGGTCGACGATGCGCTACCCGGCCGTGCAGAGCTCGAAAAAGCCTGTCGTGCATTCGGTGTGTATTCGAGTAAGGCCGAGCCCCTGCATCAGCGGTCGAATGCTGTCTGGCGGGTCGGCGATGTGGTCGTCCGCCTTGCCCCGGACACACCTCTGCGCCGCACCCGTGCCGTCACGAGCATCGCGGTGACCCGATGGCTCTCGTCCACGACAGGAGAGCCGATCACGCTGAACCCGCTCCCCGGGGAGCAACCGGTACTGACCGGCAGTGCGGTAGCGACAATCTGGCCCTATCAGCCCCCTGCTGCCCAACCCACTTCCTACGATGTCGCGAAACTTGTTCGTCTCCTTCACAAGCAACCGGCGCCACCGTTCCGGATCCCGGTGTACCGGCCGTTACAACGGCTGCGTGAGGCACTCCAGGTCGACGCTGCGCGAACGCGCCCGGTCTTGAGCGAACAGGACCGTTCCTGGCTCCGTAGTCGATCCGACGAGCTGACCGACCAGTTCGATACGACTCAGTTCCCCCTCGGCCACGGTCTGGTACACGCCGACGCCCATGAGGAAAACATCGTGCTGGACAATGGCAGGTGGGTGCTCATCGATTGGGACAACGTCTGCTACGGCCCACGCGAACTCGACCTCGTCGGCACACTGCCCGACCATTTCCACGCTCCGCGTGCCGACCGCGCGGCGTTCGTCCAGGGCTACGGCTATGACCTGCTCGAATGGCCCGGTTGGCGGCTGCTGCGAGATATCACCGAGTACCACTCGCTTGGTGCCTACATACGACTCGCCGCTGCCACACCCCGAGCCGCGCAGGAACTCGGCCGCCGCGTGGAATCACTGCGCACCGGCGACCGCGGCATCGTCTGGCACACGATCAGCTGAGCCGCTGCGAGGAGACCACGGCGTCGATCCGGCGCAAAGGTTGTTCCAGGCGTGAATGGTCAACGGCCGCGGAATTCCGGGTCGCGGCGTTCCTGGAATGCCGCCAATCCCTCTTTGAAGTCCGCGGTGCGGCAGGCGAGTTCGAGGGTCAGCAGTTCGTGTGTCAACGCCTGGGGCAGGCTCGCGGCCTGGTTGTCGTGGATGGCCTGTTTGCTCAGACCCAACGCGACGGTCGGCGCCGCGGCGAGCCGGTTCACCAGCGCGGCGCTGTGCTGCTCGAGCTCGTCCGGTGCGACAGCCTCGTGGATCAGCCCCCACTCCGCCGCCGTGCTGCCGCCGACCTTCTCCCCGAGCAGCAGCATCCGTTTGGCGCGGGCCATCCCCACGAGCCGGGGGAGTAGCCAGGTGGAGCCGGTATCGGGGCTGAAGCCGCGGCTCAGGAACGGTTCCCAGAACACGGCGTCGGTGGCGGCCACGGTGAAATCGGCGGCCAGGGCCAAGTTGCAGCCCATGCCGGCGGCCCACCCGCGCACGGTGCACACCACCGGGAGATGGAGGGTGTGCACGAGCTCGATCAGCCGGTTGGCGGTATGCGGGATCCGGCGGACCAGGTCGCCGGTGCGGGGTCGGCGGCTGTCGCTGTTGGTGGCCACCCAGTCCACGCCGGAGCAGAAATCGGTGCCGGCGCCCTCGATATGCACCACCCGCAGGCTTTCGTCGGTCGCCGCCCGGGTGAGTGCGTCGATGAGCTCGGTGAGCATGCCCGGCGCCAGCGAGTTGCGCCGGGCCGGCCGGTCGATGGTCAGCCGTAGTACCGAACCGTCCTGGTGGCGGTGAACCGCTCCCGCTGCGGGTGCGGTCTGGGTGTAATCGCTCAAGGCTCTCCCCGCGTCTTCCTGGCCCTCCGCTGGGCTTATCGTTAATACCGTTGAGCATACCGTAATGGCATCTGTAAAGGTTCTGCGGATTGTGCCGGGGCAACGTCGGCGCCGGCGCTCGGATCTGCTGTGGCAGCGCAGCCGGCGTCGAAGTGGAGGCGCAGTGGTCGTCGTGGTGGTCCTGGCCGGGCGTGGAGATGGCCGGGGCCTGCATTCCCTTCCGGGTCCGGCGCTGCCGTTGGCTGCGGCATCGTTCCCGAACGGCCGGTGGATGGTCTGGTCTGGTTTTCGGTAAAGCTTGCACCAAGCCCTACTGATAGATATACAGTAGGCACAACTATTCAGTTGTGACAGGTAGCGCGGCAGGGTCCGCGCGTTCCCGGCTCGGCCGGCGCGCTGTCCGGACGAAATGAGAGGACCTGCCATGAAGGCGATACCTCCGCCGACGCTTCGGCCGACGACCGCAGGCCATGCCTTCCGAGAAGGCCCAGTGACTGTGTACGGCACTGCCTGCATACCCGTGAGTCCCGCGGCCTCCATGACCGGAGGTGCCTGGTGACCGAATGGAGCATCGCGGCTGTATTCGACGCGGTCGCGGCGGCGGCCGGGGACCGCACCATGACCGTCTGCGGCGACCGCCGGACCACCTTCGCCGAATCGGCCCTGCTGACCCGCCGGTTCGCCAACTTCCTGGCGTCCCAAGGACTCGGCGCGCATACGCCGCGGGAGGGACTGGATCGCTGGGAATGCGGCCAGGACCGGGTCGCGCTCATCATGCGCAACGACCGGTACCTCGACGTGATGATCGGTTGTATGAAGGCGCGCACCGTGCCGGTGAACGTCAACTATCACTACACCGAACACGAGATCGCCGACCTGCTCGCTTATATCCGGCCGAGCGCCGTCGTCTACCACCGCTCGTTCGGGCCGGTGGTGACTGCCGCCGCCCCCGGAGTGGATCTGCTCGTTTCGGTCGACGACGGCAGCGATATCGACGAACAGCCGGGCGCGGTGCGATTCGAGGACGCGGTCGCCGCCGGCGACGCGGACGACATCATCGAGACCTCCGCGGACGATGTGGTGATGCTGTGCACCGGCGGCACGACCGGCCGGCCGAAGGGCGTGCTGTGGCGGCAGGGCGATATGTACGTCTCGTCGATGAACGGCGCCGACCACGAATCATTGGAACCGCTGGCGCAATTGGTCGCGGCGACCGGGTACGTCTGGTTCGCGGTCTCCCCGCTGTCGCATGCCGCCGGGATCTGGACGTCGTTCGCCGGCCTGCTCGCCGGTCAGACGATCCTGCTCTACGACGATCGGGAAAAGTTCGACGCCCGCACCGCGCTGACGGCGGCGCAGCGGGAGCGGGCCGCGCTGATGACCATCGTCGGCGACGCCTACGCCGGCCCGCTGGTCCGCGAGCTGCGGGCGCGGCACTACGACCTCGATTCGCTCATGGCCATCGGAACAGGCGGCGCCGCAACGAATCCGGTGCACCGGCACGAACTGCTCGAACTGCTTCCGCACGCCACCGTGGTCGAAGGCTACGGCTCCTCGGAAACCGGTGGGATGGGTTTCGGCCGTAGCAGTAAAGGCGCGGAGGTCGATACGTTCGCGCCCATGCCCGGTGGTACCGCGGTGTCGCAGGATCGCAGCCGCTTCCTCGAGCCCGGTGATCCCGAGATCGGTTGGGCGGCGCGCACCGGTCGCGTCCCGCTCGGCTATTTCGACGATCGGGAGGCGACGATGCGCACCTTCCCGGTGATCGACGGCTGCCGGCTGGCCATCCCCGGCGACCGCGCCACCCTTGCCCCCGACGGGACCCTGCGGTTGCTGGGCCGGGATTCGCTGGTGGTGAATACGGGTGGCGAGAAAGTCTTCGTCGAAGAGGTCGAAGAGGTACTGCGGGCCCAGGCCGGCGTGCACGACGCGCTGGTCGTCGGGCGGCAGAGCCCGCGCTGGGGACAGGAAGTCGTGGCTCTCGTGTGTATCTCGGGGGGCCTCGAGATCACAGAACTGGTGCTGCGCGAAGCCTGCAAATTGCGGCTGGCGGGGTTCAAAGTGCCCAAGGAGATCATCTTCGTCACCGAGATCAGACGGCTCGGCAACGGCAAACCCGATTACCGCTGGGCGTCCCGGCGCGTGACCGTACCGGTCGCGGAAGAAAGCGAGGTCTGACCTCATGCGCAAGGTCATCGACTGCCTGGTCAATGTGCATTTCGGCGAACAGGAGCAGCCGGGGTGGATGCTGAAGGTCCGCGACGACTACTTCAAAGGCCCGAAAAACCTGTACGAACAGGTGGAACTCGGGGCGCTGCTCGAGGAGATGGACGAGCAGGGCGTCGAAAAAGCCATCCTGATGTATTCCATGAAGAAGCCGTCGGCGACCGCACGGAAATTCGCCGAGGCTCATCCGGAACGATTTCATCTCGCGGTCAACGGTGTGGATCTGCTGCACCCGGTGCCGGCCCTGCGGGAACTCGAGGCGCTGGTGCGAGACCTTCCCGTCGCCTATACCACTGTGGGAGCAAGCTTCTGGGGTGACGGCCAATATCCGCCCACGGACGCGGTCTATTACCCGCTGTACTACAAATGCGCGGAAATGGACCTGCCGCTGTGCATGAACACCGGTCTGCCCGGCCCGCCGATTCCCGGTGAGGTGCAGAACCCGATCTACCTCGATCGGATCTGCTACCGCTTCCCGGAGCTGCGGCTGTGCATGATCCACGGGGCCGACCCCTGGTGGGACACCGCGATCCGATTGCTCATGAAATACCGGAATCTGCGGCTGATGACCTCGGCCTGGTCGCCGAAACGCCTGCCCGAGAGCCTGATCCACTTCATGCGGACCCGGGGTAAGGACAAGGTGATCTTCGGCTCCGACTGGCCGGTGCTGACCATGCGCCGCGTGATCCCGGAAGCCGAGGCTCTCGACCTTCCCGGCGACGTCCTCGACAACTACCTCTACAACAACGCGCAGGAATTCTTTTTCGGCGACCGATCCGCCGACGACTGAGTCGCGCACCAGACCAAGGAGCACGCAAATGGATCGCTATGAATTGCGCCGCCAGGACTACAGCCTTTCCGAAGACCAGTCCGAATTGCAGGCCACCTACGCGAAATTCTTCAAGACCCGCTGCCCGCTGGAGGTCGTCCGGGCCGCCGAGGCCACCGGTTTCGACAAGAACCTGTGGGAGCAGCTGTGCGGTACCGGCGCGACCACGATGGCGCTGCCCGAATCCGCGGGCGGTGACGGCGCGACCCTGGTCGATCTGACACTTGTCGCGGAGGAACTCGGCCGTGCCATCGCCCCGGTCCCGTGGATCGACCACATCTGTGCGTCCCGGTTGCTGGCGCGGCTGGGCGCGCTGGACTCCGATGGCGATGCCGCGATCGTGGAGGGCCGGGAGCTCGTCGGACTGGAACCCCGGATCGGGGTGGCCGCCGGCGCCCGGCTGATACCTGCCGGTGCGGTCGCCGACCATATCGTGATCCGCGAGGGCGACGAGATCGTGCGCCTCGGTTTCGATACCCGGCCGGCCCGCGTCGACAATATCGGCCGGCTGCCGATGGCGTGGATCGATCCGGCCGCGGCCGACCGGCGCACCGTGCTGGCCGCCGGTGCGGAGGCGATCGCAGAGCACGACCGGGCGCTCGACGAATGGCGGGTCCTGACGGCGGCGGCGCTGGTGGGCCTGGTCGAGGAAACGCTACGTATCGCCGCGGAATTCGCCACCACCCGGTACACGATGGGGGTCCCGATCTCCACGCTGCAGGGTATTTCGCATCCGCTGGCCAATATCGCCATCACCGTGCAAGGGGCACGCAATCTGGCAAGGCGTGCGTCCTGGTTCCTCGAATGCGAGCCCGAGGCCCAGCGCGCCCTTGCGCCGGCCGCATTCGTATACATGGCCGAGGAGGCACCCCGGGCGGCCACCATGGCCGTCCATGTCCAGGGCGGGCTGGGGGTCGCGGCGGAGTCGGCGGCCAGCGCCTACCTGCTGCGGGCGAAGGGCTGGCCGCTGGCCGGCGGTGATGCTGCCGCCGCCGCGGCACGCACCGCCGAACTGTTCGCCGCGGCCCAGAGCTAGAAACGGAGTACACCGATGGACTTCTCACTGGTCGAACTGTCCGACGAGGACCAGGCCTTCCGCGACCGCGCCCGGTCGTTCCTCGACACCCATGTCACCGACGAGGTCCGCCGCCGGGATCGCGAAACCGGCGACAACTTCGACGAAGGCGTCCACCTGGCGATGGGCGCCGAGGGCTGGCTGACGGCGGAACTGAGCAAACCGGCCGACGGCGGGCTGAACCGGTTGCGGCGCCGCATCTGGGATCTGGAGAAGCGGCGCGCCCGGGTGCCGTGGGTGACCTGGGGTACCACCGCGATCGTGCTCGGCTCGGTCCGCGACTACGGTTCGCCCGAACTGCAGGAAGAGGTGCTGCCGAGGGTGGCCAGTGGCGAGGTGCGGCTGTGCCTCGGCTACACCGAACCCGAGGGCGGATCCGATGTCGCGACCTGTAAGACGCGTGCGGTACGCGACGGGGATCAGTGGGTGATCAACGGTTCGAAGATGTTCACCACGGGCGCGCACAACTGCCAGTACGTCTTCCTGATCACCAATACCGACCCGGAGGCCCGGAAACACAAGAGCCTGACCATGTTCCTGGTTCCGCTCGATACTCCCGGTATCGAGATCCAGGGCATCCGCACCGTCGACGGCGACCGCACCAACATCGTCTACTACAGCGATGTCCGGGTCGACGACAAGTATCGCCTCGGTGAGGTGAACGGGGGCTGGTCGGTGCTGATGGGCCCGCTCAACACCGAGCACGGTGTGGTCGACGCCGCGGGCGACGGGCTGCAGGACGTATCGATCATGACCCACCAGGGCGCGATGATGGCGGTGGCGGTCGACGGGATCGCCGCTCTGGCGGCGCAACCGCGCCCGGACGGGAGCCGGCTGCTCGACGACGCCTCCGTGGCGTACCGGCTGGGGCGCAGTGTCGCCCGGATGGAAGCGGCGCTGTCCGCACCGCATATGTTCGGCCGGGTCGCCATCGCGCAGGCCATGCGCGATATCTCACCGGATCTGATGGACCTGCTCGGGCCCGCCGCGGCCCTGCCGGTGGAGACCGAAGGCGCCGCCGACGACGGGGGAGCGGAATACATCTACCGCTGGGCGCCGCTGTGCGGGATCTACGGCGGCACGCTGGAAGTTTTCCGCAACATGATCGCCCAGCACGTACTCGGACTGGGCAGGCCGAACTACTCGCCGCCGGCCAAGCCGAAGGCTGCCTGACGGGCTTCGCGGGAAACCAACGAAGGAGTATGGGATATGCCTCGACCCGCAGTCGGCGCACGGGTGGCAGACGCCGACGACACCGTGGACGGCACCACGTGGCCGGTGCCGGTCACATCGGCGGAGACGAAGTGCGGCAATGGCCGGCGGTGAATCGGGAACCGACCCGGAGGACGGTCTGCGCCGTCCTCCCGCCGTGACGCCACAGACCGAGTTCTACTGGACCTCGGGAGCCGACGGCAAGCTCCGCATCCAGGAATGCCTGTCCTGCTCCGCCCTGATCCATCCGCCGCAACCGGTGTGCCGGTACTGCCGGGCGGACCGGATGGGTGTGCGGGAGGTATCGGGTTACGCGGTGCTCATGGGTTTCACGGTGAACCACCGCTTCGCGGTGCCCGGACTGCCCCGGCCCTATGTCGTCGCGCAGGTCGCGCTCGAGGACGATTCACGTGTCCGGCTCACCACCAACCCGGTCGACTGCGACCCCGCCGATCTGCAGCTGGGGATGCGGATGGAGGTGGTGTTCGAGAAGGCCGGCGAGGTATGGCTGCCGCTGTTCCGGCCGGTCCGCGGTGGGGACGGACCGGCCGAATTACCGGCGGGTGAGTTCGAGCCCGCCGCGGCGCACGAACACATCCGGCGGATGCCGAAACAGGAGAAGTTCGAGGACAAGGTCGCGCTCACCGGGATCGGGATGTCGCGGATCGGGCGCCGGCTCATGACCGACCCGCTGGGGCTGACGCTCGAGGCCTGCCGGGCGGCAGTCGCCGACGCCGGACTGGAACTCGACGATATCGACGGCCTGTCCACCTATCCTGGTGCCGGGTCGCTGGGCCCGTTCACCGAGGGCGGTGTCACCGCGGTGGAAAGCGCCCTCGGCCTGCGGCCGTCCTGGTTCAACGGTGGTGCCGAAACCTTCGGCCCGGGCGGATCGTTGATCGCGGCCATGCTCGCGGTCGCGGGCGGGCTCGCCCGGCATGTGCTGTGCTTCCGCACCATCTGGGAATCGACCTACGCGGAGCTGGTCAAGGCCGGGAAGATCGGGCCACCCGCGGGTATCTCCGATCCGTGGCTGGCCCCCTACGGCGCAATCTCCGCGGCGCATACTCTGGCACAGACCGCGCAACGGCATTTCCACCGCTACGGCACCGATCGGGAAACCCTGGGCTGGATCGCGCTCAACCAGCGCGCCAATGCCGCGCTGAATCCGACGGCGGTCTATCGCGACCCGCTCACCATGGACGACTACCTCGGCGCCCGGCCGATCACCACACCGTTCGGGCTCTACGACTGCGATGTACCGTGCGACGGCGCGGTCGCGGTGATCGTTTCGGCCCGGGAAACGGCGGGCGATCTCGCGCGGCCACCGGTGCTCGTCGAGGCGGTGGGCACACAGCTCGTCGAACGGCTCGAATGGGACCAGAGCACACCGACCCACGAACCACAGGTACTGGGCCAGGCCGCGCATCTGTGGTCGCGGACGGACCTGCGTCCCGGCGACGTCGATGTGGCCGAACTGTACGACGGCTTCACCTTCAACTGCCTGTCCTGGATCGAGGCCCTCGGTTTCTGCGGAATCGGCGAGGCCAAGGATTTCCTGCAGGGCGGCACGAACATCGCCCGTGACGGAGTGCTGCCCCTGAACACCCACGGCGGGCAGCTGTCGCACGGCCGGACGCACGGCATGGGGTTGATCCACGAGGCGATCGTCCAGTTGCGCGGTGATGCCGGACCGCGCCAGGTCCCCGATGCCCGGGTCGCGGTGGCCAGCAGCGGCGGGCTCACCCCCAGTGGTGTGCTGTTGTTACGGGCGGATCGGTGAAAGCCGAAGAGGCCGGCCTGCGCGCGGGGCCGCCGGCAGTCGTCGAACGGATCGTCGAGGTCGACGGTATTCCGATGTCGGCCCGGTGCGCCGAGGTGGATCGGCCGCGGGCGGTCGTGGTGGCCGTGCACGGCGGCGCGACTACCGCGCGATACTTCGACCTGCCCGGCTTTCCGCGGCTTTCGCTGTTGCGGCTGGGCGCCCGGCTCGGTTTCACCGTGCTGGCGCTGGACCGTCCGGGATACGGTGCGTCGGAGCCCTACGGGGACGCGTTCGACGCACCGGATCGACGCGCCGACGCGACGTACCGCACGATCGACGCGCTGCTCGGCGCGAAACCACGGGGCGCGGGCGTCTTCCTGATGGCTCATTCCGCGGGCTGCGACCTCGCCGTGAACATGGCCGCCGATCCCCGCGGTAGCTCCCTGCTCGGTGTCGAACTGGCCGGCACCGGCCGGCGTAAACACCCGGAAGCACTGCGCCGGATCGACGAGGTCCGCCGGACCCGCAGAAGTACGGCCGTGCGGGATCTGCTGTGGCATCCGGAAGCGGTCTATCCACCCGAACTCGTGGGCGGGCGTGCGGTCTCGTCGGCCTCACCGCCCTACGAGAGCACGGTCGTGCGGGAGTGGCCGGCGGACTTCCCCCGGCTCGCCCCGCGGATTCAGGTGCCGGTGCGATTCAGCTACGCGGAGTACGAACAGGTATGGCGCTGCGACCCGGAGGCACTCGCCGAGATCACCGGCTTCTTCACCGCGTGCCCCCGCTTCGTGACCCACCGGCAACCCGATACCGGTCACAACATCAGCGTGAGTTACGCCGCCGAGTCCTATCACCGCAGTGTGTTCTCGTTCGTCGAGGACTGTATGCGCGGCGGTCCGGCGGGTGACCGCTGCGCCGAGGAGCCGACATCATGAAGTATGTACTCGAATACCCCAGTGAACTTCCGGGCTCCGCCGGGGAATTCCTGCACTCCGAGGTGATTCGCGAGGTCGCGGTGGCCGCTGAGCGGGCCGGGTTCGCGGCGGTGGCGCTGAGCGAGCATCCGGCCCCGTCGCTGAAATGGCGCCGCAACGGTGGCCACAACACCCTCGACCCGATCGCGGCCCTGAGCTTCATGGCGGGCGTCACCCGGCGTATCCGGCTCATGACCAATCTGTACGTGCTGCCGTTCCACAACCCCTATCTGGCGGCGCAAGCCCTGGGCAGCCTGGATATCGTCTCCGGCGGCCGGTTGATCGCCGGCGTGGGTGCCGGTTACCTGCGTTCGGAGTTCAGTGCCGTCGGTGTCGCGCACGAGCGGCGCGCGGAGTTGCTCGACGAGGCGCTGGCAGCGCTGCGTAGTATCTGGACCGACCCCGCACACCCGGTGACCGGCCAGGATTTCGCGGCCACCGGACCGGTGTGGCTGCCGCAGCCCGTCCAGCGCCCGCATCCGCCGATTTGGCTCGGCGGCAACGGCCCGGCCGCGCTGGCGCGGGTGGTCCGGCACGGCAACGGCTGGATGCCGATCATCGCCGACGCGTCGATGGCGGCCGCGATCCGCACCAAGCCGATCGAGAACCCCGGCCAGTTCGGTAGCGCCGTGGATACGTTGCGGCGCCGGTTGTCCGAGGCCGGCCGCGCACCGGAGACGGTCGAGGTGCAGGTCGTCTGTCCGCATTTCGATATCGGCGACTGCGGATCGGTCCGCGCCGCCCGGGAATTCCTCGACGATCTCGAACGCCGCGGCGCCACCTCGGCGGTGGTGCACGTGGACGGTTCGAGCCCCCGCAAGGCCACAGAGTTCATCGACGGTTTCGGTGCGGCGTTCGACCGCCGGTAGCCGTCTCGCAAACATCGGAGGTGTCAAATGAAGGTCCCCTTCACCTGGAAAGTCACCGGCTGGTTCATGGTCGGCTGGTCCGCCGAGTTCCCGCTCGGCGAGGCGCGTCCGCTGCGCTATTTCGGCGAAGACCTCGTGGCCTATCGCGACGAGGCCGGCGAACTGCATATCCTCACCGGCCACTGCCGCCATCTCGGTGCCCATATCGGGCACGGCGGCAAGGTGGTCGGCGATTGCGTCGAATGCCCGTTCCACGGCTGGCGGTGGGGCCCGGACGGGCGCAACCGCAAGATCCCCGGCGAGGACCGGGTCAACCGGGGCCTGCGATTGCAGGTGTATCCGGTGAACGAGCAGAACGGCTGCGTGTTCATGTGGCACCATCCCGAAGGGAAGGAACCGCAATGGGAGATGCCGGATATCCTGCGGATGTTCCCCGAACTCGGCAGCGATCCGGACAGCTACTACCGCCCCTATCCTGAATTCTCCCGCAAAACCGAGCGGGAGCCGGTGCATCCGCAGGTCGTCCTGGAGAACGGCCCGGACAGCCTGCATTTCGAATACGTCCACGGCGCCACCGTGACCCCGCAGATGCTGGACTACAGCGCCGAGGGCCACACCTGGTCGTTCCTCACCGGCTGGCCCGACGCCCGCAGTGACGATCCGGACAAGATGGCGTTGAAGATCCACGCCCAGATGTTCGGTCTCGGTGGTTCGATCAGCGCCTTCGAGGGATCGTCCAACCATCGGCTCATCTTCGCGACCACACCCGTCGACGACGAATGCTCGGACCTGTTCTACTCGATCTGGTGGCCCAAGAACCCGGGCGACGAGTCCGATGTCCCGCCGCCCGAGGTCCAGCAGCGGGTGGAACGGCAGTTCCTGGTCACGGTGTGGGAGGACCTGAGCATCTGGCGGTACCAGAAGTACGTCGAACACCCGCCGCTGTCGCCCAAGGACGCAAAACCCTATCTGTCGCTGCGTAAATGGGCGAAGCAGTTCTACGATGTCCCGTCCGTGGAAGCAGGAAGTCCGGCGTGAACGCCGGGCACGGCGGCGGAGCAGCACGTGGGTAGGCGCGCGCTGAGCGAGCTGGTCGACCCCGCGCGGACCGCCCTGGTCACCCAGGAGTGCCAGGGCGCGGTGGTCGGCCCCGACGCCGGTTTGGCCGCGCTCGCCGACGAGGCACGCCGGGAGGCGCTACCCAATATCGCCGCACTGCTGCCGGTCGCCCGCGCCGCGGGCGTCCGGGTCGTGCACTGCCTGGTCACCCGCCGCGCCGATGGTCTGGGCTCGAACCACAACGCGAAACTGTTCGCAGTCGGGCGCCGCGGGGTCGCGGTGACCCCCGGCAGCCCCGGGGCGCAAATACTCCCCGAATTCGGGCCCGACCCGGCCGATCTGGTGCTGACCCGCGGCCACGGCCTCGGGCCCATGGGCGGCACGGACCTCGATCCGGTCCTGCGCAACCTCGGTGTTTCGACGATCGTCGCCGTGGGTGTGTCCTTGAACGTGGCCATCCCGAACCTCGTCATGGACGCGGTGAACTCGGCCTACGACGTGGTCTTGCCCCGGGACGCGGTGGCCGGAGTGCCTGCGGAATACGGCGTGGCGATGATCGACAACACCCTGTCACTACTGGCCACGGTCACCACGACCCGGGAACTCCTCGATATCTGGAAGGCGTGACGACCGGGCCGGACCGGCGCGATCAGGCGCCGGGCGGATCCTGCGCCGCGCCGGGGTCTCCGGCCGATCGTGCTGCGCCGGCCCGGTACGCGCGGACGAGTCCGACGCAGCCTTCGAGTACCCGGCCCAGCACCATGCCCGCTGTCACCGAGACCACGGTCGCCCAGATGCCGCTGAGTCCGAAACCTACGACGAGTAGTGCGGCGACAGCCGTCGTGGCGAGGACGGCGTAGGCCGTCTCACGGAAGAATCTTCGTACCCCCGGCACAGCGGCACCCTCCCTGCACGCGTATCAACGTGACATATTATCCGATGCGACCGTTCCGGAGGCTTTCTCGGGCCGCCGGGCTCGGCTCGCTGCCCTCTGCTGCAGCGACGCTACCCAACTACGGTCGAGCGGATCATCACGGCGGTCCGGCCGCGCTCATCGCCAGCGACCGGGCGCTCACCCGTAGGCCGCGCTGCTCACCCCGCGTGAGAACGGCGCGCCCCATCACCGGCGACGCGCTCGAGGAGCCAGTGGACCGAGTGGTCGGCGGTCCGCGCCGCAGGAGCCGGATCATCAGCGAACACGAGATGACCGGTCCCCTCTGGGGGATGGACCCGCTGCCAGGCTCGGTGACAATCGCAGAGCCCGGGCGGCGGGATCGGCTCGAGCTAGCTCTCCCGACACTTTCCCGATGGGATTCGGCTGCGCCGGGCTCTCCGGGACAGGTTGGACCGCACGGCCATCTGCTCGACGGGCCGGCGGCTGCGGGGATGCGATGCCCGAGGTTCGGTCAGTCGCTTGCGGGCAGTGGTTTCGCGTCTTTGACGGCGAGGGGAACCGTATCCACGGTGAGTGTGCCGGTACCGCCGCGGGTGACGAGGACTTCGGCGCCGCTGTCGTGGATATACCTCTTGCCGAGTGCGGTGCCGTCGGCGAACGCGGGATCCAGAACCGCGCCGGCGGATTTCTCGCCGCCCAGCGCGACCATGAGCGCGCCCCCGCAATGCAACCCGGCCAGCGCTTCGGTGGCGCGGATGACGATCACCTGGGTGTCGCAGACCTGGCTTTCCAATCGGCTGCCACTCTTGATCACGGTAGCTCCTCACTGTTCGACGGGACCGGGGTCAGCTCGTCGACGAGTACACGCCGCAGCACTTTCCCGGTCGGTGTGGTGGGTAACTCGTTGCGGAAGACGATGCGGTCCGGTGTCCGCGAACCCCGCAGCGCGGTGCGCACATAGCCGCGCAGCTCGCCGGGTTCGGGGTCCTGGCCGGGCGCCGGGACGACCACGGCGACGAGTAGCTGCCCCCATTCGGGATCGGGGATGCCGATCACCGCTGCCTCCCGGACTTCCGGGTGTTCGACCAGGACATCTTCGATTTCGGCGGGGGCGATGTTCTCGCCGCCGCGGATGATCGTGTCGTCGGAGCGCCCGCCGAGGTAGAGGTATCCGTCGGCGTCGAGCGCGGCGAGATCCTTGGTCGGGAACCAGCCGTCGGCGTCGAGTACGGAACCGGTCTCGGCGTAGGTGCCCGAGACCTGGTCGCCCCGTACGTACAGCTCACCTGTCTCGCCAGCTGGCACGACCGCACCGGCGGCGTCGCGGATCTGCAGCTCCACACCCGGGATCGCACGGCCGACCGAGCCGAGGCGCGCGGCGGTCTCCGGTTCCGTGGCGTGGTACGCGGCACGATGGTCTTCCGGAGTGAGTACCGCGATGGTGGAACTGGTCTCGGTCAACCCGTAGGCGTTGACCAGGCCCACCCCGGGCAGGAGTTCGAGCGCACGGCGCACCAGTGGCAGCGGTGCGCGGGCCCCGCCGTAAGCGAGGGTCCGCAGGCTGGGTAACGGCTCCGGATTTTCGGCCAGCGCGGTGACGATCCGGTCGAGCATGGTCGGCACCACGGTGGCGTTACTGATCTTCTCCTGGCTCACCAGGCGGATCCATCGGTGCGGGTCGAAATGCGGCAGATACACCATGGTGCGCCCGGCGTAGAGGTTCGACAGGGCCGCGCCTACCCCGGCGACGTGGTAGGGCGGAACGCAGATCAGCGCCGCGTCGCCGGCCTCCGCCGAGCCGAAATCGACCGTGCCCATGATGTAGCTGGTCAGGTTGGCGTGGGTGAGTTCCACCGCCTTGGGACGCGCGGTGGTACCGGAGGTGAACAGCACTACGGCCACCTGATCGGGCGCGGCATCCACATCCACCGCCGGGCCGGGGGTGGTCGCCGCGCGAGTGGTGGCGAGAAATGTTGCGGAGTCGATGATCCGGTGACCGGCGCCGCGGACCACTTCGGCGTACGCGTCGTCGGCGACAACCAGTGGCGCAGGCAACCGTTCGATCAGATCGCGCAGGGCCGCGGCACCGAGTCGGTAATTGAGCGGGGTGAACGCGCGGCCGGCCCGTGCCGCCCCGAACAACAACAGGGGCATTATGATTCCCCCGGTGCCCACATAGGCCACATGCCCGGCACCCGACTCGGCGATCGACTCCGCCGCACGCCCGGCCATATCGGACAGTTCCGCGGTGGTGACGCGGTGATCGTCCGAGACGAGGGCGGTCCGGACGGGATCTCCGCCGACCGCCATATCGAGCAGCATCGAGATGCTCACCGCGCCACCTCCACCCAGCGGCACCTCGTCACAGGATGGCTCCGGCGTCCTTGGCGGCGATGATCTCGTCCCAGTCCATCCCGAGTTCCAGGAGGAGTGTCTCGGTGTGCTCCCCGTAGGCCGGCGCCCGGGTCGGCGCGGCGGGAGTTTCGTCGAACTGCACCGGAGCGGCGACGGTGCGGTACTCGTGGCCGGCGTCGTCGTGCACAGACATCAGGTAGCCGTTCGCGGTGACCTGGGGGTCGTCGAGGACTTCCTGCGGGCTGGCGATCGTCGACCAGACGCCGGGCTCGTCGGCCAGGGCCTGCTGCCATTCGGCCAGGTCGCGTTCGGCGAAGATCTTGCGCAATTCGATGGTGGCCGCTTCCTGGTTCAGTACCAGGTTCGCCAGCGGAACGAACCGTTCGTCGGTGCCGAGATCCGGCCGCCCGATCCGGTCGCAGAACCCTTTCCAGTAACGGTCGGTCTGCAGGAACATCAGCTGCACCCAGCGGTCGTCGCGCGTGCGGTAGCGGTTGACGGCCGGATTCAGCGCCGTGCCCGCCGGACCGGCGGGAATCCGATCGATACCGTAGTAGTCGGCGGCCGAGATATCCGGCGCCACGGACCACATGCCCTGGGCGAGCAGAGAACTGTCCACGACCGGTGCGTGCCCCGTGCGCTCGCGGTGGAACAACGCCGCCGTCACACCGCCGGCCAGGGTGATACCGCCTTGTAGATCGCCGAAGGCGGGTCCCTGGGCCACCGGGTACTCGGTGTCCGGTGGGCTCAGCGCGTACGCGACGCCGGCCCGCGCAAGGTAGCTGGCCCCGTCGAAGCCGCCGCGGTCCTTCTCCGGGCCGCGACTGCCGTGGCCGCTGCCCCGGGCGATGATCAGGGCTGGGTTCAGCTCGCGCAGGCGCTCGACGGTGAGACCCGCGCGCTCGAGCGGTCCCGGAAGCCAATTGGTGAGGAAGACATCGGCCCCCGCGAGCAGCTTCGCCAGGATCTCCCGGCCGAGTTCGGATTTGATATCCACGCCGATACTGCGCTTGCCGTGATTGCCGATCTCCATCATGAAACTCGCCTGCACCGGCGAATCGTCGACGGTCAGCCCGCCGACGACCAGGTTCCGGCACGGGTCGCCCCCGCGAGTGTCCTCGATCTTGATTACGTCGGCACCCCAGTCGGCCAACGCCGCACCCGCGCTGGGGACATAGGTCCACGAGGCCAGTTCGACCACCCGGACGCCGTTGAGCAGGCCGGTCATCGGCGCTCCCTTCCTGAACGAGCAACTGTCTTGAAGTACTATACGGTAATGATTACAGTTGGCGACACAGGATCAAACTTTCCGAGATCCGACGACGGGTCTGCGGTCGCCGAGCGCCGACGCCTGCCTCGACCTCAACAGGAGTCCGATGAACAGCACGACCACCGCCTACAAGCTCTACCGCTGCGTGATCTGCGGTTTCGAATACGACGAGGAACTCGGCTGGCCGGACGACGGCCTGGTGCCGGGCACTCGCTGGGAGGACATTCCCGACGACTGGACCTGCCCTGATTGCGGGGCCACGAAAGAAGACTTCGAAATGATCGAGGTGCCGCGGTGACCGTCTCGCCGCGTGGCCGGGTGGTGATCATCGGTACCGGGGTGGCCGGCGCCACCGCGGCCGAAACGCTGCGCAAGGAAGGTTTCGCCGGCCCGATCGTGCTGACCGGTGCCGACCCCGCGCCACCGTATCGGCGTCCGATGGTTTCGAAGGAACTACTGTCCGGTGCGGCCGGTGAAGCGAAGGCGCTGCTGCGGCCCTGGTCGTACTGGGACGAGATGTCGATCGAGCTGTCCACGGCTACCACGGTGTCGGCGATCGATCCGGGAGATGCCCACGTGGAACTCTCGGACGGATCGGTAGTCGGATACAACGCGCTGATCCTGGCGACCGGCGGAAAGCCCCGGCGCCTGGACTCGATCCTGGGCGACGCCCACACCCTGCGCCATATGCACGATGTGCCGCCGCTGCGCGCGGCGCTGGCCCGGGCCGAGGGGACGCCGTCGCTGATCATCGTCGGCGGGGGCTTGGTGGGGATGGAAGTCGCCGCCGCGGCGCGGGAATCGGGTGCCGCGGTGACAGTTCTCGAAATGGGGTCGCGGGTGCTGGAACGTCTGCTGCCCGAACGTGTCTCGGCAATGTATGAGCGTATGCATCGCGATCGGGGTGTGGCCGTGCACACCGGTGTCCGCTTGGTGGACGTGCAACGAGTACGCGGCCGCACGCGGCTGGTGGCGGCCGACGGCCGGGAATGGTCGGCGGATGCGGTGGTCACCGCGATCGGGATGGAGCCCGACGATGTCCTCGCCGAACGTGCCGGTCTGGATGTCCACGACGGCATTCTCGTCGACGAATTCGCGGCGACGTCGGCTGCCGGGGTCTACGCGGCCGGTGATGTCGCGCGCTTCCCGGACCGAATTCTCGGCGGAACCGTGCGTATCGAGCATTGGAACCATGCCCAGGCGCACGGCGCGGTGGCGGCCCGGAGCATCCTCGGGATGCGCGAGCCCTACGCGGAGGTTCCGTGGTGCTGGACCACCCAGTTCGGGCGAAATCTGCAGATCGCGGGCTATCCGTCGGCGGGCACGGAAACGATCGTGCACGGTGACCTCGCGGAGGGAGCGTTGCTGGCGCTGGTTCTCGACGGCGACCGGCTGGTGGGCGCGGTCGGCACCGGTCGGCCGCGGGAACTGCGCGCGGCCAAAACCCTGATAAAGGATGGTCCGTATGTGCCCATCGCGGCATTCCGGGACGGGACGGCCGATCTGGTCGCCCTGGCCGCGGACGCGGCTCGTTATGCGGCGCCGGCGACGGCTGCGGGCCGGTAATCGGCGGGCGATAAGCGGTAAGCCATTCCTGATGTAGTTACTGTATGTAATACTGTTGGAAAATTTGTACGGTGCACATCGCTACACCCGCGCGTGTGGCTCGAACAGAGGTTGAGAGATATGGCCAAACCCGTCATCGTCGGCGCCGTCCGGACTGCGATCGGCCGATCGTTCAAGGGCGCGCTGGCGAACGTGCCGACCGAAACTCTTGCGACCACAGTGCTGCCGGAGGCGGTCCGCCGGGCCGGCCTGGAACCCGCCGCGGTAGATGATGTGGTGTTCGCCGAACTGAACTACGGCGGTGGCGATCTGGCCCGGCACGCCGCGGTGGCCTGCGGGATGGAAACTGTTCCCGGGCAGGCTGTGAACCGGCACTGCGCCGGCAGTCTCACGGCGATCGCCAACGCGTCCGCGCATATCCGGTCCGATATGGAGCGGGTTCTCGTCGCGGGCGGTGTTCAGTCGCTGTCCACCGCGCCGTTGATGAAGTGGCGCAAACCGGATTCGGGACCGGAAATGGAGTTCGTCGAACCCTGGATCCCGCCGTCGCATCCGGAAACCCCCGACGCCCCGACCATGGATATGTCGGTCACGGTGGGCTGGAACACCGCGAAAGCGGTCGGTATCAGCCGGGCGGAGATGGACGCGTGGGCGTTACGGTCGCATCAGCGCGCTTGTGACGCCATCGAAGCCGGGAAATTCGTGGACGAGATCGTGCCGTTGAAGGTCACCCGGGCCGATGGCACCGTGCTCGACTTCGCGGTGGACGAACACCCGCGCCGTGACACCACACTGGAGCGCCTGGCCGCGTTGCCGGTGCTGCATCCCGAGATCGAAGGCTTCTCGATCACCGCCGGGAACAGCAGTGGGATCAACGATGCCGGTGCCGCGGTGGCGCTGGTCGGCGACGATTACGCCGCCGCTGAAGGGCTCGAGGTGATGGCGACCGTGCGCGCCTGGGCGAATGTCGGGGTGGCGCCGCGGGACACCGGGCTGGGTGCGGTGAAGGTGATCGGCAAAGTGCTGGAGCGGGCCGGTCTCGCCGTGGGCGACGTGGCGCTGTGGGAGATCAACGAAGCCTTCGCGTCCACGCCGATCGCGGCCTGCCGGGAATACGGGATGGACGAGGAGCGGGTGAACTTCTCCGGCAGCGGATGCAGTCTGGGCCACCCGATCTCGGCCAGTGGCGCCCGGATGGTGACCACGCTGATCTACGAGCTGCGCCGCCGCGGCGGCGGTATCGGCGTCGCCGCGATGTGCGCGGGCGGCGGTATGGGCGGTGCCCTGGTACTCGAGGTGTGAGATCCCGCCACCGCCACGCCGGGTGCACCGGGCATCCGGCAACACAATTCTGTTCATTCACAAGAGTAAGTAGGTGACCGGTGTCGGACGAAGTTCTGGTGGAGCGCCGCGGGCGCACGCTGGTGATCACGATCAATCGACCGGATGCGCGAAATGCGGTGAACCTGGCGGTGAGCCAGGGCTTGGCCGATGCCATGGACGAACTCGACGACAGCCCCGAGCTGTCGGTCGCCGTCCTCACCGGTAGCGGTGGCAGTTTCTGCGCCGGTATGGATCTCAAGGCCTTCGCGGCCGGTGAATACCCGTACATCCCGGGCCGGGGGATGGGTTTCACCGAGCGGCCGCCGCGTAAGCCGATCATCTCTGCGGTGGAAGGATTCGCCCTGGCCGGGGGTACCGAACTGGCGCTCGCGACCGACCTGGTGGTCGCCTCGCGCAGTGCGCAGTTCGGCATCCCAGAGGTGAAGCGGGGGCTGGTGGCCGGGGGCGGCGGTCTGCTGCGCCTGCAGCAGCGCATTCCCTATCAGAAAGCGCTCGAGCTGGCCCTCACCGGCGAGAACTTCACCGCCGAACAGGGCGCGACCCTGGGGTTCGTCAACGTGCTCGCCGAACCCGGTGAAGCCTTGACCGAAGCCCTGCGGCTCGCCGACCGGATCACCGCCAACGGACCCCTCGCGGTCGCGGTGACCAAGGAGATTCTCGTCAAGTCCCGGTACTGGAGCGAGGACGAGATGTGGCAGAAGCAGATGGAGCTGCTCGCGCCGGTATTCGCGTCGAAGGACGCGCAAGAAGGCGCGAAGGCGTTCGCGGAGAAGCGGACTCCCGAGTGGACCGGCACCTGACCGGTGCACCTGAACGTCCGGTGCGCCGGACCCCGACCTGTTGATCATGATGAGTAAGGAGAATCCCGTGTCTTTCGAGGGAGAAGTCGTTCTGGTGACCGGTGGTGCCGGCGGACTCGGTGCCGCCACTGTGCGCCGGCTGCACGGCGCCGGAGCGGCGGTCGTCATCGCCGACGTCGCCGACGAAAAGGCCCAGGAGCTGGCCGACGAGCTGGGCAACAAGGCCGTCTATGTACGCACCGATGTGCTGGACGAAGACGCGGTGAACGCGGCGCTGGACGCCGCGGCCGGATTGGGCGAACTGCGGTACTCGGTGATCGCCCACGGCGGTTTCGGGGTATTGGAGAAGGTGGTGAACCGCGACGGCAGCCCGCATACGCTGAAGGGGTTCACCGACACCATCGGGCTCTACCTCACCGGGACCTACAACGTGCTGCGGTTGGCGGCGGCGCGGATGGCGAAAATGGAGCCGAAGCCGAACGGTGAACGTGGCGCGATCGTGATGACGAGTTCGATCGCCGGATACGAGGGCCAGATCGGGCAGTCGGCATACGCGGCCGCCAAAGGGGGAGTTATCTCCTTGACCCTCACCGGCGCCCGCGATCTCAGCTCGGTCGGGATCCGGCTCAACAGTATCGCCCCCGGCACCATGCTGACTCCGATCATGGAGCTGATCGGCGAAGAGGGTCTGTCGAAATTCGCCTCGACGGTGCCGTTCCCGAAGCGGCTGGGGACGCCGGACGAATACGCGAACCTGGCGCAGCATCTGCTGGAGAACCCGTATATGAACGGGGAAGTCGTGCGGATCGACGGCGCGCAGCGTTTCCAGCCCCGCTGACCTGCCGATCGGCCGCGGAAGCTGCGGGCTTCGGTGCGAAGCCCGCAGCGGCGAGGCGAAGCTGTGGTGCCGGGGGCCTACCGTAGCTACGCCGAGTCCACCGGCGAGTGCTACTTGGTAGCCGCCCGCGTCCGAGGCTTACTGGTCTTCGTGGTTGTCGAACGGGTCGCGCGCCGCGTCGTCGTGGACTTCTGTTTGCGGTCTCCGCCCGAGAGCAGCCGGGAGGCGTGGTCGAGGATGGAATCCAGCCCGTGCTCGAAGTTCCGGTCGTCCGGTGCCCCGGAGTGGTACCCCTTGGCGGCGGCCTGGGCCAGCAGCGGCGTGGTCTCCGGATCGATGATGACGTTCTCGTAGTACGCAGTGGAATCGGGACTGAGCTCGCGGTTCTTATCCGAGAGCCGTTGCAGCACCACGAAACCGTGCACATGCAATTGGACACGGGAATATGTCTCCACCGCGTCCTCCAGGGAGAACCCTGCCTCGACGAGGCTGGCGATCACCCGCTCTGTCTGTTTACCGCCGAGCCGCGCCGCCTTCTCACTCAGGGCCGACCTGATCAGGATCAGATCGCACAGGATGGGATTGCCGAGGAAGGTCTGCCGCATGGTCTGCGCGTGCTTACGCAGCGTTTCGCGCCAGTCCTCGGCCTCGATGAAGGGCGTTTCGAATGCATACTGCCGTAGTGCTCGGTCCGTCATGGCATTGAGCAGCTCTTCCTTCTTACGGAAGTACCAATAGATGCTCGTGACACCGACGCCCAGATGCTTACCCAGCAGCGGCATGCTCAGGTTATCGATCGAAATCTCTTCGGCGAGTTCGAATGCGCCCGCGACGATATCCTCCGGGTTGAGAGAGCCACGTTCGCGTCTCGGGCGCTTCGTCGCGGTTCCCTGCTTCGCCATCTCGACCCACTTCCTCGCTCGTATGATTTCGGCAGAGGCGTGGTGCGGGGTCTGTCAAGGCGGGCCGGCCATGAAGCCTCCGTGGTGCGCTACTTTGCCGAAAATGTCACTGTTGACGTTACCACAGGGTATTCTGTCGAACCTTCTGCGGCCGCGCCGTATCGGACTGTACGGCTCGGGGCGGCGGAGAAGTCGAGGAAGCCGACCGGTTCGACGCGGCCTGCGGTCCCGCCTACCGGGAGCCCCGAACAGTGCTTTCTTTGCCTAAGGAATATGGTGACCTGATGGACGGCGCGATTTCTGTGGGCGATGGTATCTTCCGCATTCCGGTTCCGATCACAGGTAATCCACTCGGGAATACTCTGATCTACGTGCTGGAGTCACCAGGTGGCATCGTGCTCATCGATGCCGGTTGGTACGACGACAACGCGTGGGACGGGCTCACAGCGGGGCTGGCGGCCATCGGTCATTCGGTGAACGACGTCGAAGGTGTCGTTCTCACGCATTTCCATCCGGATCACAGCGGTCTGTGCGGACGTGTCCGGGAGGCTTCGGGTGCGTGGATCGCGATGCACGAAGCGGACCACGATCTGTTTGCGGGGATGACGGCGGATCGAGACGAGACCTGGATGGCGGCCCAGAAGGAGAACCTGGCCCAGGCGGGAGCTCCGCACGCCGACGTGACGGCATACGAGCTCGCCGTGAACGAGGAAACCCGGGTGAGCCGCGATTCGGCGCCGGACCGCACCCTTGCCGATGACGAGCGGATCGCGCTCACCGGCCGCGACCTGCGGGCGATTCACACTCCCGGCCATACCCCCGGCCACGTGTGCTTTTACCTGGAGGACGCCGACGTGATGTTCACCGGCGACCATATTCTGCAGAAGACGACGCCGCATGTCGGCAGTTTCGTCTACCCCCTCGAAGAGCGTGACGCATTGGCCGAGTTCACCGACTCGTTACGGCGAGTGCAATCGATGAACGTCACTCGCGGGCTCGGCGCCCACGGGCTCCCGCTCGACGACGTCGCGGGGCGCGCTGCGTTCCTGATCAAACATCACGAAGAGCGGTTGGATCACCTCTACAGCGCATTCGGCGACGATCAGATCACCGTCTGGGAGGTCGCCGAGCGGATGAAATGGTACAAGCCGTGGGCGGAGATCTCACCGCTCGGAAAGAACATGGCATTGTCCGAGGCGGCTGCGCACCTGCGGCACCTCGTCGCACGTGACCTGATCGTCCAGCTCCCGGGCGGCGAACCGGCACGCTTTGCTCGTCGGTAAGGGGCTGCTCACCGGCCGGCGGATACCTCGGTGGCGGCCTACGACAAGCCATCGCCGACAGGGGCCGGGTCCCGCCGGCCGCCGGACTCCGGCAAGGCCCGAAGGGGGACCGACATTGTCCGGCCCCCCGGGTACGCACAACATGTGCACCGCAGCGAGTGTCCCGGCGAGTACGCCGGTCCGGGCGAAGTGTCCGGGCATCGCCGGGTAGGGGTGGTCCGGGATGTCAGGCCGGGACGGTCTCGGTAACGAGCGGTGTCCCGGTCGCCTGCCGCACCTGCTCCACGCTCACCCCGGGCGCGGTTTCGCGCAGGATCGCCTGTCCGCCGGTGATATCGAGGACCGCGAGATCGGTGATCACGCGGTGGACGACGGCTTGACCGGTGAGCGGCAGCGTGCAGGTGTCGACGATCTTGGGGGAGCCGTCGCGAGTGGTGTGTTCCATCAACACGATCACTCGACGGGCGCCGTGGACGAGGTCCATCGCGCCACCCATACCCTTGACCATCGCGCCGGGCACCATCCAGTTGGCCAGGTCGCCGGTTCGCGAGACCTGCATACCGCCCAGGACTGCGGTGTCGATATGACCGCCGCGGATCATGCCGAACGACAGCGCGGAGTCGAAGAACGCGGCACCGGGTTCGACGGTGACGGTTTCCTTTCCGGCGTTGATGAGGTCGGCATCGACCGCGTCCTCGGTGGGGTAGGGGCCGGTGCCGAGGATGCCGTTCTCGCTGTGCAGGACGACTTTCACGCCAGCGGGCAGGTGGTTGGGGATCAGGGTGGGCAGGCCGATGCCGAGATTGACGTATTCGCCGGGGAGGAGTTCGCGGGCCGCGCGGGCGGCCATTTCGGTGCGTGTCCAGCTCATCGGGTGGCCTCCTGCCGTACGGTGCGCTTCTCGATTCGTTTGTTCTGCGGTCCGGTGTGCACGATCCGCTGGACGAACACCCCCGGCAGGTGCACATGCGCCGGGTCCAGTTCGCCGGGGGCGACGAGTTCCTCGACCTGGGCGATGGTGACCCGGCCGGCCATCGCGGCCAGTGGGTTGAAGTTCAGGGCCGTTTTCTCGAACACCAGGTTGCCGTCGGTATCGCCGACGGCGGCGTGGACGAGGGCGTAATCGGCGACAATGCTCTCCTCGAGCACGTAGCGGCGGCCGCCGAACACCCGCACCTCTTTCGGTGGTGAGGCGACCGCGACCGACCCGTCCGGCGCGTACCGCCACGGCAGCCCACCCTCGCTGATCGGTGTCCCGACCCCCGCCGGTGTGTAGAAGGCGGGGATCCCCGCGCCCCCGGCGCGCAGTCGTTCGGCGAGTGTGCCCTGGGGCTGCAGTTCGACTTCGAGTTCGCCGCCGAGGTACTGGCGGGCGAACTCTTTGTTCTCACCCACGTAGGAGGCGGTCACCCGGGCGATACGGCCGGCGGACAGCAGGATTCCCAGCCCGTAGTCGTCGACCCCGCAGTTGTTGGAGAACACCTCGAAGCCGGTGGCCTCGCTCTCGGCGATGGCCGCGATCAAGGCGTCCGGGACGCCGCACAACCCGAATCCGCCGACCGCCAGAGTCGCCCCCGAACAGATATCGGCGACGGCAGCGGCGGCGGTGTCCACCACTTTCGATTCCATTCCCTGCTTGCCTCTCGTCTCACATTGTCCACTCAGCAAACGTTCATGCGGTGGTTGCTCCACAAGAAACATTTACTCGCTTGACCTGGCAAGGTATTGATGGCCGCGCAGCGGCAATTGCTCATCGAGTGGACACTGTGCCGAGTAGCGTCCACTCAGTGAACGTAGGATGCGGGTATGAGCGCAGAGTCGAACCCGTCGGTCCTCGGTCGTGCGGCTGCCTTGCTGCGCGCCGTTGCCGCGGAAGGTGAGCAGGGAGTGACGACCAGCGATCTGGCGCGCCGGACCGGTCTGGCGCGGCCCACGACCCATCGACTGCTTGTTGCACTGGCCGAGGAAGGTTTCCTCGACCGTGACGCCGGATCGGGGCGATGGCTCCTCGGCCCGGAACTGTTCCTCATGGGCTCACTGGCTGCCGAGCGCTACGACATCGGCGACGCGGCCCGGCCAGTGCTGCGCGAACTTGCCCGGGAGACGGGCGAGAGCGCATTCCTCTCTGCCCGCCGCGGTGACGAGACGGTATGTCTGGCCGGTGAGGAAGGCAGTTTCCCGCTCCGTTCCCATGTGCTGTACCCCGGTATCCGGTTTCCCCTCGGTGTCGCCTCGGCAGGGCTGGTGATCCTGGCACACCTGCCCGATCGAGATATCGCCGACTATCTCAACCGTACCGACCTGAGTACCGACTGGGGACGAACACACGCGCGCCGAGAGCTCACCCAACGCATCACCGCCACAAGGGAGTCCGGTTGGTGTGTGAATCCGGGGCTGCTCGTCGAGGGTAGCTGGGGCATGGCGGCAGCGGTCTTCGACCAGCGCGAAGAACCCCGATGGGCACTCAGTCTCACCGGCGTCGAGAGCAGGTTCCGCGCAAACCGCCGCGGCGAGCTGGGCGGTCTACTACTCCGCCATGCGCACAGCCTCTCCCAGGAGCTACGCCGTCGCCCCGCCGGACCGCGTACCTTGTATCCGGCCGCGCCGTGACCAGCGCCATCGTGCGATGCGGATTCTGCAGCGACTGCTGCTTCGTCAATGAGCGGGCACCGATACGCACACCATCGTGGTGTCCTCGAGCGCCTCGACGACCCCGGACGTCTGCTCCGGAACGTGCACGAACTCACCCGCACGAACCGTCACGGCGTCGCTTTCCCGACCCACCCGTAGCGCTCCGCTGAGCACCACCCAGACCTCCGCGTAGTCGGCCGGCAGATCGGCCCGCGCGCCCGCACGGAACAACGCCGTGTAGGCGCTCATCGACCTGCCGGCCTCTTTGTCGAGACCGGGCGCGATGCGGATCCGGTCGCCGAAGGGGACGGCGTCGTCACCGATCGCCGAGCTGAACTTGCGAGCCCGCGAAGGCGTGACAGCCATGGTGAACCCTTTCTTGCTGCGTATGGTCAGGGTAGTCGAGGCGATGACATCGAGTTATGGGTCATACCGTCGGCGACGCAGGTCGAGTGGATGGTGTTGACGCGGATCCATTCGGGCGCGAGGTAGCCCGCGAGCCTTGCATCAGTGCGACCACGCCGCGCTTTGCCGCGCGGTAGTGAGCCGTGGCCCGGCCGGCGGACAGTTGCGCGTGGGTGTGATGACGCCGGCCATTGCTGTCGGCGTCGCGACGCCGAGGTGAAATGGCGAGAAGGACTCGTGTGCGTCCGCATGTGCATTTGAGTTTGCGTTACCATCGAAATTAGGGTTACCTACCCTAATTGTCGAGGAGGTAGGTGCGGTGGAGTCGATCAAGGCCGGGATCTGGGAGCGATCACAGGGCCGTCGGTTGTTATCGCTCGAGTTGTTCGTCGCGCGGATCGAGCCCTTGACCCCGGGATACACTCGCGTCGTCCTCGAGGGGACAGATCTGGACGAATATCGCGACCCGCACCCGGCCGACGCGTTCAAACTCATGCTGCCGGAACGGAATTCCGCGGTGGCAATACCGATGCGCCGCGAATCCGGGCTTCCGGAACGGCCCGCCGATACCGCGCAGCCGGTGCTCCGTGCCTTTACCGTCCGCGCATTCGACCCGGTGGCACGCCGATTGACCATGGATGTGGCTCGGCACGACCACGGCGTGGGAATCGACTGGCTCGCAGCCGCGCGCCCCGGTGACTCGGTATGGCTGTCCGGAATGCGACCCGAATGGGCGGTCGGTGCAGGAATCCGCGACCATGTGCTGATCGGTGACGGCACCGCACTCCCGGCCATCTCCGCCATTCTCGACGGTCTCGATCCGGGCCATGCGGTATCGGCATACATCGCCGCCCCGAACCCTGCCGATATCGAACTCGTTCCGCCGCATCCGAAATTGTCGCTACACCACCTCGCCGATATCACCCGGATCCTCGATCACACGCCCGACTCGATAGCCGGCGGCCGCCGCACCCAGGTCTGGATCGCTGCCGAGGCCGCCCAGGTTCGCGTTATCCGCGCGCATGCCGTCGATATCTGGGGCACCGACCGCGCCGACCTCCTGGCCCGGGCGTACTGGAAACGCGGCATCACCAGCAGTGAGAACCATTCCGTGAATCTGATCGCCTATCGGCATGCCGTCGCCGGCGGCGCCGATATCGGCGACCCGGAGCTGGCGGAGTCAATCGACCTGCGTTGAAGCCGGACATGACCTCCGCCGAATCCCCCGTCCGGCGCCGGCGAAGGAAAGGGGACAGCGGCCGTATCCGGAGGGTATGCCCGGGAAACCGCTCGACGCCGGTGGACCGCGAGTGTTGAATCAGCGAATGGGCTTGGCGCGTAAAGGGACGCGGATCATCGACGTCGACGGTATGCGGTATCGATGGGCCGTCGCGGCCGGGGACGAACCCGAAATGGCCATTGTCGCCGAAATCGCGGACGGGCAGGGACAGCGCATGGCCACCATAGTCGGTCAGGGCACGGTGATTGCTCCTCGTCTGGTTGCCCAGGTGATCCGGGCTGCACTCGGGCGAGGCTGGATTCCGCATCGGCGCGGTACCCAGGTGACCTACTGGTCTCGCTCGTAACGGCCACCGACACGTATTCGGCAGGTTCGGTTCGCCGGCGCTGCTGCTCACATAATCTACCCGCAGACACCGAGGTCTGGGCTGGGACCGCGGACGGGCAGAGTGAGCAGATCGGTGGGTTCGCCGATAATCCGGCGCCCGGATTCGACACCGGTGGGAAACGGTTGGATCGACCGCTGCGAGAGACGGTCGAGCGGATTTTCTACGACCGGCCGCCGACGGACAATTCGCCCCGATAACAAGCTCATCGGCCTGCTCCCATCAGCAGTCATTCGACGGAAGCAGCCCCTCGGCTCCATTGCGCTCCTGCTTCAGGCGCGCACCGAATGCGCAAATCGGGTTCGGAGGCCGATCATCGGCGGACGATCGACTGTTTGTTGTCGGCGACTACGCCCAGACCGTATCCGGCGGCCCATCCGATCTGCCGGCCGATCCGGGTGAGTAGTTGCCGAGTCAGGCCGGGGTCGGCGGCAGCACCCCAACGGTTCCGGGGCAGGGTGCTCCGGCCGGCGACAGCGACAACTGGAACCGGATACGAGCGGCTGGCCACCGCCGTGGGCTTCCTGACCGAGCCCGGCGACGGGCGGGCGGCACTCGACGACAACCGCCGTGCCATCGACGACGCGGCGACACTGGGCACGCGAGAATTGGTGATGGTGGTGGGCGGTATGCCCGACCGCGACCTCGCGTCCGCCCGGGCAAGGGTGGGCGAGCGGCTCGAACTGCTCGTCCCGTACGCCGCCGAACGCGGTGTCTGCCTCGCTCTCGAGCCACTGCACCCCATGTTCTGTGCCGACCGAGCCGTGATTTCCACACTGGCACAGGCATTGTCGATGGCGCGGCTGCATCCGGCAGAGACCGTAGGCGTCGTGGTCGACACCTTCCATATCTGGTGGGACCCGGCTCTCGAAGAACAGATCGCGCAGGCCGGTGCCGCCGGACGGATCAGCTCCTACCAGGTATGTGACTGGCTGAACCCGATGACCGCCGACCCGCTGCTGTCGCGCGGAATGATGGGCGACGGTGTCATCGACTTTGCGACTATCGGCGGGTGGGTTCGCACCGCCGGTTACCGAGGTGATGTCGAGGTCGAAATCTTCAATGCCGATATCTGGGCCGGGGACGGTCGGGCAGTGATCGAGACGATGAAGCAGCGCTACCGAGACTTGGTCCTACCCGCCCTCGTGGACTGAACGGACCGGCCGGTGGGTCGGTGATGTCCTGAGGCGTGGAACCGTGGATTCGAATAGGCGGGACTGTCCCAACGAGCATCAGAATTCCGAAATATCGCATATATCGGACACCGGCCCGATTTCGGCGCTGTCCAACGTTGCCTGCGCAGCAAATCGTCTGAAACGGAGGTTTTTGGACACCAAGTATCTCTTGAATGTGAAACGGTCTCGCCCTGTGGTCGAATCGGGCGCGACACCGCTGGTGAGAAGTGAAATCCAGTCCGTTGGATAGGTGAAATATGTTCTCAGAAATGGAGATGCGCGAATTCGTGTTGCTAGCATCTGCGCCGTGAATCAACAAACTATCCGCAAATCCCTGTTGCGTGTCATCCCTGCCATAGGCGTATTCGGCATGGTTTTTCCGGCCACCGCCGGTGCCGATCCCGGCGCACTGCAGCCACCGGTCGTAGAGTTCCACGCGGAAAACGGGGGAAGTGTCTACGGGATGATCGAGAACCCCAACGATCACGGGGTGTGCTGGGCAGAGAACGCGGATACCGGCGCGGTTTTCACGGTCGGTCCGATGTTCCACAACTTCCCGGTGGAAGAGTCGGTTGCCGGCCCGGGGGCAGTAATGGTCCGGTCACTGGACAACGATAAGAGCGGGCCCGTACGTGTCGTCGGCCGGTGCGCCGACCATCTGCCGCCCGCCGCGGACGACCCGGCGGCCTCGGCCAGCGAAGTGGTCACGGTGGAAACGGTAGTCACCGGCATCCCGTTGACGGGCAGCAGCGGCGGGTAGCTTCGGGGTCGAGGGGTTTCGAGGTGGGCGTCAAACCCTGGGGCGCCCACCTCGAACCGCGTCCACACCCTGAAATTCCCGTGCGCTGTCCAGATATACGTCGCTTACACGGACGCCCCGCTACTACGTTCGAACCCTGGGCTCACGACTACCGGCCGGTCTTCGAGGCACGGGGCTGGACCTGACCACGAACCACGGCTCGGGTGCGGCATCTGCCCGGCGATATCGCAGCGGCATTCAGCACCCGACACTCATCAGGTCTGCGGTGCCCTGGCGATCCCGGCGGCTGGTCTCGACTCCCGGCGTTCGAGGTCGTGAGGTGTTCGGTGCGGGCGGGGCAACCGGTCAGTAGTCGTAGTCGGGGCGTGGATGGCGGGAGGCCCCGAGGCGGCGCAGGTGAATCCGGCGGGTCAGCCGTATGAGGGGACGGACCAGGAACTGCACCGATCCCACCAGGAACAGCCATGTGGCCGGAATATGGGTTGATTCGGAAAAGAACAGGACACTGCCGAGCGTGAACCATACCGCGATCAGCACGTCGTTGACGATGGAGGCGGTCTCGTAGCGGTCGTCGATGACGAGGACCTCGTCACCCACCGTCACCCGCACCGGCCGGTCGCTACCCTCGATATCGTCTCGCGAAGCCATCCGCCCAGCGTAGGCAACCGCCTCGAGAACGTTGCCTCTCTGGTGGCCGGGAAGTAGGGCAGTGGTTTCGCCCTGGGCCGGACGCGAACCACGGGCAACGGTGCGGTCGGCTGCGGGGATCGCCTCGATGAGGACGAGCCCGGTCGATCACCGAAGGCGTTCGCCGGCGATGAAACGCAGGTTTTCCACGAGGGCCATCGCCGACGGGCTCAGCGTTCGCCCGGCGGCCAGGGTGAGCCCGACGCTGTGGCCGATGGGGCCCAGCGCGACCGGCAGTGCGGCGATTCGGGCGTCGCTGCGGCCGATGAGGTTCGGCAACACTGCGATCATATCGGTGTCCAGCAGCAACTGCCGGACGGTGAGGAACGAGGTCGCCTCGACACGATTGACCGGCAACGCCATTCCGGCGCGGGCGAACGCTTCCTCGAGTTCCCGCCGCAGTGCGGTTTCTGTGCCGGGCAGAATCCACGGGTACTGCTCGAGATCTCGCAGCGCCAGGTCGGTCCGGTCGGTGAGTGGGTGGTGCGCACCGGCGAACACCTCGATCTGCTCCTCGTAGAGCGGGGTGCGGAGCGTGCTCGCCGTCGTCGGCGAGGTCAGGCGACCCACGATCACATCGATGCGGCCCGCCTCGAGTTCGACCAGCAGTGATTCCGGCGACCCCTCGCGGACCGCGACCGTGAGCAGTGGATGCGCCTGTTTCAGCCGGGCGATCGCTTGGGGGAGTAGCACATTCGATCCGGCGAGATGAGTGCCGACGATGACGGTTCCCCGGTCGGCCGCGGCGAGTTCGACGACGTGGCGGCTCGCCTGGTTCAGCTGCGCGAGCACCGCGCGGGCGTGTTCGGTGAACGCCGCACCGAAGATCGTCGGGGTGATTCCGCGCGGCCCGCGTTCATAGAGTTCGACGCCGAGAATCGTCTCGATATCGCGCAGGCTGCGAGTGGCGACGGGCTGGGTGATGTGCAGCTCGGCGGCGGCGCCGATAACACTGCCTTGCCGGGTGAGGGCTTCGATCAGGACCAGATGCCGGACCTTCAAGCGACCATCGAGTAATCGTGGTTGATCCACATCGGGCTCCCGGGGGGCGGTCGTATGGCGATTCCGCGGAGAGGGCTAGGAACGGATAGTCATGGTACGCGACGTCGCGGTATAGCAATCGAGGCATGTCTACGGCGAGTATTCACATTTGCCTTGCATGGAGAGCCAGATCACGCTCAGTGCGTACACGTGAAACGTTCAGCAGTGAATTCGATGCACACGATCCGATACGCACGCCAAGCCGCGACAGCGGCCGACTGATCCGCAGGATTCTCGCGACGACGAACGGTTCACGGGAATCCGACCGGAGACCCGAGATTTGATAGGCGGCTTCCATGACCGACCACACGACCCGAGACCGAGGTGCCACCCCCGGGGCCGCTGCGCGCGGCCGCGTCGCCAGAGCGACGCTGGCCGGCACCACCCTCGAGTGGTACGACTTCTTCTTGTACGGCACGGCGGCCGCACTCATCTTCAACAAACAGTTCTTCCCCGATCTGAGTCCCACGGCCGGCACCCTCGCCGCGTTCAGCACGTTTGCGGTGGGATTCATCGCCCGGCCGCTCGGCGGTCTGGTATTCGGGCACTTCGGTGACCGTATCGGACGTAAGGCGACGCTGGTCGTCTCGCTCGTGATGATGGGTATCGGATCGACGCTGATCGGTCTCGTCCCCAACTACGACGCGATCGGCGTCTGGGCGCCTGTTCTCCTGGTGGTCCTGCGTGTTGTCCAGGGCATCGGACTGGGCGGTGAGGGAGCCGGCGCGACCCTGATGTCGATGGAGCATGCCCCCGCGGGGAAGAAGAACCTGTATGCGGGGTTCCCTCAGATGGGCACCCCCGCGGGACTCGTGCTCGCGAACGGCATCTTCCTGCTCGTCGGCAATGTCCTACCGGATAGTGCGTTCCAAGCCTGGGGTTGGCGAATCCCGTTCCTGCTCAGCTTCGTTCTGGTCGCGATCGGGCTGGCCATCCGCCTGCGCATCACCGAATCGCCGTCCTTCAGCGGGGTCGTCCGGAACCATGGGGTCGCGAAACTGCCGATCCGCGAGGCCCTCGATGTCGGTTTCGTTCGCCTGGCACTGACACTGGCCGCGGTGGTCGCCAACTCTGCGGTGGCCTATGTGTTCATGGTGTTCGCGCTGTCCTACGGAACGCAAGAACTCGGCTACGACAAGCAGTTCCTGATCCTGGGTGTGATGGTGGCTGCTGCCCTGTGGTTCGCGTCGATTCCGGTGTGGACCATGGTGGCCGACAAATTCGGGCGGCGCACCATGTTCATCGGCGGTTCGGCCGCGATCCTGATCTGGTGTGTGGCGTTCTTCCCGATGCTCGACACCGCGAACGCGGCCGTGGCGACGATCGCGTTCGTCGGCATGGGACTGATCATCCCCATAACCCACTGTGTTCAGGGCAGCATTATCGCCGACACCTTCCCCGTCCGGGTGCGGTACTCGGGATCGTCGCTGATCCTGCAGAGCGGCGCCATCCTGGGCGGCGGCCTGGCGCCGATGATCGCCACGGCGCTGCTCGACGCCACCGAATCGTCTGCGGGGGTCACGTGGTACCTCGCCGTCATATGCGCGATCAGTCTGTGCGGAGCCATCGCACTGTTTCGGGTGGTGCCCGATTCGTCGCGTGGACTACAGCACGACGAGTCGCCGACGGCAGGCGGTGCGGAGCCGGCCGCAGCCCTCGGCGAGGAGTCTGCCGCAGCAAGGCTCTGACGCGATGACGAAGCCCGGCCCCCGCTACGGGGCCGGGCTCAGTGGTGTTTGCGGCCGATGGTCCCCGCTAGCTCTCGGTTGCCGCGATGAGTTCGAGCAGCGCGCCGGTCAGTTCCGAATCGGGGTGCGCCAGGTCGAGAAAGACGTCGTAGTGGTTGCGGTCGGGGACAGTGAGCAGTCGGCTCGACGACCGCGCCGACCAGACGTCGTGGAAGTGTCGGCTCTGTTCGAGAAAACCGGCGCCGTCGTTCTCGGCGATTGCGATCACCGACACCGGGTCCGCCGCGCCACCCGTGCGCAGCGGGGCGAGCGCCGGGCTCAGCGCGGCGGCCCGGCCGAGGTCCAGGTGCAGCCAGTCGGCGGTGAAATCGACCAGCGGACGCAGATCGAACAGGCCGCTGATCGGCATCGCGGCACGGACCACATCGGCCGGTAGGCCGAACTCTGCCTGCCAGCCCGGCATCATCGTCGTACCGGTCAGATGCCCGCCCGCAGAGCTGCCCCCGACGACGATCCGGTTCGGGTCCAGTCCGTATTTCCTGCCGTGCCGGAATACCCAGGCGACGGCCGCCCGCACCTGCCTGACCATCTCTTCGAGTGGCGTGGCGGGCGCCAGGCCGTAGTCGACGGTGACAGTGGCGACGCCTGCGTCATCGAGCACCCGTGCCATGAATGCGGTGTCGTGGCGAGAGAGCATCCGCCAGTAGCCGCCGTGAACGGCGAGGAAAACCGGCCGGGGCTCGGTGCCCACCCCCCAAATGTCCAGCTGCTGGCCGCTGGCCTCGTCATAGGTGATGCCCTCGTGCCCGGACAGTCCACGCACGGCCTCGTCCGAGCGCACGCGGTAGTCGGCGATCACCCTGTCGAAAACCTCGGGGGCGACGGTGTTGCGAACGTTGTAGTCGGCATCGATTCGTGGGTCGGACACGTGGTGTTCCTTCGGGGAGTTCGGTGGCAATGGGCCGGCGGATATCGCACAGCACGATGCGGGGGATGTATTCGGGTATACAGCACGCCGCCGTCCCGAGAAATACCCCCGACACCATGACCATTCGGGCATAGGTCGCGTCCGTATTTGCATTTCCCCGGCATGACGATCTCGATCACAGTGGAGGTATGACCGCACAGCCGCAAGAGTGGATCCGGAACTTCGTCGACGGTGCGTTCGTCGACCCCGATCCGAACCGGGCATTCGCCGCTGTCGATCCCGCCACCGGTGCCACCTTCGCGCAGGTCCACGAGGCAGACCGCGGCCTCGTCGACCGCGCTGTCGCCTCGGCCCGCGCCGCCCTCGCCGCCGGCTGGGCCGACCGGCCGGTCCGCGAGCGCGCCGACCTGTTGCGGCGCGCGGCGGATCGTATCGAGGAGCGTTTCGACGAGTTCGTCGCCGCCGAGATCGCCGACACCGGCAAGCCGATCACCCAGGCGCGCGAACTCGATATCGCCCGGGCGCCCGCCAATTTCCGGACCTTCGCCGATGTCGTCTCCGCC
This sequence comes from Nocardia sp. NPDC058499, assembly GCF_042719915.1. Classification (NCBI taxonomy): domain Bacteria; kingdom Bacillati; phylum Actinomycetota; class Actinomycetes; order Mycobacteriales; family Nocardiaceae; genus Nocardia; species Nocardia sp. NPDC058499. The sequence goes on along the minus strand of NZ_JBHXMZ010000001.1, from coordinate 38,009 downwards.
GCCGGGCAGGAGTCGTTCCTCACCGAGATGGGCGGCGGCCGCCGGGCCCTCAACTACGCGATTCGCAAGCCGCTGGGAGTCGTCGCCGTCATCGTGCCGTGGAACCTCCCCCTACTGCTGCTCACCTGGAAGGTCGCGCCGGCCCTCGCCTGCGGCAACGCCGTTGTCGTCAAACCCAGCGAGGACACCCCCTCCACGGCGACCCTGCTCGCGGAGGTACTGACCGAGGTCGGATTCCCGCGCGGCGTCTACAACGTCGTACACGGGTTCGGTGCCGACTCCGCCGGCGCTTACCTCACCGAGCACCCGCACATCGACGGCGTCACATTCACCGGGTCGTCGGCGACCGGCTCACACGTGATGAAGACGGTGGCACCCCGGGTGCGCCCGGTGTCGTTCGAACTGGGCGGAAAGAACGCGGCCGTCGTTTTCGACGATGTCTGCCTGGACGAGGCGATCGACGGCCTGAGCCGGTCCATCTTCACCAACACTGGGCAGGTGTGCCTGTGCACCGAGCGGGTCTACGTCCAGCGCGCTGTCTTCGGCGATATCGTGGCGGGCCTCGTCGAACGCGCCGGGCGGCTCCGCCTGGGCCGGCCCACCGACACAGCAACCACCACCGGTCCGCTGATCTCCCACAAGCACCGGCAGAAAGTGCAGTCCTACCTGGAGCTCGCCGAGGCAGAGGGCGCCGAGATCTGCACCGGCGGCGGCATTCCGGCGATGGGGGCCGATCTCGACGGCGGCTCGTGGATCGAGCCCACGCTGTGGACGGGCCTGACCAACCGTGACCGCGTGGTGCGCGAGGAGATCTTCGGCCCCGTCGCCACGCTCATCCCGTTCGACACCGAGGCCGAGGCCGTTGCGCTCGCCAACGACACCGACTACGGGCTGGCTGCCGCAGTGTGGACCAACGATCTGCGCCGCGGGCACCGCGTCGCACAAGCCATGAACGTCGGCATGTCGTGGGTCAACACCTGGTTCCTCCGCGACCTTCGGTCCCCGTTCGGTGGCGTCGGGCTCTCGGGCATCGGGCGCGAAGGCGGCGAGTCGTCGCTGCACTTCTACACCGAGCCGACCAACGTGTGCGTACAGCTGTGACGGCGCCGGAACATCCACGAAATACCTGGAGCAAGAAATGACGAACTCCACGACAGCGAGCCCTGACGACATCGAGGCGCTGGCGCGCCGGCTCGACGACGCGCAGAGGTCGACGACCGACACCCCCAGCCTCGAAGAAGACGCATCGCTTGGCGTCGACCTCGACGTCGACACCGCATACCTGGTGCAAGAGGCGCTCGTCGGGTTGCGGACCATGCGCGGTGAGACCGTCGTCGGCGTGAAACTGGGCTTCACCAGCAAGGCGAAAATGGCGCAGATGGGAGTGTCCGACGTGATCGTCGGGCGCATCACCGATGCGATGCAGGTGGCCGACGGCGGCGAAACCGATCTGCGGGGCTACATCCATCCGAAGGTGGAACCCGAGGTGGCCTACCGGATCGGACGCGACATCACCTTGGCCGACCTCGACGACCCGGACACCGATATCGTGGCCTGTGTCGACGCGATCGCGCCCGCCCTCGAGATCATCGACTCGCGCTACCGCGACTTCCGATTCACCTACGCCGACGTCGTCGCCGACAACACCTCGGCCTCCGGCTTCGCCGTGGGCACATGGCGCCCCATGCGCGAGGCCGCCGACCGTGCGGTGCGACTGCGCGTCGGCGATGAGCAGACCACCGGAACGACGGCGGCCATCCTCGGCGACCCGGAAGCAGCACTCCACGCGCTGCTCGATATGTGCCGCCGCCGGCGGATCCCGCTACACGCCGGATACGTGGTGCTCGCCGGCGCGGCCACCGCGGCGATGCCGCTGACCGAAGCGACCGTCGAGTGCGAGATCGCCGGGATCGGCACCGTGCGCCTGACCGGTGTCCGACGATGACGACAGGACGATGAGGGAGAACGTACCGTGACAACCAACGCCGATACATCCGCCGGCAGCCGACCGGGTCAGGGATCCGATTCCGGCAGCGCAGTCCTCGCGGGCCACGCCGTGCCCCGCGGACGATTCCCGCATGTCAAGGTCGTCGGGGACCTCATCTTCGTCTCCGGTACCAGCTCGCGCCGACCCGACAACTCGTTCGCCGGCGTCCAGGTCGACGAGATGGGGACCACCGACCTCGACATCCGCGCACAGACGCGTGCTGTCATCGAGAATATCCGCGGGATTCTCCGCGAGGTCGGCGCAGGACTCGAAGACGTCGCGCAGATCACGACCTACCTGGTGTCGATGAACGATTTCGGTGGTTACAACGAGGCGTACAGCGAGTACTTCGACGAATCCGGGCCGACCCGGACAACAGTGGCTGTGCACCAGCTGCCGCACCCGCACCTGTTGATCGAGATCCAGGCGATCGCGCATCGGCCCACGGCCACCTGAGCCGATTTCGGAACGGAACCACTGCACCACCCCCCACAAGCGATTTGGAGTAGACGCCATGACCCATATCCCGGAGGTCATCAATTTCCACGGTTGGATCGCCGAGCACGAGCACCTGCTGCGACCACCGGTCAACAACAGGACCATGGCGCTCGGCGAGGACTTCATCGTCCAGATCGTCGGCGGGCCGAACGAGCGCACCGACTACCACCGAGAACCGTACGAGGAGTGGTTCTTCCAGATCAAGGGCGATATCCACGTCAACATCATGACGGACGAGGGGCCGCGCAGAATCGACATCCGCGAAGGGGAATCCTGGCTGCTACCCGGCAATGTGCCGCATTCTCCGCAGCGCCCCGACCCGGATTCGATCGGCCTCGTGATCGAACGGGTCCGTCAGGAGGGCACCCTCGAGAAGTTCCAGTGGTACTGCCTCGAGTGTGACGCACTGGTCCACGAGATCGAGCTGCAGGTGCGCAGCATCGTCGACGACCTTCCGCCCGTCTTCACGCAGTTCTACGCGGACGAGGCGGCGCACAAATGCCCGAGCTGCGGTGCAATCCACCCCGGGAAAGGCTGAAGTGAACAACATCATCGACGTCCACACCCACTATGTCCCCCGAGGGTGGCCGGATATCAGCGCAGAGGCCGGCGCCGACGCACCGTGGCTGCGGATCGAATCCGAGCACGACGCCATGATCATGATGGGCACCAGGGAGTTCCGGCGGATCCAGTCGGACTGCTGGGATGCCGCGGTGCGCGTGCAGGATATGGACACAGACGGGGTGCGCACTCAGGTCGTCTCGCCGACACCGGCCTTCTTCAATTACGGCCGCACCGGGGAACAGGCGGCGAAGATCGCCCGCATCTTCAACGACCTCGCCCTCGAGATCACCGCACCCGCGGGCGACCGGATGATCCCGTTCTGTCAGGTGCCACTGCAGGACACCGACCTGGCCTGCGCCGAACTCGACCGCTGTCTGGAGAACGGGCATCGGGGCGTGGAGATCGGAAACCACGTGGGTGACCGGGACCTCGACGACGAGGGCATCGTAACGTTCCTACAGCACTGCGCGGACCGCGACGTCCCCGTCTTCGTGCACCCGTGGGACATGCCCAGCTCCCCGCGTCTGGAGCGCTGGATGTCGCGCTGGCTCACCTCGATGCCGGCGGAGACCCACCTGTCGATCCTGTCGCTGATCCTCGGCGGCGTCTTCGACCGCGTCGACGAACGCCTGAAGATCGCCTTCGCCCACGGCGGCGGCTCGTACGCATTCTGGCTCGGCCGCACGGAGAACGCCTGGCACGGCCGCAACGACATCATCGGAACCTCCGAGTTCCCGCCGTCCCACTACCTGGGGCGGTTCTACGTGGATTCCGTCGTGTTCGACGAGCGTGCCCTGCGGGTGCTGGTCGACACTGTCGGCGCCGAACGCGTCATGGTCGGCAGCGACTACCCGTACCCGCTGGGCGAGCGGCCCGTTGGTGAGGTGGTGCGCAAGAGCGATTTCCTCGGTGACGCCACTCGCGACCTGATCACCCACCGCAACGCGGAAAGATTCCTGGGACTCTGATCCGGCACTCACGACACGCTCGAGAGTGTCCTGTCACTCACGTCACGGAATAGCTTCCCATCCGTCCCAAGGCCGCTGACCGCGGCGGCCACGCAGGGAATCCACGCGCAGCTGCGCCTGGGCGAGCCGCGAAGATTCCCGCGCGGCAGCCTGCGCAGCCATGCAGGTCATCCGCATTTCGCGGATGTCCCGCAGCAGCGCGAACCCCGACCAGTTCGTGACGTCGTAGCCGTATGCGGCTACGAATTCGGTGTACTGCTGCGCGTCGATCCATCCGAATGAGCTGTGCTTGATGGCAGTCGAGGTCAGATCCCATTCGGGCGGGCCGATGGATGTGCGCTCCAAGTCGAGGAACAGGGTCGTGCCGTCGTCGGCGGTGACGACGTTCCCTTCCCATGCATCTCCGTGGATAGGTCCCCACTGCCGTCCGGCTATGCGGTGCGACCATGCGTTGCGGAGGTCGTCGAGGTGCTGATGGAGCCATTGGCGGTCTTCGGCCGGCAGGATGATCGCCGCATCGATCCGTTGCTCGAGCCGAACGAACGGGTCGATTGAGGACAAGAATCGGGGCGGGTGGAGCGCATGGAGTCTGCGCAGGGCCGTCGCGATTTCGGTGGCGCTGCCGCCGCGGTGCGGTGGTAGCTCTTTCCAGAAGGTGACGGGCCGGTCGCGGACCATGACGAAGGTTGCCAGGATATCGGCCGGTTCGACGGCGGGCACGTCGGCGCGACGAAGCCAATCGGCGATCAGCAGCTCGCGTTCCGCAGCGGCACGCTGCCCGGGCTTCGCGATCCGGACGACGAGGCGGGACTGCGGAAGCCGGTAGATGGCGTTCTCCGAAACCTTGATCGGTACAACGTCGAGGTCCGTCAGCCCGGCTGCGGTGCAGGCTTCGCGTGCTATGGCGCCCAGGGTCTCCTCACTCACCCGCTGGCTGCCTGTGCGAGGTCGACACCTGCGCGGCGTGCGTAGGTGTGCAGTTGGTGGACGTCTTCGGCGGCGCGCATCGATTTGAGGCCGGTCGCGCGTCCGACGGCGACGGTGCCGATCTCGGTGGCTTCGTCAGGGTCGCCGGTCGACATTGTCAGGGAGGCGAGTTTGATCATCGAGATCGTGCGGGATCGCTCGGCGTGGGAGGTGTGGCCGGTGACCGCGGTTTCCAGTCGCGTCCGGGCCTCGGTGCGGAATTTTCCGTTGATCGCGATGTCGAACAGTGCGTGCCCGGTGTCCCCGGCGTGCTGGGCGGCGTCGTAGTAGGCCATCCAGCCGGGATCTTCGGCAGGTTCGGCGTGGCTGAACTGTTCGTCTGCGTGTCCGACAGCGGTGGTGACCGCGTCGACATCGCTGAGCTTGCCGTATGCGCGGGCTTGGGTGGTGAACAGCATGGCGCGTTCGGTAGCGGTCAACCGGTCCGAGTGCAGGAATGCTCTGGTGGCGAGACGTAGTCCTTCCTTCGGCTTGCCGGTCCAGATGGCCTGTCGCGCCATCGAGGACAGGATCTTGGCGCGCAGCTGCCAGGCGTCGGCTTCTTCTGCACATTCGAGGGCCAGGCCGAACATGTCGGCAGCGTCCTTGTGAGCGCAGGCGTCGAATGCCATGAAACCTGCTGTGTGGCTCAGATATCCCACAGCGGCGTACAGATCGCTGCGCTTTCCCGGCGAGCACCCGGCGTGCAGATAGGACACAGCCATGCGAAGCTGGGCCGCGACGACCTCACGGACCAGGGCGCCGCCGTACCGGGCATCCCAGCTCGCAAAAAGATCGGAGGCGGCACGGAGCTGTTCGATTTCGGTGGCGCCGACGCGCGTAGGGATTGCAGTGGATCGGGTGTCGTTGAGGAGTTGCGAAAGGCCGTGAGGCGAGACGGCTGCTGTGGCCGTGACGGCCGCCGCGGCCCGCAGGAATTCGTTGCGGTTCACTTCGTCGAGCGTAGACGCGGGGGGCACCTTGAACCACAGCAGTTCGGCGGGGATACGGAGTATCTGCGCCCACCGGATGAGTTTGGTCAAGTACTCAGGCGCGGCGCCCGTCTCGATGCGACTGAGCTGAGCTTGGGTGAGGTCGAGCCAGTGGGCCACCTTCTTCTGCGATATCGGCTGCGAACCGTGAATCGGATGCGTGCGATATGCGTAGATGACCCGGCCCATATGCCAACTTGACAGCGCCGCCAGCATATGTTCGCTCCACCAGAACTGCGCCGGCATCTCGGCGGGTGCGTCCATGGTGGTTTGGGTGCACAGTCCGCACCACTGGCCCGGGTTGTACCGGCTGAGCAGGCCACCACAGTGAACGCAGTACTGCTCCTCGATTCGCATCATCCCACTCCGCTGATGTCACAACGCCTTTCCGTTTCCGCTGACGTTATCACCGTGGGATGCAGTCGATATGCGTCTCGCGCATAGGCCGAATACACACGGCTGTTAGTCGATATCCCGCCCGGTGGGTGATCGTCGTCGAGTCCGGAAATCGAATCTGGAAAGGGGCGATATGGGGTTATCAATCGTGGTGCCCATTCTCGGGCCACCCGCTGCAGGAAAGTCCACGCTCGCACTTGCACTCGGTGCCGATCCATCACGGCGGGTCTTCCGGCTGCGTGAGCAGGTCCCGGTCGATGTCCTCGTGGCGACAACGTCGGCGGCCGACCGGCTCGGGTGGGTCGACGACAGTGTCGTCGACCCGGCTGTCCGCAGCTACCTCGAGGAAGCAGCCGAGAACGGGGACGTCGACGCCGTCCTGATGGACAACTTCCCTGGCACGGGCGACCAGACCCAGCTGCTGATCGACGCGGTCGTCGATATCGCTCCCGGGTGCGTTCTGGAACCCGTCGAGTTGCTACTCGACGACAGGACTCGAAGGCGCCGTGCCAAGCGGCGGCGTGTCTGCCACAGCTGCGAGAAGGACCCGATCTCCGACCCACGCATGCCGGCCGAAGCGACCACGCCGCACTCGTGGACCTGTGCCAGATGCGGGAGTCTTCTGCATCCCCGTCGAGGGGATGCGCCCTCGCTGTTCGCAGCGCGGAGTCGTCGGCACCAGGACAGCACCGACGCGATACGCACAACTTTCACCAACGCGGGATATCCCGTCTCCACCCTCAACGCCAACCAGCCGCCGTCCGAGATGGCCCGGCTGGTCGGCGCAATGCTGAACCACAGGAGCCACACAGCATGACCACCGTTCCCCTGACCCTCTCCGCCCCCTCTGCGCCACGCGACAGCTACGGCCACGCGCGCATGCCCCGGAACTGGAATGCCACCCAACCCCATCACGTCGACCGCGTACCCTACGGCCGCTACCGCAACGTCTACCTCTATATCACCGAGGCTTGCCAGCTGCGGTGCGAACACTGCTACATGGGCGAACGGCTCGAGCGCGCCCTGAAGATGACACCCCAGCAGATCGTCGACACCCTCACAGTGTGGCGCAAGCTCGGCGGCGACAAACTGACCATCCTCGGTGGCGAACCGACCTTGCACCCGTTCTATGTCGAGTCCATCAAGGTCGCAAGCAAAATCGGCTACGGGCACGTCATCACCACCACCAATGCCCAGCAGGCAGCCCGCAAGAAGTTCACCGAACTAGAACCGTCGGACTTCGCCTACGTGCAGGTCAGCCTTGACGGTGGAAGCGCGGCCACCCACGACGCAGTCCGTGGCTCGGGGACCTTCGATATCGCAATGGAAACCACCGCCGAGCTGTGCGACCGAGGCTTCGACACTCGAATCATCTGCACTGTCAACAAAGCCAACGAGGCTGACGTTCTCAACCTGCTCACCATCGCCGACGAGATCGGTGCGTCGCTGGTGAAGTACCACGTGTTCAGCACCATCGGCACCGGCCATGGCAACGAGGACATGGCCATGACCCCGCCGGAATGGGTGAATTTCTGCAACCGCCTGGAAGGGGTCGCACCCGAGCACGAGACCCGGGTCTGGTTTCAGCCCACCTACGCCCGCCGCGACCAGATGGATCGCTACGCGGGCGAGGGATACCAGGGATGCATCGGCCGCACACTGGATCGAATCAGCGTCTTCCCCGACGGCCGCGCCTACGTCTGCTCATACCTGTTCGACACCGACTCGTATTTCGCGCGGATGGAAGGCAACCACGTCCGGCTCAACCGGGAGACCGAGAGCAACGAGTTCGACCTGTTCAGCCTGCCGCTGATCGACGACGCCTGCGGTGGATGCAAGTCCACGGGCTGCTTCGGTGGCTGCCCGGCCGAGCAGATCGTGATGGGCGCCAGCTCCTGCTCCGAGTACCCCGACATCGTCCCCGTCTGCCGGCTCTGGAAGTCCAGCGCCAAACCCGAATAGGAGAACCCGCTCATGCTCACCTTCGAGACCCTGATCGACCCCCTCCGCGGCCTGGACTGGGACGACGTGGAAGCCGTCGACTCGGCAACACGGAAGAGCTTCGCCCATATCACCGGCAGCAGGTATCTGCTTCGGCGCGGACTGTCGGCCATTCGCGAGGACGCGCGGCTGATGGCTCTGTGCGAGCACTACGACATCCTCGACAAGCTCGTCCTGTTCGACGACCCAGAGACCGGTATTCGGATCCGGTTGCATGTTTTCGGCCCCGGGTACCACGACCGTCCGCACAACCACCGCTGGACATACTCCAGCCACATCCTGCGGGGCGAGTACCGGCATCGGATCTACCAGCCGGTGGATCTGCACGCCGAACTCAACCCGATAACCCTCGACCCGATGCTCGTCCGTCTAGAGCAACCCGAGACCAGCTATACCTTGCACCACAGTGCGATCCATGCGGTCGTCGCCGAGCCCGGGACCGCATCGGTCGTGGTACGCGGTCCGGCCCAAACGGATCGGTTCCTTGTGATGGACAACAAGACCGAGAAAGCGTGGTGGCAATACGGCGCCGCCAAGGAAACTCCCGAGGACACGCTCCGCAAGCGAATGCCCGGCGAGCGATTCGAGGAACTGGTCACCTCGCTCACCGACTGGAACGTCATCTGAGCCGAGCGAGGAACACCACCGCGGGGTGCCGTCGAGAAAGGCGATGGACACCCCGCGGCGGTCTCCTACCAGCCGAAAGTAGAGAACTGCCGCCGGTCCGCGACGTGGCGCAGCGCCTCTCGGCAGTAAGGGATCATCCGCTCAGGGAGCGTATCGAGAGCGAACCAGACGAGGTCATCGCATTTATCCGGCTCGATATTCGCTGGCTCGCCCTCCCACCGCTCGACCTGAAAGAAGAACGCCACCCGCCCTCCGGAGGAGGAATTGTGCATGACGTGGGCGAAGCCGACGGCCCCCGGGTTGATCGTTACCCCGATCTCCTCCTTCGCCTCCCGCACCAGCGCAGCCACCACAGACTCGCCGGCTTCCAAGTGCCCCGACGGTAAGTGATAGGCGCCGTCCTCATAGCCGGTGTTCGCCCGCCGCCCGAAGAGCACACGCCCTTGACCGTCGGTGAGCAATAGGTGGACGTCACCGATCACCTTGTGTCGTCGCTCGCCGGCAACCGTCATTCTCGACCCCAATCTCTCATGCGCACACCTGAGTCGAGCGCGCGTTAAACAACCTAATCCGCACTCACCGCAGGTATATGCGCTCGGCGCATATCGCCCGGACCGGCCAACATTTTTGGAGAGTCGATGCAAGAACTACCCCGCCGGCTCGAAGAGGACCGGTACCACTACCCGCCGCCGCGGATACAGATCGAACGCATATCAGTGGAGAACCTGCAGCGCACGGCCAAGGCGATGCGTGAAGCTTGGCCGGAGCTGGGCGATAACACCAGCTGAGGGCCGGGCCACTGTTGGGTGAGACTGGCTACGGTTATCAGCGAATTGGCCCGTGAGGCTCAGAGGAGCCCACATCGAGTGGACTCCCCTCGGACTCAGCCCGGCTAGAACGTGCTGCCACCCCCTCCAGACGGGCGCATTCATCCGGAGCCAGTGCGCCTTGGGCGAGGACGTTCGAGAACGTTAGCCGATAACTACTACGAACCTACCGGAATTCGTGCACCACTTCGATGCGGCCCACGATGTGGCGGTTGAACTCCTCGAGTTCCTCAGCGGGCACCCACAGTTCGAGGATCGTTTGCCCGCCGGCCTGGCGGACGGGATACCTGGCCGCGAAATCAGCGTCGATCTCGAACCGGGTCACGTAGCCGACGCCCGATGCCGCAACATTCCAATCTCGTGCGATACGTATCGCGTAGTCCTCGTTCAACACCGGATAGAAAATCGGCTGCTCGGGCAGCCGCGGCGGCCACGCCGTGCATCCCGACGCCTCGACCAGCGCCAACTCCTCGGGCCCAGTGGGCCGCCACAGGGTCAGTGTCTCACGTTCATCCATCGCCATTTCCTCGGTCGCTCAGTCCGGGGGAATCATGCCCGGTGTGACCCGCGGACAGCCAATCTTTATTCGGGCGGGATTATCCGCCAAACCTTCTCGGCAGACGTCAGGACTCAGCAGAGGCCAAAACGTAAAGACCTACACCTGGGCCTCGACGTTCCGAAAGCGGCTCGTGTGCCAGAGGGCGGCATTCCGTGTGGCGGTGGAACTGCCAGGAGTTGAAGCTGCGACCGCTTGACCCCCAGGTCGGCCCGGGCGATGAATTAGCTGGTCACGGACGGTTTTTGATGGTGTGCGGTAAGTCAATGACGTGGGTTTTGTTTGCCGGCGTCTCTATCGTGTGGTCCCGTTCTGGTCCCGCTACCGACCTGGGAGAACGGGACCGTCGCCCTAATGCATGGGGATCCTGCGTGGCGCTGGAAATGTAACGCCGAGCGTGGCTGGTCCGATCGGGAAAGAAACTGGAAGTCGCACGGCTACAGAACTTCCACTGGTCGGCGGATCAATCAGGAGAGCATGTGAGCACAATCGAGTGGCAGTGTCCACTGGAGAGATACTGGTCTTGCACCCTTGACGTCATCGGTCAAGAGTTCCCGACAGCAGTCGCAGGCCACTCGGTTACCGTGCACTTTCCGGCCGATCTCGACACAGTGGATCGTGACCGAATGCTCCAGCGGCCCAAAGCGCTCAAGGCCCCGAGCGCTCAGGTTGACTGGGGTGTAGCAGTAGAAAGCAGGGATGCTGCCGATATCCTACGGTTTGCCCTTATCGCGGATGACGTGGCGCGTGCCGAGGGTGAATCGTTGAACTCTGAAACAGATATGTGGTTAAAAACCAGCATGGAATGGCTGGCAGTAACTACGGGTCAACCTACCGTATTTGTTGGTCACCAAAGTCCGCTATTGTACGAGAACAAGACGTTCATGTACGAGATTCCCGATGGGGCGAGTCCTAGTTTCATTCGCACCTTTAGCAAATTCAATATTCCGCGCGATCTTGAATGGGTGCGCGCCGATAAGGCGGTCATGGGATATTGCTTCGATAAGGCGGGTGCCGGAATTGATCTACCTCTTGCATGGAAGCTACTGAACGAAGCACGGGCGCTTCATAGAGTAGGCCAGTTCCGGCGTGCGGTTATCGACGCCAGTGGTGCCGTGGAGATAATCGGATACCAATTACTGGACTCGGAACTTACGCGCAGTACGCCTCCAGATATCGCCAAGCATCTGATGGAGAGCGGGAATCTAACGCTGGGTAAGCTGGTGGATTTGCTGCGCAAAACTGGGTACTCAATTGACCCGGACTTGAGTCCGAAATTGGTGGGACTAAGGAACAGTGTCCTCCATTCCAATAGGGGCACGGGCCCTCACGAACCTACGGAATCCGAAAGCAAGGGTGCCTTAGCCCTGGCGACGGCGTTTGTAAAGAAGGGATGCCCGCTTCCTGCGGATGTACCGGCCATCTACGGAAGTCGGTGTGGAAAACCTCTAAGAATTGAATAAAGCGCGATCTAAAACTTGATCCATGTACTGGTAGCCGGGGATGCCCAATGCTCGATCCAACGCCCCCGGCACCTCGGTCTTCCGTTACACGAACCCCCGCTTGTTGATCCGATCCAATATCACTGAGACATAATCGACTATGGCCTGAGTTAGCGATTTGTATCTATCCGCAGTGATCTCCACCGTGTCACCCAATCGGTAGCCCAGGTAGGAGCATTGTTCCAGAAAATGCCCGTCCGCAATACCCGCATTATGAGCCCAGAGATTCCTGATCTGGTGGGCGCTGTGAAGCTCTTTCTTTAGATTTGCGTCGATCGGTCCGCCGAGGTTGACCATGTTTAGAACGTCTTCTAGCTTCCCGATCTGCCCGCTACCAGGAGGCAGAACACGTTGATAAATCGTGGAGTAGAGCTCGTCGGAGTCTCTTGCGATCAGGCTTACCGGTAGATTTATTTTTTCGAAAGCTTTCCCATCCAAGAGCTCGGGGCGATATTTGAGTGACGCCTTAAATATGTCGCCGACGAAGCTTTCCAGAGAGCCCCATATTCCAATGAGCTGCGTGGCGTGCAAGATTGGGATTCCATCTGGAGTGAGTTCGAGCCATTCGGGGTTTTCCTCTATTTTTTGAGTGATGCTGTCAGAATATTTCCTTATGTCATTTGTGATATCTAAATACTCTTGAGGGGCTTCGGATATAAAACCGAGGGCAGTGGAAGTAGCCCATGCAAGCACTTTGGCTTCTCGCCCTAAGTTAATGGCAAAATAGGTACGGTTAAGCATGTCTGCCGAGTTGGTTATGAAGGCTATTACATTCCCCCCAATACGCATCAGATGCTGAATCTCAGCTGCACGATCGGCGTCCTCGCTACTCATGTACCTATTGTTGCACCAGTACTCGCGGCCGGACTGGAAGCAACAACGCGGAGTCGACCGTCATGGGCGTGCTGGGTGGTGGTCTGCGCATAGATGGGGCTGGCTACCCGCCTGCCCCAATAGGGCCTGCCCTTCTCGCGTAGAGGCTCCGCGGTCAAGGGTGGCGATAGCCATCAGCGGAGCTGACGCCGTAGGCGCCCTTGAGGGTGGAGGGGCGCGGGAACACGATGCAGGCCACCAGTCAGCAGGGCCACGCGGCCGGAGGTCGCGCACACCGCCTCGAGAACGGGTCGATTCACGTGTTCGGCAACTCGGTGGGACGGGACCACGGCCAGTCATCCCGGGCGTTGCCGGCCGATTCGTGCTCGGGCTGCGGGAGAGCAAGTCGGGTACGGCTCTCGTCGTGCCCACACTTTTCGGTTATCGAAAATCAACCATCTCGGGTCGGTAGCGGGTAGTGCCAGCGTGTCGCCGCCGCGCCCGGTTGGGCCGCCAGCGCAGCCAGGCCCGGCCGGTTGCGTGGCGGGGGGGGGGGGGGGGGGCCGGCCCCTTGTCTCCCCCCCCCCCCCCCCCCCCCCCCCCCCCCAGCCCCCCTCCCCCCCGCAAAGCCCCCACCCCAAACGCCCTGTTTTCCCCCCCC
>NZ_JBHXMZ010000001.1:0-24641 GCF_042719915.1 Nocardia sp. NPDC058499 | reverse complement strand
CAGTTTTGGGGCGGCAAAGACAAACCCTCTCGGGTTGGGAGGGGGGAGCGCCATCGTGTCGCCTCTGCGCCTTGTGGGGCCCCCATCACAACCAGGCCCGCCCGGTTGTGGGGCGCCGGCGCGCAGGCGCCGCCGCTCTTGATCCTATATAGCCAAATTCGGCAACCACTCGCAGAGTTCAGTCTGCGCACGGAGGATTGACCGCATGAATGGTCTGGTGCTCACGCCCGAACGACGAAACGAACTGGCCGCGTTGCTCGATGACGGGGAGCGGTTGAAGGTCGAGTATCCGAAGGTCGCGGAGTATCTGGATACGGCTCCGATGCTGGCGGGGACCGAGAGTCCGGAGGCTGATGCGGCGTTCGATCTGCGGTTCGTGCATTACCTGGCCGGTGGCGAGTCTGCATCGGGGAATCCTTACTGGGATGTGGTCGGGCCTTCGACCGGCGTAGACGGTGACCGCCGGGTCGTGAACGGTGGTAGTGCCAACGGCAGCGTTCTACTGGGGTTCGCGCAGACGATCTTGCAGGCTGCCTATGCCTACGCGGTTCCGTCGCCGGAGACGATCGAGTGGATTGCGGCCTTCAGCGGCGGGCAGAGGGTTGTCGAGCTCGGAACGGGGCGTAATTACTGGGCGCGACTGTTGGCTGATCAGGGATCGACGGTCCGGGCGTTCGACTCCGAGCCGCCGGATTCGATCGCGAACCCATCATTTCCCGGGGCCAGTGGGCAGCGGGATGTCTGGTATTCGGTGGAGGGCCTGGAAGAGTTCGACTCCGCGTTGGATGGCGACTCGGTTCTGTTCCTGTGCTGGCCGCCGGGGTGGGGTGATCCGATGGCGTCCGAAGCCTTGAAGCTGTTCGAGTCCCGGGGTGGTCGGCGCCTGCTCTACGTCGGGGAGCCGAAGGGCGGCAAGACCGGCGATGACGCATTCTTCGATCGGCTGTCCGACGCTTGGATGATCGAATCGCAGGATGCACAGTATGTTTCGTGGTGGAACCTCGGCGATGTAGCCCAAGGCTGGGTGCTGCGGGCATAGGGCGGACAAAATGAAGTATGGCCCGGTCAAACGAGCGACCGGGCCATAGCTATCTCTTCTGCACGTCAGGTCTGGGGGTCCAGGACCATCCGAAAGTGTGGCATGTCGTGAACGGCCGGAACGCCCGGTCATTACGCCTCCGGCGGCCGGACCCAGAGCACCCGCCGGTGGCCCCGGGCCGCCTACCCGTTCGACAGTGCGGTGATCGCGGATCGCAGGCCGCGGGCGAGCGCGGTGATGGTCGTGGCCTCCCACAGCGGTGCGGCGTAGCGGATCTCGCCGTGGATGCCGGCCGGTTCGCCGCCCGGCCCGATGGATTCTCCGAGTTGGATGAGGATCTCGAACTCCGCTCGCTGCGGCGGCAGTTCGCGCAGCCGGAGCTCGATATCGCCCGCGCCGCCCGGGACCGGGATATCACGGAAGAACGTGGTGACGATCTGGGGTAGTGGGCGGTCCGGTCCGATGTGGGCGGCCGTGGCTCGTTCGAACGGGTAGTGCCTGTTCTCGTGCGCTTCCAGGATGCGGTCGCGAATCTGGTCGATCAGTGGTCCGGCGGCCGGTGCTGCGGTGCGGTCGGTGCGAATCAGGACTATCTCGGCCGCACAGCCGAGCATCGTGTCGAGTTCGGGACGATCGCGTCCACTCACTGCCGTGCCGATGACCAGATCGGGTCCGGCGCCCATATCGGTGAGGGCGTGGACGAGGGCTGCGTGCAAGACGGCGTAGGTGGTCGCCCCCCTGCGACGCGCGGCGTCCCGCACCGCGGCGTGGGTGGCTGCGTCGAGGGTGAACGGCAGCAGCGCCGTCGGGTATCCACCGGCAGCGGACCGGGGGTGGTCCACGGCCAGCGGCGGTGTGTACTCCAGTCCGGCCAGCCGGTCAGTCCAATACCGCGCGTGAACGGGATCGTCGCCGTGCTCACCCAACCATCGTGCGTAATCGGCGAACTGGACCGGCGGCGTCGGCCAGTCGGGTACCGTGCCGTCGGCCCGTGCGACGTAGGCGAATTCGAGTTCGTTCAGCAACAGCGCCAGTGATTCGGCGTCACCCGCACAGTGATGCAGGATTACGAGCAGAACGTGATGTTCGGGCGTCAGCCGGTACAACCGCACCCGCAGCGGCACTTCGGTGAGCAGCCGGAAGCCGCGGTCCAGCTCCGCTGCCAGCGATCGGTTCAGGTCTGCGATGTCGGTGACCTCGCGGTAGTCGACAGCGTCCTCGTCGAATGCCGCGATCCGCTGGATCGCCCCCGAAGCGGTGAAAGGCAGTGTGGTCCGCAGTATCTCGTGCCTGCGCACCACATCGTGGACCGCCGCCCGCACGCTGGCCGCGTCGAGCGGACCGATGAGGTCCACGGCGGCGGGCATCAAATAATCGGCAGCGCCGTCGCTGAGATAGTTGACCGTCCAGAGTCGCTGCTGGCTCGGTGCGAGTGGAATCGCGTCATCGGGACGGGAGGCGGTCCCGTCGCTCTCCCGATACGCGACGGCCACTGATTCCCGGTCGGTAGCGGCGGGATCGCCGCCGCGATCGGCGATGCGCCGCTCCAGCGCGGCGACGGTGGGCGCGTCGAGCAGATCGCGCGGACTCACCACAACACCGAAGGCCCGGCTCGCGGCCGCCGCGAGCCGGATCGCGGCGAGCGAGTTCCCGCCGATACGGAAGAAATCGTCCTGCACGCCGACCCGCTGCTGTCCGACGGCGTCGGCGAACAGCCCGGCGAGGATCTGGCGGCGCGGTGTCCGCGGCGGCTCCGCGTCGGCCGCCGCGGGCATGGTCAACGCGGTCCGGTCGACCTTGCCGTTGGCCGTCAGCGGTAGCGCGGGAATCTGCACGATCACGGCCGGCAGCAGATAAGCGGGCAGGACTCGCGCCAGCCGGGTCCGCATGACCGCGGTGTCGATCGGTTCGGCGGCGACCACATGGGCGACCAGGCTCTTGCCCGCCGCCACCCGGTGCGCCGTGACGACCGCCGCGGTCACCCCTGGCATATTCCGGATCGCGTGTTCGATCTCGCCGGGCTCCACCCGGATGCCGTTGACCTTGATCTGCCGGTCACCGCGGCCGAGGAACCGCACGGCGCCGTCGGCGCCCCAGCTGCCGTGATCGCCGGTGCGGTACATCCGCGACCCGGGGGCGCCGAAGGGGTTGGCCGTGAAAACGGTCGCGGTGCGGCCGGGCATCCGGTGATATCCCTGTGCGAGACCCGCTCCGGTCAGATAGATCTCGCCGACCATGCCCGGCGGTACCGGGCGCAGCAAGGCGTCGAGAATCAATACCTCGGTGTAGTCCACGGCACGGCCGACCGGAATCGCCTCGTCGGGCAGCGGTCCGGTCGGAATCGAGTAGGTGGTGGCGTAGGCGGTGGCCTCCACCGGACCGTAAATGTTGACGATGGCAAGTCCGGGCGCCGCCGCGCGCATCGCGCGCACGGTATCGAGAGGGAGGATGTCACCGGCAGTCGATAAGGTGCGCAGCCGGCCGAGGCTGTCCGGTATATCGTCGACGAGCACCTGGAACAGCCCGGTTGCCAGCAACGCCGCAGTGACCTCTCCGGCCCGCAGCACCTGGCGGAAGTCCTCGGCTCCGAGCCGGTCCGGTGTCGCGATCACCACGGTGTGCCCCTGTAACAGCGGCATCCAGAGTTCCCAGACGACCATGTCCCAGACGTGTGGCGAATGCATCAGCATTCGTGCGTATTCCGGCCCCGCGGCGATCCGGTCGACCGCGCGCGCCACCATCGCCCGGTGCGTGGCGAGTACACCTTTCGGTGCGCCGGTCGATCCGGAGGTGAACATCAGCCAGGCCGCCGCGTCGGCGGGTACCGAGCCGGCCGGTATGGTCGGGACCGGCCCGCCGGACCCTGAGACGCTGCGCACCAGCGCGATATCGTCGACAACGAGTTCGGTGCCGGTGTGGGCCAGTATCCAGGCGACACGGTCGGGCGGGTCCTGCTCGTGCAGCGGAACGCAGATCGCGCCGAGCCGCAGCAGAGCCAGCGCCGCGACGACCAGCTCCGGAGTGCGCGGCAGACGCAGACCCACCGGCGTTCCGAGCCCGACACCGTGCCGGGACGCGAGGTGGTGGGCGAACCGTTGCGCGCGGATCTGCAGTTCGCGATAGCCGATGTGCTCACCCTCGTACCAGAGCGCATGGCGTTCGGGGTGCCGGCGAACGACCGAATCGAAGACCTCCGTGATCCCGCGATCCGTCACGCCCGCCGGATCCTCGTGCGGGCTGCGCGGCACGACCACCGCGGGCGCGCGGGTCAGCCGCCCGGCGGGCGTATCCGCGCACGCCGCCGCCACGTCGTTCATCGCGGTCAGGAGGCGGCCGTGCAGACTCGCCAGGGCCGCGGGATCGCACCGATCGGCGGTGGTGTCCATATCTATGCGCGGCGGCCCGTCACCGAGGTAGATGGCGATGCCGAATGCCTCGGTGTATCCGCTGGATGCCGGGATCAGCCGGGCCACCACGTCACCGAAGCGGATATCGGGCGGAGCGGGCAGGATGTTGAGCACCGGGCCGGTGATCCGGTGTTCGCCGCCCGGGGACGTGCCGTCGGCGAGCAGGTCGAATCGCCGGTAATGCTGGTGACGCAGTACCGTTCGCAGCTCCGCCTGTGTCGCCGCGGCGAGTGCGCCGATGGACGCGCCGGGATCGACCTCGACGCGCAGTCCGACAACGTTCGAGGTCATCCCGAGCGCGCGCCAGGAGCGTTTGGCCGGTACCGGCAGGCCGAGGACCACGGTGCGCGCACCGGAGTCGGCGTGCAGCAGCAGCGCCGTCGTCGCGGCCAGCAGCGCCGGCGGGTCCACGCCCAATCGCGCTGCCGCCTGCTCGAATTCCCGCCAGTCGTCGTCACCGGGACTACCCGAATGCCGTATCGGCCCGGACGCACCGACGGTGACAGGCGGATGGGTGAACATCGGCGCGTCGGGCAGCCCGGCGAGCCGTCCGGACCAGAACGCGCGGTCGTCGGTGAACCGCCGCGAGGTGCGATAACGCCCGTCCTGCTCGACATATTCCGCGACCGTATCGGCGGATTCCGGCGCCGGCTCACCACCGAGCAGCGCGGTGTAGGCCCGCGCGACCGCCCGGATGAGAGCCAGCGACGCGGCGCCGTCGAGGACGATGTGGTGGGCCCGGAGGACCCACAGGTGTCCTGCCGGACCGAGGTCCAGCAGATAGTGGTCGAACAGCGGTGCGACGGCCAGGTCGAAGGCGGGTGGTGCGGTGCGCAGGTAGGCCAGTGCCGCCTCGACCGGGTCGGACGCAGCACCGAAATCGCCTCGGTGCAGGATCCATTCGGTGCAGTCCTCGATCACCTGGCGTGGTTCGGGGCCTTCGGTATCGAGCCGGATGTGTAAGGTCTCGGCGGCCGCGACGACACCGCGCAGCGCGCGTTCGAACAGGCCGGGATCGATGCGCCCGCGCAGATGGACGTAGCCCTCCAGGTGGTAGCGATGATCCGCGCCGTTCAGACTGGTGTAGGCCCAGATCTCTTGCTGCGCGACAGTCAGCGGGAAGTCGATCCGGCAATGCGTTGTCTGCGTCATCTCACTCCGTTCGCGCCGTCGGCGGGCAGGGTCGCGACCCGTTCCAGTTCGGCTTCCAGCCGGGCGATCACCCGGCGCGCCAGATCGTCGTCCAGCAGATCGCGGTGCCAATTCAGTGCCACTGTCAGCCGGTCGCGCGGCCACACCGTCGCGGTCAGCGGAAACAGAGTGATCTCCCGTGACGACAGATCGGTCAGTACCAGGTCACCCATGGTGATGGGGGTCGGCGCGACATCGACCGGATAGGACTCGAACACCAGCAGTGTGTCGAAGTACTCGCGCACCGGAACGCCGGCCGCAGCCTCGATCTCGGCCGGCCCGAGATGGTGATGGTCGAGTAGTACCGCCTGTTCGGCCTGCAGCGCTCGTAGCCGAGCGCCTATCGGCCGGTCGTCGCGGCGGCGCACCCGCACCGGCACGGTGTTGATGAATGAGCCGACCATGGCGTCGATGCCGGGGATGCTCGCCGGCCGTCCGGAGACCACCGCGCCGAACACGATGTCGTCGGCCCCGGTGAGATCACCCAGCACCGACGCCCACACGTACTGCAGGACGGTGTTCAGCGTGACACCGGATTCGGCGGCAACACCGGCCAGTGCGGCGGTGCGCGCGGCCGTCAGCGTCACCAGGTGTTCGGTGTGCGACCGCACCGGATCCCTCGGCGCGGCGCCCGGCGCGGCGACCAGGGTCGGCGCGGCGAGATCGTGCAGGGCAGCGCGCCACGCCGCGGCGGCGGGCCCCCGGTTCTGGGCGGCCCGCCAGCGCAGGAAGGTGGCGAACCCGTCGTCCACCTCGTCCAGGCCGTCCACACCGAGCACGAAGGCGCTCAACAGTTTTCGCATCAGGATCGGCGCGGACCAGCCGTCGAACAGCAGCCGGTGATTGGTCACCGACAGCACGTAACGACGCTCCGCGGTCCGGACCAGCAGGAATCGGATGAGCGGTGGGGTTTCCAGGTCGAATGGGCGCACCTGTTCCGCGGCAAGGACATCGTCCAGTTCGGTGCCGCGGCCGCACAGATCGATTTCCCCGACCTCGATCGGCGCGGTCGCGACGACGAGCTGGCGCCACCGGCCGCCGCCGTCGCGGACGAACGCTGTCCGCAGCGCGGAATGCCGATCCACGACATGCTGGGCGGCAGCGCGCAAGCGTGCGAGATCGGGATTTCCTTCGCAGGTCAGTATCACCTGGAGGGTGTGGACCTCCGGCCCTTCCGCGCGTGCGAGGTCGGCGAACTTCTCCTGGATCGGTGTGAGGGCCCGGATATCGCACAATCGGCCGTAGTGGCGCTCCCAGCGATCGATCTCGGGTTGCCGCAGCCCGGCGGGGGTGAAGTCCGAGGGCGTCCACCCGCCGGCGACGGGATCGGCCGCGTGCCGCGCGAGGGTGCGCAGGACCGTCCCGAACAGCTCGGCGAAGTCGTGGACGCGGTCGGGGCCGATCAGGGTTTCGGGGAACGAGAAGCCCACGGTGAGCCGATCACCGACGACTGCGGTATCGATCGCGAGGGCCACCTCGGCAGGTAGGCCGGGGTCGATCGGATCACGGTTCCTCGCGAGGGCGGTGGGCAGCCAGGGGCCGTTCGCCGCGGAGATCGCGCCCAGATACGTGAACGACAGTTGAGTGGTCTCGGCCGGCAGGTCGACACCGGTATCGAAGTAGCGCAGCAAGCCGTAGCCGATGCCGCCCTCGGGTACGGCAAGTAGTTGTTCCTTGACGGTTTTCACCGCCGCGGCGAGGGCGCGCCCGCCCACGATCGCCTCCGCGATATCGATACCTGTCAGGTCGAAACGGCATGGATAGGCTGCGGTGAACCAGCCGACCGTACGGGCGAGATCGGCGCCGGGCACGAGATCGCCGTTCCTGCCGTGGGATTCCATTCGCACGGGGACGACCGCGCTGTCACCGCCGCGCCACGCGACCATCGCCACGGTCAGCGCGGTCAGCAGGACGGTGTTGGTATCGGTGCCGTAGCGCGGGGGCAGCATGGTGACGGCGGCGGAGGTCGTGGCCTCGTCGAACTCGCAGACGATGCGGCGCATCGTCGAAGGGCCGTCGATATGCGGATCGAGCCGGCGATCGGTGAACAGCGGATCGGGCCCGCGCAGCAGCTCCCTCCAGAGGTCCCCCTGGGCGAGCAGATCGCCGTCATCGGCTCTGTCGCGCAGCGCGTGTGCCCATCGCCGCACCGAGGTGCCGGTGGCGGGCAACCGCGGCGATCGGCCCGTCTCGAGCCGGGCCCACGCCGCGACGAAGTCCGGGAGCAGGATGCGCCAGGACACACCGTCCACCGCGATGTGGTGGACCACGACAACGAGGAGCCCACCGCGATCGCCGCAGCCCCGATCGAGCCAGACACACCGCAGCACGACACCATTGGCCGGGTCGAGGCGGTCGATCGCGGCCTCCGTCTCACGAGCAAGGATCGCGGCCTCTCCGGCTTCGTCGGCCGACGAGATATCAACCCGGCCGAGAACCGACCCGATATCGAAGGAGCCGGGGGGATCGGCGAAGAGGCGCCACTCGCCGCCCGCGTCGCGGTAGAGCCGTGCGCGCAGCATATCGTGCTGGTCGACGACCGCGCCGATCACCTGTTGCAGCGTGGTTTCGGTGAGGCCCGCGGGCAGGTCGAGCACCATGTGCTGGGCATACCGGTCGAACGGCACGTGACCGGAGGCGGCGCGCTCGATCAGTGCGAGGACGGCGGGCGTCGGTGGCAGCTCTCCCACTCCGGCGCCGGGTAGTTCGGCGAGCATATGCCGCTCGGGTGCTCCGGTCGTGGCGAGCGTGGACAGCCCCGCGACGGTGGGCCGTTCGAAAATCTGCGCGGGGGTGACGTGGACGCCCCGCGATTTCGCCCGGGAGACCAGCAGAATCGACATCACGCTGTCGCCGCCCAAGCCGAAGAAGGATTCGTCGACTCCGATCCGATCCCGGCCGAGTACCTGCCCGAACACCTCGGCCAATATCTGCTCCACCGGCGTCGACGGCGCACGGTACGGAATGTCGCGTGGCGCCGGTTCGGGCAGTGCCGCCCGATCGACCTTGCCCGCGGTGGTGGCGGGGAACGCTTCCAGCACGACGATATCGTCGGGCATCATGGCGGCCGGGAGGGCGCGGGTCAATTCCGTGCGGAGGGCGTCCGGCGCGCAGACCGCGCCCGCTACCGGCACGACATAGCCGAGGAGCCTTCCGTCGGGGCGCAGCGTCGCCACCGCCTGTGCGACTGTCGGGCACGCCGACAGCGCGGCCTCCACCTCGCCCAGTTCGATGCGTACACCGTGGCGTTTGACTTGCAGATCGGCTCGGCTGCGGTACTCCAGCAGCTCGGTCGCCGCATTCCACCGGACGATATCGCCGGTGCGGTACAGCCGGGCACCGGGTTCGAAAGGGTCCGCGACGAAACGCTCGGCCGTGCGCGCGGGCTCGCCCTGATAGCACTGCGCCAGCTGTGCGCCCCCGAGATACAGCTCGCCGGGCAGCCCGTCGGGCACCGGACGCAGTCGCGCGTCGAGCACGTACGCCCGCGTATTCGTCGCGACCGCACCGATGGGTATCGACGCCGTATCCGGCACGTTCACCGGATATCCCGTGACAGCGCCGGTCGTTTCGGTCGGCCCGTAGAGGTTGTGCAGCCGCGCGGGGGTCGCCGCACCGAAGCGCTGCGCCAGGGCGGGGGAGAGCGTCTCCCCGATGGTGAGCACGCGGCGGACGCAGGCCGGAAACCCGGACACCACAGTGAGGTGGTTGCTCAGTGTCGAGGGCACGAACTGGAGGGTCGTCACCGCGTGCGCGGCGATCAGCCGGGTCAGTTCGGCCGGGTCGGTATGCGCCGACGGCGGTGCGATGGCAAGGGTCGCTCCGGTACTCGCGGGCCAGAACAGTTCCCAGATCGAGACGTCGAAGGTGACCGGCGTCTTCTGCAGGACGGTGTCGGTCTCGTCGAGGCCGATATGCTCGGTCATCCACCGCAGATGGTCCACCACCGCCGTATGCGGGACCGCGACCCCCTTGGGCACGCCGGTCGAACCGGAGGTGAACATGAGATACGCCAGATTGCCGGAGCGCAGCGGCGCGTGCCGGTCGGCATCGCACAGTGGGGTACCGTCTTCGTCCACCTCATCCGGCCCGTCGAGGTAGTGGACGGGCACGGCATCGGTGGTGAAGCCGGCGCCGCGCGTGCTCAGCACCAGCACCGGCTCGGCCACGGTCAGGATTCGATTCAGCCGCTCGGCCGGATGACCCGGTTCCAGCGGCAGATAGGCACCGCCCGCCTTCAGTACCGCATACACCGCGACGACCGCTTCGATCGAACGGTCGATCGCAACGCCGACCACCGTATCCGGCCGGACACCACGCCGAATCAGACTGCGTGCCAGTCGATTCGCACGGGCGTCCAGCTCACTGTAGGTGACAGATTCTGCGCCGTACACCAGTGCGATCGACTCGGGCGACCGGCGTGCGATCGATTCGAAACCGGTCAGCGTCGTAGCGTGCAGGTCCCGGGCGCGCACCGGGCCGCCGCGGCGCAGAATGCGCGCGCGTTCCTCCTCGGCGATGAGATCGACCCGGGCGACCGGAGTTCCGGGAGCGGCCACGAGCTTCGCGAAAAGCCTTCCGAACGTGGGCAACTCGGTTTCGGGCAGCCCGACTTGCCACTCATCGTCGGTGTGCACCGCGGTCGGACAATCCGGTCCGGCAGGGCCGGCTCTACGCTGCCGGAGCAGCGCCCCGACCTGGGCGGCGACGCTGCGGAAGTCGTCGCGAACCGCCACCGTCACGCCGATTTCGATCGCGGCGGTACCGGTCCGATAGCCGACGGTCACCCGGTCCGCGCCTGTCCGGCGATGCGTGTACACCGCCAGCGCGGCCAGCACGACCGCCGCTGTCCCGCCGCCGGTGCGCCGGGCCAGCGGACCCAGCCCCGGCGTCTGCTCGAGCGGGCGGTCGAGTGTGCTCGCCTCAGGGGTAGGCATGGAATCCCCTTCCCGATTTGCGGCCCAGATGCCCGTTCTCGACCAGCGTGACCAGCACGTTCGGCACGCGATAGCGGCCGTCGCCGGTGGTATCGCGCAGAACCGCGAGCGTATCGGCCACGTTGTCGAGGCCGATCAGATCCGCGGTGCGCAGTGGCCCCATCCGATGGCCGAGGCAGCCCTCGAACAAGGCGTCGACCGTGGCCGCGTCGGTTCCGGATTCGGTGACAGTGGCGGCTTCCGCGATAGCGAGCATGAGCACGCGGTTGATGACGAAGCCCGGACCGTCTCCGACCACGATGCCGCGTTTGCCGAGTGCACTCAGGAAGTCGAGCGCGGTGGCCAGGGTGGCCGGCGCGGTCTGCGCGGTGGTGATCACCTCCACCGCCTCGGTCAGCGGCGCGGGGTTCATGAAATGTAGCCCGAGCATCCTTTCCGGTCGGGTGGTGCGGGTGGCCAGGCCGGTGATGGGAATGGCCGAGGTCCCCGACGCGAACACCGCCGACGGCGCACATACACGGTCGAGTTCGGCAAATACGCGGTACTTGAGTGCGACCCGCTCCGTGACGGATTCGATGACGAAGGTGGCTTCGCGCAGCTCCTCGACATGCTGCGACCACCTGATGCGGCCGGTGATCCCGGCGAGCTCGCCGGGGCCCGGACCCCGGCCCAGCAGCACGCTCGAACGCAGCGCCGCGCGGATACCGCGCCGGGCACGTTCGGCAGCAGCGGGATCGGGATCGACCACAGTGACGGGCATGCCCGCTTCGGCCACGCACTGGGCGATACCCGCGCCCATCGTGCCCGCGCCGACCACGCCGACCCGGTGCTGTGCGGTCACTGGTGGACCTCCTGTTCGTCCTGGAAGGCTTCGATGCCGAGTACGGTGTCGTGCACCGGTTCGTCCGGTCTGTCGATCGCGGCCCGCGCCAGCGCGACCAGTTCATCGGCGATCGCCTCGGCGGAGGACCGGTCGAACAGTGCGGTCGCGTAGTGCAGACGCAACTCCCTCGAGTCGGGCACCCAGGCGAGCGCGAGTTCGGTCGCGACGCCCTCCGGCACGACTCCGGCGTGACCGAGGTACCGCAGGGGCGTCGCGGCGGTACGCGCGACCGATTCCGGCGAGCCGGCGCGCAACGTCCGCCAGGTGGTGTCCCGGTGGACTGTCACGATGACGTCTCGCGCACCCTCGGGCCCGTCGGGCAGGCCGATACGCAACCGGTCACCGCCGCTGTACCAGGCGAGCAGAACCGTATATGCGTCGAACAGCCTGGTCTCGAAGGGTTCGAGGTCGGCACGATCCAGCTCTATCGCACGCGTGACCACGTCGTATTCCATGGTCGTCCCCGCGCGTGGTCGGTCGGTGGGGATCGATGTCGTCACCTCCGAGTCCCGCCGGGGTCCGGCGATCAGCGCCTCGATCGGCGGCGCGCCGGCGTCCGACACCATCGCCGCCAGGATCTCCAGGAATGCGTCGCCGAGCGCGGCCACCGTCTGTGCGGTGAACAGTTCGGTGCTGAACTCCAGGCACGCGCCGATATCGCGGGGGACGCTGTCGGCGTATTCGAAGGTGACCAGCGTCAGGTCGAATTTTGCAGTCCCGGTGGGCAACCCGCCGAATTCGTTGCCTGCGGCGTGGTCGAGATCGAACAGTTCCGTGCTCGCCTCGTCGATCCGCTCCATTCGTGGCGTCACCTGGTGGATGTAGAGCACATCGAACAGCGGTGTGCGCGACAGGTCGCGCTGCGGCGCCACAGCATTGACCACCCGGTCGAACGGGATCTCCTGATGTTCGAGCGCATCGAATACGACCGAGCGCACCCGGGTCAGCATGTCCGGCAACGTGGTGTCGGCGGTGAAGTCCGTGCGCAAGGCGACCGTACTGTTGAAATAGCCGATCAGGTCCTGGAATTCGCTTCGGCCGCGCCCGGTGGTCGGCGTGCCGACGACGATATCGCGTTGGCCGCTGTGCCGCGCGAGAGTCAGATAGAAGGCGCTGAGCAGGACCACGAACAGCGAGACCGATGAACGGCCCGCCAGCGCACGCAGATCGGTGAGCAGCTGGGCGGGGAGGGTGAACGGATGCAGATCGCCGGCATAGGTCTTGCGGTCGGGTCGTGGAAAATCCGTGGGCAGCCGTAACACCGGTGCGTCGGCCAGCGTCTCGCGCCAGTAGTCGAGTTCGTGGTCGAGCGCCGAACTCGCCAATAGTGCGCGATGCCAGGCCGCGTAGTCGCGGTACCGGATCGGCAGTGGCGCGAGGCGGTGCGGCCGGCCCTCGCGCCGCGCGGCGTAGAGCTCCGGCAGCTCACGGCCGAGAATTGTCGGCGTCGCACCGTCGGTGACGGCGTGATGGCAGGTCAATTGCAGGACATGGGTATCCGGACCCACGGTGATGAGCAGTACCCGCAACAGCGGGTCCACAGCGAGATCGAACGGCTCGGTCGCGGCAGCGTGCACGAGGTCGCGGGCCGCGGCGTGCGGATCGGGTTCCGCGGAGACGTCGACGCGGCGGACGTAGTCGTCCAGCCGATCATGGATGCGCAACACCGCGACGCCGTCCACCTCGGCGAAGTTGTACCGCAGGGTCTCGTGACGCTCGACGAGGTCGTCGAAGGTGCCGTGCAGCGCGTCGGGGTCGATCGGCCCGCGCAACAACTGGACGACCGGGTAGTTGTACAGCGTCGTCCGCGGATCGAACTGGTGGTGGAACCACATCCGTTCCTGCCCCGAGGACATGACCGGTTCGTCGTGCGCGACCACGGCAGGGATCGGTGCGCGCGCGGCGCCGTCGGCGCGCCCGGTCGCGAGAAGCTCGGCGAAATCGGCCAGCCGGGGACGCTCGTAGACGTCGAGCAGTTTCGGCCGGAAGCCGTAGGTCTCCTCGATCCGGTCCACCAGCTGTACCGCGATCAGCGAATTACCGCCGAGGGCGAAATAGTCGGCGTTTTCGTCGATCTCGTCGTCGGTGTACAGCAGTTCGGCGAGGGTACGACGCAGCCAGCGCACCGGATCGGAGTCGTCGGGCGGCGTGGCGGACGCGGCGGGCGGGACGGCGAAATCCGCCGCGGCACGGGGCAGGTCGACCCAGCAGCCGGATTCGCGCATCGGGTGGCCGGGCAGACGTATCCGGCGGGCGTGGCCGGGCGCGACGGCCGGCCAGTCGAGGTCGACACCGTATTCGTACAACCGGCCCAGGAGTTCGTCCAGATCGGCGGTATCGGTGGCTGCGGAGACGATCTCGGCTTCCGGCACGGCGTCGGTGATGAGCGCGGCGAGCCTGCCGTCCCGGCCGGGCTCCACGAAAACCACCGGTCCCGCGGCCATGAGGGTGCGCACCGCGTCGAGGAGCCGGTCGCTGTCGACGGTGGGCGCCGCGCCGGCGAGTTCGGCCGGGTCGACCCCGGCGCGGGAGCCGAGCAGGTACCGGGCGGCGAAGCGTGACGATCCCGCACTCAGCAGTGCCGCGAGCCGGATCCCGCACGCGGTGAGCCGTTCGTGCACCGCGATCTGCCCGGCCAGCACCGACGCCGTCGTTCCGGTGGCGGGCAGCTCGAGGGGCAATGTGGCGACGGTGCCGGCCGTGCCTGGTCGGACCGGAACGGCGTCGGGAGACAGCAGCAGCACCACGCGGGGCGCGGTCGGCACGCGGTGCGCGCGCACCGCGGTCTTCTCCAGCGCCTCGGCGAGTTCCGCCGTGTCCGAGGCGGTCACGGCGACCCGGTGCTCGTACTGGTTACGACCGACGGTGAGAGTCGCGGCCACTTCGTCCAGCGTGGCGTCGGTGCTGCGCACCGCCCCGGCGAGCCGGGCGCACAGCTCGCTCAACGCCTCGGGCGTACGCGCGGAAACGCCGATCAAGTGGGCGCGGCGCGACGGCGGGGTGGCGGGCACCGGCGGAGCCTGCGACACCACGCAGTGCGCGATACTGCCGCCCAGGCTGAAGGAGCTGACTCCGGCGGCGCGCACCGCGTCACCGCTCCACGGGCGACTCTCGGTCACCACGTCGATACCGGCGGCCGCCAGGTCGAAATCGCCGGTCGGCCGGGTGAAATGCAGCGAGGGGAACAGCTGCGCCTCCGATACGCTCAGCACCGCTTTGACCAGGCCGGCGATACCGGAGGCATGGTCGAGGTGACCGATATTCGTCTTCACCGAGCCGATGGGCAGGCCGGGGCCGCGACCGAAAACCGCGCTGATCGATTCCAGTTCCACCGCGTCACCGAGCCGCGTCCCGGACCCGTGGGTCTCGAGATAACCGGCCGCGCGCGGATCGAGTCCGGCCGCCTCCCACGCCTTGGCGATCACGGCGCTCTGGGCGGCGGCGCTGGGTGTGCTGATGGTGGCGGCGGCCGCGCCGTTGTGCCGGGTCGCGCTGCCGCGGATCACCGCGTGGATCGGGGCACCGTCGGCCAGTGCCCGGGCCACCGTGGTGAGCAGCAGGATCGCACCACCCTCGCCGTTGACAGTGCCGTCGGCGTCGGCGTCGAATGCACGGCAGACGCCGGTGGGCGACATGATCTCGGAAAAGCTCCCCCCACCCCAGGACGGAGTGCCGTGCACCCGCACGACAACACCACCCGCGAGTGCGTAATCCGCGTCCCCGGAACGTATTTCGCGGCACGCGTGGTGCACCGCCACAAGCGCGCTGTTGCATCCGCTGTCGACCCCGAAACACGCGCCGGTGAACCCGAACCGGTGCGCGATACGCGCCGGGCCCGCGAAGGTGGCGTTTCCGAGCAGGCTCAACGGGCCCGGGTCCACCGCGGCGGAGTGGTAACTCGACTGCGCCGCACTCAGCGTGACGGCGGTGACCGCCAGGGCCAGCCGCT
The DNA here is from genome assembly GCF_042719915.1 of Nocardia sp. NPDC058499. NCBI lineage: Bacteria > Bacillati > Actinomycetota > Actinomycetes > Mycobacteriales > Nocardiaceae > Nocardia > Nocardia sp. NPDC058499. Next base: position 9,235 of record NZ_JBHXMZ010000001.1, on the reverse strand, counting down.
GCGTGGTATATCCGGCGTCCTCGATCGCGCGCTGGGCCAGCAGCAGAGCGAGCCGCTGCTGCGGATCGGTGACACACGCCTCCCGGCGGGACATCCCGAAAAAGCGGTAGTCGAATCCGTCGATCTCGGCGAGGTGCCCCATCGGCAGGTACGTAACGGTGTCGTCCAGGCCGGTGGCGGTAATCCGCTCGGGCGGCATCGGCCCCACCGAATCACGCCCCGCGGCCAGATTGGCCCGGAATTCCGCGAGGTCGGCAGCGTCGGGGAAGCGCGCACCGATTCCGACGATGGCGATATCGGTGTCACGCGCGTGGGCGGTGGCGTGGCTGCCGGGGTCCGGCACAGTGTGCTCCTGAGGGGTCACAGCTCGAAAGCTCGAGTGGAGTCGGGTACCAAGAGTTCCGCCGGCACCGCGGCGCCGGCCGCGAGCGCATCGGTCTGGTCGCGGATCGTGCGCAGATCGAACAGTTGACCGACGCGTACCGCTCCCGGCCGGTATTGCTCGAGCAGCAGATGCAACACGACTACCCGGTGCGAGTTGCCACCGATCTCGAAGAACGAATCGTCGAGATCGAAGTCGTCGTGTTCGAGCGCGGCGGACCACAATTCGGCGATCTCGCGTTGTCCGGGGGTCCAATCGGCGCGCGACGGCCCCGGCAGCGGGGGATCGTCGGCCCTGGCCAGCAGGGCGGCTGTGTCGAGTTTGCCCGCCGCGGCGATCGGAATCGTATCGATCGGCACGAACCGGCTCGGCACCTCCAGCGGTGTGAGCCGTTCGGCGCAGTGCCGGGCCAGTTCCCGGCGACCGGGCGGCGCGGTATCGGCGGCGGGCACGATGAACGCGACGAGGTCGTCGATCTCGTCGCGGCCGGTGTGCACCACGGTCACCGCGTGCGCGACACCCGGATGGGTCTCCAGCACCGCCTCCACGGCGTCTCGTTCCACCCGCGCGCCGCGTATCTGTACCTGGCCGTCGGCGCGGCCGAGATAGTCGATATCGCCCGCGCCGGTGAGTCGCGCGAGATCGCCGGTGCGATACATCCGCGCGCCGGGTTCGCCGGCGAACGGGTCGGCGACGAAACGGGTCGCGGTCGTGCCGGGACGACCGGCGTAGCCCATGGTGATCTGATCTCCGCCGAGATACAGCTCGCCGCTATCTCCGTCGGTAGTCACCGTCAACTTCGGCCCGAGCACGTGCGCGGAATTGCCCGGCAGCGGCCGGCCGATGGGCACCCGCGCAGTGTCGGCGACAACGTGCCATACGCAGGTCACGGTCGCCTCGGTGGGACCGTACTCGTTCATCAGGACGACGCCGGGCAGCACTTCGCGATGCCTGGCGGCCAGCGACGAGGACAACGTCTCGCCCGCCAGCGCGACCACCGTCGGCGCGGCTGCCGCCTCGGCCAGAATCGGCAGCAGCAACCGGTAGTACGACGGCGTGGCGACGAGGTGACTCACCCGCGACCCGGCCACGAGCGCACTGACCGCCGCGGCGTCGGGCAGCTCGCGGTGGGTCGGCACCACCACAGTCCCGCCCCGGGTGAGGGCCCACGGACCGAAGAGCAGTGCGGCATCGGCGGTGAGCGGGCAGGTCGACAACGTGACCGGTGTGCCGTCTTCGCACGGATAGTCGCGTCCGGAGATCATCGCGGCCAGATTGCCGCGGCTGACCACGACCGCTTTGGGTGCGCCGGTGGAACCCGAGGTCGTGATGACATAGGCGGGCGCCGACGCGGGCGGCGCCGCGGGCAGCGGACCGGCCGGTGAGGTCGCGCCCAGCGGTACCAGGGCGGGCCGGACCGACGCGGGGGAGAGCAGTGCCTCCATTGCCCCGTGCGGTGTAGCGGGCGCCTGCTCATCGAATATCACAGCGGTACACGGCAAATCGTCGACCAATGCACGCACCTGCGCGCCGGACCGGCCGGGCTCGGCCAGACACCACGCTGCCCCCGCGCGTAGTGCGGCAAGCATCGCCACCACCGTCCACATGTCCTGCCGCAGCAGACACAGCACCACGTCGCCGGGACGCACACCCGCCCCGACCAGACGCCCGGCGAGAGCGGCGGTGCGGTCGACGAGTTCGCGATAGGTGAGGGTTTCCCCACCGGAGATCAGCGCGCACCGATCCGGGAACTCGGCGGCCCGCCGCAGCAGACCGCCGATCAGATCGCCGGGCGGTGTCGGCGCATCGGCCGACCGTACGAGCACGTGAGCGCTGTGGGACGCCACGGTGCGTCCGTCGTGACCGAGCAGCACCCGTTCCGGGCCTTGTTCCAGCACCACGAATCCGGCGAAGCGCAGCGTGACGAGCATGACCCGGTTCACCTCGGTCGGCACGAACTCCGCGACACAGCGTTGCCCGCGCGCACTCGCCCGCTCGACCAGGTGCGCCAGCAGCGCCCCGCCGACCCCGCGCGACATCACCCGGCAGGACATGAGCATCAGCAGCAGCACCGAATCCGTGCCGCGCATCTCGGTGACCGCGAGCCCGATCGCGCCGTACTCGCCGAACCGGTCGCACAGGGTTGCGATCAGCACCTCATGCGCGGGATCCGCGCTCAGCTCCCGCAGCTGCCCGATATCGAAGGTGCGGCCGGTCGTGTTGAGCTGGTGGGTGCGCACCGTGAGTTCGTGCGCGCGGTCCAGATCCGCCTCATGCGCCCGGCGCACGGTCATCACCAGCCCGAGCCCGCGCAGGAATTCGGCATCCGAACCGGAGAAGGACTGCTCGCTGGTCCGCCTGCGCGCTTCGGCACGGTAGCGCTGCCTGCGCTCGCGTGCGTCGCGGGTGACGACCGCCGGGCTGAATTCCGCGAGATCCGGTAGTTCCGCGACGTCCTCGGCGGCATAGCACCGCACCTGGGGCAGCGCGGACGCCACCTCGGCGCGTTCGACCGGATCGTTGTCGACGAAGGCGACGGCATCCAGGCCGATGTTCAGCGACTCCGCGATCCGGTGCACCGCCGCCGATTTCGGTTCCCAGCCGATCTGCGTCGCGCAGAACATCTCCTCGACCCCGTGCGCCGCCAGATGCGCGAGCGCCGGAGCGGGCTCGCCGCGGCTCGCGACCGCGTGCACGATGCCACGCTCGTCCAGCAGTCGGAGCGCCCGGCGCGCTTCCGGACGCGGTGCGCGGGCGTCGCCTTCCAGCACCACACCGTCCCACAGTGTGTCGTCCAGATCCCACACCAGGCATTTCACGATCGAGTTCATGAAGACATCCCTCCCCTGTCGCCGTCCGGCAGGCGACGCAGCAGACTGGTGCTCCACGCCGCGACCGGGCTGCTGTTCAGCAGCAGCAGGTGATCCCCCGGCGCGCGCGTCTGCGCCGCGAGGTCCAGATTGACCAGCACATCCGCCGAGCCGAGATGGCCGAAACCGGCGAGATTGCGGTGGCAGGCCGGATCGATGCCGACGCCGAGCGCCTCCTCCCAGAAGGCGAACGCGCCGGCCGACAGGTTCTGCATCAGTACCGAACCCAGATCATCCGCACGTAAACCGTTGCGGGACAATATCTCGTCGTTCATCGCGGTGAATCGATTGCGGCTTTCGACCGCGAGCCGGAAGCTGTAGGTGGCCTCGTCGGCGCAGGTCTCGCGCCACTGATCCGACGGTAGGTCGCGATAGTCGATCCGGAACAGGTCCGCGTAGCGGCCGTCACTGCGCACCTCGTGGTCGACCAGCTGGTACCGGCCCCCGGGGCCGGTACCGAGCACAACGGCAGCGGCTCCGTCACCGAGGATCGTCATCGGCGCGCGATAGCGGAACCGGGTCGGCGCGGTCGCCGCGGCGACGACGAGTACGGTGCGGCACCGGGTGTCCCCGCGCAGCAACGCCGCCGCGAGGGTGAACGCGGCCGAGATCGACACGCATCCGAGCTCGCCGATCCCGGCGACGAACGCGCGATCCGCGCCGAGGCGCTGCTGCAGGCGCGTGGCCTCGGAGGCGAGCAGATAGCGCGGTGCACGCCCACCGACCACCAGCAGTGCGTCGAGTTCGCTCGCCGCCAGCCCCGCGCGGTCGATCGCCCCGCGGGCCGCCTGGGCGGCGAGGTCGTGTTCGGCGGCGTCGCCGGCGCAGCGCACAGAGGTGATGCCGAGCGACAGCGCGTGCGCGCGACGAGCGGGCGGTAGCTCCGAAAGCTCGGCGAGATCGGCTATCGCGACGGTGGATTCGGGAAAAGCGGTCGAGACCGGTCCTAGAGAGATCATGAATTTCGCCGTCAACTCTCCGCCACCAGGGCCGCCGCGGCGCGAGATTCGCCGACGGACCGCAGCACGAACTCGCCGAGATCCTGTTCGGCGATCTCACGCGCGCCCTCGATGATCTGCATGACCTTGGCGTCGCGGTAGAAGCGGCCGGCCCGGCTCCCGGGGGCACAGCCCGCGGCACCCAGTATCTGCACCGCGCGCTCGCTCGCCGCGCACGCTGCCCGGGCTGCCGCGTATTTCGCGGCGATGGTGGTGAGGTACGCGGTCGGCTCACGGTCGTCGCGGTCACCGGCCGCGCGGAGGCACAGCGCCTCCGCGCCCGCCACGTCCACCCAGCTGCGTCCGAGCGCGGCACGTACCGATTGGTGGTCGGCGAGCCGGATATCGCCCTGGACCCGGTCGTGCGCATGCGTTGCGGCATCGCTCAGGCACGCCCGCGCCATTCCGGTGCAGCCCCATGCGATCGTGTACCTGCCGTGGTCGAGTGCGGTTCCCAGCACATGCGACAAGCCGAAACCCGCCCGGCCGAGGATGTTCCCGGCGGGCACCCGTGCCGCATCGAAGGACAGGTGCGCGAGGCGCGCGCCCCGCATGCCCAGCTGATCGGTCACCGGTTCCACCTGCACGCCGGGCTGATCCCGCTCCACCAGTGCGGCGACCGGGCCCTCGTCGGATCGCCCCACCACCAGCACCACATCAGCCAGCGCCCCGAAAGTGACCCATAGCTTGCGGCCGGACACACGTCGCTCGGGCCCGGTACCCGTGAAGCGGGTGGTGATCCCCGAAAGGTCGCTGCCGGCCCCGGCTTCCGTCGCCGCGAGAGCCGCGACCAGCTCACCACCGGTCAACCCGGGCAACCAGTGCGCACGCTGCCCCGGGGCGCCCCAGCGATCTATCGTCGCAGCGACCATGCCCTGCACCGTGAACAACGAACGCAGCGACGTGCACACCGCGCCCAATTCGGCGGCCGTGCGGCCGGTTGCCGACGCATCCGCGCCGCGACCGCCGTAACGCACCGGCCGATCCATCCCGAGCACGCCCGCTTCTGCTGCGGCGCCGACCATTTCACGCGGCATCCCGGTAAGGTCCCATTCGGCCGCACCCTCGGCGGCGCGGCGAAGTAGAGGCTCCAGCCGGCTCACCTGTCCGCCCCCAGGTCGGCGTTGGGACCACATTTGCGGGTGACGAAGGCGGCCGTCCGCCGAGCCGTCCGGAAATTGTCCAGATCCAGGTCGTCGATATCGATCTCGATGTCGAAAGTACGCTCGAGATAGGCGACGATCTCCAGTGCTCGAAGCGAATTCACCAGACCCATACCGAAGTAGTCGTCGTCCGGTCGCAGCCGTGTGTCCGTCACCACACCGAAATACCGCACCAGTCGCTCCACCAAATCCGGATGCGGTGGGGTACCTTCGTCGCTCATTTACAGCCCGTCCTCGCCTGGAAATCACCCGCCGGATATCCAGGCGGAAAGCTATCAGCGGGCGGCCGGTCACACTTGCCCCCAATTCCTCTGCCGCCGGAACTTCGGGATGAGTTCCACTGCGCGCTCCGGACCTGATATGGGCTGGTCACCACGGTATTTGGAGTCGAACAGGTCGGATTGTCCTGACGAGCTGCACCTTCAGGCCCGGCTTATATGTCAACTCCCGGCACGATCACGCGACCCGCGAGCGAGCCGCAGGCGGGCGCCTGCCCCGCTCGCCTCCAAGCCGGCGCACTGCGATCTCCTCGACCACAGCGGCATCTGTGGATTGTCACCTGCATGACCCCAGATGGCAGTGGGCCTGGCCGGGGCAGCCGTGTCCACGGGATCCCACCCGCCCACACCCGTCGTCGCCGATCCGGCGGGAAATCAGGCTCTTGGCGGAGTAGATGGAGGCGGCCGCGCCTCGTCGAGGCTATCGATGATCAACTGGGATGCGCACATGGTCGGCCACCGACCAGCCCAACACCCGCGGTCGTGAACTGCCGACGATCCAAGGCACAGCCGACATCCGTCCGCAGGATCAACAACCCTGCTGACTGAATCTCCCCGGGTGCGCACGGAACCCGGGGAGATTCAGTACGACCTGTCCAAGGGCAGTCTGATGAAGATCCTCCAGGATCACGGCATCGAGACCCGCTTCCAGTCCATGACCACCGACGAGATCGACCAAGCCGTGGACCTCTACCGTGCAGGCGACTCCATCAAGACCATCGCAGCCAAGCTCGGCAAAGCGAAAGGCAGCGTCTGGAAGGCGTTGACAGGCAGCGGAGTGGAGATGCGTCCGTCGACGCGATAGCGATGCTTTGAGCATAATGCCGTCTGCGTATAGGGCAGACGTAACGCGGGGGGTGTTCAAGCGCGACATGTACGAGAGGACTGTCGGTGTGTCCGAGTACCCTTCACGGCAGATCCGAAACCGATGCTACGAGCAACGGCAGAGCAACAGGATTTAACCGCACTACCATCGTGACCACCTCTCGCCGGGACGCAAGTCTCAGCCGGAAGATCTCTCAAGGAGAAGCGTTGCAGCTGGTCGACACCCAGGTGACCTACTACCGCTCGATCGAGGACTCGGAGCGGTTCGTCATCGAGCCGGACGTGACATGCCTGGTCGGAAAGAACGAATCCGGCAAGACAAATGTCCTACAGGCGCTCTATCGGCTAAAACCAGTCGAGAAGCTTGCCTTAGACGAGGTGATCGATTTTCCTGCTAACCTTTCCGATCCGCGGGATGAGGAGGGGGAGAAGCTGGCAGTTGTGTCGGCTCGTTTTCGATATCAACCGCACGAGGTCGAACAGATTGAGCATGAGCTTGGCAGCGGGTTCTTGCACAGTCCAGAATTCACGGTCACACTGAACTATCCAAATTCCAGTAAGACATACACTCACAGCTATGATGAATCGGTTGCCGTTGCGCATCTAAAGTCTGGCCTCGATCTCTCACCGACTGCCGAAGCCATAGTGGGACCGACAGGCACCATTGCTGATCTACTCGCCGCACTGGATGAGTTAGATGAGCCACCATCAGCGGCAGTAGCGCTCGCCGACAAGATCCGTGGATGGCGGAACCAGAGTCTCGGCTATCATCTTATCGACGAATATGCGTCGCCAATGATGCCGACGTTCGTCTACTTTGGCGACTACGACATCATGCCAGGAAAGGTGTCTATCCCCGACCTGGTTGCACGTCGTGAAGCTGATGAGCTCAACCGGGGAGAAATGGCACTCGTCAGCCTGCTGGACATGGCTGGAGTGAAGCCGGAGGACTTTAAAAAGACCGACCGCCACGAGCGTCTGATACGCGAACTGGAGAGAAGCGGAAACATAATCTCAAAGGAGGTCTTCAAGTACTGGTCACAGAACACGGATCTCGCTGTTCGGTTGAACATCCTTCCGGTGGAGGACGGTGCGGCTGCGCCGTACAACAACGGACCGATTCTTCAGATTCGAGTGTGGAACCAGCGTCACAGTGTTTCAGTTCCATTCGATGATCGCTCTCGCGGCTTCGTCTGGTTCTTCAGCTTCTTGGCGTACTTTAACAAGCTGGAGGTTGCCGGGGACACTGATCTGATCTTGCTGCTGGATGAGCCCGGACTGTCCCTGCACGGTCGTGCGCAAGAGGATCTGCTAGATCTGATCGATAATCGGCTCGCACCAAAGCATCAGGTTCTGTACACGACCCATTCGCCGTTCATGGTGTCACCTAAAAAACTGCACCGTGTGAGGACGGTGGTGGATCAGGATGAAGTCGGCACGAAGGTTTCAGCGGAAGTGCTGAAAGCCGATGCTGACACTGCCTTCCCGCTTCTGGCGGCAATGGGAATAGAATTGACGCAAACGATGTTCGTCGGCGAGGATACGCTCCTAGTCGAAGGACCAAGCGACATGATCTATCTCGATGTCCTCAGTGATGCAGTCGAAGCGTCGGGGCGAACTGGTCTCGATCCTCGATGGGTCAAGACACCAATCGGCGGCTCCGGGAAGTTGTCAACTTTCGCGACACTTCTGGGGGCTAATCAGCTCAATATTGCCGTACTTATCGACTCCAGCACGCAGGATACACAAGCCGTGAAGCGGCTCCGCGATAACGGTCGTCTGGCAAGTAATGGGTTGGTTGAGATCAGCGAATTCACAGTCGCGAAGGATGCCGATATCGAGGACTTGTTCGAGCCGGATTTTTATCTCCAACTCGTGAATCAGGCATTCAAGCCAGACTTGTCAAAGCCGATCGCCTTGGCAGACCTGACGGGGGACTCTCCGCGCATCGCGAAGCGGGTAGAGGGCTACTTCCAGCGAAGTGGAATCGCGCGCGGAAAGAATAGCCACTACAAGCCAGCTGCACTCCTACTGCGCGAGCAGAATAAATTCATTCCGAAGTTGAGTGACGCGACCCTTGAGCGAGCGGAACAGCTATTCATCCGATTGAATTCGCTGATCAAGAGCTGATAGCGAAGAGGAATTAAGTACTGTTCGGTCTTCGTCCTGAATCCGGCACCATTACACCGGCATCGGTCAAAGTCCGGTGCGCGGCGGTCTTGGCCGGACACTCGCCGACGAGGCAGTCCAGGTGCACCTGCATCGCTGAGTGGGCGGCGGTGATGCTGGACGAAGCCCATGTGGCGTTGGCGCAGGCGATTTGGTCGAGTAGTGAGGCATCCAGCATCAGCGGCGTCCCCGTGCAGTCGCCGGAACGTCGAGGACAATGCGACCACGGGGTGACTGGGCATAGGAGCTTCCTCGCTGGCTCAGTGTCCAGGTGTGCGGGCGCGTTCCAGCAGAGGGACGAGCGAGGAGTCCGCAGTAGTGGAGCCATCGCACCGCGGTTCGGACACGTCGTGCTGCGAGACCGGTCGCTTGGGCGAGTTCACCCACCGACAGGTGATGGCTGCTCGTCAGTGCCTTTATGACGCGAGAATCATCAATGTGCATGCCGCCGATACTGACCCGCTCCCCATGGATGCGACCAGCCGGAATTAGAGTCTCGTTGGCCCTGGTGAGGGCCAGAAGGGACGATAGGGACCATGGCTGGACGCAA